>JAEZRC010000003.1 GCA_023440965.1 Bacillota bacterium
ATAACCATAGCTTATTGTTGAGAGAGGATTTGTTGGCTCAGATGAAGAGTCAGTTAAAGCGTATTCTGATTTAGAAAGAATATTTCCATATACATCATAGGCGTAGGTATATGTTTTATTTTGTTCAACTAATAACCCCCTATATAAAACCTTCGTTCAAGGTATTAGTAGCAAAAAAATTAAGAGTTCCCAAACCGTACTATCTGAGAACTCTTGCAACAATGTATTCAATGTGCTATGATAGAGCACAAGAACGGCATTTTCAATAAGTCATTCAGATATTGCGTTATCTGGACTGATTATGAAGCTTATGGAGTGCTTTTTTAATTTAATAAAATTATATCAAGCTTGATAACATATGTTAAGCTTGTTTTTTATTTTCATAGAATAGTATTATTAATTTTTGTAACATTATGTACAAATTTGTGGAAAATAGTTGCAAAGGTGATGTTTTATTATTATAATATTATGTATAATTGAAAAATAATTAAGATAATACAATACTTAAAATTCATTGATAAGGTATGGTTTGGGATAATGAGAAGCTAATTAAATTAAAAATCATATTTCCTATGCTTGATTCAAGTATAGTACCAGATAATTTGAAAAATAGAGGTGTGGAAATGTTTGCTGCCAGCACATATGATGAAGTTGAAGCGATTGAAAAGCAAGTCGAAAATTTGGAAATAGTCGTTCTCTTGTTTGTTAAACCTACTAATCAAGATGCGATGGATGTTATAAAAGAGTTTGAGTATATTCACTACAATTCTGAAAAATATTGCTCAGTCTTTGCTGTAGGATATACTGACGACTTTTGCAAAGCAAAGGATAAAACTTACAGAAAAATTGACGCTGTACTTAATGGCGACTGGTATTACAGTACGAAAGCGTTTGTGGAATTTAAAAGCAAACTAGAAAAACGTATTAAATGGAAATACTCTGGAGAAACAGAAATTCTTATCCTACAAAACAATCCTGGAAATAATCACTCTCTTAACTTTAAAAACTATGTAGCGATTGATGTTAACAAAGGAATCCGTGATGGATACATAGATTCTTTTCAACGTTTTATGGAATCATTAATAAGAAGTTCAAAAAGTCAAGTTATTGCGAGAGATGCTATTCGAAATGTTCGGAAAGAGCAAACTGGTATTAAATGTATTGTCACAGATGCAATAGATGAATGCAAGAAAATACCACTACCTGTAAAGAAAATTGTTAAGGACAGGCTGTTTTATCGTTGCGCGAATAACATTTGATTATTCCTTAAAATCGCATAATAAACATATAAATCCGTTAAATTAATTATTTATTCTGTTTTAAAGAGATAGTAAAGCCAGCTTTTCATTATGTTTATACTAGATAAGTATTGTTTACTTCTAAGGAGTTTACTTCATATGACAAGAGAAGAATTTCAAATAATGCACAGTGAGATTATTGAACAATTTCAATGGATTGAATTTAATTTAAAGCGAATATATTCAAAAATGTCTCATAAACCTTTCACGGAAAGCTTAGCTAACCTGGAAAAGGATAATTGGTGGAAGCTGGTTTCTATGCTTTGTAAAATGGAAAATGATAAAGGGACTTCAATTATTTCGGAATACAACTACAAAGAGCTTGAGAAACACGTGAAATCAGAAATTATTGGTGTCATCAGTGCTATTTAGATATATGTTTTAAAGAAGATAATGAAAAGAAACTAATTGTAAAGAAAGGGACACCAAAAAGAAGTTTAATAATTGATTTCAATTATATAAAGACTCTTGCTATTGATCTGCAAGAGCTGTATTACAAAGTCCCGGTTACTTGCTCACAACTGTAGTCAGCAACAAAAACCGGGGAGTATTACTGTAATGTTTTGAAAATACTCATCAAGTTCTGTTTTCAGAATTATCCATTATGTTTAATTGGTGGACAGGCTGAGTGTAGCAAATAATAAAAAGTTTATCCTACGCAATTACTTATGTAACATCATTTTTCTTTCCATTCTTTATTTGATACTTTTTATTATTGAAAATGAGCCAGTAATTATCTATTGATGTGGTAATACAAATAACAAAACCGAAGGAGATGGCATTATGCCAGTAGAAGCTACTATTTATACAGGATTGCTTAATTATCCAAACAGTCGTTTCACTGGTAGTAAAAGTAAGCGTTTAATGGAATATCAAATTTAAAAGTTGCACTTTCTAATGGTTTGTACATATATTTTGTTTCTTCTCAATATGACTTTTGGGGAAATACAATAGCTGAGGTATAATCGTTTTGTGGAAAATATTGATTTAATAAATCATACGAGAAGATTATTAGTATTTAATAATCAACTTCCCATTACGTTTATTATTAACTAAAATAGAATATTAAATTAATAAAGATAGCCAGCTCCTCACTTATAGTGACATTATAGCGTTGTAAATTTAAATAACATAGACATCAATAGGAGGAATAAAAGTGAAGAATAATTACAGATTAGGTAAGTTTGTTAGGAAAAATTGGTTAAAGATATTTATGGCTTTTGTATTAGCTTTTACCTTAATGTGTTCTTATGAAAATCCCATAAAAGCATCAGCAGCAACCCCAACCCCTGATGCTGCATTTACTTATAGCGGCGTACCAGGAGGAGGCATTGAAATTACCGATGTCAATACAACAATATATGGTACAGATATTGTTGTGCCAAATCAAATAGATGGCAAGACTGTTCGTGCTATTAATTTAGCTGGTGAAAGACTTACTTCACTTAATGTAAGTAACTGCACTTCACTTGATACTTTACATTGCGAGTATAATGCACTTACAACATTGGACGTGAGTAAAAATACTAACCTTGCTTACTTAAATTGTGGTTATAATAAACTCGCCACATTAGATGTAAGCAAAAACACTGCATTAAGAGATTTGTCTTGTAATAGTAACAATTTAACCACATTGGATGTGAGCGAAAGCACTGCACTAACAAGTTTAAATTGTAATACCAATAAACTCACCACATTGGATGTTCGTAACAACACTTCATTGATATATTTAAATTGTTGTAGCAATGCGCTCAACACATTGAATTTTAGCAAAAACTATTCATTAATATATTTGTTATGTAACACAAATCAACTAACCTCATTGGATGTGAGCAAAAACATCAAATTAAAACAATTAGAGTGCAAGGGTAATAAATTTACAAAGTTGGACGTGAGCGAAAATACTGCATTAGATTTGATTATTTGTGATAATAACAAACTCACTACATTAGATGTAAGTAATAACACTGCTCTCTATTATTTCAATTGTGGTTATAATCAGCTTGCCACATTAGATGTGAGTAATAACCCTGCACTAACATATTTTATTTGTTGTAATAACCAACTTACCACATTGGATGTGAGTAAAAACGCTGAACTAACAACTTTAGATTGTAGATATAACTATATAGCTGATATGTCTGCTTTACAGACGTGGAAAAATATTTCAGGACATTCTGGTTCAGTTTCACCTCAGTTGAGTAATCCTCCTGTTACTGCTCCAGCGGTAGACACAACCACAGCGAAAGACCCAACTACTGTAACAACGACCAAGCCAAATACTACTAATCCATCGGCAAGCACAGCAAAAACATCAGAAGGAACAAATACACAGTCATCCGTATCTAATACTTCGTCTAATACCGAGAGCGAGTCATCATTTGTAGATGATAATTCAAATGTCACAGATTCAAGCGTAATAGATTCTCAATCATCACAGAATGATGATTCTTCCAAAGTAATAAAGAAAGCAAAAGATAGCAAAGGCATTTCTCTGTTTGTAAAAATAATTATTATCATTATTTTTGTCATTGGATCAGGTTCATTCATATTTGTTATCGCCTATAAGAAGAAAAAATTACAATAGAACAATTATGCTATGCACTTATAAAGTGGCATGTATAGTTCATCTTAAGGATGCAGTAATTATCCAAACAGTCGTTTCACTAGTAATAAAAGTAAGCGTTCGATGGAATAGCAAATTAAATAGTTCCACTTTCTAAAGGTTTGTACATGGATTTTGTTTCTTCTTCAGATTATTTTGAGGAAAATGCAATAGATGAGATATAAACGTTTTATGGGGATTTTTGATTAAATAAATCATATAAGAAGATTATTTGTATTTAATAATCAACTTCACATTATGTTTAAACCATGTAATAAGAATCAATTTATGAATAAATTACATTATAATATTAAAGACGAGTACAGTCATGAGATTAATGAGTATGAGATATATTAAGACGGCCTATGTCAATATACATATAATTTATAAACAATAAAACTAACCGATTAATTTGTCGAAGAGCTTTGAAAAATCAAATAAATATGATATAATTATCTGTATTTAATCTTAGTAGGAGTGTGATTTAGTGAACAGAGAGTTAGTAAAGCAATATATAGATTCGCAGCCAATTAAAGTGGTAACTAAGTTTGACTTAACTACCAATAAACTAGCATACACAGAAATTAAGCAAAATAGAGAAATTAGAGACATTAATGGTGATGAAGAAGTTGTTCGAGCTTACATTCTAACACGTTTGGTTAATGAATTGGGATATTCTCCAAGTCTAATTGAAATTGAACTTGAATACTCCGCAGGTAGAGCTCCAAAACTTTCTCCAAGAGCAGATATTCTTGTTAGAGATTCAAATAATGATGTTTTTTTATTTTTTGAGCTTAAATCCCCTTCTGAGTACGATATAAATGATAAAGATAGAATTATTAACGATCAACTTTTTAGTGTTGCTGCACTTGAAAAAGTTAAAGGTAACGCTGTAAAATACCTCGTACTTTATACTGTAAATGATAATAACGATATATTATCAGACGAATGTATAGTTATTGACAATGAAAAATTTACTTCTTTTACTGATTGGGAAGAAACAAGAGATAGTGGTAATACATTACCTATTAGATATGGCAAAGCGCAAAAGAAACCGTACATAAAAGCTTCAGAACACGACCTTGAAAAGAATTTCACAACGGAAGCCCTGCTAAGAATTCAAACTGACTTACATAATGTTTTGTGGGGTGGTGGCGGAACCGACGATAATGAAGTTTTCTCTTCTCTTGTAAATCTTATTTTAGCTAAAATTCAAGATGAAGACGAAACTGAAGATAATAATACGTATAGTTTCCAATCTCTAACATTTGCAAAAGATGGTGATGATCTTTTTGAAACAAATGAGCAACTTTTTGAACGTATAAATACGTTGTATAGAAAAGCACTTAGACATAAGCTAAACTTAACTGATGAGAATGAATTAAAAAAATCATACGTTATTGATACTAAGAAATTCTCGCTTTCAAAACTTAAATACACCGTTCAAAAACTAGAAGGATTATCTTTTGTTGATGGTAAAAACAGCCTTAATGGAAAAGATATTCTTGGTGACTTTTTCGAGGGAATTATTCGTGACGGATTTAAACAGAGTAAGGGACAGTTTTTTACTCTAATAAATGTAGTTATATTTATGCTTTTGGCTGTTCAAGCAGACCAAATAGCTATTAAGCGTATAAAATAAGATAGTTTATATGAAAAATATAAGATTGACTTGCGCAAAATGCATTAAAAAAGAAATAAATTTATATAGAAATTAAGGAACTCCTATTAAAAATGTTAATGGGAGTTCCTTTTTACTCATATAAGTGTACTTTTCCCTACTTTTTGCAACTTGTGAAAAACACGTTAAAGTTCTTTGAGTTCCACCATCATTGTTATAATCGTCACCTACAAGCCGTTCTCATATTCCTTTTTGCCTTTTCCCACATTTATTTTCACAATGTTCTTCTAAACTTATAGATTTTGTAGTTCCATATTTAATGAATAGCCAAATATCAAGCGGTAATTGTGTTATTAATACTTTATTTCATTCCTTCTGGCAAAACCAATTCTGACGGAAGCATCTGATCCCATATAGGAACAAATTTAAATGTGCAAGCCCCTTGAATTTTTATGTAATAGGCTGAACCATCTTGAATGTCAACAGTTTCACCAGCTTTTACTTCTTTTGTTTTAATAATTTTGCGGTTCTTATCATAATATTTTAATTTACAATCTTTATCTGTTGTGAATTTTGCTGCAATTTGTGTTAATGTCTCATTTTCTGAAAGGTTAAAATATTTATAGCCATATGCAAAATCAAGCACAATATCATTTTTTATATATCCGTTAACATTATCAAAAAAGTAATAATAGCTGTATTCTTTCTCAGTATTCCATACATCCTCATATCTCAAAGGTGTAATATATAATGTTTTAGTATTGGTATAATCTACTACTGGCTCTGTCATCTCCATCTTATCTTTATTTATTTTATTCCATTCAGAAAACTTAACAAATACATCATTAGATGTAATTTCTTTAATCATTACAGTTACCTGCTTGCCTTCTGTGATATTCTGGCTTTTTAGTTTTTCAAACAATTTTAATATTGCATCTTTACCATAAGTCTCCTGAAGAAAAGTGACAAGTCTCAAACCCATTCCGTAATATTCCATCATAGGTTGATCTTCACTGAAAATAGACTTTTTTGAAACTGTCTGTTCAAGTACGCTTACATCAGGCAACTGATATTCTGCAATAGTATGATGCAACGAATAAAAAGTCGGCAAAGTCGAATTCTTATAATATAATCTTGTAATGTAATTTGCGTAGCCTTCATCAATCATACGATCAAAGTTCCTAAAATTTCTATATTGAATACAATGCGTAAGTTCATGAGCAAGAACATGTGAAGTACCATTCCACAACAATGCCTCTTCCTCAGTTATATTTACTTCTTTCTCATTAGCAACTGAAGCTCTGTGCTTGCGTTGAATATTTATATTTATTCTGTTTTTACTTATATCCCCATCTGGATAGAATTTAAGACCGGTTAACTTCATTACATCCTCGGCGACAATATCACACATGGTTCCGAAGTTTTTTGGTACTACTGAGTCTTTAACAATATTAATTTCAAAATACTTTGACTTTATTACCTCGTCTTTCTGGTACTTTACAAAATCGCATGCATAACTATCCTTTTCTAACTTCAAGTTTTCTTTTGTTTCTTCTTTTTTGCTTGTACAAGCTGTCATTAAAATGATTATACTAAGAAACAGCCCTATGTAAAATCTTTTATTCATAATTACTCCTTAATATTTACGATTTTATAAATACTTAGTTAATTGCTATAATCTACTTATCCATCATAAACATAATGGGAACAATCAACTAATAATCTATAAAAACTGTTCTATATCAGAACAAATCTTGATTACTGATTGGTTTTGCATCTTGTTGCTTTAACTTACAATTCAATAATAGCTTTGTGCATGAAAGCAAAACTTGTTTTAGCTTAATAAATTACATCTTTCATTTTGTCACCTCATCCGTTCGTCTTTTTGCCATTTTATCATATTATTTGATATTATACAATATTTCACATAATCTTCGTCATACATTTTGCATTATAAAATTATATTAAATTACGGTAAATTCTATAAAAAGCTACTTTACAAAAATGAAAATAAGGTATATAATTATATTGTTAAATAATTAACAATATAAAGGAGCGACTTACATGGAAATATACGTTTGCATAGGTTCTTCGTGTCATCTAAGGGGTTCTTATGACATAATTGAATTGCTCAAGAAAAATATAAAACTTAACAATCTTGAAGATAAGATTGACCTCAAGGCGTCATTCTGTCTTGGGAAATGCACATCGGGTGTTACTATTAAGGTTGAGGATGAGATTATTACAGGCGTTTCGAAGGAAAATTTCGACGAGGTATTCAACAAATACATTTTGAAGATTGAACAGTGAGGCTTTTATGGATAGTATTTTAGGGCTGAAAAAATCAAACTGCAAGAACTGTTATAACTGCATAAGAAACTGTCCTGTAAAAAGCATAAAATTCAGTGAGGGACAGGCTAATATCATTATTGATGAGTGTATTCTTTGCGGTAAGTGTTTTGTTGCGTGCCCGCAGAATGCAAAGGAAATCCGTAATGATATAGGTATTGTTGATAAAGCAATTAAACAAGGCAGGAAGGTAATAGCAAGTGTTGCTCCTTCATACATAAGTGAATTTGGTGCTTCGGGAATTGATGAAATACGACAGATGCTAAAGACTGTCGGTTTTTTTGATGCTTTTGAAACAGCAGAGGGTGCAGAGATTGTTAAAAAGGGATATGAGAAGATTATTGCCCGTAAGGAAAAGAAGGTACTTATTTCCTCCTGCTGTCATACTGTAAATACTCTTATTCAGAAGTATTATCCAAATGCTATAAAATATCTTGCGGATGTAATTACTCCAATGCACGCACACGCAAAGATGATTAAGGAAAAATATCATGATGCTTTTGTTGTGTTTATCGGCCCATGTATTTCAAAAAAAGATGAAATGAAGCTTGTCAAAGAGCTTGACTGCGTTATTACCTTTGATGAAATAATGGATTATCTGCGTGAATATAATATAGAAATATCAGAGAAGGAGGTTGTCCTTGATGATGCTTATCGTGCAAGATTCTTCCCGAGAGCTGGCGGAATTATTGCTTCTATGGATACTGAGAATACTGGCTTTGAATATTACGCTATTGATGGTGTTGAAAAATGTATACAGGTTCTTGACAGTATTGATAAATTTGAAACAAATAATTGCTTTATTGAAATGAATGCCTGTGAGGGTGGATGCATCAATGGGCCGGCTGCTTTGAAGTACAGAGAAAACTGTATTGATAGTATAAGAAGAGTAAATGCTTATTCAGGTGACAAGGATCTTGATTTGCTTACTGATATTTCACTTGAAAAGAATATAAATTACTGTGGCGTACACAGACAGATGCCTGGTGAGAATGCAATAAAGGATATTCTCAAGAAAATGGGAAAGACCTTGCCTGAGCATGAGCTTAACTGTGGTACTTGCGGATACAAAACCTGTCGTGATAAAGCTGTTGCTATTTATTTTGGCAAGGCTGACCTGACTATGTGCCTGCCTTATTTAAAGGAAAAGGCGGAATCATTTTCGGACAAGATAATAAACAATTCACCTAATGCCATTATGGCAATAGATGATGACCTTAAGATTATTGAGGCTAACCCGACAGCCTGTAGGTTATTTAATATGCAGGACAGAAAGTCGCTGATAAAAAATTCAATAGCAACGCTTTTTAATCCTTCCGATATTCTTGAAGTAATGGAAACCGGCAAATCAGTATTAGAGCGAAAGCTTGCATTGAATTCATATAAAAAGGTTGTTGAACAATCTATTGTTTATGACGAAGAATATCATATATGCATAATTATTATGAAGGATATTTCCGACAAGCAGAAGGAACAGGACACAAAAAATGAACTGTGCCTTCAAACGGTTGTGGTTGCGGACAAGGTAATAGAAAAACAGATGAGAGTTGTTCAGGAAATTGCTTCACTCCTCGGTGAAACAGCAGCAGAAACACAGATTGCTCTCACAAAGCTTAAAGATGCTTTTATAAATGATGAATTATAATCACTACAGTTTTTCAAGGAGAACCAATGAACTCTTTATATACAGAAACAGGCTACGTTAGCCTTATTAAACACGGCGAATATCTATGCGGAGATAAAGTAGAAATCATTGAGCATGATGAGAATGTAACGCTTGTTCTTGCCGACGGTCTTGGAAGTGGTGTTAAGGCAAATATCCTTGCAACGCTTACTTCGAAAATCATCTGTACAATGATGTCAAATGGAATGTCACTTGAGCAGTGTGTTGATGCTATTGCAAGAACATTACCTGTGTGTACAGTCCGA
Source organism: Bacillota bacterium (assembly GCA_023440965.1). Lineage (GTDB taxonomy): Bacteria > Bacillota > Clostridia > Oscillospirales > Ruminococcaceae > SZUA-444. The sequence goes on from JAEZRC010000003.1 coordinate 9,803, forward strand.
AACATAGCATATTCCACATTCACAATCATTCAAGTAAGCAAGAACAGAATGACAACGCTTATACAGTTTGATAACCCTGCCTGTGTTGTTTTAAGAGATGGCAAGAGTATTAAGTATGATTCCACACTTAAAACTATCGGCGAAAAGAAAATTTTTGAGAGTCACTTTAAAATTCAGATAGGTGATGTATTTGTAAGCTTTAGCGATGGGGCTGAATATGCAGGGGTAGGAAAGCTTCTCAACTTCGGCTGGCAGAGAAAGAATATTATTGAATATCTTGAACTCAGATATACTCCCGATATGTCAGCAAAAATGGTTTCAACCTTTTTAGCAGAAGAATGTAACAGGCTTTATGGTGGAAGAGCGGGCGACGATACAACCATCGCAACAGTAAAAATCCGTAACACTGAGGAAGTCAATGTTATGTTCGGGCCACCAAAGCAGTTGGATGATGAAAGCAAGGAGCTCGCACTTTTCTTTTCAAAAGAGGGCAAGAAGATTGTATGCGGTGGAACAACCTCAAAAATTGTTGCTGATTATCTTAATAAGAGTGTTTCAACAAGTATTGATTATCCCGACAGGTCAATTCCGCCAATTGGTCACATTGAGGGAATTGATTTAGTGACTGAGGGAATAGTCACGATGAGTAAGGTTCTTGAAAACGCAAAGGAGATTGTATCTGATTCTGAACTTTCTTCTCACTGGAAGTATAAGCAGGACGGTGCATCGCTCCTTTCACAGATGCTATTCGAGTATGCAACAGAAATTAACTTTTTTGTAGGAACAGCTATAAATCCAGCTCATCAGAATCCTGACCTGCCATACAGTATAGGAATAAAACTCCAGATTATAAAGGAACTCAATGAATGCCTTAATCATATCGGCAAGAAGATAAACGTATTTTACTATTGATTGATATTAGGAGAGAAATAAATGCCAAAGTTTGATACCCAGGTACAGATTTTAAAATATAAGGTCCTTAGGGAAGTCGCAAGGCACGCTTATGCGGGAACGCTTGAGGACTGCCAGTATGAAATCCCAAAGGAAATTGTCAATGGAAAAGAAGCAACAATGCGTTGCTGTATATATAAAGAACGTGCAATAGTGGGCGAGCGAATAAAACTTGCTATGGGAGGAAACAAAGATAACCCTAACATTGTTGAAGTCCTTGATATTGCGTGTGATGAATGCCCTGTTACAACCTATGCAGTAACAGATGCGTGCAGAGGCTGTATCGCTCACAGATGCGCTGAAAACTGCAACTTTGGAGCAATATCCTTTGATAATCTTGATCATAAGGCGCATATCAACCCTGATAAATGTAAGGAATGTGGAAAGTGCGCAGCAGCTTGTCCTTATTCAGCAATACAGTCAATGAAAAGACCATGTGAAAAAGCCTGCAAGGTGAAGGCTATATCAATGGATGAGGATAAAAAGGCAAGTATTAATAATGACAAGTGTATTGAATGTGGTGCTTGTGTTTATCAGTGTCCGTTTGGTGCGATAATGGACAAATCCTTTATTGTGGATGCTGTAAATATCCTTAAGAACAGCGACAATAATCAGAATTATAAAGTATATGCAGTGGTTGCTCCATCAATTTCGAGTCAGTTTGTTGAGTATAAGCTTGGCCAGATTATTACAGCATTAAAGAAAATGGGATTTCATAGTGTAATTGAAGCTGCTCTCGGCGCTGATATGGTGGCTTTTGATGAGGCAAAGGAGCTGTACGAAAAAGGCTTTCTCACAAGTTCGTGTTGCCCTGCTTTTGTCCAATACATAGAAAAGAACTTCCCTGCACTTGTGCCAAACATTTCTCACAATGTTTCACCAATGATAGCTATATCACAATTCATAAAGCAGATTGATACGGAGGCAAGAATAATCTTCATAGGACCTTGTACTGCTAAAAAGGCTGAAATCAATAAAGAGGGAGTAAAAGGCATAATTGATTGTGTAATAACTTTTGAGGAATTACAGGCGCTTATTGACTGCAATGATATTGATGTTTCTTCCCTTGAAGAAGACTACCTGGACAACGCATCATACTTTGGTCGAATTTTTGCACGAAGTGGCGGACTTGCTAAAGCTGTTGAACAGGCACTAAAGGAACAGAATATTATTGATTTTAAATATAAGCCGATTTCATGCGACGGTATTGAAGCGTGCAGAACAGCACTTCTTAAGGCAAACAAGAATAAAGAGCTACTAGGGGCAAACTTTATTGAGGGTATGGCGTGTGTTGGTGGGTGTATCGGCGGTGCTTGCAACCTTACCCACGAGCCAAAAGATAAGAACGAAGTCGATAAGTATGGAATGCTTGCAAAGGAAAAGACAATTTCAGACGCAATAAGGCTTAGAAATATATAAATAAAAAGAGAAGCATAATGCTTCTCTTTTTTTATTAGCTAAAAAAGAAACGCTTGTTATAATTTCTTATAATTGCAAGCGTTTCTGGTTTTATTATTATTTAGCAAACTTAAATTTGTACTTTTTTCTTACGACTGCAAGAGTTACAACTGATAAAATTGCAATTATTGAAAAAGTCGCAACGGTATCATTTCCAGATGTCTGTGGGTTAGTTGTATTGCTAAGCTCATTTGCTGTATCTACCACCATTGCATATGGTGAGAAATGTGTTGCTTTAAACTGGGCACAGTAAACCCCATTAACTAACACAATTTTAGTATCTAGAATTGTAAGCTTGCCATCTATTAGACAAACAACCTTAATTTTATCCTTATTTGCAATCAAATTTTCAGGAATAGGACAAGTTATTACGACTGAAGTCCCTGAGTTTGGCTGAACCTTTGTATCAGTTCCTTTAATATAAAGGCTTATATCAAGTGGGAAAACAGTAATATCCTTTATTTCGCTAGTTATTTTATCATCAATAGCTTTTGTTATCGCCTGTTTAACTGCCGGATCATTTTTCATTCTTACTTCAACAGGGTGATCAAACGCTTCACCCTGAGGAGCAACAGAAATTAAATCTGGATTTTTAATTTCAGCAGGTACCTCAATGATTGTAATTGTTTTTTGAATTTTCCAATGTGCTGTAAGTGTTATATTACCAGTGACCTTATCAGTTGCAAAATTCCACTTTGTTGAACCATTATACCAACCAAGGAAGTCACAGCCTGTTTTTGTTGGGTCTGCTGGGATATTAGCATAGTTATTATAATCGATTGTCTGATTTTCAGGAGCAATTGAGCCACCGTCTGTATTAAAGCTTACTGTATACTGTGCATTCTTCCAGTGTGCTGTAAGTGTTATATTGCCAGTGACCTTATCAGTTGCAAAATTCCACTTTGTTGAACCATTATACCAACCAAGGAAGTCACAGCCTGTTTTCGTTGGATCTGCTGGGATATTAGCATAGTTATTATAATCGATTGTCTGATTTTCAGGAGCAATTGAGCCACCGTCAGTATTAAAGCTAACTGTATACTGTGCATTCTTCCAGTGTGCTGTAAGTGTTATATTGCCAGTGACTTTATCAGTAGCAAAATTCCACTTTGTTGAACCATTATACCAACCAAGGAAGTCACAGCCTGTTTTTGTTGGATCTTCTGGGACATTAGCATAGTTGTTATAATCGACTGTCTGATTTTCAGGAGCAATTGAACCACCATCTGTATTAAAGCTTACTGTATACTGTGCATTCTTCCAGTGTGCTGTAAGTGTTATATTACCAGTGACCTTATCAGTAGCAAAATTCCACTTTGTTGAACCATTATACCAACCAAGGAAGTCACAGCCTGTTTTTGTTGGGTCTGATGGGATATTAGCATAGCTGTTATAATTAATTATCTGATTTCCAGGAGCGGTTGAACCACCATCTGTATTAAAGCTTACTATAAACTGTTGAATTTTCCAATGCGCTGTAAGTGATATATTGCTTGTAACTTTATCAGTTGCAAAATTCCACTTTGTTGAACCATTATACCAACCAAGGAAGTCACAGCCTGTTTTTGTTGGGTCTGCTGGGATATTAGCATAACTGTTATAATCGATTGTCTTATTTCCAGGAGCAATTGAGCCACCGTCGGTATTAAAGCTTACTGTGTACTGTGCATTCTTCCAGTGTGCTGTAAGTGTTATATTGCCAGTGACCTTATCAGTTGCAAAATTCCACTTTGTTGAACCATTATACCAACCAAGGAAGTCACAGCCTGTTTTTGTTGGATCTGCTGGGATATTAGCATAGTTGTTATAATTAATTGTCTGATTTCCAGGAGCGGTTGAACCACCATCTGTATTAAATGAAACAGTATATGTCTCTGGAATATCAACAGTAAAATTAATTGTAGATACATTACCAACACTATCTGTTACACTTAAAGTATAATCACCGTTTGTCGAGATTTTTTCGAAATTATATCCGCTGACTTCACTGCCATTCTTTAATAATGATACAACAATGCCACTTTCTGAACACGCAGGAGTTACTTCTGAAGTATATGTTTGATTATTTTCAACTCCTGTTATTAAAGGTGGTATTGTATCAATAGTATAAATCTCCCCAGTATATTCACCAATTACATCGTTGCCTGCAAGATCCTTAATTCCTGTTCCAACTTCAGCCGAAAAAAGTTGAAAAGTTCCACTACCTGATATACCATTAATTGTTACAGTATATGTTTTTCCACTTCCTGTAACTGTCCATGAAGTATAGGATATTCCAACATATATTGAATTAAAACCATATCTATCAACTCCTGTAACATCTTCGCTGAATGTTACAGTATAGCTTACACTTGTGGCTTTAGTGGGTGATGTATCAGCACGCGTAATTGATACCACTGTTGGGGCTGTGTTATCAGTCCACTTTGCGTGTAAAGTTGTATTTGCAGTTACTGTATCATTTGCGAAATCCCAGTCGTCTAAAAATGTATTATCATCTTTGTACCAACCACCAAAAGCATAACCAGATTTTGTCGGTGCTGGTGTTGGAGCTGTAATTACTGAACCACTTGTAATATCTGTTTTATCAGAAACAGCCGAGCCACCATTGCTGTCAAATGATACGGTGTATTTAGGAGTAGATGCACCAACGGTGATTGTTATTTCACATGTATTAAATGTCGACAAATCATAACTATCCAAGCACTCGGCGTGAAAGGTATATGTGCCACTTACACCTGCTTTGAAAGTCATATAATCAGTATTATCATAAGTCATATAAGAATTATAGACACCATCAGCAGCCAGTTCACTAATATCGATATTATTATAAATTTTTCCATTCTCGTTTGCAGGCTGTGTAAAACCATACGTAAAGCCATCGTGACTGTTATAATCGTCAGATGTTAAGCCAAACAATTGGTAAGGGTAAAGCTTTAATTCTTCATCAACAGCACACGATCCGGTTGCTGTTTTTGTTGGCAGATCAACAGTTATGCTACCTGCAGCTTTGACTTTTAAATCAATATCAGGCATAATCATTATAGCAATGAGTATTGCTAATATCATGCAAAGTGATTTTTTAATAATAGTCTTTTTAGATTTGATCATAAATAACCTCCTATATTTGTACTAAATAATTATAATAATACTTGTAATTATAATTTTATATAAAAATAGTTTCCTGAAAAAACTATTAATCAAGAAACTACCATATACAAATTATTTTTTATTTGCTATTTTAATCAATATACCATTTTATAGTCTAATTGTCAACTATTATTAACATTTTTATATATATTATTACATTATTATATAATATACTTTGTAAAATATTTCCTGTAACTATAAAATAACTTTAATCTACTATGTTAAACCTCTGTTATTATATTTATTATAATTTTTTCTTAATCTATTATTGCCTGTACCTTTGGTGTTGAGCTGCCATCCATGAATTAAAGAGTAATCCGCTCGCCAAGAATTTTCTTTGCAAGCTCGTGTCCAATTATACACTCGCCCATTGACCCTATGACAACCTATTATTGGTTGTCATAGTGCTTATACTTACTCATAACAAAATCTATTAAATGTATTATCTGTAATAGTTTATACCTTGCTATAACAACAATACTTTTAATAAATATCTATTACTTTTTACTGAAATCATAATTCTGATTTTAACAGATTTGTCAACCTATATGTTGCAAAAAGTCACATTTTATGTTAATATATAAATTGATTGTTATATATAAATACTTACAGCAAAAATATAAATCATACTATATATTTGTTTTTAAATGAAAGGATTTTTATTTGTATGGCTCATCAGTTTGTTTTAATTGTTGATTTTGGCGGACAGTATAACCAGCTTATCGCTCGTCGTGTCCGTGAATGTGGTGTATATTGTGAAGTTCGTTCTTACAAAATCACTATGGATGAAATTAAAAAGTTAAACCCTGTTGGAATTATCTTCACAGGTGGTCCTAACAGTGTTTATCTTGAAACTTCCCCTAATATAAGCAAGGAAATTTTTGAACTTAATATTCCTATTCTCGGAATATGTTATGGCTGTCAGCTTATGGCATATCATCTTGGTGGAAAGGTTGTTCCAGCTTCAGAAGCGACCGCTCGTGAATACGGAAAAACTGAGACATTTTATGATACAACTTGCAAGCTTTTTGAAGGCTTGAATGAAAAGGGTATTTCGTGGATGAGCCACGGTGACTATATGGAAAAGGTTCCTGACGGCTTTAAGCTTACTGCTCATTCAGAAGCTTGCCCTAATGTTGCTATTTCCGATGAAAAACGCAAATTCTACGGCGTTCAGTTCCACCCTGAAGTTAACCACACTGAAAACGGTTTGAAAATGCTCCACAACTTCTTATACAACGTATGCGGATGTACTGGTGACTGGACAATGGGCAATTACGCTGAAACTGCTATTAAAAATATAAAAGATAAAGTCGGCGACGGAAAGGTTCTGCTTGCACTTTCAGGCGGAGTCGACAGCTCAGTATGTGCTGCTCTTCTTGCTAAGGCAATCGGAAATCAGCTCACTTGTATTTTCGTTGATCACGGATTTATGAGGAAAAACGAAGGCGATGAAGTTGAAGAAGCCTTTAAGGACTGGGATATTAACCTTATCAGAGTCAACGCTAAGGATAGATTTATGGCTCGTCTTGAGGGCGTTTCTGATCCTGAAACAAAGAGAAAAATCATCGGTGAAGAATTCATAAGAGTATTTGAAATTGAAGCTAAAAAAATCGGCAAGGTTGACTTCCTTGCACAGGGAACAATTTATCCTGACATTATTGAATCAGGCACTGGCGACGCTGCTGTCATCAAGTCACACCACAACGTTGGCGGACTCCCTGACTTTGTTGATTTTAAGGAAATCATTGAGCCACTAAGATTATTGTTCAAGGACGAAACAAGAAAGCTTGGCATTGAACTTGGACTTTCAGACAAGCTTGTATGGCGTCAGCCATTCCCTGGTCCTGGGCTTGCTATAAGAATTATCGGTGAAATTACTGACGAAAAGCTTCTTATCTTGCAGGATGCTGATCTTATCTTCCGTGAGGAAATTGCTATTGCCGGTCTTGACAGAAGCATTAATCAGTATTTTGCTGTTCTTACATCAATGCGTTCTGTTGGTGTTATGGGTGATGGAAGAACCTATGATTACACACTCGCGCTCCGTGGAGTTACAACAACTGACTTTATGACTGCTGACTTTGCAAGAATTCCTTATGAGGTTCTCGAGAAGATTTCAGTAAGACTCATTAACGAGGTCACGTCAATAAATAGAATAGTTTATGACATAACTACAAAACCACCAGCAACTATAGAGTGGGAATAATCGGCGAGATAAACAAAAATATAAAGACCTGACCGAATAAAATCGGTCAGGTCTTTAATAAATTATAATACCAATTTGGGTAAGCATTATGTTCTCAAATTTAAACAATTAATATTATCAGCAAAGTTCAATGTACTTCTTTGGTTCAAAGTTTGTTTCCATTGTCCATGTTACAGCAGTACAATTTTTCATTACAAAAACCTGCAGAAGGTTGTCAATGCCGTTTGCAACCCATGCCTGCAAAAACTTTCTCGATGGATGAGCAAAAATTTCTTCTCGAAGCTTTTCATCATTATCCTGTTCGAGAACACCTGATACACGAATCTGGACACCTTTGCAGAAGAAACACATTTCAGCCTTAGGATTTTCCTTTATCTGTGCAAAAACGTCCTTTGTTGATGCGGTATGAAAGATAAAACCATTTTCATCAGCTTTATACAAAAGCATTCCTCTTACTCTTGGCTGATCTCCCTCAACGGTTGCAAGGTGAAAAGCAGGATTTTCATTAATTAGCTTGAATATTTCTTGTGTTGTCATAATATCATTTCCTTTCTAAATTTATAATCTATAATTTTATTAATTATAACCAAGATAAAATAGTGCATATCTTTTACATAATATTATCTATGTATTTTCCCGTAAACGGACAACGAGCCATACACTTTACGCACAGGGTACATAATTTTCTTGTGATAATTTCTTCTCTTGTTATGTTTAGGCTCCACTTTGCGCCAATCAAGGCATTACAATGTCAAAATATGAATAAGAAGAGCAGCATGCTTTCAGTTGGCTTTTTATTTTACTTACTCATAAGTTCAAGTGCTTCTTCAATTGGAATGCTTTTGGCATATCTATTGTTCCAAATGAATTTATTATAGTAGTTATAGCTTTCTTCACCTGTCATATACTCATTATCAAAGGTTGAATTTGAATATTCAGGGACAACGATTTCAAAGCCGTGCTCAAAGCCACATTTTATTGTTGCGTCAATACAATAGTCAGTCATAAGCCCCGCTATTATAAGTTGCTTTTCATCCTTTGACTTAAGATATTCATGCAAACCTGAATTCTTAAAAGCACTGTTTACATCTTTATCGAATATCATTTCATCTGGATTTGGCTTGAATTCATCATAAATCTGAAAGCCTTCTTTATCCTTTGACATATCGCCACAGCCTGGGGCATCATAGTGACGGACATATACAACTTCCATGCCCTTTTCCCTTGCAGTAGAAATAAGAAGATTGATATTTGCTTTAAATGCTTCAAAATTATAAAGCTTGTCACAGGTAATCAACTTCTGTACATCAACAATAAGTAAAACCATTTTTATACCTCCTAAAAAATTATATAATAAATATATAACCTCTACCCTTCTATTCTTTTCTTAATGCGGGTGAGGTGTTTTTTTGAATAAGCTGTTTCAAGCTTAATTCTTTCCCATCTTTCTTTCAGAACTGACTTGCAAACGTCCATGAATTCATTTGAGCTAAGATTTTCATTATCAACATACTTTTGCATAGTGATAGATAGCTTATTATGTAGGTTGTTTTCTATGGTATTCAAATATAAGTCTATATGTAGCTTTATTGAAAGGAGCTTATTTTTATCGGTATTATCAGAAAGATACTCAGTAATAAATGAATGCATCAGTTCTCTAACTTTTATTATCCAGTCCATTCTGTTCTGGCTTATTGCACTTGTGAAAATCTGCTTTTTTGAAATCCTTAAGTTAAAAAAGCTCACAACAACGGCAATAAGAGATACAAATAAAGATATAATAACATTAAAATTGTCCATAAGCCCTCACTTTTATATATTGTCATTACTATATTGTACAAGAATATTATAAAATTTTCCACGCAATAAGTCAACTATAAAAAATTCATTGCCATTCTATATGAAATGTGATAAAATAATAATAATTACGATAATTAACAGGAGAATTTTATGATTGAAAATATTTATGCTCCTTTCCCTTTTTCGATGCACCTTGTATTCTGTATTTTTGCAACTCTATTTCTGATATTACAGTTATACAGAAAAAAACATTTGTATTATATTTTATTAATGCTTGGCATTGACCTGACATTAACAACACAATACACTCAGAATGAAAAGATTATTTTTACTCTTGGAATTGTTGAGCTTATACTTCTTATATGGATTATTACATCAATGATTATAGTTTCTAAGAAGAAAAATAAGAAGCAAGAAGCTTATGATGAATCTCTTCATAAACATGATGAGCTTTTTAATGAAGCAGATGATATTATAAAACGAGCATTTTCAGATGATGATGAGGAATAAGCATGAGAATAGTTATTCTTGATTCCGATACAGTAACAACAGGTGATATTGATTTAACAGTTTTCAATTCACTTGGCGATGTGACTATTTATGGATATACTGAAAAAGAAAAAGTCGCCGAGCGTATTGGTAACGCTGAAATTGTATTCTGCAACAAGGCGCCTATTACATCAGAAGTAATTAGGCAGTGCCCGAATATTATTTATATAGGACTTTTCGCAACAGGTTTCAATAATGTTGACTTGAAGGCTTGTGATGAAAGAAATATAATTGTTACAAATGTTCCCGGTTATTCAACAGATGCTGTTGCGCAGCACGTATTTGCTTTCATACTCTCGCATTTTAGCAGAATAAACGAATATGCAAAAACTGTTGCTGACGGCGATTGGGTAAAATCAAAGCTGTTTTCTTATTTTAATATTCCTACCCATGAAATAAGCGGAATGACTATTGGGATTATCGGATTTGGAAGTATCGGCAGGAAGGTTGCATTAATAGCGCAGGCATTCGGAATGAAGGTTTGTGTTTTCACAAGGACTGTTCCTGACAGTTATGATGACATTGAATTTGTGACACTCAATAAATTACTTGAAATTTCAGATGTGGTAACCTTACATTGTCCGCTTACTTATGAAACTCAAGGACTTATGAATTATGAAAACCTTTGCAAAATGAAAAAAGATGCAATTTTAATAAACACATCAAGAGGGCCTGTTGTCAATGAGGCAGATTTAAACAGAGCACTCAAAGAAAGAATTATTTTAAAAGCATATCTTGATGTTATTTCTGTTGAGCCTATGCTTGAAGACAATCCTTTGAGATATAACAATAATTGTATAATTACTCCTCATATTGCATGGGCGCCTTTTAAAACAAGAGCTCGCCTTGTGCAAATGGTTATAGACAACTTTTTAGCTTTTAAAGATAATAAACCTATCAACAACGTTAACAAAGGAAGTGTAGTTTAGAATGGAAAAACTCTCAGACAGAAAAAGAATAGTTGTAAAAGTAGGCACATCTACTCTCACTCACTCAACAGGTATGCTCAATATAAGACGAATTGAACAGCTTGTTAAGGTATTGTCTGACCTTAAAAACTGTGGTAAGGAGATTATTCTTGTTACTTCTGGTGCAATAGGTGTCGGCTGTGGTAAGCTTGGGCTAAGAGAGCGACCTTCTGATACTCCTTCAAAACAGGCTATTGCCGCAATAGGTCAATGTGAACTTATGTACTTCTATGACAAGCAGTTTTCTATTTATAATCATACTGTTGCGCAGGTTCTTATGACAAAGGATATTGTTGAGGTGGAAGAAAGAAAGCAGAATGCTATAAACACATTCTCAAAGCTCCTTTCAATCGGTGCAATACCTGTTATCAACGAAAATGATACGATTTCTGTTGAAGAAATTGAATTCGGAGATAATGACACACTTTCAGCTGTTGTTGCTGACCTTGTCGATGCTGACCTGCTCGTTATTCTTTCTGATATTAATGGTCTTTATGACAAGGACCCTCACAAGCACACAAGCGCAAAGCTTATCCCTGTTGTTGATAAGCTTGACGATAAAATCATTTCACTTGCTAAAGGTTCGGGTTCAAAACATGGCACAGGAGGAATGATAACTAAAATTCACGCAGCACAGATTGCAAACAAAGCAGGTATTGATATGGTAATTATGAACGGAAATGATGCTAATCACCTTTATGACCTTTTTGAAAATAAGCCTGTCGGGACTTTATTTGCTGCAAACGGGAGTGATAATTAATGAGTTATATTGAAGATTTAGGCATAAAGGCAAAGGCAGCAAAATATGCTATTGCTACTGCTTCTTCATCTGTAAAAAATGCTGCACTTGAAGCTATTGCTGAGGAATTGCTCGCAAATGTCAGAACTATTATAGCTGAAAATGATATTGACTATAGGAATGCAAAGGCTAATGGTATGTCTGCTTCTAAGCTTGACAGACTTATGCTGGATGAGAAAAGAATAAAAAATATAGCAAATGCTGTTTTATCCCTAACAAAGCTTGAGGACCCGATTGGTGCTATTGATGGTGGAACACTCCGTCCAAATGGACTAAGAATTATAAAGACAAGAGTACCACTTGGTGTTATCGGAATTATTTATGAAACACGCCCGAATGTTACTGTTGATGCTGGTGCATTGTGCTTGAAGGCAGGTAATGCTGTAATCCTCCGAGGAGGAAAGGAAGCAATCAATTCAAACATATGTCTTGTAAATATTATGAGAACTGCTATTGAAAAGGTCGGCTTGCCTGCTGACTGTATTCAGCTTGTTGAGGATATTTCAAGAGAAACAGCAACACTTATGATGAAGCTTAATGAATACATTGATGTTCTTATCCCACGTGGAGGCTCTGGACTTATAAAGGCTGTTGTACAAAATGCAACTGTACCTGTCATTGAAACCGGCACAGGTAACTGTCACGTGTTCGTTGACGCATCAGCAGATTTAAAAATGGCTGTAGATATTGTTGACAACGGCAAGACACAGCGACCATCAGTATGCAACGCTGTTGAAAGCTGTCTTGTTCATAAGGATATTGCAGAAGAGTTCCTATATAAGCTTAAAAGACGCCTTGACCAGCATAATGTTGAAATCCGAGGCTGTGAACTCACAAGAAAAATCATAGGTGATTGTGTAATCCCTGCAACAGAAGAAGATTATGCAACAGAATTCCTTGATTATATTATTTCAATAAAGGTTGTTAATGATGTTAATGAGGCTATTGAGCATATTCAGAAATACTCAACAGGACATTCAGAATGTATCGTTACATCAAGCCTTTTGAGTGCAGAAGAATTCCAAAAGCGTATTGATGCGGCGGCGGTTTATGTAAATGCTTCAACAAGATTTACTGACGGTGAAGAATTCGGACTGGGCGCTGAAATAGGTATTTCAACACAAAAACTCCACGCAAGAGGCCCTATGGGCTTGCGGGAGCTTACAAGTATAAAATATTTAATTAACGGCAACGGACAAATTCGATAGGAGGTTTAGCAAAAATGGGAAGAAAGAAAAAAACAAAATATATTCCTGCCCCTACCGGTGAAGATCTTGAAAGAATTGAAGCTGGTGAAAAATTCTCGGACATAACTGCCGGGCCTGTTAAGAAAGCTATTTCAGGAGCATTAAATGAAGATATTAGCGAGCTTGAAGAACTCACTGAAACTGAAGTAATTGAAGAGCCAAAGAAAAAGAGAAAATCAAAAAAGCGTATTTTTTACTTCTGGACTGGAATTTTCGTAAGTGTTATGTCCATTATAGGATTAGTCTTTACCGTAAATTTTGGTATTAATCAGATAAAGCGTATAACGGATAACACTGATCAGAAAAACGAATTCAAAAAGTATGTTTATCCTCTTGTTGTTATTGATTCCCCTACATTTGAACACAGTGGTGATCTACCTAATGAAGTAATGCTGAGAGCTGCTGCCTGGAGCATAATCATTAATTATGATGAAAAGCATTCGGAATACAAAAATCAGTATGGATTTATTACTGTTCCTGAAAGTGACATTGAAGTTGCTGCAACAAAGCTTTTTGGTAAAGGCATATCTTTCTCACATCAGACGCTTGGCGATCCTTCACTTTATTTTGAATATAATACTGAGACAAAATCTTATGTTCTTCCTGTAGCACCAAACATTAACCCTTACAGACCAGGTGTTACTGATATCAAAAAACTCAGTGATGAAAAATATGAGATTAAAGTCGGTTATTATCCACAGCTTCCTGACTGGATGCCTGAAACAAAGAAAAATAAAGCCGACAAGTATTTGATTTATACAATTGAAAAGAATGGCAAGAGCTCAAAAATCATCTCAATTAAAGAAAATGAGAAATAATTAGTAAAAATATAAGAACATTAAAAAAGGAACCTTAAAATTAAGGTTCCTTTTATTAATTCTTAATTATATATAATATTCTGGTGGAATCACTCCTGACTAATTAATTTTTCTCAACTCCAGTAAGCTTGATAAATTAACATTCAAAAGCATCACTCCCAATCGTATTATTGAGATTAAATTCGTTAATTGTTCCGAATACGGCTGATTAAATATTCTGGTCTTTACTTAATTATATAGACACATTAAATAACAGTTCGGAATCTAAAATTTTACTTCATTGGAACCACCTTTTCATTAGATATTGGAAGTTTTAAATGTCTAATGCTACATAGGACTCACCCTCATAATAAATTTTGTTATCTTCCATTAATTTCTAACGATTACCCATCGGACTCTCTCCTCACTAAATTTTGTCGTCCTTTGAGCCCCTTGTTGATTCACAACCTATGATGTATAAACACATTTGGTTGAAACTTTGATGATCACGGATCATACAATTGTTTCTAATACTTAGAAGTTGTGCAAACCCTCAAGGATGCTCGGATCTGCTGCGTTTCTGTAGTATCCATTGGACTCGCTCCCTCTCTTTTAGATTAAGACCAGAAATGATTTAACTTTGTGTGTTATTCTTTCTTTGTCTTGTTAAGGATTTTGTTTTTCCTTGTCTATAATATACCACGCATTTTAGGCAATGTCAATAGTTTTTTTTCAAATATTTTTAAAAAAGTTGTACATTATATATTTAACAATATTATTATTGACTTATTTATTTTTTATGGGTATAATATTAATGTTACACTGATAAAAATAACTGGAGGGCTGATTATGTCAGAAGAATTAGATTACACACCTGATTTATACACATTAGTTGATGAGGAAGGTAAAGAGCAGACCTTTGAAATGCTCGATGCACTTGAATGCGATGGCGAGAGATATTTTGCTCTTGTACCATATAGCGAAAATCCTGACGAGCTCCTTGAATCTGACGGAGATCTTGTTATTCTTAAATCACAGATTGAAGGCGAAGAAGAAATTCTTGCTTCTATCGATGACGATGCTGAATTTGACAAAATCGGTGCTATGTTCATGAAGAGAATTGAAGAAATGTTCGAAGATTGCGGTTGCGAAGGCGATTGCGATTGTGGCGATGAAGGCTGCGATTGTGGATGTCACCACGAATAAAACATAGGATTAAGTTTCCATTGATTTTATAATATCGTAGTGATATAATAAAATTACAGAAAAACTTTCTGCCTTGTACGATCAAGCATGGTTAATATAATCCAACACGATTAAAACGGGATTCAGTCTCTGGAACGGATTGCAGACCTCCCACCATTCGGTGGACGAAGGGAGCGTGAAAACTTCAGGCTGTTTTACCCACCCTGCCTTGTGCGGGTTTTATATACTATGCGACGGCAAGGTGGTATACATTTAAAAATTAGCACTCTGATAAAAATCAGGGTGCTTTTTATTTTGTATTTTTTGATTTTTTATATATGAAGGCGTGTGTCCTCTTATTCTTTTAACCTTATATAGGCGAAGGGACTCGGGGGCGACCGCAAAGCCACCGCAATTATAACTTTTCTATAATTCTTTTTCTTTATGTCATTTCTTGTCTTGATACAAGAAATGACATAAAGAAAATCAAGTCAAATCCTCAGACACGTTTCGCTGACGCTCAACAACTCGGATTTGACGTTTCTGCACTCCGATAATGCTATTGAGTGACGGTCGCTCAATCAACCAATAAAGTAAGCTTATCTATTATCATTTTGTTCGTGGTTGATTTCGTGCTCCGACCTTTTATTAATTCGATATATTAATTCTGAATATAAATATTTTCTCTACAGATACTAATTAAAAACGTTCTGGAGATTAAATGAAGAAACTTTTCTTATATATACTCGGGCTTGTTACTGGAATTATAAACGGCCTATTTGGTTCAGGTGGTGGAATGATTGTTGTTCCACTTCTTGAAAAAGCAGAAATTGAACCTCACAAGGCGCATGCGACATCTATTGCAATAATTCTTCCCCTAAGTATTGTTACAACAATATTGTACCTTAATAGCGGAAACTTTCAATTCAGCGACGCTTTAAAATTTATTCCGGGTGGAATAGCAGGAGCAATACTTGGGTGCCTTATCCTCAGGAAAATTCCAACAAAGCTTCTAAAGAGAGTTTTCGGTGCTTTAATGATTTTTGCAGGTGTGAGGATGTTACTCAGATGAATTTTATAGTTGTACTTATTATTTCCTTTCTGACAGGAATTTCAGCTTCAATGGGGCTTGGTGGTGGAATGGTGCTAATAATATATTTATCAGCTTTCACTGGGGTAGACCAGCTTTCAGCACAAGGAATAAATCTTGTTTTCTTCATCCCCATTGCGATAATTTCGCTTATTATTCATTCTAAAAATAAGCTTATTGAATGGAGAAAAATCGCCCCGCCTATTATCTGCGGAACGATTGGTGTTTTTATCGGAAGCCTTTTAGCAAACAAGCTTGGTTCAGATATACTGTCAAAGCTTTTTGCCGGCTTTTTGATTATTATAGGGATAAAAGAGCTTTTGGCTAAGACTGATTAGCCTTAGTTTTTCTATATCCTAAATAGCTTTCAAGAATGATGGTAGCCGCAACAGCATCAACAACAGCCTTACGCTTCTTCCCCCTTGTATTGGTTTCATTAAGAATATTGTGTGCAGAAACTGTTGTACTTCGCTCGTCCCATAATTCAACAGGCATATTAACAAGCGCTTTGAGCTTTTCAGCAAACAAGGCGCATTTTTCTGCCCTCGGACCTATGCTGCCATTCATATTCTTCGGATAACCGACAACGATGCCTTCAGCTTCAAGCTCCTTTGCCTTATCAGCAACCTTCTGTATGCAGTTGTCAAAGTTACGCTCAGAAATTATGCCAGCAGGAGAAGCGAGAAATTCAGTTTTATCGCAAACAGCAAGACCTGTTCTTGCATCTCCGAAATCAACAGCCATTATTTTCATTATGATTCCCCTTCTGCTATTTCTTCCACCAGTCCTGATAGGCAATAGTCAAATTCTTTTCGTCAAGATGACTTGCGTCATTCTGATAAACTATACTTGGGTTAAGGTCATCGTCAAATGTAAGCTTGCATACTCCGGTATTTTCGCACCAGTCAAGAGTGCTAAGTTCTTCAAAGTTCACTTTATTTGCAAAGCAAAGAAAATTCCTTATTGCACAACCATGTGAAACTATCGCAATAGTTTTATCCTTATTTTCTTGAACAATTTCAAGCACAGAGGTTTTCATTCTATCATAAACCTCACGCATACTCTCGCCTTGTTCAATTTCAAACTCATGGTGATGATTAAGCCATAAGTCGTGAGCTTTTGGGAAAAGATTAGAAAGCTCTTCCCAAAGCTGACCTTCAAACAATCCACCGTTGATTTCCATAAGTCCGTCAACCTTTTTAATCTCAAGATTATGATATTTGTTGACAGCCTTTGCTGTTTCCATAGTTCTGATAAGTGGGCTTGAATAAACAGAATCAAGCTTTATATCCTTAAAGCGTTCAGAAAGAGCATTAAGCTGTGTGTAGCCTTTTTCGGTTACTCCGCAGTCAATTCTCCCCTGAAATACCCTTGATATATTACCCTCTGCCTCTGCGTGTCTTACTATATATACTGTGGTCATATTTTCATTCCTTTGTCTTTACCAAGGCTGAACCTTGCCTGTTAATTCTGATAATTTTTCTATCTTATTGTCGTCGAGGTACTTGTTAAGTCCATCGATTATTTCGAGAGGCGAATATGGATTTGTGAAGATTGCAGCGCCGACCTGAATTGCGCTTGCACCAGCAAGAATCATTTCTACGGCATCCTCCCATGTTGAAATTCCGCCCATTCCGATAACAGGAATTTTAACAGCATTTGCTACCTGCCATACCATTCTTACGGCAACAGGGAAAACTGCTGGCCCTGAAAGTCCGCCGACATTATTTTTCAAAATAGGTCTGCGGGAGTTTATATCAATTTTCATTCCGAGTAAAGTATTTATAAGTGAAACACTATCAGCACCCTCAGCCTCAACTGCTTTTGCTATGGAAGCAATGTCGGTTACATTAGGTGAAAGCTTTACAATAAGAGGCTTTTTTGTAGCAGCACGGACTTGTTTTGTTATTCCTGCTGCACCCTCACAGGTTGTGCCAAAAGCAACTCCGCCTTCTTTTACATTCGGGCAGGATATATTAAGCTCAATCATATCAACATCAGTGGAATCAAGCTTTCTTGCAATTTCAACACATTCATCGATAGTTGAACCTGCTATATTTGAAATTATAACAGTATCCTTCGTTTTGAGGTTTGGTAGCTCAAGCTTTATGAAATGGTCAATTCCAGGATTCTGGAGTCCGACAGAATTAAGCATTCCTGCTGGAGTTTCAGCAATACGCGGTACTGGATTGCCTGGGCGTTTTGTTATTGTTGTTCCTTTTACGCTTATTCCGCCAAGCTTTGATAATGGATAGAAACGCTCGTATTCTCTTCCGTAACCGAAAGCACCAGAAGCAGGGATAACAGGGTTCTTGAATTCAACACCTGCGATTTTAACAGATAAATCAGCCATTATTACCAGATAACCTCCTTACTGTTAAATACCGGACCATCCTGACAGACATGAGCCATATATTCTTCGCCGTTTCTGACAGTTTTACAAGCGCATACAAGACAAGCACCAACGCCGCAGCCCATTCTCTCTTCAAGTGAAACCTGTGTTGGAATTTCATTTTCATCGGCGATAGCAACAATTGCTTTGAGCATTGGGTGAGGTCCACAAGCATATATCATATCAGGCTTTTCGTTTGCTATATATTCTTTTAATGCCTCAGTAACAAAGCCCTTTTTACCAGCTGTTCCATCATCTGTACAAAGTATTGCGTTTGCACCAGTATCGGCAAAATCCTTTTGAAGAATTGCAATTGAGGCATTCCTGAAGCCACTTATTATAGTAGCATTCTTTCCATAGTATTCACAAAGAGCAAGCATTGGAGGAGTTCCAATTCCGCCTCCGATACATACGACTTTCTTCTCCTTATCAAGAAGATTAAAGCCACGACCACCGAGAGGTCCGACCATATCAATAATTTCATTAACATTCTTTTTTGCAATTTCTTCGGTGCCCATGCCTCTTACTTCAAAGACAATGCGGATTGTTCCCTTTTCCTTATCAATTGAAGCAATAGAAATAGGTCTTCTGAGCGTATGCCCGTCAGCCAAAATATGAACGAACTGCCCAGGTACTGCAATTTCAGCAATTTCCTTGCAGAGGATTGTCATATCATACATTCCCTTTGCTATTGACATTTTATTGATGATAGGATACTTACCCTGAGTGTATCTCATTTTTCCACCTCAAGTTTTCTATAAAATTATAATGTAATTTTCTTAACGTATGTCATAATATCTTTTTTCATTCTGATAACTTCGCGAAGAGCGGCTGCTGCGAATTCCTTTTGGTCACAGCCTTCCTTCTGATAAGCACACATTACTGCTCTTGAAGAATTGACAATTGCACCAAGTCCGTTTTTATCGAATGCTTTAGCAACGCCTTCTGCTCCGCCACCCTGTGCACCATAGCCTGGTACTAAGAAGAATGTATGTGGCAAAGCTTTTCTCATTTCTTCAAGCTGCTCTGGGTATGTTGCGCCGACGACTGCACCAACAGAAGAATATCCGTATTTGCCCATTGCCTGTGCTCCCCATTCTTCGCACATATCGCCCATTACACCATATACAGTCTTATCACCGATAAGCTTGTCCTGTAATTCGCCAGAAGATTTATTTGAAGTTTTAACAAGGACAAATATACCCTTATCATACTCATTACAAGCATTTATAAGTGGAGAAATTCCGTCAGTTCCGAGATAGCCGTTTACTGTGAGAGCATCTGCACCGAAAGCCTCAAAGGAATTGTTCTGAATTTTAGTCTGACCAAGGTAAGCAGTCGTATAAGCTTCCATAGTAGCGCCGATGTCATTTCTCTTTCCGTCAACCATAACAAACATGCCTTTTTCCTTTGCATATTCAATGGTCTTATACAAAACCTTTACGCCCTCATAGCCATACATTTCATAGTATGCTGACTGTGGCTTTATAGCAGGAACAACATCAGAAATTGCATCAATTATTTCACGGTTAAAGCATCCGATTGCTCTTGCTGCACCTTTTAAAGTTTCACCATACTTTAAAAAATATTTCTGCTTTATAAATTCAGGCACATAATCAATCTTAGGATCAAGTCCTACTACTGTTGGATTTTGTGTTTCAGCAATTTTTTCAATTAGTCTGTTGAATGACATCTGAATTTCTCCTTTAAAATATTATTTGAACTGACTTTTAATATATGTAAATAATAGTAATATATTTTACACATAGGTTAGCTTTTTATTTCTTTGTTTCAA
Source organism: Bacillota bacterium (assembly GCA_023440965.1). Lineage (GTDB taxonomy): Bacteria > Bacillota > Clostridia > Oscillospirales > Ruminococcaceae > SZUA-444. The sequence goes on from JAEZRC010000003.1 coordinate 30,190, forward strand.
ATTCAAAATCACAATATGCACAGAAGCCGAGATGATCTTCATCAAGCTTTCCGCAATTAGGGCAGGTAAAGCTTGCCGTAATTTTTCCATAACCACAGGTTTTGCACACTGTTACACCCTCGCCAAGATATTCACCACATTCTGGGCAACAAACCTTATCATATTCATCGTAGGATAACTCGCCATCCTCGGTAAGTTCTTCTTCAAGCTCTTCGTTGGATATTTTAGGTACTTCATCGTCACTATTGCAGGTATCCTCTTCGCTTTCAATCTCATCAATTTTGTCAAGAATATCTGAATCGTCAGAACTGAATAATTTTTTAAAAATGCCCATAATGTCAATCCTCTCTTAAATTATTTGTCGCTGAATATTATTCTGCCTTTTGATATTGTGTATTTAACCTTGCCTTTAAGCTTTTCGCCCTTAAAGACAGAGTTTTTTGATTTTGATAAAAGCTTATGTGGTTCAACTGTCCATATTTTATCAAGGTCAACAACTGTGAGATCAGCTATACTGCCTTCTTTTAAGGTCAAAGCCTCAAGCTTTAAAACCTTTCTTGGATTTTCGCTCATAAGCCTCACTATATCAGTAAGAGTAGCTTTTTTAGTTTCATAAAGCTGTGTTAAAGTCACAGCAAGTGAGGTTTCAAGTCCGACAACGCCATTCGGCGCTTTTTCAAAATCGGCTTTAGCTTCTTTTGTGTGAGGAGCGTGATCGGTAACAATACAATCTATCGTTCCGTCAAGGACAGCATTAAGGACTGCCTTTTTGTCAGCTTCTGTTCTAAGCGGTGGGTTCATTCTATAATCAGCATCACGGCTTAATAGCTTTTCTTCTGTATAAGTAAAATAATGTGGGCAGGTTTCTGCTGTGACATTATAACCGTTTTTCTTTGCATCTCTAATAAATTCAACAGCTCCCTTTGTGGAAACATGTGCTATGTGAATATGTGCATTGCAAGAGGATGCAAGGGCAATCTCACGTGCTGTGATGTAATCTTCACTTGCTCTATCCATTCCCGCTACGCCGAGAATAAGTGAGGTCTTACCCTTGTTCATTATTCCCTTGCCGATGATATTCAAATCCTCACAGTGGGAAATTACTGTGAGTCCGTTATCATTTGATAATTCAAGAGCCTGACGCATAAGTTCTGCATTTTCAACAGATCTTCCATCATCGGATATTGCAATTGCTCCTGCATTTTTTAAAGCTATATAATCGCAAAGCTGATTGCCGTTCATTCCCTCTGTTATACAGGCAACGGGAAAAACATCAATGCCAGTACTCTTTGATTTATTAATTATATATTTAATGGTTTCGGCACTGTCAATACGTGGGTTTGTGTTCGGCATACAAGCAACACCAGTAAAGCCACCTGCTGCCGCAGAAGCTGTTCCTGTGATGATATCCTCCTGCTGAGTGAAGCCAGGATCACGAAAATGAACATGCATATCAAAAAGTCCAGGGCATACCATAAGCCTGCCTTTTCCGTCAATAACAGTTTCAGCATTTTGGGAAATATCTTCTGACACTGCTGAAATTTTACCGTCAGTTATTGCAATATCTGTTAGCTTTTCAAAGCCTTGTATGCTATCAACTGCAAGAACATTTTTCAAGAGAATATCCATTTTGGCTCCTTTATACTATACTAATTTTAGTCCTTTTTGAATTTTATCGATGCACCATTGAATGTCAGTGTCAATGTCTTTTTATCTTCACTTAATTCGTATGACACGGTGCTTTCTTCAGCTTTAAATTCCTTCCACTCTTTTGGCGGATTAAAATCGACAGTATCGCATTTGATTGTTATTGTCTTGTCCGATTCGTCAATAGCATAGCTTCCGCTTAACATCGGATTACCTGCATCAACATCATACATACTGAATTTTTTATCCTTGAAATAAAGCTTTATTGTGAAAGACTCCTTATCAACAGACTCCCACTCAAAATCACCTTTTATTCCGTTATCTGAAGTAGAATTTTCCTTTTCTGTTTTATTGCAAGCTGATAAAAGAAACAAGCTTAATATAATCATAATAGTAGATAAAAACAGCTTTTTTATATTCATATTATCAACTCTCACTCTCATTATTTCTTTGCTTTTCCAAGGAATGCAGCACCAATAATACCAGCGTCATTTCCAAGCTTCGCTATAACAATTTCAGTATTCTTAGGTGAGTTCTTTGTATAAACTTCCTTCGCAACAAGTTCTTTAACAGGTAGCAATAAAGCATCCCCTTCGTTGCAGACTCCCCCACCTATGCAGAGAATTTCCGGCTGGAATATATTAATCATATTTGTAAGACCTACAGCGAGGTACTTTATATACTTATCGACAACTTCTTTTGCTGACTTATCTCCAGATCTCATTGCATCAAAAGCAAGACGGCCTGTTACTCTTCCGTCTTCTTCTGCTTTTACCATTTCCCACATTTTGCTCGACTTGTCAGCTTCCATAGCTTCCTTTGTCATTCTGATAAGGCCTGTTGCTGATGAATAAGCCTCAAAGCAGCCTTTTCTTCCGCATGAACATTGTGCTCCATCAACCTCAATAACAGTATGACCGAGTTCTGCCCCAGCATAGTTAAAGCCAGCGTAGATTTTTTTATCTATAATGATTCCTCCGCCTACTCCTGTTCCAAGAGTAATGCATACAGCGCTGTTTGAGCCTTTTGCTGCACCAGCAAGAAATTCACCATAAGCAGCTGCATTTGCATCATTCTCAACATAAACAGGCTTGTTGATAGTTTCCTTAATAAGAGCAGCAAGTGGTGTGTTTAAAAAGCCTAAGTTATTTGAATATTCAATTACACCAGTATCGCTGTTTGCTGTTCCCGGTGAGCCAACACCTATCCATTCAACGTCATCTATTGAAATCCCAGCTTTTGTAGCAGCTTCAATTGCTGTTTTTGCCATATCATCTGCAATTAGCTTTGCTGCACGAGGACAATTTGTCCTTGTCTTTGCTTTTGCAAGAATATTAAAATCTTCATCAACAACTCCTGCTGAGATATTTGTTCCACCAAGGTCAATACCGATATAATACTTTTTCATAATAATTTCTCCTTTATATTTTCACTGCTGATACATGAATTAACACACTTTATATCATCAGAAAATTCATATAGTTGTAAATATTACCATTAAAACAATTGAAAGTTTAAACAAAAATATTATAACATTCCAGCCAATGAAAGTCAATAAATTCAACCTCCACAAAGGCTCTCAATAGTTCATTAAAAATGTTGTTTTTGCATTGACGTTTAAGTCATATTATGATATTATTATTTCACTTGGGGGTGTAGCGCAGTTGGGAGCGTGCTTGAATGGCATTCAAGAGGTCAGGGGTTCGATCCCCCTCATCTCCACCAAAAACGAAGGTGTAGCTCAGCTGGTCAGAGTACCTGCTTGACATGCAGGGGGTCGGTGGTTCAAGTCCACTCATCTTCACCATAAAAAAGGCAGCAAAACAAGCTGCCTTTTTATGTATCAGAACTAATATTATTAATTCTGTTGACATTTTATACATCTTTCAAAAATTAATGTAGTGCTTTCAATAGTCGCATTAATTCCAGATGATATTCCTGATATGCCAATAGAATTTGATTTCTTACCAATTTCATTTGCGAAAACAAAAGATAATCTCCAACCATCTAATGCATGATAATCAATAATTCTTTTAATCTCATCTGTATCAGAATCACCAGATGCATTATCAATTATTTTAACAACATCATATTCATACAGAGCATTTTTAGATAATTGTTCCTTCCTAATAATCAAATCCTTTTCTTGTTCTTGTTTCTTTTTTTCTAATGCTATTTTCTTTTGTTCTAATTCTACTGTCTTTTGCTCCAAAGATGTAATTACTTTTCCCAAAAGAAAATTATAATTACATTTATAGCACTCATCTGGATGGCCTAAAATAGTTTGGTTGCAGTTAGGACAAATCAATAGTATCACTTCCTTATATCTGAAATAATTATTTTACAAATATTATACATTAATCACTATTTTATTACAAGTAATAAGTGACATTATTGAAGATTTTCATGTAGAATAAAAAAATATATAAATAGCAAAATATATTACTACATATTTTAACTATGTACATAATTAAATGTACTTCAAAAGATAAGTGGTTCAAGTCCACTCATCTTCACCAAATAGTATAAAAAGTTATTAATATCTCACTATTATTAAATCAAAACAAATATAAAAACGGAGGAAATTATTCCTCCGTTTTATTATTATAAATCAGTAAGATTATCAAAGGTGCATTCTTCAAGCTTTTTGTCAACTATATCTGAAATTTCCTTGAAAACATTCTGATAACGGCAGGAGCCTGATGCTCCGCGCGAGCAAGGGTAATTCACATCAAGACAGCGGTTTAGCATATATGTACCCTCAACAGCTTCGATTACTTCTTTAAGGGTAGTATCCTCAGGCTTTTTTTCAAGCTCATAGCCGCCCTGTGTTCCCTTAAAGGACTTTACTATTTCTGCTGAGACAAGCTTTCTCAGAATTTTAAGTGCAAACCGTAAGGTTACACACGTCATTTCTGAAATCGTTTTTGCGTCAAGACGTCTGTTTTCCTTCGCAAGACACGCCACTATTCGTACAGCATAATCAGATTCCAATGTAATAAACATACTTCACCTCTGTTAATCAAGGTAATCGCGGACTTTGTTGCTTCTGTTAGGATGACGAAGCTTTCTGAGTGCCTTTGCTTCAATCTGACGTATTCTTTCACGTGTTACGTTGAACTGTTTTCCTACTTCTTCAAGTGTGCGTGAACGGCCATCTTCAAGCCCGAAGCGGAGTCTTAATACCTTTTCTTCTCTTTCGGTCAATGTTGATAACACCTGATTTATCTGTTCCTTAAGGAGTATAAGTGATGCAGCTTCTGCTGGGGCTGGTGCATCTTCATCAGGAATAAAATCACCAAGGTGGCTGTCTTCCTCTTCACCGATAGGTGTTTCAAGTGAAACAGGGTCCTGAGCAATTCTCATGATTTCTCTTACTCTTTCGACTGGCATATTAAGCTCTTCAGCGATTTCATCAGGACTTGGATCGTGTCCGTTCTTGTGGAGAAGCTGACTTGAAACTTTTTTAACCTTTGTTATTGTTTCAACCATATGAACAGGAATACGGATTGTTCTTGCCTGGTCAGCGATTGCTCTTGTGATTGCCTGTCTTATCCACCATGTAGCGTATGTTGAGAATTTAAAGCCTTTTGTATGGTCAAATTTTTCAACAGCCTTGATAAGTCCGAGATTACCTTCCTGAATAAGATCAAGGAATGACATTCCTCTTCCTACATATCTTTTTGCAATAGAAACAACAAGTCTCAGGTTTGCTTCAGCAAGACGTTTTCTTGCAGCAGCAGCTATCTTTGGATCTGAGGAAGCCATCTGCTCTGCAAGCTTGATTTCATCTTCAGCAGAAAGTAATGTAACACGTCCAATTTCTTTTAAATAAATCTTAACTGGGTCATCAATAGAAATACCCTCAGTTGATAATGAAAGGTCAACTTCATCCTCAGCAGTACTCGTATCAATTGCAATGTCAATATCGTTATCAATAGCAATATCGTCTATTATTTCAATATTGTATGACGCACAATTATCATAGAAATTGTCCATTTGTTCAACATCATAATCAAGCTCTTCAAGAGTATCTGTTATTTCTTTTGTCGTGAGTCGGCCACTTCTTTTGCCTTGCTCCATCAGTGACTCAATACTCATTTTTTTACCATAGCTCATTATATTTCCTCCATTTATTTATTGGTTAGTTATTTTCTATTTTTAAGATTATTAAAGAAGTCGAGAAAATCCTCATCACTCATATCTTCATTTTTATCTTTAACATCAATATGCGACAACAGCACGTCAATATAATCATTTACCGTATCTTGTGTAATCTGTATTTCGCGGAATTTAGCCAATATTTCGGATATTTTACCCATTTCATCAGGTGAAAATTCACTATTAAATACAGAAATACTAATATCAACAGAGTTTTCAATGTGAGAAATAAGACTTTCATATACTTTTTTGTTGAAGCTTGTCACAAAATTGTCAGGATTTATTTTTCCCTGTATATCAGAAAGCTTGTCCGGATGAAGAAACAGAAAGGCGATGATCCCCGCTTCGGCTTTTGCTTCCTTAGGGTATTTTGCTGCTTCTGGGTTAATATTATCCCTCTTTGACGCAATTTGATTAGTAATATTGCGCCATTCTTTTTTATTCTGCGAATTCTGTCGTTTTTTGATGATGGAATTAACCTCATAAAGAATAGTTTGCTTTGAAATTCCCTGTTCGTTTGCCACACGGGATATGTAAACCTCACGCTCGACAGGCGAGATAATTTCCGACAGAACCTTTGTGACACGGCTTAGATATTCAACTCTGCCAACGTCACTGTCCATATCAAGACCGTTTTTGCACTTGTTTATTTCAAAGACTATTGCGCCTTCAGAATTATCAAGGAGCAACTTGAATCTTGTTGAACCGAATTTTTTAATAAACTCATCAGGGTCCTTTGCATCATTGATTTTAAGAATTTTCGTTTTAAGTCCGACTTCTGAAAGGAGATTAATTGCACGGTAGGTTGCCTTCTGCCCAGCCTCGTCAGAATCATATGATATTATGATTTCTTCGGCATATTGTGACATCAGTCGCGCCTGTTCTGGTGTCAGCGCTGTTCCCAGTGTTGCAACAACATTTGAAAAACCCGCTTGATTAACTGCTATTACATCCATATAACCTTCAGCTAAAATCAAAAAATTTTCGTGGCTGTCCTTAGCAAAATTAAGAGAAAAAAGATTTTTGCTCTTTTTAAATACAGGAGTATCAGAGGAGTTCAAATATTTTGGCCCTTCACCGTCAATAAGACGTCCCCCAAAGGCAATTACATTCCCTCTTAAATCTATTATAGGGAAGATAACGCGGTTTCTAAAGACGTCAAATACTCTTCCCGACTTTGAACGTCCACATAGTCCCGCTGTTACAAGCTCGTCCTGCGTGTAACCCTCAGACTGCATATAGTTTGTGAGGGTTGTCCATTTATCCTCAGCAAAGCCAAGCCCGTATTTTTTTATTGTTTCGGGCGAAAGCCCCCTATTTATAAAATACTCAAGCCCTTTTCTCCCAACCGGACTTTTAAGTTGGTTGTAAAAGAATTTAGCGGCGGCTCGGTTAATTTCAAACACACGCTGTTTAATTTTCCCCGTTTTATCGTCCATTTGATCTTCTGGCATTGCAATATTAGCACGCTCCGCAAGATATTTTACTGCTTCAATATAGCTTAAATTTTCACTCTTCATTATGAAGGTTATTACATCGCCACCCGCACCACAACCAAAGCAATAAAAGCTCTGATTATCGGTATAAATAGTACAGGACGGCGTTTTTTCAGAATGGAACGGGCACAGACAGACGTAATTATGCCCACGTCGTTTTAAGTTCGTATAAGAGGACATTATGGTCTCAATGCTATTTGAACTTTTAAGCTGATATAAAAAATCTTCTGAAAGAGCCATAATACACCTCCTATTTATTATTTGTTTTATATGCGAAGTAGTATGTGGGCAACCGCAAAGTCACCAATACTAAACTGTTAACCCCTAAAACATTTTCTATCACTTTTATATTCTTTGAATTTTATATTGATATATAGTTCTTCAGTTGCTGCCAGCAATGCTACAATACACAACAGTAATAGTATTGAGGATTTGACCGATATTATAATTATCACAGGAATACAAAATGTAAGAAAACCAGTGAGTTTATTCATATATGTATGAATAAATCCAAGCTTATGAAACTTTATATATGCAACAATTAAAGATATTATTTTTATAACCAATATCACGAGCACAAAGCAGACAATAATACTATTGATATGTATAAGCGGAAAAATCTTATACGCTGTTACCACAAAAAATATTATATCAGCAACTGAATCAAGTAATAATCCTCTTTGTGATGTGCATTTAAACCGCCTTGCCAGAAAGCCGTCAAGCATATCTGAAAGTCCTGCTGATATATAAATTACAACAAACAGCAATGATAATGGCTTAATAATAATTAAAATCACCGATAAAATTATTCTTGAAATTGTCAGTAAATCTGGTATTCTACTTTTTATCATTTGCTCCAGCCCTTTGGAATAAACAAATCATTGAATAGGTTTATTGCATATCCGTCTGTCATTCCGGCGACATAATCACATACAGCCTGTTCTTTTGTGGATTTTTCCATAGTTATTTTATATTCATCTGGCATTTTATCAGAATTCTTGTAAAAATAGTTATACAGCTTTTCAATCAAAAGCTTTGCCTTGCTTTCTTCAGCTTTTGCAATAGGATTTTTATATACATTATCATACATCCAGGTATGAAGCTCATCCTGTGCTTTCTGAATATCACTGTCCATTTTTATCTCAACTGGACCATTTGCTATAAGTGAAGAAACTACAGTTGAGATTCTTTCAGACTTTGTTTTTCCAAGGATTTTTACAGGGTATGGTGGGAGCTGTTTTGTCAGAATAATGCCGGCTCTTATTGAATCTTCAATATCATGATTTATATATGCTATTCTGTCAGCAAGGCGGACAATATATCCCTCTCTTGTTTTTGCCACCTGGTTTGTGTGACAGGCAATGCCATTTCGCACTTCATATGTAAGATTAAGTCCTTTTCCCTGTTTTTCAATATAATCAACAACACGCACACTTTGAAGGTAATGCTTGAAGCCTGTTGGCGAAAGCTCGTTAAGGATAGCTTCACCAGCGTGTCCGAATGGAGTATGCCCTAAATCATGCCCGAGTGCAATAGCTTCGGCCAAATCTTCATTTAGACGTAGCGCCCTTGTAATTGTTCTTGCAATTTGTGCTACCTCGAGAGTATGTGTCATTCGAGTTCTATAATGATCACCTGTAGGTATAAGATAAACCTGTGTTTTGTGTTTTAATCGCAGGAAAGCATTTGAGTGAATAATTCTGTCACGGTCACGCTGATATTCAGTTCTTACAGGACATTTTGCCTCTGCTAAACGTCGTCCCCTCGTCCGCATTGAAAGGGCAGCTTCCTGACATAATGTAGAAATTTCAATCTGTTCCGTTTGTTCTCTAGGTGTCATAAAATCTCCCCTTAAAATAATTTATTTTTGATCAACAATTTCTCTTTTACAATATGGTGGTTTCTTCTTTTTTGAATGATAAGCAATACACTCATCACATTTATTAATTCGTTTGCATTTTGTTCTTTTGCATGGGCAAGATACTAATTTTGCGTCTGTCATTCTATTCACCTCTAATGTTCTATACTTATATATACAATTTAATTTAAAAAATCCCTTTTAATTTTCAAAAAAATTTTATGCAAAATCAGCAAATTTCTCCCCTGACTTATTTATTAAGACTTTGCCATTTGTTATATCAATGATTTCGTTGGTAATTTCCTTTAAAAACTCACTTTTTACAAGAAGCTTAATTAAAACCTCGTCAGTAAATTCCGTCGATAATATCTTAACCTCATAATCAGGAATAATGTGGTTAATCTTCCCATAAAGATTATAATCGGCTTTTATCAAAAGCTCATAGCAGTTGCACATATCCATTACTCTTGCAGCATCAACAGCAATCTTACAGCCGCGAGAATATGCTCTTACAAGTCCACCGCCGCCAAGAAGTATTCCACCAAAATAACGCGTCACAACAACACAGACATCGGTCAGACCTTCCTTTTGTAAAACGTCAAGGACAGGAACTCCAGCAGTGCCCTGTGGCTCACCATCGTCAGAATAGCGAGTGATGTTATCCTGCCTTAAAATATACGCATACACGTTGTGAGCAGCCTTTCTGTGCATTGCTTTTATTGAATTAATGAACTCTATTGCCTCGTCATTTGTTTTGACAGGTGATATATAACCAATGAATTCGGATTTCTTCTCAATAAAACTGGCCTCGGCTTTTTCATAAATCGTTTTATATCCCATTTTAACCTCATATTTCACTAAATTGGTATACAAATGTTATTATATCACTTTTCTTCTTCAAATGCAAAAAATCCGGAATTAAAAATAATTCCGGATTAGCTCTTATAAGAAAATTACTTACTAAGATTGAAACGCTTGTTGAATCTGTCAACACGTCCGCCTGTATCAATAAGTTTCTGCTTACCTGTAAAGAATGGATGACATTTTGAGCAAATTTCAACTTTAATGTCCTTCTTTGTTGAGCGAGTATTGATTACTTCGCCACAAGCACATGTGATCGTAGTTTCTTCATATTTTGGATGAATTCCCTCTTTCACTATCTTTCACCTCTTTCTAAAGTTATTATGATACACATAGTAGCCCATCATAATTACCTTCAGACAGTAGTACTATGGAAAAATCATTAACGCTTGAATATTATAACACAACATTTTAATTATTGCAAGCCTTTTTATACTTAAATTCATTTATTTTATATGCTAAGGGGTACGGGGGCGACCGCAAAGGTACCGCTATTATTTATCTTTTTTATATTATTGTAACACAATAATTTTTATGGTACAATTATTATTATTTAATAAAAAGGATACTTATTATGAATGATGAAATAAATGTAATTTTAGCCTCCGCCTCGCCAAGACGAAAAGAACTCTTAAAAATGCTTTATGCTGATTTCAGAATATTCCCGACTGATATTGATGAGAGTTTTCCTGAAAAGCTTGATTCATATGAGGTTGCTGAATATCTATCTGTAAAAAAAGCAAAAAGTATCAATGCAAATAACTCTCTTGTTATAGCCTGTGATACTGTTGTAATCGCAGATGGGAAAATTCTCGGCAAACCAGAATCATGTGAAGATGCTGTAAGAATGCTTTCAGCTCTTTCCGGAAAGGCTCATGATGTTGTAACAGGAGTCTGCTTAAGTTACAATGATAGAACCTTATCTTTTTCTCAAAAAACATCTGTTGAATTCTATGAACTATCGCAAAATGAAATTTCAGCTTATGTCATGACAGGTGAACCAATGGACAAGGCTGGTGCTTATGGAATACAAGGATTAGGGGGGCTTTTCGTGAAAAAGATTGACGGTGATTTTTATAATGTTGTTGGATTGCCTGTTGCAAGACTCAAGCGTGAAATAGTCAATTTTCTAAAAGCAGTGCTTTAATCAAATATATTACTCTTATTTTCTTTATCTATTGATTTATAAACACTTAAATTATTATTGCCATCAACTGTGGCGAGCATAATATCCTTGTAATTATTATAGCCCTGCGCATGAAGCTGTTTGTCAAGCCATAAATTATCTTTTCCTGAATGGCGAAGATTCTGTGGCATAAGCTTCCCATCAATAATTACATTGCATACAAGTGAGTCGGGTTGTGTCATAATATTCATATCAGCACAAGTTGCAGGACGTGACGGAGCCTTCTGAAGGAAACTCACCTTGCCGTTATTCTCCATAATTGCATATTCAATATCAGAAAGATTATAATAACCTTGACTTCTTGCAAGAGTCAGAATATCATTAATGTCAAGTCTTGCCTTTAAAAGATTTTTTTTGTATATAACGCCTTTTTCAATTAGTAATACTGGTTTTCCTGTTAAGAGTCGTCGCATTTTTATCGACTTGATTGTCAGCAACGATATCGCAAATGAAAAAAGTGCGTAGGTTATCATTGCAACAAGTACTACAAAAAATTCTTCCGGCTGGTCTGCAACAGCAAGCTCAGCCGCAATCGAACCTATGGAAATTCCATTAACGTAATCAAACATGTTCATTTGGGAAACCTGCTTGTTCCCTATCATTTTTGCTAATAAGAATAATGCGATTATTGAAAATAATGCTGTTAGAAATGATCTTAACAAAAACATATTTTTACTCCTAGTTTTTTTAATTATTGTTGGTATTGTGAGTAATTTCAATAAAAATATACTGAACAATTAATGCAGAAAAAGCATATTATATCTCGGGGGCGATTGATATGGCAGAAGGAAATGCTTACAATATATATGAAAAAACTAAAGACAGCAAATCGAAAAAACGCAGAAAATCCTGCCTTTTTGCAGACGGAAAAAGCCTCAACATTCTTGCTGCGACGACGGCTAATATAATTGCTGATAATTTTTCAAATGAAGAGCTTGCATTACTCGCAATTTTTATCACAACAATAGGTGATAACCTCGGAACAATAGTTGCTGCAAATACTTTGATATGCAACGGTAATAATGAAAATATCTTTATTCGAAATACACTTATATAAATACATATTTTTCAAGGATGTGAATTAATGCCACGATTTTTTATTCAAGACATTGGCAAAGATAATATAATAATTTCAGGCAGTGAAGCTGAACACATATCAAAATCCCTTAGGATGCAAAAGGGAGATGAGCTTATTGTCTGTGATACAAAGGGCAATGATTATTTCTGTATTATTGAAAATATATCAGATGTTGTTAATGTAAAAATTGTAAAAAAAGAAAAGTCTGTTACTGAGCCTGATGTGAATATCACTATATATCAGGCAATGCCAAAGCTGGACAAGCTTGAAACCATTGTACAGAAATGCGTTGAACTTGGTGCTGTTAGGATTGTTCCTGTGCTCACTAAAAGATGTATCAGCAGACCAGATGAAAAAAATATGTATAAAAAAATTGAAAGACTGTCAAAAATTTCACTGGAAGCCGCAAAGCAGTCTGGACGCGGGATTATTCCTATTGTTGAAAAATTGGTAAGCTTTAAGACAGCAGTTGACAGAATGAAAACAGATGATGTTGGTATAATATTATATGAAGGCGGAGGGAAAAGTCTTTCGGATATTGATTTTATCAATAAAACAAACATCAGCGTGCTTATAGGTTCAGAAGGTGGATTTGATTCCGATGAGGTTGACTATGCTGAAGAAAACGGAATTCAAAGAGTCGGACTGGGTCAAAGAATTCTCCGATGTGAAACTGCTCCAATAGCTTCTCTTTCAATAATTATGCACCTAACAAAAAATATGTAATATTTTCATTGAATTTAGGAACAAGTTATGGTATAATTTAATAAAGTAATTTTAATAAAGAAAAGGAGTGAAAAAAATGAAAAAAGGAACTGGTATTTTTATTGCTCTTGCAGCCGCAGCAGCAGGTGCCGCAGCAGCAATTTTTGCAATAAAGAGGAAAAAAGAACTTGACCAATACGCTTATGATGAGTTTGATGAAGATTCATTTGATGATTGCGATTGTGAGGATTGCGATTGTGAGGATTATGAAGATGAATCAGACGACGATACAAACGACTCAATAGTTAACGACGAAGAAGTAGCACTTGATTCAATTGAAGATGAGGTTGAAGACAATGATACTCCTTTTCAATCTGATTTTTAAGAGAAATTTATTATAGCAATGATGAAAATCATTGCTATTTTTTTGTTGTAAAAATACTTTTTTTATGATAAAGTTATATATTATTGATTATAAAACAAAGGAATGATCAGCATGAGAATGAGAAAGAAAAAGCGTCTTAGTGAGCGTTTTGAAGCCTGCTCTAATTTACTTATTGAAATTAATATTGAAAGCTTTAACCTTAATGACAAAATAGATATTGGTAGGTTTGACTGTCAAAGTAACTTTGGAAATAATAATCCTGTTCATCTTGAAATAGGATGTGGCAAGGGACAGTTTGTTATTGAAATGGCAAAAAGATATCCTAATATCAATTTTATAGCTGTTGAAAAGACAAAGAACGTTATTGTTACCGCACTTGAAAATGCTTTGGAGCAGAATGTAAAGAATGTCAGATTTATTAATTGTGGTGCTGAATATCTTGAAGGTTATTTTGATGAGAAAGTGATAGAAAGAATATACCTTAACTTCTCCTGCCCTTATCCTAAAAAGAAATATACAAAGCATAGACTTACACATGAGAATTTTTTGAAATTATATAAGAAGGTACTTGTACCTCATGGTGAAATTCATCTTAAAACTGACAACACTGGATTTTTTGAATACACAATAAATAGCCTATGTGATTTTGGTTTTACTCTAAAAAATGTTACCTTTAACCTTCATAATTCTGATTTTGAAGGAAATATTACAACAGAATATGAGCAGCGTTTTTCTGACATGGGATGCCCTATTTACAGGCTTGAGGCTTATTTTAAATAATATTTAACAAATTATAAATTTTAATATTTGTAGACTTGTATAAAAACCACCACTTTTTTTATTCTTCATATACAAACATTGTCGAATTGTATTTAAACTTGAAATATTATGTTGTATAATATAAATATAGGAAAGCAAAAAGGGGTGACAAATATGAAAATAGAAAATATTGCAGTTGCTAATGAATACTCCATCATCAGTTCTTTTGACCTTGTGGAAGGTATGGCTATTCCTTATGAGCTTTATTACAAAAACAATAGCGAATATAACATAGCACTTCGAAATTCTTCACTTTCAAAGCTTTCACTTATCCAGCTTCAGAAGCTTGAAATGACATACGGGAACTTATATGTCAAAACAAACAATTATAGAAATCTTCAGAATATTATAAAAGTTTTTACTGAGAATAAAAAATATACAGAGTTTTTAGACTCACTGAATGGAATACGTTCAAAAGTCAATATTATAATTGATAATGCTTTCAAATCAAAGACTATTGATAAAGATGAAAGTGAAGTAGTATGCTTCAAAATTAAAAATACAATCATTTCTTTTAATGCAAGTCAGATTATTCAAGCAATAACAAATGTCAGGGACGACAAAAAATACTTATATAATCATAGTATTCACGTTGCATTTCTCAATGGTCTTATGGGCAAATGGCTCAATCTCGACGATGAGCATATGCAACAGATTGTCAAAGTCGGCTTTCTTCACGATATAGGAAAGGCTAAAATTCCTCAAGAAATTCTTGACAAGCCAAGTTCGCTTACTTCTGAAGAATTCAAGTTAATAAAACTTCATCCGATTCATTCATTCAATATGCTTATTAATTCCGGTGAAAGGGACAAGGATGTGCTAATTGCTGTGCGTGGACATCATGAAAAGACAAACGGCACAGGTTATCCTGACGGACTTACATATGACAGGCTTTCACTATACGCAAGAATAACAACTATTTCTGATATATATGACGCAATGGTTTCAAAGAGAGTTTATAAAGATGCACAATCGCCTTTTGAAGTTCTTGATGAATTTTCACGCGGAAGATTTTCAAATCTTGATACTCATCTTATTAATATATTCCTTCAGAATATGCCATCTGAACTCCTCGGCAGGAAGGTTGTTTTATCAGACGGACGCATCGGTATTGTAGCATATGTTAATCACAATAATTATGCTTTCCCTCTAATCAATGTTGACGAAGAAATTATTCAGACCAATGAAAATTTAAGATGTCTTTGCGTATGCGATTGAAGAAGAGACTTTGCAGTCTCTTCTTTTATTGTGATTTGACACGTATAAATATATCAATTATAATTAATAACAGAATGTTTTGAGGTGATAGCGTGCAACTACTAAAATTAGCTGATAAATTAAAAGGCTCATCAAAAAGATACATCGTGTTTTTTAAATGGGTTTTTATATCCTGTTTTATTGGAATATTTGTCGGACTTGGCGGAACAGCTTTCCACTTTGGAATAGAAAATGCTATACATATGCGTGAGGAGTTTCCATGGATAATATGGTTATTACCTATATCTGGTGTTATAATAGTATTTCTATATAATATATCAAAGATGCAGAATGATCTTGGAACGAACCTTATCTTTCTTTCGATAAGATCAGATGCAAGGGTCACTATTAAGACAGCCCCACTTATTTTCATCAGTACAATTATTACCCATTTATGCGGTGGTTCAGCTGGACGCGAAGGAGCAGCATTGCAGCTTGGCGGAAGTCTTGCCGCACCGTTCGGCAAACTATTCAGACTTGATGAGAAGGATAGAAAGATACTTATAATGTGCGGCATGAGTGCTGGTTTTGCTTCACTTTTCGGCACTCCTGTTACTGCTATTGTTTTCTCAATGGAGGTTTTATCGGTCGGAATAATGTATTATTCAGCAATTCTACCTTGTGCAATTTCATCACTTGTCGGCTTTGGTATTGCCTCTCACTTCGGCGTACAGGCTCCTTTTTATGATCTTAAAAGCGTTCCTGATCTGACAATTAAGAGCACGACACTGACAGTCGTACTTGCAATAGCGTGTTCCCTTCTCGGAATAATATTCTGTGTTGCTATAAAAAGTGCGGGCAAGTATGCAAATAGATTTTTCAAGAACTCATATTTAAGGATTATTATCGGTGGATTTATTGTTATCGGGCTGACTTTTCTTGTCGGGTGCTATGATTATAACAGTGCTGGTATGAATATTATTGGTAATGCTTTAAACGGGAATGCAAAGCCTGAGGCTTTTGCTCTGAAAATCCTGTTTACTGCTGTAACTCTTGGTGTTGGTTTTAAGGGTGGCGAGATTATTCCTGTTTTCTTCACGGGTGCAACCTTCGGCAATGTATTCGGAAAGCTTATCGGGCTAAGTCCTTCATTTGGCGCAGGAATAGGTCTCTCAGCACTTTTCTGTGCTGTTACAAACTGCCCTCTCACTTCCATACTGCTTTCTATTGAGCTGTTTGGAGTAGAAAGCCTCCCTCTTTTTGTAATAGCTATTGCTGTAAGCTATATGCTCTCGGGATATTATGGACTTTATTCTTCACAAAAGATAGTTTATTCAAAAACCAAGTCAGAATATATCGATATTAATTCTATATAACATCAAATGGCATATATTAATTGTTTTTATATTTATATTTGTTGACTTATAGCAATATAAGTACTATAATTTGTATATAAGTTCAGGGAATATGTACGCATATGTTTCCTCGAACAAAATAATTATCAGGGGGAAATACTATGGCATTTTGTTCAAAATGTGGAAAAGAGATTATTGAAGGACAGAGATTCTGCCCAGGTTGTGGAGCACCAGCTGATGGTGGCGCAGCTAACACAACAAAAAGCGCTGCAACTCCAACAATCGACTTGTCAGACAGAATAGCAAACTTCACAAACACAGCAGATACTACTGCTGAATTTGATGCAACCGATATTCAGGAAAATAAGGTATTCGCTATATTAGCATATATATGGATTCTGTTCCTTGTTCCACTTCTTGCTGCGCCAAATTCAAAATTCTCAAAATATCACGCAAATCAGGGATTAATTCTTTTTATAACTTGGTTCGCAGTATTAATTTTATCATTTATATTTAGGTTAATTCCTATTTTGGGAATTATCATTAGCGTTATCTTATATCTTTGTTTTATTTCTCTTATGGTTATTGGAATTGTTAATGCTTCACAAGGTAAAGCAAAAGCCCTCCCACTTATCGGTGGTATAAAACTTTTAAAGTAGTTTTAAAATACATAAAGCCACACAGAAGCTGTGTGGCTTTTTTTATATTAACAAAGGGGTTTAATTTTATTCAGCTGCTTTTTCCTTCTGAGACTTGATTACTTTAAGACGTGAGAACTCCTCACGTTCCTTTTCTTCAAGGGAGTCAGTAATGAATTTTACAATGTCATCATATCGTGGAATAATAATATTCTTTAGTGCATTTGCACGGCTTTGTGTTTTCTTGATTCCGACAGCCAGCCTGTAAATACTGTTTTCAACCTCAGCAAGTACAACTGTGAGCTTTTTAACCTTGTCAAAGCACATAAAAGCAATATCAAGCTGTGAGTTTGTTCTTGAAAAGCCGTAATTTATCTTCAATGGTTGTTCATCCATTTTTATTTCAGGAATTTCGACACCCATAACACTTCTATATGAAATATGAATTCCATTCTCAACAGGAACACTTTCAGCAACATTTGATATAACACCAAGAGTTATGTTAGCCTTCTGGAGTGCTGAATAAGCCTGAATGTACGTCCCCTCAATAGAACCACGGATGGATTTTGCTTTTTCTATCAGCGTCATCATTTCACGGATAAGGATATTACGCTTCCTATCAAGAAGGTCATAACCGAGCTTAGCAAGAGCAAGCGATTTTTTTGTATTAATTAAATTACCCTTGGTAGGGAAAACCTGGTCATTCATTCAATCACCCCCGAGTAATTTTTATTCAACAAAGCGTTTTGCATTTTCTGGATTGTAATGTGCTTTTAAATGCTCCTCATCAACACGGTCAAGCTCTGACTCAGGAAGCATTGAAAGCAGATCCCAGCCAAGATCAAGAGTTTCTTCAATTGTTCTATTCTCAAAGAAGCTTTGATTGATGAAATACTTTTCAAACATTACACCAAATTTTATAAATGCTTTATCTATTGATGATAATTCTTCCTCACCGATAACAGAAGCAAGCGCTCTTGCATCAGCAACTCTTGCATAAGCAGCAAAAAGCTGGTTTGCTACCATTGAGTGATCTTCTCTTGTATATCCTTCACCGATACCGTCCTTCATAAGACGTGAAAGCGATGGAAGGATTGATATTGAAGGATAAACACCTGTCTGATCAAGGTGACGATCAAGAACTATCTGGCCTTCTGTGATGTATCCTGTAAGGTCAGGAACAGGATGAGTAATGTCATCATTAGGCATTGTAAGAATAGGAATCTGTGTTACAGAACCTGTTGAGCCTTCAACAACACCTGCTCTTTCATAAATTGAGGCAAGGTCAGAATAAAGATATCCTGGATAACCCTTACGTCCTGGAATTTCACCCTTTGAAGATGAAAATTCACGGAGTGCTTCAGAGTATGAAGTCATGTCAGTCAATATAACAAGAATGTGCATATTATGCTCGTATGCTAAGTATTCAGCAACAGTAAGAGCACATCTCGGTGTAAGAATTCTTTCAATGATAGGGTCGTTTGAAAGATTTAGGAACATAACAACCTTCTGCAGAACACCTGTATCCTCAAAGCTTCTCTTAAAATAATCAGCAACGTCGTTTTTTACACCCATAGCAGCGAAAACTACAGCAAATTCCTGCCCGCTTTCTTCAGCTATCTGAGCCTGACGAACAATCTGAACAGCAAGCTTATTGTGGGAAAGTCCTGAACCTGAGAAAATAGGGAGCTTTTGTCCACGAATAAGTGTCATAAGAGCATCAATAGAAGAAATACCTGTTCTGATATAGTTCCTTGGATATGTTCTTGATACAGGATTAAGAGGCTTTCCGTTAACGTCTGCGTATTTTTCAGGGAACATTTCGCCAAGCCCGTCAATAGGCTTTCCTGCTCCGTTAAAAATTCTTCCGAGAAGATCTTTTGAAAGGGGCATTTCCATAGGATGCCCTTCAAATTTTGTGTTTGTATTTTTCAGAGAAAGACCTTTGGTTCCTTCAAAAACCTGTAATACGGCTTTATCTCCTGCAATTTCAACTACACGTCCAAGTCTTGTTGTTCCGTCATCAAGCTTAATCTGTGCCATTTCATCATAGCTGACATTCTTGACCTTATCCATCACAACAAGAGGCCCGTTTATTTCGTTTAAGCCAACATATTCTAAGCCCATTGTATCCTCCGTTCTGCCTGAAATAAGTTTTTAATAAAGGCAGTTCACTGATTAGATTTTATTAAGAGTTTCACTGATTTCCGTCTTGTAATCCTTGAACATTTCAAGATGATCATTTGGAATATCATATTTGATTTTGATTACTTTTTCAAATAATCCTGTTTCAAGAATATCGCTCATCGTAATGCCCCTTGAAATCAGTTTCTTACACATATGATTCAGGTGAAGGATAATCTCCATCATCAGATACTGCTTTTCGAGTGGAACATAGGTGTCATCCTTATGGTAAGCATTCTGCTGAAGGAAGCCTACTCTGATGACTCTTGCTGTTTCAATAACAAGCTTTTGGTCGTCAGGAAGAACATCAGAACCGATAAGCTTTACAATTTCCATAAGCTTGTTTTCATCAACAAGTATGTTTGAAATCTTCTGACGGTATTTTATAAAGTTTTCACCACAGGAATCTATATAAAAATCTTTAAGATCTTCAATGTATTCACTATAGCTTGAAGTCCAGTTAATTGCCGGATAGTGTCTTGCATAAGCAAGTGACTTGTCAAGTGCCCAGAAGCAACGTACAAAACGCTTTGTGTTCTGTGTAACAGGCTCTGAAAAGTCTGAACCCTGTGGAGAAACAGCTCCGATAATTGTAACGGAACCTTCCTTATCATTTAATGTTTCAACATAACCTGCACGCTCATAGAATTCAGATAGACGTGAAGGTAAGTATGCCGGGAAGCCTTCTTCAGCTGGCATTTCTTCGAGTCGGCCGGAGATTTCTCTCAAAGCTTCTGCCCAACGTGATGTTGAGTCAGCCATTATAGCAATATGATAACCCATATCTCTGTAATATTCAGCAAGTGTGATACCTGTATAAATTGAAGCTTCACGAGCGGCAACAGGCATATTTGAAGTGTTTGCGATAAGAACTGTACGATCAGTAAGAGCCATACCTGATTTTGGGTCAATAAGTTCAGAGAATTCCTCAAGAACCTGTGTCATTTCATTTCCACGTTCACCACAACCGATATAAACAATGATATCAGCGTCACACCATTTAGCAAGCTGATGCTGTGTCATTGTCTTACCTGTTCCGAATCCACCAGGGATTGCGGCTGTTCCGCCTTTTGCTACTGGAAGAATTGTATCAATGATGCGCTGACCAGTAATAAGAGGACGTGAAATAGGAAGACGGCCTTTAATAGGTCTTGACTGACGGATAGGCCATTTCTGATAAAGCTTAAGCTCATCTTCGCCCTTTGCTGTTTTAATTTTAATAATAGTATCTTCTATCTTGTGTGCACCGTTTTCACAAACCCATGTAACTTCAGCTTCTTTAATTGAAGGATGAATCATACATCTGTGTTCAATCAGTGCTGTTTCAGGACAGGTTGCATATATATCACCAGCAGAAACCTTGTCACCGATTTTAACCTTAACAGTGACATTATAGCTTTTTTCTGTATCAAGAGAAGGAACATTAGTACCCTCTGCAATAAAAGCTCCGCTGATTTCTTCAATCTTCTTTAGTGGTCTTTCAATACCATCAAAAATATTTGATAATATGCCAGGTCCGAGAGTTGCACTCATTGGGCTTCCTGTAGGATAAACAGGCTCACCAGGCATAAGACCTGTTGTAACTTCATAAACCTGAATGGTTGTGTAATCTTTTGTTATGCCGATAACCTCACCGATAAGGCGTTTGTTGCCGACATAGACCATTTCAAGCATTGAGAAATCTTTTGTATCCTTAACCTTTACAACTGGTCCGTTTATTGAATAAATCTTGTTTTCCAAAACCTTCACCTCTTAAATTGAGAAGTCTAATTGAGTCTTAAGCAGGTACTGTTATTAAACTTGTACTTCTGTTCATCAAGTGCAGAATCAAATGTATTGTCCTTAATGACATTTTCCTTTGCTGAGTAAATACTCAATCCACCTATTCTGATATTCTCATTAACTTCAATTTTCAGATCTTCTGAAACTGCTTTTTTAATATCCTTTGATAGCTTTATGTCATTATCAGAAAGATATACAACTAAATCGTTGACATCTGCACCACATGAAATTTCATCTTCAACAAGCTTAATAAGATACTGATAGTATTTATCTGTTGTTGTGAAATTAATAAGCTTGTTTTTAATATTATCAATAACCTGATTTGCAATCTTTTCGCGATGGAGAAGAATCTCACGCTTATTATCAAGCTCGGCCTTTGAAACGATTTTAACATACTTGTTTGAGATTTTCTTTATTTCTTCCTTAATTCTATCATAAGCCTCATAAAGTGAATCATCATTAGCTTTTTCAATTATTTCATTACGGGAGATTTCAGCTTGTTTTAAAATTTCATCTATCTGGACATTTACATCATCATCGACAGCTTTAGCAAAACGCTCCAGTTTTTCTTTTTCTGTACTCATTCTTACCCTCCCGAAGTTATATCTTTATGCCTATGGATTCCTGAACATAGCGTGATATTGCTGTTGTTATCTGGCTTGTTGCGTGACGGTCAGGAATTTCCACGATAAGTGGACGCCTCTGGCTCAGCTTCATGGCAAAAACCTGTTCATCACATAGCTTTATGAGCTTTTCAGTCATTAAAACTATGCCAATATTTTCGTTTTTGACACAATATTCGAGTGCTTCGCTAACTTCGTTAGCTTCGTGCACTACAACGCCTTCAATGCCCGCAAGACGCATACCCATCTGTGTATCTATATTATCGCTTATAACATAAAACTGCATAAATTAATCCCTTATTTCTGTTTTTATTTAAGAGCGCCGATAATAAGAATTGAAATAAGAAGTCCGTAAAGAGCAACACCTTCACCAAGAGCAACGAAGATAAGTGACTTAACAAATGACTTAGGTTCTTCTGCTACCGCACCGATTGCTGCAGGAGCTGCTGCTGCTACGGCGATACCAGCACCGATTGATGACATACCTGTTACAAGAGCTGCTGCAAGGTAACCAAGACCAGCACCCGTACCGATTGTTTTTGAAACTGCATCTGTTGCTTCAGCACTAACAAAACCGCCCATTGGAATGATAACTGCGATTGCTGCTACACCAAAGAAAGCACAAAGGTTAAAAAGAATAGCATTCTTTGCTTTTTTGCCTGACTTTTTTCCTCTTATAACTGGAACAAGTGGCATTGCCAACATAATAACTGCTGCTAAAGGTAATAAAAATATCAACATAATAATTTCCTCCAAAAATAAAATCAAATTAATCTATTCAATATCGGCATCGAGGTTTACTCTAACCGGTAAGAATGGTTTTCCGTTCCCCTCATAGAAACGTGAGAATATTTCGTAGAACTCAAGACGTATAGACTGAATTGCTACAATCATTCCTTCCATTGCCATAACAAAGGCATTTCCTATAATGACAACAAAAAGTGATGCTCCTTTTGAAACACTTTCAGCAAGTGTCATAACAACCAGCATCATACCAGCATGGGATAGAATAAATCCGCCGACCCTGAGGAATGACATTGTGTTTGTTACATAACTTAGCATGAATTCAAAAAGCTCAAAGAAGTTTTCTGCGATGAAGGAACCAATTCCTTCAGATTCTTCATCATCTGCGTGCGTTTTCTTATACTTGACGTAATTTGAAAGCGGAGCTCTGAAGAACATTAAGAGCAATGGTATTACAACAAGGAATATAACGTATAGTGGTGTGAACACCTTCATATCTTTAAGTAATGTTAAGGCTGCGCCAATTACTACCGAAAGATAGAAAGTCAATCCAACAAGTCCGTTACATCCGAATATTGCTTTTTCAAAGTTCTTTTGCTTGAAGCCAAGAATTATATTAAAAACAATCGAAATCGTTATCAATACCGCACCAAGTGCAACCGCACCGAGAAGAATAAAATTCGTTTCTTCGAAAACCGCAAGAGGTTTCCCACCCAAGCCAAGTACCTTATAAACAGGATCAAGGACATCTTCAAACCCAAATACCGAACCGTATATAAATCCGAAGAACATACTTGAAATTCCCACTCGGGAAACTATTCCGCCCGCCGGATTCTTTTTGAGCTTTGAGATCAGTAATCCTACTACTAAAAGAATAAATCCCTGCCCCATATCACCGAACATAAGTCCGAAAAGTAATGTATATGTCAATGCAAAGAATGTTGTCGGGTTAATTCCATTATACGATGGAAGTCCATACATCTCAACAAGCATTGTAAATGGATTTGAGAAGAAGCCGTTTTTAAGTTTTGTTGGTGGCGCAATCTGTGAATCTGTATCAGGTGGATTCATTACCACTGAAACAGTATGCATCTCATCAAATATTTTGTCAAAGCTCACAGAATCCTTTTCAGGAACAAACCCTGTGATATAGAATTTTCCGTTTACGGCCGCGACATTTTTTCTGAGCTCAAAAGTATCGTTAAGATATTTCATCATTACAAATGCCTGATTTAAGTATTCTTCATTGTCAGCTTTAAGTTTTTCTATCTTGAGAAGTAATGCTTCGGTGGTTTCCTTCTCGTTTATTATAGCATTATTAAGCTCATCATAAGCATTTTTTGGTGTACCCTTTACAAAATCAGGCACTCGAACTCTTTCAAAATATAAGGATCTGAATATTTCATCCACAACCACAATTGAATTCTTCGGAGCGAAATACAAACCCCAGATGTAGCTTGTACCATTCTCAAATGGTACAAAGAAGAAGTCCTTGTCATCATAATAAGAAAGTTTTGGATAGCTATCGACTGGTAGCTTACCTACTCTTACCTTTACATGTTCACACGCAAACAGGCGTTCAAAGTTTGTGTTGAGATTTGCCATATGAGTAAGCTGTGTAATTGCCTGCGACTGTTCTGATATATCCTGGTTAAGATTCTGAAGTCCAGCATTGTATTCATTATATTTACACTGAATATCGGTAATCTTTGTATCAATTTCCGTAACATCTTTAATACTGATATCTGAATAGTCAAGCTTCTTAAAATCTATTTTTAAGTTCTGCCCAAGATTAATTAGCTTCCTCAGGGTAACCGAATATGGATTATCTTCGTTCAGTAATTCAAACCCAGTGCCTCCCTGATTAGATGAGTGAACCGCAAGCTCCATATGAAAACATTTGCTCTGGCAACATTTTAGGAGTACTTCGTCAAGATCCTTCATCAGTCCCGCTATGTTGACCAATAACATTTTTTCAATTGCCATCTTCTCACCCCTCTTAAGTAATCAATAATTTTTCAATAAAGCTTGGCGTCGATTTATATCGTATTCCTTCAATAATGCTTATTATATTCATTGCTTCAATATCGCACAAATAAATAAAAGAATAAAGAGCAACAGGTGCCGTCTGAGCATTTTTCAATGATACTCTAGCCGCCTTATATCTAATCTCAAACATATTATGTTCAACTATATCAGGATCAATTTCATCAAGTTGTCGTGCATAAATTGTTTTTTTGAACATATCAAGCATTTCTTCTTTTCCGCTTGCTTCATAAAAAGCGAACATCTGCTTCTTGCTTATTCTTCCATAAAACGGGAACATATTCTGCTTAATAGTTCCAACATCAGCATTGAAAAATGCTTTGAGCCTGTATGAATTGATAAAATTAATCATATCAACCTGGATACTTACACTTCTTTTAAGCTCTTTGGCTACATTCCCGTCAAAGTCCTTATCAATAAGTTCAAACATTTTTTTATAGAACTGTGTTCTCAACAGAACCTCACATCGAAGGTAATCAACCTGACCATTTTCGTTAGGAGTAACATTCTTTAATGAATCGTAATAGTCAGTGTGCCTTACTACCTTGAGTAAATCCTTAAAGCTCCTTGATTTTGCAAGCGCAAGCATATCAAAAGACGCATGAGAAATCAAGTAGCCAGGTAACGTTGAAATATAGTCATCAGACTTATTGGCATTAATGTGAAGAATATAACTTAAAATCTGATCAACTTCTTCTCGTATTACCTCGTAATTGAAGAAAGGAATCTTATCAAGATGCTGGAACTTGCAAAGTTCAACATAAGTATCAAAGTTCTTTCTTCTTATGAGTGTTTCAAGCAATCCTCTGTGTATAGTGTTTGTATCTATATTTGCAAGAACATCACTGTATCTTGTGTTCTTTTTAAGGTACTCGGCAACTTCACTAACGCTTTGTTTATTGAGAAGTTCTGTGTAATTCTGCTTGGTAAGCATTTTTCCGTGCTTTGCATGGATTTTCGTTAATGTTGCTTTAGTTGAAAAGCTTTCCAGCATATTTTCACCTTATTTCTAAGAAAAATTTTTTTATTAATTAACTTGGGATAATGTTTCTGTAGATTTCATCTTCCCACTTCTCGTGATTTTCATTATAACTTTGGTCAAGAACAGCAATTTCCTCTGCTGTTTTCTTCGCAAGTTCAGCAAGTTTTTCATCAGCATTGGATTTTTCAAATTCCTCAACCTTTTCAACACGACCATTAACTTTTCTTAAAACATCTTCTTTAATCTGTTCTTCTTGCTTTTCAGCATCGCAAAGTATTTCACTTTTCTTTTTATAAGCATCGTCAAGCTTTTTCTTTGCACTCTCATCTATCTCGAGAATTCTGTTTATCAGGTTCTCCATTTTGGTCTCTCCTTATAAAAACTATATCTTTTTATGCTAAATACTTTAAAAAAACAAAAGAGCAACGACATAAGTCGAGCCCCTTTGCTACTTATATATAATATACCCAGTAACAAATTTTATCAATAGTAAATATAGTGATAATTTTATAGATCTTAAATCTATTTTTGGCTAAAAACACAATAAAATTATTAAAATATTTCCTGTTAAGTATTACTCAAATTAATTATTTTTAGTATAACCTTTTACCAAACAAAAAACCTCTTGTTAAAGAGGCTTTTATTATTAATTCTTAAGACTATGGAGAGGTGCGGGAATCTGTCCACCTCGATTAATGAATTTTGATGGTGAATTGTAATTTATCTTCATTACTGGACCACATCCGAAAAGTCCGCCCCAGTCAAGTTCATCGCCAATCTCCTTACCTATTGCAGGAATTATTCTAACAGCAGTAGTCTTGCTGTTTACCATACCAATTGCAGCTTCATCGGCAATAATTGCAGCGATTGTATCCTCAGTAATATCACCCGGTACAACTATCATATCAAGTCCTACTGAGCAAACAGCTGTCATAGCTTCAAGCTTTTCGATTGAAAGGCAACCGCTCTTTGCAGCGTCAATCATACCAGCGTCCTCAGAAACAGGAATAAATGCGCCTGAAAGTCCACCGATTCTTGAGCAAGCCATTACACCGCCTTTTTTAACTGCATCGTTAAGTAATGCAAGTGTAGCTGTTGTTCCATGAGTACCACACTGTTCAAGTCCAATTTCTTCAAGAATATGAGCAACACTGTCACCGACTGCTGGAGTTGGTGCAAGGGATAAATCAACTATTCCGAATGGAACACCAAGGCGTTCGGAAGCTGTTACGCCGACAAGCTGACCCACTCTTGTTATCTTATAAGAAGTTTTCTTAATTATATCGGCAATTTCTGTAATATTAGCATCAGGATATTTTGCGAGAGCTGAACGAACAACACCAGGGCCAGAAACTCCGACATTAATCATGCAGTCAGGTTCACCGACACCGTGGAATGCACCAGCCATAAAAGGATTGTCCTCAACAGCATTACAGAAAACAACAAGCTTTGCTGCACCGAAGCAAGCCTTATCAACAGTTATTTCTGCTGATTTTTTTACTATCTGGCCCATAAGCTTGCAGGCATCGAGGTTTATACCGGTTTTTGTTGAGCCGATATTGACAGATGAACATACTCTTTCTGTCAATGACAATGCTTCCGGAATGGAATTTATAAGTTCAATATCACCGGCAGAAAAACCCTTCTGAACAAGTGCAGAATATCCACCGATAAGGTTAACGCCAACAGCTTTTGCTGCAGCGTCCATAGTAAGTGCAAATTTAACAGGTGAGCATTTGCAGGCTGCTGATATTATTGCAATAGGTGTAACTGAAATTCTTTTATTAATAATAGGAATACCATATTCCTTTTCAATATCTTCACCGACTTTTACAAGATCCTTTGCACAACGTGTTATCTTATCATATACCTTTGCACAAGCCTTATCTATATCGCTGTCTATACAATCAAGCAATGAAATACCCATTGTGATTGTTCTGATATCAAGACATTCATCCTGAATCATTCTTATTGTCTCTAATATATCATATACGTTTAACATTATATCCTCCGGAATGAATTATTTTGTTATATTCTGTGCATTGAATTGAAAATATCCTCGTGCATGACGTGGATTGAAAGCCCGAGTTCGTTCCCTAATAATTTCATTCTATCAGATAATTCTGTGAAGTTTGTATTTAGCTTTGAAATATCAGCAAGCATAATCATTGCAAACATATCCTGCAAAACTGACTGTGTAACTTCTGTGATATTTGCATTATAATCAGCACATATTGCACTGACCTTTGACAAGATTCCCACTGTGTCTTTCCCGATAACTGTTAAAACCGCTCTCATTTAATTATCCTCCTAATTATTCAACTTATTATATAATAACACATATTACACAAAATTAAAACTCGACAAAGCCACAATTTTATTATTTAATTTATAAGTAAATATGTAAATTTAAGCTAATATATGATATAATGTTTATAATCTTAAAGGTTTGAAGTTCTATGGTGACCTTTATGCTATCTTTAATTTTTGTATGCGAAGGGATGCGGGGGCGACCGCAAAGCCACCGCTTATCAGCTCAAAGGGGCTTTGCCCCTACTAAGTTTTGTTATAACTTTCGCTTTGTCTTAACCCCAGCAACTTCTTTTCTCCAGTGAAAAGAAGTTACCAAGAAACACCGCTCTGTCGAGGACTTCTGACGTTCATTCACCGCATAACAATTTTTCTCTTCAAGAAAAATCAGTATGCTAAATAGAAACTCTTCTTATTTGTTTTGCTTTTACTCTTTGTTTCGGTACTTTACAGCTTTTGAGTAACGGGCTTCAGCAAACGCTATAGTTTGTTAAAGTCGCACACATTTGTATTCTTCACCTGTTTATGCTTCCGCCCTTTTGAAAATTTGTTTCTTTACTAAATAAACTTTTTCGGGCGAAGGGACACGGGGGGCGAGTGTAAAGCCACCGATAACTTTCTGATTTTAATAAATAAATCTATAAAGGAGATATTATGATAAAATATTGTGATTCACATTCTCACTCAAAAAACTCACCTGATGCAAGACATTCTGTTAATGATATGTGTGAAAAAGCAATAGGCCTTGAACTTTCTGCTTATACTATCACCGACCATATTGAATGTAACATTGAACGCTGGGCATGTGAAAACCCAACGGATATTGGTCCGCTTTTCAGAGATATTTTTGAAAATTCAATGAGGGATATTTATATTGCAAAGGATAAATATCAGAGCAGACTTAATCTTCTTGCTGGTGTTGAGCTTGGTGAGCCTTGTCAAAATCTTGAATGCAGCGAAAGCTACGCAAAAGACAAACGTCTTGATTTTATTATTTCTTCAATTCATCAGATAAGAGGAAAAGAAGACTTCTACTTCATTGATTACAGCAAGGAGGATATCCCGTCACTGATGCAGACATATTTCGAAGAGATCTATGAAACTGTAAAGTGGAATGGCTTTGATGTAATCGGACATCTTACATATACTCTCCGCTATATGCAAGGCGAACAAGGGTATAAGGTTAATATGAAGCCTTATGAGGAAATTATCCGTGAATGCTTTAAAACGCTTGCTCAAAACGGAAAAGGAATTGAAGTCAATACATCAGGCTGCCGTCAGAAGTTCGGTGACTTCTTCCCTGACTTTGAATATGTAAAAATGTTTAAGGAATGTGGTGGTGAAATTATCACAACAGGTTCAGATTCTCACTGTGCTGAGGATTTGGGAAAAGGACTTGCTGAAGCAACAGAAATGATTAAAAAAGCCGGCTTTGATTATATTGCATATTTCAAGGAAAGAAAGCCACAATTAATAAAAATTTAGTTTCATATTAAAATAAAAAGCTGACGCTTAAAGCGCCAGCTTTTTAAATATTATTATAATTGTCAACATATGCTGTGAGTTTTGTAAAAATACCTTTACTGTTCCCAGAAATATTAACGGCTGAAATATTTTTTGAGGGCAATACGATTAAATTTGTCTGAATTAAAAAGGCATCATTAATATCTTCACCATTAAAACCCTTATAAACTACTTCAAAGCTTTTACAACCACGCATAAAGTAATTAATTTTATACTGAAGACCATTAGTGTTATCACTTGTCCACTGCCTGTCATAATTTATATGCTTATGCCTTATAATTTTTCTGCTTGTTGCATAGGAATTCTCCAGATTAAAGGAATTATATGTTCCGTCAAGATCACGCATATGAATATGACTGATAATCTTTGTGTTATCAGCATTTTCAGAATATGAGATTATTGAATCTGCATTATTAAGCTGAATGTTTTTCTGAGTTACTGGCATAGAACAGGATATTTTGTTAGGATAAGATATATACGGATAAAAATTCCCTAATTTAAGAGAATGATTAACAATAGCTTCCCAAAGGCTTGCATGTTCTTTTATATATAGATAATTCACTGTCTTGCCCGTATCACTATATGTCACATATGGTGGGGCATAGCTTTGATTAATCAACTGAGTCAGAGTAAGACCATATTTAATTTCATTAGCAAGCATACAATTACCAAGCGAGAGTGAGTATCCTCTTGACGAAATATAAAGAATCATACCCTTTGATGAGATTGTCTTTTTGAATATATCAACAACTCCCTTATGTATAAGAGTATTGTTTACAGTAACCTCAACATCAACGATTTCGCCAATAATTTCATTAATAAGAAAGCTCCCAGAAAATACTGAAAATGGAGTATAACGTTCCTTAACGAAATTGAAGGAAATGCAATCAGTAAAAGTTAATCTGTCCCTATAACCTTTTAATAAAACACTTAAAGATATTCTGTCCATTATTAATTACCTGCCTTTACGAAGACAAGTGAACATTCTGCAGATACTCCATAACCGTCAATCTTTGCTAGGTAGCTTTTAAGAATTACATCTGAAAAGCTCTGTGTACCGATATTAAGAGTGAAGGCTGTTGTACTCTCGCAGATATTATTGAGAGTTTCAATAATATTATTGCTGCCAAGAGTGATTTTTCCGCTTGCCTTTATTGTTAACGCATTGCTTCCGTTAAGTGAAAGACTGGGTGCATTTGATAGTGGAAAATACTGTGATATTTTATTTTCACGCGATATTTCATAGCTTTTACACTTAAGTGTATAGCTTGCACCTATTGGGATGCTGACGCCAGCGTTGCTGTCTTGTTCAATTACTCCTGAAAGGAAGATAATTTCCTGTGTACTGTCCATATAAGACCTCCTTTTAAGATTATAGTAATATAAATTAAAATATAGGGCGGAATGAATCCGCCCTGTTTTTTTATAATGAAAGAACCTTTGTTGCGTCAGGAATAATCTTTGCAAAACCAGTTGTTAACGTGAAGGCAACATCCTCCATCTGAGTGCTGATAAGCTTTTCAAAATCAACAACGATATCTGAGCCCTTAATAATTTCAAGAGCACAGGCTTTATCAAGACCGATTAGCTTATCACTTGCAAGAGATGTGCACTTTACAAGAGTTGCACCGAACGGAGTTTTAATTGTGCCATCCTTCATGTAATCGCCAGCATACTTCTTCATCTCATCAAGCTTTAAGATGCTTGCCATAACTGCTGGTGAGCAGATAATTGTTGAGAGATTGAAGTCTTCAAATGCTGCCCAGAAAGTAATAAGATCATTGTATGTGAGGTTTTCACCTGAAATACTTGTTTCAGTGACACCTGTCACAAGAGAAGTTACTGCCTGAGAATTAAGTGCCTTTGAAATTTTTGCACCAATTGTACGCAATGTTGCTGCAAAAAGGTCAAGTCTTTGCTGACGGATTGCCTCGTATGAAGTTGAGATTTTTCTGCCAAGCTTAACAAGAGCTGTTGTTGCTGTTGCAAGCTTTACTGATGTTACAGGGAGGGCACCGCCTTCGGCAACTGCTGTGTCAGTACCTGTTGATGTAACACTCAAACCTCTGTAATCAACGCCGTTTGTTTTTGTTTCAGCAGCAACAATATAAGGAATGATTGAAGCTTCCTCAACGCCCTGTTTGATACATCTGCGAACAAATTCAGGGAAGAGAACTGCTGACTCTGTTGTAGCAAAGAACTTTTCGACCATATCGGAATCTTCTCCGCATACCTTGATATCAAAACGCTTTAGTTGTCTTTCAAAAGCATCAAGACCTTTAAGCTCTGTGTTCTCATAATCTGAATCACGGTCAAGTTCTTCAAGAGCCTGTGTGAAGCTTTTTGAGGCAATATTATAAAGCCCCTTTTCAAGTTTTATTGTGTTATACATATTTCATTTTCCTTTCTTATTTTAAACTCTGAATTGTGAAAGACTCTTATTTTCTGTTTTTTCAGAAATAAAGGTCTGTGGTGCAAAAACACCTTCTGATGTTTTCTCAAGCTTGCTTTTCATTGCGATTAGCTCGCTTATTGACATGCCTTCTGCTATTCTAAGAAGAGCATCTTTAGAGGCTTCTGGGTGGCACAAAAAGCTTAGCTTAACGATGTCACGTTTTAAGCTATCCCTGAAAATCTGATTTTCTGCCTCAACTTCCAAAGCCTTTTGTTTTAAAGCTTTAGTATCAGAATTATCAACGAATTCCCCGTTGAAGTTATCCAAATAATGCTTTGTAACACCAGCGTTAACCTGTGCTGGGACAGCAACAAAAGACCATTCATAAGCATCCGTCGGGCCATCAAGAATTACATAGCATTTCTGTCCGTTATAAACTTTGCCCTTCTTATGCGAGCAAGCTTTTGTCTTGACATCACTTCTGCAAACTGAACATATATGCCTTTCAATACTACAGCTGACGCTGACCTCCTTTTTAATACCCGCGTCAATTTCCTTAATAAGATCTTCGTTTGCTGAGGTTTTCACCATATAGGCTGAAGCCTTTAGGTATGTATATGGTGCGCCTGTTTTTGTTTTGCGGGTGGAGTCAACCTCGAGTGAAGTTTCAAAGATTCTTGCTGTCTGGTTTGAGCCTTTTGGGTTGTGGTCAAAAATCCCTGTCTTGCCGACAAAAAGCGTTGAAAGCTTCTTTAATGCCTCAACAGAAAAAGCTTCGCTATCCCTGTCAATTTCATTGTCGCATAATATTATCGGGAAGCAATAAACCTCATCAGCTTTAAGCTCACGATGAGTAAATTTATTAATCCTTCCGAGGATTTCATCTGTGATTTCCTGCATTTTATCATTCCTTTCATTATAAAGTTAGCTATTGTTGGGGCGTTGCGGTCGCCCCCATACCCCTTAGCATTACAATGTTTCAGTAGAAAATTAAGCGTTCTGCTTTTCAATTTCAAGTTCAATCTGTCGTGCCTGTGCATTGTTAAGGCGTGCCTTTGAAAGCTCATATTCATCCTGAAGATTAATGTTTGACCATTCAACTTTGACCTTGCTGTTTATTCCTGACAAAGTCATAAAAGTCTCAGCAATCTTTAAAATTACAGGGGTTAGCAATCTGCGGTAGAATTCAAGCTCACTTGTGAGAATGTCAGCCTGTTGCTTGCTCATTCGCTCACTTGTGCTCCAGCTTAACCCAAGCAGAAACGGCGGAATTGAAAGCTTTGCAATAATCTGCTCAAGGAGTTGTCTTACCGGAATGTCAGTATCGACAATCTGATTTTCAGCACCGATTACTTTTATTCCTATATCGCCAACAGCAATGAAATCACGAATCTGACCATCACGGGAGGCATTCATGCCGTCAGACCATTCCTGTGCAATCTGCATTGCACGCTCTTTAGCAAATTCCTTGTCACCTGAATCTGAGGACGGCTTGTAGGTTACCGCATAGCGGACGTTACCGAGCCTTTCAAAATTCTGCCCAATACACTCATAAATTTTCAGAAGAATACCACTTATGCAAGGGAGCCCCCTCAGAACAGAAATGCCATTTGGACATTTTGCATTTGGGTTGAGTGCAGTGTACAAAAGTCTTTCAGGATGCCTTATCTTCACAGCCTCGCCGTCGGTTCCAATATAGAACTGTCGGTCAAGTGGGTTGATCCCGTATCGTGCTGAAATTATGGTGCTGTCAGCATTATAAAGTCCAGCTATCTGCTTCGTTTCGGAATTAATCAGGATTTCACCAACAGCGTTACCATAAGTGAGCAACGAATCAAGATAGCTATCAACAAAGCAATTCAATGACTGCCCTGAAATTCCTACTCTTACGGAATTAACGAACTCATCAAGCTCGTCCTGATACTGTTCATCCGAGCATTTTATGGTGAAATCACCACAGAGCCTTACAATTTTCTGAATACAGGCGTCGATAACTGGCACCTGAATTCTAAGCTGTTCATAAAGCCTGTTCTCAAAACTGCTTATATTCCCTGAATAGAAATTCAACTGTTGATTAAGACTTCTTGCTGACTGAAGCGCATAAATATCAGGTTGCTTCTCTGATTTTTTTATTAAGCCCATTTATTCACCTCCTTAAAGATGCGACAAAAAAGTCGTCTGTACGCGCATTGAGATATGTACTCACAAAATAACGGATATCGTCCATTGCATGGTCGTTTTCCTTTAGTGGTGAGTCTGTCCCTGACCTCACATCCCAACAATAAAGTGAAAACTCACGGATGCTATCTTCGCAGCAATCACAGAACATCAGCTTGCCTTGTTTTAACATATCGCCGACACGTCGAATTCCACTTAAAACATCATTTTTAGCAGGAATGACCTTGAATTTCCGGTGTCGTCGGATACACTCGATAAAACTTGCAGCGGACGGATCAACTATAACCGTCCTGATATTTTTACCCTCACATAATTGCTCGAGAGCATTATAATGCTCCTCATCTGTTCGTGAAATGCCGATTTCTCTTGAAGCATAATAATACTCATCGACCCTGTACCACTTTCCGTCTGACTTCCCCCAAAGACCAAAGGATGAGGGGTTGACTGTTCCATAATCGCAGGAAACTACATATTCTGAACATACAGGGGCAGATTCGGCTATATGCTTTTTCTTATCAAACATTGGATAAACAAGCCCTGTTACAGCTGTCCACTTCCCTAAAACAAAACGCTCATAGAATACTCCTGAATAAAGTGAGTTATAGCGCTTAATTATTTCGGGAGATAGTGACGGATTGTCTGTCATTGAAAAGTGAAGGTGCAGAGCGTTTTTCTCCTTTGCTTTTTCAATCCATTCTTTATAAAACCAATGGTATGGGTGTTCAGGATTGCAATTAAACCACAATTTTGAACCTGTAACAGAACATCTTGCGAGTGCCTGTTCAACAAAAGAACGTGGCATAAGTGCGACCTCGTCAAGCATTACACCACTCAATGTCATACCCTGAATGAGTGAGGCGCTTGACTCATCCTTGCCACCAAAAACATAAAAGCGGTTTGACTTATCCTTAAAGGTAATATCAATATAGTTTTTTGAAACCTTTTCAATAAGAGAAAAACCAAGTGCCCTTAATGTATCAGTCAGTGGAGTTATGACATTGCGTTTTAGAGAAGTTATTGTCTTCCCGCACATAGCAAAATGAGCATTATCAAAGTATGCCATCGCCCACGCTATAAATGATAATGACATACACAATGTCTTTCCGCTTCGTACTGCACCATCACATATAATTGCGTCAAAGTTCTGATACCTTTCGCTGTTCCACCATGTTAGGACGGTAATCTGCTTTTTTGAAAAGCTTGTAAAATTCTTCATCAATCATCACCAACTGTGTTGTCAATAGCGTTTGCGCCTTTTACTATTGCGGTATAAAAGCTGTCGGCTGAAGATGAAAAATCAGCGGAATTTTCAATCTCCCATAATTTTTCAAGCGCCTTCTGCCTGTCAAAAAGCTTTATTTCAACTCCCCCGCCCTTTACACGCTTAATTTCAGAAACATTGAAAAGATCAAGTGAGCTGATTTGAACTTCTGACAATGGCTCGTCAGAAAAAGCAAGCTTAACTACATCGTTTATGCTCCCGAAAGCAAGCCTCTCAAGTCCTGCTTTAATCTGCCCCTGATAGATATATTCCTGACTATTGAGCTTTCTGATATTATTCCTTGAATACGCTGAGCGAAGAATTTTCATGCCTTCGCTAAAGGCCTTGCTTTCAGGTATACCCAAGTTTAAAGCAGCTTCCTTAACATTCCGAAGCTTCATAAAATAATTAAGAAACAGTTTTTTATCCGGTTTATTTTCCATACTCTCACCTCTGTACTTTTGTATCTGTAGTTAAAAAAACAGCTTGTTTTGCATAAATCTATGCAAATAAAAATAATTTGATTTGTATTTAATTCCTATAAAACTTTTAAACCCTTGCTACAAGGAAGAATATAATGTATAATTTATGTATGTTTATTTGAAAGAAGGGATATCCTTGGCTAATATAAATAAAAAAAATATGACTAAAGAAGAATTCAAGAAAAAGCTTGTTGATTCACTTCATCTAAATTTCAACGTAACCCCTGACGAAGCATCTGATAAGCAAATTTATAAAGCAATTTCTAAAATTATTGTTGATATTCTGCATGACAAACGTCGTCATTTTATGAATAGAATTCATTCGCAGGGCAAAAAGCAGGTTTATTATCTTTCAATGGAATTTCTTATGGGACGTTCTTTGAAAACAAGTCTTTATAATCTTGAGCTTTTTGATACTGTAACTGATGTTCTTAAGAATATGGATATAAATATTGAAAGAATTTATGACAATGAACCTGACGCTGGTCTTGGTAACGGTGGTCTTGGCAGACTCGCTGCCTGCTATCTTGATGGGCTTGCAACGCAAGGCTATCCAGCTATGGGTTATTCAATATGCTATGAATATGGTATCTTCAAGCAGAAAATTGAAGATGGCTGGCAGACTGAATTACCTGACAACTGGCTACCTGGAGGAGATGTCTGGCTTGTTAAAAAGGATCAACGTTCAATTGATGTTAAATTTGACGGTGAACTTCAGGAATACTGGGATAGCCAGTATCACTGCGTAAATC
Organism: Bacillota bacterium; assembly: GCA_023440965.1. Taxonomy (GTDB): domain Bacteria; phylum Bacillota; class Clostridia; order Oscillospirales; family Ruminococcaceae; genus SZUA-444. Next base: position 66,839 of record JAEZRC010000003.1, read on the forward strand.
TTGTTAATTACACAACAGTAAAAGCTGTACCTTATGATATGTATGTATCAGGCTTCGACAGCGAGGGTGTTTCTGTATTAAGACTATGGAAGGCTGAAGCTCCAAGCTTTGATATGACACTCTTTAATAGCGGTGACTACTCAAAGGCTCTCGGACAAAACACTATTGCACAGGCAATCTCAAAAGTTCTTTATCCTAACGATAATCACCTTGAAGGTAAATCATTAAGGCTCCGTCAGCAGTATTTCATGTGTGCAGCATCAATCGGCGATATTGTTACACATCATATGTCAGTTTACGGAACGCTTGACAACCTTCACGACAAGGTTGCTATCCATATCAATGATACACATCCGACACTTGCTATCCCTGAGCTTATGAGAATACTCCTTGACGATTGCGGTTACTCATGGGATAAGGCTTGGCATATTGTAAAAAATACATTTGCTTACACAAATCATACTGTTATGAGTGAAGCACTTGAAAAATGGGACTGCACTCTTATGAAGGCAGTCACTCCTCGTATATTCTCAATCATTGTTGAAATTAACAACAAGTACTGCAAGAATGTTATGGACAGAACAGGTGATTCCAACAAAGCGACAAGAATGTCAATTGTTCTGAATAATCAAGTTAAGATGGCTAATCTCTGTGTTGCTACTTCACACAGCGTAAATGGTGTTTCAAAGCTTCATTCTGAAATTGTAAAGCATGTTGTTTTCCGTGATGAGTATGAATATCAGCCACACCACTTCAAGAATGTAACTAACGGTATAGCATACAGAAGATGGCTCTATCAGTCAAACCCTGGTCTTACAGATCTTCTTCGTGAATATATCGGCGGTGATTTCCTTAAAGACGGTGCTATGCTAAAAAAACTTACTGTTTTTGAAAATGATAAGGCTGTTCTTGAAAGACTTGCGATGGTGAAAAAATCCAACAAGGAGAACTTTGCAAAGTATGTCAAGAATGAAACTGGCGTTATCCTCAACACAGACAGTATCTTTGACGTACAGGTAAAACGACTTCACGAATACAAACGTCAGCATCTTAATGCCTTGAATATTATTGCTCAGTACAATTACCTTCTGAATAATCCTGATGCTGATTTCGTTCCAAAAACTTATATATTTGCAGCTAAGGCTGCGCCGGGATATTTTCTTGCAAAGCAGATTATCAAGATGATATGGAGCATTTCGCAGGAATTAAAGAAAAATCCAAAGCTTAATGAAAAGCTTAGCGTAATATTCCTTGAGGATTACTGTGTAACATTATCTGAAATATTAATGCCTGCCAGCGAAATAAGCGAGCAGATTTCTCTTGCTGGAACAGAAGCTTCCGGTACTGGTAATATGAAGCTTATGCTCAATGGTGCTATCACTATCGGGACAATGGACGGTGCTAATGTTGAAATATTCGATCAGGTCGGCGCTGATAATATAATTACCTTTGGTATGTCAACTGATGAAGTAAATGCAAGGAAGGCTTCAAACTATCGTCCAGAAGATCACTATAACAGCAACCCGACAATTAAATCTGCTATTGACAGACTATACGCTGGTATCAATGGCTCAGCCTTCCCTGATATCGCAAATTCACTTAAATTCTCTGATCCTTATATGGTTCTTGCTGATTTTGATGCATATCATCAGGCACAGAGATATGCTTCCGAATGCTATATGGACAAAGAAAAGTGGAACAGAATGTCACTTCACAATATTGCTGGTGCTGGTATATTCTCAGCTGACAGAGCTGTTGACGATTACGCACGCGATATATGGGGCCTCACTAAATAATTTAAAACCCCCACAAAAATGTGTGGGTTTTAATATTGACAAAGGAAATATTTCCTTATATAATAATGTTAATATATTTAAAGGAAGTGTCTGTTTGGCTATTGTTCTGTAAAGAACGCATTAATTGTATATAAAATTAAAGGCAATGTAATTATTGCTTTATTTACTATACAATTTTGTTTCATACAGGAATATGCCATCAGCTTTATAAGCTTTTACTGTGGCATAGATTTATCTATGCCATTTTTGTTTGAAACTGCGTTCTGATATTGATATAAATAATAATGTAATTATCAGAAAGGTGATAACAATGAAATATATAAAAACAGAAAAATATGATCATAACTTTATAAAAGAAAACATTATGGGTCCAAACCCACTTAAGATGCTCGAGCAGATGCTCGATAAACATCCCCTTGATAAAGGTGCAACTGTAATGGATCTTGCATGCGGAAAGGGATTAACTTCAATTTTTCTTGCAAAAGAATGTAGTGCAAGAGTATTTGCGACAGACCTGTGGATTTCAGCAACAGAAAATAAAAAACGCTTTGATGATTTTGGTCTTAATTCTGAACAAATTATACCTATTCACAGTGAAGCTCACGAATTCCCATATGCAGAAGAATTTTTTGATACTATTGTATGTATAGATTCATACCATTTCTTCGGGCTCGATAAGGATTACCTCGGAAAGCACCTTCTCCCATTAGTTAAGCACGGCGGGTATTTACTTTTTGTAGTACCCGGCTTTAAGAAGAATCTTCACGATAATCTACCGCCTGAAATGCTATTATCGTGGAATACTGAAGGGCTTACAACAATTCAGGATATGAATACATGGAAAGATATCCTTAGTGCTACTGAGGATGTTGAAATCACTGACATGTTTGAGCTTGAGGATCATGATGAAATGTGGAATGACTGGCTTGAAAGTGATAATGAGTACGCAGTCAGCGACCGAAAATCAATGAATGCCGGTGCAGGAAAGTACATGAATTTAATTGGAATTATTCTCAAACGCAAATAACAACAAACCCCATCCGCAATGGATGGGGTTTTTATTATTATATTATCGGATTTTCTTTAATGCTCGCAGTGAATTGAGTATTGCTATGAGAGATACACCAACATCAGCAAATACGGCTGCCCACATTGTTGTGTGTCCTGTTGCTCCAAGAACAAGCACCACTGCTTTCACTCCCAGTGCAAAAACTATATTTTCAATTACAATTTTCATTGTGCGCTTTGAAATTAATATTGCACTTGCTATTTTCTCCGGCTCGTCAGTCATAAGGACGACATCTGCTGCCTCGATAGCGCTATCTGATCCAAGCCCGCCCATTGCAATGCCTATATCTGCTCTTGCAAGAACAGGTGCATCATTTATTCCGTCACCGACAAAAGCAAGCGTTCCCTTTGGCGATTTTTCAGTCAATAATTTTTCAACTATTTCAACCTTATTCTGTGGGAGAAGCTCTGAATAAACCTTATCAAACTTTAGCTCCTTGCCTACTGTGTCACCTGTAAGCTTCTTATCACCTGTGAGCATGAAGGCCTTTTTCACACCAATTGACTTAAGCTTTTTGATTGCCTTTGCCGAACCCGACTTAACCTTATCGGAAACTATTATATATCCCGAATACTTTTTATCAACAGCAACATAAATTACCGTACCGATAGTGTTTACCTGCTCAAAGCTTATATTATTATCATTAAGTAGTCTTGCATTACCAGCAAGAACAGTCTTGCCGTTTATAACTGCCCTGATACCTTTTCCCGCTATTTCACTAAGGCTATCAACCCTACTCTTGTCAATTTCCTTGTTGTAATAATTCACAACAGCAAGTGCAACGGGGTGGTTTGCAAAGCTTTCGGCGTAAGCGGTAACTTCAACAAGCTGTTCCTTTGTCATTCCAATAGCATTGACCTGTGTTACTGAAAATTTCCCTTCAGTCAGAGTACCCGTCTTATCAAAAGCAATGATTTCCGTTCGACCCAATGCCTCAAGTGAGCTTGCGCCTTTTATAAGAATACCTGAACGTGAAGCGCCGCCGATTCCACCAAAAAAGCTTAATGGAACTGAAATAACAAGCGCACATGGGCAGGAAATTACAAGAAATACAAGTGCTCTGTAAAGCCAGTCTGAAAATTCAGCGGACTGAATTACAAGTGGCGGAATTGCCGCAAGGAGAACTGCAACAATTACTACGATAGGAGTATATACTCTTGCAAATCTTGTGATGAATTTTTCTGTTGTTGCTTTCTTTGAACTTGCATTTTCAACAAGGTCAAGGATTTTTGAAACTGTACTTTCAGAAAATTCCTTCTGCACTTCAATTTCCAGAAGACCATTCACATTAATGCTTCCACTTAAAACGTCCTCACCACTTGTAACATCACGAAGCATTGATTCTCCTGTCAAAGCTGATGTGTCGATGCTTGAAGTGCCGTTTATAATCTTCCCATCAAGTGGAATTCGCTCGCCTGCCTTGACGACAATAATGTCACCGACTTTTACACTATCAGGAGATACCTTTTCAATGCCTTTTGAAGTTTTAAGGTTCGCATAATCAGGGCGAATGTTCATAAGATTAGATATTGACTTCCTTGAACGATTGACAGCCAGACCCTGAAAAAATTCGCCAACCTGATAGAAAAGCATTACGGCAACGCTTTCAGAATATTTTCCGATTGCAAATGCACCGACAGTTGCTATTGTCATAAGGAATGCTTCATCGAAAGGCTTGCCCTTGAATATATTTTTAATTGCTGAGAATACGACTTCATAACCTACTACAACATAACTCATCACTATCATTATAAGTGATGTGTTTTTATAATCAATTAATATTGACAGGAGGAAAAGCACAGCGGATATAATAATTTTTATCAGTTCAAAAGAAAGATTTTCTTCATGCTCATTATCCTCATCAGCATATTTTACTGTTACTCCTGATTCAATTGATGACACTGTTTTTTTTATCTCATTGAAAATTCTTTCTTCCTGATTTTCGTCTTCAAGTTCATACTTAAGCTTTTTGGGAACAAAATCAAGATTTAAGTTATTTATTCCATTAATTTTTAAAACACTTTTTTCTATTTTTTCTGCACAACTTGCACAGTCTAGTCCGTTTAGTATTAGTATAACTTTCTTCATAAATCCTCCTTTATTCTGATACGTGTTCCATCCCCATATCAAGCATTGTTTTTATATGGTCATCGCAAAGAGAATAATAGATAGTCTTTCCGCTTCTTCTGTATTTTACAAGGCGTGACTGCTTCAATACTCTTAGCTGATGGGAGATCGCTGACTGGCTCATATTAAGCAATGCCGAAATATCGCATACACAAAGTTCGCTTTCAATAAGTGCATAAAGAATTCTAACTCTTGTTGAATCAGCAAAAACTTTAAAAAGTTCTGCTATATCATATAAAACTTCTTCATCAGGCATTCTTGCGATAAGTTCATTAACTATATCACTGTGGATTCTTGTAACTTCGCAGGTTTCATTATTTTCTGACATTTTAATCTCTCCTAATAACATATGAATAATTGTTCATATGTAGTATACTATATTTACTTTTTATTGTCAATAGTTCTTTACAATAAAAAAACACCTGCATATTCTGCAGGTGTAATAATACTTATTATACTCTTGAAAGTGTCCCGTGTTTTTCCATATTACGGAGCTTCAGGTAATATTCATACCATTCAGCCTCTAATGAGGATTTACCTTTAAGCTTGTTTAATTTCATCTCAAGCCCTGAAACCTTTTTAGGTTCAAAATAATCTTTTGTTCCGTTTGATTTTTCTATATAGAAAAGATACGGTGTCTGATAGAAGCTGTTATATTCATCCCTTGACTTGTCGTAACAACCAAATATCTCTCTTGCCATAAATTCAACAAAGAGCTGATTTTTTTCAAAATTCTCTTTATCATTCCACTTGTCGATAGTGGATCTAAAGAATTCAGTGACAGGACGTCCATTAACGAACATTGATTTTATGATTTTTGCAAGAACTATGCTCTTATCTTTATCAGTGAGCTTATCATATTCAACATTTTTATGCTCAAGAATATATGGTTCAACAGTTTGAAGAAAAAGCTTAAAATACTGAAAGTCCACACCGATTTTTGCAAACTTGATAAAAGCGCAATCAGAATTTATTGTCATATAGTTCACCTCATGCTAATATTTATCTTCCATATTTTATATTGTAAAATATTTGCTAAGAAAAATCAATGTTATTAAAAAAGTTTGTGTATAATGATATTTTTAAAGATGTATTTTATTCGATTTTATATAAAAATTTAATAAATTACAGTACTTTTGAAAGAAAATCCTTCAGTCGAGGATTCTGTGGGTTTGCAAAGAATTCCTGTGGTTCATTTTCCTCAACGATTTTACCATCGTCCATAAACACAACTTTTGAGCCAACTTCACGAGCAAAACCCATTTCGTGTGTTACAACGACCATAGTCATTCCTTCTCTCGCAAGCTGTTTCATCAAGTCGAGAACTTCGCCGACCATTTCAGGGTCAAGAGCAGAAGTAGGTTCATCGAAAAGCATAACATCAGGATTCATAGCAAGTGCGCGGATTATTGCTATACGTTGTTTCTGTCCACCTGAAATCTGTGATGGATATTGATTTGCCTTTTCTTCAAGTCCGACTCTCTTTAATAGCTCGTTAGCTTTATTTTCTGCTTCCTGCTTTGTCATAAGCTTTAGTTTTATTGGTGCAAGTGTTATATTCTCAAGCAAGGTCATATGTGGGAATAAATTAAAATGCTGGAATACCATACCCATTTTCTGACGCATTGCGTTTGCGTTAGCTTTTGTGTCACATATATCCTGACCTTCTATCAGTATCTGACCTTTTGTTGCTATTTCCATTCTGTTTATACATCTTAAAAAAGTCGATTTTCCGGAGCCTGACGGTCCTACTATGACTACTTTTTCGCCCTGCTTTATTGTTATTGATATATCATCAAGCACAAGATTAGAGCCGAAAGATTTATATAAATTTTTAACCTCTATCACTCTTCGCCAGCCTCCTTTCAAATGACTTTAAAAGTCTGGTAAAGACTATTACTATTATTAAATAGAAAATTGCAGCTATTATAAGTGGTGGCAGAACATCGAGAGTACGTGAACCTATCAGCTGAGCCGCCTGAGTAACGTCTGTTAGAGAAATATATCCGACGATAGCAGTTTCTTTTATAAGAACGATAAATTCATTTCCGAGTGCAGGAAGTATGTTTTTTATAGCTTGAGGTAAAATAATGCTCTTCATTATTGTAAAAGAATTAAGTCCAAGTGATTTTCCTGCTTCTGACTGTCCCTTGTCAATTGACATAAGTCCAGCCCTTATTATTTCAGCAACATAGGCACCTGAATTTATTCCAAAGCATATTGAAGCTGCAAGAATTGGATTAGAATCTCTTTTATTAAATACAAGATTATAAATAATTAAAAGCTGAAGTAAAACAGGCGTACCTCTAATTATTGTTAAGTAAATTCCGCAAAGCTTATCAAAAACCTTCAATATATAATAACCCTTGCCCTTTTTTTCTCCCTGTAAAACCGAAGATCTTTTTTTAGTATATGAATACTTAACTACAGCTATTAATATACCTATTGCGACACCAAGAAGGACAGCAAATAAAGATACTTCAAGAGTTATCAAAATCCCTTTGAAATATCCTATATACCTATCGTCATCAAACATTGCCCTATAAAAGCTGTCATTAATTGACTGAATCCAGCCAATTTCTGTTTTATTGAGTAGTTTATATAAACCATTGCCTATTTTCTCAAACCAAGGCCATTCCACTCGTTATCACCCTCAATATCAATAAATTTTCAGCAGATTATAATTTCTGCTGAAAAACTTAAAATTTTATCCTTCTGTATGTTTTACAGTATATTGATCAATCTTTCCTTCAGACTTTAATCTTTCGATTGTTTTATTTATTTTTTCAAGAAGATCCTTGTTTCCTTTTTTAACAGCTATAGCATACTCATCAGTAAAAAGCTCTTTATCTAATATTGCAAGATCAGAATTAGATTTTACAATTAATTTAGCAGGAACTTCATCCATAATGATACAATCAATTTTTTCGTTCTTAAGATCCTGAGCAGCTTGTGAATACTTTGTATAACCTTTTGTTTCACTCTTTATATCATCTTCTGCATAGAACTGACCAGTTGTTCCTGTTTGGAATCCGACCTTTGTTGTTTCTTTAATATCTGCTTCACTGTTTATTACACCAGCACCCTTTTTAACAACAATAACCTGTTTTGATGTTGCATATGGTATTGAAAAATCCATTTTTTCAAGTCTTTCTGGTTTAATTGAAAGACCAGCAGCAACAAAATCTACCTTACCCTGCTGAACAGCAAGTAAAGCACCATCAAAATTCATATTTTTAATTTCAAGCTCTTTATCCATATCTTTAGCGATTTCTTTTGCTATATCAACATCGACGCCGATTATTTCATTTCCAGATAGATATTCATATGGTGCAAAACCTGCTTCCGTTGCCATAAGTAGATTTTCATCATCTTTTTTATCTTTCCCACAAGCGGATAATACACTCAACGACATAACTATCATCAATGCTATTGTTAATTTTTTCATTAGTATTCCTCCATTATACATGTTTTTTAATAATTATACATTATAAATAGCAAAAATACAAGCGTAATCATTAATAAAAATAATGTAAATTTTATATTCTTTCTTATTAATAAGCTAAAAAAATAATGAGCTTGAAATAAGCTCATTATTAAAACATTATATTCTTCCTGCTTTTTTATTGCCGTTTTTAGCCTTACCCTGAATTTCCGGAACTGGCTCCATATCATTCTTTTCGAAATGCTGCTTATGGTTGCTTTCTGTTCCGTGTGGATCAGACGGATCAGGCCTTCTCATTCCTGCTTTTGCCACGTTCAGACTCCTTCAGAAAGTAATATATTAGAATGACTCTCTTTTTGAATTCTTGTTCTGATTATCATTCTGCTTATTCTGCTGAGTATTATTCTTCTGATTCTTATTCTGATTATTGTTTTGGTTCTGATTATTCTGTTTTCTGTTATTCTGATTATCCATTGTTTTAAAAACACCCTTCATTTTAAAAAAATTTAAAAGCTTATCGCTTTCGGCAATAGTATTTACAAAACAAAGTGAATTATTCATTAATTTCAAACATCATTATTCTTAATGGATTTTTTCTTTGCGTTTTTATTTTGATTCTGATTTTCACGCGTTAATGGAGTCTGATAATTGCACTTTTCCATTCTTTTCTTTTTATTATCTATCTGGCTATCCTTTGGCATAAAAATACCTACCCTGTAAAAATATTAAAAGCTTTTACGCTTTCATAAATATTTTCTGCAAAGTTTAAAAAGATATTCATTATATTTATATACAATCTTCTTTTTCAATTGTCATTAGACTGAATTTATCGGGATTTTCTGTTTTTACAAGTCTATTCGCCTGATTTATGATAATCTTTTCAAAATAATTTCTCACGCCACGTGCGTTGCCAAATTTTTTTGAGTTTTTCATATTTTCAAAAATATACTCATTTATTTTTTTCAAAGCAGCTTCAGACGTGAGAAAACCGTTTTTTGAAGACATAAGTCTGTAAATATCCATTAGCTCATCAATTGTATAATCAGGGAAATCAATATACTTGTTAAACCTTGAGGCAAGTCCTGAGTTTGCATCAATAAAAACCTTCATCTCATCACAATAGCCAGCAACGATAACTATTAAGTCTTCCCTGTTATCCTCCATAAGCTTAACAAGAGTGTCGATAGCTTCTTTCCCGAAATCTGCCGAGTCACTTGAACGTGAAAGCGAATATGCTTCATCAATGAAAAGTACGCCACCCTTTGCTTTTTCAACAACCTCAGTAACTTTAATTGCTGTCTGTCCAACAAAGCCAGCGACAAGCCCTGCTCTGTCAGTTTCAACAAGATGCCCTTGCAAGATTAAGCCAAGCTCCTTGTATATTTCAGCAAGAAGTCGTGCAACTGTTGTTTTTCCTGTCCCAGGATTGCCCGTAAAAACCATATGATAACATACTGGAGTTTCAGGTAAGCCTTGTTCCTTTCGCAACTTGCTGATTTTTATTAAATTTATCATATCGCTGACTGTTGACTTTACGCCTTTTAAGCCAATAAGCTCGTTTAATTCGTCAATAAGCTCGTCAAGTCGCTTAGTATTTTCAATAGCCAAATTTGGTACTCCTTATCTTAAATCAGGTGTGAGGTTTTTTTGATTGAAAAGCTCAAAATTATAATCAACAGATAGGTTAAGAAGGCTTACTACAGCATTCTGCAAACCATTTACATCACCTGTTACAAGAGATAACTGTCCTTTGCCCTTCCATTCAAGAGCTTCTGCTATATTTGAATATGAGCAGGCTGGCGTTGAAAGCTGTAATAATGCAAGCTTTAAAAAATCAAAGTTGTTAAGCATTACTCTTGTTTTCAACGAAATTATTTTATCAAGGACTTCTTTCTTATTCTGTGCGTCATCGTATTCTTTCCTGAGCATTTCAAGAGTGAACATATCGCTGTCACTACCATATAATCTGACGGCTTTTTCCGTCCTTGAAAGCTCAAGGTTATCTGCCATTCCTGAATTCTTGCTGACTAGATTTTTTTCAAAGTCCTGAATTTCACCCTTTGTTTCATTAAAAGCATGCAGAACGTCGATTATCCTGTCATCATCAATGCCGACAAGCTGTTTACACTGATTGAATTCGGTCTGTACGTCCTTAAGCTTCCTCATAAGCTGTGCAAGAATAATCATATCGTCATTGTCAAGGTCTTTTCTAACTTGAATTACCTTAAGTAGAGTGTCAAGCTCCTTTTCCATATTATCAATACTGTCCTTAAGATTGAGTGGCTCACAGTTGTACATAAACTTATTTTCAATCTGGAGGTCAAGATGAGGAACATATGCTGAAACCTCAATTCGTCTTGATTCATCGATAGTTATCGAAACTTCAATTTCAAAGCCTTCAGGGATAGGTCTTCTGAGCATTTCTCCCTTAATGTAGACATTACCAATCCATTCGTTAAGCGTGAGGTATTTATTTTCGCCTTCCCATATTTTAATTGCAATAAAATCCTCGCTGTCTGGCGCAAGTGTCTTGTTGGAAATATATCGCTTAATTGCTTTAGCTGGGAGCTGTGTCCCCTTTTTTATCATAACATCAAGGGTGCTTTCGCCATCCTTGATTTTTTCAACACAGATTGAATGTGGAATTGGTGGTGAAGAAGTCTGCAAAGCATTTTCATTATGTCTTACAGTAAAGCTATTATTTTCGACTTCTATTACATTACCAAAGCTGTCCCGTGCTCTTAAAATAAAGAAATTCAGAACATCAGGCTGAAGTACAATATCAACATCAAATATGCCCTTATGGCTATCAACAAGACTCACCCAACCACTTGACCAAATACCTGTTACATTGTCAATAGTAACCTCTTTTATATTAAATCTTGTTGCATTGACAATCTTTCCGACTATATTAACAGACTTTTCAGAAGTAAGCGGAGGGTATTCAATTTTGGCAAATAACTTTGATTTTTTTGCAGGTGTTGTCGGTGCTGATGACTTTACCTTTACGGTTGAACCATATATTGCGGCACCTCTTGCCACAACTGTTATGGGATCAATTGAAATATCAAGCGGAGCGGAAAACTCCTCGGATAATCTTTCTCTTATATACGGAATAAGGGTTGTCCCGCCGACGAGAATTATTTTATTCAAAGCTGATTTTTCAATTTCAGCTTCATTGACAGATTTTATTGCAAGACAAACAGAGCTTTCAACAAGCTCTGAAATTATATTATTAAATTCATTCCGTGTAATATTGATAGTGAGTTCTATGAACTCGCCGTCCATATCCTCACCAATATCATAAATATCTATAACAGCATTTTCAGACGTACTTAAGGTCTTTTTAGCAGTTTCAGCAAAAACACGCAAACGCCTTTTTATATTCTCAATTGCCTGTGCATTTTCAGTAAGACGATATTTTTCTTTAATAGCAGGGAAAATCAATTTATCAACAAGCAATGTATCAATATTCTTACCACCAAGACGATTATCGCCCTGATGATTTATAACAGAAAGCTGGTTTTCAAAGGTTGATACTATCGCAATATCTAATGTTCCACCACCAAAGTCAAAGACCATCCAGTACTGATTTTTAGAATCAGGCTTCATTCCGTATGCAATTGCAGCCGAGATAGGCTCCTGAAGAAGAACTATGTTGTCAAGCCCAGCAAGCTTTCCAGCTTGAGTGGTTGCATCACATTGTCTTGTGTCAAAGCTCGCTGGAACTGTTATCACAGCATCGGTCAAAGGCGAGCCTGTCTGTCTTAAAACATCCTCACGAATTGACTTTAAAATTTCTGCTGAAAGCTCAACAGGAGTCATTTTTCTGCCTGTTGAAGCAAAAGTTTCATTATGGAGAATTCCCATAAAGCGCTTGAATTCAGAGGCAGTATTTTCAGGCTCAAGGACAATTTTGTCATAAGCCTTTCTTCCGACAAACATTCTGCCCCTTTTATCAATATGCAAGACAGATGGTGTTACGTTCATATTATCAAGATTTTGAAAAACAACTACGTCAGAAAGTGTTGTTCTTGCAGCACATGAATTTGTTGTACCAAGGTCAATTCCATAGTTATAGAACTTATCCATTTTTATCTTTCACCTTATTTTTTAAAGCAGAGCTTGTTCTTTTTCTTGTTGAATTGTTTTTGGTCATTGATGATTTTGATATCGGCTTTTTCTTAAAAGTATAAGGCTTTGATATAACTACCTGCCCTCTTGAAATAACTTCATCATGTTCAATGACAATTGGCGCCATAACTTCAGTGATAACCGACGGCTTTCTGCTTTTACTTGAAGTATCCTCCACACAAATAACATCAACTGCTAGTCCGGAGTCATATTCCTGCTGTAAAGGATCAACAATCTTTATTCCCATTCCCTCAAGATATTCACTTATTACCCTTATTGAGCTTTCGGCTGGAAGCTTTTTATCAACATCAGCCTTATCCAGCCATTTTTCAAGTCGCCATTTTGCAACAGCAAGTGATTTTATATCCGCCATTTATTACTCCTATTTTAAAACAAATAAGTAAAGTGCAGCACCTCCGCCACCAAGAAGAAGTGTAAGCCAGAAAATTGTTCCTATAAGGCTGCTCGTCTTCCTTTGTGAACGTTTCTGAAAACTCATATTCTCATATGTTTTGATATTAAAATCATTGTTAAGGTATGTTTTTTCGCCTATATTCATTCTATATCCGTCGTCTTCACCATGTACTTCATGTACACCTTGACGATCGGCAATTATTCCGTCCATCTGTTTTGCCTTATGCTGTACTGGTGAAACCAGTTGTTCAGTTGCGATCATATCCACTTGATCCATTTTATATTGAGAATTTACTTTTTCGGCTGCCTTAACCTCAACATCATTATTGACAATTGCAAGATCATCCATTATACATTTGTTGTTTCTACCATCCTGAGTAATCTTTGCATAAATATTATCTGAAACGTTTACTCCATCAAGAAGACTAATTCTTCCACTGTTCTCGTCATCATTAATGTTGTTATTTTGAAATAGTACACCGTTTGAATAACTGTCATGTTCATAACGTTCACTATAATAGTTCTGTCCATTAACAGAATAATATCTTTCTCCGTCTTCCTCAATCTGCTTAAGCAATCTCTTAATAGGATCATCATCCTCCTTATGTACTGGATCAGGTATCTCTTGAACAGGAATATGCTTTGATATTGTATTGTTATGAACATCAGACCCCAAAACAACAGTATGCTGTGTTGATACAAAGACTTTTTCTTCTTTTCCCGTTTCTATCTGTTTTAACAATCTTTGCAGTTCATCGTCAGGTCGTGGTTTAATCAGTGGGGCTTGTTTAACTTTCGGTGCTTGCGCAACAATCTTTGATGGAATATTCTTTTCAGAAAATATTTCAGGCTCATTTTCTACAACAGGCTCGTCATCCATAATATCAGCAAGGATTACTGTTGTGTCATTTGTTTTTCCTTCAGGTTCTGTCCCTTGAATTTGCCTTAAAAGATTTTTAATTTCGTCGTCAGTATTAATTTTCTGTGATTTCTGTACCGGTGGTTTAATTATTTCAGGCTTTACAGCTTCAGCAACAGGTGATGGCTCTGTATTCTTTATAGCTGGCGTAGCAGGAGTATCAATCTTGCCAGACTTGATATGGCCAAGAAGCTTCATTATTTCATTATCAGTATCAGAAATTGCTGGCTTTGGCTTTGCATTAAAGCTTAAGGATTCTTTTTCTGGTTTTGATTCATTCTCGGATATATAATTATTTTCATTTGTCTTTACTGTATTTTCAATTAAAACAGCATCAATCTCTAGTGCGTTAAAATTCTTCGTAGCTTCAAGTTTGTCAGTACTGACACCATCTATTGAATCAAGAACAGCCTCATTTTTCAAAACAAATTCCTTAAGCTCGTCAACTGCAGATGGTTTTATTGCATCAATTTCAGCTTCGTTCTTAAGCTTAAAGTCCTTGAGCTCGGAAGTGTTTGCCGGTTTAATTTCGTCAATAACAGGATTGTTCTTTATTACATTTTGTTTAAGCACTGTTGTATCTTCGACTTTGATTGATTTATTATCGGCAGGAGTTGTTTTCTGTGGTTTCTCAGGAATTTTATCTTTAAAAAAATTTTCTTTGTTAACTTCTTCAGATGTAACTTGTACTGCTGGGGTAGGTACATTTACTGCAACTCCCTCATCTTTTTCGTCAGCTTTTGTATCTTCCTTTGCACGTTTCTGCTTTTTGACAGCCTCAAGCATTTCCTTTGCAGAAATAATGTTGTGACTTCCTTCAACAACTTTTTTAAGAGGACTTAAAATAATATTACAGAATGCCTCATGGAATTCCTCATAGCAGTCCTTATTATCAACTATATCATTCTGTGACAAGCGGTTATCAAAAACTTCCTTCCACTTGACAGCAGAAGTATTAATCATTTCATCAATACGATTGCATAATCGCTCCCACATATCCATATGTATAAAGCCCATGTCATTTTCAAGGAGCCACAGATAGCATCCTAAAAATGCATCATATGTTGTAGTTGCTTCAAGAAGCGTAGACACTCTTATCATTGTCAGTGGTGCAGTATATTTGATACTACTGAATGCAAATACTTTACTTTCCATAGTACTGGTTGCAGAATATACCTTGCTAAGCATTTCAAGAGAATACTTCGGAAGACTCAGACGATCAATACTGATAACTCTGCTGTAATTCTCAACCGCATTGAAATTTATCAGTTTCTGAAGTCGCATATATGCAGACAAAACCGCATCATTTGATGCAGTACATGATAGCCCTAAAAGATGATATGGGTTTTCAGAAAAAAATCTTAATTCTTCTCTTACAAATGTTTTTGTTGCCATAACGCCCTCCGAATTATTATATTTATAATATTATACTATACATAGCAGATTAAAGCAATAATTTTTGGTAAAAATAAGCATTTATTTTACGATTATATTAATACTTTTTGTATTTAATATTTTTTGCCAACAAAAAAACGGAGCCATAAGGCTCCGTTTTTTATAATAATAATCTACAGATAATATAAAGTAAAACAGGCAGGATATAAATAATAATAAATACTATTCGAGAAATTCCCATAAATCCATAATAAACAGTATTCTCTAATATTTTATTGCTCTTATATCGGAATTTTGACAATAGAATACTAACAGCGACAAGCAGAATTACTCCAACTGTACCAATTATCAATCCTGTTCTCAAAGCATAGGTATGATATTCAAGCTTAACATTATTTTTGCCTTTTTCAAGTGGTATTGCCATGAATGCATCAAGTACTTTTTCGGCGCTGACTTTTTTATCGTTTACATATACATCAAAGCCTTTATTAAACGGTATAGAAAGCAAAAGCATTTGATTATTGTTGTCTGCGGTTGCATCTGCTGTAATTATATCACCTTTGATTTTTATATCAGCAGATTTAACAGAATTATTTAGGGTTGCCAGCTTGTCAAGATCCATTCCAAAAATGCCAAACGAATCTGTCGAACCGTTCTTTAGTACAGAAACTGAAATATCAACTTTTTCATTCTCAAAGGTTCCAAGACAAAGCATACCGTTATTGTACTTGTTTGGATACTGAACCTCATATATTCTATGATTAACATAAATATTAAAGCTACAATTTATCGGTTCGTTAAGATTTGTTGTAAGTTTGTCAAAACAATCAAAATAAAGATTTTGTCTTCCTGTTACATTAATTTCATAATTAACCAAACCAGCATTGGCATTTGACTTTTTATACTCAATCCTGTCACCGACTTTTTCAATAGATACACCCTCAGTTGAAAGATAATCATAAGATGTAATAATATTCTCCTCTTTGTCAGTAAGGATGTTATAGAGCGTATTCTGAAAATCCATACGTTTTGTGTCAGGAATTTTTTTGTGTGCCATTATTTTATCTTTTGAAACAATATTACCAAGTGAAAGATTAAACTCATTCTTGTGAATATAATATGATTCATCAGTATACACCGCACCCTTACGGCCATTGTTGTCAAAAACATCATAAAGGGTATATTTATTCCCCATAAAAGCATCTGTCAATACAGTAGAGCCGTTCGAGTTAACCTCCATCCAATAGGATGAATAGCCGAGCTTTTTCATAGCAAAAATATAATTTTGGTCAATAAGCGAGGTATAGTGAGCAAGAGAATTATATCCCATTGCTCCGATAAGATTTACATCAAAGTATTTGTTGTTTGTCTTTAGGCGATAAACGCTGTTATCATAAATTCTGTTTTCAAGGTTTACAGCCATAGAATATCGATTTGTTTCTCTTGCGCCGTTTCCAACATAAACAGCACAGTTAAATACCCCTTCTGTTACAACAAAAAGACAAAGGAA
The DNA here is from genome assembly GCA_023440965.1 of Bacillota bacterium. Taxonomy (GTDB): domain Bacteria; phylum Bacillota; class Clostridia; order Oscillospirales; family Ruminococcaceae; genus SZUA-444. The sequence goes on from JAEZRC010000003.1 coordinate 83,648, forward strand.
AACTGAAAAGGTGCGTTTCCCAATCCTGCCAATAAAATACTGACCGAAAAAAATCATCAGCACAATTAAAGCAACAAGAGTGTATTTTATAATGGTCCAAAGCGAAGCGTCCGAACCCCAAAGGGTTGTTGAATAACTCTTTAATACTTCAGAATTAGCAATAAAAAATACTCTGATAAAAATACCGAACATCGCTATTATAAATAATAATACTATTATAGTGGAAAGCTTTTTCTTTCTTTGTGTTGTATCATTAAGTGAGTTAAGCTTTGATATTATTTCTGCAATAAGAGCCAGCCCCATTAATACAGTTATATAGCCATATCTGACAGGGAACGCCTGATAGCTACCCGTATGCCACATTTTATTGATTGGCTCAATAATAACAGGAATAACCATCAGCACAAACATCCAGAAGACAACTTTTACTTCTTTTTTCTTATTCAATCTTAAATAAACTGCATATGGAATTGCAACAACAAGCATTGTGGTTGCAAACAAAAACCCAAGGGTTGTCGGTAATGCTGTGAAGAAAGCCCCGTTCACAAGATTACCTATTACATTAACTCCACGTGCGGAATTCCTATACTGAAACAGGGCTGATATAAGAACAGGCGCAGTAATAAGAAGTGCAAGAACTGTTCCAATACCAAAGTGGACTAATATCTTTTTCTTGTTCTCATTTTTGCATGAAAGAACTATATACGCAAGGAAGTAAAAGATTAAGAACAATGCTATCATATAGCCAAGATAGAACTGAAATAGTATCATCAAAGATAAAGTGACAGTATATGGTGCTATTTTATATTCATTGATAAGCTTATCCATCGCAATTAACAGCAATGGGAACATATACATTACATCAAGCCATGTATGGAGCTGATAGAACATCATACTGTATCCACACAATGCATATGCAACAGAAAGTGCAATGTTCTGAAGTGGTGTCAGCTTTTTAAAGAAATGTGAGAAGAATATTGACGCAGTAATTGAGCTGGTCATAATCTTCATAAGTATCATAATATTGATATAAAATACTAAATTGCTCTTACTGATAAACCCAGCCAGTAATGAAAAAGGACTTGATGCAAGGAAGAGAAATATACCAGTGTAATCCATTCCGCCAGCATTCACCATTGAAAAAAAAGGTCCCTTAGTACCACACAGAATATCATGAAACTGTATAAGTACAGGCAAGTTCTGCTGTGACATATCACCCCAGTTAAGAGCATTTTTTCCGAATGGAAAAAGATCAAAACTGTTAAAGGTATATAAAATTATTGCCATTACAATCAATGGTGCAAATAAGTATTCAAAGTGCTTTCTGCTTGTCCGCATAAGTTCCCCCAAAGTAAATCATTACGCTTATTTTTAACTTAATTTACCGATGTCATACAAAAAATATTGTTCAAAATTACACTTCTGCCTTATTCTTTTTTACAAGTAATTTTATTCCGAAGAATATAAGGAAAGCCCCGACCAGAATATTAAGAATATTTATAACAATGCCAGGAATAAAGCTACCAATAAAATATCCGAATAAAGCAATACCTGACAGAAAAATCAATGTTGAAAGGACGCAGCCTGCGCCAAAAAGGAAAAGCTGAAATCTGGTGAGATTATTATCAGCTATCTGAGTTGTGAAAACTCCGCCCCAAAAAATTATAGTAAGCGGGTTTGATGCTGTGAGAATTATTCCCTGAAGAAAAAGGTTGCCACTTTTATAATCTGAAAATAGGGAGATATTCGGTAGAATATTAATATCAAACACATTCAAAATTGTATTCAACCCGAAGAATACAAGGATAATGCAACCGATTATTTTGACGGCTATTTTCACCTTATCTTTTGCTATAATGGCTGATGCCCCTAATCCCGACAAAGCAATATAAAATGCATCTATAAGTGCTATCGCAAGTACAAGATACATTCCGCTTAAAATTCCACAATCAACTGCCGTGTTTAGAACCATTAGGCACATTGGTCCGACAGCAAGCTGAAGAATCATTCCAAATTTCAGTCCTTTTAATACCATAATATTCCTCCGTTTTATAACTGTGAAAAGGCGGGTATTCCTCCGCCTTTAGATTATATAATCATATCCTGTAAGTTGCTTTTGCCTGTTTACAAGATCCTCAAGTGTAATATTGTCTACTACGTTGTTTATTGCATTGTTAAGCTCCTGCCATACCTCAAGAGTAACACACGAGGATGCACGATCACATTGATTATTCTCATCATCAAGGCAGGCTACTGGTGCAAGGCTGCCTTCCATAACTCTGAGAACATCACCCACTGTATATTCAGCAGGACTTTTTGAAAGCATATATCCGCCCTTTGCACCGCGAATGCTTTTTACAAGGCCTGATTTACTAAGCTGGTTGATAATCTGTTCAGAATATTTATCTGAAATTCCCTGACGCGCAGAAATATCCTTTAATGAAATATAGCTTCCATTATTGTTTATAGACAGGTCAACCATCATCCTCAAAGCATATCTGCCTTTTGTGGAAATCTTCATAATATCCTCCCCTGATTTTTAATAATAATATATTACCACAAAACCAATAGGAATTCAAGAGTTATGCTGCCTGTTCTACAAGTGAAAGCTTACGCCATTTTCCACGCTTCCATCTTATTGAGAATAGAATTCCCCTAAAGATTTCATCACACGCCATAGCCGTCCATACACCGAGTATTCCCATATCAAGAACTACGCCAAGAATATATCCGCCACCAACAGCAACTATCCATGCATCAATAATTCCAATAATAATTGGGAACTTTGTATCGCCTGTTGCCTGAAGTGATCTTACTGCACAAAGGTTAACCGCTCTTCCTTGTTCAAGAAATATTTCAATAAACATTATTTTCTGACAAATGTTCAGCGTTTGCGGGTCACTAATAAATAACCCGCATATTGGTCTGCAGGCAAAGAAGAGCACGAGCGAGCCGCAGAAGCTGCAGAGCATTGATATTCTAAGTGAACTCTTGAAGCGCTTATCTGTTCCCTCAATATCCCTTGCACCCATAAGATATCCTACAATAACCTGAGTTGTTGCTGAAATTGCTGCTGCAAATATCCATGATATAAACGATAAGAGGTTTACGGTAACTCTTGCTTGAATTACCTTTGCACCGAATTTATTAATAAACTTCTGTACCATAATTGTTACAAAAGCAAAACTTAAGCTTTCACCAGCAGAAGGAACACCTATTCCGAGCATTTTTCTTAACTGTTCAAAAGGAAACGGTCTAATTTCCTTAAGTGTTATTTTTACTCCTACCTTGCGTTTATAAACAATAATTAATAAAATTACTGCAACAAGCTTACTTATATTACTTGCTATGCTCACACCAACTATTCCGAGCTTTGGAATGCCAAAGAACCCGAAAATCAATAATGCATTTCCACCAACATTGATAATGTTTGAGATAATAGCAATATACATACATTCCTTCATAAAGCCATTTGCTTTTAGGAACGCTGAATATGTGACCATTATAGAATTAAGAATAAGTCCTGAGCCTATCCAGATTATATACGTCTTAGCTTCCCGCAGAATAACATCGGGATAATTAAGCCACTGGAATATCGGGTTATAAAAGAAAAGGATAAGTGCTGTTACAAAAATCCCGAACACTATATTGACAACAAAGGACAATGTGTAAAGCTGTTTTGCCTTTTCCTTATTGTTTGCTCCGATATACTGTGCTATCAATATTGTCGATGCAACAGCAACGACATTAAAAGTCATAAGGAACACATTTATTATCTGATTAACATTACCTATGGCTGAATATCCGTGTGCCGATTGCGATTTGATCATAAGCTGATCAGCACTTCCGATAAGTGTAGCAAGTAAGGTTTCTATAAAAACAGGTAATGTTAATTTCAGAAGATACTTATTTGATTTGTATTGATTTGTATTTACCATATTATTCTCCTCAAGCATAATGCTTTTCTAATATAAGTATATTTTTTCTTGTGTTTCTGTATATCAGAAAATTAATAAATGTGTCAACTTTTTATTATGTTTTATTGAAGATGATAGAATAAAATGTTATAATGCATTATGGAGGTTTTATATGCTAAATTTTAAGATAACAAAAGGTAAAAATGACTTTAAAGACATTGAATTCATCAGGCAAACCGTCTTTATTGATGAACAGAAATTTATTGATGAATTTGATGATATCGACAACACTGCATATCACGTTGTAGGGTATAAAAATGAAAAGCCAATAGTCTGTGCAAGATTTTTCCGTGATGGGAATAATGAATATCATATTGGCAGAATTGCTGTTCTTAAAGAATTCAGAGGAAAGGGCCTTGGCTCAGAAATTGTTGAGTTCTGTGAAAATGAAATTAAGAAGCTCGGCGGAAAAAGTGTTTCACTTTCAGCACAGTTAAGAGCCTCAGATTTTTATAAGAAAATGAATTTTAATACTACCGGTGAAGTTTATATGGATGAGCACGTTGAACATATAAAAATGACAAAAGAATTATAGAATATTGACAATATGATTTTCTCTGATATAATTAAATCATACTGAAATTATATGAATTTGGAGGCCTTATGACTGAACTTATTGACAAGCTTTATAAAACAGGCGACTTATCTGACGATGAGCTTTTATACTTAATTGACAACAGAACACAGCAGTCAGCAGATTATCTTGCTTTAAAAGCTCGTGAGGTTTCTCAAAGTCGCTTTGGCAATAAGGTTTTCATCCGTGGGCTTATTGAGGTTTCAAGCTGCTGTCAGAATGATTGCCTTTATTGCGGGATAAGAAAGAGCAACACAAATGCTCAAAGATATCTTCTTGATAAGGATACCATTTTAAGCTGCTGTGAAAACGGCTATAAATTAGGCTTTCGTACCTTTGTTTTACAGGGCGGTGAGCTTGGCGGACACAATGACGATGATATTGAAGATATTATTTATACAATAAGGCACAAATATCCTGACTGCGCAATAACGCTTTCTCTCGGTGAAAAAACTAAGGAAGTATATAAAAAGTTTTTTAACGCTGGAGCAAACAGATACCTTTTAAGACACGAAACCGCAAACGAAGAACATTATGCAAAACTTCATCCATCAGATATGTCACTGAAGAACCGAAAGAAATGCCTTTTTGACCTTAAGAATATCGGATATCAGGTTGGAACTGGCTTCATGGTTGGCTCACCATACCAGACAACTAAAAATATTGTTGAGGATTTGCTTTTTATAAAAAAACTCAAACCACAGATGATTGGAATTGGTCCGTTTGTCCCACATAAGGATACACCGTTCAAGGATTTCAACTCTGGAACTGCTGAACTAACGACATATCTTTTAAGCATATTGAGATTGATGTTCCCGAATGCACTTATTCCATCAACCACTTCACTCGGCACAATCAAGCCTACAGGCCGTGAGGACGGAATTCTCGCCGGAGCAAACGTCGTTATGCCAAACCTGTCCCCTGTTAGTGTTAGAAAAAAATACTCATTATATGATAATAAAATATGTACCGGTGAGGAAGCTGCCGAATGTCTTGAATGTCTTAAAAGAAGAATGATGAGCATCGGATATGAGATAGTTTCCGACAGAGGAGATTATATAGAGAAATAGAAGGTTGCTTAAGCAACCTTTATTTTTTGTCTTTTTTATATGCAATAAGAACAATGTCTTCCCCAGATTTCTGCTCAAGTGACTGTTGTGTATTATTAACCATGTCTATCTGACTTTCAGTAAGATCTGCAATTGAATAACCATTATAAGATTTCATATTATCACCTCATCAATAATATTTGTAGAATGGTAACAATTATTCGTAATAATTTTAATAAAATATGATGAATTCATCGATAAAATGCTCACAAATCCTTGACAATAGATTAATTAAATAATATATTGTAATTAATAAGTTATTATTTTTAATTTAAATAGGGAGGTTGCTTTTATGGGCGTTTTCGACAAAATGGGTGATGCGATTTCTAATGTAAGTAAAGAGGTCGTAGACAAAGTAAAATCTAACAATGATATCGGGAAATTGAAACAACAGATTGAATATGAAGAGGCTAAAGTATATGACGGCTATATTGAACTAGGAAAAGACTTGTTTGAAAACAAGCCTGAGAATATTAGTGAAGCAGCACAGAAGGTTTGTACTGATATTGATGCTCGTCTTTCAAGAATAAGCAGAATTAAAATCCAAATCAATGACATTAAAGGAATAAAAATTTGTCCTGCCTGTGGTGCCACTATAACAAACAATTTTCTTTTCTGTGGCTTATGTGGTGCAAAGCTTCCAGATAGCACAAATGAACTCAGCAAAGAGAACTCACTATCTCCTGCAAAAAAGCCTGATGGTCTTGCTTTTGCTGACTAAAAGATATTAATAAATAAGCCTGCTCAAACAGCAGGCTTATTTTTTTACTTTTAATTAAAAAAATATTAAGTTTTAATAATTATCCATTTTTAATGTTTAAAACATTATATTTTTGCATATATAATCTTATATGTGCATACATTTACTTTTTTAACATATGAATGTATATTTTTTCATGTTATTTATACATTTAAAACCTTTGACAGCAAATAAATTCAATGATAAAATAATGTATTGATTTAAAGGGGGCAAGCAGAATGAAAAGAGAAAGTTGGGCTTCAAGGTCCACATTTATTTTGGCTGCAATTGGTTCTGCAGTAGGTCTTGGTAACGCGTGGCGTTTCCCAGGATTAGCAGCAAAGCACGGCGGAGGTGCATTCTTATTAGTTTACATTCTTGCAATGCTAATTATCGGAATTCCGCTTCTTATGATGGAAATTTCAATCGGAAGAAAAATGCGCAGAGGTGCTGCGGGCGCAATGAGAGGCCTTAATAAAAAACTTGAGCCAATCGGCTGGGCGGCAACAACAAATGCATTTTTAATTGCAACATATTATGCTGTTGTTTTTGCTTGGGTAATCATGATGGCTATCGGAAGCTATAAGTTTGCCGGACTAACAGGCAACACAGCAGAAGCAAGTGGCGTCTGGGCTGGTCTTATAAAGACTACTGGTACAACAAAGGGATATGGAACAATCTCATGGCCTGTTGTTGGGTCACTTGTATTAGCATGGGGATTTATTTATGTCTGTATCAGAAACGGTGCTCAAAGTGTTGGAAAGGTTGTTAAATACACTGTATTCCTTCCTGTAGTATGCCTTGCAATAATGGCTATCAAGGGTTTTACAATGCCTGGTGCTGTGGAAGGTATGAAAGCACTTTTTATTCCTGATATGTCTGCAATCTCTAATGCAACATTATGGATTGACGCAGTAGGACAAGTATTTTATTCACTTTCAATTATGATGGCAATTATGTTTGCCTATGGTTCATTCCTTGATAAAGCAAGTAATGTTGCCGTTGACTCTATGATTATAGCATTTGCTGACCTTGCTATTAGTGTTCTTTCAGGAATTGTACTTTTCACAACAATGTACGGAACAGGGATGACAACAGAACAGATGTCTTCTTCTGGAATAAGCACGGCATTTATTATCTATCCGACTGCTATTGTTCAATTATCAAGCAGTGGTATATTAAATTCAATTTTCGCATTTATCTTCTACTTCTGTTTGTGTACACTTGCTATTGACTCTGCATTTTCAATCATTGAGGGTATATCAACAGCAATTTCAGACAAGTTCAATCTTAAAAAGAAAAACACAACAATCGCTGTATGTATTGTTTCAGGAATTCTATCACTGTTCTTCGTAACAGGTGCTGGCCTTGCATGGCTTGATATTGTTGATAACTGGTGTAATGCATATAACCTCATTCTTGTAGGTGTGCTTGAAGCTATTGCTGTTGGCTGGTGCTTCAAAACAAGCAAGGTTCTTGATGAAATCAATAAGAATACAAAGAGATTCAGAATGCCCGCATGGTGGTTCAATACTTCAATTAAGTTCATTGCTCCTGCTGTTCTTATAGGATTCTTTACATGGAATATTGTAACACTTTTCAAGGACGGTGGCATCTATGGAAGTAAGGATAATTATTCACTTGCTTCAAACATCATCGGCGGATGGATATTGACTGTTCTTGTATTCGCGAGTGGATTTATTATCAGGTTAATCGTTAATGCAAAAAAGAACAAAGGCTTTGTTGAAGACGATACCTCATGGGACGAAGTAACAGAAGAATAATTTATTATAAATAAAGGACAAGCAGGTTTGCTTGTCCTTTCATAATTATATAATCTTTGTTTGCCGTTGGTGCATCCTTCTCCAATTTAAAAAGCCATATAAATCATTGACAAGGAACATAATAAAGCAAATAACAACAGATAAATATGATACATCCTTCATAGTTGCTAAAATCCATAAAACTATCAGCACAATATCATTTGCAGCATAAGCAAGTGCAAAATAAGCACTGCGTCTGAAAGTAAGATAGACCGCAAGAAAGCTTGTTGCTACCGAAATAGTACTTGGGAGAAGGTTTGCCGTACCAAAGGCTTTTAGGATAAAATAAAACAAAACAGTAATAACACCAGTCAATATAAACATTAGTATAGTATCCATTAATTTAAGACGATTTACCTTGACTTCTGCTTTATTCCCGTTATAAGGATTTTTAATCCATGAGATTAATGCTATAAAAGCCATCGGTGCTGTCATACCAAGATAAGTTATCATTTCTCCATAATAGGCAAATGCCAAAGAAATAATGCCATAGATAATACTGAAAACTATCATAAGAGCTTGTCCGATAGGATTCCCTTTAGCATTAAAAATTAAAGATGTTACACCAATAACAGAAGCAAGAAGAGTCATATAGTTTGTTCTGTCAAAAAGGCAAAAGGACAAAACTATCATAATTGTTGAAGAACTCCATAATATTTTTTCAGTTCTTGAAAAGTAATTTTTATAATCTTTTAAGCTCATTTTGGTTATACCTCCAAAAAAATAAGCATTAGCATACACATCTTCAAAGACCTAACGATGTGTAAACAAATGCTTCCGCAACTCTACCCGGTGGCAGATTATATTATTTTGGCACCCGCAACGGGAATCGAACCCATAACTAACCCTTAGGAGGGGTTTATTATATCCATTTAACTATGCAGGCATATATGGTTGTTTTTTAATTTATGCAAATAGGTTTATTATTACGAGCATAGCGAGTAACAAGGTTCTCAGTGTCTGTTCGAAATCTTTGATTTCGGTAACAGACGAGGTTCTTATATCCATTTAACTATGCAGGCTTTTTTCAACTAAATTATTATAACACTATTTTTAACTCCGTGCAAGCAAAATATAGCTTGTCTTTTTTTGTCAAAGTATTGACTATATTAAGATATATGATAAAATATAAGTAAAGTACTTACAAGAAGGATGGGCGTTATGAAGAAGAACGAATTTGAGTATATCTGGACTGATAAGAAAAGAACCCTTTTTGGACTGCCACTTTCTTTTACCCGCTATTTTATTACTGAAGCTAAATTTGTAAGACGTTGTGGCTTCCTCAATGTTACTGAAGACGAATTTGAACTTTATAAAGTAGCCGATAAAAAGCTTGTTTTACCTTTCGTTCAAAGAATATTCAACTGCGGCTCAATTATAATAAATGTCAAAGATGTTGACACTCCTGTTGCTGAAATTCATTCAGTAAAAAATATCCGTTGCGTTCTTAAAACTCTCGAAGAAAATGTAAACAAACAACGAGACAAATACAACATCAGGGGCAGAGATATGGTCGGCACAAGCTTTAATGATAATGACGATGATGACGACAGATAAATAATACTAAAGTCTGCTTTAAAAGCAGACTTTTTTCTTACTCTTTAATGTGGTATAATAGCATTATTATATTTTCGAGGTAAATATATGACTTTTTCTAAAGATAATTTTCTCTCACTTGAAAGCTCATGGGATTTTCTTAAAAACACAAAGCTCCCAATTTTTATTTATGGCATGGGTGACGGAGCATTAAAAATATTGCAAGTATTTAAAAAATGTGGCATATCATACTGTGGCTTTTTTGCAAGTGATGAATTTGTGAGAGGGCATTATTTTGAAGGGCATAAGGTCCATACACTTTCGGAAGTTGAAAATGAAGTGGATGAATTTGTTGTCGTGCTTGCTTTTGCGTGCGGGTATGAGAGCCTTATTGAAAGAGTTGTGGAATTATCGAAAAAGCACACACTTATAGTTCCTGATGTTCCTGTTATTGGCGGAGGACTCTTCACAAAACAGTATCTTTCAGACAGCTTTGATAAAATCAAAGAAGTATATAATCTTCTTTGCGATGAAAACTCAAAAGAGGTTTTCAAAAGCACTCTTGCTTATAAAATTACCGGAAGAATTGAATATCTTGTTGGAATTTCAACTCCACCAGATGAAGCTTACACTAATATTTTAATGCCTGATAATAATGAAACATTTGTTGACGTCGGGGCTTATAACGGTGATACAGTTTCAGAATTCATTGAAAACACCAATAATAAATACAACGAAATATTTGCACTTGAACCTGATAAAAGGAACTTTAAAAAGCTGATGAATAATACCGAAGTCATTGAAAACATTGAGGTTTTTAACTGTGCTGGCTGGAATGAGGATACCACACTCATTTTCTCAAAAAATTCTGGACGTCAATCAATGGTTTCAAAGCAGGGGGTTGAAATTCAGGCTCGGTCTGTTGACAGTATTCTTAACGGCAAAAAAGCAACACTCATAAAATATGATGTTGAGGGTGCTGAAAAAGAAGCTATCGCCGGAAGTACAAATACTATAATTAATTTTAAACCAAAGCTTAAAATCGCTCTTTATCACAGGAATGAGGACATCTTTGAAATTCCGCTTCTTATTAAGAAAATTAATAGTAATTATAAGCTTTATATGAGAAAGCTCCCGTATATTCCCGCGTGGGAGCTTAACCTCTTCTGTATATAAAATAAACTTGCAATATAAACATTAATATGTATAATAAAACATTGAACAGGAAGTGTAAAAATGGTAATAGATTTTCACGTTCACGCTTTTGATGAAAGAATTGCCGAAAAGGCAATATCAAAGCTTGAAGAAACATCAGATTTCATGGCTTTTAACCGAGGAACAATAAAAGAAACTATTGAATGCTTTGACAAATGGGGCGTGGATAAGGGTGTGCTCCTCACTATTGCTACAAAACCATCACAGCAGAAAACCATAAATGACTGGGCTCTTAATCAGGCAAGTGACAGAATAATTCCTTTTGGTAGTGTTCATCCTGACGCTGAAGATGTTTTTGAAGAGCTTGAAAGAATAAAATCAATGGGACTTAAGGGAGTTAAATTTCACCCTGACTATCAGGACTTTTTTATTGATGATGATAAGATGCTCCCTATCTATAAAAAATGTGCTGAGCTCGGGCTTATAGTGGTATTCCACGCAGGGTACGATCCACTCTCCCCTGATATAATTCATGCATTACCTGAAGCTTCCGCAAAAGTGTTCAAAGCTGTTCCGAATATGACAATGGTACTTGCACATCTTGGCGGAATGTATCATTTTGATGATGTTGAAAAATATCTTGTTGGGCTTGAAGGCAACCTTTACTTTGATACTGCTTATATTAATAATAACATAGATAAATCACAGCTTGAAAGAATTATAAATAATCATGGTGCTGACAGGATTCTTCTCGCAAGTGACTGCCCATGGCATGAAACATCTGGCGAAATTGCTTTAGTAAAAAGTCTTGGCATTTCAGACGAAGATAAGGAACTAATTTTACATAAAAACGCTGAAAGATTGCTTGGACTTTAAATATTATTTTATGGAGTATTTTTATGAAGAAATGGATTACCAATTCGGTGTTCTATCACATTTATCCTCTTGGATTCTGTGGAGCACCAAAGCAGAACGAGGAAACTCAACCAGTAAACCGCATTGAAAAGGTTATTGAGTGGATTCCTCACATTAAAGGTCTAAATGCAAATGCAATTTATTTCGGACCAGTATTTGATTCCGACAGGCACGGATATGACACAAACGATTATACAAAAATTGACTGGCGACTCGGCACAAACGATGACTTTAAGAAGGTCTGCGACGCTCTCCACGAGAATGGAATAAAGGTTGTTCTTGACGGAGTTTTCAATCACGTCGGCAGGAACTTCTGGGCTTTTAAAGACGTTCTTGAAAAAGGACAGGCTTCACCATATTGCTCATGGTTTTCAGGAATTGACTTTTCAAGACAAAGCCCAATGGGCGACAGCTTTGACTATGACAGCTGGGAAGGCCACTATACTCTCGTTAAACTAAACCTTAAAAATCAGGATGTCTGCAATCATCTTCTTTCTGCTGTTGGTGGCTGGATTGATGAATTCGGCATTGACGGAATAAGACTTGACGCTGCTGATTGTGTTGATCTGGACTTTTTTAGGCAGCTTGTTGATTACACAAAACAAAAGAAGGATGACTTCTGGCTTATGGCAGAAATCATTCACGGTGACTATACCCGCTGGGCAAATCCTGACTTACTCGATTCAGTAACGAATTATGAATGCTACAAGGGTATCTGGTCATCACATAATGATAAAAACTATTTTGAAATTGCATACTCACTTAACAGATTGTTCGGTGACGGTGGAATTTACAAGGATCTTTATTCCTATAACTTTGTTGACAATCACGATGTTGTAAGACTTGCGAGTGTTATCAATAAGCCTGAATACATTCAAAACTGCTATACACTTATGTACACAATGCCTGGCATTCCTTCAGTTTACTATGGAAGTGAATATGGAATCGAAGGCGACAAGTCACAGAATGATGACCTTCTTCGCCCTTGCCTTGAACTTGGCAACATTCCAAACGCTGATGAAAGCCTTTGTGAGCATATAGCAAAACTCGGCGAAATAAGGCTCTCAACCAAAGCATTCGGTTCAACAGCGTATAAGCAGATAATTGTCAAAAATGAACAGCTTGTTTATAAAAGAGAATGTGATGGGCAGAGCGTTTATGTTGCATTGAACCTTGATGAAAAGCCATACAGCTTCGAATTCAAGCTTGATAACGGAAATTATATCGACCTGCTTTCAGGTGATGAAATTATAGTTATAAACGCAACTGCAAAATTTGAGGTTAAAGCATATTCTTCAAGAATAATTACAATTAAGGAGAATTAAAATGAGCAAAAATCTGGAGGATTTTAAGTATAAGAACATAATCAAAAAAGGCATTTACAGTCACATAAAGGGCAACAAATACGAAGTCCTTGATATAGCAAGACATTCCGAAACACTTGAAGAAATGGTTGTTTATCGTGCACTTTATGGTGAGCGTGATGTGTGGGTTCGCCCTGCAAAAATGTGGCTTGATCCGCCCGACAGATTTGTTTTTATTGGTGAAAAGGAATAATCATTCTTATGAGAAAATTCAAAAAGATATATATTGAGATAACAAATATCTGCAATCTGTCCTGTTCCTTCTGTCCAAAAACAAGCAGAAAACAGGAATTTATGTCTTGTGATAAATTTGAAAGTATTATAAAAGATATTGATCCTCTCACAGAATATTTGTATTTTCATCTTATGGGTGAGCCTTTGCTCCACCCAGAGCTTGATAAACTGCTCTCAATTGCTGAAAAGTACAACAAAAACGTTGTCATAACAACAAACGGAACACTTATCAGTAAAAGACAGAATATTCTCTTAAAATCAAAAGCTATTTATAAAATTGTCTTTTCCCTCCACAGCTTTGAAGCAAACAGTTCAGAAATTTCAATTGAAGAGTATTTAAGCAACATCATATCCTTCTGCAAAAGTGCTAATAATACAAATATAATTACAGCAATGCGGTTGTGGAATTTTGACAAGAATGAGATTAAGGGTGAAAACACACTTAATGATGAAATTCTTGAGGTAATTTCTAAAGAATTCGATATTGAAAAGCCTAATAATGACAAGCTTATCGGTAACAGAGGACTAAAGCTTTCAGACAGAATTTATCTCCAGACTGCACAAAGATTTGAATGGCCTGATAAAAACAAGGAAGTTGTTTCAGATAGAATATTCTGCTATGGGCTTCGTGACCATTTCGGTATACAGATTGACGGAACTGTTGTGCCCTGCTGTCTTGACAATAACGGTGAAATCCCACTTGGGAATATTTTTAAAGAAAAAATCAATGATATACTTGAAAGTGAAAAAGCACAGAATATTTTCAATGGTTTTTCAAACAGACAAGCTTGTGAAGAATTATGTAAAAGATGTGACTTTGTGACAAAGTTATGATATAATAATTATTATTTTATAAACTGGAGGAAGTTTTAATGACATATATTAGAAACCTTATTGCTGGGCTTATCATTGGTATTGCTAATATTATCCCTGGTGTCAGTGGTGGTACAATGGCTGTTGTACTTGGAGTATATGACCGCTTAATTGATTCAATTTCACTCAGCCTTAAAAAGCTCAAGAAAAATTGGCTGTTCCTTATTACTGTTTTAGGTGGAGCTGGTGTCGGAATTCTACTTTTTGCAAAGCTTTTGACTTATCTATTCAAGAACTATAATGTTCCTACTCAGTTCTTCTTCATCGGTCTTATCGCTGGAAGTATTCCGCTTGTATGGAAAAAAACTGTTGAACACAAGGAATTTAAGACAATCAATCTTATTCCTTTTATTGTTACCTTTGGTACAATGCTCGCTATGAGTATTATTAAAGAAGGCGAAAATACAATTAAGACAGATCTTAATCCTATGCTGTTTGTTGTGCTTATTATTACTTCTGCCTGTGCTGCAATTTCAATGATTATCCCTGGAATAAGCGGTTCATTCGTTTTGAAAGCACTTGGTCAATATGATACTGTACTTGCTGCAATAGACAGGCTTGACATAATAATGCTTATCCCTGTCGGAATAGGTGTACTTATCGGACTTCTCGGTGGTGCAAAATTAATTTCGGTATTACTCAAGAAGTTCCATCAGGGTGTTTATTCAGCAATTTTAGGACTTGTAATCGGTTCAGTATTTGTAATTTATCCTATGGACTTCAGATTCAATCTTTTAGGATTTATTGCAATCATTGCATTGGCACTTGGTGTTGGAATAACAATTATAATGGACAGACTTAATAAAGAATAATTTATAAAAAGATAAGAGAAGCACAAAACGTGCTTCTCTTTTTTGTTTTTTTACTTGTTTGCGAATGGAAGCAAAGGTGACCGCAAAGCTCCCGCTATTTTATTATCTCTTTTACTTTTTCTAATAGAATTGTTTTATCATTCCTGATTTCGTCTGAAATTACCATTGATAAAAGCTTGTTGAGAATTTCACCAATTTCCTTCCCCTCTTTTACTCCCGCTTTTTTGAGGTCATCGCCATTTATAGCAAGTTTGGATATTTTAAAGCATTCATTCTGCCTGATAATCTCCCACCCTATCTCATAGGTCTTATCTAAAACCTCCAGCTTCTGCTGTCGCATATAAGCTGACTGTGCAAGAGTATCAGCACGCCTTATCGTAAGCTGCTTTTCAAAGAAATCTTGATTATGCTTTGAAAGAAATCTCTTTACTGCCTTTTTCTCAGGCGGATAGCGATTATCGTGCTCTTTTATAAGCTCAATGACTTCTTTTATTGTTGCACTGTCATATTTAAGACGTTTTAGAATTGTATATGCCATATCAGCACTTGGGAGTTGATGGCCTTTAAAATGTCCACCATCAATGTTATCTTTGACAAAGCACTGTGGCTTTGCTATATCGTGCAGGAACATTGTCAGCCTTAAAACATTATCCTTTGGTGCCTGCTCAACGCTTTTAATAATATGGTCATACACGCTGTAGCAATGATGCTTTGTGAACTGCTTAAAGTCAAAGGTTGCCTTAAATTCAGGAATTATCACAGCAATAACATCACGGTATTTCTGCAACACATTGAATACACTATCGCCCAATAAAAGCTTATTTAGTTCAACAGCAATACGCTCGGCTGAAATATTTTTCAATAACTCTTTATTTTTCAAAATACTTTTTGAAGTCTTTTCTTCAATTTCAAAAGAAAGCTCTGACGAAAATCTTAATGCCCTTAAAATTCGCAGAGCATCCTCATTAAAACGCTTGTCAGGTTCACCGACGCACCTAATGAGCTTTTTTTCTATATCTTCTGTTCCATTAAAGAAGTCCTTAATCCCATCCTTTTCACAATACGCCATTGAATTTATTGTAAAGTCGCGTCTTGAAAGGTCATCTTTTATATCAGTCACAAATTCAACTTTTTCAGGGTGACGGTTGTCAGAATAATCGCCGTCAACGCGAAAGGTTGTTATTTCAAGTGGCTTGCTTTCAAGTATAACAGTAACAGTTCCGTGATTTATTCCTGTTTCAATCACCTTATATTCTTCAAAAACCTTTTCAATCTGTTTTGGCTTTGCACTTGTGCATATATCATAATCGTGTGGAATTTTTCCCATAATAATATCACGTATACAGCCACCGACTGCATACGCTTTAAAGCCACTGTTTTGGAGCATATTAATTGCTTTTTCTGCTGAAGAATCAATTTTTAGGATCATATAAAACTTCCTTTTTAATTTAAACTATGTTGGATAATAATATATTATATAAATGATATATGTTTAAAACTTAAATTTAATAAAAGCAGTTATTATTATAACCGTTATTGTTTCCAAGAAAGGAACAACTAAGAGCATTATTATATTAGCTTGTTTTTGTTTTTTATCTTTTTTTGTCTTGATTTCCTTTAAGCACAAAATTAAATCATTTTCTTTATATATAGCGTAATCGATAATTTCGATAGCTAAATCAAATATAATGGATAAGATAAACACTCCAACAATCCGAACTAATATGTTGTTTATATAACTTGCAATAATCATTAATAAAATAATAGAGATTCCAGGAAGTATTTTACTTAAGTAATTCTTATTCATGTAAGTTGTCTCCATATATAAAATAATCTGACAAAGCTTAATTAAATAATATTACCACCATATTTTATTATAGTCAAATTTATAAATAATTCCGTTTATAATCCACATAATATATTATCTTAATTTCAGGGGATGAATGCATGAAAAGCAAGACAAGATTCTTCCGTTCTTTTCTTTGTATCATATCGGGAATAGTTCTTTCAGTTTCATTCACCTATAAGCGTCTGTGGTTTTTGTGTATGTTCTGTCTTGTGCCTTTGTTTTATGTTGTTTTGAAGTATAAATTTAAAACTAAAACAATGCTAAAATATATGTTCCTGTTCCAGCTTGGATATTATATTCCACTTATGATGTGGCTGTTGAATATGAGCGTACTCCTCCCGTTTTCTAATACAAAGTCAAGATTAATACTTTTTTTTGCAACGGTTTTCATTGGAATATTACAGGGCTGTTATATAAGCCTTGCAACAGTATTCTTTCCAAGGGCAAAAAGGAATACCTTCAGCGATGTATTTATATTCTCACTATTATTTGTTCTCGGTGAATGGTTTATGGAGCATACACCGATAATAGCTTTCCCTTGGGGAAAGCTTGGTGTTATTGCTACGCCTTTTAAATCATTTATACAGTCAGCATCAATCTTTGGTGGGATGTTTATTTCTTTTCTCATACTTATCATTAATGGGACGCTTGCCTATATTATTATAAATCACAAGTACTCTAAAAAAACGCTTCAAGCTATTATTATTACTGGAATGATTTTCACAGTTAACCTTGCCTTTGGCTATACAAGAATTAAATCAGAGATCAAAGGCAAGCCCATCAAGGCGATGGTTGTTCAGGGGAATTTTTCAGGTCTCGACAAATGGCATGCTTCGTCAAAGGATATGTTCAAGGCATACTTAAAACTTACAAAGCAAAATGCTCATAATGATACAAAGCTCATAATATGGCCTGAAACCGCAGTGCCGACAAGCTTCTGTCCTGAAAGCTGCTATTGCACAGAACTGAAAAAGCTCTCAAAAGAGCTCAATGCAACAATAGTGTCAGGCTTTTTTGTATGCGAAGAAAAGGAAAATAAAAAATACTATAATGCTCTGATTGCTTTTTTACCTGACGGGACTATTTCTGATTCATATTGTAAGCAGGTCCTTGCTCCATTTGGTGAATACTTTCCTTTAGGTAATTATTTAGCAAGAAGATTTCCCGTTTTAAGTGAGTTTATAGATAACTCATCAGGTGTAACAAAAGGAGATACTACAAAAGTTATAAAAGCTAATAATGTAAAAATAGGCGCGATAATCTGTTATGAATCAATCTTTACAAAAATGTCAATTGAAAATTCAAGACAAGGAGCAGATATTCTTGTTGTGGCAAGCAATGACTCATGGTTCGGTGAGAGCCCCGCTTTGTATCAACACTTTTCTCACAGCATTATGAGGGCAGTTGAATCACAGAAGTATGTTGTACGCGCAAGCAATACTGGAATAAGTGCTATAATTTCACCCTATGGGGAAGTAATAAGTCCAGCTAAGCCTTTTAAAAAGACAACTGCAACGGGAGATGTCTATCTGTCCGACCATAAAACCTTTTATTGCAGAGCAGGTGAAATATTTGTTATACCTTGTATTATAGCTTATATTTACACTATAATTAAAAATGTTTGCAAATTTAGGCATAATAGTTAACAATTTTAACTTAATTAGATAATATTCTAGTAATACTTGATTAAAATTTAAATTTGTGTTATACTAATCATATTACTTAACAGGAGGCAATTAAATTGCGATTATTATTTATCGGCGATATAGTTGGAAAAGAAGGTTGCAATTTCCTTGCTGAGAATCTGTATAGTATAAAAAAAGAGCATAATATTGATATTACTGTTGCTAATGGCGAGAATTCTGCCCAGGGCAACGGAATAACAAAATATTCTGCTGATTTGCTGACAAATTGCGGTGTTGACATTATAACAACAGGAAACCATGCTTTTAAACGTCGTGAAACAATCTCCATCTTCGAAGAAATACCACACCTTATCAGACCTGCCAACTATCCATCCGATGTAATAGGCAGGGGATACTATATCCATGATATGGGTCATACACAAATTGCAGTGATAAATCTGCTTGGTGTTGTATATCTCGAACCTCTTAACAATCCATTTGACACTGTTGAAAAAATATTATCAGAAATAAAGACTCCTAACGTCTTTGTTGATTTCCATGCGGAAGCCACCGCAGAAAAGAAAGCAATGGGGCATTACCTTGCAGGAAGAGTAACAGCTGTGCTTGGTACACACACACATGTACAGACAGCAGATGCCTGTATTCTTAATAAGCATACAGGATATATAACAGATGTCGGCATGACCGGCCCGGAAAATTCTGTTCTTGGAGTGAAGACAGAAATAGCTGTTGAAAAAATGCGAAAGCACTTCCCTGTTAAGTTTATTGAAAGCTCTGAACCTTCTTTTCTTAATGGAATTGTGGTTGATTTCGACAAAAAATTGGGAATAACTAATAATATGTTTCCTCTAATTATACGAAACCCACAAAAATAATATTTTTACTTGAAAATTTTTGAAAATATATGTATAATATGTTTACTATCAAAAATTTTAATTTGTCAAATTGCATTTACTACTTTGATACTAAATGACGTTAATTAAATGGAGGTTTCACAATGGAAGTTTTAAAAGTATCATCACATTCAGTGCCAAACTCAGTTGCAGGAGCTATTGCCGGTGTAATCCGTGACAAGAGTGCTGTTGAAGTTCAGGCTGTTGGCGCTGGCGCTGCAAATCAGGCTATTAAGGCTATCGCTATTGCTAGAGGATATCTCGCACCAGTAGGAATAGACCTTGTATGCATACCTGCTTTTGCCAATGTTGTTATTGATGGCGAAGAAAGAACTGCTATTAAATTAATCTGCGAATCAAGATAGTGCTATCAAATTGTTAAGTAAATAATTTACTAAGGAAAACTTAATATGAAAAAACTACTATTACTCACTACAATTACATCATTAGTGGTTTTTTTGACAGCATGCGGAAAAGGTTCTGGCTCTAATAATTCAGATTCAGGACAATTTAATGACAGTATAGCAAAAACCGAAGAATCTATTGAAGGCAAAAATGCTCCTTCACCAGATACGACAACTAATCAATCACTTAACTCTGCAACTCAGAGCACTACAACAACACGATCAGCAACTACCACCCCAAGAATCACAGCTAAACAACCTGTGATTACTTCAAGACCAATAACCACTACAAAAAGCCAATCATATACTTCAAATTCTGATTATATTTCAGAAGTTATCCGACTTGTTAATATAGAAAGATCAAAGCAAGGTCTTTCAGCTCTTTCAACAAATTCACAGCTTGCAAATGCTGCGAATATCAGAGCTAAGGAAACTGTCAGGTCTTTCTCACATACAAGACCTGATGGCAGAAGCTGCTTCACAGTTCTTCAAGAAACCAAAATTTCTTATAGGACCTGTGGTGAGAATATTGCTGCCGGACAATCAACCCCACAGGAAGTTGTTAAGGGTTGGATGAATTCCGAAGGGCACAGAAAAAACATTCTCAACGGCAGTTTTACAAAGCTTGGAGTAGGTTTTGTTAAGGCTTCTACTGGTTATAAATATTACTGGACGCAAATGTTTATAGGTTAATTATTTAATCCGAAGAAAATTTCTTCGGATTTTTTTTATTTTTCTTTAAAAAAGTATTGACAAATATTAATTTTTGTATTATTGTATTATTGTACTAAATAATTAATACAGTCATACAGTCGAAGGAGGCTAATATGAGTTGGCAGATTGATGACAGCCGACCTGTTTACATTCAGCTGATAGACGAAATAAAAATGCGCATTATTTCAGGCTATTATAAGTTGGGTGACCGATTGCCTTCGGTAAGGGATTTGGCTGAAGAGGCACAGGTAAACCCAAACACAATGCAAAAAGCTCTCATCGAGCTTGAGTCATGTGGACTGCTGAATTCTCAGAGAACAAGTGGACGATATGTTACAGACAATATAATTCTCATCGAAGAAATGAGACAAATGTTTGCATTACAATATATCAATGTGTTCTTTGAAAACATGGAAAAGCTTGGCTATTCACAGGAAGAAATTAAACAAGAAATTATTAATAGTAAAGAGGGGTAAAAATGGATTTTAGTATTGAATGCCGTAATCTCACAAAAGCATACGGCAAAAAGGTTGCATTAGATAATATCAACCTTAAATTTAATCGTGGAAGAATAATTGGACTTCTTGGTCCTAACGGAAGCGGTAAAACAACACTCATCAAGCTTGTTTGTGGCTTGCTTACACCAACATCTGGTGATGTTCTTATCAACGGAAAGGTTCCAGGTCCTGAAACAAAAGCAGTTGTTTCATATCTCCCAGACAAGACTTACTTGCCAGAATGGATGAAGGTCACTGAACTAATCAGCTTCTTCAAGTCATTCTACAAGGACTTCAACGAGCAGAAAGCTTTTACTTTATTTGAGAAGCTTCATATTGATGTTAATGATAAACTTAAAACAATGTCAAAGGGCACAAAAGAAAAGGTTCAGCTTGTTCTTGTTATGAGCAGAGACGCAGATGTTTACATTCTCGACGAACCTATCGCTGGTGTTGACCCTGCTGCACGTGATCTTATTCTTAACACAATTATTGCAAACTATAATCCTAACGCATCTGTAATTATTTCAACTCACCTTATCGCTGATGTTGAAACAGTTCTTGAAGACATTATCTTTATCAAGTATGGTAAGATTGAACTTCAATCCACTGTGGATGAAATTCGCGATGTTAATGGAAAATCAGTAGACGCTTTATTCAGGGAGGTATACAGATGTTAGGAAAACTTATTAAAAACGAATTCAGATCAACCTTTAGATACTATTGGATATTCTTTGTTGCATTTTTAGGTATCACCTTAGCCTACGCAGCAATTGATAATGTTATGACAAGCAACCAAAATATTAATCCAGTTTTTCAGATATTTGCCGTACTATTAGCTATAGTTTATCTTTTCAGTAATTTCTTCATAGCATTAGCACCTATCATCTTCTCTGCTTTAAGATTCAATAAAAGTGTTCTTGGAAGCGAAGGCTACTTGACAAATACACTTCCTGTATCAACTTCAAAAATTGTTGGTGCAAAACTAATTATTGCATCTGTATGGTTCTTGACAACATCAATATGGACTCTTTGCTGTACTTACTTTGCATCATTTATTTCTGATAATTTTAAAAATACGGTTAAAAGCCTCAAACAAATGTTCAGAAGTATCTTCGATCAAATTGAACAAGAACCAATGCTTCTTGTTGTTATTTTAATAGGTTTAGCCTTGCTTTGTATAAGCATTATTCTTGTAGAATATGCTTCATTCAGCTTCAGCCAGATATTCAATAGTTACAGAGGTCTTAAAGGCTCATTCATAATGATTGGTATATTAATTCTTAAGATGATTGTTTTTGGTACATTTGCTATTGGTCTTATCCAAAACATCTTAGGAAGCAATGCTTCAGACTCAGCAATCGCATACTGGATATTCGGTGTAATGGGTGTAAACGGACTGCTGTTCGGCAGCATAAGCTACTTCGTTACTCAATGGGCTTTAAAAAAGCATCTTAACCTACAATAGTACTTCTCCATATATTTTTAAAAGAAAGCGAAAGGAATTATCCTTTTGCTTTCTTTTAGTTGACAAAATAAAATATATATGTTATTATTGGAAATAATTTACTGAAAGGAAATGATTATGAAGAGAATTATTTCTATAATGATGTGTATATATATTATGACACTTTCCGGATGTCAGGTTGAAATAGGTTCAGACTCTGAAAGTTCTTCTAACACATCGTCAGAGGTCGTTACCACTGAAGCTACGACTACTGAAACCACTCAGGCTAAGCCTGTGGTTAAACCTGAAGTCAAGAAAGAATCAGGTAAAATAACATCAACTGATGGCTTCTTCTCACTTTATTATGAAATTCCAACACTTGAATTAAAAGCAAACGAAGAATACACGCTTATTACAAAATTCAAAAATGAAAGCAAGAATGATTTTAAAATCGGCATTAAGGATATGACAAAGCCTGTTAATATTATAATTATTAAGAAGGGTGAAATATGGGGCTATGAGGGTAATGATATTGACATCTGCAGTACTATGAAAGCGGGTCAAGAAGTAACTCAGGAAACTAAAATAAAGATTAAAGAGCCTGGCGAATATCATTTCTTTATTTTCATAGATTTTGCAAGGGATATTAAAGCTTCAGAAGATGCTTCAAAGGTTGACAAGAATTTATATCACCCAACACGAGGAAATACAAGCATTGCTGTTGATGAACTTAAGCTCACTGTTAAATAATACTAAGCCTTGCTATACGCAAGGTTTTTTATTTACAAAATATTCAACATATGATATAATAATATATTAAAATAAATATATATACTATAAACTTTGAGGTGATTGTTTTTGTCACAAGGACAAGAAAATATAAGGAATTTTTGTATCATAGCACATATTGACCACGGAAAATCAACACTTGCTGACAGAATTCTTGAGCAGACTTCCACCGTTGCTCTTCGCGATATGGAAGAACAGCTTCTTGATAATATGGATATTGAGCGTGAGCGTGGTATTACTATAAAAGCCCGTGCTGTCAAGCTTAATTACAAGGCTGATAATGGGGAAACATATACTTTTAATCTTATTGACACCCCTGGTCACGTTGACTTCAACTATGAGGTTTCACGTTCTCTTGCAGCCTGTGAGGGAGCAATACTTGTTGTTGACGCTTCGCAAGGTATCGAGGCGCAGACTCTTGCGAACACTTATCTTGCAATTGAGCATGACCTTGAGGTTGTTCCTGTTGTAAACAAGATTGATCTGCCTTCTGCTGACCCCGAAAAAGCTTGCCACGAAATTGAAAACGTAATTGGAATTCCAGCTTTGGATGCTCCACGAATTTCTGCAAAAATGGGTGTGAACATCCACGAAGTACTTGAAAGAGTTATTACAGATATTCCTGCTCCGCAGGGCAATGCTGATGCTCCGCTTCAGGCTTTGGTTTTTGATAGTTACTATGATTCATATAAGGGTGTAATTATTTACGTAAGAGTCAAAGAAGGAACAGTCAAGGTCGGAACAGAAATAAAAATGATGGCAACAGGTGCTAAGTTTGACGTTGTTGAGCTTGGATATATGGGTCCTACAAATCTTGTACCTTGTGGTGAACTTAAAGCTGGCGAAGTTGGATATATCTCAGCATCAATTAAAAGCATTGGCGATACTCGTGTTGGCGATACTGTTACAACTGTTGAAAATCCTTGTTCTGAACCGCTCCCAGGTTATAAGAAGGTAAATTCAATGGTTTACTCCGGTATTTATCCTGTCGACGGTGCAAAATACGGTGACCTTCGTGACGCACTTGAAAAGCTTCGCCTGAATGACGCTTCCCTTTCATTTGAGCCTGAAACCTCTATTGCACTCGGCTTTGGCTTCCGTTGTGGTTTCCTTGGACTTCTTCACATGGAAATTATTCAGGAGCGTCTTGAACGTGAATATAACCTCGACCTTATCACAACAGCACCATCTGTTATTTATAAAGTTACTCTGACAAACGGTGAAACTATATTTATTGATAACCCAACTAACTATCCTGATCCAGCACTTATTCAGTCAGCAGAGGAGCCTATGGTGAATGCACACATCCTCTCACCTTCTGATTATGTGGGAAATATTATGGAGCTTTGTCAGGACAGGCGCGGCGTATTCAAGGATATGAAGTATATTGACGAAACAAGAGTTGACCTTCATTATGAGTTGCCTCTTAACGAAATAGTTTATGACTTCTTTGACGCATTAAAATCGAGAACAAAGGGCTATGCATCATTTGATTATGAAATACTCGGATACAGTCCTTCAAAGCTTGTCAAGCTTGATATTCTCCTCAACGGTGATGTTGTCGATGCTCTATCGTTTATTGTTCATACTGACAAAGCTTATGCAAGAGGAAGACGAATTGCTGAAAAGTTAAAGGAAAATATCCCACGTCAGCTTTTCGAAGTACCTATTCAGGCTGCAATCGGTGGCAAGGTTATTGCCCGTGAAACAGTTAAAGCTATGAGAAAAGACGTTCTCGCAAAGTGCTATGGCGGTGATATTACTCGTAAGAAAAAGCTTCTTGAAAAGCAAAAAGAGGGTAAGAAGAGAATGCGCCAAGTAGGTTCAGTTGAGGTCTCACAGGAAGCATTTATGAGCGTGCTTAAGCTCGATGAGTAGATACAATTCGTATATTATGTAGTATTTTATACTTTTAGGAGAGTTAAAATGGCAATCGGACTTTATATTCATGTTCCGTTCTGTATAAGAAAATGTCCTTACTGTGATTTTTATTCTCAAAGTGTAGCTCCAAATACTGAAATTCAATACGTTGATGCTATTGTCAGGAATATTCAAAAGTACAAAAACACCGAGGTGGACAGTATTTACTTCGGTGGTGGTACTCCGTCAATTCTTTCTGATTTAAGTTATCAGCGTATTTTTTCTGCCATAAAAAACAACTTTCGGCTCATTGACCCTGAAATTTCACTTGAGGCAAACCCTTGTTCGGTTGATCTAAACAAGCTTAAATTCTTCAGAAATGTCGGCTTTAATAGGATTTCATTCGGTGTGCAAAGCTGTGTTGACAGTGAACTTGAACGCCTTGGCAGACTTCATAACTTTGAGCAGGCAAAAACAGCTATTCTCAATGCTAAAGAGGCTGGCTTTGATAATATTTCTGCCGACCAAATGATTGGAATTCCCGAGCAGACAAGCGAGAGCCTTTCAGTTTCATTGGCTGAACTTTCAAAACTTCCGCTAACTCATATCTCTGCATATATGCTAAAAATAGAAAAAAACACGCCGTTTAATACAGCGAGTATAATTAATATACTACCTGATGAGGATAGTGTGGCTGATTTATACTTGCAGACTATAAATGAGCTTGAAGAAAACGGCTTTGAACAATATGAAATCTCAAACTTTTCAAGAAAGGGTTTTGAGTGTAGGCATAATCTAAAGTATTGGCGGTGTGAAGAATACATTGGGCTTGGTCCGTCGGCGCATTCCTTTTTCAACGGAAAGAGATATGAAGTGCCGAGAAGTCTTAATGAATTTATCAGCAATGAGTTCCAGATTGAAGTTGTGAATGAGGAGCATCCGCATACATTCGACGAGGTTGCAATGCTAAGATTAAGATTGACAGAAGGGCTTTCAAAAAAAGTCTGTGAGGAATTCAACGTTGATTTTGAAGAGATAATAAAAAAAGCCGAGCCTTTGAAAAAGGCAGGGCTTGTGGATATTTTCGATAATAGAATAGTTATTACTAAAAATGGCTTTTTGGTATCAAATAGTATTATTGCAGAAATATTATGCAATTAATATGAAATAATTCATTTGCCAAACAGTTTTGCTATTTCTGTAGTAAATTCTATACAATTATTAATATTCTTATAGTTTTCAATATTTTGTTCATAAAATATTTTGCCTTTTCGATATAAATCAAACAGAGCTTGTTGTATTATTTTTTCATCCACTGAAAAAGTTATTATTTGTTTTACATCCTCAATATTGAAACTCTCTCTATTATTCAGTTCTTTATCATTTAATATGCAATTCTCCACTTTTTCGATCAAATTTACCTCATCACATAACTTTGCGTATTTGCGAGCTTTCATTGCAAAAATATATGTAGTAATCATAAAAAGTGCGGATAAACTTGCAAAAAATATTTCAAGTTTCGTCATATTATAATCTCCTGTCAACAATATATGGAAATAATACCATAAAAAATAACAGCTGTCAATTATGACAGCTGTTTTATTTTAGCCTATTAACTTTTCAAGACTTGCTAGCTTAACACAGATACAGAATAATTCCATTGCTGTTTCAAGTTCGCTCACTGGTGGGAAAGTCGGTGCTATACGAATATTTTTATCAAATGGGTCTTTCCCGTAAGGGAATGTTGCACCCGCTGGTGTCAAAACCACTCCAGCCTCCTTACAAAGCTGAATAACTCTCTTTGCGCAACCGTCCATAGTATTGAAAGAAATGAAATATCCGCCGTTTGGCTTGTGCCATGACGCAATATCAAGCGGTGCAATTTCCTCATCAAGCTTTTTGAGTACAGCTTCAAACTTTGGTGCAATAATTGCCTTATGCTTTTCCATCTGTGCAAGAATCCCGTCAAAATCCTTAAAGAATTTTACATGGCGAAGCTGATTTATCTTATCAGAACCGATTGTCTGAATAGTAAGTTGTTTCTTTATATAATCAATGTTTGCCTTTGAAGCACCAAGCATAGCTATTCCTGAACCAGCAAGTGATACCTTTGATGTTGAACCGAAGATATAAACCATATCAGGATTTCCAGCTTTTTTGCATTCTTCAAGAATGTTTAGTAGCTTATCAGGTGTGTCTGTAAGATGATGTATCGAATAAGCGTTATCCCAGAAAATTCTGAAGTCATCAGCCTTTGGAATAAGGTTTGCAAAACGCTTTACAACCTCGTCAGAATATGTAACTCCGTCAGGGTTTGAATACATCGGAACGCACCAGATACCCTTTATGGTTTCATCACTTGCAACAAGTTTTTCAACCATATCCATATCAGGTCCGTCGCTGTTAAGTGGAACATTAATCATTTTTATGCCTAAGCTTTCGCAGATTGCAAAGTGCCTGTCATAGCCAGGAACAGGACAAAGAAATTTAACTTCATCATACTTGCCCCAAGGTTTACTTCCACCATAAACACCCAAAAGCATTGCCTTAAAAATTACATCATACATAATGTTAAGGCTTGAATTACCGCCAATGATAATTTCATCAGTGCCAACGTCAATCATCTGTGAAAACATTTCTTTAGCCTCAGCTATTCCGTCAAGAACGCCATAGTTACGGCAATCTGTTCCATCTGCTGCTTTAAGCGGTGTAATTGATGAAAGGCAATCCATCATACCCATTGATAAATCAAGCTGTGCCGAGCTTGGCTTCCCTCTTGACATATCAAGCTTAAGGCCTTTATTTTTAAAAGAAACATATTCTTCTGTTAATTTAGCTTTCATTTCATTAAGCTGATCTTTATTCATATCTGTTAAACTCATAATATCCCCCTTAATAATTGCTCTTATACTATTGTATTATAGAAGGCGAAATTTTGCAAGTGTTTATTGCCAAACTTGCAAAAAAATTTATATATAAACCAAATTGCATACTTATTCAATACTAAAATGAGCATCAATATCCATAAACTTGTAAAAATTATATTTCAAATTCAGCGACCAAGAAATTTTTAGGACAGATTGAAGCTGATTTATCATGTAAATTACCCTGATAGGTTTTTATATGCTTTGCATCAGAAAGTATAGTTTCAAAAAGCTTAAGGTCATAGTATTCATTGCTCTTATTCATAGCAATAAGAACACACTTATCCTCATCTTTATTATATCTCAGGAATGATACTATACAATCATTACAGCAGACAAATTCACACTTCCCGAGGATATACTCGCTTAGCTCCTTCCTCAATGCCGAAAGATAGCGTGCATATTCAATAAGGTCTGTATCTTCATTCCCCCAAGGGTAGCATCGTCTGTTGAATGGATCGCCATAGCCCTGAAGTCCGGCTTCATCACCATAATAAACGCAAGGTACACCTGGGAGAAAGAATTGCAATACCATTGCACATTTAAAAATACTCTTGCTGTGATTATATTGCTCTGCTGTCAGATAATGCTCAGCCTGCCAGTCCTTGCTCTTACCCTCAGCTGAATCGCCACCAAAGTTTGTAATAGCACGCAAAATATCGTGAGTTGACAGGAAATTCATAAGACCGTCTATTGAAGGCTTTGGGTAGTTTTCAAGAATAGTCATTATCCAGTCTTTGAATGTCTGGGCAGAGCCACCCTTCATATATGAAATGATTGCATCCTTGAACGGATAATTCATAACGCTGTCAAGCTGTTGACCAAGGAGATACCGACGCTTTACACCATAACTTTCCTTATTTGATGCATCCTCCCACACTTCTCCTAATATAATTTTATCTGGCGAATACCCTTTAACACATCTGTAGAGCCTGTCCAGAAAGCTGTCAGGTAATTCATCAGCAACATCAAGTCTGAAGCCTGCTGCTCCCATTGAAAGCCAGTATCGTAATACTCCACAATCGCCGCAGATAAAATCAGAATAGTTCTTATTGTCTTCGTTAACATTCGGGAGAGTATCTATACCCCACCAAGCCTCATAGACATCAGGATAATCTATAAAAGAATACCAGCTATAATATTCACTACTCTTTGAATTATAAGCACCGACGCTGTCATATCGGTTGTTTTTATTAAAGTATCTGCTATCAGCACCTGTATGGTTAAAAACTCCGTCAAGAATAATACTTATGCCCATTTCCTTTGCCTTTTCACAGAGCTCTTTAAAATCTTCATTTGTGCCAAGGAGAGGATCAACCCTCATATAATCGGCAGTATTATACCGGTGGTTCTCGTGTGCCTCAAAAATAGGGTTAAGATAAATACAAGTTACGCCAAGACTTTTTATATAGTCAATCTTCTGTATAATTCCCTTAAGGTCGCCGCCAAAATAGTCATTATTACATACGCGACCGTTGCAATCTGGTCTGTAATATGGGGTTTCTCCCCATGTGTTTCGGATAACTCTATCCTGCGGGACATTTTCTTTTTGAATATTACTGTTGTAAAAACGGTCAGGGAAAATCTGATAATACATTCCGCCTTTTACAAAGTCAGGCGTATTGAATGATTCATCATAAACTGTAAGCTGAAACATTTCACCCTCACCTATTACACCAATATTGGCGCCAGCTCTTTTAATATAAAATCTCATGCCATTGTTCATCAAAGCAAAATAATAATAGTGCACGCCCATAAGTGTAGGAATGTAATCGGTTGCAAATACAGCACCGTCATCGTTTTCGCTGATTTTCTGCATGGAGAGAAAACGTTCCTTATAACCATTTCTGAATATAACCATTACAGGATTTGTTTCTTTAGCAATTGTTTTTGGTATGAAAACCTTAAAAGTGCATTGCTCACCTGTTTTCAGCGCACCAAAAACACTTTTATAATCTTTGCTCCAACTATTGAAAATCTCTTTCATTTATTCCTCCGAATAATAAAAATAAGGTATGCATATTTATTATAAACTAATTTTATATAATAATTGTCAAAAAGTCAAACTAATAATATATAAACAGCAAAAAGACGGGACAAGCCCGTCTCATAATATCTGATGTTAATTAATATTCCATACCAATTTGAATTGCTTTAATGTTCAAGTCAATAAGCTGTGCCTTTGTTGGTGGAACAACCTTTGCAATACCCTTTTTAACAACATCCATTGTTGTTATACCTGTTTCCTTAAGAAGCTTTCCGATAAGAATGATGTTAGCCATTCCCTTAAGATTGTTCTCTGATGCAAGGTCTGTTGCAGGAATGTAGAAGCAATCAATATCAGTTCTGTCTGACTTTTCTTCAATCATCGTTGAGTCAACGAATACTTTTCCGCCTGACTTAACAGCATTGATGAATTTTTCAAATGAAGGTGAGTTCATTACGATAAGCTCATCCGGTTCAAGTATAAGTGGAGAGCTAATTTCTTCATCAGAAATAACAACTGAACAGTTTGCTGTTCCTCCGCGCATTTCAGGACCATATGAAGGGAGCCATGAAACTTCCTTATCATCCATAAGACCTGCATAAGCAAGAAGCTTTCCAGCAAAAAGTATTCCCTGTCCGCCGAAGCCGGCTAAGATAATATTACTGGTCATAATTACTTATCCTCCTTTTCGTCAATGTCCTTATATACACCGAGAGGATAGTAAGGAATCATATCTGCTCTAAGTCTTTCAAGAGCCTCTGTTGGAGCAAGTCCCCAGTTTGTTGGGCAAGTTGAAAGAACTTCTACGATTGAAAAGCCCTTATTGTTCTTTTGATTTTCAAAAGCTTTTCTGATAGCTTTCTTAGCTTCTCTGATATGCGGAACACTATCAACAGAAACACGCTGTGCAAGTGCTGTACCGCTGAGTGTAGCTAACATTTCACATACTCTTATAGGATAGCCAGCAACTTTAGGATCACGTCCGTAAGGTGTTGTCTGTGTAACCTGACCAGGAAGAGTTGTTGGAGCCATCTGTCCGCCCGTCATACCGTAGGTTGTGTTGTTAACGAAAATAACAACAATGTTTTCACCACGAGTTGCAGCGTGAACAGTTTCTGCTGTACCGATAGCAGCAAGGTCACCGTCACCCTGATATGTGAATACAAACTTATCAGGCATTGCTCTCTTTACGCCTGTTGCAGTTGCTGGTGCTCGGCCGTGTGCTGCTTCAATCATATCACAGTTAAAATAATCATATGCCATTACTGAACATCCAACCGGACAAACGCCGATTGTGTCGCCCTCTATATCCATTTCGTCGATAACTTCAGCCACTAATCTGTGGATAATACCATGAGTACAGCCAGGGCAATAGTGCATTGATATATCAGCCAATGCTTTTGGTTTTTCAAATACTATAGCCATTTATTATCATCCTTTTCTAATTAATTTGTGTTATTACTCTGCAAGCTTCTTGATTTCTTCCAATACCTCTGCCGGCTTTGGAATGATACCACCTGTTCTTCCGAAGAAGGCAACTGGCTTTGAGCAGTTAATTGCAAGTTTAACATCATCAATCATCTGACCCATACTCATTTCAACACAAAGAACGTTCTTTGCATTTGTGCAAGCCTTTTCGACTTCTTTTACAGGGAAAGGCCATACTGTCTTTGGACGAAGAAGTCCAACCTTTATTCCAGCTTCACGAGCCATATTTACTGCACTCTTACATACACGAGCTGTTGCTCCATATGCTGTTACGATAATTTCTGCATCATCTGTCTTATAGAATTCAGCATCTGTGCAGGTATCAGCAATCTTCTTGTATCTGTCAAATCTATCAACAACTGATTTCTCAAGAACATCAGGCTTTAGGTACAATGAATTTACGATATTATGCTTTCTCTTATTCTGATGACCATTTGTGGCCCAAGGCTTTTCAATATTTTCAGCCTTAATTTCAGGGAATACAACAGGTTCCATCATTTGTCCGAGAAGACCATCAGCAAGAATCATAGCTGGCATTCTGTACTCATCAGCCAAATCGAAGGCTTTAACAACCATATCTACCATTTCTTGAACACTTGAAGGAGCAAACACGAGAACGTGGAAGTCACCATGGCCAAGTCCTTTTGTTACCTGCCAGTAGTCTGCCTGTGAAGGCTGAATACCACCAAGACCAGGGCCACCTCTCTGTACGTCAATGATTACACAAGGTAAATCAGATCCGCATATATAGGATATCCCTTCACTCTTAAGACTGATTCCAGGTGAAGATGAAGATGTCATACAACGTGTTCCTGTTGATGCTGCACCAAGTACCATATTGATAGCAGCGATTTCACTTTCAGCCTGGAGGAATACTCCGCCAGCCTTCTGCATTTTCTTTGCAAGATATGCTGAAATTTCAGTTTGTGGGGTAATAGGATAACCAAAAAAGCATTTACAGCCAGCTCTCATAGCAGCTTCAGCTAATGCTTCATTTCCCTTCATTAAGCTTCTTTCCATCAATTTTCACTCCTAAATAATTGTGTTATTAAATTCTGATTAAACTACTTTTCAACTATAATTGCACAGTCTGGGCACATCATAGCGCACATAGCGCATCCGATACAAGCACTGTCATCAATGCAGACAGCAGTAAGATAGCCCTTGGCATTTCTCTTTTCCTTCTGAATTGCAACGATTTTCTTTGGACAAGATGTAGTACATAGTCCACAGCCCTTGCACTTGTCAAAATTTACTGTGATTTTAGGCATATTAAATTTCCCCCTTTTTTAAATTTGCTATTATTTTAAATAATAATTTACTCCCATATTGGCTTGACATAAACGTCAATATATTTGACTTTTCCATCAAGCTCGGCACAAGCAATATCCTTTGGTGCAGTTGTAAATATAATCGGAAGCTTTGCTCCCTCGCTGACCTTTATTGAAAAATCAAGCGTCTTAATAACAGTTTCCTTTGTTGTCATATTGCCAAGGTTTGAGTTATTGATAATACCAGTGTGCTTGAATCTTGCTGTCTGTTCAATTTCATAAAAAAGCTCAAGAGCTTCTTCAGGAAATCTAGTCATATAACGATATCCATTTATAACATAAAACATATCAATGTCATCTTTGAATTGCATGAAAGGTTCATGATATCTTCCAAGAGCAGTTGCTCCTGAATCATCACCGCCGACATCAATAATAAGATATCCAGGTTCTCTAACTATTCTCTCAATATCAAAGCTTATAGCTGGGATATCAAGGTTTGTGTTTGCATACATAGAACTGACAAGCGTTACACCTTTTTTCTCAAAAAGCTCAGCAAAATCGGCAGTTCTAAAGTATGGGTTCACTATATCAAGGTCGACAATGGTTACTTTTTCGCCCTTTTCTGCAAGCTCAAGTGCGAGATTAACAGAAACATTTGTTTTTCCGCTACCATAGTGACCAGTTATTATTGTAATCTTTTTCACTTTTTCCTCCTATAGAGTACTAATATTAATTATAGTATTTTTTATTATAAAAATCAAATTTTTTTAATTAGTATAGGATTTTTCAACGTTATAGCAAAAATGCAACCACTAAAAGCGATTGCATTTTGGTAATAATTTTATTGACTAATAAAATATTTGATTACTCTGAAGCTTCATCACTGTTATCATTTTTAATAACAACGTCGAGCTGCTTGCCGATATCTTCGCCGGTTTCTTCCTTAATTTCTTCAACATTGTTGAAAACTTCTTCTGTCATTTCGCCCTTCATAAGCTTTTCAAAATCAGAACCATCAATTTTGTCAAACTTCATAAGGTATTTTGCGATGAAGTGAAGCTGATCAAGGTGAGCACTCAGGATATCTTCAGAAACCTGATATGCATCTTCAATGATACTTCGGATTTCGCTGTCAATCTCAGCAGCGACATTTTCAGAATAGTTCCTTGAGCTGTTGAAGTCACGACCGAGGAATACCTCGTGGTCTTCCTGTCCGTAAACAACTGGTCCGAGTTTGTCGGAGAAGCCATATCTTGTGACCATACTTCTTGCAATGCCTGTTGCACGTTCAAGATCGTTAGAAGCACCTGTTGATATATCGTCAAGTATAAGTTTTTCAGCGACACGTCCGCCGAGAAGCACGACAATCTTATTAATCATTTCATTCTTTGAAACAAACGATTTATCGTGTTCAGGGAGCGACATTGTATATCCGCCAGCTCCACCACGTGGAATGATTGAAACCTGATGAACCTTGTCACTCTCATCTTTGTAATAGGTACAGATTGCATGACCACCTTCATGGTAAGCTGTCAGCTTTCTTTCCTTTTCAGTAACAACATGTGATTTCTTTTCCGGGCCAGCAACAACTTTAATTGCTGCCTCATCCATATCTTCTTTTATAATTGCTTTTCTATTCTTTCTTGCAGCAAGAAGTCCTGCTTCATTAACAAGATTTTCAAGGTCAGCACCAGTAAAGCCAACGGTTGATTTTGCAACAGTCTTAAGCTCAACATCAGGAGCGAGTGGCTTGTTTCTTGTGTGAACCTTCAAAATTTCTTCTCTTCCCTTTGTGTCAGGGTATCCGACAAGAATCTGTCTATCAAAACGTCCTGGGCGGAGCAAGGCAGGATCAAGTATATCACGACGATTTGTAGCCGCCATAACAATTACGCCTTCATTCCCTGTAAAGCCATCCATTTCAACGAGAAGCTGATTAAGTGTCTGTTCACGTTCATCATGACCACCACCAAGACCCGCACCACGATGACGACCAACAGCGTCAATTTCATCAATAAAAATAATTGCAGGAGCATTCTTCTTTGCCTGTTCAAAAAGGTCACGGACACGTGAAGCACCGACACCGACAAACATTTCAACAAAGTCAGAACCTGAAATTGAGAAGAATGGTACGCCAGCTTCTCCGGCTACTGCTCTTGCAAGTAATGTCTTACCTGTACCCGGAGGGCCAAGCAATAATACTCCCTTAGGAACTCTTGCACCAATCTCATTATATTTTTTAGAGTCTTTAAGGAAGTCAACGATTTCCTTAAGCTCTTCTTTTTCTTCATCAGCACCAGCCACATCAGCGAAGGTTGCCTTCTTGCCGATGTTAAGGTGATTTTTCGCATTAGATTTTCCAAACTGACCAATTTTTCCGCCACCGCCAGCCTGCTTTATTGTATAAATAAAGAAGAAAATCATAACTCCAAGAAGAAGGAGTGTCGGAATCATATTAAGAAAAAAGCTATTATCCTGAACTTCCTTTTCCTTATATTTTAGTGGATTATCAGGGTTTGCCTTATTGTAAGCCTGACGATAATTGTAATTATCATTAAAAAGTTCCTGTTTAAAAAGCACAACGCTTGGGACCTTATAATTAATTTCTTCCTTCTTGTCCTTAACCTTGATTGTCAGCTTACCTGTTCCTAGGTCAAGGGTGTATTTTTCTACCTCAAGATTATCGAAATAGCTCATTATTGTTCCGTAATCAACATCCTTTGAATTTCCAGGATCCTTATTCAGCAACATAACAAGTGTCATTATTATCATAAGTGCTATTATAAAATAAACCAGAAAACCTTTACTACTCTTTTTGGGTGTCAAAAAATTCAGCTCCTATTCTCTTTGCAGATTAATTCTGTTCAACCAACCCTATGTAAGGAAGGTTTCTATACTTCTCATCATAGTCAAGACCATAACCAACGACAAAATTGTCAGGTATCTCATAACAACTATAATCGGCTTTTATGTCCACCACTCGACGTGATGGCTTATCTAAAAATGCGCATACTCTTACGGAAGAGGCTTCTTTTGCCCTCAATGTTTCACAAATAGCAAATAGAGTTCTGCCCGTATCAAGGATATCCTCAACCACAATGACGTCCTTGCCTTTAATGTCAATTTCAATATCTTTTGTGATATTGACAATTCCAGTACTTGTTACTCCACTATAACTCTGAGCCTGCATAAAATCAATCTGACAAGATAGATCTATTGCTCTTGCAAGGTCAGAAAGGAAAATAAAAGCGCCCTTTAAAACTCCTATAAGAATAATTTCCTTGCCCTTGTAATCCTCAGCGATTTTTGCACCAAGCTCGGAAACTTTTTTTGCAACTTCCTTTTCTGATATAAGTTCACGAATGTTATCCAAATTGTACATTCCCTTCAAGTAGGTTTATTACTAAAATGTTTGTTGTGTCCTTATCCACTTTTACGCTTTCCGCAACACCATATCCTTCAATGAATATAACCCCTTTTTCATCAGCAAGGAAAAGGATATTGCCACGTCTTTCAAGTGGAATATCAGTATTGAAAAGCTTTTTGACAGAGGAAGAATGCGAGCGTCCTGCAAGGCGGATTCGATCCCCGTTTCTTCTATTTCTGACAATAGCTTTACCTTGTATTTTATCATAATCAAGTATGCTAATTG
Organism: Bacillota bacterium; assembly: GCA_023440965.1. Lineage (GTDB taxonomy): Bacteria > Bacillota > Clostridia > Oscillospirales > Ruminococcaceae > SZUA-444. The sequence continues at coordinate 120,180 of JAEZRC010000003.1, forward strand.
CAAACTTTTTATTAACGTTTGTTGTCTTGTTAAACAAATTCACATTTGTTTTTGTAAATATTATTTTCTTATCAAAGAACTGTATTTCCTTATCAAGTATGAGAGGAGTTTCAAATTCCTTATTATCTGACTGCGAATAGACATATATTTTAAGTTTTCCCGATTTCACCTCGGCATAAACGTCACCCGAAAGATTAATTTTGCCCCCGTCTTTAATTATTGATAAAATTTCTTTCACCTTATCGTAGCGACACTCTAAATTATTGCTTTTTAAAATCTCTGCTAAACATCTTGTTGACAATGCAGTATCCATACTTTCAAGAATTCTTGCATCATATGTGTTTTCGGATAATCTTATCTGATCAAGCATACAGTCAGACAATTCCTCAAGGAAGCAATAATCAGCTGTCAAACAATGATTTGTTCTAATAAAACTTTTTTCAAGTGACGGATTTATCTCACGCAATATCGGAATAACTTCGTGACGGATTTTATTCCTTGTGTAATCGCAGGTCAGATTTGTGCTGTCTGTAACAAAGTCCTGCCCTTTTTCTTTAAGGTAATCCTCAACATCTGCCCTTGTGCAGTAAATAAGCGGACGTATAATATTATCCCTTACAGGAGGAATCCCACACAAACCCTTTAATGCTGTTCCTCTTGTGAAATTAATCAGAACAGTTTCAATATTATCAGAGGCTGTATGAGCAGTAGCAACTTTTCCACCATTGCAGTATTTTGAAAAAGACTGATAACGAAGCTCTCTTGCTCCCTCTTCTGTTCCAAGTTTATTTTCACTACAATAAGTAATAACATCTATCTTTTCGACAAAAAGTCTAATATTCAGCCTTTTACATAACTCAATACAAAAGCTTTCATCCCTGTCACTTTCCTCGCCACGAAGCTGATGATTGATATGACAGGCAGAAACATTATAGCCTAGCTCTTTTAATATAAGTACAAGGGCTACGCTATCTGCACCTCCAGAAAGTCCGACAAGAATATCCTGCCCACTTTCAACCATATTAAAGTCTTCAATAGCACTAATGACTTTATCCTTCATTTCTGTATCCCTCAAGATTTCGGAATAATGTGAATTCTCCATTCCACACAAGCTTAACTGTGCCGGTTTCACCGTGACGGTTTTTTGATACAATACATTCCGAGATACTCTGGTCTGCACTTTCCTTATCGTAATAGCCCTCACGATATAAGAATAATATAACATCAGCATCTTGCTCAATAGAACCTGATTCACGAAGGTCTGAAAGAAGCGGTCTATGGTCAACACGTCCTTCCGCACCACGGTTAAGCTGTGATAGAGTAATGACTGGGACTTTAAGTTCCTTCGCCATTAGCTTTAGCTGACGGGTAATTTCTGAAATTTCATTAACACGGTTTGAATTCTTTTTTGAGCCTTCCATAAGCTGAAGGTAGTCGATAACTACAAGCCCTAAATTCTTCATTCGTCTTAGCTTTGCCTTCATTTGAGGAACAGTTATTCCACCAGCATCATCCATAAAAATAGGCATTTTTGATAATGCCTCAGCCCCAATGGCAAGCTTTGTCCAGTCGTCGGGCGACAATCGGCCTGTTCGAAGTGAGTTACTGTTTACGAGTGCTTCGGATGAAAGCATTCTCTGAACAAGCTGCTCCTTACCCATTTCGAGTGAAAATAAAACAACCTGCTTGTCTGATTTTCTTGCAAGGTTTGTTGCTATATTAAGAGCAAATGATGTTTTACCCATACCAGGACGTGCTGCAATAATCAAAAGGTCAGTGTTGTTAAGACCTGTTGTGATTGCGTCAAGCTCAGTAAAACCTGACTTTGCGCCAAGATATTTATCCTTATCAGGACCAGTAATTTTCTGAAGCTTGTCATAAACTTCTATTACAACTTCATCAATTCTTGCAAGTCCCTTTGTGTCATTGCCCTGTCTTATGTCATAAATTTTCTGCTCGGCACTGTCGAGCAGGGTTTTAGAGTCGGTTGCGCCGTCAGTAGCAAGATCAATGATTTCTCTTGAGGCACTGATCAGTGCACGTGAATAGAACTTATCTTCAACAATCTTGCAGTAGCTTTCAATATTTGAAACAGAAGGGACATTTTCCATTATGCCTTTTAAATAGGTTTTTGCCATTGCGGTTGTTTCAAAAACACCCATAGCAACAGCTTCATTCATAACAGTAATAATATCAGCATTCTGTCCATTTGAGAACATTCTTACAATTATTGAAAAGATTTCTCTATGTTGTTCACGATAAAAAGATTCGGGCTTTAAGTAATCCATAACAATCGAGAGTGCAGATGAATCCAAAAGCAACGCACCAAGAACAGTCTGCTCAGCTTCAAGATTATAAGGCAGGTCTTTTCCAATAAAATTTTCAATTGTATTTGTAAGTTCCATATTTTCACCTCTGATACAACTTTTTTAAATTCACTATTGAGTAACAAAAGCCTATCCCTTTTTAAAGGGATAAGCTGATATATTATTCTTCGATTACTTTTATCTTCATTGAAGCAGTTACACCATGACCAAGCTTAATTTCGGCATTATAATCACCGAACGCCTTAAGATCTGAGTTAAGCACTATTTTCTTCTTATCAATCTTGCACTTGTATTGTGTTTCGATAAGGTCTGCTATTGTACCAGCAGTGATTGCACCAAATAATCTTCCGCCTGTGCCTGCTTTTGCCTTAGCGACAACTTCTTTTCCATTAAGAATTTTTGCAGTATCCTGTGCCTGCTGTTTTTCAACATCTAATTTGTGCTGCTCTGAATCCTTTTTTCCCTGAAGATCATTAAGGTTTTTCTGGGTTGCTTCAATAGCGCTACCCTTTGCAATAAGGAAGTTCCTTGCATAGCCATCTGCTACATTTATTACATCTCCGGCTTTTCCGGAACCTTTAACGTCTTTTAATAAAATAACTTTCATCAATTAATCCTCCGATTATTTATTTGTTTTATTCTGTTCTTGAATAAATTCATCAATAGCTTCACAAAGGCTTTGTCTCGCACTTTCAAGGCCTACACCCTCAAGCTGAACGCCAGCCATTGTCTGATGTCCGCCACCACCGAGCTTTTCCATAATAACCTGCACATTGAAATTTCCAAGACTTCTTGCTGAAACATTAACAACGCCATTCAATTCGAAAAGCACGAATGAAGCAGAAACTCCACTGATACCAAGCAATTCATCTGCTGCTTGCGGAGCAGCCATTCTTATTTCTTCAGCCTTTATATCACTTGTTGCAATTGCGCAGTTGTGATAAAGCTCAGCATTTGCGACAAGTCTGCTCTTCTGCTGATAGGTTTCAATAGAGCTTGAAAATAGATTTCTAACAGCAACCGTATCTGCACCAAGCTTTCTTAGAAATGCTGCCGCTTCAAAGGTTCTTACCCCTGTTCTCATTACAAAATTCTTTGTATCAAGCATTATTCCAGCGAGTAATGCTTCTGCCTCAGGAGCAGATATCTTAAGATTCTCGCCGAAATATTGGATAAGCTCCGTTACCATTTCTGATGCTGAAGATGCATAGGGTTCATGATAAAAAATTACAGCCTTGTCAATGAAGTTGACCATCTTTCTATGGTGGTCAATTACAACAACATGCTTGCATTTTTCGTAAAGCTCCTTACTGTCAACAAAATCAGGGTTATGTGTATCTACAATAATAAGAAGCGTCTTCTCACCAATAAAATTCAAAGCATCTTCAGGGGAAAGGAACATATCCTTTATGTCATTGGTTTTTATATGATTTATAAGCTGTTTTGCAAGATTCTTATGAGGATCAATGACCACATAAGATTCCTTCCCAAGCTTTCTTATTGCACCACATAATCCGACTGATGAACCAGCACTGTCAAGATCACCAAAGCGGTGCCCCATAATGAATATCTTATCATTTCCTTCAATAAGCTCTGCAAGAGCAGTAGCGATAATTCTTGTCTTGACTTTAGTGTGCTTTTCTATTCCTTTTGAAACACCACCGAAGAATTCAAAACCTGTTGCGGTTTTTACTGAACACTGGTCGCCGCCTCTTCCAAGTGACATATCAAGAGCTTGCTTTGCAAAAAGCTCACTTTCAGAAAGAGTTTCTCCCCCACGTCCCACACCCATTGAAAGTGTAACGCTAAGGCGTTCATTGACCATAATCTGTCTTGCTTTATCGAGAATATCAAAACGTTTGTCTATCATTTCCTGAATGTGTCTTTCTTCAATGACAGCAACAAACTTATCGTTTGAATTTCTTCTTAAAATACCAGTTGTAGGCTCCATAAACTTCTCAAGAAGGGTTTCAATCTGAACAAGTATGTGTGCTTTTTCACTCTCTTTTACATTAGAGAGCATATCCTCATAGTTATCAATCATAAGGAGAACAACGCATGGACGTGAATTGAAATGCTCATATTCCAAAGCCTTGAACTGTGAAATATCCTCAAAATAAACCATTGATAGATTAAGTTCCGGATTCTGTGAACGTGTTCCGATTACTCTGTAATATCTTCCGTCGTGTTTTAAAACAGCACCGTTCTTTGTATAAATTCGGTTTATATCAACATTAAGTAATGTGGTAAGCTTTTGCCCATAAGCCTCCTTATCGGTAAAGACTCTTTCCTCAAAAAGCTTATTATACCAGACAATAACACTGTTTTCATCAATAATTATAGTAGGTGCAGGGAAATAATAAAGAGATTCTTTCTGTGTTAAAGCGATATCCTTATCCATTTTTAATATGTATCTTCTGACATTCCTTGATACTACAAAAATTTCAATAAGGAGTGCCAATGAAATTACACAGGTAACTGCAAAAAAGAGCCAGCTTTTGTTGTCATCCTTTTTGACCAATAGCAGAGATGCTGCCATTGAGCATAATGCCAACAGAAATACTGTGAGCTTTAAGACAAATCCGTTATTTCTCTTCAACCTATTCACCACCTGTTAATCAATTGATATGTAGGACGGCATTGTGCCGCCTTTATTATACTTCCATAATAATAGGAAGTATCATCGGGGATCTCTTTGTCTTTGAATAGATATAATCTGACAAAGCGTCCTTCATTTTTGTTTTAATTGTATTCCATTCGCGGATGTCATTGTCAATGCAATTCTGAAGAACTTTCAGCATAAGTTTCTTTGCCTGTTCGATAAGTTCTTCACTTTCTCTAACATAAACAAATCCTCTTGACACAACATCAGGACCAGCAAGAATTGTTCCGCTTTCGCTTTCTATTGTTGCAACAACAATGATAAGTCCATCCTGTGCAAGATGCTTTCTGTCACGAAGAACAATTGCACCTACATCACCAACACCAAGTCCGTCAACGAGAACTCTTCCAGCAGGAACCTGACCAGTGATTTTTATTTCAACTCCGTCAATTTCAATGACGTTACCAATTTCACCAATAACTATATTTTCTTCAGGAATACCCATTTCCATTGCTGTCATTGCATGACGCTTAAGGTGCTTATACTCACCGTGCACAGGGATAAAGAACTTTGGCTTTATAAGTGACAATAATAGCTTCTGCTCTTCCTGGCAGGCATGTCCTGAAACGTGAACGTCATACATACTCTCATAAATTACATGAGCGCCTGACTTCATAAGCTCGTTTATTACCTTTGTAACAAGCTTTTCATTACCCGGAATAGGTGTTGCTGAAATGATAATGAAATCATGAGATGTAATTGTAACCTTCTTATGATCATTCATTGCCATTCTGGTCAAAGCAGACATTGGTTCGCCCTGACTGCCTGTTGTTATAAGAACAACCTTTTCAGAAGGATAGCGATTCATAGTATCGATGTCAATAATCAGTCCCTCAGGAGCGTCAAGATAACCAAGCTCTATTGCCTTGCTAATTACATTGACCATACTTCTTCCAAAAACTGCAACCTTTCGGTCAAACTTGACTGCATTATCGATAATCTGCTGAACTCTGTGTATATTTGAGGCAAATGAAGCAATAATTATACGTTTACCCTCAGCCTGAAGGAACAATCTTTCAAAGGACTCCCCAACCTTGCTTTCACTCATTGTGAAGCCTTTTCTTTCAGAGTTTGTGGAATCTGACATAAGTGCAAGAACACCCTTATTCCCAAGCTCAGAAAATCTTGCAAGATCAATAATTCCACCCTCAATAGGTGTATAATCAACCTTAAAGTCGCCTGTGTGAATAACTACACCAGCAGGTGTATGAACAGCTACAGCTACAGCATCAGGAATTGAATGATTTACTCTTATGAATTCAACAGCCATACAGCCCATTTTTACTGTCTGGCGTGGTGTTATCACATTAAGCTGTGCGGATGCAAGAATATTATGCTCCTTTAATTTGCCTTCAACAAGCCCTATTGTAAGTCTTGTTCCATATACAGGAACATTAATTTTCTTTAAAAGATAAGGAATAGCACCAATATGGTCTTCGTGTCCGTGGGTAATGACGATGCCTCTTATCTTCTCCTTGTTTCTTTCAACATAAGTGAAATCAGGGATAACTATATCAACGCCGAGCATTTCTGTGTCAGGGAATGCAAGACCGCAGTCAACAATAAATATATCATTTGCACATTCAAAAACGGTAAAGTTCTTTCCGATTTCATTAAGTCCACCAAGTGGAATAATTTTTATCGGAGTCTTTCTCTGTTCATTTTTTGTATTCTTCCTTGGCGTACGAGGCTTTTTCATCGCCTGCGTATTGCCGTCAGAATTCTGTGGTCTTGGTTTGTTTTGTGCATCGCTATTTAAGTTTGCCTTTTTTGCCCGAGGTCTGTATTTTGGCTTTTGCTTTACTGTCTTTGGGTTTTCTGATGTTTGTTGTGTAGTATTGATGTTTTTTGTATTATCTGTACTCATTTAATTCTCCTCTAAATCTTTTGCGCTCCTACTATTCAATGTTAAATCAATACCAAAGGTCATAAAGAAAAATTAATGCGCACTTTTAAAAGGCGCATAGTAATTCTACTATGACCAATGGGAATAGCAATGATTGTTTAATAGCATTAAAGCGGTATGTATTCCTGAACGAAACGGTCATTCAGGAATTTTTCAGTCTGCTTTGAAACGATGCTCTGTATATAAATAAAATTTGCTTATTAAATACATATATAAATAACAGTCAGTAATTTCATAACCGGACACATATTCAATATATATATTACCTCTATTTGCTGAAAATGTCAATACAACGCTCTAGCAGTGAAATAATTGGTTTTGATATATTATTGTATATTTTCGTCCTGGTTATTCTTAATCATTCTTTCAAATTTATCACAAAGCTCTGCCGCGGTTTCACTTTTAAAGCTTTCTACAAACATCTGAACGCCTCTTCCCGTCTTGGATGGACGAATAATTACACGTGAATTATTTTCATTTACCGCAACTCCCTCGCCAAGTCCAGCATTCTCCGTACAGAAGCGTTTTAGTATCTTCAACGGCGAATTATCAACACTCACATACCTGCTTGTTGAATAGAAGTCAGGAATGTCACTTGTTGCCTGTTTTAATGTAATTCCCTTTTCATAAAGATACTTTAGAACAATCAATGAAAGCTTTATTCCATCACGGACAAAGTCACATTCGCCTGCCAGTTTTCTTGCTTCACTGTCACTGTTGTCAAAACTACAGTTATAATAACGCAGAACCCTTCGTCCATATCTTTGCGCTAAGTCATCTGCAACAAGAGGAAAGTTATATGGCAATGAAATATCCTTTCCCTGTTCAAAATATATTTTTGCTGTAAGAACTATCAACTTTTCATAAAACACATAGCCAGTTTCCTCAGTATATGCTGAGGACTTTTTGCCGTCACCTGATATATGAAATATAATTTTCTGTCCGTTTATATCAATTCTCTTTGAAATAATTTCGGACAGAATTTCTGATACCCGCTCACAACCTGTCTTGAATTCAGGACATATTCCTGTAAACTTGTTCGGCAGCATTCCTTCAAGTGATCGTATATAAAGCTCTTTCATGCTGTCAGTACCTTTTAAAGCCCCAAAACTTGCAAATTCAGCTTTTAAATACTCACCCCGATTTAGTCCGCCCTCAATTTTCCTCTCCTGTTTTCTTGTTGGCATTAGGCCATTTTCAGCAAAAACCTTAAGGCTTGTAATCTTCCCAGCTTCGATATAACAACCTGATTTAATATTTCCGCTTTGCATAACATATAAAAGCTCGGACTCAATGCAATCACCCATATTCCATACATCACAACCACTTGCCAATGCTCCAGACATAAAAGCTAGTGCTAATGCCTTTGAAGTGTTGCTGTATTTATATCCAACAATAACAACTTTCTCATTAAAAGCACTAGCAACCGCTCCGCCGAGGTCTGAACATAATCTTGGTGTTATTACAGCATTTGTTTCGCCACTTATTCCGTTTTCGTCTAAAATTAGAGCGTTTGCATTCCCGTATTTTATGTCATAAGTCACAGTAGTATTCTTTTCAATCTGTTTTTGCGGCCATACTCTTATCTCAGACTCAATAACAGAATTTTCACCGACTACAGCATTTTCACCGACTACTGAATTTTCATAGGCACAGGAACCCGTCAGCATTTTTGCATTACTGCATATAAGCGATTGATTACAACTAACGTGCTCTCCGATAAATGCTCCGTCAAGGATAACCGAGCCGTGTATTTTTGAATTTATACCAATCGTCACATTATCGCAAATAACAGAACAAGCCTCAATAACCGCCCCTGTTCCTATGGAAACATTCTTGCCAATATAGCAAGGATAATTAATTCTGGCTCCTCTGTAGCTTGCTGATTCATTCACAACGCCGCCATACAGATCACGATGGCCGTTAAGCCGGCAAGCTACTTTTCCCTCAAGTATATCTGCCTGACACCTTAAATATGACTTGAAGTCGCCGATATCGCACCAATATCCACTTTCCTCATAAGCAAAAAGTCGCATATTATTTTTCATCATCTGTGGGAATATATCCATAGCAAAATCAGACTTCTTATCCTGAGGAATTAGTTCAAGTGCTGATTTTGAAAGGATATATACACCTGTATTTGCCATATCTGTAACACAACTTGAAAAGGATGGCTTTTCAATAAAACCTGTTATTTTCCCCTGCTCATTAAAAAGCACAAGCCCGAATTCGCGTGGATCAATTACTTTCTTGACAATAATTGTAGCGTCAGCATTATTGCTTCTATGAAATTCTATTGCAGAAGTCAAGTCAAAGTCGCACATTGCGTCACCACTTATGACAAGAATCTCATCATCACTCTGTGCAAGCTTTACGCAACCCGCTGTTCCAAGTGGTATTTCCTCAAAAGAATAATCAAGCGTTAATCCGTTATACTTGTTGTCGTCAAAGTGCGATACAATTTTCTCCCCTTGATACATTAACGTCAGTGTTGCTTTATTAAAAGAATTGCTGATAAGTAAATCAAGAATATACTCAAGAACCGGCCTGCCACATAGTGGTGCAAGGGGCTTGGGCATATTACAGGTTAGAGGTCGAAGTCTTGTACCCTCCCCGCCAGCCATAATAATTGCCTGCATAATGTTCTCCCTTCACGTTGTTAATTTATCTTAGTATTGACGTGAAGAAAATAAGTTATTCTGTTTTTAAAAATAGCTTGTATTCTCAAAGCAATTCCATCATATATATGGATAGTGGACTGATTATATTTGTCCTATTTTCCGCCAGAAAGGGATATATGATGAAAAAGGCAAAACTGTTCTTTATAAATTCTGTTGTTATGATTGCGACTTCGCTAGTACTGCGGATTATTGATGTATTCTTTAATGTTTACATATCAAATAAAATAGGGCTCGCTGGAATGGGACTTATACAGATTATAATGTCTGTGTTTGGATTTTCTGTCATTGTGGCTTGTTCAGGAATTGGGCTTGCATCAACACGTCTTGTCGCTGAGGAACTTGCTTATAACAGTCATTCTGGAGTCCGCAAGTCAATGAAAACCTGCCTGATATATGCAATAGTCTTTGGCTCCTTTGCAAGCTTTATTCTTTTAGTAGGTGGCAACTTCATAGGAACGCATCTTCTTAAAGATACAAGGACAATACAATCACTCCATATCCTTGCAATAAGCCTTCCGTTTTATTCGGCTCAATGCGCTTTATATGGGTATTTCACAGCAGTACGACGTGTGTTTTTAAGCTCAATAACTCAGATTCTTGAAATGGGTGCGAGAATAGGATTAACAGTTTTCTTCATTGAAAAAAATCTTGAAAAAGGTATGGAAACTACCTGTAATGGTTTAATGATGGCGGCAACACTTTCTGAAGTTGTAGCATTCAGCTTGATGTTTAGTGTATATATGATTGACAAAAGGCGCTTTAAAAGAAAGGATACCACTAAAAATAACATCCCAAAAAGACTGTTTAAAATATCACTTCCTATGGCTTTTAGCTCATATGTGTGCTCGGCACTTATTACCATAAAAAACGTTATGATACCTATAGGACTTGTAAAATACGGAATGACTCGTGATATTGCACTTTCACAATTTGGTGTTATAAACGGAATGGTAATTCCTATAATACTGTTTCCTGCTGCTTTCATCGGAACTTTTTCAAGCCTGATTGTTCCCGAAATAACAGAATGCTATCGGCTCGGCAACCGCAAAAAGATCAATTATATAGTAACAAGAGCTTTTCAGGTTACGCTTATCTTCACTATTTGTGTCATAGCAATCTTTCTTAAATTCTCACAGGAATTCGGAATGGTGGTATATAAAAATATTACTATCGGAACATATATAGAAATTCTAACGCCTCTTGCGCTGATTGCTTACCTTGACGGAATCACCGACGCAATGCTCAAAGGACTTGACCAGCAGGTTGCGTCAATGTTCTTCAATATATTTGATTCAGGCTTTTCAATATTGCTTGTTTACTTCCTGCTGCCACGCTTCGGACTCAATGGTCTGCTGTTCCTTATGTTCGCAAGCAAATTACTTAACACATTCCTAAGTATAAACAAAATTGCTAAAATAACAGATTTCAAGGTAAAGTATTCTAATTGGATGCTAAAGCCTTTTATATGTTCATTCATAGCTGTTGTATTTGCGAAAGCTATTGTTAACGTAGTTCATCACGGATACAGATATTCTGTTTCAGTACTGACAATGTATGTGACACTATCAATTGTGCTCTACCTGATTCTGATATTTGCTTTTGGTTGTATTAAAAAACAGGATATTAAATTATTAACCAACAAATTTAAGAAAAAAAATATTTCAAAAGGTATTGACTCTGACGTAGCGTAATAGTTTATAATAAGGACAGTGAAAAAATCAGGGAGGATAAAACAATGAAAATCAATGAGGTTTCAAAGCTCACAGGAGTAACTATCCGAACATTGCATTACTATGACCAGATCGGATTGCTGGCACCGACCGAGGTCACGGAAGCAGGCTATAGACTGTATGATAAAAATGCTTTGTTCAGACTTGCACAGATTATGTTCTTCAAGGAGCTTGATTTTCCTCTTGAGGAAATTAAAAAAATAATGTCCCGACCTGACTTTGACACACAAAAAGCGCTTTTAAATCAGAAAGAGCTCCTGATGAAAAAGCGTGACAGACTTGACGGGCTTATAAAGCTTGTCGATAAAACGATAGATGGAGGGTTCAATATGAGTTTCAATGAATTTAATAATACTGAAATTGAAAAGGCTAAAGAAAAGTATGCTAAAGAAGCTAAGGAGCTTTATGGCAACACTACTGAATACGCTGAATATGAGAAAAAATCAAGTAACTATACAAAGCAGGATTGGAATAATATAAATGAAACAATGCAGGTTATTTTCAAGAAGTTTGCTGATATTATGGATAAAGCACCTGAAAGTGCTGAAGCACAGGTACTTGTGAAGGAATGGCAAAGGTATATTACAGATAATTTCTATGAATGTTCAGATGAGATTCTGCAAGGTATTGGACAAATGTATATCAACGATGAGAGATTTAAAGAAAACATTGATAAGACAAAGTCAGGACTTGCTGAATATATCTCAAAGGCTATTGCAGCATATTGCAAGAAATAGCATAAGCAAAAGGGCGGATAGAAATCTCCGTCCTTTAATTAATTAGAATATCTTTCGGGGGCTTAGCGGCGCCCACACACCTTCGCACATAAATCTAATAAATAGTAATCAAATGATTAAAAGGTCGAAGCATGAAATCAACCACTTACAAATACAAAACAGAAATCCAACTTTTACTGGTTGATTGAGCGACCGTCACTCAGAATCGGCATCGAAGTGCAAAAAAGTCAAATCCGAGTTGTTGAGCGATAGCGAAATGTGTCTGAGGATTTGACTTGATTTTCTTTCGTCATTTCTTGTATCAAGACAAGAAATGACATAAACATAAATATTATGCAATATATCTATTTAGGAGGGCTTAGCGGTCGCCCCCCAAACCCCTTCGCATATAAATACTAATAATAAGCATTTTATATACACATGAAAAAAGCAGGGGATGACCTTTGCCTTTTTATTATACTTCGCAATCTGTCACTGCCCTGTCGATAACAACCTTACCAATAAAATCCTTACATTCCTCGTGGAGAGGATGAGTCTGATAAAAATCAAGTGCTCCTCTCGAAGATAGTTCTGAATACAAGCAAACATCATAACCATTCGGATTAAAGTTCTGATTAACTTCAACTTTTATTAGTCCTTCAATCTTACCATTAAGTGCCTCAAGCTTTGTCTTAATAATCTCAGCATTGGTTACCTTGTCGTTGCCTTCAGCCTCGTCCTTAAGCTTCCAGAAAACAATATGTCTTATCATACAAACACTCCCTTAAATTATTATTAAAGCTATTATTTAATATAGCTTTTAAAATTCTTACTATATTTTATATCGCCATTTTTAAATACCCACATTGCTTCGATATTTTCGTGAGAGTTAATGAATTCAAGTCCTTTTTCGTAAGGCATATTGAATACTGCTGTTGATAGTGCATCTGCATACCCAGAATCTTTATGAAGGATAGTCACAGCACGAAAGTATGTTGAAGGCATTAATGTATCATCATTTATGATATGGTGATACTGAACTCCGTTAACAGTATAATACCTCTGATAATCACCACTTGTGACGAGTGACATATTTTGAATTTTTAGTGTAACAAGACTCTTTTTTTCACTTTCCCTATCAGGGTTTTCAACTCCGACATTCCACATCTGATTATCAATACCCTTGTTGCCTATTGCTTTAACATTTCCGCCAACGCTGACAAGCCCGTGCTTAAAGCCTTTTTTCTCAACATCTCTGCAAACCCGTTCTACCGCATAGCCTTTTCCGACAGAACCGACATCAATACTCATATCCTTATCAGCAAGATATACTGTTGAGTTTGCCTCATCAATAATAATTTTATTAATATCTGTGTGATTTTTTGCCGTCTTTAATTTTTCCATTGGTGGAAGCTCTGCATTTTCAGGATCATCAATCCCTTCCGTCCGGTAATCATGCCATATTTCAAGGACACTTCCCATTGCAATATTAAAAGAAGCATTGGTTTCAGTATATTTCTGCTTTGCAAAAATAAGAAGGTCAATTATTTTCTTATCAACCTTAACAGGTTCAATTCCCGCTTTGTCATTTATTGTTTTGATATTATTTTTTCCTTCATAATCATTATAGATATCATAAAGCTCATGATAAACTTTAAGGTCATCGTGAATGAACTGAACATACTCTTCAAAATCCTTTTTTGAATCTGTGTAGCCTATTATGGTAGTAACAGTATCAAAAAGATTTAGGAACTGTGCCTCATAGCGTTGAGGGTCTGACTTGCCACAGGCAGAAAAATTAAGCACACATACTATTGCAATAATGAGTGAAATAATTTTCTTTTTCATCTTTTCTCCTTGAATTTTATATCTCTAATAATATAACATATTTTTGATTATTATAAAACAGCATACAATAAAATATTATTTATTATCTCCTGTCATATAATAAATTAAAGGGCAGAAATCATCTGCCCTTTAAAAATATCTGACAGCTTACTTAGCAGAGCCTACAGCCTTACTGATTACAGCTATGTAATCAGTAATACTAATTGTTACTGAAGCCTTAAGATCTGTGTCAGTAGGCTTGCCGTCTTCAACTTTAATACCTTTTACTTCGTCAAGAGTCTTGCCTGTTACATACTTTGATAATGCAGCAGCCTGCTCGTACCATTCTTTACCGATTGAAGAAGCCTTCTTCATGCCATATTCATCACCAAGTTCGTTCTTAGTCATATTCTTAGCTTTTAGATCAGAAGTGATTTTACCATTAGCTGAGAAAGTAACATCAGTCTGTGAAGCATCGATTGTTGCTGAAGTAATCTTACCAGTATTATCAACTGTTACTACACCATAACTTGAGTAAGCCTCAGCAACACCGTCTTTATCACCAGCATCCTTTGACTTTGCAATGTTTGTTACTACGCCAAGACCAAGCTTGTCGCCAGCTTTAGCACCAAGTTCCTTAGAATTCTTTACAGCTTTTTCAATAGCATCAATATAACCAGAAATTGAAACTGTCACAGATGTTGAAAGATCAGCGTCGGCAGCCTTACCATCGTCTGAAAGCTTGATACCCTTAACTTCATCAACAGTTTTTCCTGTTACATACTTAGCAAGTGCAGCAGCCTGCTCATACCACTCTTTACCGATTGTTGAAGCTTTCTTCATGCCATAGTTATCACCAAGCTCATCCTTTGTCTTGAACTCAGCCTTAAGGTCTGTCTTTAGTTTTCCTGTTGCGTCAAAATTAATTTTTGTCTGTGCAGCATCAATGATACATTCAACAATTTTGCCGTCTTTGTCAACGGTTACAGCAACGATTGTTGAGTCAATCTGTGCAAGACCATCTTTGTCAGAAACGTCCTTTGAACTTTCTGTTTTTGAGATTACAGCAAGTCCTGTTTTGAGTGAACCTGATGTTGTCTTTTCACCACCGTCTGATTTTGATGATGATGAGTCATTGTCAGAACCACATCCTGCTAACATTAATGTTGCAAGTGAAAGGCTCAAGCCAAGAGTTAATACTTTCTTCATATAAACCTCCGAAATTTTGTTTTTTATTTTAAACCAAGCTTTTTAAAAGCCGGTAAAATAAATCTTAACAAGGTGGAGGTTGCAATTCCTGCAATTATTCCCGCTATTAATAATAAGGGCAAATATGCCAAGAGTCCCATGCTTGTATATATTAATGAAATACCGATGAACTGACCGATATTGTGAAAAACCGAACCAGCTATACTGATGATAAGATAGGAAACCTTCTCTTTAAAAATAAATAAAATAATCAGCATAATAGCAACCGATAGTAAACCACCGAGAAGACTTAAAAATGCCGCAACGCTACCCCTTGTGATAAGTACAAAACCAGCTTTTAATATTGCTATTGAAAAAGCTTGTCCTGCCCCAACAAAAAAGAGCGCATACATTACAGCTATGTTTGATAACCCAAGCTTTACCCCTGGAACAGGAATTGCAAGCTGGGGGATGGAATTCTCAACAAGTGACAATATAAGTGCCAATGCAAACAAAAGCCCTGTGAGAACCATTCTTTTTGTTTTGTCGAGATTTGAAACAGGCTTATTCTGTGTTTTATTATTCATGCTACCACCTATTTACCGACTATTATGTCAAGATCATCTTTGTCGTTTTTATCTTTTTTTACAATTTTTATTACGATCTTATTAGGAAGACACGCTGCACTTTCGCCGGCTATGCTGAGCTTTCCCGAACGGATACATATCTTATCAGGGCAATCAGATTCCACGAAAGCTATTGAACCATCTTTATAAACATGAATAAGAACGTGGTCATTCTCTTCAAGCCTGAAGGAATAATCCTTCTTTTCCGAAAGGTCAACAACCTTTACGAGCTTTGATTCGTAATATATATGTGCAAGTACTTTAGTGTTTGAAAATATTATTCTATAAGCGATATATCCAAAGACAGACAGAATAAGAAGTATGGATATTATAATAATATCTGTTTTCTTAAAAAATTTCATACACCAAGCCTCATTTAAGTTATTTTATGATATTAATCCACAAATAAACATCATTATGACATTAAGGCTCATTATTAAAATAAAATTCTTTACTGCGAGCACAAAAGTCTTTGACTTGATCTGTTCTTTCATAAAAGCATTGATATTTTTTTGTACAACTACTATTGAAAGCAATGATACAAGATATAACGGATGAACAATTCTGAAAATTACAAGAAGAATTGCCGAAGCGTAAACTGCATAATAGAGAAAAGTAAAAAGCTTTAAGGCATTAGGAATTCCTATATAATAAGGGAGAGTATGCCTTTTTACTGCAATATCATGCTCTAAATCACAGGTATTGTTTGCAAGCATAATATTTGATGTCACTAATGCAGGTGCTACCGATAAAAGAAGAACATAAAACATATGAATTATGTTTATATCAAGGATGATATTTTTTGAGGTAATATCAAGTGTGAGGAAATAACCCTCTGGCATATTAATATACAGCAGAATGAAAGGAATTACAAGCCCATAGAAAAATCCTGAGAAGAATTCGCCAAGTGGCTGTCTTGATATCGGCACAGGGCCAAAGGTATAGAATACTCCGAATGCAAAGCAAATTGCACCAAGTATAAATACAACGACATCTGTCAGATATGCAAGATAAATTCCCAATGCTGCACTTAATGTAAACAACACTATTATTATGCCGAAAGCAATTTTTCTGTCAAATTGAAGTGTCTGATGATTGTCTTTTGTATCAATATAGTTGTTAATTGCCGTTGTTGTGAGGTCGAAGAGAAACATTGATGCAAAAAATATTACTGTGAGCGAAATGTTGATTTTCTGATTCAAAACAAGCAGAAATGCTATTGTGTATAAAAACGCATATAAACTTGTTATCTTTGTCATTATTTCAACATAGCTTAAAAATTTTTTCACCAATAATATCTTCCTTATCTATTTAGTCTTAAGCCCTGTATAAGCCTTATTGAATATCTGTACAAGCCTTTCCTTCTTTTCATCAGGTGCTTCTATGCTGTTGATAATCTTTATTGACTTTTCAAAATACTTTTTTGAAACCGCCTTTGTATAAAGAGTACCACCGTTTCCTGAAACCGACTTATTTATCTCAACACGGGAAAGTGAGCCGTCAAGTGCCTTCTGCTTCAATGCTTTATCTTTTTTAAAAGAATATATAAGCGGAAGTGTAATGACTCCTTGTTCAAAATCGGATTGCACAGGTTTTTTTGCAATTTCGCTTGATACTTCAAAATCAATGCAATCATCAGTTAGCTGAAATATCATTCCAAGATATCTGCCAAGATGTGTGTATTTTCTAAGCTGGTTTTTATCACAACCGTTTACTAATCCACCAGCGAAAAGCGAAGCCTCAAAAAGTGCAGCAGTTTTACCAGAAATGATTTTAAAATAACAAAGCTCGGAAAGATTAAAGTTATTGTTATTGATATGCTGATTAAGTTCACCAAGACAGATTTTGCCCATATAGCCAGGGAGCCCAAAATCAATATATTTCTTCCTGTCAGAAACCTTCCCCGCCATATTTAAAGCAAGGCAATAAATATAATCACCTGTGATTACTGCAGTTTTCTTCCCGAATTTCTTCTGCAAAGTTGCAATACCACGTCTTGTCTTTGCATTATCTATCACATCATCATGGACAAGTGTCCCGAGGTGCAATAGTTCAATCGCCGTCGCAAAACAAACTGCATCAGGGTGAATTAATCCTTCATCATTCATAGCAACAGTCAATAGTGAAGCTGTTCTGATAAATTTCCCTCTTGCCTGCTTCAGATGTTCAGTATAATTTCTGATAATGAGCGGTGAGGATGACAAAGCTTTATCAACCTCAACCCCGACAAGCTCAAAGGCTTTATCAAAATCATATAGTTCTATATTTTTTTCAATGTTATTAATCATTGTATAAATATGACTTCCTTACCCAGCGTACTTTTTTCCAATGTTTCTTTAGGTATGGCATAGCGTAATAGTCAAGGCCAAGAGTTCTGCCTGCACCGAAGAGTAATGCAATAGCAGCAAAAATCATCCAGAATGTTCCCAGGTAAAGGCCAGTTGTCAATACAAACATTACCTGAAGAACGAGCGAAAATACACTTGCTGGTGTTGTGAACAATCCTCCGATGAGTGCAAGTCCGATAAGAATTTCTGCAACAACGATGAATATCTGGAAGAACATTGTTACTCCATTATTTGCAAGAATAACCTTTTCAGTAAACCAGTTCATCAATGGCATATTAATTTTGAATGCATAGTCGTTAAGTGTTGAATGCGAAAGCTCTTTTCCGCTAACGAAGTAAACCTGGAACCAGCCAAAGATATCCCAGTTAATGAGTACCTTTCCGACCTTTTCAGCTACTGCCTTTGCAGCATCACCTGTTGCTGCAGAAACAGTATCAACCATATTGGAGGCTTTTGCTGAAAGCCCCTGAATAAAGCTGACTGATGCTTCAGTTGCGCCAGTTACAGTATCACCACCGTCTGGACTTTTTGCTACACCATTTAGAATTTTATCGTACCACGCATCTGCCCCACCGAAGAAATCAGCAAGCTTTGGTGATTTGAGCCAGCCTTCAACAATCTTCATAATACCTTCAAATAGCCATACTGCACCGAGCCATACCCGAAGTGCAACAAGCATAAATGAAGGAGTCTTGTTTGAGAAATGTCCACCAACAAAGCTACGGTTATTTCTTATGGTAAAGAATTCATGCTTTAAATAGCTTAATATCTTATTCCAGCCAAGAACCTGAATGAAGTATATAATGTTTATAAAATGCTTTGCAAACATAGCAAAGAATGAGCAAAGGTTAAACATATGTTTTGGTGTGCCAACACGTGCAACGCCATAGCGACCGCCGATACTTACCATTACTCCGTGGAATTTAGGATTGTATTCTTCCATCTCTCCATTGCCTGTCAATGCATTTGCAATATTAACTGCTGCTGTGTGAGCACTCTGCTCACAGTTCTCAACCATCTGAGGAACTGGCGTTTTCTCACCTGATGCAGTATAAAGCATATTGTCACCGACAACATAAACGTTTTCATTATCAACTGAGCGAAGATATTTATCGAGCTTGATTCTTCCTCTGTTTGCTGATTCCAGTGTCTTTGCAGCTTCAGTTGTTATTTCAGCGCTTTCAATACCAGCAGTCCATATTACAGTATTAGTTGACTTACGGACACAAGCGTCGCTTTGGTTTAGATCGATAAAATCTTTGCCAATTCCACAAACACTTGTTCCAAGAACAACATCTACACCCATTTTTGCAAGGCGTCTTTCAACCTTTGCCGAAAGCTTTTCCGGAAGAATAGGAACTGTTCTTGTTAGTATATCAACATTTGTGAGTGTTACATCACTTCTGTCAATTTCAAACTTATCGCAAAGAACAGGTACATACTCAGCAAGCTCACCAATCATTTCTACACCGGTAAAGCCAGCACCTACTACATAGAAATTAAGTAATCTTCTTTTTTCTTCTTTGTCAGTTTCACAGGCAGCCTGCCTGAAGCAGTTGTGAATATGATCCTTTAACTTTACAGCGTCATCGTATGACCATAACTTATGTGAGAATTCTTCAGCACCAGGAACACCAAAGAAGGTTGGCTTTGAACCTGCTGCAAGTACAAGATAGTCATAGTCATAAGTATCAGCTTTACCGAGAACCTTTTTACCCTCAAAGTCAATTGATTCAACAGTGTCAAGCTTTACATCAACCTTTCTTCCAGCAAAAACCTTGCTAAGGCTAATTTTTATACTGTCTTCATCAACTCTATTAGCAGCAACCTCGTGAAGTTCAGTAAGCATTGTGTGGAAAGGATTTTTGTCAATTATCGTTACTCTTATATCGTCATTTTTCCTAAATTTTTTTGCAAGCTTTTTTGCAGTAAGAATACCAGCATAGCCTGCTCCAACGATTACTACGTTTTTCATTTTTATCCCCTTCATGTAATAATGCTATAATTATATCAAATTCCTTTTTCTAATTCAATACTAAATTGGTATACTTTGCTTATTTTTTTATTATATTATTGTAAATTTTTATATTTATATCTGTTATTATTATAAATAAAATAAAAAAATATATGCTCATATCAACTATGAGCATATATTTACTTAATTAAAACCTTTTTTTACTGGTCTTTGTTCTAAATTTTTTTCTACGCTTTTTCTTGTTTTTCAAAATAAAAAATGCCGTGTATAACGCAATTATTCCTATACATATATATATAGCAATTTTCATCATACTTGATGAAGGAAATTGTTTTGCTACACTTATTTTATACTTAGTGATATTCCTTTCAACAGATTGTGCAGCAATTAAATCTGTTGTGAATATTACATCACCATTATAAACAAGCTCAAGCTTACCTAGCTTTTCACCCTGTTTTACAGGAGCAATAACCGAATCTTCCTTTATGGGTTTAAGTCTTACAGCTGTCTCATACTCAACATCCTTAGGCCATAATGCTATGAAATCGTCTTTTGCTGTATAATTTACATGAACTGCTTTTTTCCCGTATTCAACATCAATATTGCCAAGAATCGTCTTCTTATCAAGAATTTTTGCATATGATAATTTCCCAAAAGCCCAATTGTAGAGTGTTATATGATCAAGACAATTATAAAATTTGTTGTTACCGTCCTGATCCTTCATCGGTGCCTTCAATGAAACGATAAGATAATCAACACCGTCTTTGCTTGCTGTGGAAATAAGACATCTTCCAGCTTCATCAAGTGTACCTGTCTTGATACCCTTTGCATATTTATAGCTATACTGTCCTGGAAAAAGCATTGCATTTGTGTGCTCTTTGTAAGTTCCTTTCGGATGAACAGATGTTGCCGCCAGCGTATGTGCTGTTGTGGTTGCTATATCAGTAAACCTCGGCAATGACATAGCATATTTTGTTATAATTGCCATATCTCTTGCTGATGTGACCTGTGATGCATCAAAAAGACCATGAGCATTAGCAAAATTAGTATTTGTACAGCCAAGCTCCTTTGCTTTGTCATTCATCATTTTCACAAAATTATTGATATTACCATTACCCACATTATAAGCAATAATGTTTGCCGCCTCACAAGCTGACGGAAGAAGTAAAGCATACAATAAATCTTCATAGCTTACCTTTTCACCGATTCTTATATCGGCTGTTGAAACTTTCTGTCCTACAAAATCATCAAAAGCACTTGATGGTGCAGAAACCAAAGTTTTCTTAAGTTGGTCTGGTTTATCCTTATACTGTTCTAAAAGGATTATCGCCGTCATAATTTTAGTTAAAGAGGCTGGAAATAAAGACTTGTTTTCATTCTTTTTATAAACTACTTCACCTGAATTCAGATTAACCATATAAACTGCTTCAGAATATATATCAAGAGACGGATTGAAAGAAACACCTTCAGCCGTTGTAGGAACAAATATCCCAATTATCATTAAAAGTGCAAGAAAAAAACTACATTTTCTCATATGGACAAAACCTCATTTATGTATTATTATAATTATAAACTACAAATTAAATTATACCAAATAATTGACTGCTTTGCAAAGGTTATTAATAACCAAAAATATAAGAACGGACAATACTGGCATATAATGTTTGCATTTTATATAAGGAGAAATACTATGATATACGTAACTGGCGACCTTCATGGCGATATCAACCGCTTTAAAGACAAGAAAATAAAAAAATTGAAAAAGAATGATTATCTTATTGTTTGCGGAGATTTCGGATTTATTTGGTCGGGTACAAAAAAAGAAAATAAAGTTATTAAAAAGCTTGGTAAAAAGAAATATAATATTCTCTTCATTGAGGGCTGCCACGAAAACTATGATTTATTATACAACTATCCACAAGAAGAATGGAATGGCGGAAAGGTAAGAACAATTTCCGGCAATTTAAGACAGCTTGTCCGTGGTAGTATATTTGAGATCGAAGGTAAGAAGATATTTGCTTTTGGTGGTGGTCAGAGTGCCGACCGCCACATAAGAAAAGAACATAACACCTTTTGGGAGCAGGAGCTTCCAAGTGATGAGGAGCTTATCAACGCTTTAAAGAATCTAAAAAACAATAATAGCAGTGTTGATTATATTATAACTCACGAGCCACCATCATTACTCAAGGACTATCTTGATATTGATATTGAGCTCATTCAGACAAATCAGCTAAATGCAGCATTCTCACAGATTGCTGATAGCTGTAAGTTTAAAATGTGGTACTTCGGGAAATGCCACAAGAATAAAATTGTATCTAAGCACTATCACGCTCTTTTTGATTACGTTGCAAAGGTTGATTAAACTATTCTGTTACAACACAGCCGAACGATTCAGCAATGCAGATTGACTGTGATATGTCAACGATACATTTTTTAAGATTGATATTTTTAAAATCCACACCATCAACTCTTGCATCACGCAGATCTGCTTCTGAAAGATCCGCATTAAGAAATATTGCATGGTGTAAATCTGAATGACGGAATTTTGCTTTCTGAAGATTACATTCGCTGAATATTGCATTTGAAAATGTAATATTAGAAAGATACATACACTTAAGATTGCAACCGTTAAAACTTGTGTAAGAAAAGTTTCCGCCCTTTATTTCAAAAGAAAGGAACTTTGAATTTGAAAAGTTTGAACCTACTGCCTTGCAATTTTCAAAAACAGATGACAGAAAACTTGAATTCTCAAGATTGCAGTTTGAAATCTCACATTTCACTGCACTGACATCACTGAATCTTGAGCCAGAAAAATCGCAGTTCCTGAATATACAGTCATTAAGCTTTGTATTGATAAAATTTGAAAACCTGAATTTGCAGTTCTCAAAGACATGCCCATTGAGTATAAATCCGTCAAATTCTTCGCCGGTAAAATCATCGTCACGATATTCTGTTATTCCACTAATAAGCATTATTATCACCCCACGTTTTTCACATTATACCACAAATGTAAATAGACAGCAATTATTTTTGATTTATGTTGAAATATGTCGTATATATCTTCAAAAAATAAGCATTCACAAGAAATTTTGTGAATGCTTTTTATATTATCTGTCTGTATTAGGACCGAGTGATTCTTTCTTTGTATTATGCGGGGTATCCTTAGTGTTGTTGCCTTTTTTATTTTCTTTCTTCTTATCTCTGCTTACCTTTGACATTATAAACCTCCTGAAATATTTATTATAATGGTAATGTCTAATGTAAGTATTGCACATTTTTATTCCTTTATTCCGCAAAAGTGAATTATCCTCTTAAAAGCGGGGTCTTGTCATATTTCTTCTTAAGCATGCAAAGTGCCTTTTTCTCAATTCTTGAAACATATGAGCGTGATATATTAAGCTTATCGGCAATTTCTCTTTGAGTAAGAGGATGATAGCCATAAAGCCCGTATCTTAGTTTTATTATCTTTGCTTCTCTTTCATCAAGACATTCATCAATGAATTTATATAGCTGCTCCGATTTTATTATCAAATCAACCTGTTCAACCATACAGCCTGTATCAGCTACAATATCCATTAGTGTGAGCTGATTACCGTCCTTATCAGTATCAATTGATTCTTCAAAATGAATTTCCCCCGCACTTTTTTTAAGACTTCGAAAATACATGAGGATTTCATTTTCAATACACTTACTTGCATATGTTGCAAAGCGTGTTCCTTTTGAATAATCAAAAGTGGAAACAGCCTTAATAAGCCCGATTGTTCCAATTGAAATTAGGTCATCCTGTTCCTTAGAATATGAGTAATATTTTTTTATTATGTGTGCAACAAGCCTCAAATTATGTTCAATAAGCTTGTTACGTGCATCTGAATCACCTGTTGCCATTTTTTCAAAATACTCAAGCTCCTCCTTTGCTACCAAAGGCTTTGGGAATACGCCGTTGCTTTCAAGATATAGTGCAAAATACAAAAGATTGTTAAGTGCAAAAGTTATAAGATTTGAAAACATATACACCCTCCTTTTTTAAGACGATATATATATTTATATGTATGTACAAGTTTTGAGTATAACTGAAAGAAATCGTCAGCTTTGTACTTTTTATTCAATAAAGTATTATAGTTGCGTTAAGTATTTCTATGTGGTAAAATGTTGATGGAAATATATTGAATTGTATTTTGGCAGTTAAGGAGTGACATTATGAAAATGAAGCGTAAGAACCTACTTTTGTCTCTTGTGTTTCCAGTTATTATTTTAATTGCATTTTCTCTCATTCATATATTCTTTGTTTCTAATTACAATGACTTCAAATCCGATAAATTAGCATTTACTTTTCAAATCTGCTTACTGGCTGGTGGATTACTTTCAGTTCTACTGACAGTTTTGTTATCAATAGATACAAGTGATTTACTTAAATTCAGGGTTATTTATCTACTTGTATGTTCAGTTCTTTATTTATTTATTGTTGATGCAACGGCAGATGATAAACTAGCAATAGTTTTACCTATTCTATCGTGTTTTATTGGATACGTTTGCATAATAGGGAAAACATACAAATATGAAAAACTGATAATAGTTATTCTTTCAGACCCTATTTTGTACTTTAGTATTGCAATTATCTTTTTTCTTATATCTATTAAATTGAGCGGTGGTCTTTTTTCTCAAGGTATTTAAATAATTTTATAATCGCAAGAATTTGAGGTGACATTATGAAAAAGATAATACGTGCTATAATGAGCAGAAAAGAAAAATCAAAACATAGGATGCCTAAACTCATATCACAAGACAAATGGTACAATAGAAAATTAACATACAATGAGTTAAAGAGTAGATGGCATTACCTTATCATTAGAATAATATGCACCCTACTTTTTTCAATTATAGCAATTATATATGTTGCTTTGAATTAATAGTATTTTTATACATCAACTTTCCCACAAAGCGTTAGGACTACAATAGTATAAGATATCAAAGAGCACAAAAAACAAGCCTAATTATTTATCAAGCTTGCTTTTTGTTCTTGTTGGAATCATAACCTTCATTAATGTTTTTGATCATACTCTTAGTGCAAGAATTATTGAAAGTATTCTTTCTGGAATTACGCTGGCAATGGCAATGATTCCTGAAGAATTTCCTGTTATATTGACTGTATTCTTATCAATGGGTGCATGGAGACTTGCAAAAAAGAATTCACTTGTAAGGAAGCTGCCGTCTGTCGAAACGCTTGGCGCGGTTTCCGTACTCTGCGTTGACAAGACAGGAACAATAACTATGAACCAGATGACAGTTCAGGACACTTGGGCTATGAATTGTGAGAATGATTGCCTATGTGAAATAATGGGGCTTGGCTGTGAAACTGACGCTTATGACCCAATGGAAAAAGCAATGCTTGATCATTGTGAAAAGCTTGGTATTGAAAAGTCACATCTTTTCGGTGGAAAACTGTTATATGAATATCCATTCACTAATGATTTAAAAATGATGGGACACGTTTGGAATCACAATAATAAAATTATCATAGCCGCAAAAGGCTCACCTGAAAAAATTCTTTCTATCTGTTTACTTTATGATACTGAAAGAAAAAGCACTCAAGATAAAATAATTCAAATGTCAGAACAGGGCTTGCGTGTTATTGCTATTGCAACAGCTAATCTCGATTCTGAAAAAGATATACCAACGGATATCACCGATTGTACATTGACATTATGCGGACTTATCGGTCTTGCTGACCCACCACGTGAAAGCGTAAAGAATGATATATCTGTATGTAATAAAGCTGGAATACGGGTCGTAATGATTACAGGGGATAACGGAATAACAGCGTCTTCTATTGCTAAAAAAATTGGTATGAAAAACTGTGAGAATATAATCACAGGCGATATGATAAATGAAATGACAGATGAACAACTCAGAGAAAAGGTAAAAGACGTTAGCATTTTCTCAAGAGTTATCCCTGAACACAAAATGAGAATAGTAAAAGCATTTAAGGAAAACGGCGAGATTGTCGCAATGACCGGCGACGGAGTAAACGATGCCCCTGCCCTTAAATACGCTGATATAGGAATTGCTATGGGTAAGCATGGAAGTGAGGTATCACGCGAAGCTGCTGATCTTATCCTTATGGATGACAATTTCACAACCATTGTTGAAACAGTAAAAGACGGACGAAGAATTTATGACAACATCCGCAAGGCGGTCGGTTATGTATTCTCTATTCATATTCCTATTGCTTTGGCATCACTCATTGCACCAGCTCTTGGCATTAACCCAACTATGCTGTTGCTTTTGCCTCTCCACATTGTTCTGCTTGAGCTTATAATTGACCCAACCTGCTCAATTGTTCTTGAGCGTCAGCCTTCCGAACGCGATATTATGGATAGAAAGCCTCGCAATCCAAACGAGAAGCTTCTTACTACAAAATTACTTTTTAAAAGCGTAATTCAGGGACTTGTAATTTTTGTTGCATCATTTGGAACTTATTATACTGTGCTTGATAATAATTCTAATAATGCTCCCCTCGCAAGAACAATGGGGCTTGCTATAATAATGCTATCTAATATTTTTTTAGTGCAGGTGAATAGTTCAGACAAAGATATTGCTATTCAATCATTACGGCAACTTATAAAAGATAAGGTAATGTGGATAGCAAACATTATGGTATTAGCAGGGCTTTGTGTGATAATATATTCACCAATGAACAGCTTTTTTAAGCTTTCTTCATTAAGCGCCATACAACTTTTATTAACACTTGGAATATCATCACTTTCTGTATTTTGGTATGATATTATTAAAATTATAAGAAAAAGATTGACAAAATTAGCATAAGATGATATATTGACATGTGAACACTTATTCATATGTTTTGAAAAATGAGGTAATGTAATGAAGGAAATAATCAAAATAGAAAACTTATCAAAAATCTATAAAACAGGTTCGACTGAGCTTTACGCTGTCAATGATATTTCATTATCAATTAATGAGGGCGAAATTGTAACGATCCTTGGCCCTTCAGGAAGTGGGAAGTCAACACTTGTCAATATAATAGGAGGAATTGATACAGCAGACTCTGGGAATGTAATAGTTGACCGTAAGGAAGTAACTTCCCTCAAAAACGGAAAGCTAACAGATTATAGGCGTGACTGCATAGGCTTTGTATTTCAATTCTATAATCTTATCCCTAATCTTAATGTTTATGAAAATGTCGAAGTTGTTGCTGATATTTCAAGCAATCCACTTAATATTGATGAGTTATTAAAAAACCTGGGAATATATGAACTTGCCAAGCGTTATCCTGTTGAGCTTTCAGGCGGTCAACAGCAGAGAGTCGCAATAGCAAGAGCTTTTGTTAAAAATCCAAAGCTTTTACTTTGCGATGAGCCAACTGGTGCACTTGATTCAAAATCTTCACTTGAAATATTAAAGTTAATCCAAAGGTTAAATAAGGATTACAACACAACAATTCTTATAATTACACATAACCAGGCAATTTCTGATATGTGTCACAGAACAATTAAGATCCGTGACGGAAAAATAAGAAGTGATAAGCTGAATGAAAATATCGTTCCTGTTGATGAAATCAACTGGTAGGGGTGATATTATGACATTAAATAAAAGAATAAAGAAAACCTTTATTGAGCATAGAGCAAGCTATATTGGTATAATAATTCTCATTATACTGTCCACCGCATGCTATTTATCAATGAAAACTGCTGCTGTAAGTATCAGGCAGAATGTCAAGCAGAACCGAATTGACCAAAAGGTTGAGGATGCTAATTTCAAGCTTTCCGAAAAAATATCTGAAGAAGAAGAGAAAAGCATTGAGAATACATATAACCTCACAATTCAGGAAAATACTTATTACAACACAAAATATAAGAAAGCTTTCATTAAAATTGTTAAAGAAGCAAAGGAGATAAACCTCCCATTACTTGATAAGGGTAAATATCTTTCAGACGATAATGACATCATGATTGATAATTTCTATATGAATGCCAATAAGGTCAAGATTGGCGATAAAATCACCCTCGATGGGAAAGACTATAAAATCTGCGGAACTTTCACTACTCCTGATACTTTGTCACTTCTCAACCGTGATACTGATATGATGGCAGACGGAAGCAAATTTGGATATTTCATGATTACTGAAAAGGCTTTTAATGAGCTTTCATCAGATAAGAAAACATCAAACTATAGTGTAATATTTAATGAGAAAAATACTGATAAATTTAAAAATGAACTTTCACAAAAGCATTTTATTTCAAGTTGGCAGACAAAGTCATCAAATAAAAGAATAACGACCTTTGACGGTGAGAGTAACACAACAATTTTAATAAGCAAGATCGCTCCATTGTTTCTATTTAGTATTAGTATGCTGATAATGGCTGTTGTCATTGCAAGAATGCTCAGAAAAGAATATACATATATCGGCACACTTTCAGCACTCGGTTATAAAAACCGAAAGATATTAAATCATTATCTTATGCTACCAATAATTATTACATTAATAGGCTCACTCCTTGGGCTTGGGCTTGGATTATTACTTGTAAAGCCTATGCGATTAATGATAAGTGTTGAATACAACATCCCTAGGTCAATTTTCTATATAAAATGGTATGATGTCGTTACTGTACTGCTTATACCTGTAATACTTAATATTATAAGTGCAGGGATTTCAATACTTTCAGCTCTCTCAAAAAACATTGTAACACTCTTAAAATCAAATGCTGGCAATATTAAAAAAGGTCTTCTCACAAAGCTTATCCCATACAGAAAAGGCTCATTCAAGTTAAGATTTAAGCTAAAGGAAACTACCTCAAACCTACCAAGAAGCTTTTTATTGCTCGTTGGTACAATAGCTGCATCAATCTTTATGATGACAGGATTTGTATTCTTCGGCTGTGTTGACTTTATGATTGACAAAAATGAATTTAATGCCTTTAATTATTCAAACCAGTATATTTTTAACACGCCACAAATTGAAAACAAAACAGACGGTGAACCTTTCTCAATATATGAGTTTGAATATCTTGATAAAGGAAAACCAATAAATGTTGCTGTCCTCGGTTCAGCTGACATCACAAAATATATTAAACTTCAAGATACGGACGGCAATGACATTCCGAACGATAAAACCGTAATACCACGAAGCGTAGCAAAACGCTTAAAACTAAAAAAAGGCGACACAATAACTCTCCGCAACAATTCGGATGCAAAAGAGCATAAAATAAAGATTGATGCGGTCAGCAATCTATGCTTTGGTAATAACATTTATATGCCAGCGACAAAACTTAATTCTCTTATCGGAATCCCTGAGAACGCATTTAATGGATTATATTCTGACCATAATCTCGACATTGATAATAATCTTCTGTTAACTTCGGTTTCCGAAGAAGAAGGCACCGCTGGTGTTAAATCAGCAATTAATGCTTTCCGGTCATTCCTTTATATTCTTGCAGCTTTTGCTGCGGTAATTGGTATCATTGTGATTTATATTGTAACAACCATGATAGTTGAGGAAAACCGAAAGAACATATCAATGCTCAAGGTTGTAGGTTATAAGAATAATGAAATATCACGATTGATGTTGCGTTCTGGTTCATATCTTGTTGTAGGAGGCTTTCTGTTGGCAATACCTCTTACACTTTCTCTTACACAAATGTTCTTCGATGGACTCATGAAATCAATGTTCTACTACTATATAGCTTCAATAAAGCTTGTACAGGTACTCATTTCATTTGCTTTTATTCTTATCGTATATTATCTAACGCTATTTAAGTCAAAAAAGAAAGTTATGAATGTCAATATGGCTGAAAGTCTTAAGGCAAGAGAATAGCAACAAAAAAGTCTGCTCATTAAGAGCAGACTTTTTATTATGCTTTTATTTTTTCTTCAAGCTTATGATGATTCACGACAATTATTCTGTCGCTTTCTTCAAGCAAAGTTGTATCGTGAGTTGCCATAATAAGCGTCGTTGTATCCTTCATTTCTCTTATCAATGACATTACCTCAACAGCTGTTTCGTGGTCAAGCGAGGCTGTCGGCTCATCAGCAAACAGAACTCTTGGCTTTTTAACAAGTGCTCTTGCTATCGCAACTCTCTGACGCTGACCACCAGAAAGCTGATGTGGCTTTTTATTGAGATGTTCTTCAAGCCCAAGCTTTATAAGCATTTCCTTTGACTTTTCAACAGTCTCACTGTCTTTTATTGCAATAAGCACATTTTCAAGAACACTCATATATGGAATAAGGAAATGCTGTTGAAAGATAAATCCAAAGCTATCGTATCTTTCGCCTGAAGTATCCTTCTTTTCAGAAATATTGATATTATCAAAAACTATATCGCCGCTTGTAGGCTTTTTGAGAGCAGAAAGAAGATATATCATTGAACTTTTACCTGATCCTGATGGTCCTACAAGTACAACAGATTCGCCATCATTTATTTTAAGGCTTATATTATCGAGAACTATTTTTTCCTTATCACCGTCCGGATAAACAAGGCTGACGTTTTTTGCTTCAAGCATATTATCCTCTCCTTTCAATTATAGCAACAAGATCCTTCTTTGAAAGGCTTCTCAGTATCGGGAATGCTGCACAAATAAATACAAGAACTGGTACAATAAATGTATAAATTAATCCTGACCATGTGAAGAATAGCATCTTCTGCCCAAGTGGTGCAAACAGCAATTTATCAACAAACAGGAAGCATAAGAATGAGAATACATACCCTATTGCCCAGCCAATTACTGAAATTATTATAAGCTCCTTAAAAATCAGGCGTTTTACATTACTTTTATTATAGCCTATTGCATAGAGTATTCCGAATTCATTGTTTCTTGCAGAATAAAAATTATATATTAATGTTCCAACGCATACTGCCATACCAAATGTTACTACAAAAATAACAATTGACATTATGCTGTTTATACTTGCCAATTGCTCATCAAGTTGCTTGAGAACAGTTGATTTTGATGTTATAAAAGCCGTCTTCTTGTCAACAGAATCAAGTTGCTTGTTCATTGCTTCAATATTATCATTCTTTGGATAAGCCAGAGCAGAAACAGTACAGTTCTTTATGTCCACGCCCTGTTTTTCAAGTGATGCAAGATAATAGTTTTTTGTTCCGAGCGCTACAACAGAATCGCCATCAAATTCGCCGACTATTGTATATGTGCCAGTTACCCATTCGGATGAATCAACCTCATCACCGAACTTGTCGCCGACCTTAAGCTTCTTATTCTTCATCATAGAACTATGCATGATTATTTCATATGAATCAACCTTTGGCATTCTTCCCTTTTTCATTTTAAGATTGCATCTATCAAATATTTCATTAAGCTCAGTTTCATTATTTGAATATATAACAGGTGCTGATGTGTTACCAAATACAGTTGTTATTGATGTGTTATTTGCCATAATAGGATATACTTTATCAACTGAATCATATTCTTTAATTTTAGCAAGTGAATCTTTTGGCATAAATGTCTGTCCTCTTGGTGGGTCAATAAAAGTAAATTTAGACAGAGGCGCAATGTTTGAATCCTTTGCACTTGCAAAGATAGAATTTATAATTGTTGTGATAAATGAAATACAGAATACTGCAAAAAACAATGTAATTATGACTACCATAGCTTTTTTCTTGTTTTCAACAAAGTATTTCATTGCACTTAACGGTTTAACCATATCTTTTTCTCCTTTATTTTATAGTACTTGCTAAGTATATCAAATTCTGTTAAAAAATCAAGACAATATTTTACTATTAAAACCCGACCATTAGCCAAGTCTTAATTTTAAAAGGTTTATTAGGCATTAAAAGTATGAAAAATATAGTAAATGTATATTATAATGCTTCCATACTTGCATTATGTCTTGGTCAATTCATAAAAAAAATCCATTTTCCTTGAAAAAATAAATTATGAGGAATATAATTAAAACAGTTGTGTGTTTTCACTATTTATAGAAGGGGTTTGTTAATCTTAATGTTTAAAAAATATCTCAAGGATTTGAAAAGAGAATTTGGTGGTTATAACGGGAAAAGGCTGACCAAGGATTTAATGGCTGGTATAACTGTTGCTGCGGTAGCTCTTCCTCTCGCACTTGCATTCGGTATCTCAAGCGGTGCTGATGCTGCTGCAGGACTCGTAACAGCAATAATTTCAGGAATAATTATCAGTGCTTTTTCTGGAGCATCATTCCAGATATCAGGACCAACAGGCGCCATGGCAGCAATTCTTGTTACGCTTGTTGCAAAATACGGCATTCAGGGGATGTTCATTACAACATTTATCGCAGGAGCCATACTTTTAATATGCGGAGTATTAAAACTCGGAAGACTAGTCGAATATATTCCTGTACCTGTTATCACAGGATTCACCTCTGGCATTGCTCTTGTTATTGCACTCGGACAGATAGATAATCTTTTTGGCACAACCTCAAAGGGGGATAATCTTATTGAGAAATGTGCCTCATACTTCAAAAACGGCTTTGATGTTAACATAACTGTTATGCTTATTGGTTTTGGCGCAGTACTCTTAATGATTATTTGGCCGAAGAAGTGGAATGAGAAATTACCTTCATCACTCCTTTCCATAATTCTTGCAACTCTTGTAACTTTCCTTTTGAAGCTTGACGTACCAACAGTAGGAGCTATACCGAGAAAGCTAATACTCGACAATCGAATTAACTTTACAGGGATTAATTTAGATAAGCTTATTACATTCCTCTCACCAGCTTTTGCTATTGCTATTCTTGGAATGATTGAAAGCTTACTATGTGGTTCAAGTGCTTCAAAGATGAAAAAGGAACCATTTAATTCTGACCGTGAACTTGTATCACAGGGCATTGGAAATATACTTATACCGTTCTTTGGTGGCGTTCCGGCAACGGCTGCTATTGCAAGAACAAGTGTTGCAATAAAATCTGGTGGACAGACAAGACTTACTGGTATCTTCCATGCAGTATTCCTTATAATATGTATGTTTGTGCTTTCTCCTGTTATTGCTTTTCTTCCTCTTTCTGCACTTGCTGGTGTACTTATTATGACCGCATGGAGAATGAATGACTGGAAGGATATAAAATACTATTTCAGCAAAAAGCTTAAAGGTCCGATATTGAAATATCTTGTAACTATGATTGCTACAGTTGTGTTTGACCTTACAATCGCTATTGTATGTGGTGTTATCTTCTCATTCATTGTATTTATATATAACATTTCAAAGATATCTATTGCAACCTCAGAAGTTGAGCCAAAGCGTCTTAATGACAACACCGACAATGACCTTTCAGAATATAAGGACACAATTGTAGTTTATATAACAGGGCCAATGTTCTTTGCTAATGCACACAAAATGATACGTGAGCTTAAAAAAATCAAAGGCTGTAACAAAATAATATTCTCTATGAGAGGTGTGCCTCTTATTGATGCAACCGCTATTATGGGATTATATGATTTCTATAAGGAAAAGACAAACAAGAACTGCCGAGTAATTTTCTGCGGAGTGCAGAATGATGTAATCGAAAAGCTTAAGCATTATGAAATTTATGATAAAATAGGTGAAGAGAATTTCTACTGGAGTGTTGATAAAGTTCTTCTTGAAAATAACGATTAAAAAATGCCACCTGAAAAGGTGGCATTAATTATTTTATTTTGCTTTTACTATTGCCCTGATGGATTTTTGCCCTGCTCCGCTAAATATTATTGTTGCTGTGTAGTTATCGCCTGTAATAATAGCTTGTGAACTGTCTTTCTCGGAATTACCATCAGCTGGCTGAATTTTCGCTCCGACTTTTTCTTTAATTTCAGCATATGTCATTCCGACTTTTATATCAGCAGTAACAATTCCGCCTTCTGTAACAACTATTGACTGAACTGCACCATCTTTAACATTTGCACTTCCGTCATCAGGAACTATAAAAAAGAAATATGGACATAGCTTTTCATTCCTTATTGCAAGACCACCATCATTGTAGCCTTCGTTTTTATATACCTTGTCCCATTCAGAAATTAACTGCTGGGTAGTATATTTGACATAATCAACAGCGGGCTTTACTGTATTAGTATCAATAACAGATGAATCTTCCTCGCTACTACTGTCTGGAATGGAAGAATCCTGCTGTGAACTTTCAATCTGGCTGTACTCAGGCACAGATGCATTCTGAGGGTTATCATCACCTGTGAACTTATCATTTATGATTGCCTTTGCTATAAAAAAAGCTGTGACAATTATTATAATAAAAGCTACAATTAAGCCAACTATTAGTATTGTAAATTGATGTTTATCTTTTTTATTTGTTTTCATCTGTTCACCTCTTTATGATATCATTATACAGAAAACCTATATTTATGTCAATCAATGAAAATGTTTTCATAATCTTTATAAAGAAAAAGCAACCCAAAGGTTGCTTTTTAAATACGATATAAACTAGTTCTCTTTTTTAACCAATGCTGGGACCTTACCAATAATTAAGGCTACTATAGCAGTGATGATTATTTCAGGTATCATATACAATCCATTATAGAATACTGAGTATACAAGAGATAAACTGTTTCCGCTGAATGTATCAAGTATGGTCTTACCAATGCTGTAAAAGCCCTTTTGTGTAAAAAACCATTCAGCCCATGTTCCAAAGAAAATATATCCTGAAATAATGTGAGCAAGATATCTTAATGAAAGTGCTACAATCGAACCGATACAAAGTGAAGCAACAGGGCTCTTAATCTTATTGCGGAATATTCCACCAAAGCCAAGTGCTGTGTAAGCAATCACATAGTCTAAAAGACATACAAGAATTGCTTTCCATATAACCATTTGCTCATCACCAGGCATAAAAAATGCAGATACAGTTTTAAAGCTGGTAAGCATCTGAAGAATACTTCCTACTAATGCAGAGAACAATCCCCATTTTGTTCCGTATCGATATGCGATAAGTACAATTGGCAGCATACTTACTATTGTTATTCCACCACCGAAAGGGAGTTCGAATGGCTTGAATAATGATAGAATAGTTGCCATTGCAATTAGCAGTGCTGATACAACGAGTCTTTCTGTTTTTGTGTTTGACATTTTCTTTTTCTCCTTTTTAGGGGCACCTGATAATCTAAAATAAAAAGCCACGAGATTTTTAAACCTCGTGGCATATCACTTCAGATATTATCCTACGCTGGCATTATCCAGATCAGGTTATGGGTCGAAGCGTCCATTCGCTCCCTCTCAGCCTAACTATAAGCTCCCCTGTTAAATTTTATTTATTATAACACAGATATGACAAAATGTCAAATTATAAAGTAATTTTAGGAAGTGCAGTGGTTTTTCTGAATTCCATATATTCTTCATAAGTGCCTGGTCTGTCGATAAGCCCATCTTCTGTGATTTCAATAATTCTGTTCGCAACAGTCTGAACGATTTCATAGTCATGAGATATGAATAAAACATTGCCCTTAAAGCTTTCCAAACCATTGTTTACAGCAGTAATTGATTCAAGGTCAAGATGGTCGGTTGGTCTATCAAGAACAAGGACATTTGAACCATAAAGCATCATTCTTGAGAACATACAACGTACCTTTTCTCCACCTGAAAGAACATTTACAGGCTTATAAATATCATCGCCTGAGAAAAGCATTCTTCCAAGGAAACCTCTAAGGTAAGTTTCAGTTTCATCCTTTGTGTACTGTCTCATCCAGTCAAGGATTGAAAGGTCAACGCCTTCAAAGAATGCTGAGTTATCATTCGGGAGGTATGAACGTGATGTGGTTTCTCCCCATTTAAAAGTACCTTCATCAGGTTCAATTTCTTCCATAAGAATCTTAAATAATGTTGTAATAGCCTGTTCACTTTGCCCAATGAATGCAACCTTATCACCATTGCCAAGCGTGAATGAGATATTGTTAAGGAGCTTTACTCCATCAACAGTTTTTGAAAGTCCACGAACCTGAAGGATATCCTTGCCAGCTTCCCTATCCATATCAAATCCAATGTAAGGATACTTTCTGCTTGAAGCAGGAAGTTCTTCAACTGTGAGCTTATCAATAAGCTTCTTTCTTGATGTTGCCTGTTTTGACTTTGATTTGTTGGCAGAGAAACGTTCAATAAAGCTCTGAAGCTCTTTGATTTTATCTTCATTCTTCTTGTTCTGTTGTTTAATCATTCTCTGTATAAGCTGACTTGATTCATACCAGAACTCATAGTTTCCGACATACATTTTAATTTTTGTATAGTCAATATCAACGATATGTGTGCAGACATTATTCAAGAAGTGACGGTCATGGGATACAACAATAACTGTTCCGAAGTATTCTGAAAGGAATTCTTCAAGCCAAGCAATAGCGTCAATGTCAAGATGGTTAGTAGGCTCGTCAAGAAGTATAATTTCAGGATTGCCAAACAGTGCTTGTGCAAGAAGAACCTTAACCTTTTCGTTACCTGAAAGTGAAGCCATCTGTGTGTAAAGTATATCTTCTGAAAGTCCAAGTCCCTGAATAAGCTTTGAAGCGTCAGATTCAGCTTCCCAACCATTCATTTCAGCAAATTCGCCTTCAAGCTCTGCTGCGAGTGTTCCATCTTCTTCAGAGAAATCTTCCTTAGCATACAGCTCTTCCTTATGCTTTATGATTTCGTAAAGGCGCGAATTACCCATTATAACTGTATCAAGAACAGTGTATTCATCATAAGCAAAATGGTCCTGCTTTAAAACTGACAATCGAATATTTTTAGGAATAATAACCTCACCTGTTGAAGGTTCAATTTCGCCACAAAGGATTTTTAGAAAAGTGGATTTTCCTGCTCCGTTTGCACCGATTATTCCATAGCAGTTTCCTGGTGTAAATTTCAAGTCAACATCTTTAAAAAGTGTAGTGCCTCCAAAATTAAGGCTTACATTTGATACTGTAATCATTTTTCCTCCAAATAATATAATAATAAACCTATTTATTATAACATATCTAAAAAAAAAAGCAAACCCGAGGGAAATATTATATTGCAAATAAAAATAAAATATGTTAAAATAAATACAAAATTATGTTACAAAGGAGTATTTAATATGGGAAATAATACTTACAAACCATCAAACAAGTTTAACATTACTGGTTTTTTGCTGATTATACTTGCTGTTTCTGGTGCTGGATGTCTGCTCAGTGCAATTTATCTTAAGATTAACCAAATTAATCCTATCGTTTATCTTACAATTCTTCTTACTTGTGGATTTGGTGCTTTAATAGGTTTAATTGCAAATTTAATAATAAAAAAATTTAAAATCAGGAACCCTGGTATGGCTGTTCTTGCTGTACTTATAGGCTCACTTGTTTTTACATATTTTAAATGGTCATTATATGATTATTGGGATTATAAAGATGCTATAGAAACTATGAAAGATAAATATCACGTTTCTGAAAGTGATATTCTTAAGATTGAGCCTGAATTCGAACGTACTTTGGGTGGCGTTATTACTTCCCCATCAACACTCTGGAAAGATATTAAGGAAATTAACAAAGAAGGCAGATGGTCATACAGTTCAAGCCATTCTTCCTCATCGACCAAGACTCCTGTGAAAGGCATTCCACTTACAATTGTATGGGTTTTTGAAGCAGGAATACTTTTGCTTATTCCAATGCTAATGGCGAGTACTAAAGCAAAATTTCCTTTTTCAGAAACTGATGATGAATGGATGTCAGAATACAAAACACCTTTCATGTTCGGAAATTATGATGTCAATAGAAACAAACAATTAATTCTGAATAACCCTGATGAATTATTCAATATTCCTTACCTTGAAAATTTAGCACCTCGTCAGGGCTACATAAAAGGCATTTTATATCACTCCGCTGATTTTTCTGAATGCTATCTTACACTTGCTGTTCAAACATACAACAAAAAGAATGATAAATATGATTCGGCTAATGTTATTAATTATTTAAGATTAAGCTATCCACAGGTTGACAAATTGTTTGATCACTGTCATTTAAATAAGCCTTTTGTTTCAACAACAAACTACAATTATCAGCCACAGTATCAGACTCCACAGCAGAATGCTCCAATGAATAATGATTATGCTCCGACTACATATCAGCCACAGCAACCTACTCAAAGTAGAAGCGATTATGTAGATCCTGATGAATTCTTTAAATAGACATGAAAACCCTGCAACATTTAATTATGTTGCAGGGTTTGTTTTTTTATTTGCCAAGTTCAATCATTGCATCTATAGGTACTTTTGCTTTAAGTCGTGTTTCTTCGTCAAGCTCAATTTCAAGCCCACCTTTTCCAATCAAAGCCTTATAGACATCCATTAATGATGTAACCCTCATATCCGGGCACATAAGACTCTTTGAAAGAAGCGGGAAGTTCCTGCTTGGATATCTCATATTAAGGTGGTCAGCAATGCTCTTTTCTGTTCCGATAACAACATCTTCTTTGACTTGTGAAACATAGTCGACAATTCCTGAAGTTGAACCTATATAATCAGCATACTGCAATACCTGAGGTGGAAGTTCAGGGTGCATTGCAATTTTCATATCAGGATATCTTTCCTTTATTCTTTTTACATCCTGTTCAGTAACAGAATCATGTACAGGACAACATCCATTCATAAGGATAATATCCTTGCCTGGGAGCTGTGATTTAATGTATGAACCTAAGTTCTTGTCAGGTACAAAAAGTATAGGCTCTTTTATTTTTGAAACTATTTTCAATGCACTTGATGATGTAACACAAACATCGCATACTGCCTTAAGCTTTGCTGTTGTGTTCACATAAGCAACAACCTTGAAAATAGGATTTTTCTCTTTAAAGTTAAGGACTTCCTGCGGGGTAATCTGTTCAGCCATAGGGCAGGTTGCTTCCTCAACAGGCAAAATAACCTTCTTTTCAGGTGAAAGGATTTTTACAGTTTCAGCCATGAATTTTACGCCACAAAGTATAACTGTTTTCTGTGGATATTTTTTTGCTACTGTACTGAGTGCAAATGAATCACCCACTTCATCAGCTATCTCAAGAATCTCGGGTGACTGATAGCTATGTGCAAGTATTACAGTATCATTCTCTTTCTTTAAAGATAAAATCTGCTTCTGAATATTTAAAATCATGATAACAAGACCTCTGTATGTTTTATTTTTTCTTTGCTGTTTCGCGGATTGCATTCCTCATTTGTCTTATGTCGTTTATATTTTTTATAAGAATTTCTTCAGTTTCGTTAAGCATTCCGTCCATACGCTCATTCATTGCCATTCTAATATCTCTATCCTTATTCTGAGCATTAAGAATAATATCGCCGGCTTTTTCCTTTGCCTGCTTTACTATTTCATCATTGTTAACGATTAGCTTTGCACGTTCCTCAGCACGTTTAATAATTGTTTCAGCTTCTTTTCTAGCTTCGTTGATAATCTGTGAACGGTCATATACCATCTGTTTAGCATTGCTGATTTCATTCGGCATATTATCTCTGATTTCGTCAATGTACTCTCTAAGCTTGTCAATATCAACTGCGCATTTTTTATTGGAAAAAGGTATTGCTGGTGCTTTATCCAAAACCTCATCCATTAAAATAAGAATTTCATCGATAGTCATTTGCTAAACTCCTTTGATTAATCTGTTTTTAATAAATTTATGAATTTCCTTCGGAACAAAGTGGCTTATGTCACCGCCAAAGCTTGCAATCTGTTTTACTACACTTGAACTAAGATACATATTTTCAGCACTTGTTGTAAGGAATACTGTTTCAGCCTCAGAATACAACTTTTTATTCGCGAGTGCCATCTGGAATTCATATTCAAAGTCACTCACAGCCCTTAGTCCTTTGACAATGGCATTTGCATCTGTGCGCTTTAGGTAATCAGCAAGCAATCCATCAGAAACATCAACCTCAATATTGTCTAGATTTTTTGTGACTTCCTTTATCATCATTACTCGTTCGTCAGCTGTAAAGCTTGCCTGCTTTACAGGATTGATCGACACCACAACAATTACCTTGTCAAAAAGTTTTGATGCTCTCGTCATAATGTCAACGTGCCCTAAGGTTACCGGGTCAAAGCTTCCCGGACATACTGCTATTTTCATTCGTTATCCTCCTTGATTTTCAGCAG
The DNA here is from genome assembly GCA_023440965.1 of Bacillota bacterium. GTDB lineage: Bacteria > Bacillota > Clostridia > Oscillospirales > Ruminococcaceae > SZUA-444. The sequence goes on from JAEZRC010000003.1 coordinate 160,231, forward strand.
GCTCAAGGAAATTTTACCGTAATCGTATGATTTTATTTTCTCAAGTCTTCCTATATTGTCTGGCAGAGAAAGTTCTCTTTCGTGTTCACAGATAACAATTCCGCCTGTATTCATTATTTTTTCAAGCAAAGGTAATGCAGTAAGTAAAATACCTTTATGATATGGTGGATCTAAAAGTGCAATATCATAGGTCGATTTTGTTCCCTTTAAAAAATCAATACTATCCATGCTTGCAATTCTTGCATTTGCCATAAGACCTGTTGATAAGAGGTTTTCTTTTGTTACTTCAATAGAATTTCTACTGCTGTCGACAAAGGTAGCAAACTTAGCACCTCGACTTAAAGCTTCTATTCCAAGCTGACCTGAACCAGAAAAAAGGTCAAGAACTGTTGATCCTTCGAGATCAAAATGAATGATACTGAATATAGATTCCTTCACTCTGTCGGTTGTTGGTCTGACATCTATTCCTTCAAGTGTTTTAAGACGTTTCCCACGTGCACTTCCAGTAATTACTCGCATTAAATTGCCCTCACAAAATTCAAAATATAATATGAAATGTATTGATATGTTTTTTCATAGAAAATATTATAATATATTTTCGCACTTTTGTCTATATAAATGATAATAATTTACAAGTCGCTCTGCAGAAAATCATGTAGTTCCTGTGCTAGTTTAATGCTTATCCCAGCAGCTTTTGCAAGACTTTCTGGTGTTGCTTTTTTCAGTGCTTCCTTTGTTTTGAAATTTACCATAAGTTGTTGTGCCTTTTTAATTCCTATGCCTTTTATTTTTGTCAGTTCGAGCTCATATGTGTTCTTATTATGCACACTTTTCATATAGGATATTGCAAATCTATGCACCTCATCCTGAATTCTTGTGAGCAGCATAAAAGCGGATCTTGCCTTTGTTACTGATATTTCACTCCCGCCTGAGGCGATGGCTCTTGTTCTATGCTTGTTATCCTTGACGATTCCATATATGGGCACATCAATTCCCATTTGATCTGTAACCTGCGTTACAGCATTAACATGACCCTTACCACCATCGAGTAGGATAAGGTCCGGCATATGTGAAAAGCCTTCATCCTCGCCTTCCTTATAACGATTAAAGCGTCTTTCGATAACCTCCTGCATACAGGCATAGTCATTCTGAATTGCAACATTCTTTATAGAAAATCTCTTGTATGCTTTTTTGAGAGGGCGTCCGTTTTCAAACACCACCATTCCCGCAACCATTGCCGTGCTGGCAAGGTTTGATATGTCGTAGCACTCAATGTAAAGCGGTGGCTTTGGTAAGCCGAGAAGCTTGGCAAGCTCCTCAAGAGCGACAATCTCCTTACCTGTTCGACCGACTTTAATTGCAAGATATTCACTTGCGTTGTTCTTAGCAAGCATTGTGAGCTTTAACGACGCACCACGCTTTGGAGTATATAAAGTAACTGCGTGACCTGATTTTTCGCGGAGGAACTGTTCAATCACATCATAATTTTCTATTTCATCGTCGATAAGAATATCACGCGGAATATCCTCTTTTGAGGAATAATACTGTGTTATAAAATCCTCATAAACCTCTGTTTTCTCTTCAAGCTCACCGAGGTAGAAATCCGCCTTATCAAAAAGCTTCCCAAAGCGATACATGAGTATACTTGCGACAGCATATTCACCATTCTGAGCTATTGCTATTACATCAGAATTCTTCTGATTTGTTTCTATAACCTTCTGGCTGTCGGTTGCTTTCTTAATAGCATTGATTCTGTCACGGAGCTTTGCAGCAAGTTCAAAGTTAAGATTTTCGGCCGCAATATTCATTGATTCGGTTATACGCTCAATTGAATTTGTACTACCACTTTTAATATACTCAACAGCTTGATTTACTGAATTAATATACTCATCCAGAGGAATGTTACCAGTGCAAAGTCCAGCACATCGTTTTATATAATAATCAAGGCATGGACGTGCCTTGCCGAAATCTTGTGGGAATTTTCTCGTGCAAGTCGGCAACGCAAATACCTTGTTGGCTTCATTAACAGATTGTTTTGTTGTAAAAGAACTGATATGTGGTCCTAAATATGTACCAGGACCTTTTTTCTGTAGTTCTGCAGTAATCCTTGGATAAGGCTCGTCTGAAATTTTTATATAGCTGTAACCCTTATCATCCTTTAGCAAGATATTATACTTCGGCTTGTGCTGTTTAATAAGTGAACACTCAAGAATCAAAGCTTCAAACTCTGTATCAGTAACGATAAAATCATAATCATATACAAGTGAAACCATCTTAGCGACCTTTGGCGTGTGGTCGGCAGATTCACGAAAATAGCTTGTTACCCTGTTCCTGAGGTTTTTAGCTTTACCAATATATATAATATCTGAGTTCTTGTTCTTCATTATATAACAGCCCGGTGATGACGTCAGTGCAGCTGTTTTTTCTCTCAAATACGGTAGTCTTTCATTCATTGTGAATCCTCCTTCCAAAGACAATAATATAATTATACACTATTATTTTCACATTTAAAAGTAAAATACAAAAGCCCATGCTAAAAAAAGCATGGGCTTAATATATTTGTTATTAACTCAGACAGTAATTAGCAAGAAATTACAACGCCTGAACCAACTGTACGGCCACCTTCACGGATAGCGAAGCGAAGTCCTTCTTCGATAGCAATAGGAGCGATGAGTTCAACGTCGATTTCAACGTTATCACCAGGCATACACATTTCCTTATCAGCTGGAAGCTTAACGATACCTGTTACGTCAGTTGTTCTGAAGTAGAACTGAGGTCTGTAGTTGTTGAAGAAAGGAGTATGACGTCCGCCTTCATCTTTCTTAAGAACGTAAACCTGACCCATGAACTTTGTCAATGGGTGGATTGAACCTGGTTTACAAAGAACCTGCCCTCTTTCGATATCAGTTCTCTGAACACCACGGAGAAGCGCACCGATGTTATCACCAGCTTCTGCAAAATCAAGAAGCTTTCTGAACATTTCAATACCTGTAACAACAGTCTTCTTTCTTTCGTCTGAAAGACCGATAATTTCAACTTCTTCTGAAAGTTTCAACATACCTCTTTCAACTCTACCTGTAGCAACTGTACCACGACCTGTAATTGTAAATACGTCTTCTACTGGCATCAAGAAAGGAAGTGTATCATTTCTTGCTGGAGTTGGAATGAAGCTATCAACAGCATCCATCAATTCCTTAATGCAGTCATATGCAGGATCATTGATATCATCGTCTGGAGCTTCAAGAGCCTTAAGAGCTGAACCCTTGATGATTGGTGTATCGTCGCCTTCAAAATCATATTTATCAAGAAGTTCACGGATATCCATTTCAACGAGGTCAATAAGTTCTGGATCGTCAACCTGATCAGCTTTGTTCATGAAAACAACGATCTTTGGAACGCCAACCTGGTGAGCAAGAAGAATATGCTCTCTTGTCTGAGCCATAGGTCCGTCTGATGCAGCAACAACAAGGATTGCGCCGTCCATCTGAGCAGCACCTGTGATCATGTTCTTTACATAGTCAGCATGGCCTGGGCAGTCAACGTGAGCATAGTGACGATTAACTGTCTCATACTCAACGTGAGCAGTATTGATTGTAATACCTCTTTCTCTCTCTTCTGGAGCAGAGTCGATATTAGCGTAATCTTTCTTTTCTGCAAGACCCATCATTGCCAATGTCTTTGTAATAGCAGCTGTTAAAGTTGTCTTACCGTGGTCAACGTGACCGATAGTACCAATGTTAACATGTGGTTTAGTTCTTTCGAATTTTGCCTTTGCCATAGGAATTTCCTCCTTAAATTTTTAAAGTTTTTTACATCTGTTATTTTAACAGAATTTAATAATTATTTCAAGTAGCTGTCACAAATTAATTATTGCCCTTATTACGTGTACTCATAATCTTTTCAGCAATAGATTTTGGAACTTCGATGTAACTATCTGGTTCCATTGAGTACTGTCCGCGACCCTGTGTCTTTGAACGTAGGTCATTTGAGTAACCGAACATTTCTGAAAGTGGAACAAGTGCATTAATTTGCTGTGCACCAGGTCTTGCTTCCATACCCTGAATCTGTCCACGACGTGAATTTAAGTCACCGATAACGTCGCCCATGTATTCTTCTGGAACTGTTACGATAACTTTCATAATAGGTTCGAGAATTACAGGATCAGCTTTCTTCATTGCATCTTTGAATGCCATAGAACCAGCAATCTTAAATGCCATTTCAGAGGAGTCAACTTCATGGTATGAACCATCATAAAGTGTTACCTTAACGTCAACAACCTGATATCCTGCGAGAACACCAGCCTGCATTGCGCCTTTAATACCAGCATCAACAGCAGGGATATATTCCTTAGGGATAGAACCACCAGTAATAGCATTGATAAACTCATAGCCTTTACCTGAAACGTTTGGTTCAGCCTTGATTTTAACGTGTCCGTATTGACCTTTACCACCTGATTGTCTTGCATATTTGCAATCAACATCAGCGAGGCGTCTGATAGTTTCTTTATATGAAACCTGAGGAGCACCAACGTTTGCCTCAACCTTAAATTCACGAAGCATTCTATCAACGATAATTTCAAGGTGAAGTTCACCCATTCCAGCAATAATAGTCTGACCAGTTTCCTCATCAGTCCATGTTCTGAATGTTGGGTCTTCTTCAGCAAGCTTTGAAAGTGCAATACCCATCTTTTCCTGTCCTGCTTTTGTCTTTGGCTCGATAGCCAAATTGATAACAGGTTCTGGGAATTCCATTGATTCGAGAATAACAGGATGCTTCTCATCACAAAGTGTATCACCTGTTGTTGTATTCTTAAGACCTACGCAAGCAGCAATATCACCAGCGTAAATCTCATCAATATCTTTTCTGTGGTTAGCATGCATCTGCAAGATACGTCCAACTCTTTCGTTGTTATCCTTTGTAGCATTGTAAACGCTTGAACCAGCTTTTAAAACACCAGAATAAACTCGGAAGAAGCAAAGCTTTCCTACGAATGGGTCTGTAGCAATCTTGAATGCAAGAGCAGCAAAAGGTTCTTTATCAGAAGATGGTCTTTCGCACTCTTCACCAGTATCAGGGTTAATACCCTTGATGTGTGGAACGTCGAGTGGTGATGGCATATAGTCGATTACAGCATCGAGCATCTTCTGAACACCCTTATTCTTATAAGATGTTCCACAAACAACTGGAACCATCTCATTCTTAAGAGTAGCCTTTCTGATACAGCCCTTGATTTCATCGATAGTAAGTTCTTCACCGTCGAGGTATTTCATCATAATTTCCTCGTCATGCTCAGCAACGCTATCGAGCAACTGTGCACGATATTCTTTTGCTTTATCAAGCATATCAGCAGGAATTTCTTCAATTTTGATTTGTGTTCCGAGCTTGTCGTTTTCATCATAGATGTATGCTTTCATTTCAAGCAAATCAATGATTCCGATAAAGTCTTCTTCAGCACCGATAGGAAGCTGAATTGGAACAGCGTTTGTCTTGAGTCTGTCGTGAAGCATAGATACAACTCTGTAAAAGTCAGCACCCATGATATCCATCTTGTTGACGTATACCATTCTTGGTACTTTATATTTATCAGCTTGTCTCCATACTGTTTCAGTCTGTGGCTCAACGCCGCCCTTAGCACAAAGAACTGTTACAGAACCGTCAAGTACTCTTAAAGAACGCTCAACTTCAACTGTAAAGTCAACGTGTCCAGGGGTGTCAATAATATTGACTCTGTGGCCTTTCCAGTATGCAGTAGTAGCAGCAGAAGTAATTGTAATACCTCTTTCCTGCTCCTGCTCCATCCAGTCCATTGTTGCAGCACCTTCATGAACTTCACCAATTTTATGTGTTATACCTGTATAAAAAAGGATACGTTCAGTTGTAGTAGTTTTACCTGCGTCAATGTGAGCCATTATACCAATATTACGAGTCATCTCAAGTGATACATCTCTTGGCATAATATCCTCCTCTTAAAATCAGTTCAACTTTTCTAATAAAATTAGAAACGATAGTGTGCAAATGCCTTATTAGCTTCTGCCATTCTATGTGTGTCGTCACGCTTCTTGCAAGCTCCACCAACACCGTTAACTGCATCGAGGATTTCTGCTGCAAGTCTTTCTCTCATTGTAGCTTCATTTCTTGCTCTTGAATAAGTTATCAACCATCTTAAGCCCAATGTCTGACGTCTTTCAGGACGAACTTCCATTGGAACCTGGTAAGTAGCACCACCAATACGGCGAGCCTTTACCTCAAGGTTTGGCATGATATTTTCCATTGCAGCTTCAAAAACTTCAACCGCTGGTTTTTCAGTCTTTTCTGCAATTATTTCGAATGCACCATATACAATCTTCTGTGCAACACCTTTCTTACCATCAAGCATAATGTTGTTGACAAGACGTGTAACGAGCTTAGAATTGTAAACAGGATCTAACAAAACGTCACGTTTTGCAATATTACCTCTTCTTGGCACTTCGCTTCCCTCCTTCATATAATGATATCATAGGTACTCGTTTCATCCACAACCCGCAAACCTTTTCACGGGTCCGTCGGAACGTAAGACCAATGAGAGGCAATAATATATATTATAAAGCCCCACATTTATCTTGTGGTATCTGAGTTATCTCTACTTATTTAGCAGCTACGCCTGCCTTTGGTCTTTTTGCACCGTATTTTGAACGGCTCTGCATTCTCTTTGCAACGCCCTGTGCATCGAGTGTTCCACGGATAATGTGATAACGAACACCTGGGAGGTCCTTAACACGTCCACCACGGATGAGAACAACGCTGTGTTCCTGAAGGTTATGACCGATACCTGGAATGTAAGCTGTTACTTCGTATCCGTTTGTAAGTCTTACTCTGGCAATTTTTCTCATAGCTGAGTTAGGCTTCTTAGGAGTACTTGTTCTTACTGCTGTACAAACACCACGCTTCTGTGGAGCTGACATATCAATTTCTTCCTTCTTCTTTGAGTTATAACCCTTCTGAAGAGCTGGAGAAGTTGACTTGTATTCAACAACGTCTCTACCTTTACGAACTAGCTGGTTAAATGTTGGCATATTCTATCTCCTTTCCCGTAAAATCAAATGCGAAACTATATAGTTTGGCATACCATAATATTATACATATTAAATTTTACCATGTCAAGTTTTTTTATTACTTTTTAAATTAAAATATAATAGTTTATAATACTGTTTTATAATATGTACTTTTTTTGCACATATTAGTCAATTCACAAAAAACATTGGAAATATAGCTAATAACTACATAAATAAAAATGATGAAAACAACCCTGACATCATCAGGGTTGTTCTAATATAATCAATTTATTAAACGTGTTCTGCAACGCTTTCGTTCTTAACAACTTCAACATTATTATAACAGTCCATACCAGTACCAGCAGGAACAAGCTTACCGATAATAACATTTTCCTTAAGTCCGAGAAGCATATCGCTCTTTCCACGAATAGCGGCATCTGTAAGAGCCTTTGTTGTTTCCTGGAATGAAGCAGCAGACAGGAATGAATCAGAATTTGATGATGCTTTTGTAATACCCTGAAGAACAGGAAGAATTGTTATGCAAGATGCATTAATATCACCATTCTCCATTTCAACCTTAATCTGTTCATTAATCTCATCAATCTCGTTCTTGTCAACAAGAGCACCTGGGAGCAAGTAGCTGCTTCCACTTTCGTCAACCTTTACCTTCTTCATCATCTGGCGTACGATAACTTCAATATGCTTATCGTTGATATCAACACCCTGAAGACGGTAAACCTTCTGAACTTCATCAATAATGTAGTTCTGAACAGCTTTTTCACCCCTGACAGCAAGTATGTCACCTGGGTAGATGCTACCTTCTGTAAGTGGCTGACCCTTTTCGATATCAGCACCTTCCTTGATTTCAGGCTTAAGCTTGAAGCCATAAGGAATCTGATAGTATTCTTCCTGAAGAGTTTCAGGATCAGTAATAACTGCATTTCTGACTTTCTTGATTTCTTCAAATCTGAGCTTACCGCCGAACTTAGCGATAATAGCCGCATTCTTTGGACGACGACTTTCGAAAAGTTCCTCGACACGTGGAAGACCCTGCGTGATGTCTTCTGCAGAAGCGATACCACCTGTATGGAACGTTCTCATTGTAAGCTGTGTTCCAGGCTCACCGATTGACTGAGCTGAAATGATACCAACAGCTTCACCAACAGCAACAAGATTGCCGTTTGCGAGGTTTGCACCATAACATTTTGCACATACACCGTGCTTTGCCTGACACTGAAGTACAGATCTTATAGCAATGTTCTTTTTGCCCTGAGCTTCAAGAGCTGCAACAACCTTCTTTGCGTCATTACTGTTCATAAGTTTATTCTTTGAAACAATCATTTCACTTGTCTTAGGATCCTTGAGATCCTCAACAAGGTAACGGCCAATTAAACGTTCCTGTAATGGTTCAATAACTTCACGGCCATTCTTGATTTCATAAATATCAATACCAACGCTTGTTCCGCAATCTTCCTCACGGATAATAACATCCTGTGATACATCAACAAGACGTCTTGTGAGGTATCCTGAGTCAGCAGTACGAAGAGCTGTATCAGCAAGTCCTTTACGAGCACCACGGGAAGATATAAAGTATTCCAAGATATTTAGTCCTTCACGGTAGTTAGCACGAATAGGCATTTCAATTGTTCGACCAGATGTGTTTGCGATAAGTCCACGCATACCAGCAAGCTGTCTAATCTGATTGATACTACCACGGGCACCAGAGTCAGCCATCATGAAGATTGGATTGTATCTATCAAGGTTATCCTTCAGAGCAACTGTTACCTCGTCTGTTGCATTGTTCCATATTTCAATAACCTTCTGTGATTTTTCTTCTAAAGAAATATAACCACGCTTGTACTGTTTGTCAATCTTGTCAACAAGAGCATCAGCCTGAGTTAGTATATCCTTTTTCTGAGGTGGTATAATAGCATCGCATACAGCAACAGTAATAGCAGCCTTTGTTGAATACTTAAAGCCGAGTGCCTTGACCTTGTCAAGCACTTCAGAAGTTGTTGCTGTTCCGTGTTTTCTGATACATCTTTCAATTATATCCGAAAGCTGCTTCTTTCCAACGAGGAATGCAACCTCAAGTTCAAACTGCTTGTCTGAATTTGTTCTGTCAACAAATCCTAAGTCCTGTGGTATATTTTCATTGAATATAAGACGTCCGACAGTTGCATCAATAATCTTTGATACTTTTCTTTCGCCCATATCTTTTGTAACTCTTACTTTTACAGCAGCATGAAGTGAAACTTCACCCTCCTGATAAGCCATAAGAGCTTCATTGATATCTCTGAATACCTTGCCTTCACCCTTTTCTCCGTCCTTCTGCATTGTGAGGTAATAAGAACCGAGCACCATGTCCTGTGAAGGAACAGCAACCGGACGTCCGTCTGAAGGCTTCAAGAGGTTATTCGCAGCAAGCATTAAGAAACGAGCTTCTGCCTGAGCTTCTGCTGACAATGGAACGTGAACAGCCATCTGGTCACCATCAAAGTCAGCGTTGAAAGCTGTACATACAAGTGGGTGGAGCTTGATAGCTCTACCTTCAACAAGGATAGGTTCGAATGCCTGAATACCAAGTCTATGAAGTGTAGGAGCACGGTTGAGCATTACAGGGTGACCCTGAATTACATTCTCAAGAGCATCCCAAACCTCTGGCTTTGATCTTTCAACCATTTTTCTTGCTGACTTGATGTTATTTACAACAGAAGTATCAACAAGTCTCTTCATAACGAAAGGCTTGAAGAGTTCAAGTGCCATTTCCTTTGGAAGACCACACTGGTACATTTTTAGTTCTGGTCCAACAACGATAACTGAACGTCCTGAATAGTCAACACGCTTACCAAGTAAGTTCTGACGGAATCGTCCCTGCTTACCTTTAAGCATATCTGACAATGACTTGAACGCTCTGTTGTTAGGGCCTGTAACAGGTCTGCCGTGACGGCCGTTATCTATAAGCGCATCAACAGCTTCCTGAAGCATACGTTTTTCATTTCTGATGATAATGTCAGGAGCTTCAAGCTCTAACATTCTCTTCAAACGATTGTTTCTGTTAATAACACGACGATACAGATCGTTAAGGTCTGATGTTGCATAACGTCCACCATCAAGCATAACCATAGGTCTTAGTTCTGGTGGGATAACAGGAACAACATTAAGAACCATCCATTCAGGACGGTTGCCTGAAAGTCTGAATGCCTCAATAATTTCAAGTCTCTTTAAAAGCTTGATTCTCTTCTGACCCTGTGGAAGATCCTTAAGTTCAGCCTTAAGCTCAGCAGAGAGTGTCTCAAGATCAATTTCCTTCAAAAGCTCCTGGACAGCTTCAGCGCCCATACCAGCCTTAAAATCGTCCTCAAATTTTTCTCTTGCTTCCTGATAATCCTTTTCAGAAAGAAGCTGCTTTTTCATAAGAGATGTGTTACCTGGATCAGTAACAATATATTTTGTAAAGTATAAAACTTCTTCAAGACGCTTCTGGGAAATTTCAAGAACCTGTCCGATTCTTGATGGTGTTCCCTTAAAGTACCAGATATGTGACACAGGAGCAGCAAGTGCAATGTGTCCCATTCTTTCACGTCTTACCTTTGCGCGTGTAACTTCAACGCCACAACGCTCACAGACTTTGCCTTTAAAGCGGATTTTCTTGTACTTACCGCAGTGACATTCCCAGTCCTTTGAAGGTCCAAAGATTTTTTCGCAGAAAAGTCCGTCACGCTCAGGCTTCTGTGTTCTGTAATTTATTGTTTCAGGTCTTTCAACTGCACCGTATGACCAGTTCAGTATCTGTTCAGGTGAAGCAAGACCAATCTTTATTGACTCAAATACATTAAATTCCAATATACGACCCTTCTTCCTTTAGATATTATCGTCGTCATCCTCTTCAGCAAAAAAATCAAGTTCTTCATCGCTGTCATCAAGTTCGACATTATCAAGACCTTCTTCATCTTCTGTGATGAAGTTATCGAGATCGCCATCCTCAATCTGATCGTCACCGAATAAGGTATCATCCTCTTCAAGTGCAACCGGCTGTGGAATAATATCATCGTCTTCTTCAAATGTCTGCTTAAGGTCAATCTCTTCATTGTTGATGTTGAGAACCTTGACGTCAAGACAAAGTGACTGAAGTTCTTTGATAAGAACCTTGAATGATTCAGGAATACCTGGTTTAGGAACATTCTGTCCCTTAACAATAGCTTCGTAGGTCTTGACACGTCCGACAGTATCGTCAGATTTAACAGTAAGGATTTCCTGAAGTGTATAAGCTGCGCCGTAAGCTTCAAGAGCCCAAACTTCCATTTCTCCGAATCTCTGTCCACCGAACTGAGCTTTACCACCAAGTGGCTGCTGTGTAACAAGTGAGTATGGTCCGACAGAACGTGCATGGATCTTATCATCAACAAGGTGGTGGAGCTTGAGATAATACATATAACCAACAGTTACACGATTGTCAAACTTCTCTCCCGTTCTTCCATCATAAAGAACAGTCTTGCCATCCTCATTCATTTCAAGTTTAGAAGTGTCGATTATTTCTCTTATATTCTTATAAATTATCTTTTCTTCAGCAGGGTTATTTTTATTGTTTTCTGCTGCCTGTCTGAATGCTAATCTGATGTCTTCCTCGTGAGCACCATCGAATACTGGTGTCATGATTTTCCAGCCAAGTGCCTTTGCAGCCATACCAAGATGGACTTCAAGAACCTGACCGATGTTCATACGAGAAGGAACACCAAGTGGGTTAAGAACGATATCAAGTGGAGTACCATCAGGCAGGAATGGCATGTCTTCCTGTGGAAGAATTCTTGAAACAACACCTTTGTTTCCGTGACGACCAGCCATTTTATCTCCAACTGAGATCTTTCTCTTCTGTGCAATATAACAACGTACGAGCATATTTACTCCAGGAGAAAGCTCATCACAGTTATCTCTTGTAAATATCTTAACGTCAACGATAACACCTGATTCACCGTGAGGTACTCTCAATGAGTTATCTCTAACTTCTCTTGCCTTTTCACCGAAGATAGCACGAAGAAGTCTTTCTTCAGCAGTAAGCTCTGTTTCACCCTTAGGTGTAACCTTACCAACAAGAATATCGCCCGAACGAACTTCAGCACCAATTCTGATAATTCCCTTATCATCAAGATCTTTAAGAGCATCTTCACCGACGTTAGGAATATCTCTTGTAATTTCCTCTGGTCCGAGCTTTGTATCACGTGATTCGATTTCATATTCTTCAATGTGGACTGAAGTATAGATATCTTCACGAACTAATTTTTCATTTAGAAGAACAGCATCCTCATAGTTATAACCTTCCCAGGTCATAAATCCGATAAGTGCATTCTTACCGAGTGAGATTTCACCATCAGCAGTAGCTGGACCGTCAGCGATAACCTGCTTTCTTGTGATTCTTTCACCTCTACTAACGATAGGACGCTGATTGACACAAGTGCCCTGGTTAGAACGCTTGAACTTTATGAGCTTGTAATTTGCTGTTATGCCGTCATCCTGTTTTACCACGATTTCGTCAGCAGAAACCTTTTCAACGACACCAGGTTCTTTTGCAACTATTGCAACACCTGAGTCAACACAAGCCTTGTATTCCATACCTGTTCCAACGATAGGTGACTCAGTCTTGAGCAGTGGAACTGCCTGACGTTGCATGTTTGAACCCATGAGGGCACGGTTTGCATCATCATTTTCAAGGAACGGAATCATAGAAGTTGCGACAGAAAGAACCATCTTTGGAGATACATCCATAAAGTCAATCTTGTCATTTTCTATTTCAAGGATCTGGTCACGATGACGTGCCTTAACCTTTGAATTTATAAATCTGCCATCCTCATCAAGAGGTTCATTTGCCTGAGCAACTGTATAGTTATCTTCAACATCAGCTGTCATATAAACAACTTCGCCTGTTACAAAACCAGTTGATTTATCAACTCTTCTATAAGGAGCCTCAATGAAACCATACTCATTAATTCTTGCAAAAGATGCAAGATAAGAGATAAGTCCGATGTTTGGTCCTTCAGGAGTTTCAATAGGACACATTCTTCCGTAATGAGAATAGTGAACGTCACGAACTTCAAATCCGGCTCTGTCTCGTGAAAGACCGCCAGGGCCCAAAGCAGAAAGACGTCTCTTATGAGTCAGCTCTGCGAGAGGGTTTGTCTGATCCATGAACTGCGAAAGTGGTGATGAACCGAAGAATTCTTTAATAGCCGCTGTAATTGGACGAATATTAATAAGAACCTGTGGAGTTACAACATCCATATCCTGTGACTGAATATTCATTCTTTCACGGATAACTCTTTCCATTCTTGAGAAACCAATTCTGAACTGGTTCTGAAGAAGCTCACCTACTGAACGGATACGTCTGTTTCCGAGATGGTCAATATCATCAACAATTCCGACACCTTCGCAAAGATTCAAAAAGTATGATACTGTTGCATATATATCGTCAAGAATGATGTGCTTTGGAACAAGCTCGTCCACTCTTGCCTTAATGTTTTCTTCCAAATCCTCAGGTGAATCACTTTCTTCAAGGATTTCCTTAAGAACATTAAATGAAACCTTTTCGTTAATCCCGAAAGGTGTGCAGTCAAAATCAACATAGCCCTTGATGTCAACCATACCGTTACCGATAATCTTGACTTCTTTTTCTTCAACCTTTGTGGTTGTTTCGCCAGTCTGGCTTGTGATTGATTCTTTTCTTGTCATGGTAACGAATGCTTCCATAACACCAGCCTGCTCAACCTTCATAGCTTCGTCATAACTTAGCTTTGCGCCAGGCTCAGCCATAATTTCACCTGTTAATGGGTTAATAATAGGCTGTGAAACAGTGTAACCTGCAAGTCTCGAACCAATGCCGAGCTTTTTGTTGTATTTGTAACGACCGAATCTTGAAAGATCATATCTTCTTGCATCAAAAAACAATGCATTAAGATGTGATTCAGCACTGTCTACTGTAGGAGGCTCACCAGGACGGAGCTTCTTGTAAACTTCAAGCAAAGCTTCCTCACGGTTTTTTGTAGCATCCTTCTGGAGAATTGTCTGGCTGAGTCTTTCATCAGGTCCGAACATTTCTTCAATTTCCTCATCAAGTCCAAGTCCGAGTGAACGGATGAAGGTTGTGATAGGAATTTTCCTATTTTTATCTATTCTTACATAAACTACATCGTTTGAGTCCATCTCATACTCAAGCCATGCACCTCTGTTTGGAATAACTGTTGTCTTGAAAAGGTCTTTACCTGTCTTGTCCTTTTCCGAAGAATAATATACACCAGGAGAACGAACCAACTGCGATACAATAACACGTTCTGCACCATTTATTACAAAGGTTCCACTATCCGTCATCAGTGGAAATTCACCCATATATACTTCGCTGTCTTTTATTTCGCCAGTTTCCTTGTTATTAAGTCTCGCAACTACTCTCAGTGGAGCTGAATAAGTTACGTCACGTTCCTTACACTCTGCGACAGAATACTTCGGGGTTTCATCAATCCTGTAATCAATGAAGTTAAGTTCAAGGTTGCCATTATAATCGCTGATTGCAGCAACATCCCTAAAAACTTCTTTAAGACCTTCCTCCAGGAACCACTGATAGGAATTTTTCTGCACCTCGATAAGGTTTGGCATTTCCAAGACTTCGTTAATCTTGGCAAAGCTCATTCGAGTATTCTTCCCGAGCTGCTGTGGCTTGACATTCACCATAGGCTCAATCACTCCTTATTAAAATTTGCTTGGAATGTATCATTGCTCTAAAAACCGTAAAAAATATCGAATAAGTACTTGTAATAATGCTAAAAATGTGATATAATTTTGAGAGCAATAGGGTATAACAATCCATATTGATACAGTATATTATTATATTATATTAATAAAGTGTTGTCAAGCAAGTTTTTAATATTCGTCATAATGACCGTAATTCTAAAAAATGAATTACGGTCATTGTTTATTTTGTCTATTACAAAATAATTATCTACCGAAATTTGTCGGGTTCTGTGGTGGATTATTGAATACTGCATTGATGATAATTATTTTATCAGAGTTACATATTCATCATCGTATTTTGTGTTTCCAGTAATGTATCCTTTTCTTCGGATTAATTATACGAACAATTATAAATACTCTTTATTACTGCCAATACTTCCTATCTAAGCTTCTGTACTGAACCGCCTGCGCAATATGCTGTTTTTCAATAATCTCTGAATTATCTAAATCAGCAACAGTTCTTGATACTTTAAGTATCCTGTCATATGCTCTTGCCGATAAGCCCATACGCTCAAATACATTTCTAATAAGTTTCTGTGCATCATCAGAAACAGGACAAGCCTCATGCAGAATATCGCTTGTGATTCTTGCGTTGCAGGTTATTTGTGTTCCCTTAAAGCGATGATTCTGAATCTCACGTGCCTGCTGAACGCGCTCTCTTATGCTTGAAGAACTTTCTTCCTTAAGTTTTGAAGAAATTTGCTCAAACTCAACAGGAGCAACCTCAATATGTAAATCAAATCGGTCGAGCATTGGCCCAGAAATTCTGGAGAGATAATGCCCTACCTGATTTTTATTACAGATGCATTTTCTTGTCGGATGCCCGAAATATCCGCAAGGACAAGGATTCATAGCACCAATAAGCATTATGGAACACGGATATGTAACAGTACCCGATGCCCTTGATATTGTAACCTTTTGATCTTCAAGTGGCTGACGCAGAATTTCAAGAGTGGTTCTTGAAAATTCAGCAAGCTCATCAAGAAAAAGCAATCCGTTATGTGCAAGTGAAATCTCACCTGGGCGTGGGATAGAACCCCCACCAGAAAGTCCCGCTGGTGAAATAGTATGGTGTGGTGAACGGAATGGTCGCTTTGTTATTAAAGGTGTATCCTTATCAAGACAACCAGATATAGAATGTATATTAGTGGTTTCGATAGACTCAGCAAAAGTCATTTCAGGGAGAATTGAAGGCATTCTTTTTGCGAGCATACTCTTACCTGAACCAGGCGCACCAATTAATAGTGCGTTATGTCCGCCCGCTGCAGCAATTTCAAGTGCTTTTTTTGCATTCTGCTGACCCTTTACATCAGCAAAATTAAGGTCGTTATCATAAGCACTCTTACCTATTATATATTTTCCGACAGGATTGATAATTTCTATTTTCTCAAAATGAGATAGAAGCTGTGAAACTGAAGATACTCCGTATACTTCTATTCCCTCAACAACTGATGCCTCAAGCTGATTTTCATACGGAACGAAAATCTTTTTTATTCCCGACTTCTGTGCAAGAATTGTCATAGGAAGAACACCATTGACACGTCTTACATTACCATTAAGTGAAACCTCACCGATAAAAGAACAGTCAGAAATATCGTCTTTTATGTAATCAAGTACCTTTAATAAAGCAACTGCTATGGCAAGGTCATGTACTGAACCTGACTTTTTTGTGTCAGCAGGAGCAAGATTGACCATAACTCTGCACAATGGGAATGTTATATTGCATTCACGAAGAGCCGACCGAATTCTTTCACGGCTTTCTCTTACAACAATATCAGTAAGACCGACAATTTCAAAAAGAGGAGTTCCCCTACTTGTTTCAATTTCTGTGTCCACACAGAAGGCATTAAGTCCAAATAATCCTAAGCTGTTAATTTTCGCAAACATATTTTTTCCCTTTTCGCTATTTTTAAATATTTTATCACAAAAAGAAATTTTTGACAATAAATAAATTATTTTCTACTGATTTTTGTTTCTTTGATGGGAACAATAAAATTATAATCTTAAAGGAGGTTATTTTATGAATAAAACTAATTGTAACAAATCTATTGAATGCACTGTATCAAACTGTTCCTTTCATGCAACAACAGAAGATTACTGCTCACTTCCTAAAATCTGTGTTGGTACTCATGAAACTGATCCAACAGTTAAAGAATGCACAGACTGTATGTCATTCAAGAAGAGAAGCTAAATAAAAAGAGAGGTGATTTTCACCTCTCTTTTTACATAAAACTTTTGCCTTCTGCAATATCTCTTACTAATTCGTGCATTTCATTTTTCGAATTAACTTTATGAGTATGATCAATAACAGCCTGTTTCTGTGAGATATCCATTTTAGAAAATTTATCTAGAGCAGGTAGATTTTGTGACAATGCCATTCCAAGTCCCATCGGCATTTGAATTCCATCAAAAACGTTATTCATTGTAATCTCCTTTGGTATATTATAATTATTATACCCATTTTTCAAAAATATATGAAAAATACATAAATTAACATGTTTTTGGTATTGATTTACTATGAATTTTGTGGTATTATTATGTCACGATTGATAATATATAATGTATCGGGAGGTAATTTTATGACAATAGATCAGATGAAAGTTCTTATTTCTGATGATTCCGTTTTTGCAAGAAAAAAACTAAAAGATTACATACTTTCTCTCGGAGCGGCCGAGGTTCTGGAAGCAAACGACGGACAAGAGGCTATCGATCTTTACAAAGAAAACAAGCCTGATGTAGTATTTATGGACATAATAATGCCAAAGAAAACTGGTATTGAAGCAGTGAAAGAAATTCTTGCTTTTGACAAACATGCCAAGGTTGTAATGGCTTCATCTGTAGGTACACAAAAATACCTAAAGGATGCAATAACTGCCGGTGCATATGAATTCCTTCAGAAGCCAATTGATAATAATCTTGTTCAGAAAATTCTTCAGAACATCGTGAAGGAGGGTTAAAATTGTACTCACAGTTTTTTGGAAATTACCTCTTAAACAACAAGCTTGTTACTGCAAAACAGCTTGCTGAAGCTATGGAAATCAAGTCAGAAACCCGCCTAAAGCTTGGCGTGCTTGCAATTAACGCAGGTTATATGAATGCAAGTGAGGTTGAAATTATCCACGGTGAACAGCAAAGAGTTGATAAAAGATTCGGCGACCTTGCTATTGAACGAGGATATATGACATCTGAACAGGTTAATAAGCTCCTTGCCTCTCAGAAAACAGGATTCCTTCTTTTAGGACAGGCACTTGTTGACAAGGGTTATCTTACAAATGCACAGTTCAGCAACGCCATTAGTGATTACAAGCTTAAATACAAAATTAAAAACGAAGATAATTTTAATGCTACAAGTGATGCAATGATTTCTATTGTATCTGAATTCTATCATTTCGGTAATGCAAGCTGTACAAAGACTGTTACTGAGTATGTTTCACTTCTTCTTAAAAACATAATTCGTTTTATTGGTGACGACTTCACGCCACTCGAGGCTACTTTAATCAACAACTTTAAATGTGAGAGAATTATCTCACAGCAAATTTGCGGAGAATTTTCAGCATTTACTGCTGTTGAAGCAAATGACAGTGCTATTGCTAAATTTGCTTCACGCTTTGCACAGGAAGAACTTAATGCAGTTGATGAATATACAACAGCAGCTGTTGGTGAATTTTTGAACTTACATAATGGTCTCTTTACTGTCAATATGTCAAATGTTAATGATGTTGAACTTGAACTTATGCCACAGAAATCAGAACATAACACTGTTCTTGATCTTAAAACAAATGCATTCTGCATCCCGATAGTTTTCACATTCGGAACAGTAAATTTCATAATTTCAACAAAGAATTAATTTTCAATTTTACTAAAAGCCCTGACTGTCCGGTTAGGGCTTTTTTATTAGGGGGAACATTATGAAAGTAATACCACCACAGTACATAGAGTATCTTAATTTTGAAGACAAAAGAAATCTTATGTTTGAAATCAAAAGGACAAGCAATGTTGCAAAAAAATATTCGACATGGTGCGTTATCTGTTATTTTATATTGACAGGAATATTCGGATGGGCATCAGGACTCGGCACTATCGGGAGCTTGGGTGGAGATAATTTTATTGGGCTCTTTATAAATCTATTACTTGTATCCGTACTTCTGATTGTTTCAACTCTGATGGGCGCTTATATGGAATTTAGATTTATTATTGGAGCAATAATATTGCAAACAATATGCTTGGCACTTATTTCAAAATATTGTCCGCCCTTCTGTATTGCTAATGGTGTTGCAATAGTTCTATATTTGAGAATTTTAAGATATATGCCAATGTATCATGCACTTGAAGAACAGGAAGGCTTCCCGCATTTTTTGGACAATCAGCAAATGGGTAGATAAAATATCAAACAGCCAGCTGAAACTCAGCTGGCTGTTTTTATGCTTTTTTGAATTTAAATGATAAATGAAAAAGCGGGTGGAAAGGCTCTTTGAAAATTGCATATCTGACAATACTGTAAAATAGCATTCCAACAAAGGATAGGAAAAACCATGCAACTGAAAACATCATGCAAATCTGCCCTGAAAGGTTAAAAGGTATCGTAGAGTAATCCCATATTCCAAGCTTCATCCATACATTAACTATAATTCCAGTGCAGTACTCGAGTGATGTTATAATTATTGTGGAAATTAACATCTGAATAACAACTGCCATTTTATTTGAAAACTTGAAATTTATCTCGCCGATTACAATAAAACAGACTCCACCAAGGATACCCATTGAAATATGTGTATATCCACGAAAGGCAATTTCAATTAGTCCGTACAGGTATGCTCCTGTTGTCCATAATGTGAGAATTTTTAAAATTTGATACTTCATATAGCACTCCATTATTTATAAAATTTAATAATAGTATTCCACAAATAATGAATTCTCACAAAGAAAATTATGTTATTTTTATAATTTCATAGATTGCTTATAGTCTTTTTAATGTATTACAATAACATCAACGCAAATAGCAAATACAAACCTATATATTTTCGGTGTTGGTTTCAACCCATTTAATATAATTGTATGCAAAACGATTTGAAACATTCAAATGCAACGCTAATGCTAAAACAAAATATCCCAACAATGATTATTTCATCAATGCTGGGACATTCAAGTATTTCAATTACGCTTAGCTATTAACCCATACACGAGTTTAGAAGTATATATTGCTATTTTGCTTCTTTCTCTCCTAATTGAAATTCATAGATTTCTTTCCCTTCAAATGTTGTTATATATAGGCTGTCTTCATTAAAACCATTTTTACCGAAAGCGACAATGTGATTTTTGAGTGTATCAATGCCCATATCAATATTTGTGATTTTTCCATCAGGTGTTATCTTCATAATCTCACCCAATCCGTCCATCGAAACATACATATTACCCTTATCAGAGAAAACCATATTCAAAGGTGAACCGAAGTTTCCGGTATTATCCTTAGCAGTCCATATAACTTTTGCAGAACTTTCATTTGCACTTCCATCTGAATTAATCGAATATTTGATGAGAGATTTAGCGTAAAAATCGGATATATACAGATTTTTTCCGTCTGGGCTAAATGAAAGTGAGAAAAAGCCTTTATATTTATTAGAATCAGCGTTAATGAAGGTTGTCTTTTTTAGGTCTGGAGTGTACTTTTCAATCTTATTACCGTTAGTTACATACATATTTCCCTGGCTGTCCAGTTCAACTCCGCTTGCTCCTAAAAATCCGCCAAAATCTTCATCAATAATGGTCGTAGCCTTACCATCTGGAGTTATTTTTACAATTCTGTCTTGTGCCGCAGCTATAATATTACCTTGTTTATCAAATGTCATATCCCAGATTAATGGGCTTATAAAGAAATAGTTACTATCAGATGTCATTTCTTTAAAACTACAGAATGTAGATTTTTTTCCGTCAGGAGTAATTTTCAGAATTTCATCGTTCTTTGCAACATACATAGTGTTGTCTTCACCAAAGAGAATTCCAGCAGTTACTCTTCCATCAATTTCTGTAAATAGTTGTGCTGGTTTGTATGTTTTTTTTTCTTTTGAGACAGTTTTTGTGTCTTCCTTTAATTTTCCGCAGGAAGTAAGTGATAATAGTCCTAATAGGGCAGTCAATATAATTACTTTTTTATTCATTAAATATCCTCCTTTTTTATAATGATAAACCCTATAGTAACTATAATGTCAATACTTTTTTACAGGAAATTGTACTTCGGTTACATAATTTTTCGGGAATTTAGTATTCATAAAGCTATTTATGTATATTTCAACACCAGGACCGATAATTTCGTAGCCTTGATTCTTTATCCACGAAACAAGATGACTGCATTGTCCCTTGTATTCGCCCTTGTAAATTCCCGTAGCATACAAACCAGGGTCTATAGTGTGGACAAATTCCTTACCTCTATATTTTTTATCAACAGGAAGGCAAAGCTCTAAATCATATTCATATTTATTATAATCATCAAGAAAATCGTGATAAATACCAATGCGTGAATCAATCGCAACTATACTATTATCCTTAACAAGTTTATCAAGTTCAAAAAATCGTTTAGCAAGAGTTTCATGCTTACAGTTTGAGTGGTATCGAGTGAAAGCTACAGTTCTTTCAGGTAATTGTTTTAGTTCAATAGTCATAGCAAATTCGTTGAGAGTGTCGGCTGCTGATTCATATAGACGGAGATTATTGATCTGATCATTGATTTTGTTGATAGTAAAGTTCACTGACAACAGTTTGTTATAATATTCGTTCTTTTTATTCTCTAACATTTCAATAGCAAAATCGTTGTTGTCATTATTGATGAGACTATTAATCTCTTCAAGTGAAAAGCCGATTTCTTTCAAATTAAGAATAATTCTGAGCGATAGAATGTCTGAATCGGAATATTGTCTGTAGCTGTTTTCTTCATTGATTTTTGATGGTTTGAGAAGATTGATATTGTCATAATATCGAAGTGTCTGTATCGAAATATCGCAGATTTTTGCAAGCTGACCTATAGTGTAGTAATTATTGCTCATTCTTTCACTCCCCACACTTTTTATTATAATAAGTAAAATAAGCATACCATTTATCACATGATATTTCTATCTGCATATCTAACAAAATAACAAAACGAGCTTATGATACATTCAACATGATACGACATATTGAAGAAAGCCCAGCTAAGCCAAGTTCCAAGTCAGACCACATGACTTTGTCGAAATCTACATTAGATTTTTCATTTAATTCGCTTGTTAATTTTTTCATGTTTCCGGAATCTTTTAAATAATCATAAAAGTTTTGATATCTTGTCTTTAAACCAATATTAATATCAAATCCATTCCCAATTAAAAAAGTTATGTTCATATTTTGTCCTTCCTAAAATGTCATATAAATTATAAGTTCTTTGAGCGTTAAATTCAATGTTATAAAGAAAACTGTGATAACTTTGTAATAATTCGCCTAAAATATGACAATATGTTAGTCAAATATACAAATAATAAAACCTCCCTCAAACGTAATGTTTAAGGGAGGTTCTTGGCGGAGAAGGAGGGATTCGAACCCTCGATGAGCTATTAACCCATACACGAGTTCCAGTCGTGCGCCATAAACCGGACTAGGCGACTTCTCCACTAACACGCTTAAACATTATAACAAACAAAAAGAGAAATTGCAAGGCGTTTTTGCAATTTCTCTTTTAATTATGTATTGTAAATTTCAGCTAATGTCCGCGTTTCTTTTTTAGCTTGCTCAACAATGCTTTGCGGAGCAATAATTTTTGCCTTTGTTCCAAACTGGAACAGCCATCCCCAGAAAGGTGGGCTTATCTGAACTTCAACACTTACAGTAAATGTAGTGTCAGATTTTTTTGTTACTCTCACATCACTACCGTAGCGATCAATTATTACATCAATAAGCTCATTAGCAAATTCAATAGTAACAATCTTTTTATCCCCACCGTACATACTGAAGGTTGAGCGAAGGCTCTTGGCCAGTCCAAGTTCACTTTCATTCGGTACCTTATAGCTTTCTTCTGAAACTTTAACATTTGCCATTCTATCAATTCTGTACCGGCTGATGTTCTCATGCTTATCGCAATAACAGATAAGATAGTAATAATCATTTTCCCATACAATATAATAAGGACTTACAGCATAAATTTCTCCATAATGTCTGTATTCCTTTTTCTTATTGAGATTATATGAGAAATATTTAAAGGTAATCTTTTTCTTCCTGTTAATAGCATCGTGAATGGAATTTATGTTGTAATAAATCTGTTCGTTGAAGTTTTTTACTCTTCCTTCAATATAAATTGTTCTCTTGAGCTCTTTTGCGTTATAGATACTTGTGAGCTTTTCAAGTTTCTTAATAAATTCATTTGATTTTTTATTAGTTAAAAATTTTGAAGATGCAACAGCGTTTGCAAGAACCTGTAATTCTTCGTCCTGAAAGGTTCTGCTTGCTACATAATAAGTGTTTGAATGAGATCTTTTTGAAACAACAATATCAAGCCCATAGGTTGTGAGAATATTTATGTCATCATACAAAGTTTTTCTCTCGGCGCTTATTCCATACAAAGAAAGCTCTTTTATAAGTTCGGGAATAGTAAGTGCGTGATTTTCGTCTGTCTTTTCAAGAAGAATATCCCTTAAAATCAATAGCTTTGGCTTAACATATGCTTGTTTGCTCATGTCGTCATCTCCAAAAGGTTTATTATTTCTTCAAGTCCTTCACATCTTTTTTTGTTCCGTCAGGCTTAACAATAGTCATATTTTCAAGCTGACCTGTAAGGTTGCTTAAAAAAGACTGCCTGTATTCAGTCCGAAGTTCCTGCTGTTCTGCAAGTTCTTCTTTAGTAAGCTTATCTATCCTTGATTTCCTTGCAAGTTGATTTATACGATTTATTTTTTCCTGTGTCACAAAAACGCTCCTTATTGATAATATAAAGATTATAGCATTAATTGGGTGGGTTTTCAATAATGAAATGATGTAATAACGCTAACTGTCCAAAAAAGTTCACTTGATTAACGTTTGATTGAAATAACCCTAAAATTCTATTGACTAATTTATTTTTTGGGATATCATAATAGTACAAGGAATTTCGAACAAATGTTCTATTTTAAAAAACAATTGGGAGGAATAAAAATGACAGAATTGATTAAAAGCTATCTTTCAGCCGCTGCAATGGTAAGAAACCGTATCGCAGAACTGACTCAGCAGATGAAGGAGGAAAATGATGCTGACAAATTAAAATTACTTCGTATAAGAAGAGATATTCTTCAGGATGAGAGATATGAGATGCTTGGTGTAGTTTCAGAAATGATTCACAGAAATATAGAAATTGAAAAAGCAAGTGGTGATTGTTAATGCCAAGGAGAATCAGTTTTACACGTCTTAATGAAGATAAGGAAATCTACAGGCTTTTTAATGACAATCAACCAACCGAGAGCAATGCAGAAGTAAGACGACTTGCAAAAAAGGCAATGAAAAAAATTATTGAAGAACAGCTTACAGCAAGACAAAAACAGATTCTTGTGCTATACTATTTTGAGGATGTTGATATGCCCACAATATCCGAAATGCTTGGTATTAATGTTTCGACAGTTTCACGGACATTAAAATATGCAAGGAACAATCTGTTGAGGTATCTCAGATATTATTTCTAATAAAGTGAGGATAATATGAATACTCCTGTTTTTGATTTTCTTCAAAAATATAATAATGACGACTTTTCACGCTTTCATATGCCTGGTCATAAGGGAAAAGGCGACCTATGTGAGAAGTTTGATATAACAGAAATTAAAGGTGCTGACAGCCTTTTTGAAGCTGACGGTATACTTATGGAAAGTGAGAAGAACGCGTCATCACTTTTTGGCGCAAAGCGAACTTTATATTCAACGCAAGGCTCAACTCTTGCTATACAGACAATGTTGACTCTTGCTACATCTTATGTTGACAATCCTATAGTAATAGCAGTAAGGAATGCTCACAAAGCCTTTATTAACGCGTGTGTACTGCTTAATATCGACGTAAAATGGGTGTTCCCTGAATATATTGACGGGAGCATAACTTCCGGAATATTTACGCCAGAAGATATTGAAAATGCAATACAGGACTGCGAACGCAAGCCGTCAGCAGTTTATATAACAACTCCTGACTATCTTGGAAGAATGGCGTACCTAAAGCCAATTTCAGAAATATGTAGGAAATATAATGTTCCTTTGCTTATTGATAATGCCCACGGTGCATATCTTAACTTTCTTGAAGACAATATTCACCCAATATATTGCGGAGCAGATATGTGCTGCGATTCTGCACATAAAACTCTGCCTGTGCTGACGGGGGGAGGATACCTTCATATTTCAAAAAGTGCAGATAAAAGCTTTTCGGAGAATGCAAAAACAGCAATGAGTTTTTTTGCTTCAACAAGCCCTTCGTATCTGACACTTGCTTCACTTGATTTATGCAACAGATATCTTGATGAGAAAATTAAAACTGACCTGAAAAAGATTATTCCGCATATAGATGTACTGAAAAAACAGGTTGAAAAATATAATTATATAAATTGCTCTGATGAGCCGTTAAAGGCTTCTCTTTATACAATAAATACAGGCCTATATGGCTATGAAATTGCTGATATATTAAGAGAGAGCAGAATCGAATGTGAATATGCTGACGAAACGCATATTGTTTTTATGTTTTCAACATTCAATACTCCAGAGGAAATTGAATATCTTATGAAAGCACTAATCAGCATGAAACAACCACAAATAAGGCTTGAAGCACCAAAGTTTATCCTTGCTCCGCCACAAAAAGCAATGTCAATAAGAAAAGCAGGACTGAGTGATAGTGAAGAGATTTCAGTAGATAAAGCTTTGGGCAGAATATGTGCAAAGGTTGTAGTCGCCTGCCCACCGGGAATTCCTGTTGTTGTTAGCGGTGAAGTCATAAATGCAGACACTATAAAAATTTTAAAAAGGTATAGCATTTTGACGATAAATGTGGTAAAATTAAAACAATAGGTATATAATAACAACGTGATACTCTTTTGTCGGGAGGTTGTTTTATGAAGCTTGTCCACGCAATCATTAATAATGATGACAGCCATGCAGTTGCATCCGCTTTCACAAAAAATGGTTTTCAGGCAACAAAACTCGCATCAACAGGCGGGTTTCTTATGGCTGGGAACACCACATTTCTTCTTTGTGTTGAAGATGATAAGGTCGATGACCTTATTGAAGTTATAAGAAAGCACAGCCGCAAGAGAAAACAGTTTGTTCCGTCGGCTACTTCTTATGGAGTAGGAACATACACATCATTCCCTGTTGAGGTTTCTATAGGTGGTGCGACGATTTTCGTGACAAACATTGAGAGATTTGAAAAGGTTTAGTACTATGTCAGAAAATTTGTTTAAAATCTATGCAAATAATAATGTATTAAACACGCTCACTTCTATGATTAGCAGTGGGCGTTTGTCACAAGCATTCCTTTTATTCGGACAGACTGGTTTGGGTAAGAAGACTATTGCACGATATATGGCAGCAAAAATGCTTTGCGAAGATGAAAACAACTCGCCCTGCGGACAATGTAAAAGCTGTAGGATGATTGAACATAATTCTCATCCAGATGTACAATGGATTACCATTAATGACAATGCAAAGGCTTTTGGCGTGGACAACCTTAGAAAGCTAAGTGTTGACGCTGCAATTATGCCGAATGAAGGTGACAGAAAGGTTTATATTCTTGCAGATTGCGATAGTATGAGTCCTCTTGCACAGAATGCTTTGTTAAAGCTTATTGAAGAACCGCCTGAGCATGCTTATTTTATTTTTACGGCGACTTCAAAAGCCGTATTTTTACCTACGATAATTTCACGAGTAATTTCTTTTGGCGTGGCTGAGGTTTCACGCGATGAATGCAGACAAGCCCTTGCTGATAATGGTATTACCGATGAAAATTTAATTAATGAGGCTCTTGAGGCATTCGGCACTAACATAGGAATGTGCCTTTCATTTATAAATGATGATGAGCTGAAGAATGCAGTTAGTATTGCAAAAACT
Source organism: Bacillota bacterium (assembly GCA_023440965.1). GTDB lineage: Bacteria > Bacillota > Clostridia > Oscillospirales > Ruminococcaceae > SZUA-444. Next base: position 187,097 of record JAEZRC010000003.1, read on the forward strand.
ATAACAGATAGCATAGCAAACTTATCTGAATATAATTTAATTAAGGAACTTTTCCGCCTTGACCGGAACAAACTACTTGCAAAAGAAGTTTTCAGCCTTATGTATTCAATTATAAGGGACAGCTCAGCAATAAGACTTAGCAACGACTGCCTTGTGGGTTGTTATAAATCAGGCTCACAAAAGCTTTCAAATATCCTGACATTAAAACAGGCAAATGAAATATACAGGGTTTTCACTAATGCTGATACAAAGCTTGATCAAAACGCAAATTTATCATTGACATTAACTGATATATGCTCAGAAATAAAAACTATAATATAGAAAAGAGGAATGCAGAAAAATGACTGAAATAATAGGAGTCAGATTTAAAAGTGTCGGGAAAATATATTATTTCTCACCGAACGGTTTTAAAATAGATATAGGACAGAATGTAATAGTTGAAACTGCACGAGGCGTCGAGTGTGGTGAGGTTGTTATGGCAAACCGTATGGTTGAAGACAGCCAGCTCATGAATTCGTTAAAATCTGTCATGAGAATTGCGACATCCGAGGACATGAAGATTGTTGAAGAAAATATAAAGAAAGAAAAAGAAGCATTCAAAATTTGTAATGAAAAGATTGTTTATCATAAGCTTGATATGAAGCTTATTGATGTTGAATGCACTTTTGATAATAACAAGCTTCTGTTTTATTTCTCATCAGAAAACAGAGTTGACTTCAGGGAGCTTGTTAAGGACTTAGCATCAGTTTTCCGTACAAGAATTGAACTTAGACAGATAGGTGTCCGTGATGAAGCTAAAATGCTCGGCGGTCTCGGAATCTGCGGACGAGCTTTCTGCTGTAATACTTTCCTTGGTGAATTCCAGCCGGTATCTATTAAAATGGCAAAGGAGCAAGGCTTGTCACTGAATCCTGCAAAAATATCAGGAACCTGTGGAAGGCTTATGTGTTGCTTGAAATACGAACAGGACAGCTACGAGGCATTGCTCAAAATCACACCAAAGGTAGGTGCATATGTTTCAACACCTGACGGAAAAGGATATGTTGAGGAAGTAAACCTCCTCACCGGTATGCTTAAGGTTAAACCTGAAAACAGTGATGCACCAGCAGTCTTATTCAACAAGGATAATGTATCTTTAATTAAAGATGCTGTAATAAAATTAAACAGGGATGAAATCAACGCTCTCAAGGGCCTTGAGGATAAATAACAATAGCGGGAGGATATAATGGCAGACGTTATCAACATGAAAAGAGCAGGAAAAATGGGTACAGCAAAAATCGTTGGATTTTCAGTACTCGGTTTAATTATAATTATTATACTATTCAATACTTTTTTCTCAGTAAAAGCAGGACATACGGGAGTCGTCACAACCTTTGGGAAAGTAAGTGATACAGTTCTTACTGAAGGACTTCACGTTAAAGTTCCTTTTGTTCAGCAGGTTGTTCTGGTTGACAATAGAGTTTTAAAGTCAGAATCTAAATGCATCAGTGCTTCAAAAGACTTGCAGACTATTTCAAGTGTTATTGCACTTAACTACAAGGTTTCAAATGCAAAATCAGCTGAACTTTATAAGAATGTAGGTGTTGATTATCAGAATACAATCATTACACCGACTATTCAGGACAGTGTAAAGGCTATTACAGCAAAATTTACAGCAGAAGAACTTATCACAAACAGACAGGCTGTAGGACAGGAAATGCGTGAACTTGTTGCACAGAAGCTTGAAAGCTACGGCGTGCTTGTTGATAATTTTAATATAATAAATTTTGAATTCAGTAAGGAATTCGATGCAGCTATTGAAGCAAAGCAGACTGCAGAGCAAAATGCATTAAAGGCTCAGCAGGATCTTGCAAGAATTAAGGTTGAAGCTCAGCAGAAAATTGAACAGGCGAAGGCAGAGGCAGAGGCTTATAGATTAAAAAGTCAGCAAATTACGCGTGAAATGATTCTTATGGAATACATAAATAAATGGGACGGAAAACTCCCGACAGTTGCTTCTGACGGAACAACAATGATAGACATCAGCGAACTTTTGAAAGAAAAGCAGACAACAAAGACTAATCCGTAACAGAAAGGCGACTATAATGGCAATTGATAATAGAGTATATCCTTTTTTTGATGAAGATGAAATTAAACAAAACGGGCTTGTTCTTATGCTACTTGCTCAAAATACATTGCTTGAACGAATGAATGCGACAATAAGTGAAGAAAAGCAGATGACAAAGGAAAGTTTTTTCACTGTTCTTGAAAATTCAGGGGAACTTCGTGAAATGTTACGCGAAGCAGTTGAAGCTGGCATAAAATCTATTGACTGGGACCATTGTCATGATGTAGCTATTGCAAAATCTGTTGCGCGTGAACAGGTTGACGCTGAAAAGCGACGTGAAAACATAACACATTTGTAAAAAATGCTCTCTGTAACACTTTGCAGAGAGCAAATTTTGAATACTTTTGAGATTGACAACAGTATAGCTTTGTAATATAATGTAAACGCTTAAAAAAGTAGAAAGCGACGGGAATTTTATGATAACTAAAAAACTTACAAAATCATTGTGCTCATTATTGATGATATTTGTACTTGCATCTTTATTTTTACCTGAATTCAACAATGTATCAGCACAGGCCAATCCTGAACTAAGATATTCTGTTCTCAATGATGGAGTAAGAATTGAAGGGTTTAAGGATTCGTTCTATCAGGGTGAGTCAGTAACAATCCCTTCAGAAATTGAAGGCAAAAAGGTTACGTCAATAAACAACAAGGCTTTTATGGGAAGAAAAGCCTTAAAGAAAGTTGTGCTTCCTGATACTATTACTGCCATTGGCAGTAATGCATTCAATGATTGCTCTGAACTTAAGGAAATAAACATTCCTGCGAGCGTGAAAACAATAGGCGATTTTGCATTTTATATGTGCAAGTCGCTTGAGAGTTTTATAGTTCCAAATGGAATAAAAGAAATTAAGGAAAATACATTTGCATACTGTGAAAGTATAAAAAGCATTACTCTCCCTGATGGGTTAATAACAATTAATAAGAATGCTTTTGATTTCTGTACTTTGCTGACAGAAATAAACATTCCTTCAAGCGTTACCTTAATAGGTGACCAGGCATTTAGTAACAACCAATCACTTGAATCTATTGTAATTCCTGACAGTGTCAAGAATATTGGCGAAATGGTATTTAAGGATTGTGGAAAGCTGAAGCAAGTTACATTGTCAAATAATATCTCTACACTTAAAAGAGGGATATTTAAGCATTGCAGTAGTCTTGAAGAACTTAAAATACCTGATAGTGTAAAGGTTATAGAAAACGGTGTTTTTGAGGGATGCAGCAGCATAAAAACAATTTCATTCTCAAAGAATGTACGAACAATAGCGAATGGATGTCTTGTTGATTGTGTAAAGCTTGAAAAAATTGAGGTAGATGTCAAAAACGATAAATTTCACAGTAAGGATGGCGTACTCTTCAATTCAATTAACAAGGAGCTTATTTATTATCCATCAGCAAAGTCAGATAAAAAATATGATATTCCTGATGATGTACATGGAATAGCTGCTTATGCTTTTTATAATGTAAAAGCATTGACAAGCGTCAGAATACCTAAAAACGTTTCATACATTGCTCGTAATGCTTTTGAGCCTGCACCAAATGAGATACTTATAGCTGCTGATTCACCTGCAACAAAATATGCAAAAAAGTATTTCACAAAATATTCTGTGTATGATAACAAAACAGGAAAAACAAAAAACATAAACAAAAATTTTATTCTTTACATATCTATAGCGATTGTTGTGTTACTCTTAGCTGCGCTCATAGTGTATAAAAAGCTTATAGTAAAGAAGCTAAAGCTAAAGGCTTCAGTGGATAAAGAACAAGTATCTGATAAATCTCCGATAGCTGAAACAGAACTGATGGTGGATTACAAGCAACTAACAGAACAAAAAACTGAATAAGTTTCAAAATAAAAAAATCAGCCATAAGGCTGATTTTTTTGCTCACAGCTTGAACTATTAATCTTTAATATTGTAAATTATAATATTATATGGTAATATATTGTCGTAATAAATTGTATAGGAGTGAGCTTTTGGAGAAAACTCTGAATATTATTAAGAAGGAAGCAGTTCTTGTAATTGCTTCATTAGCAGCATTAATAACAGTATTTATTGTTCCTCCTGATATAAAATATTTAGATTATTTTAATATGCACGTTCTCGTTATGCTATTCTGCCTTATGGCAGTTGTACAGGGACTTGTAAGATCGGGACTTTTTGATATTCTATCGGTCAAGGCACTTAAGTTATGCAAAAGCACAAAGCTTCTTGCAATAATACTTGTTAATATTGTCTTTTTCTCATCAATGTTCGTCACAAACGATGTTTCGCTTATAATTTTTGTTCCTTTTACTTTGGGAATTCTATCTGGATTAAGACAGCGTGATATAATATTTGTTATAGTAATGGAGACTATTGCCGCTAATCTCGGTAGTATGGCAATGCCTTTTGGAAGTCCACATAATCTTTTTATTTATTCGTTCTACAAGCTTAATTTCATGGAATTTTTCAAGGTGGTTTTCCCTGTAAGTATAGCAGGTTATGTTGTAATAATGCTACTAATGTACTTTTCAAAAATAATGAACGGTCAACGTGAAGTCAATTCAATAGTAACTCAACATGATAGCAAAAGAATAATTATTAACCTTGCACTTTTTGTTTTCTGCGTATTAAGCGTTTTAAGGATTATTCCAATGCTTGTATGCCTTGGGGTTGTTGTAGTATGTATACTTATAAGTGATTTTAAAATTTTCAGGAAGATTGATTACAGCCTCCTTGCGACATTTGTTGCATTTTTTATCTTTGTTGGTAATATAGGACGAATTGAAGTCATCACCAAGGCATTAGAACACCTTATGGATAAGAGTGTATTTGTTGTAACACTTATTGCAAGTCAATGTATAAGCAATGTTCCTGCATCAGTAATGCTTTCAGATTTCACTGACAACTCAAAAGAAATACTTCTTGGTGCAAATATCGGCGGACTCGGAACAATTATTGCTTCACTTGCAAGTCTTATCTCCTTCAAGCTTTATGCAAAAAGCGAAGAAGCTAACAAGCCAAGCTTCATTGGCATATTCACATTTTATAATATAGTAGTAATGGCACTTATGATTGCTTTCACTGCAATAATTTATTAATATAAACAAAGTACAGAAGGAGTTTTATTATGACGAAAATTCTTCTTGTTGAGGATGATAAAAGCATTGCCAGGAATCTTACTGACTTTTTAAAAAGTGAAGGATATAGAGTTCATTCTGTAAGCGGACAGGCAGCTGCTATTGCTGAAGTTGAAAAGAATCATTATGATTTATTGTTACTTGATATTTCACTTGCTGACGGGAACGGCTTTGCAGTATGCTCTGCGGTGAAGTCAATATCAGATACTCCTGTAATATTCCTCACAGCATCAGGTGATGAATTCAGCGTCGTAACAGGACTTGATATGGGTGCTGATGATTATATAAACAAGCCTTTTAGACCTCGAGAGCTCCTTTCAAGAATCAAGAATGTCCTTCGCCGATGCAATAGTGGTAATACTACCCTTGAGCATGATAAAATAAAAATTGATACAGTAAAAGGCGTTGTAACAAATGACGGGAAGGAAATCTTCCTCTCAGCACTTGAATACAAGCTGATCTTAGTTTTTTTCAACAATAAGGGTGCGGTACTTTCAAGAAGCCGGCTTCTTGAAGAAATATGGGATATCGCTGGGGAATTTGTAAATGATAACACATTGACAGTTTATATCAAACGCCTTAGGGATAAAATTGAGGATGATCCACAGAATCCAACCTTTATAAAAACTATAAGAGGTCTTGGATATAAGGTCGGTGATTAAATGTCTTTTATTAATAGCCCTGAAATTAAATTAAACATACTCTTATGTTCAATCGCAGGTATAGTCCTGACTTTTATTGGCTTTATAATAAGTATTCCTTGCGGAATTATGGTTGCAATAACAGTTTTGGCTTTTTCGGCTTATCATTTTATTGCAACATATAATAGATACATGAAAATAAATGCATTAAGTCGAGAGATTGACGGAATTCTTCACGGCAAGGATAAAATCAACCTCAGCGAGTATTCGGAGGGTGAGCTGGCAATATTAAATAATGAAGTTCAGAAGCTTACTTTAACATTAAAGCAACAGGCATCTGATTTAAAAAAAGACAAGATTTATCTTGCAGATTCTATTGCTGATATTTCACACCAGATAAGGACTCCACTCACATCAATAAATCTTATAACGTCAATGCTTTTAAAGCAGGATATAACAGAAGAAAAACGCAGAGAGCTTTTAAAACAGCTTGAGGTACTGCTTTCAAGAATTGACTGGCTTATCTCATCACTTCTTAAAATGTCAAAGCTTGATGCAGGTACTGCTAATATTCAGCACGAAAGAGTGAGTGTTTCAGAGCTTATTCGTTATTCAGCCGAGTCTGTGCTTATCCCGATGGAACTAAGACAGCAAAAGCTGACTATAAATATGAACGGCGATGAGTCTTACACAGGCGACCTTAGGTGGACAGTTGAAGCAGTTGAAAACATCCTGAAAAACTGTATGGAGCATACTCCTGTCGGCGGTGAAATCAAGGTAGATGTTTGTGAAAACGCAATTTATACAGAGATAGTAATTTCCGATAACGGTTGCGGTATAGCAAAAGAGGACCTGATGCATCTTTTTGAAAGATTTTATAAGGGCAAGGACTCAGGTGAGCAGAGTGTCGGTATAGGACTTGCTCTTGCGAGAATGATTATTACAAACCAGAATGGTACAATAAAGGCTGAAAATCAACGCACTGGTGGGGCATTATTCAGAATAAGATTTTATAAAGGGGCTGTATAGTCCCTTTTTTAAGTGACGTTTTTGTTATGAAAAAGTCACCGAGGAGTCATATTGACAATATATAATAAACTCATAAACTTAAAAAGGAGAATATTTATGGAGATTTTAAAAGTAGAAAATCTTTCAAAAACATATGGCTCAGGTGACAATGTAGTAAAAGCACTTGACAATGTATCATTTTCAATTGAAAAGGGACAGTTCGTGGCTATCATAGGGCCTTCAGGCTCAGGTAAGTCAACATTATTACATATTCTCGGTGGAGTTGACAAGCCGACATCAGGTAAGGTATTTATGGACGGAAACGATGTATATGCTCAGAATGAAGAACAGCTTGCAATATTCCGCCGTCGTCAGGTCGGGCTTATATATCAGTTCTATAATCTTATCCCTGTACTTAACGTTATTGAGAATATTACACTTCCTGTTCTTATGGATTCAAGGAAAGTCAATGATGAGCGCCTTAAGGAACTTCTTTCAACTCTCGGACTTGAAGGGAGAGAAAATCATCTTCCGAATCAGCTCTCAGGTGGTCAGCAACAGCGTGTTTCAATAGGTCGTGCCTTGATGAACGCACCGGCAGTAGTTCTCGCTGATGAGCCAACAGGAAATCTTGATTCAAAGAGTAGTCAGGAAATTGTTGAACTATTAAAGCTTTCGAATAAAAAATACAATCAGACATTGATTGTAATAACCCATGACGAAAATATCGCATTGCAGGCAGATCGTATTATTGCTATCGGCGACGGAAAAATCACTCGTGATGAGGTGATAAGATAATGAATATCTTGAATAAAGTTACGCTGAAAATTCTCGGCAAGAACAAAACGAGAACAGCTGTCACTATCATTGGTATTATTTTATCAGCAGCAATGATTACAGCTGTTACAACAGGTGTTACAAGCTTCCAGAAGCTTTTTATAGATATTGAAATTGAGCAGAGTGGTGACTGGTATGGCAGAGCCGTGTCAGTAGACAGCAACAAGCTTGATTTTGTCAAAAATGACAAGCACGTTAAGGATTACGCATATCTTTCTGACGTGGGTTATTCAAAGCTTGAAAACAGCCAGAATGAGCAAAAACCATATTTATATATTGCTGGTATGTCAAAAAATTTCAAGGATGTTATTCCTGTAAACATTACAAATGGCAGAATGCCTAAGAATGCAGACGAAATAATAATTCCTGAAAGTGTTTATGCAAACGCCGGCGTAAAGTATAGATTAAACGACAAGCTTACACTTTCTGTTGGTGAAAGACAGTTGAGCGGAATAAAACTTATACAAAAGAATGAGTATTTACCTGACGAGGAGAAGTTTGTTGAAAAAGAAACAAAAACCTATACAGTAGTTGGCTTTTATGAAAGATCATCATTTGAACCATTTGAAGCAGCAGGATATACTGTATTGACCTTAGAAGATAAGGGCAACTTCACAAACTGTGATATCTTTATCAAAACTGATAATGCAAAGGGCATTTATGATTATATGAAGTTAAACTTTAAAGGATCAAACCTTGAGTATAACAAAGGCTTGCTTCGTGCAATGCTTTCATCAAATGAAGAAATGCTATATAAAATGCTTTATTCCGTTGCTGCTGTATTAATATTAATCATCGTATTTGGTTCAATTTCATTGATTTACAACGCATTTTCAATGTCAGTAAGTGAGAGAACAAAACAGATAGGACTCTTATCGTCAATTGGTGCAACAAAAAAACAGCTCACAAAGAGTGTTCTATTTGAAGCATTATTTTTAAGCGGTATAGGTATCCCTGTTGGTATTCTTTCAGGAATGAGCGGGCTTGCAGTAACCTTCAAGCTCACGCAAGGACTTTTAAAGAATCTTGCCAACGGCAATACTGTTGTAAAGCTTTCATTGTCAGTCACATGGGTAGCAATAGCTGCGGCAGCTGGAATAGGACTTATCACTGTATTAATTTCGGCATTTCTTCCAGCAAGACGAGCCACAAAAATGTCAGCTATTGAAGCAATCAGACAATCAAATGATATTAAAATAAAAGGCAAAAAAGTAAAAACCTCAAAGCTAACATACAAGCTCTTCGGTTTTGAGGGAATGATAGCAAGCAAGAACTTTAAGAGAAACAGAAGAAAGTATCGTGCAACTGTTATCTCTCTTTTCATGAGTGTTGTTTTGTTCATTTCAGCTTCAAGCTTTTCATCATATCTTAAAAAGACAACAGATATGTTCTTTGATGATGTTGACTATGATATAAGTTATAATATTATTGATGAAAAATTAGACATAAATGATATATACAAACCGCTTTCTTCAGTAAATGGAGTTACACAAAGTGGTTATGCAAAAGAATTTTATAATGAAGCAATGATTCCTGAAAAATATATCAGCGATAAAACAATGAAGGTTCTAAACAACCCAGATACCAGTGTTTTCTCATCAGAGGCAGATGATAGCTACAGAGTGCCTGTAAGTTATAGCTTTATTGATGATAATAGCTTTAAGAAATATCTTGAAGAGAATAATCTTAGCGCTGATGAATTTATGAATGTTAATAATCCAAAGGCAGTTGCTATAGATTTTTATAAAGTGATGTTGAAAACAACCAGCGGAAATGGAAAACGGTACGGCCTTAATATTCTTAAAAAAGATACAAGTGAATTCAATATATTAGAAATAAAGAGTATTAAAGGATATTTCTATTCAGGCTCCGAGAAAGGTTCTGATGGCAAGACAACATTTATCTTTAAAAATGAAAAAAATGAAGATGATGTGAAAAAACTTTCAATAGAAGAGGCAACCATTGAGCAAAAGCTTAATATTGGCTATGTTACAAGTAAGAAATCATTAACAATTAATAATATGTATGGAAATTCAATAATTCTTGTATACCCATATAGTGCATATAATAAAGTTATGTCAGCAAATGTTCAAATCAATAGTAATTTTATGCAGACAGCCTGCTATTTTAAGGTTAATAATCATAAAAAGGCTGCTACTGAAATGGTCGAGGTGCTTAATCAAAAAGGACTAACTACTTCAGAGCTTAATGATTACGCTGGAGTTCTCGAATCAAACAGATCAATGATTATGCTTATCAATATCTTCTCATATGGGTTTATTGCATTGATTTCGTTAATTGCAATGGCAAATGTGTTTAATACAATATCAACAAATATAGGACTTCGCAGGCGTGAATTTGCTATGCTTAAATCTGTTGGAATGACAAAGCGCGGCTTTAACAGAATGATGAACTTTGAATGCTTGCTTTATGGAATAAAAGGGATAATATATGGTTTGCCAGTATCTTTCGGGATTACTTATCTTATGTATAAGTCGGTATCTCAGGGTTGGAATGCAACATATTATGTTCCGTGGCAGAGCATTGTAATAGCAGTAGCAAGCGTGTTTGCAGTAGTATTTGCAACAATGCTTTATTCAATGAGAAAGATTAAAAAGGATAATCCAATTGACGCATTAAAGAACGAAAATCTATAATTTAAAAAACCCCGCAGATAATATTTCTGTGGGGTTTATTCTTTAAAAGAGCTATAAAATTAAGCACTTGAATTGCGTTTGAGGGAGTTTTATTTTATATGTCAATATAATATAGTTAATGTTGAAATTATAGGAATATTGTGGTAATATGTAGTTAAGCAAAACGGTTAGTATATATCATTTTGAAAATGTGCCAAAAACGTATGGAGGAGATTTTATGTCACTTGGATTTTTCTGCGACAAAAGCCTGTTACCAACGGAAGTTGAGGTTAATGATACTTTAGGTGAAACACAAGCATTATGGAATAATGTGAAGTTACATATAGAAAAGTATGGTGCAACAAAAGAAGAATGGAAGATTTACACGAAGTCGGCTGGCTGGTGCATGAAGATACTTCTGACAGATGTCAAAAATGATAGAAATATACTATTTATGTATCCTAATGTAAATTATTTTACCTGTGTTATTGTTTTTGGTGAGAAGGCTGTTGCTGTCGCTGAAAATAGTAATATACCTCAAAGTATTATAGACAGTATTTACGAGGCAAAGGCATATAGAGAGGGACGTTCTTTCAATGTAGAAATAAAAACGCCACAGGATTATGAAGTCCTGAAGAGGCTTATAGATATTAAAATAAAGACCTGAACTAAAAGTTCAGGTCTTATGTATTAACTATTCTTCATATATTCTAAAACTAATGGCAATACTGCTTTTCCAACTTCAAAGCCTTTATCAGCAATATTTTTTAAGATGTTTGAAATCTTCTCTTTTAGTGTTGGCTCATTACCTTTAGCAAATTCTAAATCAGTCAATTCAGCAACAAGTTTCTTTTTTTCCTCATCTGGTAAGTCTTCTTTAGGAATTGATAATATATTACTTATTGTTTGTTCTATTGTAATAGTAACTGTTGACGTTGCGGTTGCACTCAATGTATTTTGAATAGTTATACTTTTTTGAAGTTGAAGTTTTTCAATTTCTTCTTTTCTTATTTCATTTTCTCGTTCTAAGTTGCATTTATAGTTAATAAGTTTTGCAACAAGACTATCTAAACAATCTGAAGAATCGGGATAAACATAATGTTCAATTTTAGGTATCTCTCCTTGAAACAAACCAAATATTTTATAACATAAACTTCTTTTTTCTAGTGGACCATATGCTGCATTACATTTATCTATATACTCCTGTACAAACTCAATCTTGTCCATATACATCTCTCCTGTCATTTTTCTTTATTTTACTACATAATATTTCCAAATTCAATAGGATACTTTATTTTTATCTCCATAATAAATTATTTTTCGATTATTTTTGAAAAGGGTTGCGGGATGTGGTATAATGTTTTTACATATTTTTTAAGGAGTGACTTCCCACGTGTCAAACTACCTGACGTTCAAAAGAGGCTTCAAGGACGGAATACCTATCGCTCTCGGATATCTGTCTGTTTCCTTTGCTTTCGGTATGCTCGTAATTTCAAAGGGTTTTCCCCTTTGGTCTCCTATTGTAACATCTGCAACAAATCTCACCGGAACAGGTCAATTCGTCGGAGCTGAGCTTATGAGCAACTGCGCTGGCTTTGCTGAAATTGCCTGTACCCTTTTAATAATAAACCTGCGATATGTTCTTATGTCACTGTCATTATCGCAGAAGCTTTCCCCTGACATAACATTATTTCAGCGTTGTGTTATCGCATTCGGGAACACCGATGAAATCTATGGTGTTTCAATGCAACAAAGAAGCTTGCTTACATACAGATATATGTGCGGGATTATCTTATGCGCATATAGTGGCTGGGTTGGCGGAACTGTTATCGGATCACTTGCAAGTGATATCCTTCCTGCTTTTATACTGTCTGCACTTGGAATAGCACTTTATGCAATGTTTTTAGCAATTATTATTCCACCGGCCAGAACCTCAAAGCCAATCTGTGCAATAATATTAATAGCAACAATAATATCATGCATTTTCAAATATACTCCTGCACTCAAAGGACTCAGCAGTGGCTGGGTAATAATCATTGCGGGAACAGTATCGTCAGGACTTATTGCATTTATTTCTCCTGTGAAGGAGGAACAGCAATGAGTACAAGATATCTTGTTATTGCAATTTCTATTATGGCTGTTGTAACATACGCCACAAGAGTTTTCCCATTGATTTTATGCAGAAGTAAAATAAAGAACAAATACATAAAAAGCTTTCTTCTCTATATGCCTTTTGGTGTACTTGCAGCAATGATATTCCCAGGAATTCTTTTTTCAACAGCTACACTGGCATCCGCTATTGTCGGAATGTGTGTAGCACTTGTTCTTTCATATCTGAAAAAAGGGCTTCTGCCTGTTGCAGCATTCTCCTGCCTTTCAGTTTTTATTACTGAAATGATAATGAAATACTTATAAAAATAAAAGCACCCCAATAATTTTAGGGTGCTTTTATATGTACTAAACAATTCTTTTGTTAGGCGTTTGACTTTACTCTGAAAGCTGCCACGGTATAAAGAACAGGAATAACAAATCCAACTATTGAGAATGCTTTTATGCCACCAGATAAAATAACAGATAATAACTGTAATGCAATTATTGCAATTCCAAAGATAAAACACAATTTTGCCTTCTGTGTATTTTTGCAACTAATTATACCAAATATACCAGAAACGAGTTCAATAACTGCGGTAATTAACCAAACAATAGCTACCTTGTTAACAGCATTTTCTACTTCTGAGCCATCAACTGAATATTTACTCAATGTATCGCTTGTTTCTTTTGCGACTGAAAACCCGGCAAGCGCCAAGAGCAGAAGAATTGCTCCAAACACTATTAGAACAATACTCATTCCTTTTAATAATCCTCTACCTTTTACCATAATAACTCCTCCAACATTACAAAATATAGTAATAATTAATATTACCTTATAATAATACCATATTTAGACGAAAAGTAAATATAATATTTGTTATATATCAAAAAATATATTTTTTTACCAATTTTTTTACAAAAAAACTGTCATTTTGACATATTGACTTTATCCTTATACTTTTTAATTTACTAAAAAAATATTGACATAGATTTCATAATGTGATATTATATTTCTTAGTTTCAGAGTCTTTTGCAGAATTCTGCAAAGAATAAGAACACTGACCATTCCTTTTAAGGGAATTGAGGCCATACGGACAGCCGGGTCAACTGCCGAGTGCAACACAAGTAGTGTTGCAATTATTGATTGAGTTAAAAGCTCAAATTTTATAAGTTGGTTACTTTATAACCATGTGTAAATCCTACACACACTTGTGAAACGGTCAATAAGAGTAGTAAAAGTATTCTTGCTATATAGACTCTGATATCTGCAAAGTGAATAAATAATATGGGAACTTATTTTATTCTCATATAATGCACAATTTGTAGAAAAGGCTCAAGTGATGTTGTGGTTTATGCCATAATATGACTTGAGTTTTTTTATGTCTTGGAGGGTGTAAAATGGATAACAAGCTTAAACTTTATGGTTTCAATAACCTTACAAAATCTCTCAGTTTCAATATCTATGATGTCTGCTATGCAAAAAGTGAACGAGAGCAGAAGGATTACATTGCTTATATCGATGAGCAATATAATAGCGAGCGTCTCACTAATATTCTGTATCAGGTAACAGATATGATTGGTGCTCATGTAATAAATGTTTCCAAACAGGATTATGACCCGCAGGGTGCAAGTGTAACCTTCCTCATTGCTGAAGAATCAATGGTTCCTGCATCAAACGAAACAGTTGTTGCACACCTTGACAAAAGCCATGTTACCGTTCACACCTATCCTGAATTCCACCCTGACAATTCTATTGCAACATTCAGAGTTGACATTGATGTTGCCACCTGTGGTGAGATTACTCCATTATCCACACTTGATTTTCTTATCGGAAGCTTTGATTCTGACATAATTACAATGGATTATAGAGTACGAGGCTTTACCCGTGACATAAGTGGAAAGAAGCTTTTTATGGACCACAAGATTTCCTCCATTCAGGATTACATTAATCCACATACCCTCACAAGATATGATGCTATTGATATAAATGTTTATCAATCAAATATATTTCACACAAAAATGCTTATTAATGAAGTTGATTTGCAGAACTATCTGTTTAACACAGATGTTTATGAGCTCCCACCAAAGACAAGACTCAATATCACAAACAACCTCAGAAAAGAAATGATAGAGATTTTCTCAGGGACAAATGTGTATTAATCAAAGCCGCCGAAAATATAAACTTTGTTTAGCGATAAATGTTTATGTCATTTCTTGTCTTGATACAAGAAATGACGAAAGAAAATCAAGTCAAATTCTCAGACAAGTTTCGCTCGAGCTCAACAACTCGAATTTGACATTCGCACTCTGACGCCGATTTTGAGTGACGGTCGCTCAATCAACCAGTAAAGTTTGTTTTTCTATTAATAGTTTGTATGTGGTTGATTTCATGCTCCGACCTTTTACTAATTTCGAGATGTTTAAGTTGTTGTGTGCGAAGGGGTTCGGGGGCGACCGCAAATATGAATTATTCTTTTATCGGAGGGTAAAATGTATAAATTAAATCAGGAAAAAGCACCGATACTTGAAGCCTTACAAGACTTCAAGAAAATGCGTATTGTTCCTTTTGATGTCCCAGGTCATAAAAGAGGAAAAGGTAACGAAGAGCTTACTGACTTCCTCGGTGAAAAATGTGTGACTGTTGATGTAAACTCAATGAAGCCACTCGATAACCTATGCCATCCTGTTTCTGTTATAAAAGAAGCTGAAGAACTTACAGCAGATGCTTTCGGCGCTGCTCACGCTTTTTTTATGGTGAATGGTACAACAAGTGCTGTTCAGGCAATGATTTTATCAGTCTGCAAAAAAGGTGATAAAATAATTTTACCAAGGAATGTGCATAGAAGTGCTATTAACTCGCTTATCCTTTGTGGTGCTGTTCCTGTTTATATCAACCCACAGACAAACAACGAGCTTGGAATTGCTCTTGGAATGGCATTAAGCGACGTTGAGAATGCTATAAAGGAAAATCCTGACGCAGTTGCTGTTTTTGTGAACAATCCAACATACTACGGAATATGCTCAAACCTTAAAGCAATAACAAAGCTTGCACACGATAACAATATGAAAGTTCTTGTTGACGAAGCGCACGGAACGCATTTTTATTTCAGTGATAAGCTCCCTGCCTCTGCAATGAGCGTTGGCGCTGATATGACATCGGTGAGTATGCATAAATCAGGTGGTTCACTCACACAAAGCTCATTTTTATTATGTGGCGAAAATATTAATCCCAACTATGTAAGACAGGTTATAAATCTCACTCAGACCACAAGTGGTTCTTACCTCCTTCTTTCAAGCCTCGATATTTCAAGGAGGAATCTTGCTCTTGACGGGAAAGAGATTTTTGATAAGGTTATTGATTTTGCTGAATATGCAAGAGAAGAAATCAATAACATTGGTGACTACTACGCTTATTCAAAAGAACTGATAAACGGTGATTCCGTTTTTGATTTTGATATTACAAAGCTATCAATAAACACCCTGAACATAGGACTTGCCGGAATTGAAGTATATGACCTTCTCCGCGATGAATATGATATTCAGGTTGAATTCGGTGACATCGGGAATATTCTTGCTTATATTTCTGTCGGTGACAGGCATAAGGACATTGAACGACTTGTTAGTGCATTATCCGAAATAAGAAGACTTTATAAAAAAGACAAAACTGGTATGATGAAGCACGAATATATAAATCCAAAGGTTGTTCTTGCTCCGCAAAAGGCTTTCTATTCTGAAAAAACTCCCGTACTAATTGAGGATAGCGTGGGCAAGATATGTACAGAATTTGTTATGTGCTATCCACCTGGAATTCCTATTCTTGCACCAGGTGAAGAAGTAACACCAGAAATAATTGATTATATTATATACGCAAAAGAAAAGGGCTGTTTTATGACAGGCCCTGAAGATATGAACATTGAATATATTAATGTTCTGAAAGGGGGATTTTAGTTGGAGCTATGGTTTTCAGAAAAACATACTAAGAACTGCAAATTTTCTATAAAGGTTGATAAACAGATTTATACAGCAAAGAGTGATTTCCAACGGATTGATGTTTTTGAGTCAAAGGAATTCGGAAGATTTCTGACCTTGGACGGATATATGATGCTCACAGAGAAGGATGAATTTATCTATCATGAGATGATTACTCATATTCCAATGGCTGTTCACCCGAATGTTAAAAATGTTCTTGTTATCGGTGCCGGTGACGGTGGCGTTGCAAGAGAGCTGACACGCTATGCAACTATTGAAAGCATTGATATTGTTGAAATTGATGAGATGGTTGTTGATGTGTGCAGGAAGTACCTGACGCAGACTGCCTGTGGCTTTGACGATAAGAGAGTTAATCTTTATTTTCAGGACGGCTTAAAGTTTATTAGAAAGTGTGAAGATAAATACGACCTAATAATTGTTGACTCAACCGACCCATTCGGTCCTGGCGAAGGACTTTTCACAAAAGAATTCTATGGGAACTGCTTTAAGGCACTTAAGGAAGACGGCATTATGGTCAATCAGCATGAAAGCCCATTCTATGAAGATGATGCTATAGCAATGCAAAGAGCACACAAGAGGATTGTTGAATCCTTTAATATAAGCCGTGTTTATCAGGCTCATATCCCAACATATCCGTCAGGGCACTGGCTGTTTGGCTTTGCTTCAAAAAAATATCACCCTGTCGGTGATTTAATGGCAAAGGAATGGGATCAGCTTGCACTCAAGACAAAATACTATAACACCAATCTGCACAAGGGGGCATTCTACCTCCCGAATTATGTTGAGGAGCTTTTAAAAGATGTTGAATAGAAATATTGAAACCTTTATCGGCTGCGACAAAGAGTATAATGAGGCTGATATTGTAATTTTCGGGGCACCATTTGACTCAACCACATCATATCGCCCAGGAACACGTTTTGCAAGTAAGGTTATGCGGTCTGAATCCTTCGGGCTTGAAACCTACTCCCCTTATCAGGATAAGGACTTATGCGACATTAATGTTTTTGACGGCGGTGATCTTGAGTTGCCTTTTGGGAACACACAAAGGGTTCTTGATGAAATTTCAGATATGACAAAGGGCATTCTTGTTGACAATAAAATCCCTGTAATGATTGGTGGCGAGCATTTAGTCACTCTCGGAAGTATCAGAGAAGTCGCAAAGAAATACCCTGACCTTTGCATAATTCATTTTGATGCTCATACTGACCTTCGTGATGATTACTTAGGAGAAAAACTTTCCCACGCAACAGTAATAAGACGTTGTCACGATATTTTAGGCGACGACCGTATTTTCCAGTTTGGAATAAGAAGTGGCGAGAAATTTGAATTTGAATTTGCTAAAGAACATAATTTTATCAACAAATTCGACTTAAACGGACTTGAAGAAGTTATTGAAAAGCTTGCTGACAAGCCTGTTTACTTTACACTTGACCTTGATGTTCTTGACACATCTGTCTTCTGCGGAACAGGTACACCCGAGGCTGGTGGTGTTACATTTATGGAATTACTCGAAGCAATTATTAAAATTGGAAAGCTTAATATAGTCGGCGCTGATGTGAATGAACTTAGCCCTGTGTATGACCAGAGTGGTGCTTCAACAGCAGTAGCCTGCAAGATTTTAAGAGAATTATTATTATCAATCAGCAAATAAAAGGAGGATTATTATAAATGGGAAAATGTCTTATAATCGGTTGTGGTGGAGTAGCTTCTGTTGCTATCCACAAATGCTGTCAAAATAGCGAAGTTTTTGAGGAAATTATGATAGCAAGCAGAACAAAATCAAAATGTGATGCACTTAAGGAAAAACTTGAAAGTAAAACAAAAACTATTATACACACTGCAAAGGTTGACGCTGATAATGTTAATGAGCTTGTTGAATTGATAAACAGCTTTAAGCCTGATGTTGTGCTGAATTTAGCCCTCCCATATCAGGATTTAACAATAATGAATGCTTGTCTTGCAACAAGAACAAATTATGTAGATACTGCAAACTATGAACCTCTTGACACTGCAAAATTTGAATACAAATGGCAATGGGCATACAGAGAAAAATTCAAGGACGCTGGAATAACTGCACTTCTTGGTAGTGGATTTGACCCAGGCGTAACAGGAGTTTTCTCAGCATATGCTCTCAAACATCAGTTTGACGAGATAAACTATATTGATATACTTGACGCTAATGCAGGAGATCACGGTTATCCTTTTGCTACAAACTTTAACCCTGAAATTAATATCCGTGAAGTTACTGCAAAGGGCTCTTACTGGGAGAATGGTGACTGGATTGAAACCGAACCGATGGAAATAAAAAGAGTTTATAACTTCCCTGAAATCGGTGAGAAGGATATGTATCTTCTCCACCACGAGGAGCTTGAAAGCCTTGCACTCAATATCACAGGAATAAAGAGAATACGCTTCTTCATGACCTTTGGACAAAGCTATCTCACACACCTAAAATGCCTTGAAAATGTCGGTATGACTTCCATTGAGCCTATTGATTTTGAGGGCAAGAAGATTGTTCCTTTGCAGTTCTTAAAAGCTGTATTGCCTGACCCTGCTACTCTTGGCCCACGCACTAAGGGAAAAACAAATATAGGTTGTATCTTCACAGGTAAAAAGGACGGTAAGGATAAGACTTATTATATTTATAACGTTTGCGACCATGAGGAATGTTATAAAGAAGTCGAGTCACAGGCAATTTCCTACACAACAGGTGTGCCTGCTATGATTGGTGCAATGATGATAATGACAAAAACATGGGATAAAGCTGGAGTTTATAATATTGAGGAATTTGATCCAGATCCATTTATGGATGCACTCAATAAATGGGGCTTGCCTTGGCAAGAAAGCTTTAACCCTGAGATGGTATATTAATGATTGAATATACAATTAGAGAAATAAAGACAGAAGAAATACCTCTTCTCAAATACTTTCTATACGAAGCGATATTTCAAAGAGATGAAAACAATCTTGCCCCATTTGATATTATACAAAAGCCAGAGCTAAGTGCATATATTGATGGTTTTGGAAAGCCAGATGACAATTGCCTTGTTGCAGAAAGTGATGGAATAATTATCGGTGCTGTATGGACAAGAATTCTCTCCGGCGATGTAAAAGGTTTTGGGAATACTGATAATAGAACTCCTGAATTTGCAATCTCATTATATAAAGAATTCCGCAATAAAGGTATTGGTACAAAACTTATGCTCAATATGTTGGAATTATTAAAAAGCAAAGGATATAAGCAAACTTCACTTGCTGTTCAAAAGGATAATTATGCAGTAAAAATGTATAAGTCCGTTGGATTTGAAATAGTGGAGGAATTAACAGAAGAATATCTTATGATATGCAAACTAAATTAATAAACTACTCTTTAAATTAATACAGACAAGGAGAATAGAATGCTTGACTTTGCAATAGAAAAACTGCCGACACCTTGTTTTGTTGTTGATGAAAAACTACTAATTAAAAACCTTGAAAAACTCAAGTATGTTATGGGCAAAACAGGCTGTCACATACTTTTAGCACAGAAAGCTTATTCTATGTTTTCAACCTACCCACTTATTTCACAGTATCTTTCTGGAACAACTGCAAGTGGACTATATGAGGCAAAGCTCGGGTACGAAATGTTTGGAGGCGAAACTCACATATTCTCCCCTGCTTACAAGTCCGACGAATTGGATGAGATTCTGACAATATGTGACCATATTATATTCAACTCATTCTCACAGTGGGGCAAGTGTAAAGATAAATGCCTTGCCAGCAAAAAAAGCTTTGGGATAAGAATTAACCCTGAATGTTCGACACAAGACCATGCTATTTATGACCCTTGCTCGCCCTTTTCTCGACTTGGTGTCACGAAAGAAAACTTCCGAGCTGATATGCTTGAAGGAATTGACGGATTGCACTTTCATACACTTTGTGAGCAAAATTCTGACGCACTTGAGGCTACAATAAAAGCTGTTGAAGAAAAGTTCGGCGAGTTCCTCCCACAGATGAAGTGGGTAAACTTCGGTGGCGGTCATCATATAACACGAGAAGATTATGATGTTGAAAAATTGATTGATATAATCAAAAACTTTAAGGCAAAGTATAATGTTGAGGTTTATCTTGAGCCTGGCGAAGCAGTTGCACTCAATGCTGGCTTCCTTATTACAAGTGTAATGGATATCATCGACAACGGAATGAATATTGCTATCCTTGACACTTCGGCTGCCTGTCATATGCCTGATGTGCTTGAAATGCCATACAGACCGCATATTATCGGTTCAGGTGAGGCAAATGTAAAGAAATACACCTATCGTCTTGGTGGACATACCTGTCTTGCTGGTGACATTATTGGTGATTATTCCTTTGATGAGCCTTTGAAAATTGGTGACAGGCTTGTCTTTTGCGATATGGCAATATACTCAATGGTCAAGACCACTACCTTCAATGGTATGAAGTTACCTTCCATTGCACTATGCGACAAAGACGGTAATACAAAAATAATTAAAGAATTCGGTTACGATGATTTTAAAAACAGATTATCATAATAAAAAAGAGCTTGAAGTTCAGGCTCTTTTTTTGTTGCTTATTGCGATAAATAATTATCATATAGCTTGTCTTTTTCCATATACATTAATCAGGAGTGATGTATATGAAAAAAATTATAACTGTTGTAATATTGACAGCATTTCTTATCCTGTTGCCAACGGGCAATAAAAATACAGAGGTAAAGTATAAGAAAGTCAAAGAAGAAATCAATTCTATAAAGCAAAATTTCTATTTGCCGACAAATGCTGTTGTACCAAAGACAAAAAGCATTACAATATCATTTTTAGGTGATTGCATTCTCGGCTCATATAACGGTGAAGCCTCGCAGAGCAGTATATCCTATTACACAAAGACAAAACCCGCTACATACTTTTTTGAAAAATGTATGCCATATATAGGAACTGATGATTTTACTGTTGCAAATTCAGAAAATGTTTTTACTGATTCAAATCTTCAAGGTCAGGATAAAGGGTACACTCCTGCTTATTGGTTCAGGAACAAATCAAAATATGCCGGGATTTATAAGGCAAACAGCATTGATACTGTTGTGCTTGAAAACAATCATCTCTATGATTACGGCTTACAGGGGTATAAGGACACTGTTTCTGCTTTTGATAAAGCAGATACACGCTGGGGTGATGTCAATCATCCTATTATACTTGAAAAGGACGGGGTGAAAATAGCTATTCTGAATGTAATGTTCGGTGAATGGGGTAGCCTCACCAAAACAATAAATCAGCTTAATGAACTTAAAGATAAGGTTAACGCAAAAGTCGTATTCTTCCATAGCGGTGAGGAATTCATTCATTACCCTGAGCAGTGGAAGATTAATCACTGCCATACTCTTGTTAACAATGGTGCTGATCTTGTTATCGGTGCTCATCCTCACGTTATTCAGCCCTTTGAAGTATACAAAGGCAAGCATATTGTATATTCACTTGGTAGCTTCTGCTTCGGGAGCTCACCCTTCCCAGAAAACAGAACGCTGATTTATCAGGAGCGTTTCACCTTTGATGAAAACAACAACCTCATAAATCAACAGGAGTTTATTATTCCGTATTATGTTCATTCGGGGAAGAGAAATAATTATCAGCCTTGCCCAATAAATGATGAAAAGGCACGAATGAATGTCCTCGACTTCATGTATCAACGGACTAAAAAGCTATTGACAGATTAAAACCATTTTTTCTTTTTAAAGTAAATTAAGCAGGTTATACACACAGCAACGCTCAGTATGATTACTGCCAGATAACCATACTTCCACGCAAATTCAGGCATACGCAGATTCATTCCGTACCAGCCAGCAATCAAAGACAACGGCATAAATATCGAGGTCACTACCGTGAAAATCCTCATTAAATTATTCTGCTCTATGTCTATTCTCGCCTGATAAGCCTCTCGCATTTGTGTGACATAGTCCCTTAGATTAAGAACTGTCGCATAAAGCCTGTCAACTCTGTTGTCAAGAATTTTATAAATTCTTAAATCATCATCATTAAGCAAATTATTTTCGTTTTCATTAAAGCCTTCAAAAATAGTGTTGAGCTGTTCGTAATATCTTTTAAGCTTTAAAAGCATTTTTCTATACTCAACAATTTTTTCCGTACATTCACTACTTGTCCGCTCAAGAAGATCATCCTCTGACAGAGTAATTTCCTCTTCAAGCTTTTCAAGATACTCCATATCATTTTTTATAAGCTCAACAAAAAACTGATACAGAATTCTCTGAATCTCAGTATCCTTTTCAGCGACACTGTTTGCTATTGATTGTACTTCCTTGATATCAGAAAGTATGCACAAGTCATTTTTACTAAAATATATAAGGATATGCTCTGTTTCAGAGTCAGGCTTATTGATGTCATACCAGTTAAAGGATATCATATCAAAGTCCGAAAAGCAGGCGAAACGTTCCACTCTGCCTGTTCTGATATGCTGTATAATACTTTTGTCAACATTACTCCTGAGTTCATCAATCTGTGCAAGCTTCAGAACCTTTATCATTTTGTCCCTCCAGAAAATTCAACTCGTTTTTTTGTAACAAATAACTTATTATAAAACTATCGTGCAACAGAAATTTTTATTACCTTTGCCGTTTGTTTCTCTTTATTCCAAATTGAATGTGGTGTCATACCATCCACAAAGAACATTTCATCTTTTTTAACGATATGAGATTCTTCATCAGTAATAACCTCTACCTCGCCTTCAACAACAATAAAAATGTGGTTGTCACTATGCGTATGATTACCCTTAGGTCCTCCACCACCTTCTTCAATATACGCAACGGCTCCCCAATTTATTTTTCCCATTTCATTAAATAATTTCTTTGCCAAAAAGCCAGAATGGCCGTCTGGAGTCATAAATAAATTATCCATTTTGTCCCTCCTATTAAAATACTATGGATTTTATTATACCACAATTTTTGGATAGTGTATTAATATTTTTATCACATTAGGAGTTTTTTATTTTCTTCCTCACCACTAAAGCTTTTTCCGCTCTACAAATATAGTCGGTGGTTGTTTGCACAATATAAAAAAAGAGTGGCACTTGCCACTCTTTTAATCTGCAGTATTATCTGTAATAGTAAATGAATCCATATGGCAAGTAGAAATAAACCACACATTTGCTCCACTTTGCAATGCAATTATACCAGGGGCAACTGCTACAACTGTAGCACCAGTGATTGAAACACCATTTGGTATATTGATTATCTCTCCTACTGATATAAGACTGCGTATTGACTCATCACAGCCACTGCATGTTGGGCATAAGCATCCTGGAACATAGGTAATTTGGGTATTATATGTTGCACTTATTAATTCCACCCTTGCGATCTGACAAACATTAACGTATTCTGTTGTACCACCTGGTGAAGTTACTACAACAACTCCATTGTTATAAGGATCCAGCATACCTGTTGGCGTTCCAGTTATAATTGTGCCATCTTGCATTGTAAATGAGAAAGTAGTTGTAGGATACAGTGTAATCAACTGAGCAAGCAGATTTTTCATCTGAAGTTCGCAGATATTGCATTTTGGTGCGCCCGTTGTACAACATTCTTTGCAAAAGTCACAACAACATTCATCGTGAGCATAATAGTCACAGTTACTTCCGTGATAAATAGTCATCTCTGGTTCAAACATTCCATTTTCATCGTGACAACTCATAGAAATTCTCCTCTATAGTAAACTGAACAAATTGTTCTTTATATATTATGTTACATAGAGGAGAATTGTTAATGAGTGTTAACTATTAGCCCCAGTAATTTCCGCCCATATCGTTTTCGCCGTACATATCAGCATTATCGCCCATATAGTTATCTTTAGGACCGCTGGAATTGCCCCAGCTGTTATCATACATTTCATTCATTTTACCTGAATAATAATTATTGTCCATATAGTTATCTTTCGGACCGCTGGAATTGCCCCAACTGTTATCATACATTTCATTCATTTTACCTGAATAATAATTATTGTCCATTTTTGGACAACACATATTATCAGGCATCTTTTTAGTAAATTTCTTAGTATAACAGCAATCATAGACAGTATAACATACTTTTCTTGGACGGCAGCAGCAGCTTTCTTTTACGATAGGTTTAAAACAGCTGCAAATGGCATTATTCTCATAACCACCTTGCATTGATTTTTCCATTCCCATATTGTTATTCATTTTATTAAACATTGTCAAAACCCCTTATATGATTTGTGAACATAATGTTCAATACATAATATGTCGAAAAAACTTTTTTGTTATCAATAAATAAAAAATACTGTATCAATTAAGATACAGTATTTAATATTGTTTTACTTGTTCTTGTTTAACCAGATTTCATCAGCATATTGCTTGATTGTTCTGTCGCTTGAGAACTTACCTGCATTGCAGGTGTTCATAAAGCACTTTTTTGTGAAGCTATATCTGTCAGAATAATCCTTGTTTGCACAAAGCTTTGCCGCAACATAGCTTTCAAAGTCGTGAAGAATATAATAAGTGTCCGCTTTATTATAGGTATCTTCAAGAAGGCACTTTCTTAGGTCTTCGAATAACCCAGTTTTTCCTACATCGAATGTTCCATCTGTGAGTGAATCTATAATCTTCTTAATACGTTGGTTGCTTTCGTAAATCTTCATTGGATCATAATCCTTTGAGATCTTTTCAATTTCATTAACTCTTGCTCCAAAGATGTAATTATTTTCTTCCCCAGCCTGTTCAACGATTTCAACATTTGCGCCATCAAATGTTCCAAGGGTTACCGCTCCGTTGAGCATAAACTTCATATTACCTGTTCCTGAAGCTTCTGTACCTGCTGTTGAAATCTGTTCAGAAATATCAGCAGCTGGTGTAAGCTTTTCAGCATATGAGACATTATAATTCTGGACAAATAATACAGCGAGCTTTTCATTCACATCATCATCAGCATTTATCTTATCAGCTATTGAGTTGATTAGTTTGATGATTGCTTTAGCTCGCGAATATCCTGGAGCAGATTTAGCACCAAAGATAAATGCAGTTGGATTGAAGTCCTTGATTGAACCATCCTTTAAGCCAAAGTAAATATCAATGATTGAAAGAGCATTCATTAGCTGACGCTTGTATTCGTGAAGCCTCTTAATCTGAATGTCAAAAACAAAACTGCTGTCGAGGAGTCTGCCTTCCTTCTTGTCAATATATTCAACAAGCTCCTGCTTTTTGATTTTCTTTATTTCTTCAAAAGCCTTGATAACAGCCTTGTCATTCTTATACCTTTCAAGATTTTTTAATTCATCAAGATCAGTTGTCCAGTCATCTCCTATTTTATCAGTAATGAACTGTGCTAGCTGTGGGTTTGCAAGTGCAAGCCATCGACGCTGTGTAATACCATTTGTCTTGTTGTTTATCTTATCTGGATATAACTTATGCCATTCGGCAAGTGTTGAATCCTTAAGAATTTCTGTATGAATCTGTGCAACACCATTCGTTGAAAATGTAGCATACACTGCAAGACGAGCCATATAGATAAGATTGTTTGAGATAATCTTATACTGCTCTCTTTCTTCTTCAACAATACCCATTGCAATCAAGTCTTTTTCAAGCTGCTTGTCAATCTTAACGATAATCTTATATACATTAGGAAGAACAGTTCTGTATAGCTTAAGGCTCCACTTTTCAAGTGCTTCTGCCATAATAGTATGGTTTGTATATGCAAAAGTCTTTTTAGCAATATCAAAAGCCTTAGCAAAAGTCAGACCTTCAACGCTAAGGAGCCTTATAAGTTCAGGAATAGCAACAACAGGATGAGTATCATTAAGCTGAATTGCATAAAAATCAGGGAACTTCTTAAAGTTTGTTCCGTGCTTTTCCTTAAAATCAGCAATAATATTCTGTAGTGCTGCAGAAACAAAGAAGTATTGCTGTTTAATTCGAAGCTTCTTGCCCTTATCTGTATCATCATTTGGATATAGAACAGCTGAAATTGCTTCGGCTGCATTTTTCTTCTCAAATGCCTTGTCATATTTCTGCTGGTTAAATAAATCAAAGTCAAAGCTTTCAAGTGACTGTGCTTCATATAATCTGAGGGTATTTACTACATTATTTCTGTATCCAATTACTGGTGTATCATATGGTACAGCAAGAACCTTCTGATCACCGAACTCAACAACAACAGCCTTGTCATCTCTTTTGACTGACCAAGGATCGCCAAAGCGTTGCCAGTTGTCCGGAATTTCCTTTTGAAGTCCATCTTCAAAATATTGCTTGAAAATACCGTACTTATATCGGATTCCGTATCCATCAAGTGGAATATTCTGTGTTGCAGCACTATCTAAAAAGCACGCAGCAAGTCTTCCAAGACCGCCATTTCCGAGGGCATTATCTTCAATATCCTCAAAGATAGTTATATCAAGGCCATTATCCTCAAGATATTCTTTTGTATCATTAAGAAGGTCAAGGTTAAGAAGATTGCTGTATACAAGACGTCCGATTAAGAATTCTGCTGAAAAATAGCAGGCAGTTTTCTTCTCGGAAAGCTTTGTCTGAGTATTTCTCATTTCTGCCATAGCAGCTTTTGAGATAGCATTGTAAAGTTCAGTTGTAGTTGCATTTTCTGCAGTTTTTCCGTAATCATAATCAAGAATTACGTCTATATTATTTTTGAAATTTGTATTCATAAATTCCTCCAGACAATCAAAGGCTATCTGCCGTAAACCTTTGATAATAATTTTAATTTCTCAGCTGTTTCACTTGTAAGTGCTGATTTTTCCACACGCCACTTCCAGTTAGAGCCGACTGTTGACGGAATATTCATTCTTGCATCATTGCCAAGGCCAAGTATATCCTGCATCTGAATAACAACCATCTTAGCTACACTTGAATAAGCAAGTCTGATAAGATCCCATATTATATTGTCATAGTTATCTTTTCCAATATAATTAAGCATATTCTGCTTCTTCTCATCTGACATCTGCTCTATTGCAGCAGCCATAGTGTCATTATCATGAGTGCCAAGGTATACGCAGAAGTTCTTTTCATAATTTATAGGTAAATGTTCGTTTTCAGGATTACCGTCAAAAGCATGCTGAAGAATTTTCATTCCAGGATAGCCTGAACGCTTAATGAGCTTTCTGACAGGTTCAGTAACAAAACCGAGATCTTCAGCAATAATCTGGCTGTCACCTCTCACCTCATCTATTGACTTGATAAGAGCATATCCAGGCCCTTTATGGAACTTTCCTTTTCTTGCATTATCATCACCAGCTGGAATTGCATAGTATCTTACAATGCCGATAAAATGGTCAATTCTTATTACATCATAAATTGTACAGCTAAAGGAAATTCTATCCTTCCACCATGAAAAGCCGTCCTTTTCCATAACAGCCCAATCATATATTGAGTTACCCCATAATTGACCGTCCTCAGAAAAGCCGTCAGGCGGACATCCTGCTACTACAGTTGGTCTGTGATCCTCATCAAGTAAAAACAGATTACTGTTTGCCCAGGTATCTGCTGAGTCCATCGAAACATATATAGGAATATCACCGATAATTTTTATACCATTACTGTTTGCATATTCTTTGAGCTTATACCATTGCTTATAGAATTTAAACTGCAAAAAACACCAGAAATATATATCATCAGCAAGCATTTCTGAAAATTTCTGTATTGCTGATTTCTTATGAAGCCTTATATCATCATCCCACTCAAGCCAGGACTTGTTGTCGAACTTCATTTTAATAGCCATATATAAAGAATAATCTTTTATCCAGTGCTTGTTCTTATTATAAAAAGACTTGTATTCCTTTTGATCCAGTTTTTTAAAGTTATCAAAAGCAATTCTTAAAACCTTAAATCTGTTTTCATAGATTTTATCGTATTCAACACTTCCTTCATCTGCTCCCCAATCAATGCTATCTACATCATCATTTTCAAGTAGTTCTTCACTGATAAGCATATCAAAATCAATAAAATATGGATTCCCTGCAAAAGCTGAAAAAGACTGATAAGGGCTGTCACCAAAGCTTGTTGGGCCTATCGGGAGTATCTGCCAGTATTTCTGCCCACATTCAACTAAATAATCAACAAATTCATATGCTTCTTTTCCGAAGTTACCAATGCCATACTTGGACGGAAGACTTGAAATAGGGAGAAGTATTCCCGCTGAGCGTGAATTATCAATACTCTTTTTGCTCATATATTTACCACCTTAGTTTTTTTCTCTTAAAATTACAGTAGAATATGAAGGCATTTTAAGATTGCTCTTATTAAGTAATATCTTTCCACCATCAGCAGTTAGTTTTCCTTTTAATTCTACATTACTAAATATATCACCTGGGAGATTTATGTCAACCTCCTGCTTTGAAAGATTGTGAATTATATACACTGACGAGCCGTTATATTCACTCATATATGCACAAATTGACTCATTGTTTAGATCAAGTGCAGTAATTGTTCCTCTCGCAATTTCAGGGTTTAAATCCTTTATCCTTATTATATCCCTATAATAGTTTAGTAATGAATTTTTGTCCTTTAATTGTTGATCAATACCAGCCTTTGGCAATTCAGTATTTGTTGAACCGGCAACAGGCTTTGTAATACCTGTTTTATCTTTGAGCGACCATACAAGTGGCTGTCGCTTATTTTCATCCTTGCCGGAACCCGTCATTCCGATTTCTTCACCATAATAGATAAAGGAATTTCCAGGGGCAAGCATATAAACAGCTGCGCCCATTTTTTCAAGCACAAGCTTTCTTCCAAGTCCGCCTGCACTTCGTGCATTATCGTGATTTGAAAGAAAGGTTGCATCAATAGCATCAGGATACATTGAACGTATATCCTTCTGCCAATCCTCTAAGTCTTTAGCAAGAGTAACACCTGTGCCCATTCTTACGCTCTTGATAAAGTTGCCATCAACCTGTGAAAAACCGAAATTGAAGAAGCTCGTGAGCTTGCTTGCGTACATATCCTTAATAATGCTTTCATCTGTCCACGCTTCACCAACCATATAAATATCAGGCTTAATTTTTTTAAGTTCTGTTGTAAGCCAGCTTAAAAACTCAATATTCTTTGATGTGTTTTCAGCATAGAACTGTGTTGTTGCATCAAGTCTAAAGCCCTTTACACCCTTTTCAATCCAGAACTTTGAAATCTTTATGATTTCATCTCTTACCACTGGGTTATCAAGGTTTAAATCCGGCATCTGGTCCCAAAATCCAGCCTCATAATACCAATCACCTGCACCAGGAACAACATACATTCCCTTTCCCGATGAATCCTGTTTAAAGTTGTAATACTGACAGTAAGGATTATGCTCATGGCATTTTTCCTCATATTTGCATTCCTTTTGTCCACAAGGTTCAATTCTCATGCTTTTTATTGCCGACTGAAACCATGGATGCTGAGCAGAAGTATGATTAAGTACAAGGTCAATGACTAAGTCAATGCCTCTTTCCTTGCATAGCTTTGAAAGCTTTTCAAAATCCTCCATTGTACCATACTGCGGATCAATAGCCATATAATCTGTTACATCATATTTATGATAAGTCGGTGAAGGCATTATAGGCATTAGCCATATCCCAGTAATTCCGAGGTCGGTTTTTGTTCTCGGATCCCCGTCATTTAAGTAATCAAGTTTTTTAATAAGCCCTTTTAAGTCGCCTACTCCGTCCTTGTCTGTATCATAGAATCCGCCGAGATAAATCTCATAATAATTTTTATAATTATCATTTATTATCTTTGGATATTCTTCATTTATAGTTTTTTCAGTTTCTGTTCTGCCTTTACCACACGCTGAAAGGAATATCACAGCGCTAAGGCATATTAATAAAAATTTCTTCATAAAAGCACCTTTTTGGTATATTAAAACAAATACTTCAATATAAAATTTATGACTAACAAAAAAGATATTTGTTAGTCATAAATCAAAGAGACTGTTATCCCTTAACTGATCCTCCAACAACACCGCTGACATAGAATCTCTGCATGAATATAAATAGAACTGATATCGGTATAGCTACTATAACAGCACCAGCACAGAACTGTGTGAAATACTGATATACATTTTCTCTTGAAATCATCTGGAACAATCCAAGTGCAACTGTGTAATTCTTATAATTATCCTTCATAATTACACTTACAAAAATAAAGTCAAGCCATGGTGCAATAAAAGAAGTCAACGCAGTATAAACAATAATTGGCTTTGACATAGGAAGAGTGATTTTCCAGAAAATCTGATTTTTTGACGCTCCGTCAAGAGTTGCTGCTTCATCAAGTGCCATTGGAATAGTATCAAAAAAGCCCTTTGAAATAAAGTATCCAAGAGCAGCACCACCAGAGTAAATAAGGATCAATGACAGCTTTGATTGTTCAAGGTGAAGAAGTTCTTTAAGCATATGATAGATAGCTATCATACTCATAAAGCCAGGGAACATTCCAAGAATAAGTGAAACATTCATCATCTTCTTTCTTGATTTAAATTTCAAACGACTGAATGTATAGCTTGTTGCAAGAATAAAGAAGGTTGACAAAACACAGCATATACAAGCAATAATCAAAGTATTCATAAACCATGTTGGGAACTTAAAAAGATCTGTTTTTGTAAAAAGGTTTATATAATTATCAAGTGTCCAGTTTGTAGGAATGATATATTCCGGATGGTACATTCCTTTATCAGCATTGAATGAAAACATAACCAACCATGCAATAGGGAGTAACCATATGATTGACAAAACGGTTAGAATAACATATATGAAAGTGTTCGACAATCTTCTGCTGAACTTATAACTCTTTATCATTTGAACTGATCCTCCCTCTTTGAAGATGATGACATATTATAAACAACAAGTGAGAGTATTGCAGTAATA
Source organism: Bacillota bacterium (assembly GCA_023440965.1). Taxonomy (GTDB): domain Bacteria; phylum Bacillota; class Clostridia; order Oscillospirales; family Ruminococcaceae; genus SZUA-444. The sequence goes on from JAEZRC010000003.1 coordinate 218,392, forward strand.
GCAAATACAAAAATGCCGATTGTTGACGCGACGCTGTAATTCTGTTCATTTACCGTTAGTTTATACAGCCACGTTACAAGCAAATCTGTCTTTCCCGCCTGATAATAATCAAGCGACAAAGGCCCACCGCCTGTCAACAGGTAGATAACATTAAAGTTGTTGATATTGCCAACAAACTGTGTGATAAGGTATGGAGTTGTTATGAATAACATATATGGCAAAGTAATCTTTGTGAACATTACAAAAGGATTAGCTCCGTCAATTCTTGCACTCTCATACATTTCTTCAGGAATATTCATAAGAATACCTGTTGTGATAAGCATTGTATATGGGATACCTACCCACATATTGATAAGAATACACATTATTCTCGGCAACTGCGAGCTTGAGTCAGTTAGGAACTGAATATTATCGTTGATTAATCCTAGATTCATAAGTATAGAATTAACAGGGCCCTGATCTGCAAAAAGCTTTGACATAAGCATAAGTGTTACAAACTGTGGAACAGCAATTGTAATTACAAAAAAAGTTCTCCACATTGACTTTAGCTTTATGCCCTTCTTATTTATAGTCATAGCTAGAACCATACCAAAGATATAATTAAGGAAGGTTGCAAAGAATGCCCATATCATTGTCCACGTAAATGTATTGATCAATGTATCCTTCTGAATTTTATCTTTGAAAAGCATATTGTTAAAATTATCAAAGCCAATCCATGTAAAAAGGTTCCCTGGCGGCTGATGGTTTTTATCAAAGTTTGTGAAGGCAATACAAATCATAAAGATTATTGGCAGTACTGTAAATGAAATAATCATTATAGTTGGAACAGATAGCATCGTTACATGGAATCTATCGTTCATTAATGATTTTGCATCATCAATAGCATTAGGAAGCTTCCTTCCACTCTTAGACAATAGTTCGGATTTGTATGCAGATTTTATGTTATTAATATAGAAAATAAGAAAGACCAATGAAATCACCATTGTTACTACGCTAAACAACAGAATTTTCATTGAATTGTCGCCTTGAATATATTCAAATATTTCGAGTTCAGCATTCCACTTCTTGATTCGAGTTGCCGTACCAAGAGTAGCGATGTTTTTCAGATAGCTCCAACCGAAACTTATCATATATAATATATATACTACCTGAAGCCCGAGATATAATAATCCTCGCAATATTTGTCCCCGGAATAAATTACCGAAGCCCATTATTATAAAAGAAAGTTTTGTTCTGAAATCGCCTTTTATGAAAATTTTTAAAAAACTGCCTATAGCCGCTGCTATTGAACTAAAGAAAAGTATAATATTTCTACCCAGATTTACAAATGGATTTCGGCTTCTTTCGCTTGGGTTCACATTATCCAGCCTCCTTAACATTTATTTTAAATGTTATTAGTTATAAACAGCTTGAAGCCTGGGGCTTCAAGCTGTCATAAATATTAATAATAACTAAGTTATTTTGTTATCTGAGCAACCATAGCATCAAGCTGCTGTTTAATTGTCTTTGAATAGTCTTTTGCTTCCATTGCTGTACCAAATGCTTCAGCAGGAGCCCAGTAGTTTCCGCTAACATTGTTCTGTGAATAAGCATACTTGCTCTGTTCAGCAAGAGCTGAAAGTGCAATGTCGGCCTTTACAGCGTCTGAAGAAGCTGCTTTGATATTTGAAGGACCAAGGCCTCTTTTTTCAAATCTTTCAACCTGAGCTTTTTCACTTGTTATGAATTCAGCAAGAGCCATTGCATCAGAAGGAGCCTTTGTTTCAGCATTAACGCCTACAACCTTACAACCAGCAAAGCTACTCATCTGAACATCCTTGTCACCAAGTTTGAATGTTGGAAGCTTTGTTGCTGCATAGTTATCGCCAAGTATAGCCTTGATGTCTTTTGCATTCCAAGCACCTGTAACAGCAGCAACGATTTTCTTACCGAAACCACCCTTAATAACATCGTCGTCACCTGTCATAAAGCCTTTAGAAGCTGTGATTTTCTTAATTGCTTCACCAGTAAGAACGCCGTTTTCATTGTTGAAGTCACAAATTTGCTTACCGTCTTTTGTAAGTTCAAGCTTTCCGCCTGCACCAAGGAAGAATGAAGCAATATACCAACCGTTTGATACATCCATTACAACCTTCTTATCCTTTGAAGATGCTACTTCAAGCATTTTTTCGAATGATTTAGCATCATCAGCTGAGATAACACTCTTGTCATAGTATAGGAAATATCCATTGTCAGCTGTCATTGGATAACCATAAAGCACACCGTCCTTTGAAGCTGCATCGATTGATGAAGGTGCGTTTGCGCTAACGATTTCATCTTTGTTCTTTGTGATTTCGTAAAGTGCACCAGCTTTAACAAGATCATTCAACTGGTCATTAGCAAAAGCAAATACATCAGCTGCTGCTGCAGTATCTTCAAGAACCTTTGTCTTTGCATCAGCTTCACTTACTACACCAAGTTCGATTGTGTACTCTTTGTTAGGATTTGCTTTTTTGAAATCCTCAACAAGCTTGCCAAGAAGTTCTTGCTCTTCTTGAGCTCCCCAAACCTTCAAGGTAACTTTTTTCTTTTCACCAGTTGCCTTGCTGCTATCATCTCCAGAACCACATGCTACCAATGAAGCACACATAAGTACTGAAAGACATAGGGCTAAAAATTTCTTCATAAAAATTCTCCTTAGAATATATTTATTATCATATCAACTGATATGCATAATACTAAATTATATCTCTCTTACTGAGCTACCTTCTAAAAGGAAAGCATTTAATATTATATGTTTTCCCTGTTTGCCTTCCGCTATACTATCAATAATAAGCTGAATGCTTTTTTGTGCTATTTTTTCTTCCGGCTGTTTAATGGTTGTAATTGTCGGGTTATAATATCTTCCAAGCTCAATTCCATCGAAACCAAGAAGTGAAATGTCCTCAGGAATTCTATATCCACAATCTGTTATAGCTTTTGCTGCGCCAATAGCCATTATATCTGACATCGCAAAAATTGCTGTCACATTTTCTAATATTTCTTTTTTATTCATGACGCCCTCATATGCAGATTCTAAAAGAAAGCTTGAATTTATAAAATAATCATTTGAAAACTCAAGAGAATTTTCTTTTATGCCATCAAGAACACCTTTGAATCGCAATCCGATACTATCCATTTTATCTGGCTTTGAGCTTATTACTGCTATTTTTTTATGTCCCTTTGATGTAAGATAGTCAATAGCCAGCTTTCCTGCTTTGACATCGTCTATGGCTACACTTGAAACAAGCTTTACATCAATATTACTAGCATCAACTGTTGAATATATACACGGAATTTTTAAGTTCTTAATTTCGCCATGATTATCGCAGGCATTACCACCGAGAAAAACAATTCCTTCAATTTTCTTTTCTTTTAGAAGCTGCTTTGCTATCACAAACTCATTTTCTTGTTCATCAATATACTCAAAAATAAAGTTAAAGTCAGTTTTATTCACAAAACTATACATCTTTTCAATAATGCTATTTAAAAATGCACTTTTTTTACCTCTAACAACGACAGCAATGGTTTTTGTAGTTCTCTGTTTTAAAATCCTTGCGTTGTTATTTTGTGAATAATTGTATTGCTTTATTACTTCAAGAACTTTTAATTTAGTTTCTAATTTAACATCAGGTTTATCGTTCAAGACGCGTGAAACAGTGCTGACACCGACACCAGCAATTTTTGCAATATCTTTTATAGTATATATCTTCAACTTTATCCCGCCTTTTAAAACGTTACCGGTAACGTTTCCGAAGTTATAATGATAGTTTACAACATTACATTTATTTTGTCAACGTTTTCGTGGACAATTATCCCAAAAAACAAGCGATTTTTAGATATTTGTATATTTATATAAAAATATCGTTATTTTTATATCTAAAAACGCTTGTTTTTTGTTGAAAATCAATAAAATAATAGTAAAGTGTAATATAATATCCAATTATAGATTACTTTTTAGTCGTATTATATTAAACTTATAATTATTAATTTTATTGGTTGTTAGATTTTATTATTTGTCACATTTAATTCTATATACCATACTTTTTTGATAAAGAATCATAAAACAGTGGAATTTCCGGCGTTAACAACGTAAAAACAGCAAAGACAACAATAACTAATATAATTAAAGTATTACCAAGCCAAGAGGGCAATCCTTTTGAATGTTTATAAAAATGCAATCCAAGAAGTTGCCCGAATATTATGCTCAACAATGTATCAAGAATATCGAGTGCGAGACTTTCTATCCCGAATGCCTGTGTATATGTATAGAAAAACGCCATCATAAATAACATTGATGACAATAAAGAAACAAGGCAACCCGTTATCCATCTGCGATTATCGATTGCAAGCTTCTTTCCATCAATTGTATAAATGACCACCCACCACAGAATTATCGGAATTATCAATAACTTTAGATGCTCCCACACACTTTCGTTCACTGGGAAGAAAAATCCTAAAAGCCTGACCTCACCCGACCAGTCATAAACAAAATGTAATATGGCAGCTAAAAAGAAAATTGCTGCTATTCCAAAAAGGAATATAGTTCTCATAAAAATACTTTTACTCATAAAAATCACCTCACACAATAAATATGTGCGAGGTGATTAATTTATTTATAAGACAAAATTCTTTTTATGTTATTATTATCTGTTCTACAATACCCTATTGGGTGAGGGCTTTTTGAAAATTGGCCATGAAAATCCGAACCGCCTGTTATAATTAAGTCGTACTTTTTTGCAAGCTCCGACAGTATAGCTCTTGTTTTTTCGAAGTTTCTCGGATGAAAAATTTCAACGCCTTTTATAAGATTTTTTTCAGCAAGTTCCTGTGCAAGCTCAAGTGAGTCATATTCCTCAGGATGAGCAAGAACTGGGATTCCACCGCAATCGCTGATTATTCTGACCATTTCCCTTACATCACGGTAATCGGTTTTTACATAACAGCTACCCTTTGATGACATCAGCTGTGACATCATTTCACCACAGATTACATTTGTATACCCCTTATCAGCAAGTGCCTGCATAATATGACACTCGTATATTGATTGACTTTCGCCGACAAATCTTAATACATCTTCAACTTCAATATCATAAAGCTTTATGATATTATCAATTATCTGAAGCTTCTGCTTTCTGCGACTTTCAAGTGTTTTATCAAGAGTCTTCTGCAAGGTATTAATATCCTTTGGCATATAGCAAAGCATATGTGCCGAGCGTCCTCTCTCCTTATCAAGACATGAGCATTCAACACCAGAAATAATGTTTACATTATACTTCTTGCCATATTCCTTAGCTAATTCAACGCCTTTTAGGGTATCGTGATCTGTGAGTGAAATATACTCAAGCCCTGCATTTTTTGCGTATCTTATTATGCTTTCTATATCTGTTGAACCATCAGAAAATCTGCTATGACAATGTAAATCACCAATCATTGAGTTCCCCTTTATCTATTTTCCTTGAATATACATATCATGTCATTTGTAAGGCTCATATTATTGTATTTTACATCAATATCCTCACGTTTAACCCAGCAAGCCTCAGATAATTCATTCTCATCAAGTGTAATTGTTGGATCACCGTCAAGCTCCGCGGTAAGTCCAATAAGGAATGATCCGGTAATCCCCCAAGGCTGAGTTTTATAGTATCTTATATTCTTGATTTTAAGACCTACTTCTTCCATTACCTCACGCCTTGCAGTATCCTCAGCACTTTCACCAACTTCAACAAATCCCGCTACCAAAGCATAATTTGTATATTCACGTCCATTGTATTTTGTCATAAGGAGCTTATCTCCGTCAGAAACACTTACAATAACAGCGGGTGAGATTTTTGGGTAAACCATATTTCCACAATTACTACACACAAGAACTCTATCCTTATCATCGTGAGAAAGAGTATTCCCACAACGCCCACAGAACTGATTATCCCTGTACCAGCAATAAAGATGGTACCCGCAGAATCCCGCAAAAGCAAGATGCCTCGGTGTAACAGTCCTTAATTTATTTATATTATAATATTTATCTTCAAAGCCCTGAAGTTTATCATTTAACATTGCAAGATAGAATTCATCTTCTCCCATTGAAAAAAGATAAATAAAATCACAACTGCAATTCTGTACATCCTTATATCTTAAAAAAGAAATCTCATTTCCCTCAATATTACAAATAATTTCATTATAATTATAAAATAAAATAATGCTTTCTTCTTCTGGCTTCTTTGAATAATATTCAATATGATATTTTATGTTGTCTAAATTATGAATCATAGCCGTTCTCCTGTTTTTTTTAATAATTATACATCAAATAACAAAGAAAAACAATTTCTAATGAAATTGTTTTTCTTCTATACTTATTATATACTCTGCAACTTTTCTGCCAAGATTATAATGGCCTATTTCATCAAGATGTTCATTATCAATATCACTTGCAACAGAAACTTCAGACGCATCAATAAATCCGCAACCACTTTGTTTTGCCAGAATATTATATTTATCAGACAGTTGCTTACAGGTTTTAATTGATTTGCTGTCAAATTCCTTATCATAACCGTCAGTTCCGATTTTTTCACCAAGATGTATTGGAGAAATTATTAAGATATGAGCATCTGTATTATTTTTTACGGCAATAATAATTTCCTCCAAGCCTGAAGCTATTTGCTCAGCAGACGCATTATTAGCCGTTTTACAATCATTTGTTCCAAGCATAATCACAACATAATCAAGCGGTGTATGTGACAACACACTCGGAACTATATAGTCTATCCCGTTTTTAAAAGGTCGTGTTTTATCATCAAAAACCGTTGTGCGCCCAGGGCAGCCCTCTTCGATAATGTGATAATTAACACCAAGAATACTCTGTAAAACACCAGGATAACGTATTGAAAAATCATATCTGCCTGTTCCGTCAGGCTTGAGTCCATAAGTATTTGAATCGCCAAAGCATAGAATATTCTTCATGTATACCTCTTTTCTATCCAAGCTCAATCATTTTGTCTATACACTTTCTGGCTGAAATTATTGTCTGAGCATCCAGTTCAATGATTTCCCCGCCGTTTCCATTTACACAGTTTAAAACATCAATAAGAGAGGTCGATTTCATATTAGGACAAATAAGCTTCTTGGAAAGGAAGTAGAATTTTTTATCAGGGCATAAATATTGCAGATGCTCTGCTATGCTAATTTCTGTTCCTATTATGAATTCTTTATTATCTGAATTCTGTGCATACTCCATTATTGCTGAAGTCGAGCCAACAAAATCAGCCTTTTTCACTACATCAGGAATACACTCAGGGTGCACAAGCATTAAAGCTTCTGGATATAATGTTTTTGCTTTTGCAACATCATTGACAGTCACACAAGCATGAATCGGGCAACCGCCCTGTAACAGCTTTATATTCTTATTTGGCAACTGTTCTGCTACGTAAGCACCAAGATTACAGTCAGGAATAAATAAAATATTGTTATTTTCAATTCTGTCAACTATTTTCACCGCTGATGAGGAAGTAACACATACATCACAAATGGTTTTCAGTTCAGCAGTTGTGTTGATATATGCAACGACAGTATACTCAGGATTTTTCTGTTTTACTGCCTCAATAAGTTCCTTATCCATTTGTTCAGCCATAGGACAACCAGCAATAGGATTTGCTAGATAAACTGTTTTTTCTGGCGATAAAATCTTCACAGTTTCCGCCATAAAACGAACACCGCACATAATCACTGTTTTCTGTGGTGCTTTTTTAGCCATAACACTAAGCTGAAATGAATCACCCACAAAATCAGCAACTTCAACAATTTCTCTTGCCTGATAACTATGTGCAAGAATACAAATGTCTTTTTCCTTTTTAAGTTTAATTATTTTATCCTGAATATCTCTTATCATAATTTTCTCCTATATAAATTATATAAAAATTCTCCCCAACTGATAAATCGGGGAGAATTTTGTGCTACTATCCGTTGAGTGCCTGATTAAGATCAGCTATTATATCATCAATATGTTCTGTTCCTATAGAAAGTCTTACTGTATTCGGCTTAATGCCTTGTTCAAGAAGTTCACTTTCTGAAAGCTGTGAATGAGTTGTTGAAGCCGGATGAATTACAAGGCTCTTTACATCAGCAACATTAGCAAGAAGTGAGAAAATCTCAAGTCTGTCTATGAAATCCTGTGCTTCCTTTGCTCCACCTTTAACATTGAAAGTGAATATTGATGCTCCACCATTCGGGAAGTATTTTTTATACAACTCGTGGTGCGGATGGCTTTCAAGTAAAGGATGGCTAACACTTTCTACCTTTGGGTGATTAGCTAAGAAGTCAACTACCTTCAATGTATTCTCAACGTGACGTTCAACACGAAGTGATAAGGTTTCAAGCCCTTGAAGGAACAAAAATGCGTGAAGTGGTGCGATTGTTGCTCCTGTATCTCTAAGAAGTATTGCTCTTATTCTTACTATGAATGCTGCTGGTCCAACTGCTTTTGTAAAGCTTATTCCGTGGTAGCTTGGATTAGGTTCAACAAGTGATGGGAATTTCCCCGAAGCTTCCCAATCGAACTTTCCACTATCAACAATTACTCCACCGATAGCAGTTCCATGACCGCCGATAAATTTTGTTGCTGAGTGAACAACAATATCAGCACCATATTCAAAAGGCCTTACAAGATAAGGTGTAGCAAATGTATTATCCACAACAAGTGGAATTTTATACTTATGTGCAATTTCTGAAACTGCCTCAATATTAATAAGTGTCGCATTCGGGTTGCCGATTGTTTCAATAAAAATCGCCTTTGTCTTGTCGTCTATTGCTTTTTCAAAAGCTCCTTCTTCGTCTGGATTTACAAATGTAGTAGTAATTCCGTATTCAGGGAGAGTATGTGCAAGAAGGTTGTATGTTCCACCATAAATAGTCTGTGCTGAAACAATATTGTCACCAGCTTTTGCAAGATTTAAAAAAGTGTATGTTATTGCTGCTGCGCCTGATGCTACGCCCAAAGCTGCTACGCCACCCTCAAGAGCGGCAATTCTTTTTTCAAAAACATCCTGTGTTGAGTTTGTCAATCTTCCGTAGATATTACCTGCATCTGCAAGACCAAAGCGAGCTGCAGCGTGTGCTGAATTTTTAAAGACATATGATGTTGTCTGATATATCGGTACTGCTCTTGAATCTGATGCTGGATCAGCGCTTTCCTGTCCAACGTGGAGCTGCAGGGTTTCAAATTTATATTTTCTGTTACTCATTGTAAGTTACCTCTTTCATAATATTAATTAATTTTTAGTATTGTTGGTTACTTACAATTGCACATTCGCCCGTTTCTGAAGTTGTGTCTTAACATTTTAAATACTATTGAATACAAGTGAATGCACCTCTTTCTTATTTGTTATTATTCCTATCTTTTTAGTATGAATTAATTTTAACGCATAAATACTTCTTTGTCAAGTGATTTATAAAAATTACGTATGCACAAATAATTTTCATAATAATTATATAATTAAATAGTAAAATTCACTTTATTTATAGTTTAATTTGCTATATAATAAATATAGAATATTTTTAAGTGAGGGATATTATGAATATTGCAATGCTTCTTAACCCGAAGTGCGAGATTTCTTTTTTATACAGCAATGATACCGTCAGACAAGGCCTTGAACAGTTCAGAGTTCACAAATATACAGCTGTTCCCGTTTTAAATAACGATGGGAGCTATTATGGCATCATTAGGGATAAGGAGTTCCTGATGTATGTTTTAGATAGTGACAGCTACTCAATCAAGGATTTTGAAAACATAAAAATAAAAGAAATAATCAATGAAGGTTCAAATCCTCCTGTTAACATTAACGCATCTGCTGATGAGCTTATTTCAAGAATTACCGATTACAATTTTGTTCCTGTTGTCGATAGCAGAAATTATTTTGTGGGCATTATTACACGAAAAAATGTTATAAATTATCTTACAATGATTATTTCCGAACATATACCAGCTACTGTCAATGAATAATAGTAAAACCGACAAGCATTGAGCCTGTCGGTTTTTTATTTGTCTACTTAAATTAATTAGTTCAAGATTGCCCCCGAAGCACCACCAGAAACCATTGACGCATAGCGCTTTAGGTATCCCGATAACTCCTTTGTTTTTGGTACAAAGTTTTTTACACGCTCTGCAAGGATGGCTTCATCAACCTTTAACTCAATCTTGTTTTCAGGAATATTGATACTGATGATGTCACCTTCCTCAACAACGCCGATAAGTCCGCCGGATGCTGCCTCTGGTGTTATGTGACCGACACAAGCACCCCTTGTCGCTCCACTGAAGCGACCGTCGGTAATTAAAGCTACACTGTTGCCAAGACCCATTCCCATTATAGCAGAAGTCGGGTTGAGCATTTCACGCATTCCAGGGCCGCCTTTCGGGCCTTCATAGCGTATAACTACAACATCGCCAGCTACGATTTTGCTGGCATTGATAGCAGTCTGTGCATCTTCTTCGCAATCAAACACTCTTGCAGGGCCCTCATGCACAAGCATTTCAGGGAGTACAGCCGAGCGTTTTACGACACTACCTTCTGGTGCAAGATTACCTCTTAGAACAGCAATTCCGCCAGTTTCACTGTATGGATTATCAATCGGACGGATAACCTCATGATTGAAATTTATGCAATTCTTTATATTCTCGCCAACAGTTTTGCCAGTAACAGTCATACAATCGGTATTAAGCAGATTTTTCTTATTAAGCTCGTTCATTACGGCGTAAACACCACCTGCTTCGTCTAGTTCCTCGATATAAGTTCTGCCTGCTGGCGCAAGGTGACAAAGATTAGGTGTATGCTCGCTGATTTTATTTGCAATATCAAGATTAATCTCTACCCCGCATTCATGAGCAATTGCAGGCAAATGCAGCATACTATTTGTGGAGCATCCAAGAGCCATATCAACAGTAAGTGCGTTCATAATGGCCGCCTCGGTCATGATATCACGTGGACGAATATTCTTGCGGAACATTTCCATTACCGCCATACCAGCATGCTTTGCAAGCTCAATTCGTGATGAATATACCGCCGGGATTGTGCCGTTTCCACGAAGTCCCATACCGAGCACCTCTGTCAGGCAATTCATAGAATTTGCAGTATACATACCCGAGCAGGAGCCACAGGTAGGGCAAGTCTTACATTCATATTCGTGGAGCTTTTCCTCCGTAATTTTGCCTGCATTATACTCGCCGACAGCTTCGGAAATAGATGAAAAGCTGATTTTCTCTCCATTAATACGACCTGCAAGCATTGGCCCGCCACTTACAAAAACGGTAGGAATATTTACTCTCGCCGCTGCCATTAAAAGACCAGGGACATTCTTGTCACAGTTCGGTACCATTACAAGAGCATCAAAACCATGTGCCATAGCCATTGCCTCAGTGGAATCAGCAATAAGATCACGGGTAACAAGTGAATACTTCATTCCTGTATGACCCATAGCAATACCGTCACATACAGCGATTGCAGGGAAAACAACAGGAGTTCCGCCCGCCATAGCAACGCCGAGCTTTACTGCATCAACAATCTTGTCAAGATTTATATGTCCTGGTACAATCTCGTTATATGAGCTTACTATACCAACTAAAGGACGGTAAATTTCTTCTTCGGTAAGTCCAAGGGCGTGATAGAGTGCCCTGTGAGGCGCATTATGCGTACCTTTTTTTAAAGAATCACTTTTCATAATTTTATTCCTTTCATAGGGATTAAGCCGAAATAAAAACAAACATATTCCCTATATAATTTGAAATTAATTGTTGATAAGCTTATCTTCATCACTCCAGCTATAAAGCTTTCTGATATCAGCACCAACAACCTCACTTGGATGCTCGCTTGCAATCTTACGCATAGCGTTAAAGTGAACCTGAGCACCAGAATTAGACATATCAAGTAAGAAATCCTTTGCGAATGTTCCATCCTGAATATCTTTAAGAATCTGCTTCATTGCCTTCTTTGTATCATCAGTGATAATCTTTGGTCCAGTGATATAATCACCATATTCAGCAGTATTTGATACTGAATATCTCATACCAGCAAAACCACTTTGATAGATAAGGTCAACGATAAGCTTCATTTCGTGAATACACTCAAAATATGCATTTCTTGGATCATATCCTGCTTCAACCAAAGTTTCATAACCTGCCTGCATCAATGCACAAACACCACCGCAAAGTACAGCCTGCTCACCGAACAAGTCAGTTTCAGTTTCAGTACGGAAGTTGGTTTCAAGAACACCTGCTCTTGCACCACCAATTCCAAGAGCGTAAGCAAGACCTAAATCCCACGCATCACCTGTTGCATCCTGTTCTACAGCAATAAGACAAGGAACACCTTTTCCTAATTGATACTCAGAACGAACAGTATGACCAGGGCCTTTTGGTGCAACCATAATAATGTTTACATTCTTTGGTGGCTTAATGCATCCGTAATGGATGTTAAAGCCGTGAGCGAAAGCAAGAGTCTTGCCCTCAGTAAGATTTGGCTCAATACTTGTTTTATAAAGCTCAGCCTGATATTCGTCGTTAATAAGAATCATAATGATATCGGCAACCTTTGTAGCTTCTGCACTTGTCATAACCTTCAATCCCTGTGCCTCTGCTTTTACCCAGCTTTTTGAGCCTTCATAAAGCCCAATAACAACATCTACACCGCTGTCCTTAAGGTTTAATGCGTGGGCATGCCCCTGTGACCCGTATCCAATAATTGCTACGGTCTTCCCTGAAAGTTTCTGAAGATCACAATCCTGCTGATAAAAAATTCTTGCCATAATAATTACCTCTTTCTTTTTTATAAATTTATAATTTGACGGATAGTCGTACTACCTTTTTCAAGGGACACACTGCCTGTTCGACAGATTTCAAGTATTTTATAATCACGCAAAATATTAATAAAGTCATCTATTTTTCTTGTGTCGTCTGCAAGACGAAGCATTATATAATCCTTTGAATAATCCACAGTCTGAGCACAAAAGGCATCTGCGGCTGTTTTAATTTCATCACGGGTTTCAGGATTATTCTCCATCTTGATTAATAAAAGCTCACAGCTTACAGAATTATGTGCGTCAAACTCCTTAATAGAACAAACGTCTGGGAGCTTATACAACTGATTTACTAGCTGCTGCTTGTTGACTTCATCACCGCTGAAAACAACAGTAATTCGTGAATATTCGCTGGATTCTGTTTCACTAACGGTCAAGGCGCTGATATTGAACTGCCGTCTTCTGAACATACTTGTAACTCTATTTAGTACGCCAAAATGGTTCCGAACCAGCACCGCTATGGTATATCTATTCAAATCAGTCACCTACCTTTACTATAATATCATCCATACTTCCACCAGGTGGCAACATAGGAAGAACAAATTCATCCTTGTCAATAGCACAATCAATAATATATGGACCATTCACCTCAAATGCCCTTTCAAGAGCTGAGTTTAACTCTTCAATAGTTGATACGGCTTCACCATTAGCACCAAAGGAACGTGCCAATGAAACAAAATTGGTTTTACGATTGAGAATTGAATTTGAGTAATGCTTGTTAAATAAAAATGTTTGCCATTGTCGCACCATACCGAGAACACCATTATTCATAATAAGAATAACAACAGGTATATTGTAGGTAACAACGGTTGCAAGTTCATTTAAGCACATCCCGAAGCCTCCATCACCTGTAACAAGAACACTTCTTTCCTTTGTACCAAAAGCTGCACCGATAGCAGCACCAAGCCCGAATCCCATTGTACCTAGTCCGCCACTTGTAACAAACCTTTGTGCTTTTCTAAAGGATAAAATCTGTGCCGACCACATCTGATGCTGGCCGACATCAGTACAAACAGCTGTGTTCTCTCCCAGATATTTATTCAATGTAAGTAATGCACTTCTCGGCGTTAAGCAATCCCTGTTATCAAGATTATTATACTCTTCCTGCCTGAAAGTATCAATAACTTTAGTCCAATCAGGCTTCTTGCTTTCATTAATCATTGGAATAAGCTTTTTAAGAGTCAGCTTCACGTCACCTCTAAGTCCGCAAGCAGAATTTACTGTTTTAGAAAGCTCTGAGCCGTCAACATCAATATGAATAATATTTGCGCCCGTTGCAAACTTAGTACGGTCACCTGTTACACGGTCATTAAACCGAACTCCGAGTGATATAATCAAGTCTGAATGGTGCATTGCCATTGAAGAAGCATAATGCCCGTGCATTCCCTGCATACCAAGAAAGCGAGGGTGCTCAGTTGGTATTGCAGAAAGCCCCATCATTGAGCAGCCCATTGGTGCATCAATTTTATCAGCGAGCTTTAACATTTCATCCTGAGCATTTGATTTAATAAGACCACCACCGAAGTAAATGAAAGGACGCCTTGCCGAATTAATATATTTAGCTGCTTCTTCAATTCTAACATCTTTTGCCGCATAAGGTTCTTCAGCCTCAACAGGAGGAGCTGGTGTGTATTCACATTTTGCAATCTGAACATCCTTTGGGATGTCTATTAATACCGGACCAGGTCTGCCTGATTTTGCAAGAGTAAAGGCTTCACGCACAGTATCCGCCAACTGATCAACAGAGCCGACAAAATAGTTGTGCTTTGTTATCGGCAATGTTACACCAGTTATGTCAACTTCCTGAAAGCTATCAGTACCTATTTGTGTTGTAGCTACATTTCCGCAAATAGCAACAAATGGAATAGAATCCATATATGCATTTGCGATCCCAGTAACGAGATTTGTGGCACCAGGCCCTGAAGTGGAAATTACTACCCCTACCTTTCCGGTTGTTCTTGCATATCCGTCTGCTGCATGTGCAGCACCCTGTTCATGGGCGGTAAGGATATGGTTGATTTCGTTCTGATATTTGTACAAACTGTCGTATACGAATAAAATTTGTCCTCCTGGATAGCCAAAAACAGTTTCACAGCCTTGCTCTATCAAAGTATTTATAAGTATATCTGCACCTGAAAGAATCATTCAAATCGCCCCTTTCTCAATTTATTAGTGATTATTTCACCGCATTTTTTACAACCGACCAAGACATTTCCTTCGCTCATAATATCAGCAGTACGATAGTCTTCATCAAGATATTCGGAAACTGCACTTTCTATAGCGTCAGCCTCCGCTTGCATATCAAAGCTAAAACGAAGCATCATAGCAGCCGAAAGTATCGTGCCGATTGGATTTGCAATATCCTTGCCCGCGATATCCGGTGCTGAACCATGGATAGGCTCATATAGTCCGCAGGATGTATCACCTAAGCTTGAAGATGGAATCATTCCAATAGAACCCGTAATCATTGACGCTTCATCGGAGAGAATATCTCCAAACATATTTTCAGTAACCACAACATCAAACTGCGATGGATTTTTTACAAGCTGCATTGCACAGTTATCTACAAGCATATCAGAAAGCTCCACGTCAGGATATTCCTCAGCAAGGCGGTGCATAACCTTCTTCCAAAGGCGGCTTGAATCAAGAACATTGCTCTTTTCAACTGAACAAAGCTGATTTCTTCTTTTTCTTGCTGTTTCAAAGCCTATTCTTCCTATACGCTCAATTTCTTCTTCATTATAAGTAAGAATATCAATAGCTGTTTGCTTGCCATTAATTACTTCAGTCTTATGCTCACCGAAATAAATGCCACCAGTAAGTTCTCTAACAATTATAAAATCAATACCCTTATCCACAATAGATTTCTTGAGTGGAGAAGCATCTGCAAGTTGAGGCCAGATTTTTGCTGGTCGGTTATTACTGTATACCCCCATACCAGCACGAAGCCTTAAAAGTCCTTTTTCAGGGCGCATATGGCCAGGTACATTATTCCACTTATCGCCACCAACTGCTCCTAAAAGAACACTGTCGGACTCAACGCATTTTTTCAGTGTTTCTTCAGGAAGTGGATCATTCCACTTGTCAATAGCTACGCCACCCATATCCACTTCTATAAAATTAAAGGTATGACCGAAAAGATCCGATACCTTATCAAGCACTCTTAGTGCCTGTTCTACTATTTCAGGGCCGATACCATCACCACGGATTACTGCTATATTTTTAGTCATTCCCGTCTCCTCCCTTTAAAGAAGCAAGCAAGCCACCACTTCTGATAATATTCTGAATAAACGGTGGGAAAGGCTGAGCTTTATAGGTTTTACCTGTGGTAATATTACTGATAATACCTGTATCAAAATCGACCTTCACCTCATCATCTACGCTGATTTCTTCGGCAGCCTGTTCACATTCCAAAATAGGAAGTCCGATATTTATTGCATTACGATAGAAAATTCTCGCAAAGCTTTTTGCAATAACACAACCTATACCACAGGTTTTTATAACAAGTGGTGCGTGTTCTCGTGATGAACCACAGCCAAAGTTCCAGCCTGCTACAATAACGTCACCCTTATTAACTTTCTTCACAAATTCAGTATCGATGTCCTCCATACAATGAAGAGCGAGTTCATTTGCATCAGGTGTGTTAAGATAACGTGCAGGAATAATTACGTCTGTATCAACATTATCGGCATATTTAAAAACTTTTCCTTGTGTATTCATTGCTCACACCTCATCATATTCAGTAATATAGCCTGTTAGCGCACTGGCGGCTGCTGTATGCGGTGAAGCAAGATATACTTCACTATCCACATGACCCATACGGCCGACAAAGTTACGGTTAGTGGTAGCAATACACCGTTCACCCGCTGCAAGAATTCCCATGTATCCACCAAGGCATGGTCCACAGGTAGGGGTTGAAACAACTGCTCCTGCATCAATAAATGCAGTATACCAGCCACGCTCAACACATTCACGAAGAATCTGCATAGTTCCAGGAATGATAATACAGCGAACACCATCAGCAATCTGCTTACCTTTTATGATGTTATAGGCTACCTCCATATCCTCAATTCTTCCATTAGTACAGCTTCCGATTACGACCTGATCTATTTTTATATCATGAAGTTCACTTGCAGGATGTGTATTTTCAGGAAGATGCGGACAAGCCACTGTAGGAACAATCTTGCTAAGATCAATGTCAACTGTCTTTTCATATTCTGCATCATCATCCGCTTTATAAATAACAGGCTCACGCTTGCTTCTACCTACAAGGTACTTAAGGGTTATATCATCAACAGGGAAAATCCCGTTTTTAGCACCTGCTTCAATAGCCATATTACATATGCACAAACGATCGTCCATTGATAGCGTTTTAACACCATCACCGACAAATTCCATACTCTTATACAGTGCACCGTCAACACCAATCATTCCAATAATTGTGAGGATAACATCCTTACCACTACAGTTTTTTGGAAGCTTACCTGTAAGATTAAATTTAATTGCAGATGGCACCTTGAACCAAGCCATTCCCTTTGCCATGCCTGCTGCCATATCAGTTGAACCGACACCTGTAGAAAATGCACCAAGTGCCCCGTAGGTACAGGTGTGACTGTCTGCACCAATAATGCAATCACCAGCAGTTACGACACCCTGTTCAGGGAGAAGTGCGTGTTCAATTCCCATTTTACCCACATCATAAAAATGACTCACGCAATGACAGGAGGCAAACTCACGACAGGTTTTGGACTGTTCTGCTGCCTTGATATCCTTGTTAGGTACAAAATGGTCAAGAACGATTGCTATTTTATCCTTATCAAAGACCTTATCAAATCCCGCTTTTTTAAATTCATTTACTGCAACAGGAGTAGTAATATCATTCCCGAGTACAATATCAAGCTTAGCGCTGATGAGCTGACCAGCAACCACCTTATCAAGCCCGGCATGAGCCGCAAGAATTTTCTGAGTCATTGTCATTCCCATTGTCACTCCCCCTCCTTTTCGGCAATTACCTCAACTTCAACCAAAGCACCCTTCGGAAGAGCCTTTACTGCCACACATGAACGTGCAGGCTTGCTGACGAAATATTCAGAATATACTTCATTAAATGCTGTAAAATCAGTCATATCATTCAGATAGCATACAGTTTTCACAACGTTTTCAAATGATACCCCCACAGCAGAAAGCACTGCCTCTATATTTTTGCAGACTCTGTGAGTCTGCTCTGTAATTGTATCTCCCTCCAATAATCCTGTTTCAGGATTAAGAGGAATCTGACCAGAGGTAAAAATAAGAATACCTGTGACTACTGCCTGTGAATACGGTCCAATTGCTGCTGGCGCCTTTTCGGTATGAATTTTTCTGCTCATAAATTGACTCCTTTCAGAATTACACTATCTTAAATCCTTCATCTTTAAGGGATTGTATAATCATATTAACATGTTCGTAATTTTTAGTTTCCATTTCGATACGAAGATAACAGCCATGCACGCTTTCAGTATTTCCTTTTTCATAATGGACACCAGTTACATTACCGCCACAATCAGCAATAATTCTTGAGATTTCCTTAAGCTGACCAGGCTTGTCGATAAGCTCTATGAGAAGACTTGATGAGCGACCATAATTACGAAGTCCTCTGTCAATCACACGGGAAAGACTTGTAACATCAATGTTTCCTCCAGATACGATACTTACAACACGCTTCCCCTTTAGCGGAAATTTATTAAACATTACGGCAGCAACTGCAGCAGCTCCTGCACCCTCTGCAATCATTTTTTGCTTTTCTATTAGTGCGAGAATAGCACTTGCAACCTCATCATCACTGACAAGAGCAATGTCATCTACATACTCTTTAACAATAGCATAGGTGTTTTCGCCAGGCTGTTTTACTGCAATGCCATCTGCAATAGTCGAAACTGACTCAAGGCGTTCTATCTCACCATTCTTGATTGAATTGTACATACTCGGTGCTCCTGCGACTTGTACCCCATAAACTTTAATAGATGGCCTTATCTGCTTTGCAGCGTATGCAATTCCTGAAATAAGTCCGCCACCACCCACAGGTACAACAAATGCATCAATATTATCAAGTTCATTAAGCACCTCAAGAGCAATAGTGCCCTGACCAGAAATTACATTTTCATCGTCAAAAGGATGAACAAAGGTATATCCTTCCTTTTCATTAAGCTCCAATGCTTTTTTGTAAGCATCATCATAGCACCCCTCCACGAGGCACACTTCTGCACCAAAACCTTTGGTAGCCTCGACCTTTGAAATTGGTGCTGTGTCAGGAATACAGATAAGTGATTTAATTCCACTTTTTGTCGCTGCAAGAGCAACACCCTGTGCATGATTTCCAGCCGAACAGGCTATAACTCCCTTTGCCTTTTCCTCATCGGATAACATAGCAATTTTATATGCAGAACCTCTTACTTTAAAAGAACCGGTTATCTGTAAATTTTCAGGCTTTAGGTATAGCTCACAATCAGGAGCAATTCCGAAAGCTCTTACTACATTTGTTTCACGAATAATATTTTTTAATACCGTCTGTGCGTTGAATACTTTGTCAAGTGATAACATTTTCTTTCCACCTTTCGTCACATATATTATTTATATGCTTTGAGATAAAAAAACCGTCTCAAAGCTTTAATAGCTTTGAGACGGGTGTAATTCTAACATTTCACTCGCGGTACCACTCAAATTGCGAATATATAATTCGCCACTCTTCGAAGTCTATCAACTCCTATACATTAACGTAGCATACACGGGAAGCGCCTACTAGGTGTTAACCTTTGGGACTTCCGGCTCAGAAGGGATGGGAAATCGACAGTTCTTTATCGGGATCGCACCATCCCCGACTCTCTGAAAAATTCGTTGCAGATTCCGTCTTCATCAACGCCATTAATTCGAAGTCAATAAACCTCTATGCATTTACGTAGCATACACGGGACACCCTACTCGTTTTATTGGTATTCAGGTTTCCGGCTCAGAAGGGAGAGGTTGTAAAGGTTATCCATACCGATTTGCACCAACCATCGGCTCTCTTAAATGTTTTTACCTTAACCATTCTTCGTCATTGCCTTTAATAATATTAAATTTTGTTTATAATAGCATATATAATCCCTAATGTCAATACCCAATTTGGAATTTGCTGTATTTATTTTATAGATACGGCATTAATCTATTAAATTAGTGTTGGAGCTGGTGGCGTGACTCGAACACGTGACCTGCTCATTACGAATGAGCTGCTCTACCAACTGAGCTACACCAGCATTATTCAATTATATATTTTGCTATAATTTTTGTCAAGAATTATATGCCTCTCATTATGTAATTTGTATTTGAATTCTGTATATAATTGTGGTATAATCTGAATTATAATGTAGAATCTTAGAAAGGAATAATCAAATGCATAGAGAAAATGAAAAATCCAAAGGTCATAAGCTGCTTACTGCTGTTATTATCTTACTTATATTAATCATTATTACAACGCTCGTCGGTTCATTTTTCTTTACACAAAAAAATACTGCCCCTTCTGTTTTCGGCTATAATGTTTTTGTTATGAACGGAAAAGGTATGGAACCTTCATTAAAAGACAAAAGTGCTATTATAACAAAAGTGGGTATTATGCCTGAAAAGGGTGATGTTGCATTATGCAAGCTTAAATTATCTGGCAATGACAATATTGTTTCAGTCCTTCGTGTTGTTGAAGTACAAGAAGCCAACGACAGCACTCAGTATTACCTCAAAAGTGATAAAGGATCAAACTCCGATATAATTATTGCTCAGAAGAATGAAATTATCGGAAAAGCTGATATAGAAATACCTTGGCTCGGAAAGCTTATTTCTTTTGCGACATCAAGATCAGGAATTATTGCTTTCATTATTATACCGGCTGCGCTTATTCTTATTTCATTGCTTGTCAGCATTCTCAAGCATACCGACGATTCTTATGATGAAGAAGCTGATGATTCCAATAATTTTCTGGATTTAGATGAAGGAGTTAAGCTTGGAGTAATTAATGAAGTCGAGCCTGTTGAACCTGGAAAGCCAATTGAACCTATAAAACCTGTTGAAGAAAAAACTTCTAAATCTATCAAAAAATCATCTTATGATGATGCGGTATTTCTACCGAAACGCCCTGAATTCATAAAACAGGCAATACCTGCTTATGATTATGAGGAGCTTGCAAAGGTTAAGCCTTCTAAAATGAATGAAGAAGAAAAGACTGCTGAACCTAAAAAGATTTTAAAGGAAGAAAAACCAGTACAAGTTAAAACTAAAAAAGAACCTTTACTTGATGAAAATCTTGCTCAGCCAACATTAAAAGCTATTGATGAAGAGCCTGAAGCCTATTTTGAAAAAATGATTGCTGCGCCTCTTGCTGACCCTATCATTGAAGAAAAGAACAAGCATATTTCTGAGCCTTCAATTAATAAGCCAAGTATTACGGTTGCTGAACATGTTATTGAAAAAGAGCCTGTTATGGCATCTGCACAGCATATTTCACTTGATAAGGATGGTAAGGCTGAATATAACAAAGTCATTCCTACTGCTGATATTCAAGACCTTGAAAAGGTGCTCCCATCATCACCCAAGAATAATTCAGACCGTGCAGCACAAAGCATTGATAATCTTCTTAAGTCAGTTCAATCATCAGGCACAAGAAAATCTGACGACACTGATAATCTTATCACACCAAACTCCCAGAAAACTTCAACAAACAAGACTCTTGAAGAAATGATGAAGATGCTTGACCAGCACTCAAAAAACAACTAATACAGATTATAAAAAATCCGACATTACGTCGGCTTTTTTATTATACCAGCCATTCTTTTGCCTTTTCATAATCATCGAAGCAAATCGCTTGAAAAGGTAAAGATTGACTCTTAATATATCTCTTATACTTCGAACTAAGCCCCACAAACGCAACTTTCTTCAGTGGCTTTCCAAGGTTAACAAAGCTATCAAGAATAAGCTTTATTATATCATCAGTTACAACTGTCTCGTCAAGATTAAGTGCAATAAAAGAGCTTGTTGACGGCTTTGAAATTGTTTTTAAGTCCTCTTTGAATTTCTCAATCACAAGATCTTTTCTGTCTTCAAGTGAATCAAGACCCTCAGCCCAGATCTCTCCGCCATTATAATAAAGTGAAAATGACTTCTTGTTAAATCCCTTTTCATACTTTTCCATACACTTATGCCATTAATTTTACAAGAACAGCCTTTTGTGCATGAAGACGATTTTCAGCCTCTTCAAAGATTTCATTTGAATGCTCTTCAAAAACTTTTGTTGTGATTTCTTCCTCACGGTGTGCAGGAAGACAATGCTGTACCATAGCGTCAGGCTTTGCAAGTGCCATAATTTCATCATTTATTTGGTAACCTTTGAATGCTATCTTACGCTCGTTAGCTTCCTTCTCCTGCCCCATTGAAGCCCAAACATCAGTAATAATAACATCAGCATCTTTAGCAGCCTCCTTAGGTGAATGAGTGAGCTTAAAGTTAGGGTATGACTTTGCAAATTCAAGAATCTTTGAATCAGGCTCATATCCTTCAGGACAAGCAAGAGCAACATCCATGCCGACTTTTAAGCAGCCGACTGTAAGTGAATTTGCCATATTGTTTCCGTCTCCTATAAAGCACATTTTAAGTCCTTCAAAACGTCCCTTAAACTCACGGATTGTCATAAGGTCAGCAAGAACCTGACAAGGATGGCTAAAATCAGTAAGTCCATTTATAATTGGAATATTACCAAACTCAGCAAGGTCTTCAACTTCCTTCTGCTCAAATGTACGGATCATAATGCCATCTATGTACCTTGAAAGAACGCGTGCAGTATCCTGTACAGGCTCACCACGTCCAATCTGAAGGTCAGCAGATGATAGGAACAATGGGTGTCCACCTAACTGATGCATACCTGTTTCGAAAGAAACACGAGTACGTGTTGATGACTTTTGAAAAATCATTCCAAGTGATTTTCCTTTAAGGTGTGGGTGTGGAATTCCGTGCTTTAGCTCATATTTAAGCTGGTCTGCAAGATTTAAAATATCAATAATTTCTTCTTTTGATAAATCAAGCATTTTAAGTAAATGTTTCATGCTTTTCCTCCTCGTAAATAACTCTTATTATTTCTTTAATTCTGTTAGTAATTTGCTCACAAAGCCGTTTTTCATAATTGCAGAAATTTTGTATTCAGCTTTTAATTCTTATATTATCCCTTTATAATTTTATTTCCATTCCATTTGGAATATTTATAAACCCAAGTTTTTCATAAACAGGTCTGCCTTGCTCCGTTGCTTTTAGACTTATATTCATAACTCCCGCTTTTTTGGAATCTTCAATAGTATTGTTAAGGAGCTTTGTTGCAAGCCCCTGACGTCTGTAATTTTCATCTGTCCATACATTGAGCAGATACCCTGTTTTACCACACATACTTGAAAGCGTCGGCATTATCTCATAAATACTAAGTTCAACTGTTGCAACGATTTCATCCTTATCAACAGCCAGCCATATAATAAAGTCATCCTTTTCTATATGACTTTTAAAGTAATTGCTTGTGGATTCAGAAAATACCTCAGGTGAAGGGATTCTACCGATATTATAAACAAATTTAATTCTGTTTCTAATAAGACTGTCTAAATCCTTGATTGTCGCCCTTCTAATTTCCATACTTATTCACCACCAGTCAGTTAAGCAAGGATTTCTTTGATGATTGCTATTCCCTTATCAATTTCATTATAAGTAATTGTGAGTGGCGGGAGAAAACGGATTTTTGCTTTTGCAGTCAGTACAAGCAGACCTTTATCGAGTGCTTTTTTAAGAACATCACCAGCAGTCATATTATCTTTTTCAAAAGTAATTCCAAGCATTAAGCCCATACCGTCAACTGCCTTTACAGCAGGTATTTCCATAAGCTTATCTGTAATGTACTTGCCCTTTACAGCAACTTCGTCAATGAAATTTTTGTCGGATAATGTATCTAACACAGCCATTCCGCCGGCACAAGCTATTGGATTTCCGCCAAAGGTTGAACCGTGTGTTCCCGGTGTGAAAACATTGTCGCATTTTGTATCAGCAAGACAAGCACCAATCGGTATTCCCCCAGCAAGACCTTTTGCAAGTGTTGTGATGTTTGGCTTAACATTAAATACTTCTGAAGTGAGGAACTTTCCTGTTCGGCCGACACCTGTCTGAACTTCATCGGCTATTGTGAGGATATCCCTCTTTCCACATTGCTCAGTAATTGCATCAACAAATTCTTTTGTGAGTGGAACTACTCCGCCCTCACCCTGTACAAACTCAAACATTACAGCACATACTGTATCATCAAGTTTTGCTTTTAAATAATCAATGTTGTTTGCTTCAACATTAATGAAACCTTCAAGAAATGGGAAGAAATAATTGTGGAAATTATCCTGCCCTGTTGCTGATAATGTCGCAAGTGTTCTTCCGTGGAATGAGTTGACAAGTGTGATTATATTGTGCCTGCCTTTTCCATACTTGTCAAAGCTATATTTCCTAGCAAGCTTTATCGCACATTCATTTGCTTCTGCTCCGCTGTTCCCTAAAAATACTTTTGAGTATCCTGTCATCTCACAAAGCTTCTGGGCAAAATCTGCCTGTATTTTTGTGTAGTAATAATTTGAAGTATGCTGAATTTTATGTGCCTGTTCGCATATAGCCTCAACCCATTTATCATTACAGTAGCCAAGTGAATTCGTTCCGATACCACTGCCAAAATCTATATAATGCTTGCCGTCCTCATCGGTAGCAACTCTGTCCTTTCCACCCTCGAGTACAACATCATATCTTCCGTAAGACCCCATTACGTGTGAATTAAACTGATTAATAGTCTGTGACATTTTATTTCAACTCCTTTTAAAAAATTAATCTATATCTGGTTTTTCATTCAAATAATCAGGTATGTTATCCATTATATCCTGAATATCATTTACCTCTTCAAACATTTTCATGGTATCAGCCTTTAATATTTCAAAAGCTTTTTCAAGTGAATCAGTTTTCTTAAGAATGAAATATTTTGAGAATTCAACAGACCACATATCCATTTCCTCTTCAATATCATTTACTTCATTCATAACAAAAATGACTACTTTGCAGTCCGTTTTTGCCATTTGCGGAATAAGGAATGAAAATCCCCATTCAACATCAGCCTTTTCATCCTCAAAACCATTTTTGGCATTGATAATAAAATTACTGCCTTTATTTGCTCTTAATAATTCAAGAGCAAAGGTAGTCGGTTTTCTGTAATTTTCAAAGCTCGCAAATTTCTTCCACTCAAGCACAACCGCATTTTCTTTGTCATTGTATTTTACGTTACAATATTCTGAATCAAATTCATTTTTTGATATTGGTTCTTTTTCAAGATAATCAAATGTAGTATTATTATCAGTGGTGGTTGTCTTAAAAGTTTTATATCCCGCTTTTTTATAAAATGATAAATTCTTTGGACTTTTGCTACTTGTAAAAAGTTCATATCTATGTGAAGGGAAGCAGTTTTCAATATATTTTAATAAGCTTTTCCCGACACCTTTATTTTGATAATCAGGGTGCACAATCAACTTTTCAATGAAAAGCGTTTTATCTTTTTCATATCCTCGAACGGATCCTATTATTTTATTCGTAGTATCTTCAATCGCTTTAATGACAATTCCATTCTTAAATTTTTCTTGTAAAGGCTCAATATTCTCGGTTAATGGAGAAATAAGAAAATTATTCAGCAATTGTGCTTCGCTTAAAAAAGCTAACTTTTGTAATTCTAAAATTTCATTTAAATCAGCTTTCGTTGCTTTTTCAATAGTAACCAATTTATATCCTCCCTTTTAAAAAGTATTAAGCAATTATCCATGATTGAAAAGTATATGCTCCGAGCCTTAGAATTGACTTTTTAACATAAATTGTGTACCGACACCCTCGTTTGACAAAATTTCAATTAGGATATAAAAATCACCCATGTTAGTCGTTGACTATCTATCTTCCATTATTTCTTCGCCATTTTTTCTTACTGTTTTAATGATAAATGGAATCAATCTGACAACAGCATAGCCTATTGCTGAACCAATTGACCATGCAATTATTGAACCGCCCTGAACGAAATCAGCCTTTTGTGCAATAAACATAGTTACTAAAAAAACTACAAAGTAAAGTAATACATTCAATATATATTCAAAAAACTTTTTCACGTTAAATCCCCCGTTTTTATTCTTTAATAAAACACCCCAATAATATTATTAACTTTCATAATGTCCTTCGGCTCAATTTTTAATGTCATTAGTTCGTTCCCCGTACCACCATATACAAAATCATGATTAAGAAGTTTCCCGTCAAAAAGGCATCGCAATTTTAAACCAACTAATGGTATCGATCCTATCTCATACCCAGCTTGTAACTTTATTTTATTTTTGTCTGCCATTTTTAGTTTTGAAAAACCAAATTGCTTTTTAAGCTCTTCGAAATTCAATCTGCCGTTCTGGACTGATGTAATACAACTTATCAATTCATTTTCTGTTTGAAGCACAAATGTTGGTGCAGATTTTTCAATTGGATAATAATGATTGGCATCTGCAACAGATAAAATTGGCTTATCCTGAAGAATTATTTCATAATTAATATTTCTTTTATCAAGTAATTGTCTTAAATCATCAACTGTCACTGTTTTTCCCTCGCAAATCTCAACGCTCTACGTTTTCTATAAGTTCTAACTGAATTGTGTTCCAATACCTTCATTTGTCAACAGCTCAATTAGAATTGAATGTGCAAGTCTTCCATCGATAATAGAAGTCTTGCTGACTCCACGTCTTACTGCTTCAACACAACAATCAATTTTAGGGATCATACCACCTGAAATTATCCCCTTGTTTTTAAGGTAAGGAACTTCACTAACATTTACTGTCGGGATAAGTGTTGAATCATCATCCTTATCTTCAAGTAATCCGACAATATCAGTCATAAGAATAAGATTTTCTGCCTTAAGGCAAGCTGCAATTCTTGCTGCTGCTGTATCGGCATTTATATTATAGGTTTTACCGTCGTCACCTGTTGCAATAGTTGCAATAACCGGAACATAGCCGTTATTGATTGCATCAAGAATAGGTTTTGTATTAATATCGGTAATCTCACCAACATATCCAAGATCAACCTCGCCCTTGAGCTTTTCAGCCTTAATCATTCCGCCGTCCAATCCACAAAGTCCGATTGCCTTGCCCTTATGCTGTTCTAAAAGAGAAACAAGTTCCTTATTGACCTTGCCTGCCAATACCATTTTGACTATATCTATTGTTGCCTCATCAGTGTATCTGAGTCCGCCGATAAATTTGCTTTCAATGCCAACTTTATTTAACATATCATTTATCTCAGGGCCACCACCGTGAACAAGAACAACTTTTATTCCAACAAGTGAAAGCAGAACAATATCACTCATTACGGCATCCTTAAGTTCACTATTCGTCATTGCATTTCCGCCATATTTTATAACAACTATCTTATTGTTGTAATGCTGTATGTATGGTAGTGCATCAATTAATACCTGTGAACGTATGTTATTTGATATAGCCATTTTTGTTTCTCCTTTTTAATGCTATTAAATTTACTCGTTAAAACTATCTTTGTCTTTCAATAAAATATCCGTATAGCAAACCTTCTGCTTTATGATTATGAACGATAATCTCCGTTTATCTTTACATAATCATATGTCAGATCGCATCCCCATGCTGTCGCTTCTGAATCACCATTATTAAGATTTATATTAATATTTATTTCATCTTCAAGAAGGATTTTCTTCGCGATATCCTCAGAAAAATCAAGTCCCTTACCATTCTTGCAGACATCAATGCTGCCCTGCTTTGAAGCAAAAGAAACATCGACCTTGTCAATGTCAACATCAGTTTCTGCGTAGCCTATTGCACATAAAACCCTTCCCCAGTTTGCGTCAGAGCCGAACATTGCTGCTTTGAAAAGGCTTGAAGTAATAACACTCTTTGCAACAATAATTGCATTTTCCTGTGAAGTTGCACCAGTTACATTACATTCAAGGAGCTTTGAAGCACCCTCACCATCTTTAGCAAGCATCCTTGTCATATTCATCATAACAACGTACAAAGCATTCTCGAACTTCTTATATTCTAATGAATTTTCATCTGTGATTTCATTATTACCTGCAAGACCGGAAGCCATTACGCTCACCATATCATTTGTTGAAGTGTCACCGTCAACGCTTAGGCAGTTATATGTTATTTTCACGACCTTATCAAGTGCATTCTGAAGCATTTTTGTTGAGATAGCAACATCAGTTGTAATGAAATTCAAGGTGGTTGCCATATTCGGATGAATCATTCCGCTGCCCTTTGCCATTCCGCCAAGGTGACAGATGCTTCCGTCAATTTCAAATTCAACAGCAACTTCCTTCTTGAAGGTATCTGTTGTCATAATTGCCTTTGCACATTCTTCACTCTTATTTGAGGATAATCCTTCAGCAAGCTCACTCATCTTTTTTTCTATAGGTTCAATATATAACGGCTGACCAATAACGCCAGTTGAGGCAACAATAACGTCATCAGCATTTATTCCAAGTATCTTCGCAGTCATATCACACATCTTATGTGCAATTTCTTCACCGTTAGCGTTGCACGTGTTAGCGTTCTTTGAATTTACAATAACAGCCTGTGCAAAACCGTCGGTTATATTTTTCTTTGTTACAATTATCGGTGCGCCTTTGACCTTGTTAAGTGTATAAACAGCAGCAGCATTGCACTTCTTTTCACAGAATATCAATCCAACATCGTTCTTCTTTTTTGATGTGTCAACAACTTGTGGCTCGTTTGATTTATCATTGGCAAGTGGCTTGTTTGTAATACCACAATATATGCCGTTTGCCTTAAATCCTTTTGAAGCACACACACCACCGTCAACATATTTAAAACCTTCAAAGTTCTTTAGATCCATAGATAATGCTCCTTAATAAGTTATGTATTAATCCCAAGGCTTAGTTGTTTTAAACCAGCCTTGACTTTCCCAATGTTGTTTGTCAGTTGGATTCCATTTGTTGTTTTTCTGGCTTCCTTTCATAATTCCAAACATTAACTTTAGTTGTAAGGAAGGCTTTGCTTTGCCATTCTTGTTCTTTATTTTATTGGCAATCTTGCTAATTCTTTTTTTAATTCTGCGCATTCTTTTTTCTGATATCTTATCCCATGTCTCCGCCCAGATATTAATATTGAGTTTTTGTATGAAAGGAATTCCCCAATAAAACATTTGCTGTGCAATATCTTTTGTAACTTTCCCAGATCCTGCACCAGCGGCGGTTGAAATTGCAACTCCTGTTTTGTGGAACATATTTTTATGAGGTCTATGTGACATCCACCTGAAAGCCATATGGTCCATAAATACTTTTAGCTGTCCTGTCATCCCCATACAATAATTTGATGACTCAATAATTATTAAATCCGCTTCTTCAAGTGATTTTATGACATTTTTATTCTGCTCAAAGTGCGGGCATTTTTCCTCACCTTGCTTAAAACATTGATAACAACCAACACAGCCAGTATTATTGAGAAAATGAAATTCATTAATTTGAGTATCATTATTTTTAAGTTCGTCAATAAGCATATTTGTAATTTTATATGTGCTGCCTTTATGATTTTGCCCATGTAATACAGCAATTTTCATTTATCTCACCTCAGAATTATTCCAAGCCTGTTGCTTCGTCTATTCCCATCATAATATTCATGCATTGAACAGCAGCACCGCTTGCACCTTTTCCAAGATTGTCAAGACGCGAGATAAAAAGAACCTGTTCTTCATTTCCACAGACAAAAACCTGCATAAGATTTGTTCCATTTAAAGTATTAGCAAAAAGCATATCCTTTTCAATTGTACCTTCACCAAGGAACTGTGGAACCTGTACAAATTTTTCGTCTTTATAATAGTTGTACATATACTCCCAGATCTGATGTGTTGAAATTCTTCTTGGAACTGTCCTTAACGGAACAGGAATTGATACAAGCATTCCTTTATAATAATCGTCAACTATCGGCAAAAACATCGGCATATATGAGAGCCCTGAAATTTCTTTCATTTCCTTAACATGCTTATGCTTCTGCTCAAGAGCATACATTCTCGGCGAATACATTTCATCTGTCTTGTCAGGACCCTCATAAAATTCAATCGCTTTTTTGCCTGACCCGCTGTAACCACTTACTGCAGTACATACTACAGGATAATATGGAGGAAGAATTCCGCCCTGAATAAGTGGATAAACTATTGCATTAAAGCCACTTGCGTAGCAACCAGGTACAGAAACCCTTTTTGAATTCCTGATTTTTTCCCTATGTGCCTTTGAAAGCTCAGGCAGTCCATAAGCCCAGTCAGAATTTGTTCTATGAGCTGTTGATGCATCAATGATTTTAGTGTGACTGTTCTCACAAAGTGATACAGCCTCTTTAGCGGCAACATCAGGCAGACATAGGAAGGTATAATCAGAAGCGTTGATAAGTTTTTTTCTCTCTTCAGGGTCTTTTCTTTTTTCTTCATCAATTTCAAGAAGCTCAAGGTCTGTTCTTTTCTTGATTCTCTCAACAATCTGAAGCCCTGTTGTTCCTTCTTTTCCGTCTATAAAAATCTTAATCATAATATCCCCCATTTGTTTTACTGTCTGATGTGAACACCCTGTTCCTCAAGGTAATCCTCAAGGTCATTTTTTGCGTCATTAGCCCAGCTTTCTTCAATCTGAATTTTTATTTTTTCTTTAACATAATCTATCTGCTTTTGAACTGCTTCAGGAGCAGGGCCACCATCAACCTTTCGCTGACTAACGCAGGTGTCAAGGCTAATTGCATCATAAACATCATTATCAAATGTTTCATTAAGTGCTTTGTATTCTTCAAGTGGTAAGGTTTCAAGAGTAAGCTCCTTTTCAATGCATAAAGCAACGAGCTTTCCTGTTATCTTATATGCATCCCTGAAAGGCATACCCTTCTTTACAAGATAGTCTGCACAATCTGTTGCGTTAATAAAACCTTTTGCGGCAGCATTTCGCATATTCTGCTTGTTAATTCTCATTGTTGCAAGCATTGGGATGAAAGTTGAAAGACAAAGCTTAACTGTATCAACAGCGTCAAATATAGCCTCCTTATCCTCCTGCATATCCTTATTATACGCAAGTGACAAGCCTTTCATCATTGTGAGCAAGGTAACAAGGTCACCGATTACTCTTCCCGTCTTGCCCCTGATAAGCTCTGTTATATCAGGATTTTTCTTCTGTGGCATTATTGATGAGCCTGTTGCATAAGCATCGTCAAGCTCAATGAATTTGAATTCCCATGAGCACCATAAGATAATTTCTTCGCTGAATCTTGAAAGGTGCATCATAAGGATTGAAATAGTACTAGCGAATTCAATACAAAAATCCCTGTCGGAAACTCCGTCGAGTGAATTCTGTGTTATATCCTCAAAGCCAAGGAGAGTGCTGACTCTTTTTCTATTTATCGGATAGGTGGTGGAAGCAAGTGCGCCACTGCCAAGAGGCATAAAGTTCATTCTCTTGTATGTGTCCTCAAGTCTGCCAAGGTCACGAAGAAGCATCTGAGCGTATGCCATAAGGTGATGAGCGAAGGTGATAGGCTGTGCTCTCTGCAAGTGAGTATATCCCGGCATGATTGTCAACTTATTTTCTTCAGCAAGTTTACAAAGTGTCTGACATAGTTCACGGGCAAGCTTTTCTATTTCAATGACTTCGGTTTTGAGGTTCATTCTTATATCCAGTGCAACCTGATCATTACGACTTCTTGCTGTGTGAAGGCGTTTCCCAGCATCACCTATTCTCTTTGTAAGTTCAGCCTCAACAAACATATGAATGTCTTCAGCTGTCGGGTCTAATTCAAGTATTCCGCTTTCAATGTCAATAAGTATTCCTTCAAGGCCGATAATAATAGCCTTGCTTTCTGTTACTTCAATTATTCCCGCTTCTCCAAGCATTGTGGCGTGGGCGATACTGCCCTCTATATCCTGTCTGTACATACGAGCGTCAAATTTGATTGATGAATTGAAATCGTTAACCTTTTCATCAACCTCTTTTGAAAATCGTCCTGCCCACATTTTTGCCATATTAATTCTCCTTTATGATTTCCATTCTTTCAAGCAATCTGAAATAAGCTTTGCACTATAAACTGAATCTTCATACGGGAAGAGCCAGCTTTCATTTTTCCCGGATGAGAACATTTCAACCACGTGATTTACTTCATGAACAAATCCGTTTTCAATCTCATCGTGGAAGGTTTCAAGAAGATTGTCGTTGATGTCATATAAGTGACAATCCCTCGATGAGTTGAAATTATCTACAACTATATAACCATTCTCACCATATATTCTTGCTTCGATAGGTTTTTTAATTGTGGCTGCTGACTTTAATACTCCAATTTCTCCGTCATCAAACTTCATTGTTATTACTGAATATTCGTCAACACCAGTTTTACCAATAAACCCTGTGCTTTTCACATCAATCGGCTTCTTGTCAAGAATTCCAGGTGCAAAAGCAATAGGATAAACCCCTAAGTCATATAATGCACCACCACCGAGTTCATTATTAAAAACTCTGTGGTTTTCATCAAAATCAATCTTTATGCAGAAGTCAGCCTCAATAAGTGAAACCCTGCCGATTTTACCATCCTTCACCCAGCTTTTTGCTTTTTGATAAGATGGAAGGCATCGTGTCCACATTGCCTCCATAAAAAGAACATTGTGCTTTTTTGCAAGCTCGCAAAGCTCTTTAGTTTCTTCATAGGTAAGTGTCAATGGCTTTTCACAAAGTACATTTTTCTCATTGATAATACATTTCTTTGATATTGCATAGTGTAAATTGTTTGTCAATCCGATATATATTATATCAACACTGTTGTCAGCAATAATCTCGTCATAACTACCGAAAGCTGTTTGAACGTCAAAGAGCTTAGCAAAATTATCTGCTCTTTTTTTGTCTGATGCAGCAACAGCAACCAGACTTGCGTTTTCAGACTGATTAACAGCATCAGAGAATTTCTTTGAAATGTTTCCGCATCCGATTATTCCAAACTTTACAGCCACAATGCACTCACCTTTTTTAATTATTTAATATCTCTTTATATCACGATAGGGCGAACAATGTCCGCCCTTGATATTTTAATTATTTGCTACGCTTTGCATCAAGCTTTGCTTTTACTTTGATTGGGAGACCAAAGAGGTTAATGAAACCTGCGCTATCCTTCTGGTCATAAACATTATCTTCATCAAATGTAGCAACTTCTTCATCATAAAGTGTGTATGGAGAAGTAACGCCTGCATTGATAATGTTACCCTTATAAAGCTTGAGTTTAACGTTACCTGTAACAGTTTCCTGTGTCTTGTCAACGAAAGCTGAAAGAGCCTCACGTACTGGTGTGTACCACTGTCCGTTATAAACAAGATCAGCAAAGTCAATTGATAATTTCTGCTTCATACGCTGTGTCATCTTGTCAAGACAGATTGTTTCAAGTACTTCGTGAGCATGATAAAGGATTGTTCCACCAGGAGTTTCATAAACGCCGCGTGACTTCATACCAACAAGACGATTTTCAACAATATCAGATAGTCCGATACCGTTTGCTCCACCGAGTTCGTTTAACTTCTTAATGAGTGAAACGCCATCCATTTCAACGCCGTCGATAGCTGTAGGAACACCTTTTTCAAAGTGGATTGTCACATATGTTGCTTTGTCAGGAGCCATTTCAGGTGATACACCAAGCTCAAGGAAACCTGGTTTATTGTACTGTGGCTCGTTTGCTGGATCTTCAAGATCCAATCCTTCATGTGAAAGATGCCATAGGTTCTTATCTTTAGAATAGTTTGTTTCTCTATTTATCTTAAGAGGAATGTTGTGAGCTTCTGCATAATCAATTTCATCATCACGGGATTTTAGATTCCAAATTCTCCAAGGAGCGATAATCTGCATATCAGGTGCAAAAGCTTTTATTGTAAGTTCAAATCTAACCTGGTCATTACCCTTACCTGTGCATCCGTGGCAGATTGCATCTGCACCTTCCTTAAGAGCAATTTCAACAATTCTCTTTGCAATAATCGGACGTGCAAATGATGTACCGAGAAGGTATTTGTTTTCATATATTGCGCCAGCTTTAACTGTTGGGAAAACAAATTCATCAACAAATTCCTTATTGAGGTCTTCTATATATAATTTTGAAGCACCTGTCTTGATTGCTTTTTCTTCAAGTCCTTCAAGTTCAGTACCCTGCCCAACGTCGCCTGAAACAGCAATTACTTCACAGTTATTGTAATTTTCTTTTAGCCAAGGAATAATGATTGATGTATCTAATCCTCCGGAATATGCAAGAACTACTTTTTTAATTTCTTTTGCCATTTTTGCTTCCTCCTATTTGTAAAATTAATGATTGCTTTTATTATACACCCTTATTCATTAATGTCAATACTTTCTGCATATTTTTTTTATAATATTCATTTTGCAAAGCATATAATGTATATAAATACGTTTTATGCATTATATTATGCATAAAAATAAGAATCTGATGAATAAATCTCAGATTCTTATATTAAGTTTCATTCTTTTATTTCTTTTTGTAGTTTTTTAATATTACAAAAGCTATTACTGCGCAAAATATTGCCGCGAATGTACAAAGTCCTATTACAATAAGTGCTGTTTTCATTATTACGTCCTCCCATCTATTATATATGACTTTTATTTATCACTTTTTATTAATTGCTTACGGATGTGGTTTGTTCTCACGATAAGCGCTCATTATATCCTTAAAAACTTCAGCGCTTGATGGCGGAGTCCATGATATTGCATTTGCTCCCGACTTGATAGTTTCCCTGATTGAATCATCTGTCGGCCCACCTGTTGCTATTATCGGGAAATCAGGGTAACTCTCTCGTATTTTTCTGACAATCTTCGGAGTATTACCAGCAGCAGAAACATTGAATATTGTAGCACCAGCTTCAATTCTTGCATCAATGTCATCATTATCATTGACTATGGTAACTATCACAGGAATATCAATAGCCTCGGAAACTGTCTTAATTACTTCATTAGAAGTAGGAGCATTTACAACAACACCCATTGCTCCCTGAAATTCAGCGTGGAGCGCAAGGTTATAAACTCTTACGCCTTGTGTAAGCCCACCACCTACCCCAGCAAAAACAGGAATGTCAGCAGCCTGCATCAAAGCTTGTGTAATAATAGGCTGTGGGGTAAAAGGATATACAGCAATTACGGCATCAGCATTAACATTTCTAATAATGCTAACATCAGTTGAAAAAACTATTGATTTTATTCTTTTCCCAAAAATTATTATTCCACTGCAACCAAAAATAACCTCAGGAACACGAAGAGCAAATTTCCGTAAGGTTCCGCTGACTTTTGGGGCAGCTGCTTTATTAATAACTTCCATATATATTCATCCTTTATATTTTTTCCTTATTAATCCCACTTAAATTATAAATCATTTTAATACAACTATCAATAAGTGTTGGAAAATTTTTTTATATATAATAAATTGTATCTTTTTTGGCAACATTAGTATATAATAAGTATTAGCAAGTTTTACAAACAGGAGGGATACTTATGGCTTTTAAAGAAATTGACCTATTAAAAACTGATATTAATCCATTCAGAAGCATCGGATGTGACTGGTGTCTAATAACATCAGGTGACAAAAAAACATTTAACACTATGACTGCATCCTGGGGAGGAATGGGAATAATGTGGAATAAGAATGTTGCCACCATTGTTATCCGTCCGCAAAGATACACCATGGAATTTTTAAAGAAAAATGATAACTTTACTATAAGCTTCTTTGATGAAAAGGATAAGGGAATACTTAAATATTGCGGAGCAAATTCAGGAAGAGATGTTGATAAGGTTGCTAGTACCGGACTAATTCCTTTTGAAATTGACAATGCCGTTTCCTTTCAGCAAGCAAAAACAATATTAGTATGCAAAAAGCTTTATGCACAGTCACTTGATCCTGATTGCTTTATTGATAAGAGTCTGCTTTCTAATTATGCAAACAACGATTATCATGTTGCAATAGTAGGAGAAATTCTTCAAGCAATTAACAACGATTAATAAAAAGTCCTTATACTATATAGTATAAGGACTTTTTCTTTATGCCATCAATAAGCCTTTATATTTCAATCGGATTTTATCGGTAATCAAAGCAACAAACTCACTGTTTGTAGGTTTTCCTTTTCCAGTATTGATTGTATAACCGAAGAAGGAATTTAGTGTATCAAGATTTCCTCTGTCCCATGCAATTTCAATAGCATGACGGATAGCTCTTTCTACCCTTGAAGATGTTGTCATAAATTTCTTTGCAACAGATGGATATAATACTTTTGTAACACTTTCGAGCTTGCTTGCATCATAAACAGACTGAATGATAGCTTCTCTCAAATAATGATAGCCCTTGATATGTGCCGGAACTCCAATTTGATGAATAATGTCTGTTACAATAACTTCAAGGTTAGTTGCCTGTGAATTTTTCTGAAAATTAATACCATGGTCTGACTCTTCTTCTTTGCCTGTAAGTGCAAAAATTCTGTCAGCAAGAACCTTTGGCTCAAATGGTCGGAGCATAAAATATGACGCACCACAATCCATGACCTGTTTTTCAATAAAAGGATTGTCATATGTGCTAACCACTATAAATAGTGGCTTCTTAAAAATGCTCACCTGGATTTTTTTCATAAGCTCAATTGCATCGAGATTTGGCATTATTGCATCAACAATGACAACATCTGGCATCTCATTCTTGATCGCGTCAAATAAAGCAAGTCCGTCCTTTGGTCGAGCCACAACAAAAAATCCCATTGTTCTTAATGAATTTGCACAGGATATTCCATACTCTGCAGTATCGTCACCTATCAGTACCTTAATTTTATTTGTCATTTTTATCCCTCCGATGTTAGTTTACTTCCATATATCACCATAAATATTTTGAAATATCAATAGGTTTTTTAATAATTTTACATTTTTTTCCTATTGATTTCCGACACTTTTCCTTATATATATATGCCCACATTAATATATTATATATTTTCGTTCATAAAATATCAATACCTAATACAAAATTTCTATGATTATTATAACATTAATAATTGATAATTGTTAATATGTGCTAAAAACATAACATTTTTAACATATTATGCAGCGTTATCAGAAATCATTTGCGTGTAATTATACATTGTTTCTGAAAAAATCCCATAGCCTCTTGTCGGATCATTTACAAAAACGTGTGTTACCGCACCGACAATTTTACCGTTTTGGATTATAGGGCTTCCACTCATCCCCTGAAGTATACCACCTGCCTGATCAAGAAGTTCCGTATCAGTAATTTTAATTATCATGTTTTTTGACAATTCATTACTTTTAAAATCAACTTTCTCTATTTCAATTTCATATTCCTTTGGAGTATTTCCTTTTAAAGTAGTGAGAATTATAGCTTTACCTTTTTTGACTTCTTGCTTATATGCAATCGGCAACGGATATGACTTGTTTGGGGGAGAATCAAGCTCACCGAACAATCCGGATTGATTATTCAGAAGTAAGCTTCCCATTGAAAAAGATGATACAAATGAGCCAACAAGCTCACCAGGCTGGCCTGATTTCCCTTTGTTGAGTCCATTAATTGTCACTGGTACAACCTCACCTGAATGAAGCGGTAGAATTTCCCCAGTATCTACATCACAGACAGGGTGTCCAAGTCCGCCGAACATTTTCGTGCTCGGATCATAGAAAGTAATTGTTCCTATTCCGGCTGAGCTGTCACGAACCCACATACCACTTTTATAACAAGAATCTGAAAGCGAATATTTGGGCACAACTTCAAAAGTGAGAAGCTTTGAATTTCTTTTTACATTTATAATTAGCTTTTCACCCTGACTTCTCATAACAGCATCCGCTATTGATTCCTTTGAAGTAATATTGTTACCATTAATTGATACAATAATAT
The DNA here is from genome assembly GCA_023440965.1 of Bacillota bacterium. Lineage (GTDB taxonomy): Bacteria > Bacillota > Clostridia > Oscillospirales > Ruminococcaceae > SZUA-444. The sequence goes on from JAEZRC010000003.1 coordinate 256,257, forward strand.
CTCCTTCTTTTATTCCACTTATTTTAGCTGGACTAATGTTTCCTTCACAACAATCGATCTCTGATAGTCCTATTACCATTACCCCTTCAGTAATAAGCTTTATTCCGAATGGATTCCCTCCAGGAACAACAAGTGGTGCATCAACCTTTTTTACACTTACTTCTTTTATCGGAACAATTCCGAATAATTTCAGCGTAACTTTTGAGCCCATTACTCCTTTATCACCATAACTTGCCGGCGACACTTTGTTTCCCGTTGCCTTAATGTCAAAAGCACACGATAATTCGAACTTGCTACCATTACTAACATAATAGCTGTCTGGCAGATAATAAATATAGTATCCTGTAAGAGCACTTACTAAAATAATTGCTAAAATTATAAATGCTGAAAATGTGCGAATAATCTTTCTCATTATAATCCTCCTTTTTGTTGTTTGTCTTGTATTAATATCTGCACCTCAAATGTAAATATCAATCCCAAAACAAGTATTATTTTCTTTGCATATTAACGAGAAAGACGTCAACATTACTAAAACAAGCATTCTGATATACTTAAAAAAATTCTGCCTTTTATGGAAAATAATTTATAAAAACAAGTTGCATTTTATATTTTATGCAAACCTGTATATCTCAAAAATGCAATTATATTTTAGTATTGATATTATGGAATTTATTATTCACTTTTTATAACATCAAAATTATTATTTTATAATTGCACATTTATATATTATAAAAATATTTTCAACAAAATATACGATATTTCCTTGTGAGGTTTTGTCGTTATAACCAAAAATAATTTTAGGTACTTGTGCAACTTCCATAAGAATGTTATAATTTAAATAGATTAATATTTAGAGAGGTTATTATGAAATTTAAGGTTCTTGTTCTTGACATCGACGGGACGCTTAACAATTCTAAAAAAGAAGTTTCGCCTAAAACAAAAAAAGCCATCACTGCTGCAATAAATAACGGCGTGACAGTTGTGTTAGCTTCTGGCAGACCGACCTGCGGAGTAATGCCTGTTGCAAAGGAAATTGGTCTTGATAAGCTGGGTGGTTATATTCTCTCCTTTAATGGTGGGAGAATTACAAACTGCAAAACAGGCGAAATTATTTATGAGAAGGTAATCCCTCAATCAGATATTTCTGAAATATATAATCTGTCAAAAGAATTCGGCGTCAACATTCTTACATATTCCGACAACAATATTATATGTGAAAACTCAGATGAATTCTTGGAAATTGAATGTAAGATAAACAAAGCTAAATGCAAGACTGTTGACAGCCTTATTAAATATATCAAACATGATGTGCCAAAATTCCTTATGCTCGGAGACGGAAATTATTTAGAAAAAATCGAACCAAAAATTATTGAACGTCTCGGTAACAGATTTAATGCTTTTCGCTCTGAGCCATTCTTCCTTGAAATTATGCCAAAGAACATTGACAAAGCGTATTCCCTCGGCAAGCTTCTTTGCTATCTTGGTCTAACAAAAGATGTGATGATTGCCTGTGGTGATGGCTTTAACGATGTATCAATGATTGAATATGCCGGACTTGGTGTTGCTATGGAAAATGCACAGCCAGCCGTAAAAGCAGCAAGCAACTATATTACGTTGTCTAATGATAATGACGGTATTGCACACGTCATAGAAAAATTTATAATAGACGAGCAAAGCGCTTAACTTATTAAGATTTCTTCTTTGTCATTTTACATAATAAAAAACAACGCCACTTTTGTGACGTTGTTTTTTATTATTTATTTTTTTACGTTTGCAAGCGCGAAGATTAGAGGCGAGTTCCAATAGATAGTTATTTCATTACATGAATAACTCTTTTCATCATCGACATAACATTTTGCTGGCGGTGTATCTCTCAACACTACCTTTGCATATGGATCTTCAAGTGCACTGTCAGGACCACCAACAAGCATACCCTTCATAGGCTTTTTCAGGAACTGTGACGGCCTGTGGTGAGTACCTGTTGGTGAAACATCACCAACACCTGTTACATATGATGTAGACATCGGATTTGTTCCAAAAATATAGTTGATATCATTCAGTGCATTATCAATGTATTTGCTATTTGAATCAACTTTATTTGCCATCATTAGGAACATCGAATCATTAGCAGCAACCATATTACTTCCCCATGGATACTGTTCGCCTACTGATACCTTATATCCATCATTACTTATATTCCTTATAATGAAGCCAGCGTTTTCTTCAAAAGCGGACTTAACACTTTTATAAAAATCTTCACCGATTTTTGACTTGTCTGTTGAAAGAATTGCATATTGTCCGTATCCGCCGACATCAGCCCATCCAAGCCCAATATAGCCGTAATTGTATATTTCCTTAAAATGATTGAGGTACTTAGCATCTCCAGTCACCTTGAACAATTGTGCATCAGCCCACATCATTTCATCTATAAGATTTCCATCACCATATTCACCTGTCTTAATATCAGTTGGATTTCCAAAGGCAACAAGCTGTTTTCTATAGCCAACATACTCCCATGCCTTTTTTGACGCTGCAAGACATTTTTCAGCAAATGCAGAATCTACATTCTTGTAGGTTTCATATGCAAGAGCCATTGAAGCCGCAAAATCAGCAGTAGCAGCATCTGATACCTTGCATACAATAAGCTGTTCTTTTTCATTTTCAGGCATTACTGTTCCAGGGAAATCAGCACAGGTTACCTTATGATAAACTCCGCCAGTTTTCTGATTCTGCATTTTCATCATCCAGTTAAGCTCATAGCGAGCCTCATCAAGAATATCAGGGACTCCATTCCCGCTTTCAGGAATTCCTAAATCATCACCGAAAGCAGAAGAATTAAACTGATAAGCAAGCATAAGGTCAGATACTGCCTTCGCACCAGGAACAACATATCTTCCGTAATCACCGGCATCATGCCAGCCACCTGAAACATCAATGTATTCATTTGTTCCATAGATTTTTGCTTTTGAAGTATGACAAGCCTTATGAGCAAAGTCACCTGCATATTTTGCATCAAGATCTGTTCCGCATCTTTGCATATACAGCATTTTCAACACATCTTTTAAAGTAGATGAGTAAATATCATTGCCTATTTCAAATTCATATGACTTACCAAGACTCTTCGTCTTGACATAATATTTACCTGGTTTGGTTAATTTTGAAAAATCACCGTACCAGTTTGTTTCGTCTGAGGTTTCGTTCTTAAAGCTCTTGCTGATTTTGCCTTTATAAACTTCCTTTTTTGTTTCAGCATTTACTACCTGGAATTCTTTATCCTTCATTTTACCCCTGAAAACTGCAATTTTCTTTGCTTTAGGAAGATAACCTATCTGATTGACATTTATATCACGAAGGTTAGGGTTCGGAGGGAGTTCAACCTTCTTACTTTCATCAAGAAGTTTTATTGAAATATTATCGAAAGTTATCGTATGCGGACCTAAAGTTGCTTTTGAATTCTTCGGCTGACCAAGATTTAAAGCAAAACGAGGTGCAGGATCAGTGTTTTCTATCATATCAAAATCGAGGGTATAATTCTTCATTTCAGATGTTAAATTAGCATCAATCTTTGCATAAGCGTGATAATCCCCACCATTTATCTGAAGTCTTACTTCGATTGCTCTGTTGACAGTTGACTTTGCATCAAAGGAAATTCTGTACTTACAGCCCTGATTAATCTGATATGTATCCTGATAAATCTGTACTCCATGTTCAACAGAACCGGTACTCGTAATGTCAATATTCATTGCCTTATCTGATGCTGAAACACTGCATTCTCCACCATTCATGTATTTACTCCATTTTAATGCACTGCCGTCAGCAAAATCGCCATCAATAATAAGTTCCGTAATTTTTGGCTTTTCTTCTTTTTTATTGTCTACAGAGCTTGTATCCTTCTTCTTTGGTTCGTCCTTACAAGCAACAAGAAGCAACATACAGAATGCCAAGAGCAATGATAGAAATCTCTTCATATTCGTCCTCATTTCCAGTTTTATATACATAAATATTATCCTAAATAAAAATTTATGTCAATTAAATAACAATTTTTTTGTAACCGATTACATATTTTTAGTAATTATATACAAAAAACTCCCCGTAAATCTTACGGGGAGTTAAATTTTAAAATCCGAGCATTGTCTTGATTGCTTCTTTATTTTTTGCACCGACTTCAATTTTTTCAACCTTACCATCTCTTATTACCGCCAGTGTCGGGATGCTCATTACCTTGAATTGAGAAGCAAGATCAGGTTCTTCATCAACATTAACCTTGCATATTTTAGCTTTCCCCTCAAGCTCCTCCGCGACCTCTTCAACAATTGGTCCTACCATTCTGCAAGGACCACACCATGGTGCCCAAAAGTCAACTAATACAGGTAAGTCTGATTTAATTACTTCTTCATCGAAATTTTCATTTGTTATGTTCATTGCCATAATAACTTCTCCTTATTTTTATTCTTAATGTATTTGATTATACTTCTTGATGCGTGTGCTCCGTCGGAAATCGCCTTTGCTATCTGAAGAAATCCGCCGATTGCATCACCGGCAGAATACAGCCCATCAATATTTGTCATATAGTTTTCATCGACAATAATATTCTGATTTTCGGTAAAGACACCCATCTTCATAGCAAAATCAGAAGCTGAAGCTGTTCCAATTGCAACAAATACACCGTCGACATCATAATTAGTATTTCCAGCAGTAATGCCTTTTATTTTATCATCACCGTAAAATTCTGTGATTTTATCAGTACATATTGGCACTCTCTGCGGAAGAAATTCAGTTGTTAGCTTCTTATCGTCTGTGAATAAAATTATATCTTTTGTAAAATTGCGAAGCTCGTTAATTTCATTCATAGCATAGTCACCGTTGCCGATAACAGCTATTTTTTTATTTCGATAAAAAAATCCGTCACATACAGCACAAAAGGATATTCCCTTTCCTTTAAATTCTTCAAATCCTTTTATATCAACACTTGTTCTTGATTTTCCTGTTGCAATAAGCATTGCTTTTGCCTCATACGTTTTGCCAACAGCACTAACAATGAAGTTTTCTTCCTTTGTAATTGAAGTAACTTCATCTGTTACAACTTCAACCCCAAAGCTTTCTGCCTGAGCAATTCCTTTTTCTACAATCTCTTTTCCTGAAAGAGGCTCATCAAGACCATAGAAATTTTCAATCTTTTCACTTCTTTCAAGAGCACCTAAGTCTTTCCCTAAAACAAGAACATCAATTCCCGCTCTTTTAAGATATATAGCGGCTGATATTCCAGCCGGACCTTTGCCTATTACAATGACATCTCTCATTTTTCCGACCTCCTGATGCTATTATATACAATATAATTGGAAAGTTCTGTGACAAAATCACTTAACTGCAAAAACTTTCAAGCTTCTTCCTGTTTTTAATTTTTATACTTCCCCTTGCAAGAGATACTATACCATCTAATGCAAAGTGCTTGAGGAGTCTTGTTACGACTTCTCTTGCCGTGCCGATGTCGTTTGCAATGAATTCGTGAGTCAGTTCAAGTATATCTGTTCCCTCAAGTGAAGAGTGCTCTCTTAAAAAGCAGGCAAGCCTTTTGGCTGCCGAGCCAAAAACATATTGCTCAAAAACCCACATTACTTCTGAAAAGCTTGCAGACATATGCTCAAGCGCAAAGTCCTTTACTGCAATATTGGTTTCATCAAGTGTATTAAAAAGTGTCATGGGAAGGATTATAACCTGAGTTGGTTTTTCAGATTTTATTGAGATAGCGGCATTGAAATTCTTTATTTTACATGATGCCGACATTATACAAACATCATAGTCAAGAAGTCTATATAATGTAATCTGCTTTCCCTCATCAGAATCAATAAAAGCACGAAGCTGCCCGCTCAAAACAAGAACAAGTCCGAGGCACTCACTGTCGGAGCTGTAAATAAGCTCACCACTTTTATAGCCCGTTCTGTATGATGATACTTGTATTTCTTTCTTTTCCTTGTCAGAAAGACTGCTCCAGAAGGAAATATTTTCGCTGAAAAACTTCAAATCTTTTTCTGAAAGCATTACCTCACCCCACTTTCTATTTTATTTAATTATACACTATTTTTTTGCATTTTTACTTGTCTAATGTGAAAAATTACTGTAACACATATTGTTTTAAATCATACTATATATTAAAACTTTATGGAAGGTGATTGAATGAATAACAGAATAAACTCATGTCAACTATCTAATGCGACCAGAGAGGCCCTGTGCATAATTAAAAACAACAAAATATTCTTGTTACTATTAATAATAGTAATAGCCTTCGCACTTTGCACAGCAGACTGCGGTGAGAATAGGATTCTCGCAGCAGAATTTAATCCTGATTGTCTTGACAGAAACCATCCCCATTTAAAATAGCACAAATATAATTGCTATTTTCGCACAGTTTTTTTCAACCTGCTGGTCGACAGAATTTGTAAAGCAACACTGACGTGGCAGACTGCTCACCCCATACATTATTATATTGAATGCAATATTTTCAATTTATTGTATATACATAAAAGAGCACGTCTGCCTCGCCATTTTTTCCGGAAAACTAAGAACTAGAAACAGAGGAAACATATGAATAAAAAATTTCCCCACTAATTAGTGAGGATAAGTACTGTTAAGCTGTCTAAATTCAGTGGGAGTATATTTTGTTTCTTTTTTAAAAGATTTGCAGAAATAGCTAACATCATTAAAACCTGATCTGTCACATATCTCATTTATACTTAATTCAGTATCAGCAAGCATGCTTGCTGATATTTTTATTCTAAGCTGTGTCAGATATTTTAAATATGATATTCCTGTACTTTTCTTAAAATCATTAAGTAAAGTTGTTCTGTTAGTATGAAGGTCAGATACAATCTTATTTAGTGTGATCTTCTGGTCATACCTTGACTGAAGATAACAGATTACATCCTTTGTAAGCTCCGAATATGAAGTATCAACTTCAATGTTATCATCAATAGGGTTGTCAACATTACCCATAATCAAAAAAAGTACCTCAAGCAAAGTAGCTCTGCTCCTGCATGGCCAGTTGATATCTGATTGAAGGGTAAGTAAATCGTCCAAAAGTGCTATTTTCTCGCCTATTTTAATAGCATCAAAAGAATTTACAGAAATAATTTTATAATTAATATCATCATATAAAAATTTTTTAAAATAAAACAAATCCTGTCTTTCTGTGAATGTAAGACCTTGTCCTGTTTTACATGCCTCATAACTGAACTTACTATTCAGTACTGTCGGACAGAAATATAATATTAAAATTTCATCTTTATTATCCAAAGATAAGAAGTGTTGGTCTTTTTCATTAAGACATATAATTTTAGGCCCAAATATTATTAATTCTTTCTCATTAATGCATATTTTGGCATTGCCCGATTTTAAAAAAACTAATTTATAACAAGCATTATCTTCAGTATTGTTAAATTTTTCTAAGTCATTTGATACTGCTACTGCCATAGTATAGCCTGGATAGAATTTTTCTCCAAACGTAAGGGCATTCATAATATCACCTCTACTGGATTAATATAACACAAAATTTATTACTTGTAAATACTGTTTTATTTATGTAACAAATATGTAATATATAATAATGAGAATATTACCCAATAAAAAGTGCAGGTGCTGATATCAGCACCTGCGTGAAAGGAGTCGTTCTGTCATCTCCATGGCATGTCTGGTTAACCTCTCAAGTTAACCCAGGATTCTGCTTTGGTGTTCTCTACCCTCCACTAAGGTAGAAATTGTTTTGCTATTTTATAAGCAAACCACAATCTATATAAAGCGTTTTTAAACGCATTATATCATTGGTAAGGTTAATCCAGAAGCAGTAATTCTTTTATATAATTACTGCTATTGGATTAGCAAAAACAAAACATTAGGGTATGGAATTATTTTTCTATGTAAGTGTGAGTGTTTGAAATAATGCACGGAGTTGTTTTGCTTGGTAATTCATCTTTTGTGATTTCAAGCTTGTTTTCAACTCGCTTTGTTGGTCCGTACAACTGCTCAAGATACTTAACGTCACCATCAAAATAGTGAGTAGGAATAATATATTTAGGATTAATCTGAGCAAGTAAATTAAATCCCTTTTTATTTTCAAAATTCATTGAAGAATATTGTGGATTATCAAACTGCATGAATGCAATATCAATCTTCCCAATTTTCTGAAGCTGTTCATCAGTGAACTTTGTCTGTCCACAATCACCAAAGTGAGCAATTCTTAATCCGTCAACTTCCATAACAATAATTACGTTAGATGGACTTGGCATTATAGTATCAGTATCATGAGCTGATGCTATGCTATAAATATTGAAATCCTTTGTCTTACAGTCAAAAACTTCCTGAGCAAAAAGCTTTGTCTTAGTATCCTCATATTCTGCTGTAAAAGAGCCGTCGATGTGATCATAATGCTTATGTGTTGACATAACTGCCGCAGGTTTTAAATCAATAACATCTGGCATTGGCATCTGGAATGGATCAACAACAATGTTTTCACCTTTTATTGATGATATAACATATGAATTATGAAGTACACCCTTTGTGCATTCTGCTACTGTCTGAATTCTTACTTTGCCAGACTTGTTAGTTGCTTCTGGTAAAACAAAGTCTGGATTTACTGGTGCTTTTGCTTCTTGAGCTTTTTCAGATGTGTTCTTTGCTTTGTCTCCACAACCGGTTAACAAACAAAAAATTATTAATGTACATAAAAATAATGCTTTTTTCATAAAAATCCTCCTTAATTTTCTTTATTATACTCTAATTCCTATATTTTTCAAGAAAAAATATGAAATATAAATTGTAAAATAATACATTTTTTGAAAAAATAGATGCTATTAATTAGCATCTAATCAAAATAAAATAAATTAGCCTTTAACTTTATTGAAATGGAAGTTGCTTGTAATAGTTTATTTTGTAAGACTCTATATTAAACAATAAGCTAAATGTTTATGCGGTGGCTGTAATCCAATATCAAATAAAATATATAAATACTAATATTGGATTATAACATAACAATATTTAAATTTAGGTTGATTATATTAACAATATGTATGAGTGTTCAATATTCTGCAAATTCTTGTCTTGCCTGGAGTTAAGTCATCTTTGGAAACTATCATCTTATTTGTAAATTCCTCTATCTTACCGATTTTTTGTTCAAAAACAGGTAATGCCTTATCAGTATAGTGTGTCGGGATAACAATAGTAGGATTGACCTGTGCAAGAAGATTAAAGCCTTTTAGATTCTTTAAATCCATATGTGAGTTTGAATTTTCAAACTGCATAAATGCAATATCAATCTTCCCGATTTTATCAAGCTGTTCCTGTGAGAATTTAGTCTGTCCAGCGTCACCGAAGTGAGCAATTCTTAATCCGTCAACTTCCATAACAATAATTACATTAGTCGGATTTTCCATAATTCCGTCACCATCATGAGCTGATGCAACAGAATAAATATTGAAATCCTTAGTCTTGAATGCTTCTACTGTTCTGCAGAATTTCTTGACATTATCGCCGTATGAATCGGTAAAAGTACTATCAACGTGATCTGGGTGGTCGTGCGTTGACATTATTACTGTTGGTTTGACATCAACTACATCAATCATTGGCATCTGGAATGGATCCACTACAACATTTTCACCTTTTGATGAGGAAATGATATAAGAATTGTATGGGAAGCCATTTGAACCTTCTGTAACAGTCTGAATCATAACCTTCCCTGATTTGTTTTCAACTTCAGGCAAAACTAAATTTGAATTGGCTTGTTGCTTTTCAGCAGAAGATTTGTCATTTGACTTAGCTTTTCCACCACAGCCTGCCAATAATCCTAAGATCATTAATGAGCATATAAATAAAACTTTTTTCATAATTGCCTCCTTGTATTATCTACATTATAAGACTTTTATTTTTATTATGCATTAAAAAATCTACAATGATATTTGTAAAATCGTACATAAAAATGCAGATGCTGAATTTCAGCATCTGCCTAATAAATTATCTTCCTCTCATATTCTGCCCACCTGTTGGTTGCTGTGTTGGTTTCTGCCCTGGAAGATAGAATGTTATAAATTTAATACAATATAAGTCGCAAATAATAAAAGTCTTTGATTGTTCTTCAAATAATATTATGTAGCTTAACCCAACATTATAAAGAATTCCTTGCTTTTTTTCTATCAAATTTGTTCCTATAAGGAATTCAACAATAACAAATTCACCGATGTTTTTAGCAAGAGCTTCTTGGAATGATAGCTGTAACAATTCAGGATATTGTGGCTCTGGAGCACTCATATAAGGAATACCTGTTTGTTGCTGTGTTGTCATTGGCAATGAACCAGGTTGCCTCATTGAGTCCATGCCAGGCATTGAAGGAACCTCTGTTTGTTGCTGTGTTGTCCTTGGGAATGTGCCAGGTTGCCTCATTGAATCCATTCCAGGCATTGAAGGAACATCTGTTTGTTGCTGTGTTGTCATTGGCAATGAACCAGGTTGCCTCATTGAGTCCATGCCAGGCATTGAAGGAACATCTGTTTGTTGCTGTGTTGCCCCTGGGAATGTACCAGGCTGCCTCATTGAATCCATTCCAGGCATTGAAGGAACATCTGTTTGTTGCTGTGTTGTCCCTGGGAATGTACCAGGCTGCCTCATTGAATCTATTCCAGGCATTGAAGGAACATCTGTTTGTTGCTGTGTTGTCCCTGTTGATGTTCCTGATGTTGTTCTCGGTACTGTTCCTGTTCCTGCACCAGAGCCCATTCCCAAACCCTGACTCATTTGTGGAAATCTCATTTGTGTTGGTCTTATTGAGTCAGTCGATTGTAGTTGCCCTGCTGTTCCTCTTGGTTGAGCAAAAAAACTTGACATTGTATCTGTGCTACTCATAACTTGCCCTCCTATGTTTCTGCATAAAGAATTGTTGGATTATAAAAACAATACTGATTTATTCTAGCTACAAACTTCCCGACATTTGAGAAAATGCATAGCTGACATGATGGACTGAGCGATCTCATAAACCATAAAGCTGATCCTAAATTAAATAATTTATTCCCAGTAATTGCCCATTCTGCTATATCATAATGTATTTGTTCAGGGCGCATATTATAAATATTATGTGGATTGTACTGTCCATCAAGGATTTTTATCGCACAGTTAAATTGTCCCTTACAAAATACTACATCTCTTATTGTTCTACATCTCCTGAATTCCCCACAACCCACGTTAATCCGATTCATTATTACACAGGCAACTGCCTTCATTACAATATCACCTTCACTTCCCGCTTCACATTGAATTGTCCTTGCGAGAATTTCAAGATCTGAAAACGGCATCTTATCCCCTCACCTTGCTAAATCTATCACAATTATTTATATTCATTTATTACATGTACACATTACATAATTAAAAAATTATTAATTTAATATACCAATAACGCTTGGTTATGATATAATATTCTATATTGATCTGAAAGGAACTATCAAATGAAAACTATACACAAGAAAATATATGCTGTTTTAATATCATTATCCCTCCTGTTTCTTTTTGGATGCTCTCTTGAAGATACAGCAACTGAAACAGCTAAAGCTTTTTCTTCAGAAGAAAAGCTGACGGTTCACTTCCTTGATGTTGGTCAGGGTGACAGTATTTTCATTGAACTGCCTAACAAAGAAACAATGCTTATTGATGCGGGCGAATATATGTATTCATCAGGAGTACTTAATTATATTAAAAATCAAGGCTATTCTAAAATTAATTATATTGTGGGGACCCATCCACATTCAGACCATGTCGGCGGACTTTCTGATATTATCAAAAGCTATGATTTTGACAAGATTTATTTGCCGAATGCTGTCAGCACAACTCCAACCTATGTTAAACTCCTTGAAGCAATAAAGACCAAGGGCAAAAAGATAACCCGTGCACAGAAGGGCGTTACCATTATTAATGACGGAAAGCTAAATGCAACAATAATTGGCCCAGTTGGTAAAAGCTACGAAAATTTGAATAATTATTCTGTTGTAATAAAACTGACATATGGTGCAAACAGCTTCCTTCTCACTGGTGATATGGAAACACTCGCTGAAAAGGAACTCACTGATAACCTTAAGGCAGATGTTCTGAAAGCGGGACATCATGGCAGCAATACGTCAACCTCAGAAGACTTCCTGAAAAAAGTTTCACCAAAGTATGCTGTTATATCCTGCGGAAAGGATAATGATTACGGCCATCCACATGAAAAAGTGATTGAAAGACTCAAAAATCATTCTGTGAAAATTTGCAGAACTGATTTAAACGGAACAATCACATTCACAAGCGATGGTAAGAACATAAAAATTAATCAAGAAAAGACCTCTCTTGAGAACAGTTCTTCGCAGAGTACCAATACCAAGCCACAGACACAAACAAAATATGTTCTAAACACAAGCTCAAGGAAAATCCACTATTCAACCTGTCCTTCTGTTGATAAAATAAGCACCGATAACCGACTAAACACAAACGATTATAAAAAAGCAATATCAGACGGCTATGCGCCGTGTAAATCCTGTAAGCCTGTTGCATAATAGACAAAAAGCGTCATCTTATGATGACGCTTTTATTTATTCTTTGGCTATTTTATACAAAATTCTTAAAGTGTTAAAATTAATTGTAAAAAAGGCTTGAAGTATAATTAAAGCTATTTATAATTATAAATACGACGTCGTAATAATTATTATGGAGGCTAATTATGGAATACAAAATTAATGACATTGGCACAGCTCATTGCGGCGAGGACGGTTTTTTTATTGAGGTTAAACCTAAATACAAGCAATCTTTAGAAGGGCTTGATGGCTTTCAGTACATCCAAGTGCTTTATTGGTTTGACAAGTTAGATAATGATAATTTCCGCTCAAAAACCACACTAAATAAGCCTTATGTAAAAGGACCCGATACTCTCGGGATTTTTGCAACACGTTCACCTATGCGACCAAACCCTATTGGACTTACATCCTGCTATGTAACATACATTGATAAAGAAAACGGTATAATCGGTCTTGGATGGTGTGATGCTTTTGACAATACACCAGTTATTGACATCAAACCATATACGCCAAGTGTTGACCGTATAGAAAATCCACAGGTACCAAACTGGTGCAATCATTGGCCAAAATGTATTGAAGAAAGTGGAGAGTTTAACTGGGAATCTGAATTTAATTTTTAGTTATTTAATTTATACAAAAAAGCGCTATCATAATGATAGCGCTTTTTATAATCATTTTATTTTCCGTAAGTAAGTCCAAAGCCCTGTTCGAACAACGGCTTATTGGCTGTCTTAATATCTTTTGTAGTTTTATACCAAGGCATTGAGAGCTTTCCTGAAAAGCCAACCTTATTTACAAGAACATTAGCAACACCCTGACCTTCTGTTCCAGGGAGATAGCACATTACAACGCTATTCCAGTCCTTAAGGTAATCATCAATAAGAACCTGACGTCCCGCAACAACAAGTGTTACTGTTGGTTTGCCAAGCTTTTTTGCTTCTGCAATAGCATCCTCATTGCCATTAAGTCCAAGCTTTCCTGTAAGGCTTAAATCCTCTGTATCACCTTCCCATTCAGCATAGGATTTTTCGCCAACGCAAAGGAGTGTTACATCAGCTTCACTTGCCTTTTTAGAATCAGTGATAATTGTTATGCCATATTCCTTAGCAACAGCCTTAAGACCTTCAAGAATAGAAGTTCCCTGCACGCTTGTATTATCATTTGAACCTACAAGACCAGCCCACTGAATTGTCCATCCACCACACTGAACATGAACACTATCAGCCGCAGGACCTGTTACATAAATCTTTTGACCTTTCTTAAGCGGCAATGCCTGACCGTCGTTCTTAACAAGAACAAGGCTCTTTTCAACAAGCTGTCTTGCAATATCTCTGTACTGTGCTGAGCCTGTTTCCTTTACTTCGGTCTTTATCTTCTCCTGCATTGGGTCATCAAAAAGTCCCATTATGAACTTTACTCTAAGAATACGTGTTACTGCATCATCAATTCTTTCCTGCTTAATATCACCCTTCTTGACAGCGTCAATAATGTTTCTCTTAAATTCTTCGTAATCATTTGGTTCCATGAGCATATCTATTCCTGCGTTGACGCATGAAACTATTTTTTCATAATTTGTTGCACCAGGAACATTATGTATTGATTCCCAGTCGGATATTATAAATCCCTTAAAGCCTAATTCGTTTTTAAGCTTATCTGTGAGGAGAGCCTTGTTACAGTGCATTTTAACACCGTTGATACTACTGTGACTTGGCATAATTGTCATAACACCAGCATCAATTAAAGCTTTATAAGGCTTTAATAGTTCATTGATCTCTGCATCTGTCAAAGTAGAATCACCACGGTCAATAATTCTCTCCACGTCACTTTTTTCACCAGTACCAAACTTAACATTTCCATCACCTATGTAATGCTTTGCACAAGGCATAACACCGTGCTCAAGCATTCCCTTTGAGAACTCAGTACTTAATGCAGTGATGATATCAACATTTGTGGAATAACTTTCATAGGTTCTTCCCCAGCGTGGGTCCTGTGCCTGTGCTACACAAGGTGAGAAGTTCCAAAGTACTCCTGAAAGCTTCATTTCCTCAGCAACAGCTCCACCCATTTTCTTCATAAGTTCCGGATCATTTGCTGCACCTAATCCTATATTATGTGGGAAAATAACTGTATTTGTAACAGTATTATGTCCATGAACCGCATCATTTCCGTATAAAAAAGGAATCTTTGTTTTTGACTTCAAAGCTGCTTCCTGATAGCTAAGAATTGTCGACTTCCAACCCTCAGCATCTGTTGGAGTTGAAAGATTACTTAAAATTGAACCATAACAGTTTTCCATCATACTATCCTGAGAAGCTCTGAATACTGCAGGCTGCATCATCTGATTCACTTTCTGTTCAAGGGTTAACTTAGAAAGAACGCTTTTAACCTTCTCTTCAACTGTCTTCCCCTCATAGCTAATAACACCATTTATATTCACTTTTGTTGAGCCCTTGCTGTTATTCTTGTCTTTACCACATCCAACAACACTGAAAAGCATTGTGAGTACTAAAAACAAGCATAAAAGTTTTCTCATATAATTCCTCCTTGTTAATAATTTAAGAAGATTTTACCATTATGTATGGAAATGTTCAACTCTCAAATTGTGAATAAAACAAAATATTTAATATGTATATAAAAAATTCATAAGCATAATGAACTTTAATTCCGAATAGAATTTATTGGACAAATATGTACTTGTTTTCGAAAGGAATGTTGCTATGCTTGGAGTTTTAGAAAAAAATAATAAAACAAACCAGAAATGTAAAATAGGCCTATCAGATGAGCAGGCAAGAGAAAGACTTGAGAAATTCGGCAGCAATCAGCTTGCAAAATCAAAAAAGCGAAAAGCAGTATTTATTTTAGCTGACCAATTTAAAGATGTACTTGTAATAATTCTGCTTGTTTCAACCGTAATTTCGGTATTTTTAGGGGAAATATATGATGCCCTGACGATAATTCTTATTGTCCTTATCAATGCAATTCTTGGCTTTATTCAGGAATTCCGTACTGAACGCACACTCGAAGCACTCAAAAATATGACTGCACCGACTGCAAAGGTTTACCGCAATGATATTCTCACTGAAATTCCTGCAAGTGAAATTGTTGTCGACGATATTTTTGAAATTGAAGCCGGTGACAAGGTCCCGTGTGATGGCATCATTATGAATGCAAAGGGACTTTTTGCTGACGAATCTATACTTACTGGTGAGGCTGTGCCTGTTGAGAAAAACGCTGATGAAAGATGTGAGAATATAAATGCACTAAATCTTTCAAACCTTGCATATATGGGAACAATTATAACAAAAGGCAATGCACGATGTAAGGCTGTCGCTATCGGAATGAATACACAGATGGGAAAGGTTTCGGGAATGCTTGAGGAAATCATAGAAGAAGAAACCCCTCTCCAGAAGAAGCTTGCCGAGCTTGGAAAAATTGTCGCAATTATCTGCATTGCAATCTGTATAATTGTTTTTGCCGCTGGTGTAATAAGAGGTGAACCCGTTTTTGATATGCTTATGACGGGTATTACTATTGCAATAGCTGCAATCCCTGAAGGGCTCCCTGCTACAGTAACAATCGTTCTTGCTCTCGCAGTAAGCCGAATGCTCAAGAAAAATGCACTTGTACATAAGCTTCATTCTGTTGAAACTCTTGGCTGTGCCTCGGTAATATGCTCTGATAAGACAGGTACTATTACTGAGAATAAAATGTGTGTTTCAAAGATAGGCATACTTGAAAAAGAATTTGACGTAACAGGCTCAGGCTATCGCATCAGCGGTGAAGTTAGAGATACTGATTTTAAGGTTGATATCAATAAATATCCGGCACTTTATCAACTTCTTCTGTGCTCAGTACTCTGCAATAATGCGCAAATTTCAAAATTCAAGTCAAATGGTATGAGAAATTTTCAGACCTCACTTGCCCGTGGTGAGTGGGTGACAGTCGGTGACCCGACTGAAATTGCTATGCTTGTTGCATCAGCAAAGGCTGGTGTAATGCTCAGCAATATTGAATACAACTACAAGCGTGTGGATGAAATTCCTTTTGACAGCGAAACAAAATGTATGAAGGTTATTGTGAAAACGCTTGACGATGAGAATATCTGCTATGCAAAGGGCGCTATTGACGTCATTCTCAATCAATGTGAGTACATACAGACTCAGCGTGGAGTTATTCCACTTACTCCCCACATAAAAGCTCAGCTTATAAGACAAAATGATGATCTTGCCAACAAGGCTTTGCGTGTCCTTGCCTTTGCGGGAAAAACAATCTATCCATATGAAAATCGCAATAATATTCAGTCACTTACTTTCTATGGCGTTATGGGAATGCTCGACCCACCAAGAACAGAAGCAAAACGTGCAATACGATTATGTTCAGATGCTAAAATAAAAACTGTTATGATAACAGGCGACCATAAGATTACTGCGTGCGCTGTTGCAACTCAGGCAGGTATTATGAAGGATAATATGATAGCTGTTACTGGTGATGAGCTTAACTCAATGAGCGATGAAAGGCTTGACGAAATAATTGATGACATTGCAGTTTTTGCAAGGGTTAATCCTTCCGACAAATTAAGAATTGTCCGTGCCTTTAAGAGAAAAGGTCATATTGTTTCAATGACAGGTGACGGTGTAAACGATGCCCCAGCCATCAAAGAAGCTGATATTGGCGTTTCTATGGGGATAACGGGAACCGATGTTACAAAGCAAGCAGCAGATGTCATTCTGCTTGATGATAATTTTGCAACACTTGTTTCAGCAGTTGAGCAGGGCAGAACTATATACTCAAATATAAGAAAATTTGTAAGATACCTCTTATCCTGTAATATCGGCGAGGTAGTAACAATGTTCCTTGGAATACTTATGGGTATGCCCATCATTTTACTTCCGACACAAATTCTCCTTGTAAATCTTGTTACCGACTCCCTCCCTGCAATAGCACTTGGACTTGAACCACCTGAGGACAATATAATGAAAAAGGCTCCGCGAAAATCAACAGACGGATTCTTCAGCGGTGGCCTGATGTCAAGAATAGTATTCAGGGGGCTTTTCATAGGGCTGGGAACTCTTGCAAGTTTTTCACTAATGGCACGAATGGGCGCAAGCCTTGAAGTTTGCAGAACTGCCGCACTTTATACTCTCGTAATATCTCAGCTTATACACGTATTTGAATGTAAGAGTGAGGAAAAGGGACTATTAGGGGTAAGCTATCTAAACAACCTGTTCCTTATTTTAGCTGTCATAATTTCTTCATTTGTTATGTTTGCGTGTATGCTTATTCCGTCGCTTCAACTTATATTCTCAACTATTCCACTCAATTCAAAGCAATTGTTTGTGGCAACGGGCTGTGCATTTGCTGTGCCGCTCCTGACATCATTATTCTCGGGAACAAAGAATACATCTGCAAAGAAAATATAGAAATAAAGAAAGAGAGGGTAACCTCTCTTTTCTATTTTTATAAAGCCTTACTGAGTATTTTCATAGCTGTTTTATATCCTGCTTCCATTCGCTCCTGTGAAAGCTCCTTTGAAACAGTAATAGTATCAATAAAACCGTCACTAAAGCTTTTGTCTGGAATAACTCTTATAATATTTGTGTCCGGAAAGTTTTCATCCTCTTTTTTGAAATCCTTTTCAAGCTTGTTTCGGCGATTGTTTTCAAGATAAATAACAATAAAATCTCTTATTCCAAGCTCATAAAGTGGCTTTATCGGGACGTTGTCTGCCCAGCCACCGTCATAAAATTCAGCTGCGCCGAGCTTCTTTTTTGGATAGATAAGCGGAAGTGCCGACGATGCAAGAACAGTATCACGCACCTGTGAAGGTGTTTTGCTTTCAAGGCATATGTATTCTGCGTTTGTTTTTGTGAGGAAGGCTTCAATATCCCCCGCTCTGCAGATAGTCACATAAGCTGGAATTCTGTTGAAATTATCTGATATCATAAGAAAATCATCAATGATTTTTGCTAAGCCCTCCTGTGTAAAGGCGCTTCCCTTCTTAATCCCATATTCAAGCAAGCCCGCTATTTTCTTTAATGATTCATAATCAAGAGTACAATTCTTACAAAAAATTTTAATTAATGGTGAGAGAACTTTCAGAACAGAAATAACCGACGGTGCCAGAAGTCCGATTGTCACACAGAATTTCATAAACGGTGATTTTTCAAGAAGGTCATCCTGCTGGGCAAGCCATGCAAATTCCTTCTTTATAACATTTCTTTTGGTTTCATCTGAAGAATAAAGCATCTCTTCCTGATCGACAGAAAGCCATGTTTCTACTGCCTGCTCATATGTTCCCTGACTAAAAAGCAAGGCGTTCAGTGCCCCAACGGAAGAACCTGATACTATACTGATTTTATCTGCTATCTTGAGTTCCTCAAGTGCCTTCCACACACCTATCTGAAAAGCTCCTTTTCCACCACCACCTGAAAAAACAAGCCCATATTGTTTTTCTGAGTACATTAAATCATCTCCTCAGAAAATTAATATGATATTTTATTAGAATTTATTATAAAAAATATTCCTTCTTTTCAGAAGGAATATTTTAATAACAGCTTATTTTGATGGAATTACTTCAAGCCAATAGCCATCTGGATCAGAAATAAAATATATTCCCATCACTTCGTTTTCATAGCATACCCAGTTGTTTTCCTTGTGGAATTTTAATGCCTCATCATAATTTTCAGTTTCAAAGGCAAGATGAATTTCATTATCGCCAAGATTATAAGGCACTTCTCTGTCGCGTATCCAGGTCAGCTCAAGCTGGTGCTGTGACTAATTATCAGCAAGAAACACAATAATAAACGAACCATCCTGTGCTTCCATTCGTGATACTTCCTTGAGTCCTAATGCCTTATCATAAAACTCAAGACTTTTACTAAGTTCAAATACATTAAGATTGTTATGAACCATTTTAAACTTCATATTTTTATCCTCCACAAAATCCACATCCCATATTTTAAGACAATTCAAACTATTTATGCTCTTTTTCTTTTTCATCTGTAAGATAACTAATTTTTTCTGATAAAACGTTTTTTCTAAAAAACTTATTCTGATATTCTTTTGGAGTCATACCAACCTGCTTTTTAAAGCAATTTATAAAATGACTATGGGAACTGAAATTAAGAATATTCCCTATTTCAATAGGTGAAAAGTCAGAATACTTCAGCATATTTTCTGCTTCCTCAACCTTTTTATTAATAATGTATTCCTTAAAGTTCACACCGACTTCCTTAAGAAAAAGCTTTGATAGATACTGTGGAGTAATCCTTGCCTTCTCTGCAGCTTCGTAAAGTGTCATTTTATTATGAAGATTATCTGTGATATAATCAATTGTCCATGAAACCGGCTTTGAATATATGCTGCCACGCTTTACCTTTTTCATTCTATCATTAAAATCATTAACCATTTCAAAATGAAGAGAATCAAATTCATCAACTGATTTTGATTTATCAGCACGTTGAATATACATATCGCTGAGATTATAGGCAGCTTCCATTTCCATACCGCCCTCAACGCAGAAACGTGTAATCATAGCAACACTTATTATAAAATGATATCTTGAATTCTTTATCGGATCATTAGAGAGCACTCCAAAGCCAGGGGAAAGATACGTATTACTGCTTCTCTTAAAATCTGTGAGCTCTCCGCTTGAAACATCGTAATAAAATTTCATTTCCTGGTCATAACACTTATGACGGTCCGAATATTCTCTATGCTCATACAATTTTTCAGTAAGATATTTATCACTTGTCATCACTCTCACTCCTTTAAAAATATTATATATCATTACAATAAAATTCACAACAATTTTTTGATAAATAGATTAAATTTTTTGTATCAATTGTATATTAAAAGTGATATTTTTATAGTAACAAAGGAGGAGTTCAATTTGAAAAATACAATTAATCTTAAAAAAGGCATTAATCTTGGTGGCTGGCTATCACAATGTGAATACACAAACGAACACTACGATTCATTTATTCATGAAGAAGACATTAAGAACATATCCGAAATGGGCTTTGACCACATCAGAGTACCTTTTGACTATGAATTGATAGAATCTGAAGATGGAAAACCTATTTTAGAAAATTATAAATATTTTGACAACTGTATTGCATGGTCTGAAAAATACGGAATGAAAGTAATACTCGACATGCATAAGGCCCCTGGATATTCATTCATTGAAGCATACGAACCAACCAACACGCTTCTAAATACTGAATCAATCCAAAATCGCTACATTAATTTATGGATTGAGATGGCTAAAAGATACGGAAAGTATTCTGATATGGTTGTTTTTGAACTTCTCAATGAGCTTGTTGAAGAGCATCTAAGTGAGCCATGGAACATTCTTTCACACAGAACAATTGCCGAAATAAGAAAATATGCGCCTTATACTAAAATCATTGTCGGCGGCATTAACTGGAACAGCGTATTTGCTGTTAAACTTTTAGGAAAGCCTTATGACGAAAATATCATATACAACTTCCATTGCTATGAGCCACTATTTTTCACTCACCAGAGAGCATATTGGGTTCCTGAAATCAAGAACATTGAAGAAATCGGCTACCCCCTTAGCAAGGAACAGCTTATTGAGTACAATGATATTTTATCTGATGAACATAAAAAAACTCTTAGAAATTCTTTCTTCAACAAGGAATCTTCGGAATTGTTTGAAGCAATATTTGAAGATGCTGTTAAGTTCGCAGAGGAAATTAACATTCAGCTTTATTGTGGCGAGTATGGTGTAATTGATCAGGCTCCACTCGAGGGCACAGTTAACTGGTTTAAGGCAATAAATACTGCTTTTGAAAAGCATAACATCGGCAGAGCCGTATGGAGCTACAAGGAAATGGACTTTGGTCTTATTGATGAGCATTATGCGCCTGTCAAGGATGAAATACTCAAATATCTATAAAAACAAAAGCAGGCTTTATGCCTGCTTTTTTATTGTGCTATCGCTATTAACACTAAAAGGATAAGCTGAACTACCAGAATTGCCGGCACACCAATGACGAATTTTGTGTGCTTTGTTTTATGCCTGAAAGCTTTCATTCCGAGTAAGGCACCAATACTTCCGCCAAGAACAGCCACAAGAATTAAATCGTGTTCTGGGATTCTCCACTTATGTTTTATTGCCTTTTTCTTATCCACACCATACATTATAAAAGCAATTAAATTAAACACTACAAAATATATTACAACTATCAATATGTACTTAAATAATAAGTCCTGAATTGTATTAAAAAACTTCATCATATATTCTCCTGTCAGATTTTATGTTATAATAGTAGCACGAATAAAAAAATATTTCAAATTTTTATTATAAAACACTTGACTCTCCTGTTAGGGTAGCATTTACACTATAAATACGGGAAGGAATGATGACAGATGTATCGAATCGGAGAATTTTCAAAGCTTACAAAAACCACTATTAAAACGCTTCGCTATTACGATGAAATCGGACTTTTAAAGCCCGCATATGTTGACGAAGAAAACGGATACCGTTACTACACAACCTCTCAGCTGTTTTCTCTTCACAAGATTATAGCGCTCCGTCAGATAGGGCTTTCTGTTACTGATACTCTTAATGTTATTTCCGGAGATAATGTCGAGAATATATTACAGAACAGAAAAGCAGAAATTCAGTCATTCCTCAATGAAGCTAAAAACCAGCTCTCCCGTATCAATTGTATTTTGTCAGAAAATGAGGAGGATTTATTTATGAATTATCAAGCTGTTATTAAGGAATTGCCTGAATGTATTGTTTATAGTAAAAGGATGAAGCTGGATAGCTACAAGGATTATTTTACAGTTCTGCCTGCATTGGGTGAGGCTGTTACGAAAGCTAACCCTGGTATTAAATCTGCTTCACCTGAATACTGTTTTATCGTTTCACACGATGGTGAATACAAGGAAAAGGACATTGACGTTGAATTCTGTGAAGCTGTTGACAGGATAGGAAATGAGGTTGACGGCGTAGTTTTCAAGAAAATTGAAAAAGTTAAGGCTGTCACAGTTATGCACAAAGGCTCCTATGAGGGATTAATAAACGCATATGCCTTCATTATGAAGTGGATTGAAGACAACGGATATAAAATTATTGAAAATCCAAGAGAAAACTATATCGACGGCATCTGGAATAAAGAAAATGAAGAAGACTGGCTCACTGAGATTCAGGTACCTGTCAAGAAATAATACAAAACGGCATCGGAATATCCGATGCCGTTTTTATACTAATTACGTTTTTTACTGTGTTTTTTATTATATATAAAATATCCAATACCACCTGCCACAAGCACCAAAATACATATAATTATAAAGAAAAATGTATTTGATTTTTGAGCAGGACTTGTTCCTTTTGTTTTATCCTTTGGTGAACCCTGTGTCGGTATGTCGTCATCTGAAATATCAATATTTGTTTTATCTAATTTTGATTCATCGTTTACAGAACTATCCTGAACAGAGCTATCAGGTGTTTTATTATCAGGATTAATGCTTGGCGATATCTTGTCGCCAGGAGTTGAATTAGTCTGATTCTTGTCAACAGGCTTTAATGCAGTTGGCGTTTTACTATCAGGTATATTCTTTATCGGAGTTTTGGGCGTTTCTATTATTTCTACAGGATAATCCTCCATGCTTTTTTGTGGATCAATTTTCCAATAAACACTATATGTTGGTTTTGAAGGAAAGACAGACAGATCAGCAATGTAATTGTTGGAACAATCTAAATTACTAAGCTTTGTATTCTTGCTTATATCAAGTTCTTTAAGAAGATTACCAGAACAATTTAAAGTTTCAAGTTTTAGTTTATTGCTTAAATTTAATTGTCTTATATTGTTATTTTCACATTCTAGGTATCTGAACAATAGATTTTTGCTGACATCTATGTTTGATATTTTATTATTATTACACACGAGAACTTGCAATTGAAGATTATTGCTGACATCTATTTTTGTAAGCTTGTTATTATTACAATGTAAAGCTTCTAATGATTTGCATTGTGAAACATTAATTGATGTCAATCCTTTGTTTTCAAGACTTACAAATGCAACATTTTTACCATTAATCTTATTTGGTATAACAATATCTGTACTTCCATATTTAGTTGTATCAACACCAGTTATTCGTATATAACCGTCAAAGTAATCGGAATATGTAAACGCTGATGTGGATGCTGCACTTACTGGCAATGCTCCAAACAACATAAGTCCAAGGAACAAACTTAGCACTAATGATAATGCCCTATTTTTCATTATGTTTCTCCTCCTAAGAATATCAAATCTTATACAACCTATGTTATATAATTATAATTATATATTTATTTATTGAGAAGTCAATATAGCATTAAGAAATTAACAAAACCGACATTATTATAAAAATATCGGTTTTATACATATTAATGTTTCTTTTTTCTTATTACAAGTAAAGTAACAGCTCCTGCCAAAACTAAAGCCACTGCAGATATAATACACACTATTGTGACATTTGAAGTCTTTGATTTAACAGTAATAGTAAAATCCTTTGTAAAGTCTGTTCCAATTGCTTTGCCATCGATTATAGTTGCAGTAACAACTATTTCCCCAGCACAATCAGCTTTTAGTATATTTCCTGAAATTTTTGCAAGAGTGTCGCCTGGATCTTTAATTGACCATGTGATATCATTTAAAGATGCAGTATCTGGGGTGACAGATGCATTAAGTTCAAGTGCTTTATCAGTTGTCATTGTTGTACTATTAATTGATATATCCGTGGCAGGAGAAAATGATAGTTGAGGAGTGACGTCGCCACTACGCCCTTCTGTGGAATCAAACTTCTTTAATGCAGAGACATCCGAAATAAAATTACTTCCACAATGTAAATCTGAAAGGCGAATATTCTTGCTTATGTCAAGCGTTGTTAGATGATTAAATTTACAATTCAAGAGTATCAGATCAGTATTGTTGCTTATATCAAGTGTTGCAAGATAATTAGTATAGCAATACAAATGAGTCAGAGCAGTGTTTTTACTCACATCAAGTTTTGTGATATGATTATTAGAACAATCTAAATTTAACAGATTAGTATTTTTACTTAAATCCAGCGTTGACAAATTAGTATTGTTACACTTTAATATTTTCAGCTTTGTTGCATGGCTTACGTCAAGTGATGTAAGATTACTGTTGCACAAATCAACTTCCAATACATACTTATCGCCAATCTTTTCAGGAATAACAATATCTGTACTTCCATATTTAGTTGTATCAACACCAGTTATTCGTATATAACCGTCAAAGCAATCGGAATATGCAAACGCTGATGTGGATGTTGCACTTACTGGCAATGCTCCAAATAACATAAGTCCAAGGAACAAACTTAGTACGAATGATAATGCCCTATTTTTCATTATGTTTCTCCTCCTAAGAATATCAAATCTTATACAACCTATGTTATATAATTATAATTATATATTTATTTGTTGAGAAGTCAATATTGCACTAAGAAATTAACAAAACCGACATTATTATAAATATACAGGTTTTAATCATGTTAATATTTCTTTTTTCTTATTACTAACAATGTGAAAACTCCTGCCAAAACTAAAACCACTGCAGATATAACGCACACTATTGCGACATTTGAAGTCTTTGAATTAACAATAACAGTAAAATCCTTTTTATATGCTGTTGCATCTGACTTGCCTGAATTGATTGTTGCTGTAATTGTAAGCTTGCCTGGCTTTTTTGCAGTAAGCTTGTTCCCTTGAATAGTAGCTCCTGTTTTGCCGCTATCTTTTATTGACCATACAATGTCATTAAAAGTAGCTGTTTCGGGATCAAGCTCAGTATTCAAAATCAATGTTTCTCCATTAGCAAAAGAATTGTTGCATAACAGCTTTATATCATCCACAGGCAAAATTGTTCTTTGTGGCATTACTCCACCCTCATGAGTTTTTATCCATTCATTCAGAGCACTCATATCCTGAATGAAATTATGGTTGCAATGCAATTCTTTCAATACTGTGTTTTTACTTATATCAAGTTCTAAAAAATAATTCAGATAGCAGGACAGGAATTTTAAATTCACATATAGTGAAACATCAAGTTCCTTAAGATTATTACTATAACAACTCAATTCCTCAAGGCTTACGGCGTCTGGAAGTCTTAATGAATCCAGCTGATTTCTGGAGCAATCAAGAATTTTCATGTCTTTATATTCAGAAACATCCAGGCTCTTAAGCCTATTATCCCGACAGTTCAAAAGCTTCAATGGTGCGTTTTTAGGCAATTTCAAAACACTTAGCGGATTATTGTCGCAAACAAGACTTTCAAGAGCAGAGCAGTTGCTGACATCAAGAGATGTCAATTCATTATATCTTACATTTATTTTCTTTACAAGTTTTCCATCTATTTTTTCAGGAACGACGATATCTGTTCCGGATTTTGAAACATCTACGCTTATTATGGATATCCCACCAGTAATCTGTTCACACTTAAAAGCCTCAATATGCGTAGAATCTTTTACAGAAGCGTAAGCGGGCAACCCACAAAGAAGTACATTCAAAATTAAAGCGCTTAACATAAGCACAAAAAATCTTTTCTTCATTATGTCATTCTCCTAATAGTCTTATTTAATATATTAATATTTAAATAGTACTACGCTTCATATTTTGTGTCAACTTTGCACACAAAAAGAGCCCGTATCAATTAAGATACAGGCACTTTATTTTAGCTTTTATTAGTAAGCTACACCCTGCCACTTCATAGCGTCAGCTACCTTAAGGAAGCCAGCGATATTAGCACCCATAACGAGGTTGCCTTCGTGGTTGTATTCTTTTGAAGCATTGTAAGCATTGTGGAAGATATTGATCATGATGTTCTTGAGCTTAGCATCAACTTCTTCAAATGTCCACGACAATCTTTCACTGTTCTGTGACATTTCAAGACCTGATGTAGCAACACCGCCTGCGTTAGCAGCCTTAGCTGGACCAAACATAACACCAGCAGCAAGGAACTTTTCAACAGCTTCTGGAGTTGAAGGCATATTAGCACCTTCAGCAACAGCAATTACGCCGTTCTTGATAAGCATTTCAGCTTCGTCACCGTTAAGTTCGTTCTGTGTAGCACATGGAAGAGCAATATCACATTTGATTGACCAGATTCCTCTGCAACCTTCTGTGTATGTTGAGCCAGGAACACGGTTAACATATTCGCTAATTCTTGCTCTTTCAACTTCTTTAAGTTGCTTAACAACGTCAAGGTTGATTCCGTTTGCATCATAGATGTATCCGTTTGAATCTGATAGAGCAACTACCTTTGCACCAAGCTCAGTAGCTTTTTGTGTAGCATAAATTGCAACATTTCCTGAACCAGAAATTACAACAGTCTTGCCCTTGAAACTGTCATTCTTCATGCAATTAAGCATTTCTTCTGTAAAATAACATACGCCGTAGCCTGTTGCTTCAGTTCTTGCAAGTGATCCACCGTATGAAAGGCCCTTACCTGTAAGTACGCCTGTGAATTCGTTGCGGAGTCTCTTGTACTGACCGAACATATAACCGATTTCTCTTGCACCTGTTCCGATATCACCAGCTGGAACATCTGTGTCAGCACCAATGTGCTTTGAAAGCTCTGTCATAAAGCTCTGACAGAATCTCATTACTTCTCCGTCTGATTTGCCCTTAGGATCGAAGTCTGATCCACCTTTACCGCCGCCCATAGGAAGACCTGTAAGGCTGTTCTTGAATATCTGCTCAAAACCAAGGAACTTGATTACTGAAGCACATACTGATGGGTGAAGACGAAGTCCGCCCTTGTATGGTCCGATTGCAGAGTTAAACTGACATCTGAATCCACGGTTAACCTGCACATTTCCAGCATCATCAACCCATGATACTCTGAATTGAATGAATCTTTCAGGTTCAACAATTCTATCAATAATGCCTGTCTTGATAATTGAAGGATCTTTTTCTACTACTGGTTCAAAGCTCTCGAGAACTTCCATAACAGCCTGTAAAAATTCCTTCTCCCCTGGGTTTCTGTCACAAACCTTGTCGTATACCTTTTTTAGGTATTCGTTCTTAAATGCCATTTATATTCCCCCATTATTATAAATTACATTAATAGTATAGCACATAATTCATATCATGCAAGTATTTGAAGAAAATATTTCATATTTTTTTATATTTCCTTCTTTTTAATATGATAGTTGAATAAAACTGCATGAAAAATCTATTAACTTTCATAAATTAAAACAATGGGGGTAATTATTTAATTAGACTAATTTTGCATCCTTTTCGGAAATCCATCCAAGATGATCAATCAAAACGCCGTATGCGCGACCTCTTATCAGCTGTTTAACTGTAAATGTTCCGTCAACGTATATTGGTTTTCCACCTGTTCCCCAGCTTGAATACTGTACATATCCCTTATATCTAATCTTAGAACCAACAGTAAGTGTTTTAACAGGAAGTGGCTTTGATATTGTGGACGTACGATTTATAAGACTGTTTACTGCAACCCAACTATTTATTGGTTGGAGCAATGCTTCAGTCACACCGTGGTGTATTCCAAGCTGAACTACATCATAAATATATTCAGGACTTATTCTTATTGACTGACCTCTTGCACTTGTCAATCCACCCCAAACAGAGCCTGTTTTTATTGAAACCTTTGTTTTGAGTGCTATATTTCCTGACCCTGATGATCCCTTTGGGGGAATCTTTACAGTTTCCTCTTTTTGGGGTGGTTTAACAACAGGTGTGTTGTTCTCAACAAGGTTATTAAGCTTTGCTGAAGCAATTATTTCTGCATAATCCTTATAAGCTATATTTGTATCACAGTTTCCTATTCCATCAACAATCTGCTGACCTGTCTGCCATATTCCATAGTTACCTGACCATGTCGGCTTATCAGTCCATTGTGCAAGCCAAATATCATAGGCCTTTAGTCTTTCATAATCAAGCTTTGTCTCAAGCCAATATTTGTTTGCATAAATCATGGCATAATAACCAGCATTTTCAATTTTCTCACAGAAAGAAATACAAAGGTCCGTTCTGGTTTTAATATCAAGTCCTGATTGTTTTTCATCCTCAATATCATATATGATAGGATAAGTCAGACGGTACGGCTTAATGACATCAAGTATAAACTTTGCTTCCTTTTCTGCCTCCGCTATTGTAGAAGCTATGGAGTAAACATATACTCCGATGTCAATACCCTGACTCTGTGCACCTTTTATATGCTCATCAAATTTCGTATCCTTGTACGTTCCATATGCTCCTCTTAAAATTGCGAATTTTATTCCTGCATTTTTTACCTTAACCCAATTAATATTGGGTTGCCATATAGAAACATCAATTCCCTTTATCTGTGCCATCTGATTCCTCCTTATTCAGTTGCTCAAGAACATCTATAAGCTTTTTCGGCAATGGTAATCCAAGCCTGCCGGCATTTTCAAGTATTGAAATGCCTTCATTAGTAATATAAAAGAAAATTGTTGCTGTTCTCAGAGCAGAACCGCCTCTTATAACCTGTGAGTCCAGAATATGCGCGACTCCAACAAGGGCGAGAATAATTATTTTTTTTGATATTCCCTTAAAACCAACCTCGCTTGAAAGCTTCTTCTGAACAATAGCAACAAGGCAACCAGTAATATAATCAATAATAATTACAGCAAGCAGAGCAAAGAACATTCCGTCCATACCCCCAAACACGAACCCTAAAATCGCACCAAGCCCCGCTATAATTGTTTCAATAACCTTCTCCATTTTTTCACCTCCAAATAATTTGTCATATAATATACAGAAAAGGGCAGGATTTGCATATCAATATGCAAACAGCCACTATATTTTTTGCGTAATACATTATATGCAAAAGCTCGAATTATGGCATTTGATTATAACAATTATAAAAACAAAAAAGCCAGCAGGTTCTTTAAACCCGCTGGCTGTATTGATTTATATTTAAAACAAGAGTGAACCGAGCGTCATAAGGTGAAGTATAAAAACAAAGCTGTAAACGCTCAAAGGTACAAGCAAAAGATATCTTATAAATTGACTTATCCTGTTTATATTTAGCCTACATATAAAATAAAAAGCAAGTATTATTACTATTTTTAATAGTATGAAAGCATACGGTGATTTTTCATATACATTTAAAAGAAGTCCATTTGCCTCAATAAAATACCCGACCTTTAATCCTATAGCAGTAAGAACAAGGTCAATAATATTAAGAACAAGTATTATATTAAGAATAAGAATATAATTTATATTTATCCTTGGAGCTGTATTTCTGCCTTCCATACATAACCACCTAATAATAATTTCTTCTATTATTGGCAATGATAAAAAGTATATACTTTTTAAATAATGCTTTATGTTATATTTATTGTAATTTATTGTATAATATGTTATTATTAAGTCATAATAATAGATTCAGAAGTTGAAAAGCAGGTGTATTATGAAAATTATAAAATCGGCGCTTATACTTATAACGTTATTTTCCCTCTTAGCCTGCACCTCCTGCGGTAAAACTGCTACTGTAAAAACTGAAAACTCGTCAGAAGAAAAGTTGTCTTCCGATGAGAATTCAAGTGTTAAGATTGAAGAAATCCCAAGCATTAAAATGCTTCTTCCTGAAAATCTTTCAGAAGAACGGAACACTAAAATAACTTATATCGTCGTTCATTTTATGAGTAATGTTATGGAAAAGCCAAAGAGTCCGTTTGAAGTGAACGATATGCTGAAAATATATAATGATTACGGAATATCCTCACATTACCTCATTGACAGAAACGGTGAGATTATTAAGTGCGTTGAAGAAAGCCGCACAGCCTATCATGCAGGCAAAGGCACTCTCAACAATAACCCGGATTATGAAAATAAACTTAATCGCTATTCAATAGGTATTGAGATCATGGCAATAGGCTCGAAGAAAGATATGACTCAATATTTTCCTAATAATGAATACAATAGCATTGATAAAAACCTTATCGGCTTCAAGGATGAACAATACGCTTCATTAGAAAAACTGCTGAGGAATATCTGTGAAAGGTATGATACTCTTGAATATGATCGACAGCATATAATCGGTCATAGCGAATACAGCCCTTCAAAAACCGACCCTGGTGAATTGTTTGACTGGTCAAAAATTGGATTATAATAAAAGCTCCCCAGATAAATGGGGAGCTTGGTTTTTATTAAGGAGGAAGTTTTAATTATTTGTGTTCAAGTATACGTGCAATTTCTGCAACGTCCTTGTCACCACGACCTGAAAGACATATTACAATAATCTTATCCTTGTCAAGTGTAGGAGCAAGTTTTAATGCACCAGCAACAGCGTGTGCGCTCTCAATTGCTGGAATAATACCCTCAACCTTTGAAAGTGTAAGGAATGCATTTACTGCTTCGTCATCTGTAGCAGTAATATATTCTGCTCTGCTTGTTGCCTGATAGAAGCAATGTTCAGGGCCAACACCAGGATAATCAAGTCCTGCTGAAATCGAATATACAGGAGCAGGCTCGCCATTCTCATCCTGAATAACCTTGCACTTAAATCCGTGGATAATACCAGGAGTTCCAAGTGTCAATGTAGCAGCGTGATCGGCTGTATCAAGACCTCTTCCCGCTGGTTCAACACCCACCATCTTGACATCCTTGTCTTCATAGAATGGTGAGAAAAGTCCGATAGCGTTACTTCCACCACCGACACAAGCCATAACATAATCAGGAAGACGTCCTTCTGCTTCAAGACACTGCTGTTTTGCTTCCCTACCGATTACTGACTGGAAGTACTTTACAATCTCTGGGTATGGATCAGGGCCTACTGCTGAGCCAAGCATGTAATAGGTATTCTCGTAATTTTCACAAAGGTCACCCAAAGCCACGTCAACAGCGTCCTTCAATGTTCTTGTTCCGCTTGTTACAGGAACAACCTTTGCACCTAAAAGCTCCATTCTAAAAACATTGAGAGCCTGACGTCTTGTATCCTCTTCCCCCATATAAATGATACATTCCATATCAAACAATGCGCAAGCTGTTGCTGTTGCAACGCCGTGCTGGCCAGCACCAGTTTCAGCAATAATTCTCTTCTTACCAAGACGCTTTGCTAAAAGTGCCTGACCTAAAACATTGTTGATTTTATGGGAACCTGTGTGGTTCATATCCTCACGCTTAAGGTATATTTTTGCCCCACCAAGCTGTTTTGAAAGCTTTTCTGCAAAGTAGAATTCTGAAGGACGGCCTGTATAGTTCTTCTGATAGAATTCAAGCTCCTTGATAAATTCAGGGTCCTGAATTTCCTTCTTGAATTCCTTTTTAAGTTCCTCAAGAATACCGTTTAACTGTGGTGGAATAAATCTTCCCCCGAAGTCACCGAAAAATCCTGTCTCATTTGGTAAATTGTTTGTCATAATAAACACCCTTTCATCATTTGTGCAATAGCACTTTTTTCGTGGAATTTCCACGCTGTTGAATGAATGTTGTATTTTGCAAAGGTGTTTATAAAAATAAAAAAAGCACCTATCCTCATATAAGGACAGATACTATCTGTTATGCCACCTTAAAGTCAAAGCCATAATTATGTATGACTGACGTCTTCGCAAAATGCCAACACATTTCCGCCTTGTAACGTAGGCATACGTCGGAGAATAATAGGATAAAAATTATCTGTTCACTCCGCCCTCAATGGTCCATTTATCCGTACCGTCTGCTGTCGGTTTTCAGCTACCCCGACTCTCTGGAAAGCTCGTATAAGGCTTTATCTCCATCTCATTGGTTTACTACATATTATCATGATAAAAAAAATATGTCAATACTTTTTTCAATATTTTTTATCATTGAAAGGTTTGACAAAAAATGCTATAATAATGTTTATAGGTACAGGCATTTTTACCTTCATTTTATAAAGTCCGTTTTTTTGGACAGTTCATCTGTTACAATATAATTAACAGATGAATATGGAGGGATGAAAAATGTTTTCAACAATAGCAATAATAGGACTTGCATGGCTTTTTATCAGTAGTATAAAAAATATGTTCTGGAAAAACAAAAAGCGTAACATTCGCGTTTCCCGCAATAAAAAACAGGCTGCATAAAACAGCCTGTTAATACTATTTATCAATTTCTTTTATTGAAACAACACAGTTTTTACCGGAGGATTTACCCTTGTACATGCATGTATCTGCCTGATTTATAAGATCGGAGATTGAATAACCTTCTGCCGCACAGCTTACACCGGCTGTTAAAGTTACTTTTACATTGAAATCCTTGTATTCACATGACATATCTTCAATTTTTTTTCTTATTTTGTTTGCGACATTCTTTGCATCATTGATTTCTGTTTTAGGAAGTAGAATGAGAATTTCCTCGCCACCCCAACGACATACAACATCATCCTGACGAAGTGTACTTTTTATTTCACTGCAAATCATTTTTAGAATAAGGTCACCACACTCATGACCATATTTATCATTAAGAACTTTAAAATTAT
Source organism: Bacillota bacterium (assembly GCA_023440965.1). Taxonomy (GTDB): domain Bacteria; phylum Bacillota; class Clostridia; order Oscillospirales; family Ruminococcaceae; genus SZUA-444. The sequence goes on from JAEZRC010000003.1 coordinate 289,306, forward strand.
CAATATCAATAAGAATAAGAGAAAATTTTGTATTCTGAGAAAGATACTTTATGTCAATTTCTGACAAAGCCTTCATCATACTTCTTCGGTTTAGAAGCCCTGTGAGAGGATCAGTATTTGCGAGGACCTCAAGTTCCTTGTTTGATTGTGAAAGAATGCTTGTTTCATATACAATTGTTTTTGTGTATATATAAGACAGAAATGATAACGCACAGAAACAGCAAAAAGCATTTGTTAGATAAAGTACCACTGATGGATGATAAGCAATTGTAAAAAGCTTTGATGGTTTATTTGAGATAAAATATGTTGCAAGAAAAAAAACAACAGTTAAGCTTACGATAAAAAATCTGGTTATGGTTGACTTGAATTTGCAGTAAAAACATAAAGGAACAAATGCAAAAAGATAGAAATAAAATCCAGCATCCCACCCTAAAAACAATGATGAAACCATAACGTTAAGTACAATTTCTACGCAACAAACCAACGTAACGAATACAAACTGCTTTGACTTGATTAAAAGATATGATGAAAGATATATTAAAATACTTATTAAATTTAATATCATTAATGGGTAAATATTAATTATAAGAAAAAAAGTCGTCAGGAACATATGCATTAATATACACATGATACATAAAACCTTATATAGTGTTGAAACTCTTATATAATTACTACTCTGGTTTTTCCTAAGATGCATATTTCTCACCTCTTTTATATAATACCTTTTTTTAAGGAAAATTTCAACACTAATTTAAAATAAAAAGGAGGCTATATTATGAAAGTTCTGCACACTTCTGATCTTCATTTCGGAATATATCTATATGAACACGCTATAATTGATGAGCAAAAGTATATGGTTGACTCCATAATTAATATTATTAAAGATACTGGCATTGATGCTGTTATTATTGCAGGAGATGTTTTTGACAAGGCAATAGTTTCACAAAAAGCACTTGCATTATATGATGAACTTGTAACAAGACTCTGCAGTGAAATAAAAATCCCTGTTCTGATATGTGCTGGAAATCACGATTCATCAGAGCGTCTTTCATTATGCAATAAAATGCTCGCTGAATTAGGACTCTATATTGAAGGAAGATTAACAAAAGACATAAACGCAATTTCAGTCGGCGATTGTGATTTTTATCTTGTGCCATATTTTAATCTTGATATTGCAAGAACGCTTTTCCCTGACGAAAGCTTTGATAATTATAATCAGGCTTACAGATTTATATGTGATAAAATACGTTCTGAAATGGACAAGAGCAAAACAAATATTCTTATCGGGCATTGCTTTGTTGCGGGCGCAACGCTATCCGAAAGCGACAGAGGAGCTAAACTCGGTGGTGCAGAGTGCGTTGCCAGTGATGCCTTTGAAGGCTTTGATTATGTTGCACTTGGGCATCTTCATGCCCCTCATAATATAGCTAAAAATGTACGCTATAGCGGAACACCTTATAAATATTCCTTTGGCGAAACAAAATCGCAAAAAACTGTTACTATATATGATACAGAAACTAAGGAAATTACCGAAACACCAGTAATTCCTCAGCGTGACCTGCGTGTTATTGAGGGGACGTATCTTGAGCTCCTTGACATAGCTGAAAATGACGATAAAAAAGATGACTATATGAAGATAGTTGTTATCGACAAATACCCGACGGGCGATATTTATGACACCTTCAAAAAGCATTATGAAAATATACTTTGCTTTGAGGGTATGGCAGTAAAAAGCGAATCAACAATGTCAACACTCACAGCAAAGGAAATTGTTAAGCTTTCCCCTGTTGAGCTGTTGAAGGATTATTATTCAAACAAGTCCGACAGCGAACTTGGTGAATTTGAGCTTGAGTGGTTTGAAAAGGCACTTAATGCAGTTAAGGGTGGTGAGGATAAACAATGATACCGAAATACTTAAGATTTCAGTCTTTTGCTTCCTATAAAAACGAGCAGAAAATTGACTTTGAAAAGCTAAGCAGAAGCGATCTCTTCCTCATCCACGGAAAAACTGGTTCGGGCAAAACCTCTATCCTTGACGCTATAACCTATGTTCTCTATGGCGAAAGCAGTGGTGGTGCCCGCGGTGGACTTGAAAGTATGCGTTGCAGGAATTACGGAGCAGACAGCATACCAACAGAAATTGAATTTGTTTTTGAGGTCAAGGGAAAGGAATATAAATTTACCCGTAGTGTCTATGACAGAAAAAAGCGCACAGGCAAAATTGAAACCGAATACGAGTGCAACTGTTATTATTCCGAAAATGGTGAGTTTGTTCCTTACTTTGACAATCCGAGAAAGGCAGATGTGAACCAAAAGGCTGTTGAAATTATCGGGCTGACGTACAATCAGTTTATGCAAGTCGTGATCCTCCCACAAGGCAAGTTTGAAAGCTTTCTTGTTGCTTCCTCAAAGGAAAAAGAGGAAATTCTCAATACCCTTTTCAAAATTAATGACTGGAATGCAATCGGTCAATGGATATTTGATCAGGCGCTATCCATGGATAGAACAAACAAGGAGCAACGTGCTGTCCTTAATTCAAAAATTGAACAGCTTGGCACTAACTCCCGTGAAAACGCTGATGAAGTAATTTCACAGCTCGCTGAAAAAGAAAGCGAATACAAGCAACAGCTTGTAAAAATAAATGATACCATAAATGTGCTGAAGAAAAAACTCGAAAAAGAATCTGAAATTCAAAAGCTTTTTGTTCAGCGTGAACAGGCACAGCAAAAACTTGATAAGCTATTACTTTCATCAGAAGAAATGGCACAAAAGGAAAAGCTTCTTATTGCAAATACAAACTGTATAAAGGTTATCCCTTCTTATGAACGCTTTTCTTCACTTATGGCTGAAAACATACGCCTTGAAAATGACACTGCAGACTTTTTGTCAACACTTAAAAGCTATAAGCAACAGCTTGAAGATTCAAATAAACATCTTATACTTCTCGAAAGTCAGGCACCTCATATCCAACTGCTTTGCGAAAAGCTTGCGGTTTTAAAAACACTTGAAAAGCATTATTCACAACACTCCAAAGTTAAACAGGCTGTCATAAACGATACTGCTATTTCTAATAAAATTTCAGAGCAATTAAATATCCTTAAAGAAATAAACGATAAAACAACAACTCTTAAAAACGAAAAGACAGAATTGCGTGAAAAGATAATTTCACAGTATCAAGTCAACCTTTCAAAGCTTGAAAAAGAAAAAGATCAGCTTGAAAACTGCCGTAAACTTATGAGTGAAAAGGCACAGTATGAACAACGCCTCACTACGCTTGTCAACAGTCTTGAACAACTCAATCAGCAAATTACTGAAAAAGAAACGCAGATTGAACGCCTTAAAGAAGAACAGAGTAATAAATATACTTTGCATATAAGCTTTCTATCGCAGAATCTTGCAAATGAGCTTAAAAATGGCGAACCTTGTCCGGTGTGTGGAAGTGTTCATCATCCGTCACCGTCGAAAAATAGCAACGTTAAGAACTATGAAAATGAAATATTGCAACTTGCCGAGGCTATTTCAAAGCTTGAAAAGGAGCGTAATGACTTAATCGGGAAGCAAAGTGATTTTTCATCACATATTGAGCAAGGGAAGCAATATATCAAGGATAAAACTGAATCTCTAAAAGGGCTTACACCTTATGACGAAAAGCATTATAATGACGTTGTTGATGAATATAATTCAGCAAATGAACAGGTTGCTAAGCTGCCGAAATTAAATGAGGATATTGCAAAACTTGACAATGACATAAATAGCCTGTCTGATGAAATTAATAGTCTTTCAAACACTGATAATGACGCAAAAGCCAAGTTGTCCGAAAGCAAGGCATTGCTCAAAGTCATTGAGCAACAGCTTGACAGCAGTATTCCAGATATTAATTCACTCAATAAAATCCTGATAACAATTTCAGAACAAATTGATACTTTTGAAAAGAATATTGAACAGGCTAAAAAGCTCAATTCCGACTGTCAGCAGAAAATAGCAACACAACAAGCAAAGCTTGAACAGAACAAACTTTCGTTGAAAAAGTGTACAGATGATTTATCAGCGGCTAAAAAAAAGCTTTCTGCTGATTTATCAGCTAACGGTTTTGCTGACGCAGATACTTTCCTTAATGCCCGTCTTGACATAGAGCAGGAGAAGAAGCTTTCTGATGAGTGCACAAACTACAAGCTTGAAAAAGAATTATGCCTTAAAGAAATTGAAAAGCTCGATAGCACACTCAAAAATGAGCAGAAACCTGATGTAACACTGACAGCCAATGACCTTGAAGAAAATGAAAAACTTAAGGAAAAGCTTGCCGAAGAGTCAACACTGAATTCTGAAAAGCTGAAACGGTTCAAGGATATTATTGCAGAATATGATAAGAGTGAAGCCGAACTCTCTCAGAAAATTGAAGAAGCAAGAAGGCTTAAATACTTCGGGCAGGAACTTCGTGGTGACCGTGGAATTGGACTTCGCCGATATGTCCTGGGTATAATGCTTGAAAATGTAATTTTTGAGGCAAACAGGCTCCTTGAAAAAGTCAAGGGCGGACAGTTCAGGCTTTATAATGTTCTGTCAGAAGACAGCAAGCAGACGGGACTTGACCTTATGATAGGCTCAAACAAGGCAGAAAGCAAATACAGTGTTGCGGCTTTATCGGGCGGTGAAAAGTTCCTTGTTGCGATTTCTCTTTCAATGGCTTTGTCGTCAGTAGTGCAGATGCAGGCTGGTGGAGTTTCAATAGAAGCAATGTTCATTGACGAGGGCTTTGGAAGCCTTGACCCAACAGCACTTGATGAGGCAATGGAAATATTGCAGAGCATGAAAGGCTCACGAAGATTTTTAGGAATAATCTCTCACGTTGAGTCAATGAAGGAAACTATTCCGAATAAAATCGAGGTAATCAACGACAACGAGGGTAGCAGAATAGAGATTACCTGCTGATAAAAAAGAGAAGCAATAACCTTGTTGACTAATTTTGTTGTAATAGGTATAATTAGGATATGACAATATAGGAGGACATGTATATTTATTTTTACTAAGTAATGAAATTGAAATTAATTTTGATAACATTACTAAATCTAATATATCATATAGATAAACAAAATCCCGTAAACGTAAAGCTTACGGGATTTATTGTTTTAAACAATTCTAATGTATATGCTTTTATTACAAAGTTGTTTTAAAATTATAATATTCAAATACACATTAGATTTTTTTTAATAAATCTTTAGCTATTTGCACATCAACCAGATTGTTCCCATTTTCAATAACAAATTGAAGTTTTTCTTTTGCCTTCTCATTTTTTTCTTGTGAAATATAATTTCTAGCTAACAATAGTGCTTTATATACTGCATCTCTCATATTTGTTTCGGCACTATTATTCAGTATTTCTATGGATTTATCAAAGTCTTTTTTATGATATGCGATTTCGGCAACATTGTGCTGAATTGTTGCTGAAATCATATTCTTTTGCCTTTTGTTTTTTAAATCATGAAAGATTTGAATTGATTTATTTTGCCAGACTTCAGCTTTCTCTATTTCGTTTGTACATAAGTAAATATCTGCTAGGTTATTATAATAAACCACTTTTGAAATAGGCAATGTTCCGGCGTACTTATCAATATTAATACTTCTCAGTTTTTCAATAACCTGATTGTATTCGCCAATATTTCTAAGTGCAACGCAATAATTAATCAATAAAATGTGCTCATAGGTTTTGGAACGATTATACGTCATTTGATCTTCGGTTTCTTTTAACAAAGGATAGGGATCACATTGCTCTCTTAGTAATTTTTCTGCTCTTAAAAGTAATTGACTTGCGCAGGAACTAACGAATCCCCAAGAGGTAAACAGCATAAATAAAGTATATAAGACAGCTATCCATATTGGTGCCTCGATAAAAATAAATAACACCCATATAATTGCTGATACAGGCACAGACCATAAAAACATTACTAATCTGCCATGCTTCGCACACCATCTATACATTTTTGATCACTCCCACATTACATAAAAATCTTTATTTTATTGTATACTAATTTTTATAGAAAGTAAATATAAATAAATGATTATCCCCCCCATTATTATTTGATTACTTGGCGGAAATCAAATTCCTATTAACCAGGTTGCACGACGTGTAGGCCATGCTCAACCAACCACTACACAAAATGTTTACACCCACTTGATAAAATCTTGCAATGATAACACTGCAGAAAAAATCGAAGAAATCATTTCAGCATTAAAATAGCATCCTTATTTTAATACATTTCATGTTATAAGTAAATTGCTTTTACATATAATAATCATCTTAGAGTTGACAAGCTTTTAATCAAAATGTATAATTTCATCAGGAGGTGCAATATGAGCTATAATAAAACTGTTATTTTAAAAAATGCCATTGCTTCCGTAGAAATGGAAGGGTACAAACTTTCTGATTTCAATAAAAAAATGTGTCAAGATGTAATTAACAAGAAAATCTCTAAAGAGCAATGCGTTCAACAAATTATTACACGTAGAAAAGCAGTTACACAATAATGGGATATGAATTAGATAGTATACAAGATAATTGTTATCCTGACACATCAACTCTAATTAACAAACTTAATATTACTGACCAAGATACACTTGACGAAATAGAGCAAACTTTAACATCTATTAATTTTGTTGATGCTATTACTACTATCCCTTTTACCAATGTGAATTTTGACTTTTATAAATCATTGCATCACAAGTTATTCTTTGAATTATATGATTGGGCTGGTCAAGTACGAACGATAAATATTTCAAAAAAAGGCACAAACTTTTGCAGTGCCGACGAAATTACTAATCAGGGAACCAATATTTTTAATTTTCTTGAAAAAAATAATTACTATCAAGATTGTAGTAGAGAAAAATTCATAACTAATATTGTTGATTTGTATTGCAATATTAATTATCTTCACCCATTTCGTGAAGGAAACGGACGGACCCAGAGATTGTTTCTTACAATGTTAATTAATAATGCTGAATACTCCATTCACTTTGGCAAGATGGATTTAGATGAGCTAATGATAGCAACTATATATTCTTCTCAAGGAAATACTGATCTACTTTATAATATACTTAATGAGAATATTATTTTAGAGTGAAGACAAATTTAACTTTGTCTTCACTTTTTTGTTTATAAGCCAATATAGCACTTTATTGCGAACTGGGAGACTTGATTTATGATAAAAAACTAAGCGTGCAAAATATGCACGCTTAGTTTTTTATCTTTTCATACTTAATAACTTCATAGGGACTGCATCCTGTGGCTTACGGGCAACTTGCAGAAAGTATAGTCATCTATCAGATATTACATATTAAGATTCTTTCTTTACAAATGTTATTTTGTCGCCAACTTTAATATTGTCAACATTAGTTTCTGTGACTTTGACAATACATTTTGATTCATAGAATTTACAATCACCAAAAAAACTAAAGTAGAATAATATCTGTCCTTACTGAAATCATTAGTATGTATATCATCGACTCTAACGCTTTTATCCCTTCCAGGACCAAAACTAATATTTATAAATACTGTTTCTGAATTAATGTTCATCTGTCCAAAACATCTGAAATTATTAACCTCAAATTCAATATTGGGATCAGTGCACTTCCAAACAGCATTTGGTTGAATATCAGGCTTATAATCATTATTTTCTAATCTGCTTGATTCAATTAATTTTAATAAACCTATAATTAGCAAGAATATAATTAGCAAACCTATAAAAATAGTTAGAATTAATCGCACACTTTTATGTTTTATCATAAAATTCCCCCTCCTTTATGGCAAATAATAACCACATGCTTTTACATACATTTTTGGTGTATTAACTGGCTGCACATTATTTGACATAACCTCTATGT
>JAEZRC010000005.1 GCA_023440965.1 Bacillota bacterium
TATATCCAGTATGGATTGAGATACTTCAGGTGGATGACAACGGGTGTTCTGTTGTAACAGATTGAAGCTGTGGCTTCGTAAGGCGGTATTCCACGGGGGTATCAAAGCAAAATGAAACAATAAAAAGTAACTACAGTGACAAACATATATATAATACAGGGTGGGGTTAACCACCTGCCATGTTAATATATCCTCAAAAATATTACACCGAACATGCCTTTTAATCGCAGGACGGAGCAACGTTTTATTGCTGAGAAAAGCTCATAAACAAAATTTACAAGCTTTTCTGAGTTATATAATTGGCTCCCCAAGTTGGACTCGAACCAACGACCCTGCGGTTAACAGTTTTATAATCGTTGTTTTATCATAGTTTATATTGTTTTATACAAAACCTTAATAAGCCCTTTATTTATGGGGTTTGTTAAGCCTTAAAAATGAAGAATTGCATAAATTCAATACCCATAATATTTCTATTATATCTTGAAAATATGCAATTCTGTTAGAATTGTGTTAGAAACAGTTTTATTCTGCCGTTATTATTTTATTGTAACTACTATATTATTTGTTGATGTTGAACTTAGTAGAAGAGTGCATGTCTCTTTGAAAATACTCTTATATCTTATACATTCTTCAATTATTGTTTTAGACTTTTTAGTATCATAAATTTCTTCATCAATTGATAAATTGTAACCATTAATAATTTTATATAATTGATTTTTTTGTTTTGAATCAAACATGTGTACATATTTTTCTATAAAAGGTTTATATAATGTAATTTGCTTATATACTAAATGTGCTTGAACTTTACTATTTTTTAAAACTGTTTTAAAGATATTATCAACTGATTTAATAGTATCAAATGGATATAAAGCATTAACAGTAGATAAACAATTATATTCTAGTATAAACCTACCATTTTGAGTATCAAGTTGATATGTATCAAAATATGAATCTTTCTTACAATTATATGCTATGTCTAACTGACTTCGTGCTAAAGGATAGTCTTTAACATTCATGGCAGCAATAGCATATTGTAACCAAAAATAAGGTAATTCCTCATAAGTATCTATAGATTTTATATTGTTAAAATAATTCAATATTACTTTGCTACAAACATTATCATTTCTTTCATTTCTCGTATTAAAAAGAAAATTAATGTTGGAAATAGAAATGCTTGTTCTTCTTATGGCATGTGTCTTATCTTTATGTATTGCTTTATCTGCATTTAAATTAAGTCTTTCAAGCATTGCTATTCTTTCTTTTTTAGCTTTATTTGTTTCTAAAAAATAAGACGTGAAAATTGAAGAATTAACTCTTATATTGTTAGTACTAATGTTTACTATTTGATTAATTATCTCATTTGACTTGATTTCGTTGGATAGCATTCCTTTGAAATTTAAAATCTTTAATAAATCATTTAGCTCAATTCTTATGCTTAACCTACTTAAAATTACTATTGCTAAAACCAAATCATAAAGAAATTGCTTCTGTTCAAGATTATTTATAATTTCTTGTAATTCTTGTTCAACCTGCCTGGACTGAATTTGCTTAAACAATATTTCATTTATTCTACTTCTACATGTATTAGTTAGAATAGCTTTTTTAGGCTCATACTTTAATTTTCTATATTTATCCCAATAACTTGATTTGACTAACAAATTAACAAATTTTCCTATATCATTTTCATTAATTATATTTAAGTCAAGTTCATATATATCATCAGGTGGTAATTTTAAAATTTCTTCTAATTTCCCCTTTTGATAATTGTGAATTGACGTTCTTGCTGTAACTATAAAATAAACATTCTCACTATTTGTGCTTAATATAACACTTAGTTTTTTTAATATCTCTATTTCATTTGCATAATTTTCTAGTATGATTATTACTTTATCTTTAATTGAACAAATATAACTGATTTCTTCTGCTAAATTATTATTTTGATGTTTAAACAAAAACACTTTACCAATTTTCAATAATTCATATTTTAATTGTTCTACGAAACACGTTTTACCATTGCAATAATCCGATGTAACACATATACAGCAATTGTTTTTACTGGTGTTAATAGTACTTATTACATCTTTTGCTTCTTGTCTACAAATAATATAATTATTATTAGACAGATTACTTGAAACAAGCGGCTCGTCAATGTACCCAAATGTTAGCAAATCTCTTAAATCACTTACTCTTGGAATTTTCCCAATAGATTTATCACTGCATGTTTCAAAACATGTAAAAATCATATTCAATTCTAATGGCTTATATGTTAATTTCATTTCGTTAATTCTTTGTGCAAAGCATTCTAGTCCTATATTATAAACTTCACCAAACACTTGTTTGTTTCTTAATTTAATTCTTTGAGCAACTGTCATATTGTCAGGAATTACATTATCAATTATTACGATTTTATCTTTATAACTTTCGTCAATAAATATTTTTCTTAAATCCATATCAAAGTTTAACGAAACCCCTACAATAAAGATAACATAGCAAGAATCAATATCCTGTTCAAATTTTGAGTACCATTCTGTTTTATTAATAAAACAATCTAGTAAATAACTTTGACTTGATAGTTTAACCTCATCCTCAATTGTTTTGTTATTTATTCTATCAACATAACCATTGATGTGAACAATAGCATCATTTTCACAATGCTTACATTTTTGACTTAGTACTGCTGGAGAACGTTTATATTGTGCATTATCAGACGAAACTTCAAAAACATTATCATAATTTGTAGTATATATAGCTTGCCACTTAATTGAAGCAATTATTTCTTGTACTTCATTCTGCTCATGTTTTGCAGTAAAATTTTTTCTTAATATATCACATAATTTATCTTTTTTATTCTCTTGTATATAGTAATCAACTATATCTTCAAGTTTTAATTCTTCATTTACTTTTGCTTCTTCACATAGTGTCTTCGATAATTCATTTGCAAATGGCATTTGCTCATTTTCAATATTCTTTACGCCTGCGTTAAATCCTGCTCCTGTAATAATTACCGCTTTTCCATCAATAGCTTTTTTTATTGCATCTTCTAATGTCATACAATCACCCCAATATATATAATACTATTATCCAAAAAATAATTCAACACAATTTTACATTTTTGTCTATTATAAACAGTATTTGTGGTTTTTTCTTGTCAATAGGACTGTGAAATAAACCGAGCGAAGCGAGGCTTTATGTCGCAAAAGCCTATTGACAAGCAAAAGTATGTATAATGAAAACAAAGAGGAGATTACCGACTTTAGTTCGGTAATCTCCTCTTGTTTACTTACATACTTAAAACTTACAAACTATAAATTCTTGACTATCTGTGTAACCTTGCCTATGATTGATACTTCTTCTTTACTGTACTCTTCTATCTCATAATCAAAGTTAAAAGGAACGAGCATTGTTTTATTGTCTTTCATATAAAGCTTTCTGTATTTTATTGTATCATTTGACTTTGTCTTGTAGCAAACAATATCATCATTGTTGTATACATTCTGTGTCTGAAGCTTAACCCTATCACCTTTGTTCAGCTTTGGTGCCATAGAATCATCTTTAACTTCAAAATCAATGTTAAAGTCAATCTTTGTATTGAATTGCTTACCGTCAACTTCTTCTGTACTTGTAACCATGTTTTGATTAAATATATCGTTTTTTGATTGACTTGCCAAACTTAAAACTATTGTTGAATATGGTTGTTTTAAGCTTTCTGCAATTATTAATTCTTTTTCTTCTTCTTTTACTTGATTACCTAAAGCTATAAATGCTAACTTTACGGATGAAACCATCATATTTCTTAAAGCATCTTTAACCTTTTCAGGTGCATTTTCAATATATGCTTCAACTACAAGCTGTTCAGGTTCTGCATTCAAAACCTTTTCCAGAGTTCTTGAAAGTTCTTCTGACGGTACCCTATTACTGTTCTCATTCCTCAAAATGCTAATGTATGAAGCAGTAATCTTTTGCCCTTGCTCTGTGCATTTCTGTGCTATGTCTTTAGCTGTCAATCCAGACTTCTCTATTAGTTCATTTAACAATCTTGCGTATGCCATAATATCAGTCCTTTTCATGTAATAAACATATAATATCATAAGTTTACTGTTTTGTAAATAGCAATTTAAAAAATAGTTGTTGACAACAGAAAAGTTATGGTATATAATGTGCTTACAAGATAGTAAATTTACATTTACAAACTTGTTGCTTATTGCGTTGGTTCAAAAGCGCGGAGCTTGAACCACGCAAAGCATTGTTGTAAAAGCTAGTATTACCTTTTACAACTTCTGTGTTGTTGTGTAATTTATTAAGGGAAGGAGGTGTAATAATGGCTAATGGTTTAGCAAGTCGAAAATGGCAAATAACAATCAATAATCCTTTAGAGAAAGGATATACACATGATAAGATAAAAGATATTTTCAATGAGTTTGTTAATATCGTTTATTGGTGTATGTGTGATGAAATAGGCGAAAATGGAACGCCACATACTCATGTATATATGCTCTTTTCAAGTGCTGTTATGTTCGAAACTATGAAGAATAGATTTCCAGAAGCACATCTTGAAAATGTTAGAGGTAAAAACATTGATAACCGTAACTACATAAGAAAAGAAGGAAAATGGGCAGAAGATGTTAAGAAAGAAACTAACCTCATAGAAACTTTTGAAGAGTCTGGTGAAATGCCCCCAGATAAACAAGGAAGTAATACGGTGAGTGAAGATATAATTGAGTTAATTAAAGAAGGTAAATCTGATAAAGAAATACTTGAAGCGTTTCCAAGTTGTATGAACAGACTAGATAAGATTGAAAGAGCAAGACAGACTATACTTGAAGATAAGTATCGTGATGAATTTCGTATACTTAATGTTACATATATATGGGGAACAACAGGAACAGGAAAGACAAGAGGGATAATGGAACAGTATGGTTACAGAAATGTATATCGTGTAACTAACTATACTAATCCTTTTGATGGTTACAAAGGTGAAGATGTTATTGTATTTGAAGAGTTTAGAAGTGATATTAAAATAAGTCAAATGCTTAACTATCTTGACGGTTACCCTGTTCCGCTACCTTGTAGATATGCAGACAAAACTGCCTGTTATCATAATGTGTATATAACTACAAATATCCCTCTAACAGAGCAATACAAAAATGTTCAACAAGAAGCCCCTACAACATGGGAAGCTTTTTTAAGACGTATTAATTTAATAGAGGAAATGTCTGAAAAAACAGAATTGCCACAAGAAGTATTAACTCTGGATGGCTTTGTAGAAATACCTTGTGATGAAGAAATATTTGAGTAAGGAGATTAAATGTTTGACAAATACCCAGATGTTCTATCAATAGAACAAGTCATGCAAGCTTTAGGCATAGGAAAGAATACAGTATACAAGCTGATACAGAATAGAAAACTATGTTGTATTAGAATAGGTAGAAAATATATTGTACCTAAAATCTTTCTTATTGACTTTATAGAAGCTTGCCGGTAATATAGTAATATAACGGTAGGTAATAAAGCTGTCAGAAGAAAGGAGAACGAAATGACAGGAAGCCTACAAATCAAGAATAACAAGTTTTACGCTGTTATTAACGCATATGATAAAAACGGAAAGAGAAAACCAAAATGGATAAGCACAGGCTTGACAGTAAGAGGAAACAAAAAGAATGCTGAAAAGTTTTTAAGAGAAAAGATACAGGAATATGAGTTAAGAGAAAACCTCATATCAAGTGACATTCTCTTTAGTGACTACATCAGGCATTGGCTTAAAGTATCAGAATTGAGAATTGATATAGTTACTCTTCAAGGATATTCAGCTGCTGCTAAAACTCACATTCTCCCCTACTTTGATAATCTAAATGTAAAGTTGATTGATATTAACCATAATATACTTCAACAATATTTTGATAGTAAATTCAAAAGTGGCAGAATTGACGGAAACGGTGGATTGTCTGCAAAGACTTTAAGGCTTCATAAAAACGTTATCAGACAGGCACTAAAAGAAGCAGTCAAGGACAATCTGATAAATACTAATCCATGTGATAAAATTGTACTTCCTAAACTTCAAAGGTATGAATGGCACTTCTACAATAATGAGGAATTAGCTAAATTGTTTGAAGCTATAAAAGATGAGTCTTTGTACCCATTGATTAAGGTTACTGCAATATATGGGTTAAGAAGAAGTGAAGTATTAGGTCTAAAGTGGGATAGTATTGATTTTAGCAATAATCTAGTTACTATCAAGCATACTGTATCATTAGGAACAAGTGTTGTGGAGAAGGATAAAACAAAGAACGAAACAAGTTACAGGAGTTTTCCTCTAACAGAAGATATACGAAACATTGTTTTATCATTAAAAGAAGCCGAACAAAGAAACAGAAAAATATTCGGTAAAGAGTATATCAGTAATGAGTATATATTCAAATGGGATAACGGACAACCTTATCAACCGACATATATTACTCATCAATTCAGTAAACTGCTTGATAAATACTCACTAAAACACATCAGATTCCACGAACTTCGACATAGCTGTGCAAGTTGGTTAATCTTTCAAGGTTTTAACTTAAAAGACATACAGGAATGGTTAGGTCATGCAGACATTAAGCTGACAGCCAACATATATTCTCATCTGGATATACAAAGAAAAGACAATATGGCACAGGCTTTTCAAAATGTATTCCATGAATAGTGTTAGAAAATGTGTTAGAAAAAGAGAAAATGTATGTGCTTTTAGGTATAAAAAAACCTTACAAACAACGTAGAAACGCTATCTGTAAGGGTTTAACGATTGGCTCCCCAAGTTGGACTCGAACCAATTTGCTTTTAGTTTGCTTTTAACAAATCGCTCATATAATTCTCGTGCAACTTGACTGCTTTTTTCTTAGGCTCAAGATTTACTTTTATATAAGTATTGGCTGTAGTTGTAATGTTTCTATGTCCAAGAAGTTTTGAAATAATATTTATATCAACACCACAGTCAACCATATTTGTTGCATAGCAATGTCGTAATTTATGAAATAAAATGCCACAATGCTGAAGTCCATTTTTCATAAGAAATTCCTGAAGATCTTTATACAAAGTATTATAATTAATAATATTTCCCCTGTAATTAACAAATACTAAATTTTCTGTTTTGTTATATATTATTTTTTCTGTTAGATTAGGTATTGAGTTTATATATTGTTTCCATTCGATTAATAGATCCATTACAAGCTGACTTACAGGTAACTCCCTGACACTGCACTGCGTCTTAGTTTTACCTATCGTATCACCAAGCTTTATAATTTCTCCGTCTTTTTCAATATATTTTCTTGTTGTTGCCCTCTTAATATATAAAATATTATTTTGGAAGTCAACATCTGACCAATATAAACCCAGTAGCTCTCCTATTCTTAATCCAGTCAGAAGTAAAATAGGAATTATAAAATTAAACCTATCGTTTGTTGGAATTACAGACAATAGTTTTTTTATATCCGTATCTGATATGATTCTATCAGTTGCTTCAGGGATATTTCCTTTTGGCATTTTAAAGTCATAATCGAATGGATTTAATCTCACATATCCTAAAAACACCGCTTTTTTATATAATGCCTTCAGCAACATTCTTATAGCTTTAAGATATTTATCACTTAAAAGCTCACCGTTATCTTTAAAACGAACGGTATTAAAAAAAGCATATAGCTCATCACAACCAACATCCTCTATATATTGATCTTCGAAATACATTAAGGCTTTCTTAGATATTTTCTTTTCCCAATCATAAGTTGCTAGCGTAGTAAAGCTGTTCTTCCTTTCAAGCAAAACCTTGTTTAGTAATTCGTTGAATAAATGTTTTTTTACCATAGTAATTATATCTCTCCTTTAATGTCGAATGTATATATATTATAGCAGAGAAAAAAATAAATGGTTATACGCCTAGTGGCTTATAATAATAAATAAATAGAAACTGAGATTGCAACTCAGCAAAAGGACGGTAATGCCTTCACCGTCCTTTTTTCTATTATATAAACAAGAAGAAGGCTATTATTAAGATGAAAGAAGGCAAATAAATGACAAAATTAATTTGTGTAAATGCAGAAAAAGGTGGCGTTGGCAAAACCACAACTGTAATTAATATCGGTGCTGGGCTTGCAAAGCTCGGTAAAAAAGTATTGCTTGTTGATTGTGATCAGCAGGGACATCTATCATCCTGGTTAAGTTATGACACAACGGATAACAGACCTACGATATCAGAGCTTCTATATCAGGAAGTATCCAAAGTACAGACCACAGATTTTTCAACTGCTATCAGAACAAATGCGCTGAACAATGTTGACTATATACCAACAAACAATATGCTTTCAGGAATCCTCGGAGTACTTGGAACAGACTCAGACAGCTACAATATTATTAAGCGTATTTTTACCAATGAGTACTTTTTAAAGTATGATTACATTATTTTTGATACAGCAGGAACAATTAATCTTCTCAGCTCTAATGCTATTAAAGCCGCTGATAAAATATTGATACCAATGCAAGCTGAATACCTTTCATATGAGGGTATTACAAAAACTCTACATAAAATCATCGGAACAAAGCAGACAGATAACTTAGGGGATTTCCTTCTTGGAATACTCACCACGATGTTTGATGTCAGAACTTCAATTTCAAAGGAAGTTTTTAAGGCTGCAAAAGAAAGCTACGGTGAATTTGTTTTTGATACTTTTATTCCACTTCGAGCAGAAGCGAAAAACACAACCATTACAAAGACAAGCTCTGTTATGAATGATAAATCAGATGTAGGCAATGCGTACTTAAGCATTGCTAAAGCAATAATTAGTCAGGAGGTAAAATAATATGGCTCTTGAAATAAAAAAGCAAGCTATTCCAACACTTGCAGAAAGTAATATGAGATTATTCGGTACAGCTGACATAAAGAATGATATTAAGAAGATTGATATTAATTTGCTTGTACCTTTTGAAAATCAACCATTCAGACCATATTCTTCAGACAAGCTTGCAGAACTTGCTGAAGATATTAAAATAAATGGTATTCTCTCCCCCGTTATAGTAAAGCCTGTTAGTGATGGCAAGTATCAGATACTTGCTGGTCACAACAGGACATCAGCGTCTAAACTTGCAGGTATAACAGAAATACCTTGTATTGTTAAAGATGTCGATGACGATACAGCAAAACTGATTGTAGTAAATACCAACTTAAATCAACGCCAGGAACTTCTCCATTCTGAGAAAGCATTTGCTTACAAAATGCAATTAGAAGCAATGAAACATCAAGGTCAGAAAAACACTTCTGCTCAAGTTGAGCAGAAGTTCTCTGTCGAAAGAATTGCAGAAAATGCAAATGAAAGCCGAGCTCAAATACAACGATATATAAGACTTACATACTTGATTAAGCCAATGCTTGAAATGGTTGATACCAACAAAATGAAATTCATGGTTGGTGTTAACCTTTCTTTTCTGTCAGAGGGTAATCAGGATATTTTGTATGACTTGATAACTGATAATAAAATGAAGATCACTCTTTCTCAATCAGAAGAGTTAAAGAGACTTAATGTTTTAGGAGATTTCACGCTTGAAATGCTTGATGATTTCTTTAATATCGCAGTAGATGATAAACCAAAAAAACCTCGCTCATACAAATTTTCTGAAAGCCATATTGCAACAATAAAAAAATGCTTAATTAGTCAGAAGCAGATTATTGATACAAAACTATATGATGAAATAATGAATCTTTTAAATCAGTAATGATTATTGTATAGCATAAGAACGGAATACTATACGAAATGGAGATTTATAATGCAGAAAAATTTTGACAAAGTAAAAACCGAATTAGAAAATCAGTTTAATTCAATCGTAGGCAACCCAGTAATTTGGATGTCATTTCTTAAAACAGCCTCGAACAATTACAAGTACCCTTTTGAACATCAGGTACTTATACATTCCCGCAAGCCTGAAGCTGTAGCTTGTGCAAGTATAGACTTTTGGAACAAACATAACAGATGGGTAAAAAGAGGAACTAAAGGTATTCCCTTGCTTGATTACTCTACATACAATCTTAAGTATGTGTTTGATGTTTCTGACACCAACAGTCAAACAAAACCTATATATTTATGGAATGCAGACAATTACCGTAATGAAATAATAATCTCTTTGGAAGATAGTTTTGGCGAACGTCTTGACAAAACATTAGATTTTGATAATAGCTTAATAGAGATTACAAAAAATGCTGTAGATGATAATATCCAAGACTATTTTTCTTTTCTTACAGAGGATATTAAAAAAATTGCAATAGCTTCTGTGCAATTTATTGTATTATCTAGATGTAACTGTTCAGCGGAACAGCAAATAGAAACTGATGATTTCATAAATATAAGTAAATGTAAATCTATAGATTCTATATGCGATTTAGGCACTGCAATTAGCGATATATCAGAAATGTTGTTAAGGCAAATTGAAAGAACAGTTGTTTCAGAGAAAAAAATTGAGCAGTTGGCTATTGCAATATCTGAAACTTTAATCCATAATCAAAATAACAATCAAATAGGAGGACAGAATAATGAACGAACAGACATTACCAGCAACCAAAATAGACGAGAAAACGGGCGAAACGTTGATACTAGTGAACGATTACTACATTCCAGAATGGGCAGTGAAAGCAGAACAGGAGGAACAACAGATTCCGACAACAATGTATATGAGATGGAGAGCTCAATATCTGAAAAATTATCAGAAGAACGTTCACTTGAAAATGTTAATGAACGGAACATTGGAAACACACCTGAAGGAAATAGACAGACAAGCAACGGAGATGGAGGAAGCCCTAACAAAGAAGATGATGAAGGAACAAGGCTTGTCGGAGAAATTCAAAGCAGAACATCAGATGGAATGGGTGGGCAAGATGAACAACATCAGAGCTTGCGTGAAGGAGATAGTTTTAAAGGAAGTAATATACTCTTAAAACTTCCCTCTCAGGAAGTACAAATTGTAACCATAGAAATTAAAGCAAAGGAAAAATCCTTTGCTTTTTCTATTTCACAAGAAGATATAGACGCTGTCTTGCAACGTGGAAGTAGTTTTAGCGAAGGTAAGTATCGTATTTTCACATATTATAAGCAAAATAATTCATCAAAAGAAAATGCTTCGTTTTTGCGTGAAGAGTACGGAACTGGCGGTTCATACCCTGCTGTTTCAAACTATCCAAAAAAAATAAGTCAAGACCACGATTCAAAGGGAATTAGAATAAGATTAGGCAGCATTATGGAGCCTGACGATGAAATCTTACTCCCTTGGAACAACGTTGCAAAACGTATTGGAGAGTTAATAGCTTGTGATAGGTATCTGTCAGACAAAGAAAAACAAGGCTATCCTCAATATCTTGCTGAAATAGAAAAAAGGGAAAAACGTAATATAATTGCTGAGAAAATGAAAGAAGTTTTTGATAAGTATGACGATAGAGAAGATAGCAATTTAAACAGTTATGCTGTTAATAGTTGTATTTCTTGTGTTTATACTGGCGAACCTGAAACCTTCTCATTAACAATGGAGGGAGATTATGCTTACCCTATACTAAAAGAAGCATTTCAGACTATAAGTCAGAATGATGATGAGCTTTCAGAACGAGCCGATGAAGTGCTTATGGATCTTGAAAGTGATCTTTTGTCTCCCTTAAGAAACTTCTCTATAGAGAAAGAAACAAAACCTGACAGAACCACAGCTAATTATTCAATTTCCATAGGCAATGAAGTATATATTGGAATAGATAAATATGAAATACTATTTTTAGACGATAATTACGTTAAGCTTTACGATGAGAATTTCCCTATTATTAATAAAGAATATTCGCGAGAAGAATTTGAAAAGCTTGTTCGTGAAAATCCTCTTAATGATGATTTTATTATCTCTGACCGAAAAGAAAACGTTGGAACTCTCGAGCTCACAAATGAACATAGCAAAAACAATATGGATAAATTCTTTGACTTTATAGAAAATCTTAGTCAAGAAGATATTGATAGCAACCTTATAATTTCTGTTGATGACAATATACTTAATAATTTAGAAAAAGAAAGTACGCTTGTTAATCAAACAGAAACAACTGGAATAAATCCTATTAAAGCTTCTCCACGAAAGAGAACTGCAACTAATGACTTATTCCCTGAAATTCCTCTTTCAAAAAGAAATCAATTTGTTATCACTAACGATAACCTGGGTGTTGCTTCTCCAAGTCAGAAAATAGAAAACAATATTCAGGCAATTAAAATACTTAATAAGCTTGAAGAAGAAAACAGATATGCAACACCAGAAGAACAAACACAGCTTTCACAATATGTTGGTTGGGGTGGCTTATCAGATGTATTCAATGAAACACATTCAAGATATTCAGAACTAAAACAGCTTTTATCCGATGATGAATACTCAAAAGCTCGTGAAAGCTCACTTACAGCGTTCTATACCTCCCCTGTTATTATTCGCTCAATGTACCAGGCACTTGAAAAACTAGGCTTTAAGACAGGTAACATATTAGAGCCTTCCTGTGCTGTTGGTAACTTTATAGGAATGCTACCTGAAAATACAAAGGACAGCAAGGTATATGGCGTTGAGCTTGACAGTGTTTCAGGAAGAATCGCACAGCAACTTTATCAGAAATCGAGTATAGCTGTTCAAGGTTTTGAAAAGACTTCTTTTCCTGACAGTTTCTTCGATGTTGCAATTGGTAATGTTCCTTTCGGACAGTTCAAGGTAAATGATAAAAAATATGATAAGAATAACTTCCTCATACACGACTATTTCTTTGCAAAAGCACTTGATAAAGTACGCCCTGGTGGTGTTGTAGCTTTTATTACTTCAAAAGGAACGCTTGACAAGAAAAACGGATCTGTAAGGAAATATATTGCACAACGTGCAGACCTTATCGGTGCAATAAGACTACCTGATAATGCTTTTAAGGCTAATGCAGGAACAGAAGTTACTTCCGATATTATTTTTCTGCAAAAGCTTGACAGATTAATGGATATTGAACCAAACTGGGTGCATCTTGGCAAAGATGAAAACGGAATTGTAATGAATGAATATTTCATTGATAATCCTGATATGATTCTTGGCACAATGGAAATGCAATCCACAGCATATGGCTTTGACAGCACTTGTAAAGCTTATTCAGATCAAAGTCTTGAAGAACTTTTAAATGGTGCAATAAGCAATATAAACGGTCAGATAACCGAAGTTGAATTTGATGATCTTGAAGAAGATGAGGATAATTCAATTATAGCTGATCCTTCAGTCAGGAATTACAGCTATACTATTTATGATGGACAGGTATATTTCAGAGAAAATTCAAGGATGTTCCCACAGGACAATCTTCCTGTTACTACAATAAGCAGAATTAAAGGACTTATTGAAATAAGAGATACTTTAAGAACTCTTATAGAATATCAGACCGAAGATTATTCTGATAATGATATACAATTTAAGCAAAATGAAATTAATAATCTATATGACAACTTTGTTGAGAAGTATGGCCTTATTACCTCTCGTGCAAATTCATCAGCGTTTGCTCAAGACTCTGCTTATCCTCTAGTTTATTCTCTTGAGGTAATTGATGATGATGGTAACTTTATCAGAAAAGCTGATATATTCACAAAAAGAACAATTCTTAAGCACGTTCCAGTAACTCATGTAGAAACATCGAGCGAAGCACTTGCAATATCTCTTGCAGAAAAGGCAAGAGTTGATATTAATTTTATGTCTTCTCTTACAGATAAAACATCTGAAACCATTGTTTCCGAACTTAGAGGAGTTATTTTCAAAAATGTTACTGGAGACAACTCTCAGGTTATATCCCGTGAAATCTTTGATATTAATAGTTTTCCCTATGTAACAGCAGATGAGTATTTATCAGGCAATGTCAGAAATAAGCTTAAATTTGTAAAAGGTATATCAGCAATGATGCCTGAGCTTGCCGATGAGCTTATAGTGAACATAAAGGCTCTTGAACAGGTTCAGCCTGATGATCTTCTTCCTGCAGAAATATCTGTTCGCTTAGGTGCAACGTGGATACCTTCAGATGATATTGAAAGATTTGTTTTTGAAACTCTTGAAACGCCAAGATATGCTCAATATAAGATTAATGTACATTATTATCAAAAAACTGCTGAATGGCAGATTGAGGGCAAAAACCAAGATAGAGTAAATATCAAAGCTAATAACACTTTTGGTACACATCGCATTAATGCATATAAGATTATTGAGGAAACTCTTAATCTTAAAGACGTGCGAATATATGATTATCATATTGACGCTGATGGTAAACGCATTCAGGAATTAAACAAGAAAGAAACTACCATAGCACAACAAAAACAAGAAGCAATAAAAACTGCATTTCAAGAATGGATATGGAAGGACCAGCAAAGACGAGAACGGTTATGCAGAAAGTACAATGATGAATTCAATAATATCCGAACTCGTGAATATAATGGCAGTCACCTTGTTTTTGGGGGCATAAATCCTGAAATAAATCTGCGTGAGCATCAGGTTAATGCAATAGCTCATATCCTTTATGGTGGAAATACATTACTCGCTCATGTAGTCGGCGCTGGCAAAACTTTTGAAATGGTAGCTGCAGCAATGGAAAGTAAACGTCTTGGTTTATGTCAGAAATCTTTATTTGTTGTTCCTAACCATCTTACAGAACAATGGGCAAGTGAATTTATACAATTATATCCTGGTGCAAATATCCTTGTTACAACAAAGAAAAATTTTGAAACAAAAAACAGAAATCGCTTCTGTGCAAGAATTGCCACTGGTGATTATGATGCAGTTATTATGGGTCATAGTCAGTTTGAAAAAATTCCTATGTCCATTGAAAGACAGGAAAGAATTCTACAGGATCAGCTTGATGAAATCATGGAAGGAATTGAAGATCTTAAAAGAAGTAATGCAGAAAACTTTACTATTAAGCAGCTTGAAAAGACAAAGAAAAATGTCGAGCTTAAAATAGAAAAGCTTAATGATCAGTCAAGAAAAGATAATGTTGTTACATTTGAAGAACTTGGCATTGATCGACTTTTTGTTGATGAGGCACATAACTTCAAAAATCTTTTCCTTTATACAAAAATGAGGAATGTCGGAGGTATTGCTCAAACCGAAGCACAGAAATCCTCTGATCTGTTTATGAAATGTAGATACTTAGACGAGCTAACTGATGGTAAAGGAGTTATATTTGCTACTGGAACACCTATTAGTAATTCAATGGTAGAGATGTATACAATGCAACGATATTTACAATTTGATAAGCTATCAGAAATGAGACTAACTCACTTTGATTCCTGGGCAAGTACATTTGGTGAAACAGAAACAGCTTTTGAACTCTCCCCTGAAGGAACAGGATACAGAGCCAAAACAAGGTTTTCAAAGTTCTATAACTTACCTGAACTTATGAGTATGTTTAAAGAAGTAGCTGATATTCAGACTGCTGATATGTTAAAACTTCCTGTTCCAGATGTTGAGTATCATAACATTGCATTAAAGCCATCTGAATTGCAGAAAGAGATTGTATCTTCTTTATCTGAAAGAGCCGATAAAATCAGAAATCGAGAAGTTGAACCGCAAATTGATAATATGCTTAAAATTACAAATGACGGTAGAAAACTTGCATTAGATCAGAGGCTAATCAATGATGAATTCCCTGATGATAATAACAGCAAGACAAACAAATGTGCTGATAATGTTTTTGATATTTGGGAAGAAACAAAAGCTGATAAGTTGACACAAATGGTTTTCTGTGATATTTCTACACCACATAACGATGGCTCTTTTAATGTTTATGATGATGTTAGAAATAAGCTTATTGCAAAAGGCATACCTGATAATGAGATAGAATACATACATAATGCTGACTCAGAAGTGAAGAAAAAACAGCTTTTTGGAAAAGTTCGTTCTGGTGAAATACGAGTACTGCTTGGATCTACTGCGAAAATGGGTGCTGGAACAAATGTACAACAAAAGCTTGTTGCTCTTCATCATCTTGACTGTCCTTGGAGACCATCCGACCTGCAGCAACGTGAAGGCAGAATTATTCGACAAGGTAATGAGAATAAAAAAGTGGATATCTTTACTTATGTAACAGAGAATACCTTTGATGCTTACTTATATCAGCTTGTTGAGAATAAGCAGAAATTCATATCACAGATAATGACTTCAAAGGCACCTGTACGTTCTGCTGAGGATATTGATGACCAGGCATTGTCTTATGCTGAAATAAAAGCACTTGCTACTGGAGATCCTCGAATAAAAGAAAAGATGGACCTTGATCAGCAAGTATCAAAGCTTAAACTTCTTAAATCTAGTTATCTAAATGAAAAATATCTTCTTGAAGATAAAATTGTCAAATACATTCCTGAGCAGATAGCAAAAATCAAAGAACGTATTGATAACTATACTGCAGATATAAAGCATTTATCAGCTAATACAAAGCCGAACAAGGATGGTTTTTCTCCAATGATCATTAATGGTAATATCTATACAGAAAAGAAAGAAGCAGGTAATGCTCTTCTTGAATGTAAGAAGGAATGTAAAATTCAAGAAAAGCCTATTGGTGAATATCGTGGATTTAAAATGTCTATGGGTATAAGTGTATTTCAACAAAGCTATATAATTACATTAAAAAACAAAGGAGAGTATTCTTTTGAAATAGACAAAGATTCTTTTGGGAATATACAACGTATTGATAATGCTCTTGATCGTATAAGTAAATTTAAAGATAGCGCAGCACAGGAGCTTGAGACGTTAACTGCTCAGCTTGAAAAAGCAAAGGAAGAGGTTAAAAAGCCATTTGCTCAGGAGGAACAAATGAAAACAAAATCAGAACGCTTGGCAATCCTCAATATCGAACTGAATCTTGATAATGACAAGAAATATAAAAATGCAGAGGAAGATAATGAATTGGCTATATCTAGCAACCCGTCTTTAAGTCGATAAAGAAAGGAGAATTTGTCCCGTTTAGTTTTCCACAGAATAGTTCACGATAGTTTCGAAAAAGAGAAGTCTAAGCAACACTTATTCGTGTCGCTTTTTCTTTCTGAAATCAATTTGACATATTTGGTAAATTAATGTAGAATGGAGGTGGTAAAATGAAAATACTGTATTTTATATATTTAATCATTTTATTAACGGACTTATATATTTTGATAAGAAGCATAATTTGTTTAATAAAAAAGTGCACATACCAAGGTTCCTATTTTAATCAGCTTGTTGTTACGTTACTTATAATCTTCTCATATTTCGCCTGCAAATTTTTAAATTATGAGATTACATTATTATTAATAGTATTAGTTTTCTCTTATTTATGTTTTGCTATTGAAAGTATAATTCAGTTAAAAGCACCGGTCTTCTTCATACTAATTTGTATGGCATATGGAGTAATTGAAGGGAAAAATGGATTTGGCATCACGATAATTTTATGTTTTTATCAGTTAGCTTTGGAAATTAGTATATACTTATTACGAAATAAGAAAAGCAGGTAATTTAAATGGGTAAGGTATTTAAATTTCTTAAATCTGTCTTTAAAGCAACTTGGAAAATACAACAAAGAATAGTTTCCTATGCCGCAAAAAGAAACACGTCAACAAAGCTTCAAAAAATAATTAAAAAAATCGAATTGTTTAGTACTATATTATTTATAGTCTTTTTCGTATTGGCAGTACTTACAAAACTAAATATTATCAGTTCAATACTTCCAATAGTTGCGCTAATATACTTAATTTCCCCTTTTTTAAAATCTTTAGAAGCACCTTTTATTTCTATACGTGGATTTATTAGGAATGGAATCCTAATGATTATAATTATGGAATTTGTTATCTTAATTATAGTATTTAAATTTTGGAGAAGTTTAGAATTTTCAACAATTAAATGTTTGATTACTATAAGCATTGTTTATTTTATATTGTGGTGTTTTTATAGTCTTCTTGCAAATAACAAGATGAGCAAATTAATCAATACTTGTAATGCCGCATTATTTTCTATTTTTACACTTATTTTCAATTTGATACTTAATTACCTACCTAGTAATTTGAGTAATTACGAAACATTTAAAGAAATTAAATTACCAGAAGGTTTTACACATAAGCAAATTTTGTCTTTATGCGTCTCGTTACTATTATTTTTTCCTTTAATAACAAATATACTTGCTGCTACCTTGTGTGCAATAAAAGGTTATTGGATAGATAAATATAACAATGGCAATGATATAAGTGAAGAAATGATAAATCAAGAAATAGCAAAAATAAAAAATGAGACAGATATTCAGGAGAGTTTAAGCAAGATATAATCATTAATATTAGAATAAAAATCAGTATACTCATCTCATATTTATTATAAAGGAGAAAACTATGTACTGGGATATAAAAAAAGAAACTGATAAAAAGTATGATACTCTTCCTTCAATGAAAAATATGATGGAGAAAAAACCAGTAATCAAAACATTATATTTTTTAGATTCTGAGTTGTATCAACAATATATAAATCTTGAACAAGAAATTATTTTGCAAAAAAAATTAGGTACTAAACGCTCAGGCAGAACACGTGAAATAATTGCAGAAGCTTTACAGGTTTCAACTTCGCAAGTATCTAAAATGGAAAAAATAAATCGTTATGCTATTGATGAGATTAAAAATGCTGTATGCACTGATAAAATGAGTATATCTACCGCGAATGATGTTGCAAAACTATGTGCATCTGAACAAACAGAATTAGTTTCCAAAATACCGTTAAGCGAAATATCTGCTAAAAGGATTAAAGAATATTATCAAGAAGAGATCTGAGCAACACATAATTGTGTTGCTTTTTCTTTTTCTTAAAGTAATTTGACACTTTAGGAAAAATATAGTAAAATTGAGGTGAAAAATGAATAGAGTAAATACAAACGCACATATATCGTTGCGTCAAATAATTGAACCATATGGTAATTGGTTTGACAATAAGAAGGACAATGTTCAAGCACTTATGGCTCTCAAATCGTTTATACATGAATTGTCAAATATGAAATGTGATACATCCTATGCATTTACAAATGAACATTTTTCCTATGCACATTATTTAGTTAATATTAAGACTGCGTTGGATGAGGAGCTATATAGCCGAGCTTGTAATGAAATTATTTCATTATTACATCATGAAGTTTACTGTTTACAACCTCGCATTAAGAATAATCTTTTGGATTTGCTTTTAAAATATATAAAGGTGTGATTTCATGTTGTTTTTTAAAAAATCTGCGAACGTTATTATTGAACCACAAACTAATAATAATATAGAATTTACTAATGCAATAAGATACCTTAATCAAATATTGCAGTTTAATGAAACATTAGAAACAAAAATAGACAATATTAATTATTTTTTAGAAGTAGTGAAAAAAGATCTACAATACGAAATGTTGGCAGATATTTTTTACTCTGATGTTTCAAAAAATGCTACAAAACTTATCTCCAATTATTATATTGATGAAAACGGAAATGATTTTCATATAGGCACCGAAAAATATAAAGAAGTTGATACAAATATTATAACAACCATTACAGGTCCTCATAATATAAAAGGAATGAACCGTGCTGTCAACGTCATTAACCGTGATGGATTTGAGTATAGAAATGATAATCATAGAGCTTTCTACTATCCTTTTTTAAACCTATGTATTGTATACGGTGGCAATCATTCAATAAGTGCTGGTATTGTAAAAAAACAAGCAAAACTTCCAGCACGCATTTGTAATGATATAAGCCTTTTTCCACATGTTTATACAGACGGAACATACTGGTATAATACACATACAAATGAAAAGAGTATACCGGTATTAGATTTTAGAATGGCAGTATTATATGAAGCCGCAAAATTGAAGTATTATCTTATATCCAATTAAAATATTTTTCCAATTGCCATTGACATTATACCGATACACCGTTATAATGTTCTTAAGGGGGAATACATATGAATATCAATCAGATTTTATCTGAAAAAAACATGAGTATATACAAGCTCGCAAAGTTAAGCGGTGTACCTTATTCAACAGTTAATGATGTATGTAACAATAAAACCTCCATAGCTAAGAGTACAGCTGAAACAGTATATAAGCTTGCAAAAACTTTAAATGTAAGTATGGAAGCTCTGATTGAAGATCAGATAAAAACAGATAACTTTTAAGGAGGATCTATATGGACAATAATAAAAGAAATGCGATTATAATAACTCTAGTTATTTCAACAGCATTTACATTGACAGCTTGTGGTGATAAACCTTCTTCTAATTCTTCTTTTTCTGATAGTGATTCATCCTATTCTGCATCAGTAGATATAATTAATAATAATATCAATGATGATAGTATACCAATTGATCAGCCTGTAATAACAACAGCAACAACTAAGTCTGATAGCAAGCAACCTTCTGCAACACCACAAACAACTACACCAAAAACTTCTACGAAGTCACCAGTTACGACAACCAAGTCGCAGGCGGTAATTTCTCCGCCGGTAACAACGCAAGTTCCTGCAAAGAAACTTATCGTTCCTACTGCTGCACAATGTCAGGTTATTGAAAATGAAATAATCAGGCTTGTTAATCAGTATCGAGCTTCAAAAGGTTTGTATGCGCTTACAGTTGAAAACAAACTTATGCAAGCTGCAGGAATAAGAGCAGAAGAAGCTTCAAGACCAAACTGTTATTGTCATAACAGACCAGATGGATCAAAATTGGAGTACAGTTTTAACAGATGTACAGTATGGTGAGCCATATACAGATTACTATTATGGCCCTAATGGTGAAATATTAAGCCGCCAAGCTTATAGTGCTGGTCCAGGAGCTGAAAATTTAGCAAGTAGAAGTACATTAAGCATAAATCAACAATTCTTTTTTAATTGCACAAATGCAGAGCTTTTACAAATTGCAAAAAGTATGTTTGAAGGTTGGAAAGCTTCTCCTGATCATAACAAGAGTATGGTAAGTACTATATATACGAAAATTGGTGTTGGTGTGTATGCAAAAGCAGAAACAACTTTGCAAAACGATAAAGACATTGGTTTTTATGGTATACAAACATTTACTCAAAAGTAATTCATACAGATATTTAAAAGAACGTTCTTTATAGAGCGTTCTTTTTTATATATAAAAATTATAAGAGACAAGAAAGGAAATGACTCCAATGAAAAAATTTATCTTAAGCATTTTAGCGATTGTGTTGACAATCAACATTTTTATGCCACAAGCTGCACTTGCATTTAGTGGTACAGAAAACTTTTATAGTACTAAAACATTGTCAGATCACTGGGAATGGACCAAAGACGGAAGTACTGGAAACAATTTTCTTAAAGCAAGTGCTAATACAACAAGTATCAGCATTAACAACGTTGCTTTTTGCCTGGACAATGGCAAAGACGCTCCTGCTTCGTCAGGAACAACAGGCACATATTTAGGTGAAGTTGATAACAGTATTTTAAGTGTAATGTACTATGGTTATCCTTATCGTTCTGCAGCTTCTCTTGGTGCTACAAATAATGAGGTAGCATATGACGCTACACAGTTAGCTATTTATGCTATGCAAGGCACGCTTTCACATGGTGGTGCTGGTATAGCACAATTTGATCCATTAAGTGATTACAATGGAAATGCTGTTACAATAGCAAAACAGATTTATACAAACGCAATAAACAATCCATATACTCCTACAAAGACTGCAAACGTTACTGTTACTACTCATAATAGTAATGTTACTGTTGCAGGAAATTACTATAATGTAGGAAGTTACACAGCAAAGCTGAATGGCGTAAATGTTACAAACTATACTGTAGATCTTATTCAAGCTCCTGCAGGAACGCAAGTAATCAAAAGCGGTGCAAATTTCTATTTCAGAATACCAACAACAACAACTCTTAAAAATAATGTTTTAAGAGCTCAAGTAACAGCTTCTAGCAGTACTCCGTATTTATCATGTGGGATTTACAGCCTAGGTGGTAATTATCAGCGTATGTCAAAATTACAAGTAACAACACCTACAGGAACAGCAACTATTGATAAAGATTTTCCTGAGCCTATTGGGGAATTATCTCTTGTAAAGAAAGATAATAACAATCGATTGTTACCTGGCACAGTTTTTGAGATTGAGCATACAACACTTGGTACAAAGTATCCTTTAATAACTGACGCAACAGGTAAAGCCGAGAAAAAAGAACTTGAATTTGGCACATGGAAGATTACTGAAAAACAGGCTCCTGCTGGTTATGATATTGACAGCACACCACAATATGTAACTATTGATGATAGTAATCCAGTTGCTGCAACTGTAACTTTTATTAACAATGAAAGAACAGGTACTCTCAAGGTCAAGAAGACTACACCAGGAATGGTTAATCTTAATGACCTTGTTTTTATTTTATCAGGAACATCTGATAGTGGCCGTGAAATTAATATTGAGGCGACCACAGATAGTCAGGGCATAGCAACATTCAATAACGTTCCAATTGGCACGTACACTGTAACAGAAAAAGGCTCAAGCGTTCCATACGCATATATGACAGCAGATCCTGAAAATGTGACAGTACAGTATGCACAGACAACAGATGTTGAGATTTCCAATGCTGAAAAGACAGGATCTATCAAAGTAAAGAAAACTACACCAGGAATGGTCAACCTTGCAGATCTTGTTTTTATTCTGACAGGAACATCTGACACAGGCCGTGAAATTAACATTGAAGCGACAACTGATAAAGACGGTATAGCAAACTTTGAAAACGTTCCTCTTGGTACATATACAATTAATGAGAAAGGCTCATCTGTTCCATACGCATATATGACAGCTGACGCTGAAGATGTTGCAGTTGAATATGCAAACACAACTAACGTTGAAATATCGAACGCTGAAAAGACAGGAACTATTAAAGTCACAAAAGCAACTCGTCTTATGAAAGATATTGCAAATATAACCTTCGTTCTCCATGGAACGTCTGATAGTGGCCGAGACATTCTCTTAGAAGCAACTACAGACAAGGACGGTTATGCAAACTTTGATAAGATTCCTCTTGGTACATATACATTAACTGAAAAAGGCTCATCTGTTCCTTATGGTTACTTAACTGCAGATGATAAAGACGTATCAGTACAATATGCAAGATCAATTGATGTTAAGGTATATAATTTCGAAGCTCCTAAAATTCCTCTTACAAACAGTGTCAATAACAAAATTCAGACATATTCATTATTTGCTTTAATTTCGCTTGCAGGATTTGTCGGAGTTAGCTCTTACCGAAAGGGGAAGAAACGGAAATGTTAGTATTACATTATAGAAATTCTTCATTAACTTACGATGAATCAAAAAGCTATGATTTAAATGATATAAAATACATAGCAATGAGAGATGATAAAAAGCAATCTTATGTACTCTGTCGGTACATCCCTGATAATGATAATTCGACCTATTCTCAAAGTGGTTACATTTATGATTCAAAGATAAATGAAAGCCACAAGGTAGTAATTATTGCTGTGGTTTCTAATATGATTAAGGTTGAGCAAATTATTGAAAGTTACAGAAAAGCACTTGAAGCATTCCCAGAACATCAAAAGAAAGGAACAAAATAATGGCAAGAAAAAGACTATTTGTTGATATGGATGGTACTCTAGCAAAGTTTCACGATGAAGACAGATATCTTGAAAGAATGTTTGAAAAGGATTTTTTCAGGAATCTCTCTCCATTTGAAAATCTTACGCAAGGCCTGAATGAATTCTCAGAAGCATATCCTGAAATTGAAATCTTTATTCTGTCAGCTACAGTTCAGGGTGAGCCACCATATTGTCAAACCGAGAAACACGCCTGGTGCGATAAGCACTTACCTTTCATCGACAGGAAACATCGAATATTTACGCCAGTTGGCAAAAACAAAACAGAGTTTATTCCTGGTGGGATAGATAAAAATGATTTTCTTTATGATGATTACAACAAAAACCTTGAAGAATGGCAGCAGGCAGGCGGACATTCAATTAAATGTAAAAATAACATTAACCACAAAGGGTTAATTGGAAGTTTATGGCAGGGAGATATAGTGGATAATTGCAAGACACCAACAGACATTGTAGGTGATCTTGCTTTTTTTATGGATCTTCCACCACAGGCTTATGATCTGTTCTTATCGAACAATCGAGGAAGGATGAGGTGACAACAAATGGGATATTCGATTAGCATATACATAGTGTTTTTATGGATTATTATATTCATAATACATACTGGCAAACAACCGACCACAGATAATAGAGTGCTTAATTTATTGGACAGTTATAAAAAGAGTGTATTATTTGAATGGAATATGTTTATGATGATATTTGGCGTCTTTGGAATAAAATTTCTTCTTTATGGAGCAGATAATAATCAAATCGTATCACATATGAAAACACTTGTCATTTTTATTCAAACGATAACACTTATTTCAGTTGTTTTACTATTTATCCTTGCAATTATAAAATTATTTTTCTCCATAAAGGAAATAAAAGAACAAAAGCCAGACAAATATGTAAAGTTATACTACACTGCCAAGATAGGACGCATATTTTTAGATTCAATAATCCTTTGTATGCTTTTTATCTTACAGTTAAATATATAAGGAGGTAAATTATGAAAACATATTTAATTTCTTTAGGTTTGTACGTAGGCACTTTTTTAATTCAAAATATATTTCTTGATTTTATTATGTATAGAACATTCCGAAATAGTTATAAAGAATTCCCTGAAATTAAAAACATAAGAAAAAAAGAACGATGGCATAGGTTCGTTGATAATGCATATGCTTTATTTTTCAATACATTTCTTATTTTTTGTGGACTGATGTTCGCTGAGTTGCTACTTAATTACTTTAATAAAACATCAGATGCCGAGATGTCAAAATATATTTCTATTTTTATTGGTATAACTATTAATACCATTATATCACTAACAATTATGGCAATTTTAAAAGGTTTTGATAGCGCTAAAATGCAAGATAATTTAAGAAAATTACTGTTAGAAAAGAAGAATAGCAATCCTGATTTTCGCATTAAAAGGAATGGATTAATGGTTCAAAAAAAAGAGAGTCCGCTTTCTTATATTGTCGAAAATCTATATAAACCAATAATCATAGTTGAATGCCTTATAGTAATTCTAGTAATCAAATAGACAAAGGAGGTAGTTTATGCTTAACCGAGTTATTTTAATGGGAAGAATAACACAAGAATTAGACCTGAAGGCAACACCTTCAGGTATTTCTGTCTTACAATTCAACGTTGCGGTTGATCGAGGCTATGTAAAACAAGGTGAGGAACGCCAGGCTGATTTCATTACTTGTGTTGCCTGGCGTCAGCAGGCCGAGTTTATCAATAAGCATTTTTCAAAAGGTCGCATGATTGCTCTTGAGGGCAGCCTTAGAACAAGAACATATGATGATAAAAACGGTGTCAAGCATTATGTAACAGAAGTTTATGTCGATAGTGTTTCATTCACTGGAGAGCCGAAGCTACAGCAAGGAGCTGCTCCTTCATCGGCGCCACTTCCTCCTAATCCGCAAGCTTCTGCTTCGATAGTCATTGGAGATATATCCGAGTTTGAGGAAGTAATTAGTGACGGGAATGTTCCGTTTTAAAGGAGGCAATTATGACAAGGAAAGTAAAAACCTCAGAAGTAATAACCAAAGACTTCTGGGAAGAGAACTCAAAAGACTTAATTAATCTGCTATTAGAAAATGGTACGGATAAACAGGATTTAATAAAGACTTTATCTGATTATAAATTAACTCTTTCAATTATCGAAACTTCAAAAACAAAAAAATTTTATCCTTGTTCACCAGAGACCTTAAAATCTATTATTCTGACAGCCATAATAGCATTACAGAAAGGAGATTGTGACTTATGAATACAAAAATTATTGCTTTAAAAGGGAAAGGAATGTGCCTCAATCAGAAAAAAGAAATAGCAAATTCATCGATTATTGGTAGTGAACGAAATGGTATGGGTTGTTTCCCCTTTTATCCTCAGTATTCATCAAATATAATTACCGAGGATATATATGATCCAAAGGCAGAATTAATTAAGGAGGTCAAGAAAATATGCAAAGAGAAATAAAAGCACTTGAGCTTACGGCTTTTCAGCAATCATCTATACTTTATTTTTATGAAGGTTTTTCAGAGGAGAATGAGACGATTACTAATGCTGTGAAATTAAACCGATTAGAGCAGCTTAGCCAAGCCGAGCTTAAAGAACTTTCTACTGCATTAGATACTGAAACTTTACATTTTACAAATCCTGTTGAAGAAGATAGTTATACATCTGATGAAATAGCTGATATTATAAAATATCAAGATTGTATCATAAACCTTTCTTCTAAAGTTAACAAGTATCTGAGGCAAGCATATTCATCTAGTATTTCAGATATCTCAAAAATAGAAAGCAATGTAAAAGAATACTTCCTCAATGATAAGGAAACAACTTCATATATTATTCTTGAACAAAAGGATAATTACTCCTTGCTTAAACGTTTTACAAAAGAAAGCAATAATGATCCAACACCATACATAGTTGCTGACTGCGTTCATATTACCAATGATAAAAATATAGAATGGGACTATGGATATTATTGTCCTAGTCTTAATAATGCTGTGGAATGTTTTAATGAGCATACCTGTAATCTAAACGAAAACTCGCACAATATTGAAATAGACGGACATCGAGGAACATGGTATGTTATCGATTCAAAGGAGTATAACAAAGAAAAACTTTTTCTGCTCGAGCATGAGGAATATGGTGATGAAGCACCTTGTTTGATTATAGACTCAGATAAAAACATCAAGCTTGATAATGTATTTAACGGTTTTGATGATTATGAGGAACATCTTGATTATCTATCAGACGAAATAATTTATCCACAACAAAATAGAGGGAGGTAAAAATTATGATGTCTTTTAACAATCCCGATAATCGTTGTTCACTTACAGGGTATATCGTTGGCGATCTGCAGAGTGTAGATGATTCTAGTCTTGAATTTAAGCTCAACGTAAAACGTAAAACCAAACCAGGCGGAAAGGTCTATTATGATACATTCAACGTTATTGTTTATAACAAAAACACCATAGCTTTCTGTAAGAATCAATTACGTAACAATATGACAATTCAGGTTAAGGGAGAAATCCGAAATTGGTTTGATGGTACAATAAAAATCTGTTGCGAACAGATTACACTTAAAAGCTAATAGAAAGCGAGGAAAAACAAATGGATATTAAAGTTAATGTAACCCCATATGAAAAAGAGGATAGCAAGGTAAAAGCTTTTGCAAGCGTCGTGCTGGGTGAATGTTTTGCAGTCAATGGTATTAAGGTAATGGAAGGCTCAAAAGGTTTATTCCTGGCTTATCCGAACTATAAGAGTGGAGATGAGTATAAAAACATTTGCAATCCAACCACAGCAGAAATGAGAACAAAAATTGAGACTGCGGTAATGGAACAGTATAACGAGAAAACTCAAGTGCTTACCCAGTCACAGAGTGTTCAGAGAGGAAGGTAAATCATGTCATATGTAAAAATACTTATCACAACACCAAAGGAAGAGACAACAACAGCATTTGATGTTGAAGAATTTAAACAGTATATTGACAATGATACATATAACAAATTTACTACAGATAAGAATTTTACTGACAATTTCAACAGCCATACACCAAACAATTCTAATTATAGAGCAGAAATATTAGAGGTAACCGCCACAAAACCTTTTGTAGATGATGCTACAATGGATCGGCTTACATTTGCTGAATATGCATTGAACTGCTATAGTAATCCTGAAAACGTTCTTGACAACATCTCTAATAAACTTTACCAATACAAACAGCTTTTTGGTGGACGAAAACTACAGCTTAATAATATGGATAGTATTCAGCATGAAAAAGGTGTATTAAAAAATTATTACAAGGATTTTCAGCAACGGAATGCAGAATATACCGAAAAGAAAAGCAAGGAGCTCGTAGAAATTGTAATGGAACAGGCTAACAAACAACGTGGGAGGTGATAACCTATGACAAAAGATGAGTATAAACAGAAGGAACAAAAAGAGCATAAGGAGTATGTTCATTATTCTGTAAATCAAAGGCAACAGGCTCGTGATACCGATATTATTGAGTTTCTCAGATATTATGAGGGATTTACATTCACACGTGCAGGAAGTGGTTGGCGTTGCGATCAGCACAATAGTCTAGTCATAAATAAAAACCGCAAGATGTGGTATTGGAACTCCACTCATGAAAATGGTATTACTGCAGTAGATTATTTGCAAACAATACACGGAAAAACCTATTTGGAAGCTATGGATATTCTCGTTGGTAAAGACAGAGCAGAAATTCCAATAGCTCCAAAGCTTACGCAACAAGAAAAAGATGCAGACAAGGAATTGCATCTACCTGATAAGTGCAAAGATGGATATAAAAGAGTTTATGCATATCTGATTAAATCAAGGTGCCTTGATCAGGAGATTGTTGATTACTGTATAAAAGAAAAAATCATCTATCAGGATATTAAGAACAATGCTATATTTGTTGGATATGATGAAAACAAAAAGCCTCGGTTTGCCTGTACCCGTGGTACATTATCAGAACATCAATTCCGTGGTGACTGCAAAGGAAGTGACAAAACATATTCTTTTAAGATTGATGGATCTTCTCCTGAAAGACTATACGTATTTGAAGCACCGATAGATCTGCTTAGTTACATATCCATTTCAAAGAAAAATGATCCGAATCAGTCTTGGAAAAACCACAATTTCATATCCCTATCGGGAACAAGTGATATAGCACTTGAGAATTATTTAGAGCGTAACAAAAATGTTACCTCTATTATTTTTTGCCTTGATAATGACGAGGCAGGAAATAAAGCAAGTGAGGATTATATTAAAAAGTATTCTGAAAAGGGATACAGAGCTTTGAGAAAAGCACCAAAAGGTAAAGATTTTAATGATGATCTTGTTAAGTCTTTCCCACAAAAGCAGAAAGAGGGTGACGCTGTATTAGTACAAAGTCAATCACTCTCAAGATAACAAAATTAATTAATAGGAGGAAATATTTATGACAAATTTAATGGGTTGGTTAGAAAAATTACAAGGATATGCTACACAGATAGGTTGGGGTGTCTGTCTTTTATGTGTAATCATTCTCTCAGTTGTATTTTTTACTGGAGGAGCTAATGGAGCTCAAGGCGGTAAAAAATGGGCAATTAATATACTTTTAGGTATCGCAGTTCTTTCTTTTGGCGTTTCAATAGTACT
The DNA here is from genome assembly GCA_023440965.1 of Bacillota bacterium. GTDB lineage: Bacteria > Bacillota > Clostridia > Oscillospirales > Ruminococcaceae > SZUA-444. Next base: position 29,293 of record JAEZRC010000005.1, read on the forward strand.
CTCTCTTAAAGGATAAGAGAGCAATACAAAAGCCCGGATTTTATCGTCCTGGGCTTTTTTAAGGAAGTGAGTTCAATGAATATAATTTTATCATCGGCACCTTACACACAAACTCCAGGTTTGCTTGAATCAATAGATAAGAAAACACCTCTGTCGGATATTCCTCGTGATATAGGTTGGGATGCACTAAAATCGGCTTGTAAAATCCTCGACGGCGTATTTGACGCATTTTCTGAACTTCTTAATCTTAATTTCTATAACATTCCTGGCATTAAAGCATTTATCAATAAAACATCTCCCATAGCCTGGGCGTGTTTCGGTATTGCAATTGTTATAGCAGCTATCGCTCTTATGATAAATAAGGATAAGTTAAAAATATCTGATTTTGCTCGAAGTGTTCTTGTTTCAGCTGCACTTATTGTTGCATTACCTTTTTCAATCAATGTGCTTACTGATATGAAAAATGCTGGTGTGTCTGATATGCAAAACGAACTAAAGCAAAATCAAACAATGGGTAAAACAATTCTGGCTAGTGTTACAATAGATATTGACAGCTCAGCTGACAATAGAAAAATAACAACAGTAATGGATAGCAACAAAAACGCATATGGCCTTAATATTACTGATACATTAGATAAGGATAAGTGGAAATATGGTGTGCGTACGAAGCAATTAGATATTACTTACGAAAACGTTGAGTCAGAAGGCTATGTTCAAGCTATAAAAAACTTCTTTGAAATATCTGATAATCAGTATAGTACCTATATGTCGTTGTCAGCAGATCAAAAGGCAGTATACTTTAAAACTCATATGCAACAAGGGTTAGCCAATTTAAAGAACAATAATCAAATTCTTCAATGCAATACGCTTGAGGAAGCTTGTGCCCTATATCCTTCATCGTTAAATCAGCTTATACAAGAGGATTCAAGTCCAACGAATATTTTTGGCGGTGATTATGTTGATCCTGCAACAAATACAATGTATTACTTCTATAAGCTTGATGATGGGGAGATTGATATACCAGGTAAAAACCCTCATTTTGATTTCCTAGAAGAATACATTTATGCATATAAGTATGATTTCGTTATGGGTTTACTTCTTGTTATAGTAACAATTGTTGCTCTATTCTTCGCAGGACTTCGAGTAGTAGGACTTATGTTTGATTTACTTTTCAATCAGATTATAGCACCTATTGTATTTGCAACAGATTTACAAGGCTCTGGCAGAACAAAGAAAATGATTGAAAACATAGTTTCATCTTATCTTGTATTCATCATTATCCTTGTACTAGTTAAGCTCTATCTAGTAATTAACTTATGGGCAATTTCAAATCTTACTGAAACAAAATACATCTTCCTTAAACTTATGATTTTAGTAGGTACAGCAAAGGGCGTTATTGATGGTCCTGATATCATTGTTAAGCTTCTCGGAGTAGACGCAGGAGTTAAATCAGGAGCCGCTGCTATGCTTGGTATTCAATCAGGATTACGTATATTCTCGCAGATTAAAAATGGTGGTAGCAATGTTGTTCATGCTCCAAGCAATGCAGGAAAAGCTATTTATAATACAGCTACACACGCTAATCCTATCAGAAATGCTCAGAACTTTATGCGTAGTGCTAGACTTGATAGAGAAAACCTATCACAGCGATGGCAGGCGTTTAAAGGTAATGATACAAATAGCTCTTCTTATAGCAGCTCTCCAGGGGATACTGCAAGTAGAAGCTCTTCAGGGAATACTGCAAAGCCATTTGATAATAATTCATCTTCAAATAACAATAAAGCTTCAGATCAGTCTTCTGATACTGCAAAGCCAAGACATTAAGGAGAATGTATAATGGGAATTATGCCAAAACAAACAAAGGCTGAAAATAAGCTCAAATTTGGTTTAACACTGAATAGACTTATTGGTTTAGCTGTTACAATAATGATGGCATCAATATTATCAAGAGGAGTTCATAAATATCTTTCAATACCTTTTATGGTTTTCTGCGTAGTGGTATATTTATTTTCGCAAAGCAAAGCACCTACTAACCCTAAAAAGAACTTCATAACAGGGTTAAAAGACTGTTTTGTATATCATACTACACCAAAAAAATACTATGGGGTGGCTTGTGATGATTACAAACAAGCAATATTAATTGAGGAGGAGAAGAATGAAAAGAAAAAGAAAAAAGCAAAGAATGATACCAAGGAATAGCTTTGCTGACACCCTTATTGACTTTAAGGAAATAGTTGATGAAAAGTATCTTAAAACTTCCTCAGGGTTTGCTTGTGCAATTAAAATCTCCGGCATTGATATATTTCACTATTCGGAAGATGATCAGCATATCTGTTATTCAAATTTTGCTCAAGCAGAACTTTCAATAAAGCTTCCTCATAAATTTGTATTCTTTGATACTTCACCTTCATACACAAAACAAAAGGAATTTATACAATATAAACTTGAAAAGCAGAACAATCCGTATTTAAAAGAGCTGTTACAAAGACAGCTCTTTTTATTTAATACTAAAGAACAATTCCATAAAGACCGATCCACATATCTATTTCTTTTTGGTAAAAGTTATTCGGAACTTGATAATGAAGTTGATATGTTTATACACAAAATGAGTGATACGATATGTGAACAGGTTTGCTCTGATAAGCTTAAGCAAATATTGCATGACATATTATCTTTTGAAAGTACTGACGGGGACAGTAATAATTTTATTGAGCATATCTGTCCTGATAAAGTAACTCTTCACACAATAGGTATGGAAGTATCAAATAAGTATGTTACAAGCCTTATTGCATATGACTTTCCTTCTTCAATACTTAACTTATTCATGGCTAATATATTTAACTTCCCTGGAACACTTACTACTGTTGATATGAACTTTATCCAAAAGGATATTGCAAAAGCACAGCTAGGAAAAAGTCTTCAGGAATTAAAAAGCAGACAAGTTTTAAACAACAGCGCTGGTGATGAGCTCAAGGACAGTGGCGACTACGGCGATCTTGAAATATTACTTGATTCATTAAACCGTGGTAATGAACAGCTCATGTCAGCAACTATCAGAATCTTTATATCTGCAGATACGGAAAAAGAACTGTTAGAAAAAAAGAAGTACATAATAGGTGAATTTGAAAGTGAGGGCATTTCATTACTTACTCCACAGAATGAAATGCTCAATGAGTATATGTCACTATCAAGATCAAGTAACATAATCAATACTCCTATTCCTTTATATGATACCTTTTCAAAGCAGTTTCCTTTCCATTATCAGAACTACGTTGATGAAAATGGATTACACTTCGGAGAAACAGAAACAGGTGGAGATGTAATTATTAATACATTCAACAGAAGCAGTGTTGTTAATTCTTATGATATGCTCGCTGTTGGTGTAAAAGGCTCAGGTAAATCTGTTACGCTTAAATCAATGCTCCAGGATGTCTTATGTCTTGGTAATAAAGTATTAGTAATTGATATTGAAAATGAGTATTCTAATATGGCTCAGAAGCTTAATGGAAAGATTATAAAAATAGGATCATCACCTGTTATTAATCCTCTTGAAATTAGACAGCTCTATGCTGATAATGACGCTGATAAATCTTCAAACTTTGCTGCTGAGCTTTCAAGAATAGTAACCTTCATGTATCAGTATTGTCCTGATATGACAGATCAGCAAGCAGAGGAATTTAAAAGTCTTCTCCTTGCAACATACAAACGTTTTGAGATTAATAGTGACACAGATATATCTAGGCTTCGTGTTACAGACTTTCCTATATTTAAAGATTTACTTTCAACTCTTAGAAGCAAACTGTACTCTGTTTTTATTGAAGATAGTGATGATAGAAACAAAATAACAACAAAACTATCACAGCAGAAAATAGATATACTTGAAACACTTGAATTGTATATTAAAAATCTTGCTGAAGGAATGTACAGTTGTATTTTCAATGGATACTCTTCGGTTAATATCAGCAGAGAAAACTTTATTGTCTTCAATGTTCAGGAACTATCTGAGATGGATGAGAAAGTATATAATGCTCAGCTGTTTAATATTCTCTCATATATGTGGCAGGAAATATGTAAGAACGTTAAATACAATCAGGATCTTAAACATCCTTGGGATAGAAAGTTTGTAGTAGCTGTTATGGATGAGGCTCATAGATTTATTAACGCTAAAAATCCTCAGGCTCTTGACTTCATTGAGAAGCTTGTAAGACGTACAAGAAAATATGATTCTGCATTATGGTTTGCTTCTCAATCCATACTCGACTTTATGCCTAAGGGATCTAAAATTAACATTGATAAGATACTTACCATATTCAGCCTTGTTCAATATCGTGTTATCTTAAAGCAGACATATGATAGCATTGAAACATTGCATGAAGCCTTCCCACAGTTTACAATGTCAGAGCTTAATGCCACGACTAATTTCAAACCAGGTGATATGTTGATTTCTTTCGGTGGCACTCGCCATAAGTTCCGTTGTCACAGAACTATATTCGAAGATGATTTACTTTACATAGGTAACTCCCGTGACGCAGAAGAGATCCAAAAGAAAAAAGCTGAGGAGGTAGTTTCATAAATGACAAACAGAAAAAACCTTCCTTACTATATCTTTACCTTAATAGTAATTTTTCTTGCAGCATTCTTTTTCAATAGCAGAAAAATATTCGGTGACGATAGGAAACTTATGAATGAAAATTATGATATAACATATCGAACTATGTTAGGTGGTTATAACTTCAAGGTCACTAACGCTCGCATTGATAAAGCTACAAATACTATGTATCTTGACTTCTTCATCAAGGGTGCAGAAGATCCAAGAGAATATCCACCAGAGCTTTACAATGTAACCAACGGAAAGATAACTGGAGATAAATTATCTTTCAAAGTTGAGAAAAATACCGATAGAGAATACGCTCATTTGATAACAATTTCAAAGGTGCCAAAGAAATTTGACTTCATAAGATTATACATAAGATCCAAAGGCTTTGATGTTAAAAATGAAGATACAATTGATGAGTTTGGTAATGTTATCAAGCATAAAGATACTCCTGGAAAGGTGTCAGATATTTGGGTAGCAATAGACTCTAGAACGGTTAAATATTATGATAGCTCTAAGGGCGAAAAACCACCAACATTAGATTCAGCTGTTGATATTGATAAGGCTGAAAAGGTTGTTGAAGAACACAAACCTGAAAAAGAAACTTCTGTTACAACCATCCCATCAGTAACAACCAATACTAAAGTTACAACAGGTAAACAACCTAATACCAAACAACCTTATCAAACAACAACTACTGGTAATAATAATTCACCTGGTACTGTTGTTACTCAAGGAACAACATCTCAATCAGGCGATAAGCCTTCAACAACTACCACAGCACCTCATCAGCAGACTGTTACTCCACCGACTACAACTGGTAATATTAAAATTCATACGATAAGTTTATCTTCAGATTATCAATACAACAATATTGTTCTTTCTGTTTCCAAAACTGCAAAACTTACTCCAGTTATTTTACCAGCTTCAGCTACAAATAAAAATGTAATTTGGGGATCAAGTAAACCAGGAATAGTTTCAATAAATAGCAACGGAATTGTAACAGCTCTTTCTCCAGGCAAATCAATTATAACAGTAAAAACAACAGATGGAAGTAATCTTTCGGCGAGCTGTATGGTGACAGTAAATTAATAGCTTAAGATTATTGACACATTTAAATATAACTGTTAATATTTTGATATGACAAAATAGATGTTAGAAATTATATCAACTGACGTAAAGGAGCCTGTTATGAAAAAAATCTTTGTTCTATTAACTGCATTAGCTATTAGTTTAAGTCTAATTGGGTGTGGCAAGAACTCAACGCAAAACAATACAAATAGTAAATCTCAAACAACCAAGACAAATTCTAACAGCATGAATGACAAAAACAGTACAAAAGATACAACTAATAACACAGAAAAAAATAATGACTTTAAATCAATAGATACTGATAATAACAATACAATACAATTAAAAAAATATATCTACAACCTTGCGAGTGACAAGTCAAAATCCTACACTATTGTTGAAAAGAATCTAACTTTAAAAGACTATAAAGGAAAACTAAATGTTAAATATCCTGTCTTTGAAGGGAAAAACACAAACATAAAACAACTTAACGATGCTATTTTTAAAATTGTAAATAGTAATGTTTTGAAAGAGGATGAATATACAACTATTGATACATCTATTAATTATACAGTTCAAAATGCATCAGATAGTTATGTAAGTATTTTGTTCACTTGTTTTTCAAATTCAGCAACTGCTGCACATCCATTAAATATCTGGTTCACTATTAATTATGACTTGAAAGAAAATCGCATTCTGCTTCTTAAAGATATTACAGAAGTAAACAAAGAATTACTTCAAAAAAGCAAAGGAGCAATGAATAATCAACTTGACAAGGAAACATATGAAGCTATATTATCCACAAATTATAACATTGACGAGCTATTAAAATTATTAAAAAGTGATTCAGCTAATTTCTATTATAAAAATGATTGCTTATATATAGGATTTACAGTCAGTGGAGCTGGAAACTATACTTATTTTGCAAGTTTTAAATGTTAATAAACATATTATAAGAACGTCAAAAGACGTTCTTTTTTATTTTTAAGGAGGTATCTAAAATGGATACAAAAATTATTGATAGCAAAATTGAAAAGTTGAATGAAAACATTCAGAAGGAACAGAATTCTATTTCAGAATCAAAGACAAGAATAAAAAATTATCAGACAGAAATAAAAAATCTTGAGGACGAAAAGCAGAAACTTTATGCAGAAGCTTTTATTAAAATAATGGCTGAAAAAGGTCTTGAGTCTGATGATGAAAAACAAAATTTCTTAGACCTGATTAAAGAAAGCTTGTAGAAAAAGTTGAGGTAATTTTCATGCCTAACTTAATAATTCGTAATATAGATCCTGTAGTAATAAAGCTACTTGATGATATAGTAGGCCAGAAAAAATATTCATCACGCAATGAACTTATAAATGAAATTCTAACATTGTTTGTAACTTCAAGTAGTGCTTATTTCAACAAGGCATTAATACCTACTGTACAGTTCTTAGCTAAAGAAGCTATAGCAGAACATCAGGATATTATTGAAAAGTCATTAGCAGTATCACAGGATATTAGCTTAAAGATACTTGAGGAATTAAGAAAGATTACAGAACTTTCAGAAGAGTAATTATTCTTTTTCTGATAGTTTATAGAATTGCATTACAACGGTATGCCGTTGTAATGCAATTCATACTGCAAGCATAAAAAGCCTTGTTTTTGTACTGCATTTATCATGCAAACATCATGCATGATGTAAAAGCTGTACTGCATACTGTAATGCATTTTAAAAAAGTGATATCACTTTGCATTACATTTTAGCACAATAGATGAATTGCTACAAAACTTGTTAAATCTCGGTACTACCGAGATTTGAGTGATATCGCAATACAAAATTGCATTTCAATGCATTACATTTGTGATATCACCTCCTTTATGCTCTTTCCAAACAGTGATTTGCGAATACTTTCTGGCCTGTAAAACAACACATAATTGAGGAGGAATAATCAATGGCAAACCTATCTTGTAGAATTTCAGATGAATCAGGAACAATGTTAGATGAGATAATTGCAAAAGACGGCAATATTACCAAAACAAAATTAATCGAGCAATTAATTACCGATTATTATTCTCGCAGCGACGGCGACGTCGGAGCGGACTGTCAGAAAAAGAATGATGATTCAGCTGACATCAATACAACGTCTAACACTGAAATTCAAAAACAGCTTAACATCATTAAATACATCGCAAATGAAAATAACAAAAAGCTTTTCATTCTTCAAGAAGTAATCAACAGTTTAATCATGACAACTTTCAAATGCTTTCCTGAACGTTTTAAAAGCACAACTATTAAAGGCGAAACACACGATTGGTTTAACCACGCTGATGATATGCTGCAACAAATTCTTAATGAGAAAATGGCTAATAAAAAATTAAGAGGTGAATAACAATGTCTTCTCTTCCTGATGTGATTTTACATATTGATTTTTTAACTAGAGATAATCCTGACTGGACAATTAAAGGAGAAAATAATTGTGGGAATGACTACTCCGATTATTGCTCTCGTGAAGAAGCTTTTCAAAATAAGGAGCTAAAAATTGCTAAGTATGATTACTATGATTATACCAGTGATGAAGAAAAAACCGATGGTAATTTTGATATTAACAATGACATTCTTACTCCCGATCAGGAAGAGAAATATCGTCAGCTTGAAATTCAAAGCAAGCAGAATGGTTGTGTAAAATATCTTGGATATATGTCATTCAACAATAATTTTTTAGAAGATAACAAAGTCATCAATGGCGGTATTCTTGATTCACGAAAATTAAAAAAAGTTGTTCGGTCTGCAATGTCTGAAATGATAAACACAAGTAAAAAACTTGATATTGAAAATACATATTGGACTGCTGCTATTCATATTAACACCGACAACGTTCATGCACATATTACACTTCTTGAAAAAGAAAAGCGAGAAAGAAAAAATGACAGTATAGAGCAGTATGCTATTGAAGCGTATAAATCTAAAGTAGTAAATACGATAGTCGGTAGTGAACGTTCACAACTTATTACAGAGATTGCAAGAAATGTTCTTCTTCCAGGAATAAATAATGAGCTTGGAAAAGTAAATTTCAATGAACTTATTTCTCAGATACCCGAAAAACAGGAACTATGGTTTTACAATCGAAGAGAATTCAAGCCATATAAAAAATATGTTGATGATTGTGTCAATAAAATTATTGAAGGTAACCCAAACCTAAAAGAAGAATTCAATGGTTTCATTCAACAGCTTGATAAATTCACCGACAGCTACAAGAAAAATTATGGTGAAGGCAAGCAAGAGTTATATAAGGAATACAAAAAGAATAGACTTCAAGATTTTTATTCTCGTGCGGGAAATTCTGTTTTAAAGGAGCTGAAAAGCTTTTCTGAAAATTGTTGCGTACTGTCAGAAAAAGAAACTGATGTTTTTGAGGAAATGGAGACTTCTGAATTTATTCAAACGAAGATTGATACAATGGATAATTCTGAGCAGCTCCATTTTTCTGATGATATAAAAAAATATTTAGATGATTCATACGCACTGTCAGAAAAAGAAAAACCTTTAGCTCTGTACACTCTCGGAAAAATGTATCTAACTGGTGAAGTTATTGACCAGGATAAATCTATGGCCATAAAACATCTTACAGCATCAGCTGAACAAAATAACGAGTATGCTCAATATGCTCTCGGTAACTTTTTTCTTTCTGACAGAGAATACATGAATGTTGCAGATGGTATCAAATTTATGAAACAATCTGCTGATGATAACAATAATCAGTTTGCACAGTACACACTTGGTAAGATATATCTTTCAGGTGAAGACGTTCCACAGGATAAAACTATGGCCATAAAATATCTAACTGCATCAGCTAAACAAAATAATGATTTTGCACAATATGCATTAGGTAAACTTCTTCTTAACGATAAGAATTATAGAAATATTCCTGAAGCGTTATCTTGGTTGAAGAAGTCAGCTGATGATAACAACAATCAATATGCTCAGTATACCCTCGGCAAGTTCTATATGAAAGACAAAGAATATAAGGATACCGAGCTCGGTAAATCATATCTTCGAAGATCTGCTGACCAGGGTAATGATAATTCACAAAAGTACCTGGATAGACTGGGTAGCATAAAGAGTAGAAGAAGATATCTTCAGGAACAGAAGAAGCAACAAAAAGCTTTTTATGATTATTCTTTGCAGAAAATAGTTAATCAGCTTGAAGGTCATTTAGAAAAGCTTAAAAATGAATTTAATGCTGAAGAAGATTCTAAGCTGGCTCAAGAACAGCATGAGTTAGAAATGCAAATTGGAAATGAAAGGTCTTGGTAAAATGAATTCAGATAAAAAGCATAGAATTAAGTGCTTAATAATACTCGTCATACTGGCGAGTATTTTCTTTTTGGGGATAAACCTTATTTTTAATTACCTTATTCTTTTTTCTGCAAGTGCTAAGCTTGCAAAAGCTGGGCCACTTCCTGCAGACTACTACTCCTTCAATTTTAAATACCTCTTTACTCCACCTGCAAAGTTTAAAATACAGATGTCCTTCCTGATGAGCGTCATGTGTGCTTTCTATTTTGTGTATAAGTATGATGCTGAATTTCAACGTAAGGAAAAAAATAAGAACATCGAAGGATCGGATCGTTGGCTGAAAATAAAAGAATTCTCTAAAAAGCCATTAAAGAAAGATATTTTCTTTGTTGATAAGAAAAATATCTATTCATCAGAAAAAAGCGGTATCATTCTTTGCGAAACGGAAACAGGTTTTTACATTGATGCTTCAACTACTAATAGCCTGATTATAGGTACAACACGTTCAGGAAAAACTCAGACGTTTGTATTACCGATGATACGTGTATTATCTTCAACACAAAACAAGCAATCACTTGTAATTAACGATCCTAAAGGTGAATTGCTTGAGAACTCATACAGCTTGCTTAAAAGAAACGGATATAAGATTGTCGTTTTAAATCTTAGAGATACTAGTTATTCTTCAAAGTGGAATCCGTTAAGTGATATAATTGCAGAATATATTAAGGCTAAAGAAAGTGAGGAACAAGATTTTTCAAAAGCAACTGAACTTATCGGAGATCTCGCAAAGGTATTTACTGATGATCCACACTCTGCTCCGATATGGCCTAACTCCGCAAAAAGTCTTCTCGCTGCTATGATTTTATATCTACTTGAAAAAGGTTATGAAAATAAATGCCTGGATAAACTTAATATGTACAGCGTATATAACTTCTTTTTAGAATATGGATCTAAAAACGAACCCGTTCAGATGGGAAAGATGATAATAACAGTGAACGCACTTGATGAATTGTTCAAGGCCCTACCTGTAGGAAATCCTGCAAAGCTTGCTTATGCTACTTCAAACTTCTCACAAGGTGACACACGTTCATCAATCTTTACAACCCTTGCTTCAAATATTGAAATCTTTTCTGATAATGGCATTGGACTTCTTACCAGTGGTAATGATATTAGTTTTTCTGATTTAGTCAAGCCTGAAAAGCCCTGTGCAATATTTATGGTTGTGCCTGATGAAAAGACTAACCGCCATGTCCTAGCTTCTCTATTCATTTCTCAATGTTATTCAGCACTTGTTGATATTGCAAATACATACCCAAGGAAAGTGCTTCCTCAACGAGTACAATTTATCCTTGATGAGTTTGGTAACATGGTACGCATTCCTGATATGGATACAAAGCTTACTGTTGCGCTAAGTCGTAGCATTATCTTTAATCTTTTTCTGCAAGACTTAAATCAGCTTGAAACTAAATACAACAAAGCAGCAGGAACTATACGTTCTGCTTGTAACAATTTCATATATATTAACTCGATTGACGAAACCACAAACAAGTTTGTTTCATCTATCCTGGGTAACAAAACAATTGAGTATAATACCTATTCAGGAACCATTGGTGAATGGGTAAAGAATCAGAATGTAAATTACAAAGGCAGAGCTTTAATGACACACACAGAAGTGGAAAAGCTTGAATTTGGTGAAGCATTGGTTAAAAGGCAAAGGACTTATGCGTTACGAACAAAATTTACACCTTTCTATGAATTAAATATTCCTCTTACAAATATAACAAATATTCCCCTTCTTAAAAATAGCAGCAAGCTTCAAGATATTCTTTTTCCATTCAATGTTTTAGAAGAAGATGAAGAAGATCTAATTGAACTTGATTCTATTTATGAAAATGCCGATATTGATCTCGCTATTGAAATAGCAGACAAACTCACAAATGGTGAATTTTCAAGCTTCCTTTCTGACGGTGATTATATAAGCTGCTTTGATGTAACAAATCACCTAAAAGGACAAAATCTGATGTCACAAGAATTACTACTCACGCTCGAAGCCTATCTTGATACTAAAATGAATGTATAAACTTAAAGCAGACAATCTTTATAGTTTGTCTGTTTTTTTTCTTAAAAGATAAGGAGATAACATATGTTTAATTATTTCATTATGTCTAATGATATAGATTTCTCTATGTCTGATTCAGAACTATTTGTACAAACATATTTATATAGCATTAAAGGCTTTACCAATCTGTACGGCCGATGTGTGAAGGTTAAGCAGGAAACAATAGCAAAGGCTTGTAAAATAAGCACAGCGACCGTTGCAAGGGCATTAAAAGGCTTAATGCAAAAGGGTATTATCATCAATAAAGTAAGAAGTATTAAAAGCAATGGGCATTTAAGCACGTGCTATTATGTATTAAAGCCAGTAGATGAGAGTTACTTTATGGTATATAGGAAAGCTTTGAAATTACTATCAGCTCGTCTTATCAAACCTTATCTTTTTATCTGCAGGAGTGCTAAACATAAAACCAACAGTTGTTATCAGAGCTATTCAGACATTGCTGTAGCAACTGGAATTAAGCGCACAGACGTTCTTTCTATTATAAAAGAGTTAAATGAGTTGGGCCTAATTCGCAAAAGAAAGAAGATCACAAAAAGCGGTGATTATACTGATAATACATATTTTGTAGTTGGATTTATTCTTGCTAGGATATTTAAAAAAGGACAAAAAAAGATGAGCCGCTTCGGACAAAGCAAGCTCATCAATTGCATATTAAGAGTTATAACGTCTTTCAAGAAGCATTGTACATCATTATTTTGGGTATGTCAAGGCTTCCTTTTAAGGTCAAGAGGAAGTCCTCATATACTAGGTAGGGTCCAATATGACAGGTCAATTATATTACCCACTAGTCTATATACTGTCAGAAAAAGAAATTGATTAGTTTTATTTATATTAAGCTTAGTTATATAAATATTAGCTAAAACAATAAGGAAAGCGCTTTTTTATCATTAACAGCTGTATTTTAGTGATGGAAAAGCCTTTTTTATTCTGACAGTAAGAAAAATCTAAGTTTTAAACAAAAGGAGATAATTAATATGCCAGTAAGTAAAAACAAACTGAAAATCCCACGCATATACCTTCAAATCATCAGAAAAAACTGCAATCTAACCAGGGCGGAGCTTGCTCAAAAGCTTGGAGTATGCACCAGTACGATTGACAGGTACGAGAACGGATCATGTGACTTTTTCCCGGACAAGCTTTCGTTGTACTTAAATCGCATTTCAGAGTTATGTGGAATTTCAATTTCAACATTACTTCAAAATGAATCAGATTATCAATTGAAAACAAATAAGATCAGAACTTTAGCAAAAGATAAAGCAGTTTCTATCCCGGCAATATCTTCTCAAAAACAACTAGCAAATATAAAGCTTATACAAGAACAGGTTGGACTTGAAACTTTACCAGATGCAGTCCGATTAGTAGCAGAAGCTCGAATAAAATACCCTGAAATTAAGCTGTCGGAGCTTGCTGATAAGCTAAATATTACATATGCTGTACTAACAAATATTTTAAACAAAATAAAGAGATTTGCTGAAGATCTTGAAAGAGGACAGAAATATGTCAATAGGTGAAAATATAAAAAGCAAACGAATTCAATTAGGCTTATCGCAAGATGAATTAGCATTGGCAGCTGGGGTTGGTGACGTTTGGGGTTATGAGCTTGATAAAATTACTCCATCATTATCTGTCTTAATGAAATTAGCCATGGCGCTTCATTGCGAACTGGGAGACTTGATTTATGACAAGAAATAAAGCGTGCAAAATATGCACGCTTTTATTTAGTTTTACTTGCTAACAAATTCAGCATACAGGGACTGCCTACTGTCGCTTACAGTCAACTTACAGAAAGTCACTTATTAAGATTCTTGCTTAACAAATGTTATTTTGTCGCCAACTTTAATATTGTCAACATTAGTTTCTGTGACTTTGACAATACATTTTGATTCATAAAATTTACAATCCCCCCAAAAAACTAAAGTAGAATTGTATTTATCTTGATGTATATTATCAGAATGTATATTTTTAACTTTTATGCTTCTATCCATTTCGTGGCCAAAAACGATTTGCAAATTAGTTGTTTCTGAATCAAGTTTCATCTTTCCAAAACATCCGTGATCCATAACTTCAAACTCAATATCAGGATTAGTACACTTCCAGATTGTATTTTTTTGGCGAATAGGCTTATAATCTTTGTTTTCTGATTTACTGGATTCAATTAATTTAAATAAACCTATAATAAGCAAGAAAATAATAAGCAAGCCTATAAAAATAGTTAGTATTAATCGCACACTTTTATGTTTTATCATAAAATTCCCCCTCCTTTATGGCAAATAATAACCACATGCTTTTACATACATTTTTGGTGTATTAACTGGCTGCACATTATTTGACATAACCTCTATGT
>JAEZRC010000004.1:0-167500 GCA_023440965.1 Bacillota bacterium
GAGCAAGCCATATATGACTTGCTCATTTTTTATGTGTGGAAGCTAATTGTTTTTAACAAGTGAGAAATCAGAAAGAGTAATTGATGAAATTGGTGTATCAACCCCATCAATCTTACCCATTGATACACAAAGTGTTGTGTTATCATCAGTATCATTAAGCATTGTAAAGGTTACTATTACTTCCTTTTCAACACCAGCTTCAAGACTGATATCAGATCCACCGTAATACGCATAAGCTGTACTTAAAAATGCGAGTTTGATTATTCTAGCATCGGTCGATGTAACTTTAAAATGTGCAGTATACTCTTTATCTTTTTCAAGGACTATACCGTCCTGCTTTAGTTGAATGTTCCAGTCAGCTGTTCCAACATTAGTTACGTTGAAAATAGCTGTATTACTTTCGAATGATACTGCAGCTTCTCCAGGAGAAGTTATTGCTGTAGTCCAATCAGTATCAGCATTAGAAAAATCATAATTCTTAATTACATTTATTCCTGTATCTGGTGAAGTGATTGGTGGTGCTTCAACTTCTACTAATGAGAAGTCGTCAAGACAAACTCTGTGCTGTTTAGTAATCTGAACATCAATCTTTCCAAGGCATACACTTAAAAATGCTTCAGGATCAGTAGCAGCAGACATCTTGAATACAAATTCAAATGATTGATATTCGCTTGTGAGGTCAACGATATTATCACTTGAATATACAGCCCAGCCCTTGCTTTCACCGCCTTGCATAATTACACGGATCTTTCTGTTGCTTGAAGATTTAGCTTTAAACTTTAGCTTATACCATTTACCGTTTTCAAGTCCAACATTGTTCTGCTTGAGCTGAATCTTCCAGTCCTGGTCACCTGTATTATTAATTGTAAAATCAGCAGCGTTATTTTCTGTTAGGCTATCAACAATATAGCTTGCATCTGCTGATGAATCTGCATAAATATCATATCCAGCAAACCCAGCTGAGAAATCGCCATTCTTAATCATTGTGTCTTCAACAAGTCGTACATTATCAAGATATGTTATGCCCTTAAGTCCCATATAGAATTCAATATCTGTATTTGTCAGGGATTCAGGTGTTGTAAACTTGATTGTATAACTCTTATTGTCTGCGGTTAACTGAGCCGTATGTGCTGTACCAGCAACCATAACTGTCATTTCTTTTGCGTTACTGTTACTTGCATCAAAGCTCAATGCGTATTTCTTATTAGGTGATAGTGCTAAATCAGACTGTCCGATAATTAGGCTGTTGTTAGCTACATCATTTGCGATGTTAACCTTCAGCTTGCGTATATTATCAGTATTTGTTACTGAAACATTAGCACCACAGTTGTTCTTAATTTCCCAGAAAGCTAATCTATTAGTGCCTTCCTGGAATTCACCATTATAAACGTGATTTCCATTTGCAAGAATAGTTTTCGCTTCTACTTCATTTGGATCTGCTGCAATTGTCTTGATAATCTTGACATTGCTTATATATACAGGAGATGTCGATCCGCTTGAACCAAGATTGAATTCAAAACGACCGTTGCCATCAGATGCATTGTTCATTTTGAATGTATAACTGTAGCTCTGCTTTGTTGTAGTAAGGTTTACTGTTGTGTCTGGAAAATATCTGCTAAAACCAAAATCAGGAGCAGTTATAGCAGTTTTTATTGTTCGGTTTGCATCAGCATAAGCATCAAAGCTTATCTTGTATGTTGCACCCTTTTCCATTGGAATGTTTGCCTGCATCAGCTGTACACTGTAGTCAGCAGTACCCTGATTTGTTGTTGAAACTTTGATGGAGTTATTCTTGATTTCAGTTGAAGCTAAACCGCCAAGTGTAGTTTTGAACATCCAGTTGGTTTCATCAGTAAGACTTTCATTATAAGCGAAGTTACCATTGTTGATATAGTTGCCTGTTGCATCAGGATTTCTTAATATAACAGGTTTAACTGGTTTAGTAACATTTTCATTATAGCTTGCTTTCTGGTATACTTTTACGTTATCAACTATAAATTTTGCTTTATCAAAGTTTGTTGTGCCGTCAGGATTTCCTGGCCAGTTTCCACCTACAGCAAGGTTTAGAATCATATAGAAAGGCTGGTCAAATGGTGCAGGATAAGTAATTTCACCCTGGTTTTCTGTTTTTGAGTACCAGTCATTATCTGTATGATAGAGAATACCGTCTATGTACCAGTTTATTTTACCTGGCAACCATTCAACAGAGAATGTGTGATACTGGTCTACAAAATTACCTGAAGAAAGAGTTTTTACACCCTGGCTTTCTCTGTGTGGATTTCCGTAATGTATTGTACCATATGCAGTATTGGTTTTATGTCCAAGAATCTCTGCAATATCAATTTCTCCGCATCTTGGCCACTGTCCATAAAGACTTTCATTTGTTGGCATCATCCAGAATGCAGGGAGGAAGCCCTGACCACCTGGGAATTTTGCTCTCATTTCAAATATTCCGTATTTGAAATCATGCTTACCTTGTGTGTTGACTCTTCCGGAAGTGTAAGATACATTTCCGCCGTTGACAACCTTATTTGCTTTAATTACAAGATTACCATTTTCAATATAAACATTTTGAGTTGAATCAACATATTCCTGAAGTTCATTGTTAACCCAGCCTGGTTCGTGAGTTTCATAGTTCCAGTCGGCTCTGTTTAATGTTGTTCCGTTGAAGTCGTCCTTCCATTTAAGATTGTAACCAACATAGGACAATTTCTGTACTGTACTTGGTGGAGTAGAAGGCTTTGTTGTACCACCTGTTGTTCCGCCTGTACTTCCTCCTGTATTACCACCAGTGTTCCCAGTGTTTCCGGTATATCCGTTATCGTCAGTGTTGCCATTATTATCATCGTCTGTCTTATCATCTGAATCACCTGTATTATCGTTTGGAGTATCAGAAACACCAGTTGAGTCATCAGTATCTGGCTTGCTTTCATCAACCTGTGATGAACTATTGTCATTTTTTGATGAACGTGAAGGCTTCGATTTTTTATCATTGCAACCGCTCAAGCCAATAGTGGCTAGAAAAACAATAGTCAACAAAACAATATTGATTTTTTTAATCAACTTATTTCACCCTTTCTTAATATCGAACAAATCATGTCATTATCCGCTGTTGAAACGTATATTGGTAGCTGATTCAATGCTTTCATTTCCCCCTCCTTTATCGCATTGTCTTGCTGTAACAGGACATAATGATTTCAATGCTGTTTATACATATAAATGTTTTTGTTTATTACTTAATTTATAACATCTTTTAAATTTTATTTATATCTTTTATATTGTTTTTTTATCGTTTTAATGTTATTATCAGTATATAGTATACAAAAAGGAGTATTATTATGAATTACCAAAAGGAATTAGTATACAAAAACTTTTTTCAAATGGAGAATAATATTCTTCATGCACCATATAATCCAGAGCTTGAATTTTATTCAGTAATAAAATCTGGTAATGTCGAAAAAACCAAGGAGCTTTGTAAGGAATCTTTATTAAGTAAGGTTGGACTTGGCAGCCTTTCAAAAAACAAGCTGAAAAATATATGTTACCATTTTATAATTACTACTGCTCTTGTCGCCAGATACTGTATTGAGGGCGGAATGGACCTGACTACTTCATACAGCTTAAGTGATTTTTATATTCAGAAGGCAGACGAATGTAAAATTCCTGAGGAAATATCAGAGCTTCACTATGTAATGTGTCTTGATTATGCCAAAAGAATGAAAAATCTCAGAAAGAAAAAGATATGTTCAAAACACATTGCAATTTGCATTGATTACATCTGTGAAAATCTTCATACCAGAATTACTATTAAAGAACTTGCTAAGCGCGTAAAACTGGAGCAATCTTATCTTTCCAAGCTTTTTAAAAAAGAGGTTGGCGTCACAATAAGCGAATATATTCAGGAAAAGAAAATAGAAACTGCACAGAATATGCTTATTTATTCAGAATTTACACCTGCCGAAATTTCTTCCATACTTGCATTTCCGAATCAGAGCTATTTTACAGAAGTATTTAAAAAGTGGACAGGTATGACGCCAAAACAATATCAGGCACTAAATCTTAGAAATATAAAAATCGAAAATAATTTATCACAATAAAAACAGCCACCTTGCATTGAACAAGAAGTCAAATAGATACATCAATTTTTCTCAATGTTTCTCAATTTCACAACGCTAAGGGGTGTTAGAATTATATAGTCATGCGCATTAAAAAGACGATAAATAGGTCTTGATCAGCCTATCTACCGTCTTTTTTGGTTTTAAGTAATATTTTTATTTGTATGAAGCAAGGTTAAAACATAACTATTGTTCCATAAAGTCATAGGTGCATGTGATGTGTTTAACTTTTATAAATCTTTGTCTCAGTTGTGCTACCGTTATAAGTTACTGTAATTGCAACGTTTTCATTAGGTAAATTACCAATCTTCTGCATGAAATAATATTTCATTTCTTTCCGTGCTAATGGCAACTAGGCTAACTTTTCCATGATTCCAATTATCCGGATGATATGGTTTACTGTCAATCAGGTAAATTGTAAAGTCGTCCGGTAAATTAGCATCATCGAAAAAAGTAAATGCCACTAAAATTATACCGTTTTTTTCTGCTTCACTATCGCTTGATTTACCGATCCACTTTGCTTTCTTTGAAAATTCATTAATATAACTTTTTATTGAACCTGAATCCGTTTTATATTTTAGGTCGAAATTTTCACCGCCTTGCATAAAAGCGGGATTATAACTGAACACAGTATCTTTTGCATTGCCCGGAATTTTATCGGGAAAGTATTTGATTAAATCGTTATTTGGATAGCCCGTCAGGCTTAAAACTCTTTCATATTTATCGATATCAGTTGTTGAGGTTGTAGCTGCGTCAAAAGACATAAATACAAACGCAAATAGTGTTGCAAGGCTCAAAACAGCAATCAGAATACCCGTAATAACAGAAGAAATGCCTACCTTCAATTTTTCTGTTACTGTAAAAAATGTGATGAGTCCAAAGCAAATAAATGGAACGGCAAATAGTAAACCCTTAAAATAATACGACTCAATTGATGTTACCGTCACGAACAAATAGGCTCCTATAAATAAAACAAAAGAGATTATTGTCATTATTGACGGAAACGGTGCCTTTTTGAAAATCAATGATATATTACTTGTTTTCGCCGTAATCACTCCATTTCTTAATGCCTCTAGGAGGCAATTAGTGAATCGATAAATGGTAGCCAAGATTGATTGAAAAATTATAAAAGATATGCGTGTGAGAGACACGAATACGTTTCATGAAAGACGAAAATGAATAGAACTGCCTTCGAAAAGTGCTGCACGTGTCTAATTGTATATGTGTAAGGTATGTATTGTTCTTAATGCCTTGTAATATAGTTTCATATTTTCATATCCTTTTGTATGTTTTTGTATATGCTATCATACTATAATTATACAGTCAAGCTTCCAGAAAAGTAAAGATAGTATTTGACTTAACCTACATTGTGTAAAGAAAAGCAGTAAATAACTCTATTTTTACAATAAGCGTATATATGTATGTTGTAAATGTAGAGTGTACTTTATAGTTTCAGCTAAAGTAGCTGAGTTATACTAAAAATCGCTCAATATAGCATGATGCTTTAAACAAGATAATTATAAAGGATAAATGTGCCTCAAAATTGACTTACTTGATTGCGGTATGTTATACTTTCTTAATAAGTATAATTAAAAGTAGTTTAAACTATAGTTTGTAAAAGATAAAACCTTTTAGGAGGATATCAATGCACACAATTGATGAAAATGCTATTTCTGCAAAGAAAAGTAATGCAGACCTTGAGGAATTTGTGAAACATAATGAAGGTTTTATTATAAAAACAACTTCAAATACAGTCGGAGGCTTTATAACTAAAAGCAGTGAACAATGGTCGATTGCACTGTCGGCTTTTTGTGAGGCAGTTAGGAGTTATTCGGTTGAAAAAGGTAGCTTCCTCAGCTTTGCGGAATTAGTGATAAAAAGACGACTGATCGATTATTTGAAAAGTAAGTCACGCTATAAGAACGAAATTCCTGTTGATCCATATAATTTTGAATGCGATTCGAATGATGATTTTGATGACAGGCAAATAAGCTACACAGAGGTGGCAAAACTTTCTTATACACCAAATAACGATATACGACTTGAAATTGAGGCAGTATCTGAAATTTTAGCAAGCTATGGGATTTCCTTTTGCGACCTTGTTAGCGTTTCACCAAAAGCTGAAAAAACAAGACGGTATTGTGCTTGCATTATTGCATTTTTAGTGAATAATCCAGGACTCATTTCCGAAATGAGGAGAAAAAAATCACTTCCAATAAAAAAGTTGAAAAATCTTTCAGGAACACCCCAAAAAATTCTTGAGCGCCATCGAAAATATATAATAGCAGGAACGGAGATAATTTCCGGAGATTATCCTTGCCTTGCTGAATACATTAAGTTTATCAAAGAGGAGCTGAAACAGTCATGAAAGCAGTTGTAGTAGAAGTAAAAAATGACCATGTTGTAGCTCTCTCAGAAAACGGTGTATTCAAGACGGTGAAAAACCAGAATTACGCTGTTGGTGAGGTGTTAATTATGAAAGAAAATAATTCACGAAAAAAATCTAAGAAATTTATAGTATCTATGGCAAGTGTTGTTGCTATTATCGTTCTCGGCTCAGTCGGAGCTTATGCCTATTATACGCCTGTGAGCTATGTTAGCCTTGACGTAAATCCTTCTGTTGAGTATTCAGTCAACAGGTTTGACAGAGTTCTCAAAGCAAAGGGAGTAAACGAGGACGGAAAACAATTAATCGAAGATCTAAATCTAAATGGAAAAAGCATAAATGAAGCAATATCTCAAACTGTTGACACTCTCATTGACGACGGTTACATCACAGATGATGGCACTGGCGAAATTGTAATTGCTACAAGCAATGATGATCCAGCAAAAAGTGAAGAGCTTGCTTCTGAGTTAAAAGATACCGCAGCTGAGATAATTGCAGAGCAAGGCAAAACTGCTAATATTGAAGCAATGGCTGTCGGCAAAAAGCGCGTTGATGAAGCCAAAGATCTTGGCGTTACACCTGGAAAGCTTAATCTTGTTGAAAAACTCAAGAAAAGTTCCGCTACTCCTGATGAAATTGATATCCAGGAATGGCTTAATAAGCCTGTAAAGGAAATTCAGGCGGCCATCAAGAAAAATACTTTTGAACAAAAAGAGCAAGAAAAGAACAAAGAAACAGAGCAAGAAAAAAATCAGGGAACTACTCAAAATAATGACAAGAACGCAAACAGTAATACAGACAAAAATTCTAATAATAATTCAAACAAGAATAAAGATAGATCTAACACTACAAATAATCAAGATGAAAGCTCTACAGATGTTTCAAGCGACAAGCCTGCTGTAACGACAGGTGAGTCAAGTCAGATTCAAGAAAAGTCCGCAACAACAAGTACAGGTCAGTCAGGCTCCGGCCCATCTGTAACAGCAGGTGGTTCAGGGCAGCAACGTAAAAACCAGTAGCAATTGCAAACTTGTGCTATACATAAAATTCTTTGTACTTAAGAAACAAAGTTTAAAGTCTGATATGTAAGATTAAAAATATTAAACACGTTGTCACCAAAATAAAGCGATGACAGCGTGTCGTTTTTTATTAACTGGATATATATGTTTTTAAAATTTTTCTATACTCAATCCACCAAACACCTAATCTTAAGAAAGCTGTTCGCCATCACCCCATAAGATACACCCAGAGCACCTGCAATCTGTTTATTGCTCAAATTAGGATGTTGTAGTCTTATAAGAGCGACAGTTTTCAAATTACCTGGAAGAGAGTTAATTCCAATTGTATCATCAATACGTTTTATGCAGATGAGTTATTTCTGGTAATAAAGTGATGGCATACTGATATTTTCATCTTTCGCAGAATCACGAATTAGCTGAGATTGTTCCTGATATTCTGTCTCACTTTGAATAAGGCTAGACATAGCTATCCCTGAAATGCTAGAAATTTTGTTAAAAAGTTTATCTCTATTTTCAGGACTGAAGTCGCAGGATTCGTTTTTATACCTATCTATGGTGCTTGTACATACTCCAAGCTTTACGGCAAGCATGGTTGGATTAATAATTCTTTGAGGCTTTGCTTTTTCAATTTTAACTAGATAATGCAATGAATTTTCATATTTAAGCATATTACACTTCCTTTCTTTGAATAGTATAATCAAACTGGCATATAATATTTTTACTTATAACTGAGAAATAAAATGGCTGCTGGTGGTGGTCTTAGACGACCTATATTTTAAGGGATAAGTGATGACAAAACAGTAACTGAATGCATTAAATAGAATTGAAGTGGGTATTTTATGAAATCTGTATGGTCTGATGAATCAGATAAAAATGTATTTGATAGCCTTAAAGAAGATATAAAAACTGATGTATTAATAATAGGCGGTGGAATGTCCGGAGTACTTACAGCATATTTACTAGAAAAGGCAGGCATTAACTATGCACTTGTTGAAGCCGACCGAATAGGCAATGGGATTACAAAAAACACAACAGCTAAAATTACCTCACAGCATGGTCTGATTTATGATAAATTAATTAGATATTTTGGGGAAGAAAAAGCAAAGATGTACCTTGATGCAAATCAAGAAGCATTGAATAAATACAGAACCCTTTGCAAGGAAATAAAATGTGATTTTGAAGATAAAGATTCATATGTATATTCTCGTTCTGATATAATAAAAGTTAAAAAAGAAATAATAGCTTTAGAAAAATTAGGATTTGATGCTGAGTATTGTAGCGAAATTTCATTACCTATTTCAATAGTAGGGGCTGTTAAATTCAAAAATCAAGCGCAATTTAATCCATTAAAATTTATTTTAGGTATTTCAAAAGGGCTAAATATTTTTGAAAAAACAAAAGTACTGGAAATAAAAGATCATTTAGTTGTTACATCAAATGGCAATATTAAAGCAAATAAAATAATTGTCACAACTCATTTTCCTTTTATAAATAAACATGGATTATATTTTATAAAAATGTATCAGCATCGTTCATATGTAATTGCTTATCAAAATGCTCCAGATATCAATGGAATGTATGTCGATGAAGCAAAAAAAGGAATGTCATTCAGAAATTATAATAGCCTTCTATTAATAGGTGGAGGCGATCATCGTACAGGTAAAAATGGTGGAAACTTTAAAGAAATTGAAAGTTTTACCCAGATGCATGTTCAAAATTCAAAAGAAAAATCTAGATGGGCAACGCAGGATTGTATGACTCTTGATGGTGTCCCATATATTGGTGCTTATTCAAACGGTACAAATGATTTATATGTGGCAACTGGATTTAATAAATGGGGAATGACAT
The DNA here is from genome assembly GCA_023440965.1 of Bacillota bacterium. Classification (GTDB taxonomy): domain Bacteria; phylum Bacillota; class Clostridia; order Oscillospirales; family Ruminococcaceae; genus SZUA-444. The sequence goes on from JAEZRC010000004.1 coordinate 9,369, forward strand.
CATCTATGGTTTCAGCGAAGATATTATCAGATATGGTGCAAGGCAAAAATAATCAATATGCACCAGTGTTTTCTCCATCAAGGTCTATTTTGAGACCTCAGTTATTAGCAAATATGTTTGAAGCTATAATAAGCATAATTAATCCGTCAAAGAAACGATGTCCACACTTAGGATGTGCACTTAAGTGGAATAAAGTGGAGCATACATGGGACTGCCCTTGTCATGGTTCTCGTTTTCGAAAGGATGGTAAACTTATAGATAATCCTTCAACAGGAGATTTAAAGAAATAAAAAGAGATATTATAATTAAAATAATGCTGGTAACTTATTCAGTTACCAGCATTATTTTAATTATAAAAGCCAAATATAAGCAAAAAGCCCTGCAAGCACAGATCCAATCAGATTGAAAAGCATATCTGTATTTGTGTCTATTAAACCTTTTTGGCTCTTGACAGGATTGCTTTTATCATGCATTGCTTCCAGTAGTTCAAAAAATACTCCTAATGTATTTCCAAGAAGAAAAATAAATATAGATTGAAAAATTTTTGAACTATCTGTATTAATGTAATTATCAACTATACAATAAAAGAATAATGAAAAGGAAAATGAGCCAAACCCATGTAAGTATCTGTCGAAAGTGTTTGATTTAGTATAAAAGCTTAAATAATGCCCGACAAAACATGCAATGAAAATTGTTAGTATTGTCAAAAATATAATGTATGAAGGGATTTTTATACTAAATAACAACATGCATATAAAAATAACTGAAAATGTTGCATAAGTTGATACTGCTGATTTCGCATATTCTTTTTCACCTCTATTAAATAACTTAATGATAGAAAAGATACAGAATATAGAAAGAATAATAAAACAATAAATAATCCATGTGGCCATAAAAAACCTCGCTTATTAATTCAATTTATTATTATTATAATTTATCAATTAAATATTATACAGAATTAATTTGGTGATATAAATATTATTTCAAACCTTTCTGTACATAAGAATATCACAACAACAGCGATGACATAGGTAACGGTTAGTTTTGAGCCTAAAATAAAAGCAGTTCAGGTTAGGATCTAAAGGTATGGAGTAGTAAATCCTTTATATCTAGCAAATCTATGCAAAAGCCTCCTCAATATTGTTTGTTGGAGGATAACAGGTTTTGTTGTCGCAAACAAAATAAGTTGTCTTTTCATCATTAATCCTATATTCCTCTGTCTGATTTTCAAGAATTGTTAAATTAATATTATCCCTTTTCTTTGAAATTATTAATTTAAAATCACTTTTTTCTGCCAGTACACAAACTATTTTTTTTGGCGGATACAAATACATCAGTACCGACAAAAGATAAAAGCAAAATCCAGCTGGATATTTTTCTGCTTGTCCTGCCATAAAAGCAAGCTGTTGTTCTGCTACTTCTACAAATAGCTCTTGAAGAGAAAGTGATGAAAGCTTTAAAAGATTATAGCACATTACTGAATTACCACTTGGAATTGCTCCGTCATAAGTCTCTTTTGGCTTTACTATTAGCTGTTCATTTTCATTTCCATATAAATAAAAACCACCGTTTTCTTTGTCATAAAAATTTTCTATCACTTTTTCTGTTAAAACTAGTGCTTTTTTAATATATCTTTTTTCAAGGGTAGTTTCATACATATTTATTAACGCAAAAATATAAAAAGCATAATCATCAATAAAACCCTTACCCGACTTACTACCGTTTCTGTAACTTACAAATAGAGTGTTTTTGTTTTCAGTTATGTTATCATCAATAAACTGACAAGCTTTTTGAGCTACCTGAAGATATTTTTCATCACCAAATGTTTTATACATTAAGCAAAATGCAGAAATCATTAGGGCATTCCATGAAGTTAGGATTTTATCATCGAGATGAAGATTATTTCTTGACTTCCTATATTCATATAGTGAAGGCAGGCAATCGTCCAATGTATTATCTTCAATTTTATTGAAATCAACTTTTAATAGATTAGGTATATTTTTACCTTCAAAATCACCGTTTTTAGTTATATCAAATCTTGAACAAAACTTTTCGCCTTTTTTCTGTCCCAAAACATTAAGAATTTCATCTTTGTCAAAGACATAATATTTCCCTTCAACTCCATCACTGTCAGCATCTTGTGCAGAATAAAAACCGCCTTGTTCATTTGTCATTTCATGCATTATATATTCAGCCGTCTTTACTGCAATATCTTTGTATAACTTTTTATTTGTTATGCTGAAAGCTTTTGTGTAAGCTAAAATCAGAAGTGCATTATCATAAAGCATTTTTTCAAAATGAGGAACGAGAAATTTTCTATCTGTTGAGTATCTTGAAAAACCATAACCTATATGGTCAAAAATTCCCCCTCGATACATTTGCATCAATGTGTTTTCAACCATATCAAGTATGCTTTTGTCATTATTTTTCTCATAAGCATTCATTAAAAACAACAAATTATGCGGAGATGGGAATTTTGGCGCTGTTCCGAAGCCTCCGTAATTTTCATCATAGGTTTCTTTAAAATGTGTAATAGCATCATTAATCATTGATTCATTTATTTCACCCACTGAATTCATATCACGGCTAATGTGCTTAATTATATCATCAGAAGAAGAAATCAATTTATTACGGTTATCATTCCAGTTGCTTACAATAGCTGTAAGTAGTTCATTAAATCCAACTACTCCATACCTTGATTTAGGAGGAAAATATGTTCCTGCAAAAAAAGGCTTCTGTTCAGGTGTCATAAAAATACTCATTGGCCAACCACCACTTCCCGTAAAAGCCTGACAAACGCTCATATAAATGTTATCAATATCAGGACGTTCCTCTTTATCAACCTTTATGGAAATAAAATTTTTATTTAAGATGTAAGCTGTATCCTGATTCTCAAAGCTTTCATGAGCCATGACATGACACCAATGACAAGTGCTGTATCCAATACTTAAAAAAATAGGCTTATCTTCACTTTTTGCTTTATTAAAAGCTTCCTCGCCCCAAGAATACCAGTCAACTGAGTTTTGAGCGTGCTGTAATAAATATGGGCTGGTTTCATTAATTAGCTTATTATATTTTTTCAGAATGATCACCTCAAAAATATTATAAGCTAATTATTTTATAATATTAAAACTAAATTCTTATTATGTATATGATGGATAAGTAAAAGTAGCAAAAACTTATTTCTTATTTATCTCTTTTCAATTATAAATCTAATCCGAATTGAACCGCAATCGAAACAACAGATATTGCAGTCCAACATATAAATCCAAGAATAATCGGCTTTAACCCATTTTTTATAAGTTTGATAATATTAGTATTTAATCCAATAGAAGCCATTGACATTACAATTATAAATTTACCTGACTGTGAGAGAAAATGCGTTATTGATGTTGGAACAGGCAGAAATGTTCTTATTACTGATGCTACTATAAATCCTAACACAAACCAAGGAAAGATTTTAATAAAGCTGTAACTTGAACTTTTGTCTGTGCTCTTTTTTGAAGTGAGAAATGCAAGTACAAGTGTAATTGGAACAATCATCAATGTTCTTGTAAGCTTTACAATAACTGCAAGGTTACCTGCACTGTCACTAAATGCATATCCTGCCGCAACAACCGATGAAGTGTCATTGACAGCCGTTCCAGCCCAAAGACCGAATGTGTGATCAGTCATACCAAGCAGATGTCCGAGGAAGGGAAATAGAAATGCTGCTATTACATTAAATAAAAATATAGTTGATATTGAGCGAGCGATTTCATCATCTTTTGCTTTTATTACAGGTGCAGTTGCTGCAATTGCTGAACCACCACATATTGCTGAGCCAACACCAATTAATGTTTTTGTATTAGAATCAAGCTTTAAAAGTTTACCAAACAGATATGCTGTTATGAACGCAGCCGATAAAGTAAAAATCATAAGAAGAAGCGTTTGCTTTCCGACTTTGAAGACATTGAATAAATTCATTTCAAAGCCAAGCAATATAATTGCGTACTGCAATAACTTTTTTGATGTGTATTTAATTCCTTCATCTAAAATAGCAGGACGTTTCCAGAATGCAATTATCATTCCGAACAACATACCGATAACTGAACTACCGATTATAGGAACTGCTTTTCCAATCAGCCAAGACGGAACTGAAATAATTGCCGCCAATAAAATACCAGGGATTATATTTCTTATTGTTTTCATTAATATCTCTCCAAAATTATTCTTTATAAAAATTATACATCTTGACTTATAATAAGTAAAATATTATTATAAGATAGATATAATAAGTAATTACTAATGTATGGAGTGATAAATTTGACTCTCAGGCACTTTAAAATATTTATTACTGTATGTGAAACAATGAATATGACACAGGCAGCAGAAAAGCTATATATTTCACAGTCTGCTGTAAGTCAAGCTATTTCTGATATGGAATCATATTATGGGGTTAAGCTTTTTGAAAGGTTATCTAAAAAAATATTTCTAACAGTATCAGGAGAAAAGCTTTTAAGCTACTCAAGGCATATTACGAGTATGACTGAGGAGGCTGAATATGAAATGAAATCATTATCACAAAACGGACAGATAAGAATTGGGGCAAGTGTTACCGTCGGTTCAGCTGTTTTACCGCAAATAGTAAAAAACTTTTCAATGTTAAATAAAAATACTCAAATTTCAGTCGTCGAAGACAACACTTCGATAATTGAATCTATGATTTTAAACAATGAAATTGATATAGGCTTAGTTGAAGGTGAAATTGTTTCGTCAGATATTATAGTTAAGCCTTTTATGCAAGATGAATTAGTTTTAATAAGCGGAAAAGGTCATGCTTTCTCAGAAAAGCCATTAATAAATCCACAGGAACTTTCAAAAGAGAAATTTATTATTCGAGAAAAAGGAAGTGGAACAAGAAAGCTATTTGAAATAACAATGGCCGCTAATAATATTAATTGGGAAGCCTCTTGGACATGTAATAATTCTGAGACAATAAAAAATGCTGTAATTAATAATCTTGGCATATCAGTTATTTCTAGAAAAAATATTGAAAAGGAAATTGATGATAAAAAGCTTTTCATATCTAAAATTGAGGATATAGACTTCATACGTTATTTCAAAACTGCTTACCATAAAAACAAATACTTTACATCACAAATAAATCAGTTTATTGAATTCTTAACAATAAAATAATACACTTGGATGGTATACACATAATTCAATTAAAAATTCATATCGAAAAGTAGCAAATGCCTTAATTATCTATGTTTACAAAATGCATATATTAATAAGCATTTTATATTTGTATGTACTTTAATATGCAAAAATAAATTTTTGCTTTGTTAAACTATCCATTATGTTTTTTACATAATAAAAAAGAAAAATTCAGAATAAGATTATTTATATTTTGGAAGGTGAGAAAATGAAAATTACTATTAATAATTTTGAAAGCTTTATAGATGGATCGTGGGATTATTGTAAAGAAACAGAAAAACATACAGGTATACGTATCCGAGAAATAAACGGTGATATAGGTGGTGGAAGAGTATCTGTTTCAGATATAGATGAATTAAAAAAATACCCCGATGCTAAAAATATTACTATATCAGGTTTGCATCAGGACACCTTTGAGTATTTTATAAAAACCTATGGTAAGCAGTTGAGAGCAATACGTTTTTTTAAGAATAAGTTAGTACACGACTGGTCATTACTTAGCTCTTTAACCAATCTTGAATTTATATATTATTTTCATAATCAGAGAATAACTCACTTTTGGGATATGTCTAACAATACAAGCCTTAAGGGTATTTGTATATCTGACTTTTCAAGACTAAAAAGTTTATCTGGCATTGAAACAGCACCGAATCTTGAATGGTTTTCCTTTCGTGATGGAATATGGGACAAAAATACAGTAGATTCTTATAAGTGGTTTGAAAACACAAATATTAAGTATCTTGATTTTGGTGCTAAAGGAATATTAGATACAGATATGTCGTTTTTATATAATACTCCTAAGTTAGAAGAATTTAATTTTCCGACAAATATGTTATCAACAGAAGAAGTAGCATGGATTTGCGCAAATTTCCCTCACTTGTCTGGTTATGCTTTAAGACCGTACAATGAAGTTGAATTAGAAGTAGAATCAAGTGAAAAAAACTCTCCTGCAGATGTAGATATGTGGTGTCAGATTGTAGGAAAACGCAAACCGTCTTTTTATTTGACAGGTAATGAAAAGCGACTTGAAAAATATAAAGAAGATTTTGAACGTTTAAAAAGGCAATATAAAAACAAGACCTGGCTATGGCCTTTAATGGTTAAAAGATAAGCCAAGTATTGCTCCAGAATAGGAAAGTTTTATACGACTGCATATTATCAGACCTATGTGAAGTATTGATAGAGATAACCAATAGTTTTAGAAAGTTATAGGAAATTAGCTAAGTTGCATATATCGCAGTTTTACTTTATTATAATTATATAATTTTTAAAATGTGCTTAATTTTCAATACTAATATCAATTTGTCCATTTGTAATAATTATTTTTTCATTTGCAAATGCAGCAACTGTAGGCGAATGCGTTACAATAATAACACATTTATTATGATTTTTAGCAAGGTCTGACAAGATATTTAATATACCTTCTTCAGTAACGGAATCTAAGTTACCTGTTGGCTCATCTGCCAAAATAATATCAGGATTATATGATAATGCTCGTGCTATAGCAACTCTTTGCTGTTCGCCCCCTGATAATTTTAAAACTCTGCGCTTAGCCATTACTTCATCAAATTCAACATCCATTAAAGCTTTATTTGCAACTTCATTTTTGTTTTTTATCTTTTTGCCAGAAACATCAAGTGATAAAATTACATTTTCTTCTGCTGTAAGTTGTTGCAAAAGATTATATCCTTGAAAAACTACTCCGACCATCCTACTTCTATATTTAAACTTATCAGTCTTTTTTATATCTTTTCCATCATATAATATTTTACCGTTTGTTGGGTTGGTTAAACCTGATAGCAATGATAATAGTGTAGTTTTCCCTGCTCCTGATTTGCCTACGATTGCATATATTTTACCTTTTTCAAAATCAAAGTTTAAATTATCTAAAACTTTTTTCTTTGTTCCGTCATAAGAGTAAGACAATTTTTCAATTCGTAAAATGCTCATATTTTTTCACTCCCTAATTTCTATTTGATAATATTTTTAATGGTTCATATCGTAGAATAAATCCTACTGAAGCACAACTGCTAATTATAGTTAAGATCAATCCTATTCCAATTAATTCCATTACTACTTTAATATCAGTTGATGGTGAAATTGTTTCGATATAACTTACCTTAGTATTATTTCTTTGTCCCATCATGCCGCTTCCACCTTGAAAATCCATCCCTTGTCTTCCGAAATGCTGGTTTTGATTATCTTGTTGAGTTTGTGAAGATTTTATTTGATTATCTAGTAAAGTATCCGCTGTTGGAGCTGATGCAATCGTACCAATTGATGTTCCAATTATTATTGAAGCAATAGTTACTATAAATAATTCTGTTATAAACTGCATTGCAACCTTCCATTTTTTCATACCAATTGCAGTTAAAACTCCAACTTCGTATTTTCTTTCACGAATATTGAAAATATTAAGCACAATTAATATTATTCCACCAATTAATAAAACTAACATTAAGAATACATTTGCAAACTTACTTAAATTTTTAATTGGGACTAAGCTTGCTTCATAATTTGATACGTCATTTGAATTAACTATATAGTATTCTGATAATCCAAGCTTTGTAACATCAGTTTTGAAGCTTTCAAATTCTTGTACATTGAAAAATGTATATGTGCCTTTTTCTTGTATTCTAAGAGCTGTAGTGGTTTCATTACCATTGCTATTTGTGCTTTTTATTGCATTAGTAGTAGAGTCTGAGGTTATTGATTCTAACGTTTTGAAGTTTGTGTAAATATAATTAGCGGGGTCTTGCGAGGTCGAAAATCTCATTTGATTGTCATCACTTGTACTGGTTGAACTCGCCTGGTAAATTCCTTTTATGTTCAGCTGGTATGTTTCTGTATCTAAATTAGGGTTTGTCAGTGTGATAGTATCACCAACTTTTAATTGATTGTAATTTGCAAGTGTATCACTTATTATACAAGTGTTATCGGCTTTGTCAAAAGTGAATATTTCACCATCTGAAATTGTATTTGTTCCATTTATAAAAGTAGTCATTGCGTTTTCACTGCTGTAACCGATTATTGTAAAATCACCTTGTTGCCCCATTCTTCCAAAGCCACTGCTAAAATCACCTTGCCTATTTGCATTTTGATTTGGTGCATTGTCAGTAGATGAAAAATCTGTTGAAGAGTCAGTGGTTGTATCAGTATCAGAATAAGGCTCAATGCCATCACCCTTTGATATCGAGCTTTGTAATGTATAGATGAACTCTTTAACATATTGTGATTTTGCATATTTTTGCATATCAGTAAGAGTAATTGCTGGGTACTGCGCAACCATATTTCTAAGAGCTGCTCTGTCTGTGCCTGCTTCACTTTGAAGTTTTTGCATATCAACTCCTATAGTTGCTGAAATCGATAAGCTATTAAGGTTGTCTGTTTCAGCTGTTTTTGCCGCTTGTTTAATTGATAAAGCTACACAGCTTGAAACGGCAATAACAAGAGTAATTATTCCAATTAAAGCATTTCTCCCTAAACTACGTGTAATATTTTTAAATGCATTTTTTATAATATACATTATTTAGACCATCTCCTTTAATTTTGTATTTTAAGTATAATTATAGCCTGTGATATTTTTGTGAGAAAATAAAAAGCTGCCTAACATAAAAATGTCAAGCAGCCTTTTATTATATACTTTTCAAAGAGAACCAGAATTCAACGCCATTTTCGTGATTTTTTACTCCATATTGCCCCCCATGGGCATTAATAATTGTTTTCACAATATATAGACCAAGTCCGACATTGTTTTCTTCGTTTCGTGTTCTTGCTTCATCACTTCTAAAAAAGCTATCCCAGACTTTAACCAAATGCTCAATTTCAATATTGTCACCTTGATTACATACAGAAAATATAACATTTTCTTTCTCTTTTAAAACCGAAATCTCAACATAGTCATCAGCCTTTGTATGTGAAATTGCATTTTGAATAAAGTTGTTCATAGCTTGCTCAAGATATATTTTATCACCAATAATTAAGCAGTTATCCTGAATATTTGTTTTGCATACAATTTTATTTTTAGAAAAAAGCATTTCACTTTTTAATAAAAGCCATTTTGCAAGCTTGCTTAAATCAATTTGTTCAAAATTCAGTACTGTTAAATTATTTTCAATGTTTGAAATATCAAGCAAACTTTTAACTAAATGATTCATTTTTTGACCTTCATCAATTATTACATCATAGTAAAAGTCTTTATCAATCCCCTTAATGTCGTTTTTTAACATTTCCGAATAACCAACAAGTAATGAAAGTGGAGTTTTAAGCTCATGAGAAACATTTGCGATAAATTCTTTTCGCATCTTGTCAATTTGCTTTTGATTATCAACATCTTTTTGTAAAGATTCATTTGCTTCTGTGAGTTTAGAAATCATTTCTGAAAGGGTATTAGACATAATGTTTATATTTTTTGCCAAACTCCCTATTTCATCATCAGGTAAATTTTCATTTGCTTTTTGTGTAAAATTAAATATAGCAACGTTTTTTGCAACTTCATCAATTTGTTTAATCGGCTTGCTGATTTTATTAGAAAAGATATAAGCACCAATCCCTCCAATAAGCAAACAAATAAACGAAATGTAAATACTGAATACTGTCAGAACTCGTGTATTTTGTTCAACACCCGAAATTGAAGTATAGATAATAATATTAAGCTTGCCATAATTTGAATTAATAACGCCACTAAGCATTAAACTTTCTTCATTTGTTCTGTAGTTTTTTTGAAGAATAGGCGAAGGATTTTCAGAAAAAACTATTTTATCTTTTATTTTAGGCATCTGAATATTGGGCTTTTTCCAAAAATTAAAATCATCTTGGCTACTTCCATAAATCATTTCAGGAGTTTGATTTATTACTACAACTTTCAAATTTTCTGTTTCTTCGTATTGATGAATTACATTAGCAAGACTTGTTTCATTTTCTGTGTAATTTTGCTTAAGTTCAGAAAAAAGTTGTTTCATCTTATTGCTTTTTTCAATCATAAAATATGGTTTTGCTAAAAAAAAATTAAAAACAATTTGCAAAGAAACAACTAAAAGAATGATTAGTCCAACGAAAACTATTATTTTGCTTTTAATTGTTTTTTTCATTATCCACCTCAAATTTATATCCGGTTCCATGAACAGTTTTAATATAACTGCAATCGAGCAAAAGCTTCGCACGTAATTGCTTTATATGTGTATCTACCGTCCTTATATCTCCCATATAATCAAAATTCCAGATCGCATTCAAAATGTTTTCTCGAGTTAAAACTAAGCCCTCATTTTCAATGAAATAAAATAACAAATCGTATTCTTTTGGAGTAAGCTCAATTTTATTTTTATTACAAATTACTTCTTTTTTGAGCTTGTCTATATATATATTCCCAATATTTATTTTTTCAATTTTATATTTTCCCGTTCTTTTTAAAACTGATTCGATTCGTGCAAGAAGAAGTGATGGCGAAAAAGGTTTGCATACATAATCATCTGCGCCCTTTTTAAATCCAGCTAATTGATCATATTCTTCGCTTTTTGCCGTCAACATTATAATTGGGGTTAGAGAGCTTTCTCTTATCTCAGAAAGTACCTGATAACCATTTTTTATAGGCATCATTACATCTAATAAAATTAAATCAATTTTGCTATTGTTAGCATAAAAAATGTCTAATGCATCTTGACCATTTGATGCTTCTAATATTGTGTAGCTATTACTTAAGAGGAAATCCTTTAGCATTCTTTGAATTCTATTTTCATCTTCGACAATCAAGATCAAGCCCTTGCTTTCATTCATAATAAACACCACCTTAATTAATACTACTATGTTAATGTGATATAAATGTGATGCAAATGTGATATTATACGTTTTATCTTTTTTTACCCATCATAGTGACCAAAGGCTTCAATATATCTCATACATACGACTTAAAAGTATCCCCATTTCACAATTCGCACATATTTTTCTTCCATGAGGACCCTTTCAAGGGTAGCAAGTAACAAGCTTTTGCAAGTGTCAGACCGTTATGCCATTGCAATGGCTGCCAGTAATGGAGCCTTATAGGCGACAAAAGAAAAACCCCGGCTAAGCCGGTGGATTTTTATTTTTATACAATATTTTTATTTATCTCTGTAACATTATATACAAAATTGTGGGAAATTGTTGCAAAGGTGCTGTTTATTTATTATAATATGTATATAGGAAAATATTCGAATTTTGTGAATTGCTTGTAATAGCAATAATGCGAACATTATTCAAATTTCAGCATCAAAAGAATGTGCTAAAATATCTGGAGTTAATTATTGATAAGAGGATTACTATGATATTCTTTTAAGTTTTAGGGATAAATGTGAGTGATTAGAGCCTTATTGTATTTTGTGAAAAAAATGAGCGTAGAATACATGATATAGCTAACTTATACGAAAATTAGAACAAGAAGTCTGTTCTCATATGCATACTATTTCAAGATACGCTATTAAAAATAGTATGCTGAAGTTAAGGCATACAAGCAGTGTGTTTCCCTACACCAATAAAATAATGGCAAAAGCAAAAAAGTGGTAATTTTTATATATAAATCGGGAGGAACAGAAAATGATAATTCGGCAAGTATTAAATAGAATTTATGTGAATGATATGAATAGCACAATAGAATTTTATGAAGGGCTATTTCAAAGTAAGTGTAATTTAAGATTTAGTTATAACGAAGCAAAGCTTGAATTGGCTCAAGTTGAGAATGTCTTGATTTTGTGCGGTTCTGATAAAGATTTGGAACCTTTTAGTGATACAAGAGTAACGTTTTTAGTGGATTCAGTTACTGATTTCAGAGATTATTTGTTAAAGAATGGTGCAAAAATAATAAGAGATTTAAAAAAGGTACCGTCTGGAACTAATATGACAGTAAAGCATAAAGATGGGACAATTATTGAGTATGTTGAGCATAGTAAATAATTCAAAGTATTATATATAATGAGTAAATTTGACGGTTATGCGCAAACACAATAAGGTACTTGCATAGGATAAACTTAATTTGAGTAATTGGAGGTAGCTATGGAAGATTTCCCGAAATTTATGAAGAACAAATTAAATCATATTAGTGGCAATCAGCAAAACACGAAAGACATTGACGGCTACTATTATACAGCAAATGACGGTAGCCAAATGGCCTTCTGGTCATGCTATTCAGATCAGGTTTCAAAACCACATCAGCATCAATTTGATGAATATACGATTGTTGTTTCTGGTCAGTATATTCCAATAATCGATGAGAAAGAAATTGTATTAAATCCTGGTGATGAAATATTTGTTCCGAAAGGAACATTGCAGGGTGGAAGATACATTGCAGGAACAAGAACAATTTCAGCATTTGGTGGCAGGCGGATAAATAAAGAGTAATCGAGCTATTGAACAGAACTAGATAGTAAAGCACACATATTAATATGGATACTTATGATGAAAAACTTAATTTGGAGGATTTTTAAATGCCATTTTCTAAAAATACAATTGATTTTTTAATTGAAAACCACCTGAATGACAGCAAGGTATGGTATCAGGAACATAAAGAATATTACAAGCAATACATTGCGGAACCTTTTTCGGAATTTATAACAGCACTACAGCCGACAATTAATGAAATCGACAGCGAAATTGTCTGTAATCCTAAACGATTCTCAAGATTATATCGTGATACAAGATTTTCTAAAGGTGGAAGTATATTCAGAGATAATATGTGGTGTTCATTTGAAAGAAGAACTGAACAGTTTAAATCAGTACCATCATTTTATTTTGATATTTCTCCGAATGGGTTTGAATATGGCTGTGGTTATTATATGGCAAGTACTGCAACAATGAATGTGTTTCGAGAATTGATCTTAGAAAATGACAAAGCTTTTCAAGCAGCAATTAATTCTTATGAAAGTCAGAATACATTTCAGCTTGCAGGAGATTTATATAAGAAAAATCATTATCCTGAGCAAAGTGAAAGACTATGTAATTGGCTTAATCGCAAGTCGATATATCTATTTTGCAAGAGTGCTGATATGGATGTGTTTTGCAGCGATAAGCTTTCTGATATAATAGCTGAGGACTATAAAAAAATTGCTCCGATATATCATTTCTTCATGAAAGTCGGAGAGCTTGCTATATGTTAAGTTCATGATAGCTCGTAGTAATTTCAACTTCGAATCATGTTTAATTAGTGGACAGGCAGGTAAATTGCAATGATATGCAGTTAGCCCAATTCTTAATCATATAAATTATAAGTAATATAATGAGGCTACATTATAAGATGCTTAAAATATTAACAGGAATTTTAAAAGAGGGATATAATGAAAAAGATATTTGCAGTTTTAATTGTTATAGTGGTTGCTATAATGTCTGGCTGTAATAAAAATGTACATAAAAAAGAAGGGAAAACACAAGCGGTATATTTGGGGACAGATACTAAAGTACTTCTTAATGAAATACAAGAATATACAACCGATAAGCATATTAAACCTTCAAAAGAAATTCCAGCTTGTTATGCTGAAAGTTATGATATGAGTTTAAAACTTGATGTTGATAAGAAAACTCTATCAGGCGATATAGTAATAAATTTGATAAATAAAACAGGAGATACGCTAAGCAAAATCTGTGTGAGAAACTATGCAGCTTCAATTCTTGAAAAAGAACAGAAAGGTTCATCTGTTATCAATAGCGCTATGATTACAGGTAGTAATGAAAAATTAGCTATTGATGTAAAGAAAGATCATTCTGTGGTTTATCTCGACTTATCAAAACATGAAATAGCACCAGGAAAGTCGGCCAGTATTAAACTTCATTTTACTACTGATATTCCTAAAATAAATGATCGTTTTGGATATCATCAGGAAGGAAAGAATAATATTTTCCAGCTTTCATTTTGCTTTCCTATAATGGCAATGTATGAGAATGATAAGTGGAGCGAAAGTCCATATATTTGGAGTGCGGAATCAAATTACAATAAGGTAGCTAAATTTAATGTAAAGCTTGAAGTTGCAGAGGGTTATATGGTTGTTGCCAATGGTGATGAGAAAACTGAAGGCTCTGTTACTACAATTACCGGCGATAATTTAAGAGAAATGGCAATAGTAGACGAATTATCTTTTGGACGTCCTGCTTGTCTCTTCATAGCTTCCAATTGCATTTTATATGCAAATAATTTCTCAAAGTGCAGGAGTTCCTGACGTTGATTTAAGTTTGTATTGACAACAATTAGCTTCAGCAATGATAAGTTGCTGAGTGTTTTTTTATGTAAAATACATTGTTTATGACAAAATATTTATTGAATATTGAATAATAATAATATTGGCTGTATAATTAATATATTCATATAGAAAATAGTTAGGTGTGTGCGAAAATGGAATTAGACAACATTTTAAGAAATTATATCAAGCCCTCTATTAAAGTTGCGTTTGTACAGATATTTTTATTGTTTGCATCATTAGTCTGCATTATGGCATCAATATACATTGGGGTGAATTATGAATCCCCTGACCCTGCAAAGTTTTCAAAAAATTTAAATGAAAACTCATACTGCTATGTTAATGTTCAGTATCTTACAAAATGGCTTGTAAAGGATGATAATAATACATATTATTGTGCAGCGGATAAGGATGGAAATCAGTTTACAATATCAATCAAAGACGATGATTTGAGTCAGTTCAACAGAATTGTCTTATATACATATTCTGAAGATGCTGAAGCCATTGCTCCACCTGCAATAAGAGTAACAGGAAGAGTACATAAAATAAGTTCATACAATGCAGACCAGATGGTCAAAGCATGGGAGCTTAAATCAAGAAGCGAATATTATAATAAGTTCGGATCACAGGTTTTTTATGCAGGTCAATCAGTTTCGTCAGCGCCAAGTATTATATTGCTTATTGTTGGTATAGTTATATTGCCGACCTCTCTAATTGGATTATTAATTATTGCATTGATTAATGGCAAGAGTAAGAAATCCATTGAAATATTAAATCAGAACGGTGAATATCAAAAGGCAGAATATGAATTATCTCAGTCGGAACATTATATCTATAATAAAAAGAGGGTAATTTTTACCGAAAACTTTATAATTCTTAAAAATAAGGGTATTGCAGTAAATTATAATAACGTTGAATGGTTCTTTAAGAGAGTCCAGACTTACAATGGTATAATGACAAATATGGAGCTTGTGATTTTTACTATGCCTCACGGAGAAATTCGCGTAATTAATGTAGCTCACAAGAAGAAATTACAAGACGATTTATATTTTTTGATGGATGTTATAGCTGTAAAAAACCCCAATGCACTTGGTGGCTACAGTTCAGAGTGCAGAAAGGAATATAAACGCAGAAGAAAGCAGTATAAGTTGTATAAAAACAGTAATAATTTATAAAAATGTTAAGGTCACACAGAATAACTGTTGTGACCTTTATAATTTAAAGTTAAGAAAACTTTTTGTACATTTTTACAGAATTACACTATAGTGTTTTTACTTTAATTGACTTTTAAAATAATACCAAGTATAATGTTAATAATTAGTGTTATGCTTTTTAAAAAAGTTTTAACAAATACGTTATTTTATTTTGGAGGTCAATATGGCACATACAATTATTTCAAATACTGAGACATTGAATAACCATTGCCAGGAAATTTCAACAAGTGCCAGTAACCTTGATACATACGATTTTAGCAAGTATACTTTAAATACAAATACTACTCCATATCAGAAACTTTCAAAATGCCTATCAGATATCAGCGCAATTTTACAGGAAATAGCATCTGATTTAAAAATAGACCTTTTAGTAGTTAACTCTATTGCAAAGAGCTTTGAAAAGAAAGACAAAGTAATTGCGAAGGAAGTGACAAAGTAATTGGCTGATAAATCTGCAATCAATGAAAAGAAAGATGAATTGAATCGTATTGAAAATAATCTGATTAATTTATCTGAATCATTATATTTACATTTTAATAAGGACTTTAGGATATTAGATGAACTTAAATATGGTTGGAATGGTGAAGCCGCAGATAAATTTTATCAGCAGGCCTATTATGAACATTCAAGTATAAACAACCGTATTAAGAATTACTTACAGGACTTGCAGGATAGAATAAAAGTAAAAAAAGTAGAAATAGAACAATTACTTGATGAAGATGACAATGTAGAAGATTCAGAAAATGATACAATACAAAAAGGGAGATGACATAATTGGGACTGAATATAGAGGAACAACAGGTTAAGGGGCAGATTTTTGATGCTAATATTCAGATAATCAAGCTATGTGGAGATTTAAGCGGGCTTAATACAAGTATTAATGCTTTTGCTTCTGATACATCCCTTAGAGGGAATGCTTACAGTAAAGCAAAAGCCTACATGAATAAAGGATACATGACTATCAGTCAATCGGTAATATTGTTGGGTAGCAGATTAATATCGGCTAATCAGACAGTCAACAGCAAATATGATGAATGCCTGCCTGATGATTATGGATATAAAACTGACACAGATGTTATTGATTTAATGATAACAGAGCTTAAGAATCAGAATGCTTCATATGAAGAAGAAAAAAACAATTATAACTTTTTTCAGGATGTAGGTGACTTTTTTGCAGAAGGGATATGGTTTGTTGATAGTATTAATGAGAAGATAAGTGCAAACAACAGAATAATAAAGAAGCTTGAGGCTGTCAGACTCGGTCTTTACAATTTTAATACTTTAGCTGCTTCAATGTACGATAGCTGTGATTATCTTATAACAAAAATTAAAAATGCTCTTTGTGATCTTGGTAAATGCACAGACTATACTACTATTCCAGACTTATCAACTAAAAGTTGGTTTACAACATTGGATTTTATTAACAAATTCTGTATTGACGGTGATCAGAAAAAAGAATATATAGATGCTTCTTTAGAGGCTATTGCTTTAAAACAAGCGGGAGTAACTGTCGATGAAAGTGGTTGTCCTTGCTTTAAAAGTGACAAAGAAATCAACGATTTTAAAACTGAGCTTAATAAGTTGACAACAGATTATCAGAATTTTCTTTCTCAGTTTGATGCAGTGTCTCTGGCTGCAAAATTATCAGGAATCCCTGTAAATTCATCAGGAGCACCTTTGATTAACTCACACTCTGATGCAATTAAATATCAGGAAAACTTGAAGGTAGTAAATGATAAGATTAATGAATTAAAAGCAAAGAATATCAGTGATATTATTTATGATAAAAGCTTTGCTGAACAATATAATACATTGTATGTTTATTTATTAGGATTTCTAAATTCTAAGTCTGTTAATATAGATGATACAATGATTGATATAGGATATAATAATAACTCGGATTCATATATTGATTTGTTGACAAAGGATCCGTCAAAATATACCGATTATGAAAAACTTGCTCTCAAAAAATTCTATGACAATACACTTGAGTGGCGTGGCAATCATGCTTATGACCCTGATGTTCAGAAATTATATCATAAATATCTTGATGAGCTTGATATAAACACATGGCACGAAACAGATGGTGCTTATTATAATGATTTCTGGAACGAAATTCATATTGATCGTGATGATGATTGCGTTAATGTTAAGCAACCTGGATGTACATATTTCCACGAATATGGTCATATGGTGGACGACTTTTCAAAAACGTTTGGCGATATTTCTTCGACAAAAGATTTTAGTGATACTCTTGAAAGTGACTTTAATAACTACGTTCAGAAAGTTAAAAAAGAGCAAGGATTTACGACGGACACTGAAGCATATGTATTTATTGAGGATTGGCTTAGAAATGATAACCCGGATTTAAAAAACGGAGTCTCCGATATGGTAAATGGTTTATCAGGAGGAAAATGCTCAGGCAATTGGTCTCATTCTGCTGATTACTATAATGATAGTAGTATAGCTTGTGAAAGCTACGCGCATTTCTTTGAAGCAAGTATGTATTATGATTCAACTAAGATTGACTATATGAAAGAGGTCTTCCCAGAGTCATATAAGAAATTCAAAGAAATGGTTGACGAAGAGCTAAATTAGGAGTTAATTATGAAACATAAGAAAATAGCATTAATTAGTTGTGTTGTTTTGTTAATGGTGTCAATTTTTTCGGGTTGTGGTGCAGCAACCGGAAAGGAGAATAATATGGATAATAAATTTGTTAATTATTATAATGAAGATGAGAAGTATGATAGAAGAAGTATTTTCTACGAAAATGGAAAGTTAAGTTTTGTTAAGGACAAATTAGATGATAAGCATATACTTGATGGCAGAGCAGGGGAATATCACAATGTCACATTGAAGCTTAAAAACGGATGTAGTTTATTTTATCCAGAGACAGATACTAATAAAGCATTTTTGAAATCAAATGATAATGTCGTAAAAGATGATGAAAATGAATTTATTGCAAGTAATTCAAACCGATTCGCCTCAGTCAAGAAGTTGTCAGGTAACTGGGATGAAAACAAAGAACAATTTATAAAAAGTATGGAAGGTAAAGATGTAATTGATGCAACAAAGGATGCTGAATATCCTAGGCTTGAAAAGTACGTTTTCTATTATGGAATGGTAACAGATAATAGTGGCAGAGAACTTTTAGGTATGCACTGCTTGTTTGAAAAAAAAGGTGTTATATATAGTTTTACTTTCGGTGGAACAGGCAATTTTGAGGATATAAAAATAGATGGTGAATCCATCATACAATAACAATTAATTTAAAAATAACAACAGCCACTCTGCGATTATGCAAAGTGGCTGTTGTTTTTACTTTAATAATTTTTTTAGATACTTTCCTGTATAAGAGTCTTTACACTTGATAATTTCTTCTGGAGTTCCTGTTACGATAATCTGTCCACCGTTGTTTCCACCCTCAGGTCCAAGGTCGATAATATAGTCGGCCGTTTTTATAACATCAAGATTATGCTCAATTATCAGCAATGTGTTACCACCGTCAGCAAGCTTCTGTAAAACCTCAAGAAGCTTATGAACATCGGCTGTATGAAGTCCTGTTGTAGGTTCATCAAGGATATAAATTGTTTTGCCAGTTGAACGTTTTGCAAGCTCTGTTGCAAGCTTGACTCTCTGAGCTTCGCCACCTGAAAGTGTAGTAGCAGGCTGACCAATTTTAACATATCCAAGTCCGACTTCCTTTAATGTCTCAAGCTTTCTTGATATTTTAGGAATATTTTTAAAGAACTCACAGCCTTCTTCAATAGTCATTTCAAGAACATCATAAATACTTTTTCCCTTATATTTAATATCAAGAGTTTCCCTGTTATAGCGTGCGCCCTTACAAACCTCGCAAGGAACATAAATATCAGGCAAGAAGTGCATCTCAATCTTGAGGATACCGTCACCCTCACAGGCTTCACAGCGTCCTCCACGAATGTTAAAGGAGAATCTTCCTGAGCTGTAACCCTTCATTTTTGCATCATTTGTGTTTGCAAAAAGCTCACGGATATCAGTAAACACACCTGTGTAGGTTGCTGGGTTTGAACGTGGAGTTCTTCCGATAGGGGACTGGTCAATGTCAATGACCTTATCAAGATTATCAACGCCAATCATTTCTTTAAAGTTGCCTGGGCGGATTT
The DNA here is from genome assembly GCA_023440965.1 of Bacillota bacterium. Taxonomy (GTDB): domain Bacteria; phylum Bacillota; class Clostridia; order Oscillospirales; family Ruminococcaceae; genus SZUA-444. The sequence continues at coordinate 29,124 of JAEZRC010000004.1, forward strand.
TTGCACGATTGAGTTTGCCAGCAAGCTCCTTATATATAATTTCGTTTACAAGTGAGCTCTTACCACTTCCAGAAACACCTGTAATACAGGTCATTGTTCCAAGTGGAATTTCAACATCGATATTTTTAAGATTATTTTCAGCAGCACCGATTACTTTAAGAAATTCTCCGTTTCCTTTTCTTCTCTCCAAAGGAACAGGAATTTGTCTCTTCCCGCTGAGGTACTGTCCTGTTATTGAGCCGTCACAAGACTTGATTTCATTAACAGTTCCGGCACAGACAACCTCACCACCGCGAATTCCGGCGCCAGGCCCGATATCAACAATATAGTCAGCCGCATACATTGTATCCTCATCGTGTTCAACAACAATAACAGTATTTCCTATATCACGGAGTCGTTTTAAAGTCCCTATTAGCTTGTCGTTGTCACGCTGGTGAAGACCGATACTTGGCTCATCAAGGATATATAGAACTCCCACAAGTGAGGAACCAATCTGTGTAGCGAGTCTTATACGCTGGCTTTCACCGCCTGATAAAGTGCCAGCAGAACGAGATAGTGTAAGATATTCAAGACCGACGCTCTGCAAGAAGCCGAGTCGTTCATTAATTTCTTTGATAATTCTGTCACCGATAAGACGTTCTCTCTCAGTAAGGTCAATATTTTTAAAGAAGTCAAGGCATTCAGTAACAGAAAGATGTGTGAGCTCGCTAATATTTTTATCACCGACAGTTACAGCAAGAGTTTCTTTATTAAGTCGTTCGCCGTGACAGGACGGGCATTTTACCTCAGTCATAAGTGACATAATTTCGTCACGGGAATAGTTACTTGTTGTATCCTTATATCTTCTTTCAAGGTTGTTGCAGACACCCTCAAAGGTTGCCATAAACTTTCCGCCGCCAAGCTCCTTTGAACGCTCAAGTTCAAGTTTTTCACTTCCAGTACCATAAAGGAAAACGTCGATCACCTTTTCAGGAAGATTCTTGACAGGGTCATCAAGTGAGATATTATATTTTTTTGCTATAGCTGTATAATACATCATTGCTATTGAAGTATCATCCAGTGAGTTCCATCCCATTGCCTTGATAGCACCCTGTTTTATTGATAGCTCTTTGTTTGGAACAACCAAATCAGGATCAACTTTCTGGAATACGCCAAGACCGGTACATTTTTCACAAGCACCAAAAGGATTGTTAAACGAGAACATTCTCGGGGTAAGCTCTTCAATGCTTATGTTATGTTCAGGGCAGGCATAGCTTTGTGAAAAAAGCATTTCCTCACCGTCAATAACATCAACACCAACAAGTCCACCTGTGAGTGAAGTAACAGTTTCAATACTATCCGAAAGTCTTGATTTTATACCGTCTTTAATAACAAGACGGTCAACGATTATTTCAATAGTATGCTTTTTATTCTTGTCAATTTTTATAGTTTCGGAAAGGTCATAGGTCATTCCGTCAATCCTTATCCTGACGTAGCCTGACTTCCTTGCACTTTCGATTTCTTTTGTGTATTCGCCCTTACGTCCTCTTACAATAGGAGCAAGTAGCTGAATTTTTGTGCCGTCAGGCAGTTCCATTATCTTGTCAACAATCTGGTCGACAGTCTGTTGTCTGATTTCTCTTCCACAAACAGGGCAGTGAGGAATACCTATTCTTGCATAAAGCAATCTTAGGTAGTCGTAAATTTCAGTAACTGTTCCGACAGTAGAACGCGGATTTTTCGATGTGGTTTTCTGATCAATGGATATAGCAGGTGATAGTCCTTCAATACTGTCAACCTCAGGCTTCTCCATTTGCCCGAGGAACTGTCTTGCATATGAGGACAAGCTCTCCATATATCTTCTCTGACCATCTGCATAAATTGTGTCAAAAGCAAGTGATGATTTCCCCGAACCTGACAACCCCGTCATAACAATAAGCTTATCTCTTGGGATAGTCAGATCAATATTTTTAAGGTTATGTTCTCTTGCTCCTTTAATAACTATTTCGTTTCTTTGCATTTCTTGCTCCTTTTACTTGTTAGGCTTTCTTTTAATAAAAAGTAATTTCTCTATATCTTTAATATCTGCTGTGTCACAGATATCAAACATTACCCATTTACCGTCATGATAGGTCTGTGCATTATCATATTGAGTGATAATATTTTCACTCAAAGTATCCCTGATAACCTCAACCTTATCACGTTCAGCACTACCGAATATAATCATAAATCCAAATACGTCCTGCTTGAAATACAAACAGCAAAGTGTTTTCCCACCACGTCGGTATTTAAGCTCATAGTCCCACTTTTTGCCGCCGTTGCCTTCAAGAATATCCATATCATAAAGGCTTTCAATCATTTTTCTATATTCAAGCCAAGCTGAATACTTATCTTCCCCAATAGCAGTCACAATTTCATTTTCTGTCATATTTATTGCCCCTTTAGTTCATTTATTTTATCCCTAAGGTATGCAGCGTGTTCAAATTCAAGCATCTTTGCTGCATTCTTCATTTCAATAGTTAACTTATCAATAAGTGCATTTTTCTCTGCGTGGGACATTTTCTTAATCTTCTTTGTTTCCTTATCAACATTTTCCTTTGTTGAAATTTCAAGAACATTACGGATATCCTTTTTAATTGTCTTAGGTACAATTCCGTGCTCTTTATTATAATCCATCTGTATTTTTCTACGTCTGTCAGTTTCTTTAATAGCACTTTCCATTGAACGCGTTACGGTGTCAGCATACATTATTACCTTGCCTTCACTGTTTCTTGCAGCACGCCCTATTGTCTGGATAAGAGAAGATTCACTTCTGAGGAAGCCTTCCTTATCAGCGTCAAGAATGACAACAAGTGATACTTCAGGGAGATCAAGTCCTTCTCTGAGAAGGTTGATTCCGACAAGAACATCAAACTCACCAAGACGTAAATCCCTGATGATTTCCATTCTTTCAATAGTATCAATATCGTGGTGCATATATCGAACCTTTATATCAAGATTGTCAAGATAGGTTGTAAGGTTTTCAGCCATTTTCTTTGTGAGGGTGGTAATAAGTATTCGCTCACCCTTGGCGACTATCTTATTAATTTCAGAAATAAGATCCTCAATCTGTCCCTGTGTTGGTTTGACCTCAATAAGCGGATCAATAAGTCCTGTCGGACGAATAACCTGCTCAACAATCTGTGCTGACTTTTCCTTTTCAAGAGGTCCGGGAGTAGCACTGACAAAAATAGCCTGATTAATTTTATCATAAAATTCATCAAACATCAGAGGCCGGTTGTCAAAAGCAGAAGGCAGCCTGAATCCATAATCAATAAGAGTAGATTTTCTTGCCCTATCCCCAGCATACATTGCACGTACCTGTGGAAGACTTACGTGCGATTCATCAACAATAAGCAGAAAATCGTCAGGAAAGTGGTCAAGCAATGTATATGGAATACTCCCGTCAGGTCGTCTTGATAAGACTCTTGAATAGTTTTCAATACCACTGCAGAAACCGATTTCCTGAAGCATTTCTATATCATAATTCGTTCTTTGTGCAATACGCTGAGCTTCAATTAGCTGTCCGTTGTCGGTAAAGAATTTTACTCTTTCTTCAAGTTCGGCCTCAATATCAGCAATAGCATCGCTAAGCTTGTCTTTTGAAATAACATAGTGAGTAGCAGGAAAAATCATTACATATGAAAGTGATGCAAGAACTTCACCAGTGAGAACATGAATCTCACTTATTCTGTCAATCTCATCGCCGAAGAATTCAATTCGTATTGCTTTATCTGTTGAATCTGAAGGAAACACCTCAACAACATCACCACGAACACGGAATTTATTTCTTACAAAGTTTATGTCGTTCCTCTCATATTGAATAGAAACAAGTCTTGCAAGGACTTCATCACGTGAAATCTGCATACCCTTTCTAAGTGATAATGTGAGTGAACGGTAAAATTCAGGGTCGCCAAGAGAATAAATACACGAAACACTCGCTACAATGATAACATCTTTTCTTTCAATGAGAGCAGATGTTGCAGAGTGCCTGAGCTTATCAATTTCGTCATTAATGGAGCTGTCTTTTTCGATAAAAACATCAGTGCTTGGAATATAAGCCTCTGGTCTGTAATAGTCGTAGTACGAAACAAAATATTCAACAGCGTTGTTAGGGAAGAACTCCTTGAATTCTGAGCATAGCTGTGCCGCAAGAATCTTGTTGTGTGCAAGTATCAGAGTCGGCTTGTTTATCTGTTCTATAACATTTGCCATTGTGAATGTCTTACCTGAACCTGTTACACCAAGGAGAGTCTGCTCCTTGTAGCCTTTTTTTAGACCGTCAACAAGCTTCTCAATAGCAATAGGTTGATCGCCAGCTGGCTTGTATTTTGATACTAACTGAAATCTGTCCATAATTAGAAACCCCCGTATCTGCGGACTTTTATATTTTGTATCTATTGACATTTATTAGTAAACGTATTAAAATTAGCTAAGAAATTTTTTATACCATGACATTAATATTAAGGAGATATTTATATGGAAGAAATTATTGAATATTGTCTGGTTGGCATAATTACATTAATAGGATTATTTATGTTCCTGTTCCCAAAATTGAATTTAAAACCGGAAATGAGATCTTCTGAAGAAAACATAGCTAAAATTAAAAGAAATGGGCTTATTCTTGCTATAGTGGGTGCTTTAGTGTTGGCAATTTTAGTGTATGCCAAATCTCAAATCAAATAAAAAGAACATTGAATTTCTGCCAGTTACAACTGGCAGATTTTTTATATTTCGAAAAAGTTAAAATAACCCGCATCCTTCATTGAAACAGCATTTTGGGGGCTTGCTACTATATGATCAAGCAGTTTTATTCCCACACTGTCAAGGATTTTATATAGCTTTCGCGTTGCCTCAATATCTGAATCAGAAGGAATCGGTATACCGTTCGGGTGATTGTGGGAAAGTATTATCATTGAGGAGTTTGAACGATATGTTGCCTCAACAATCTTTCTCACATTTATAGGAACAGTATTGACTCCACCATCTTGTATAAGAACACAGGAAATTATATTTAGCTTGTCATCAAGACAGCAGACATGAATTTTTTCGGTTTTCACACCAATATATAATCCGTGAAAATAATTGCATATCCGCCTAACATCATTCATAGGCTGGTTTGCATTTGTTTCAACAGTATAAGCGCTTAAAAGCTGTGGAATAAGCTTAATGAGTGTGGCACCGTTCTCGCCAAGTCCTTTGACCTTAATAAGTTCTTCAAATGGTGCATTGAAGACACCTGTCAGGGTCTTGAAGTTATCAATAAGTTCATGTGCAATAACATTCGTATCCTGTCTTGGCAATGCATAGAATAAAAGCAATTCGAGAATATTATGCGATTCAAAAGAAGAAAGCCCTTCCTTGACAAATCTCTGCTTTAATCTTTGTCGATGTCCGTCGTGTATTGTCCCCATGATGTCAACTCCTGATGAATAATAGAACATTTATTCTTTTTCTATTATAATACATAATTTTTGATTTGAAAAGATGTTTTTGAAAATAAAATATGTTATAATATCATAAGTAAATTTTCAAGGAGAATAAAATGAAAGAATTTATAATAAACTCTAATGATTCAGGACAACGTGTTGATAAATTTCTGACAAAGGCTGTCAGAAAACTTCCTAAGTCATTAATGTATAAATATCTGCGAACAAAAAGAATTAAGCTAAATAATAAAAAGTGCGAAATCTCCACAAAGCTTAATGAGGGCGACATTCTTTTACTTTATATAAATGATGAATTCTTTGACGAAAATAAAGAACTTGATTTTTTATCAGTGCCAACTAATCTTAATATAATTTATGAGGATGAGAATATACTATTAATAGATAAGAAGAATGGTCTTGTCGTCCATGAGGATGATGAAAACACAGTTGATACTCTTATTAACCGTATAAAGCATTATCTTTACGATAAGGGAGAGTATATCCCGGAAAATGAGCTGTCTTTTGCTCCGTCGCTATGTAATCGCCTTGATAGAAATACAGGTGGCATAATTATTTGCGCAAAAAATTCAGAGTCATTGCGTGTTCTGAATCAGAAGGTCAAGGACAGGGAGCTTGAAAAGCTTTATCTTTGTGTAACAGTGGGTATTCCACCGAAAAAAGAAGATACAATTACAGCATATCTTGAAAAGGATGAAAGCAAAAACCAGGTTTTCGTTTCTGATAAAAAGACACTGACAAACAAAACCATTATAACACAATATAAGGTTCATGCAACAAAGGATAATCTTGCGCTTGTTGAGGTTGATCTTATTACAGGAAGAACTCATCAGATAAGAGCACATATGGCATATATAGGTTGTCCTCTTTTGGGTGATGGGAAATATGGTATAAATAAAATTAACCGCGAATACAATGTCAGGACACAGGCTTTGTACTCATATAAGCTGACTTTCAAGTTCAAAACGGATGCAGGCATTCTTCAGTATCTTAATAATAAGTCATTTTCATCAGATAATATATGGTTTAAAAAGTTTATATTATAAAAATCAAGTCGGTCTTTTGTATTTTTTTACAAAATATCTTGCATATCGGGGGCAATTTGTAGTATAATTGAAATATTAAGTTTGCTTTCATAACTTAATCAGTACTTTTTTGGGAGGTTACGCACTATGAAGGGTGATTTGCATTGTCACACAAAACTTTCAGATGGTTCTCTTGGTATTGAGGATATTATCGTTCAGGCAAAACGAACAGGAATTGATTTCTTATCAATAACTGATCATGATACTTTATCTTCTACATCTCGTGCTACTGTGCTTGGTGAAAGATACGGTGTTCATATTATACCTGGTGTTGAGCTTTCCGCATGGGATAAAACAAGAAATTCAAAGGTACATATTCTTTGCTACTCACCACAGAAGCCAGACAGGCTTGAAGGGTTATGTCTTAAATCCTGTGCAATAAGAAAATCCTGTGCAAACGAAATGATTGAGAATGTTATGAAGCTTTACCCTATTACTGCTGAAAGTGTTTTAAAGCATTCAACAGGAAGTAAGAGTATATTCAAGCAACATATTATGAGAGCACTTATTGATTATGGCTATGCTACTGATTTCTACGGTTCATTAAACGATGAACTTTTTAACCATGAGAACGGAACATGTCTTGTTGAAAGAGAGTATCCTGATGTAAACTTTGTACTTGACTTAATACATTCAGCAAAAGGTGTTGCTGTTATGGCTCATCCGATGCAGTATGATAATCTTGAGCTTCTTGAAGAACTTGCCGAAAAAGGGAAGCTTGATGGTGTTGAAGTTTATCATTATACAACAAGCGAAGAGGATAAGAAAAAAATGCTTGAAATCGCTGAAAAATACAACCTTATTGTCACAGGTGGTTCAGATTTTCATGGTTTATATAATGCGGAACCTTCATACATAGGAATGAATACAACCGACAAGGAAAATCTTGATAAGATATTTAAGCTTGCAAATAAAAAATAATTTTACTCAAAGGAATGAAATATAATAATGGACATTATGCAATCAGCACTTCAAAAGCATAAGGAATGGAATGGAAAAATTGAGGTTGTCTCAAGAGTGCCAATTAATGACCGTGACGCTCTGTCACACGCTTATACTCCTGGTGTAGCACAGCCTTGCCTTGAAATTCAGAAGAATCCTGACTTATCCTATGAGCTAACAAGACGATCAAATCTTGTTGCTGTAATCACTGACGGAACAGCAGTTCTAGGGCTTGGCGATATCGGACCTTTAGCAGGTATGCCTGTAATGGAAGGTAAATGTGCGCTCTTTAAGGAATTTGCTGATGTTGATGCATTCCCATTATGTATTAATTCAAAGGATACAGATGAAATAGTAAGAACAATAGAATTGATATCAAAAAGCTTTGGTGGTATCAATCTTGAAGATATAGCTGCTCCAAGATGCTTTGAAATTGAAAAGAAGCTTAAAGAGCGTGTTGATATTCCCGTTTTCCATGATGACCAGCACGGTACGGCAATAGTTGTTGCTGCCGCACTTATGAATGCCTGTAAGGTTGCGAAAAAGAAAATTGAAAACCTTGAAATTGTAATAAACGGTGCCGGTGCAGCCGGAACAGCAATAGCAAAGCTTTTACTTTCACTTAAAGTTGGCAACATTAAAATGGTTGACTTAGCGGGAATAATTTGCGAGGGTGACGAAACATTAAGTCCTGCTCATACTGAAATATCAAAAGTAACAAACAAAAATCACATAAAAGGCTCACTTGCTGAGTCACTTGTTGGGGCGGACGTATTTATCGGAGTTTCAAAGCCAAATCTTGTTACAGAATCAATGATAAAATCGATGGCACATAAGCCAATTATTTTTGCAATGGCAAACCCAACACCTGAAATTATGCCTGATAGGGCACTCGAGGCTGGTGCATTTATAGTTGGAACAGGAAGAAGCGACTTCCCGAACCAGATTAATAATGTAATTGCATTCCCTGGTATTTTTAAGGGTGCACTTGCAGTACGTGCGAAGGATATTAATGAAGAAATGAAGCTTGCAGCTGCTATAGCAATAGCTGGTTGTGTTAAAGATAATGAACTTTCACGTGAATTTATTCTTCCGAATGCATTTGACAGAGCAATTCCTATTGCTGTAGCTAATGCAGTTGCTCAAGCGGCACGTGACAGTGGAGTAGCAAGAATATAAAACGTACATACAGTACCCGACAATATACATACTAATAAACGAACTTTTTGGAAGGATACTTTATAATTTATGAAAATGTCTTATAAAACAACAGGTGTCTGTGCAAGACAGATTGACATTGAAGTTGAAGATGGAATTGTTAAGGACGTTAAATTTATTGGTGGCTGTAATGGTAATGCTGGTGGAATTTCATCACTTGTAAAAGGTATGAAGGTTGAAGATGTAATTAAAAGACTTAAAGGAGTAAAATGTGGATATAAAAACACATCCTGCCCTGACCAGTTTGCAATTGCTCTTGAAAAAATGCAAACCGAACAATAATTAATTAAGCCGTGAGCTAATGCCCACGGCTTAATTTTATTTCCCTTGAGCCTGATCAAGCTTTTTGTTCCTGAAATATAAAAGCAGATCAATGAATACCATAATAAAGTTTATTGCATAAAAGATAAAAACATATGTAAGACTGCCTGCGGCTATTTTTGAAATCATACCGCAAATATAACCGATAAGTATAAAGCATAAAAAGAAAAGGCTTTTTCCCTTTGCTGTTCTTGCTGTATAAGATTTATAAATTGATGTAGGCCATGAAATACCAAAGGTAATGACCATAATTGTTTCAAATAGTTGTGACATAAATATTCCTCCATATATTATAATACTTGATAATAATATCATATTTGATTAATTTTATCAAATTAAACATATACAAAATTTCTATATAGATTATTACTATTTATATATAAATAAACAAGTCAATAATACTTTATAATGTTGCATAAAATTGCATAATATTGTATAATTGCTATATGTAATTATTATAATATATATGAATTAAATAAGGAGAAGTTATATGATAGCTAATCTTGAATACTACAAAGTCTTTTACCACGTCGCAAAGCTTGGGAGCGTTACTCTCGCTTCACAACAGCTATTTATATCTCAGCCCGCAGTAAGTCAGGCAATAAAACAACTTGAGTTTTCGCTTGGCTGTACATTATTTTTCAGAGCACCAAAGGGAGTGAAACTCACACCAGAGGGCGAAACCTTATTCACATATATAAAGCAAGGATATGAGTTCTTTGAAAGCGGTGAGAAAAAGCTTGAAGAGATGCTTAATTTTGAAAACGGAGAAATAAGAATTGGCGCAAGCGATATGACTCTCAAGTATTATCTTCTTCCATATCTCGAAAAATTTCATAAAAGCTATCCGAGCATAAAAATTATAGTCTCAAATGCGCCAACTCCTGAAACTATACTTAGTCTCAAAGCAGGGAAAATTGATTTTGGAATAGTCAGCTCGCCTGTTGATGAGAGTAAGGATTATAAAATCACCGAAGTTGCTGATGTGCGTGATACATTTGTTGCTTCAAGCAGATTTGGTTGGCTTAATGGTAAAATAGTCGGACTGTCTGAACTCGAACGCCTACCGACTATCTGTCTTGAGAAGAACACAAGTACAAGAAGGTTCGTTGATAATTTTCTTTCTGAAAATGATGTTTTTTTAAAGCCTGAATTTGAGCTTGCAACAAGCGATCTGATAGTTAAATTTGCAGAAATGGATATGGGGATAGGTTGTGTAGTAAGGAGCTTTGCAGAAGAAAGCATAAAGAGTGGAAAGCTTTTTGAACTGCAGCTTTCAAAGCCATTCCCACCACGAAAAATCTGCATAATTACAGGAAATAAGACACCAATATCACAGGCAGGCAAAAAACTTCTTGATACAATGATATAAATAATAGTTATACACTTCATAATAATTATATATTTTACTTATGAAAACAATAGTGATATGATATTTAAGGCAGTTAATTATTAAACTTATCAGGAGGCTTATAAAATGGTAAAGGCAATTGTTGGAGCAAACTGGGGCGACGAAGGTAAAGGTAAAGTTACCGACCTTCTAGCAGGACAGTCAGAAGTAGTAGTACGTTTTCAGGGCGGAGCAAACGCAGGGCATACTATTATTAACGAGTACGGAAAATTCGCACTTCATCTTCTTCCATCAGGTGTATTCCGTAAGAATGTAACAAATATCATTGCACAGGGTGTTGCATTTGATATTGATAAGTTCTTTAAGGAGCTTGACGGCATTACTTCAAGAGGAGTTCCGATGCCGAATCTTCTTGTTTCAGACAGAGCACAGGTTTTAATGCCATATCATATTCTTTTTGATGAGCTTGAAGAAAAAAGACTTGGTAAAAATAGTTTTGGTTCAACAAAATCAGGTATTGCACCATTTTATTCAGATAAATATTTAAAGATAGGTATTCAGGTTGGCGAGCTTTTTGATGATGAAATTTTGATGGAAAGGCTTGAAAAAGTCTGCGAAATCAAGAACAATTATATAAAAGCAATGTATCCTGACAGTGAACTTCTTGATTCAAAGGTTTTGTTTGATAAGCTTGTTGGCTATCGTCCAAAACTTAAGCCATTGGTTGCAAATGTAACAGTTTTTCTTCATAATGCAATCAAAGAAGGCAAGAATATTCTTCTTGAGGGACAGCTTGGTTCATTAAAGGATACTGATAACGGTATCTATCCTTTTGTTACATCTTCTTCACCTCTTGCAGGATTTGCTACAGTTGGTGCTGGTATTCCACCTCACCAGATTAAGCAGGTTGTAGTAGTAGCAAAAGCATATTCCTCAGCAGTTGGAGCAGGTGCCTTTGTCAGCGAAATCTTCGGTGACGAAGCTGAAGAACTCAGGAAACGTGGTGGTGACTGTGGTGAATATGGTGCAACAACAGGCCGTCCAAGAAGAATGGGTTGGTTTGATGTAGTTGCCACAAAATACGGCTGTATGATGCAGGGATGTACTGATGTTGTTCTTTCACTTCTTGACGTACTTGGTTACCTTGATAAAATTCCAGTATGCACAGGATATGAAATTGATGGCATCGTAACAGACGAATTCCCAATTACACCAATTCTTAATAAAGCTAAACCAGTTATCGAGTATCTCGACGGATGGAAGTGCGACATCAGCGGAATCAAGAATTATGAGGATCTTCCTGAAAACGCTAAAAAGTACGTTGAATTCATTGAAGAGAGAATTGGTTACCCTGTCACATTCGTTTCAAACGGACCAAAGCGTGACGATATTATCGAAAGAAAAAGCAATGTTAAAGTGTGGTAATTTTTAATTATAATCATAAGAAGGCATAAAGGTTAACTTTATGCCTTTAATTATATATTTCTTATGATAAGCTATAATATGTTTAAATATTTATAAAATGTCTGAAGGGTATATGGAGGTTTAATTCCATATACCCTTTGCATTTCTGCTGACAGCTATAACACTGTCCCAGACATATTTATAAAATGGGGTTGGGGGGTGGGTGTTATTCATCTTGAAGAGCGTCATAACCCTCTTCGCCTGTACGGACCTTAACAACATTTTCAACATCGTAAACAAATATCTTTCCATCACCGATGTGGCCCGTATATAAAGCTGATTTTGCAGCAGCTATAACTATTGAAACAGGAACCTTGCATACTACAATTTCAACCTGAACTTTTGGAATAAGATTTACTTCTACAGGGACACCACGATAGTATTCTTTACTACCTTTCTGCATTCCGCAGCCAAGAACGTTAGTAACCGTCATACCTGTAATACCAATCTGGTTCATTGCTTCTTTTAAAACTTCAAACTTACTTTGTCTGCAGATGATAACAATATTTGATATCTTATTTTCGTTGTTTGAAGAAGGCTTAGCGTATGTTTCAACCTCAACAGCCTTTTCAACTGGAACAGCTTTAGCAACTGGTGCTATTTCTTCAACATCGTCAATTGTTGGATCAACAGAAGAGATAAAGTCAGCATAAGCTGAAACAAGTCCGTGTTCTTCAATATCAAGCCCAGCGATTTCTTCGCGTCTTGAAACTCGAAGACCAATTGTCTTCTTAATTACGAGGAATACAATAAACATAGTGATTGCTGTCCATGCACCAACAGATACTACACCTAAAGCCTGTAAGCCAAGTTGTTTGAATCCGCCACCGTAGAATAAACCTGTGATGCCATCCTGTCCTTTGCCTGTTGCAAATAAACCAACAGCAAGCGAGCCCCAGATACCATTGAACATGTGAACAGCAACAGCACCGACTGGATCATCAACTTTAAGCTTATAATCAAGGAACCATACACCGAATACAACAAGGAATCCAGCAACAATTCCGATAATGAGTGAACCGAGTGCGTCAACATCAGCACAAGGAGCAGTAATTGCAACAAGTCCTGCAAGTGATGCGTTAAGTGACATAGAAACGTCTGGCTTGCCATTTTTTAGCCATGTGAATATCATTGTTGTACAAGTAGCTACTGCCGGAGCAATAGTTGTTGTAGCAAAAATCTGAGCTAAGAAACTTCCATTTGAAGCAGCAGCACCATTGAATCCATACCAACCAAACCAAAGGATAAATACACCGAGTGCACCAAGTGTCAATGAGTGACCAAGAATAGCTCTTGGCTTTCCGTCCTTACCGAATTTACCGATACGAGGTCCAACCATAGCAGCACCGATTAAAGCTGTGATACCACCAACCATATGTATAGCTGTTGAACCAGCGAAATCAATGAAGCCTAATTTTGATAGCCATCCGCCGCCCCATATCCAGTGAGCTTCAATTGGGTAGATTACTGCACTGATTACAGCAGAATAAATACAATATGAGATAAATTTTGTTCTCTCAGCCATAGCACCTGAAACTATTGTAGCTGCAGTTGCGCAGAATACAAGGTTAAAGATAAAGCTTGACCAAGGGAACTCTCCCCAGTTTGTGAAAATCTGAAGGTCAGGCTTTCCAATAAGACCGAAGAATGTGTTTTCGCCGCAGAGCAATCCAAAACCGAGGAAAATGAATACTACTGTACCTATGCAGAAGTCCATCAGGTTTTTCATTATGATGTTTCCTGCATTCTTAGCTCTGGTGAAGCCTGTTTCAACCATTGCAAAGCCACATTGCATAAAGAATACTAATGCAGCACCAATCAGGAACCATATCCCGAACACTTCGCTTGTAATAAGTTCTTGAATTTTTTCCATAATACCACTCCTTATAATATATTAAATAATAAATACAATAAAACAGGGGCATACCACGCTAAGGGACAAATCCCTTTGTGTGATACACCCCATTGTGTAATTAAATAAATCTGTTTAATATTGAATTGCAGTAATAGTTATACATTAAACAGTAATTCGCCATAAGTTGGGAACGGCCAGTACTTTTCGCCGACATAAGTTTCAATTTCATCAGCAACAGAACGTAATTCCTGCATGGCAATGAAAACAACTTTGCTATAGTACTGAGCTACTTCAAGAGCATCTGAAAGTTCTTTGACTTTCAGCAATGCTTCATCAAGTGCATTGACTCTGTTGAACATTAAGCCAGTTAGTGAAGAAAGCTTTTTAACCATCTGTGATTCATAACTGCAGTCAACATCTGAAGCAACAGCTTTTGCAAGATTAGCCGTATCAGCAAGCTCTTTAATGTAAGCTGATACTGCAGGAAGAATTTCTTTTCTTGCCATATCAATCATAGTGAGAGCTTCAATGTTAATTGTCTTTGAATAATTTTCAAGTTGAATTTCATATCTTGATCTCATTTCACTTTCAGTGAATACATTGTGTTTTTCAAACAATTCAATATTCTCTTTTTTGATGAAATAAGGCAAAGCATCTGGAGTTGTCTTAAGATTTAAAAGTCCACGTTTTTTAGCTTCAACAGGCCATTCATCTGAATAGTTATTGCCGTTTGAAATAATTCTGTTGTGTTCTTTAATAGTTTTCTTAATTAATGCATTTAATTCTGTTGTGAAATCTGAAGCTTTTTCAAGTTCCTCAGCAAATTCAGAAAGCGTATCTGCAACAATTGTATTAAGAACAACATTAGGTCCTGAAATTGAAAAAGTTGAACCGAGCATTCTAAATTCAAACTTATTACCTGTAAAAGCAAAAGGTGAAGTTCTGTTTCTATCTGTTGAGTCAATCGGGAAGCTTGGAAGAACATCAACACCAAGTGTCATATCAGCAGCAGGATTTGAAGAGTATGTAACTCCGTCTTCAATAGCCTTAAGGATGTCAGCAAGCTCGCTACCGAGGAACATTGATATGATTGCAGGTGGTGCTTCATTTGCACCAAGTCTGTGATCGTTTCCGGCAGAAGCACAGGAAATTCTGAGTAAATCCTGATGCTCATCAACAGCCTTAATTACTGCTGAAAGGAATAATAGGAACTGTGCATTTTCAGCAGGTGTCTTTCCAGGTTCAAGGAGGTTTACTCCTGTGTTTGTTGAAATTGACCAGTTATTGTGCTTACCTGAACCGTTTACACCAGCGAATGGTTTTTCGTGAAGTAGGCATACAAGCCCATGTCTTAATGCAACTTTTTTCATCATTTCCATTGTAAGCTGATTGTGGTCAGTTGCAATATTGGTTGTTGAGAATATAGGAGCAAGCTCGTGCTGTGCAGGAGCAACCTCATTATGTTTTGTTTTTGCAAGAATTCCAAGCTTCCATAATTCTTCATCAAGCTCTCTCATGAATGCAGCAATTCTTGGCTTAATCTGTCCAAAGTAATGATCCTCAAGCTCCTGTCCTTTAGGTGGCTTTGCACCGAAAAGTGTTCTTCCTGTAAAGATTAGGTCTTTTCTCTGATCATAAAGTGTTTTGTCTATGAGGAAATATTCCTGTTCAGGTCCAACAGTTGTGGTAACTCTTGTTGCATTACTACCAAATAATTTTAAAATTCTTAATGCTTGCTTATTTATTTCTTCCATTGAACGAAGTAGTGGAGTCTTTTTGTCAAGTGCCTCACCACCGTATGAACAGAAGGCTGTAGGAATACAAAGTGTTCCATCTTTAATGAATGCATATGAAGTTGGATCCCAAGCAGTATATCCTCTTGCTTCAAATGTTGCACGAAGTCCGCCTGATGGGAATGATGAAGCGTCTGGTTCACCTTTAATAAGTTCTTTTCCTGAGAACTCCATTATTACTTCACCGTCTGCAGTTGGAGAAATGAAGCTGTCATGCTTTTCTGCGGTGATACCAGTCAATGGCTGGAACCAGTGAGTATAGTGAGTAGCACCTTTTTCGATTGCCCAGTCTTTCATTGCGTTTGCTACAACATTTGCAAGTGAAAGGTCAAGCATCTTACCTTCATTGATTGTCTTTTTAAGAGCCTTATAGGTCTCTTTCGGTAAACGAGCTTTCATTGTGGAGTCATTAAAAACCTGACTTCCAAAGATTTCTGAAACATTGCTCATTTTTTTCACCCTCCATTACATATTATTGAACTGAAAAAAGGCACTGTGAGTATTAAACTCACAGCGCCCTTGCTGTATGTTAACAGTATATACCGCCAAATTTATTTTGTCAATACTTTTTTGAAATTTTTTTGCAAGATTTTTTATCCACATTGCAAAATAAAGCTGATAATGAACGTTAAATCAATATATACTATTATATATATCGAAACATTTGCAATTTTGTTAAAATTAACATGCATTAAGATGTTGACAATAATAATTGTATATGTTATATTTATTAAAGAACAAAGGCGTTCACTAATATTTAAGAAAGCATTATCTATGCTTTCTTTGCTATTGGTGAGCGTCTTTTTTATCTAAAAACAGAATTTCTATTTATTTAGGGGAGGATCAGTATGTTAAGGGAAGGCGATATCAGAATACCATCAGGATGTGCAATTTCCGGAATAATATCAAAAAGCGGAAAAAATATCAATGGTGAAAGAATTGTAAAATCCATTTCTGTTATGCACGACCGTTCCAACGGCCTTGGGGGAGGGTTTGCTGGATATGGTATCTATCCACAGTATAAGGATTTATATGCTTTTCATATTTTTTATGAAAACAATCAGTCAAGGGAAGATTGTGAAAGATTTTTAGACAAGCATTTTGATGTAATAAATCTTTCAAAAATTCCTGTGAAGAAAATTGCACAAATCACAAATGAACCCTTGATATGGAGATATTTTGTGACACCACTTCCAACAAAACTTGCTGACAGTCATCTTGATGAAAAGGAATTTGTCACAAAAAGTGTTATAAGAATTAATACTAAAATTGAAGGAGCATATGTCTTCTCAAGCGGAAAGAACATGGGCGTATTCAAGGCAGTTGGCTTTCCTGAAGATGTTGGTGAATTCTATAGACTTGATGAGTACGAGGGCTATGCATGGACAGCTCACGGAAGATATCCGACCAACACACCAGGTTGGTGGGGCGGAGCTCATCCTTTTGCAATGCTTGACAATTCAATAGTACATAACGGTGAAATTTCATCTTATGACGCAAACAGACGTTTTATTGAAATGTTCGGGTATAAATGTACTCTCCAGACAGATACAGAAGTAATTACCTATATAATAGATTATCTTGTGAGAAAGCAGGGCTTGACACTCGAAGAAACTTCAAGTGTTATCGCAGCACCATTCTGGTCATCTATTGATAGAATGTCAAAGGTAGAAAAAGAAAAGCTTACTTATCTAAGAAATGCTTTTGCAAGTCTTCTTATTACTGGACCTTTCTCAATTATACTTGGATTTGAGGGCGGATTAATGGCACTCAATGACAGATTAAAGCTTCGTTCAATGGTTATTGGCGAAAAAGATGACATTGTATATATGTCAAGCGAGGAAAGCGCAATAAGAATTATTGAGCCGAATCTTGATAAAATATGGTCTCCAAAGGGTGGAGAACCTGTTATTGTTAAAGTCAACGGGGGTGTGAACTAATGGCAATCAATTATATATTTCCTGAATATGAAGTTGTAAGAAATTACGATAGATGCATCGGCTGCCGTGTTTGTGAACGCCAGTGTGCAAATGAAGTACATAGTTATGATTCAGATTTAAATAAAATGGTATGTGATGAATCAAAATGCGTAAATTGTCATAGATGTGTATCACTTTGCCCTACAAGAGCATTGAAAATCGTAAAATCAGATAACACATTTAAGCAGAATGCAAACTGGACTGGAGAAATTATAGGTGAAGTTTATCGTCAGGCTGGTTCAGGTGGAGTTTTACTATCTTCAATGGGTAACCCGAAGCCATTGCCAGTTTACTGGGACAAAATTCTTATAAATGCTTCACAAGTAACAAACCCATCTATTGATCCGCTTCGTGAACCAATGGAAACTAAAACTTATCTGGGTAAGAAACCTAAAAAGATTGAAAGAGATGACAATGGAAGTCTTATAAACAATCTTGAACCACAGCTTGAACTTAAAACTCCTATTATGTTTTCAGCAATGTCATACGGTTCAATAAGCTACAATGCTCATGAAAGCCTTGCAAGAGCCGCACAGGAGCTTGGAATATTATACAACACAGGTGAAGGCGGACTTCATGAGGATTTCTATGCGTACGGACCAAATACAATAGTTCAGGTTGCTTCAGGACGTTTTGGTGTTCATAAGGACTATCTTGAAGCAGGTGCTGCAATTGAAATAAAGATGGGCCAAGGTGCAAAGCCGGGTATCGGCGGACATCTCCCAGGGACAAAAATTGTCGGCGATATTTCAAAAACAAGAATGATTCCTGAAGGTTCAGATGCAATTTCACCTGCACCACACCACGATATTTATTCTATTGAGGATTTAAGACAGCTTGTTTATTCACTTAAGGAAGCTTCAGATTATAAAAAACCAGTAATCGTAAAAATCGCAGCAGTTCACAATGTTGCAGCTATTGCAAGTGGTATCGCTCGTTCGGGTGCTGATATTATCGCAATCGACGGCTTTAGAGGTGGAACAGGTGCTGCTCCAACAAGAATAAGAGATAACGTTGGTATCCCGATAGAGCTTGCACTTGCAAGTGTTGACCAAAGACTCCGTGACGAAGGAATAAGAGATAATGTTTCTATAGTTGTCGGTGGTTCAATCAGAAGTAGTGCTGATGTAGTGAAAGCAATTGCACTTGGTGCAGATGCTTGTTATATCGGAACGGCAGCACTTCTCTCACTTGGCTGTCATCTTTGCAGAAGCTGTCAGACTGGTAAGTGTAACTGGGGTATTGCAACACAACGCCCTGAACTTGTAAAAAGACTTAATCCTGATATTGGTTACAAACGCCTTGTCAACCTTGTTACAGCATGGGATCACGAAATCAAGGAAATGATGGGCGGTATGGGTATCAATTCTATAGAATCATTAAAGGGAAACAGATTAATGCTTCGTGGTGTAGGACTCACAGACAAAGAGCTTGATATTCTTGGTATCAAGCATGCTGGCGAATAGTGGGGGTGTGACAAGTGAAAAGAGTTTATGTAAATGAAAAATGGTGTCTTGGATGTCACCTTTGCGAATATAACTGTGCTTTTGCAAATTCAGGGAAAACTGATATGGTAAAAGCCTTGAAGGATATTGTAATCAACCCTCGCATTCAGGTTGAAGAAAATAACGGCGTGTGCTTTGCTGTTCAGTGCAGACATTGTGAAGAGCCTTTATGTGTAAAAGGCTGTATAACTGGGGCACTTACTGTTAATGATGGCGTTATCTCAATCGACCAGAATAAATGTGTCGGCTGTTATACTTGTATTCTATCCTGCCCGTTTGGTGCAATTATGCCGTCAGACACAGGTGCAATACAGAAATGTGAGCTTTGTACAAAGAATTCTTTCGGCAAGCCTGCATGTGTTCAGGGCTGTCCAAACAATGCAATTGTTTTTGAGGAGAGGTGAGTGGAATGAAATACGTAATAATCGGTAATTCAGCCGGAGCAATCGGTTGTGTTGAGGGAATCCGTTCAATTGATAAAGAGGGAGAAATAAAACTTATTTCAAACGAATTACATCATACATATTCACGTCCTCTAATCTCATATTTAATATACGGAAAAACAGATGAGCAGAGAATGAAATATCGCCCTGACAGTTTTTATGATGATAATAAAGTCACAACAATGCTCGGAAAAACAGTAATATCAATAGACAATAATTTAAAGACGGTTATTCTTGATGACAGTACAAAAGTTGAGTACGATAAACTACTTGTTGCAACAGGTTCATCGCCATTTGTTCCACCAATGACAGGCCTTGAAAAGGTTGAGAAGAAATTCACCTTTATGACTCTTGACGATGCTAAAGCACTTGAAGAAGAACTCTCAAAGGATAAGAATGTGCTTGTTGTCGGAGCTGGCCTTATTGGTCTAAAATGTGTTGAAGGCATTTGCGATAAGGTTAATAATATCACAGTAGTTGACCTTGCTGACAGAATTCTTCCAAGTATTCTTGATGAAGAAGGATCGTCAATGGTTCAAAAGCATATCGAAAAGTCAGGTGTAGAATTTATCCTCGGTGACAGCGTTGCAGAATTCACTTCAGATACAGCAACATTAAAGAGCGGAAAATCACTATCATTTGATATAGTTGTCCTTGCGGTAGGTGTCCGTCCGAATATTTCGTTGATAAAGGATATCGGCGGAAAGGTTAACCGTGGTATAGCAACTAACGATAAGTGCGAAACAAGTATTGATAGTATTTATTCAGCTGGCGACTGTACTGAATCATTTGATATTACAACAGACAGCGATAGAGTTCTTGCACTTCTTCCAAATGCTTATATGCAGGGTGAATGTGCAGGAATAAATATGGCAGGTGGAGAAAAACTATACGATAAGGCTATTCCTATGAATGCTATCGGATTTTTTGGAATGCACATCATCACAGCGGGAACTTATACAGGTGATGTATATACTGATAAGAATGAAGAAAGCTATAAAAAGCTGTTCACAAAAGATAATAGGCTAATGGGTTATATTGTTATTGGAAAAGTTGAGCGTGCAGGAATTTACACCTCACTAATAAGGGAAAAAACTCCGCTTGATACAATTGACTTTGAACTCATTAAAGAAAAGCCACAGCTTATGGCATTCTCAATGAAGAAACGTGCCCACAAGTTAAGTGGGGCAAAGTAATTCTTTGAAAGGAAGAGCATAATGAAAATTATTGCAGGTGAAATGCACTTTAAGGTGCTTAATGATACAATAAAAGAGCATGCTGGAGAAACAGTTGAAATTGAAAACTGTATTGGTCAGCGTTATATCGGAAGTGGACGCAGAAGCGGGGATGTCATTATTAATGGTACACCTGGTAATGCACTCGGTGCTTATCTTGACGGTGCTGATATTGTTGTTAACGGAAATGCCCAGGATGCAACTGGCGACACAATGAATGAAGGCTCAATTACAATTTATGGGTCATCAGGTGACGCAACAGGCTATGCAATGCGTGGCGGAGTAATATATGTAAAAGATAATGCAGGATATCGTGCGGGTATTCATATGAAGTCTTATAAGCAAAAGCACCCTGTACTTGTTATCGGGGGTTGTGCTGGCAGCTTTCTTGGCGAATATCAGGCAGGTGGACTTATAATAGTGCTTGGTCTTGGATGCGATACAATTCCTGTCGGCGATTTTTGCGGAACAGGTATGCACGGTGGCAAAATGTTCATCAGAACAGACAGATTACCAGCCGATTTACCAAAGCAGGTTGTAGCAGAAGAAGCAACTCGTGACGATCTTAAGGAAATTGAGAAGTATATTTCAGAATTTTCATACAAATTTAATGTCGATATGCGAGAAATTTATGAGCATAAATTCTATATTTTAACTCCAGATACAAAAAATCCTTACAAACAACTTTACACACAGAACTAAATAGTATATAATATTAAATTAAGTGAATGTGAGTTAATCTCACTTACTTGCAGATAATCAAATTCCTCGCCATATTGACGGGGAGTTTATACTGTAATGGAATATTCAATAAGTACGGAGGTGTTATTATGAACATTACAAAGAATGAAGTAATACAGTTTGTAGAGCAGAATGATGTAAAGTTTGTTAAATTGGCGTTTTTTGATGTATTCGGGAAAATGAAGAATATCAGTATTTTAGCGTCAGAACTCACACGTGCTTTTGAAATAGGAATAGGATTTGATGCTTCCTGCGTAAGAGGTTTTATGCAGGTAAATGAATCTGATCTTATACTTTTTCCTGATCCAGGTACCCTTACAGTTCTTCCGTGGAGACCACAGCAGGGCAGAGTTGTTCGCTTATACTGCAATATCAAATACCCTGACGGAACTCCTTTTGAAGGTGACGGCAGATACATTTTAAAGAATGCAATGCTTGAGGCACAGGAGCATGGCTATACTGTTCAGATCGGATCTGAATGCGAATTCTATCTTTTTAATCTTGACGAGAATGGCAACCCAACCAAAATCCCACAGGATTTTGCTGGATATTGCGATGTTGCACCAGCTGATAAGGCTGAGAATGTCCGCCGTGAAATATGTCTGGCTCTTGAAGAAATGGGCATTATGCCTGAATCTTCACATCATGAGTCTGGCCCTGGTCAGAATGAGATTGATTTCAAATACAGCAATGCACTTGAAGCTGCTGATAATCTTCAGACCTTTAAGAGTGTTGTAAAAAGTATTGCATCAAGAAATGGTCTGTATGCATCATTTATTCCATTGCCGTTATATAATTCCTGCGGAAGCGGTCTGCATATTAATTTTTCACTTCTTAGTAACGGTATAAATATTTTTGAAGCGAACAAAGATAAGCACTCAAACGCTGCAGAAAGTTTTATTGCCGGTATACTTAACAGGGTAAGAGAAATGACATTGTTTTTAAACCCTATAACAAATTCCTATCTAAGATTTGGTAGGGGTGAAGCTCCTCAGTATATCTCTTGGTCACATCAGAACCGTTCACAGCTAGTCAGAATTCCTGCAGCAACCGGTGAATTTTCAAGAATGGAATTAAGATCGCCTGATCCGTCCTGCAACCCTTATGTTGCATTTTCATTATTGATTTATGCTGGAATTGAGGGAATAAGGAACAATAGTCAGCTTCCTCAGGCTATTGACTTAAATCTTTACGAGCAGGTGAATGAGCAGACTTTGCATCTTGAAAAGCTCCCGTCTTCTTTATCAGAAGCACTTGAGCTTGCAAAAGAAAGTGATTTTGTAAAATCTAATCTTAATGATAAAATTTACAAATCATATCTTTATGAAAAGCAGAAGGAATCCACAGATTATGAATCCTCTGATGACCGTGAAGTTTTTGAAGATAAAACATATTTTCTTGATTTCTAATATCTGTTTCTTTTAGGGGGAATGAGTAGATGCAGAGTGTACTCCTCGTATCAAGTAGTGAAAAAAGTACAGATATGCTCGTTTCACTTTTAAAGTCAGAAAACTCACCTTTAATATCAACTGTTAGTAATGGTGCAGAGGCAAGGCGAACTCTTATTGAGAATGATTATGATTTAGTTATAATCAATGCACCGCTTACCGACGAATTCGGCCATGAGCTTGCTATGAGAGCCACTGAGGATACAACTTCAGCAGTAGTACTTATAACAAAAGCAGAAATTGCCGATCAGGTATCATCTAAGGTTGAGAATTATGGAGTGCTGGTAGTAACAAAGCCGATAAACAGGCTGATGTTCTTTCAGGCAGTAAAACTGGCTTGCGCAACAAGGCAGAGATTACTCGGCTTTCAAAATGAAAATATGAAACTTCAGAACAAGATTGAGGAGATTAGACTTGTTGACAGGGCGAAGTGTGCACTCATACAATACCTTAATTATACCGAGCAACAAGCACACCGATACATTGAAAAACAAGCTATGGACATGCGAATTTCTAAGAAGGAAGTCGCACTTGGCATATTAAAAACATATGAAATATAAATGGAGGGTGAGAATATGGAGCAAAAGGCATATTTGATTTTGGAAAACGGCACTATATTTGAAGGGAAAAGCTTCGGTTGTTCTGGCGAAGTTGTTGGAGAAATTGTTTTCACAACAGCTATGACTGGATATCTTGAAACATTGACTGATCCAAGTTATTACGGACAGATTGTTGTTCAAACATTTCCGCTTATTGGAAACTATGGTGTTATCCCATCAGATTTCGAGAGTAAGCAACCGCATTTAAAAGCGTATATCGTTAAAGATTGGTGTCAAGAGCCTTCGAATTTTCGTTGTGAGGGTGATCTTGACACTTTTTTAAAGTCGTCGGGAATAATTGGACTTTATGGTATTGACACCCGAGCACTCACAAAAATAGTCCGTGAACATGGCGTTATGAACGGTAAAATTGTGCAGGAAGGTTCAAGCACCTGTCTTTCTCTTGATGAACTTGAAAACTATACAATAGTAAACGCCGTAAAATCAGTAACCTGCGATAAGGAACAAACATTCAAACCCGATGAAATAAAGCATAAGGTTGTCCTTTGGGACTTCGGTGCAAAATCAAATATAAGACGTGAACTTGTAAAACGTGGTTGCGAAGTAATTGAAGTTCCGTCCTATACAACAGCTGAAAGAATTAAGGAGCTTGCTCCTGATGGAATTATGCTTTCGAACGGCCCTGGCGATCCAGCTGAAAATGTTGAAGTAATAAGCGAACTTAAAAAGCTTGCTTTAGCAAAAATCCCGACCTTCGGAATTTGCCTTGGACATCAGCTTTTAGCTATTTCACAAGGTGCAAAAACTGAAAAGCTTAAATACGGTCACCGTGGAGCAAATCAGCCAGCACTTGAAAAAGAAACAAGCAGAGTTTTTATAACAAGTCAGAATCACGGATACGCTGTAGTAAATGATAGCATACCAGCAAATGCAAAAATCAGTTTTGTGAATGCAAACGATAATACCTGTGAGGGAATAGAATACACAGATATGCCTGCATTTTCAGTTCAGTTCCACCCTGAAGCTTCAGCAGGACCACTCGATACAGCATTCCTGTTTGACAGATTTATTAAGTTAATAGAGGGAGGAAACAAATAATGCCTTTAAATAAAGATATTAAAAGAGTAATGGTAATCGGTTCAGGGCCTATCGTAATCGGTCAGGCTGCTGAGTTTGACTATGCGGGAACACAGGCCTGCCGTGCTTTGAAGGAAGAAGGACTTGAAGTAATTCTTATTAATTCAAATCCTGCTACTATTATGACAGATAACGCGATGGCAGATAAAATATACATCGAACCTCTTACTCTTGAAACTGTAAAAAGAGTTATAAAAAAAGAACGTCCTGACAGCCTTCTTTCAACCCTTGGCGGACAGACAGGTCTTACCCTGTCAATGCAGCTTGCTAAGTCTGGCTTCCTTGAAGAATACGGTGTCAAGCTTCTTGGCGCAAACCCTGAAACTATCGATAAGGCAGAAGACCGCCAGATGTTCAAGGATACTATGGAATCTATCAATCAGCCTTGCATTCCATCAGTAGTAGTAACAGACGTTGAAAGCGCAGTAAAATTCGCTGATGAAATCGGTTATCCAGTAATTATCCGTCCTGCATTCACACTTGGTGGTTCAGGCGGAGGAATTGTAAACAACCTTGAAGAACTCCTCGAGATAACAAGAAACGGACTTGAGCTTTCACCAATCCATCAGGTTCTTGTTGAAAAATGTATCGCTGGTTGGAAGGAAATCGAATTTGAAGTAATGCGTGACAGCGTCGGCAATGTAATTACAGTCTGCTCAATGGAAAACTTTGACCCTGTCGGTGTTCATACAGGTGATAGTATTGTTATTGCTCCTTGCGTAACATTATCAGATAAAGAATATCAGATGCTCCGTTCTGCTGCATTAAATATTATTTCAGAGCTTAAGGTAGAAGGTGGATGTAACTGCCAGTTCGCATTGAACCCTGATAATTTTGAATATGCAGTAATTGAAGTTAACCCTCGTGTATCCCGTTCATCAGCTCTTGCTTCAAAAGCAACAGGATACCCAATTGCAAAGGTTGCAGCAAAAATTGCAATTGGCTATACACTTTCAGAAATCAAGAATGCCGTAACAGGAAAAACAGCAGCCTGCTTTGAGCCTGCACTTGACTATGTAGTAGTAAAACTTCCAAAATGGCCTTTTGATAAATTTGTCTATGCAAGAAGAACTCTTGGTACACAGATGAAGGCAACTGGTGAAGTTATGGCTATCGGTACAACGTTTGAAGAAGCTATAATGAAAGCAGTCCGTGGTGCCGAAATTGGACACGACTGTCTGATTAGTCCAAAATTCGATCAGTTCACAGATGATGAAATCAGAGAAAAAATTGGTGAGTGTAATGACTTAAGACTTTTTGTAGTATATGAAGCTCTCCGTCGTGGCGTCACAAAAGAATATATCCATGATATAACAAAGATTGATTTGTGGTTCTTATCAAAACTAAATAAGCTTATTGACTGTGAAAGAGAACTTGCAAAAGGTGAGCTTGACGAACACTTATACAAAAAGGCAAAATTCCTTGGCTATCCTGACAAGGTTATTACAAAAATTTCAGGCTGTGAGATTAAAAAGCCAGCACGTGCTTCCTTTAAAATGGTTGATACCTGTGCGGCTGAATTCTCTGCCGAAACACCTTACTTCTATTCAAGCTATGATAAGGAAGACGAAGCAAGTGAATTTATAAAGCACCACAAAAATCCAAAGCCAACAGTAATAGTATTCGGTTCAGGTCCTATCCGTATCGGCCAGGGGATTGAATTTGACTATGCTTCGGTACATTGTGTATGGGCACTTAAAAAACAGGGCTATCAGGTTGTTATCGTAAATAATAACCCTGAGACAGTATCAACTGACTTTGATACAGCTGACAGACTTTATTTTGAACCTTTAACAAACGAAGATGTTATGAATATAATTGAAGTCGAAAAGCCGGTCGGTGTTGTTGTTGCATTCGGTGGACAGACAGCAATCAAACTTACAAAATATCTTTCTGAAAATAACGTAAATATTCTTGGTACACCAGCAGACAGTATTGATGCCGCTGAGGATAGAGAAAAATTTGATGAACTTCTTGAACTTCACCACATCAAGCGTCCTGAAGGCTTCACAGTAATGACAACTGAAGAAGCCCTCACAATTGCAAACAGAATTCAATATCCTGTACTTATGCGTCCTTCATATGTTCTTGGTGGACAAAATATGATTATCGCCTTTAATGATGATGATATCAAGGAATATATGGAGATTATCTTAAGACAAGGAATTGAAAATCCAGTTCTTATAGATAAATATCTTAATGGAACAGAAATTGAAGTTGATGCAATCTGTGACGGCGAAGACATCCTTATTCCTGGTATTATGGAGCATATTGAAAGAGCTGGTATTCACTCTGGTGACTCAATAGCAGTATATCCCGCATGGAATGTTAGTGACGAACTCACTGAAAGAATTATCGATTGCTCAAAGAAGCTTGCAGTTTCATTAAATACAATGGGACTTGTAAATATCCAGTATCTTATCTATGAGAATGAGCTATATGTAATCGAAGTAAACCCACGTTCTTCAAGAACAATTCCATATATCTCAAAAGTAACAGGTGTCCCAATGGTTGAGCTTGCAACTCGTGCAATGCTTGGCGAAAAGCTTGCTGATATGGGATATGGTACAGGTTTATACAAGAACTCACCATACATTGCAGTAAAAGTTCCAGTATTCTCATTTGAAAAGCTCATTGATGTTGATAACCACCTTGGACCAGAAATGAAATCAACAGGTGAAGTTCTCGCTGTTGCTAATACTCTTGAAGAGGCTTTATACAAAGGACTTATTGCCGCAGGCTATAAGCTTGGCAAAAAGGGTGGAGTTCTCTTTACAATAAGAAACAGCGATAAGCCTGAAATTGCACAGACAGCAAAATCCTTCTATGACCTTGGGTTCACATTATATGCAACAAAGGGTACAGCCGACGTGCTAACAGAGCATGGTATTCCTTCAATAACAGTGGATAAAATCCATGAATCAGATAATAATACGCTTACACTTATTGAAAGTGGAAAGATTGATTATGTTATCTCAACCTCATCAAAGGGTAGAATTCCAACTCGTGATAGTGTTAAAATCAGAAGAAAAACAGTTGAAAGAAACATTCCTTGTCTTACATCTATTGATACAGCAAACGCGATTGCTTCAAGCCTTAAGAGTAAGTACTCAGAGCAGTCAACAGAGCTAGTAAATATCAATGATATGAGAAAAGAAAAGCAGACTCTTGAATTCACAAAAATGCAGGGTTGCGGAAACGACTATATTTACTTTAATTGCTTTGACCAGAGAATTGACAATCCTGAAGGACTTTCACTCCGTCTTTCAGACAGACACTTTGGTATCGGTGGTGACGGAGTAGTAATTATACATCGTTCAGATGTCGCTGATGCGCAGATGAGAATGTTCAACCTTGATGGGTCAGAAGGCAAAATGTGTGGTAATGCAATCCGTTGTGTTGCAAAATTCTTAAGAGATAATCAGCTTGTCAATAAAGACACAATGACTATTGAAACTTTGAGCGGAATTAAAACACTTGAACTTCTCTATCACAATAAGGAAGTTCAGTATGTAAAGGTTGATATGGGTAAGGCGGAGCTTAATCCAAAGCTTATCCCAGTAAATCTTGACGGTGACAAAGTGGTTGATAAAAAGGTTCAGATTGATGGTGAAGATTATTCTATTACCTGCGTTTCAATTGGTAACCCTCATTGCGTAGTATTCCAGAATAATGTTGATACACTTGACATTGAAAAGCTTGGACCAAAATTTGAGCATTCATCACTTTTCCCTGAACGTGTAAATACCGAGTTTGTTAAGGTCCTCGACCGTAACACTATAAAAATGCGTGTATGGGAAAGAGGAAGCGGCGAAACATGGGCTTGTGGAACTGGTGCTTGTGCTGCTGCAGTTGCTGCTGTTGAAAATGGCTTCTGTAATAAGAACGAGGAAATTACAGTTAAGCTTCTTGGTGGTGACCTTAAAATTGTTTATACAGATGAAACCGTTTATATGACAGGCAACGCACAGACAGTTTATAAGGGAAGTATAGTAATTTAATCTGGTGTAAATATTGAAAAGATCACTTTAATATGATAAAATGTAGATAGTTAGTCAATTCTAACTATCTACGAATATTTTTGAGAGGGCGATGTTATGGCAAGTATCAATGAAAATTTCAGAAATCTTAAAGAGAATTATCTTTTTGCTGACATAGCAAAAAGAGTAAAAGACTACACAACAAAAAATCCTGATAAAAAAGTCATTCGTCTTGGCATTGGTGACGTCACTCTGCCTCTTGCTCCAGTTGTTGTTGAAGCAATGAAAAAAGGCTGTGACGAATTGGGAGTAAAAGAAACCTTCAAGGGCTACCCTGATTATGAGGGCTATGAATTTTTAAGACAGGCTGTTTCAGATTATTATAAGAGCAATGGTGTTATTGTAAAAGCCGATGAAGTTCTTATTTCAGACGGAGCAAAGAGTGATTGCGGAAATATCGCTGATATCTTCGGAACAGACAACACTGTTCTTGTTACTGATCCTGTTTACCCTGTTTATGTTGACTCAAATATTATGGCAGGTAGAAAAATCATTTACGCTGACTCAACAAAAGAAAATGGCTTTGCTGCAATGCCTGACAAAAATGTCAAGGCTGATATAATTTATTTATGTTCTCCAAACAACCCAACAGGCTCAGTTTATACAAAGCAGCAGCTAAAGGAATGGGTTGATTATGCACTTGCTAACAATGCTGTTATTCTCTTCGATTCAGCATATGAAGCATTCATTCAGGATACATCAATTCCAAGAAGTATATTTGCTATTGAAGGTGCAAGAAAATGTGCAATAGAATTCTGTAGTCTTTCTAAAACAGCAGGCTTCACTGGAACACGTTGTGGCTATACAGTAATTCCTCACGAACTTGAAATGAAAAATTCTGACGGCGAAACAATCAATATCTATAAGCTATGGTACAGACGTCTTGCAACAAAATTCAATGGTGTATCATATCCTGTTCAGTGTGGTGCTGCAGCAGTATTCACTGCGGAAGGACAGAATCAGATAAAGGAAAATATAGCTTATTATATGGATAACGCGAAGATTATTGCCGATGCACTTACAGAAATGGGTATATGGTTCACAGGCGGGAAGAACTCACCATACATCTGGCTCAAGTGTCCTAATAATATGGGCTCATGGGAATACTTTGATTATCTGCTGAATAATGCAAATGTCGTTGGAACACCAGGTGCAGGCTTTGGAAATAACGGCGAAGGTTATTTCAGACTTACAGCCTTTGGTGATAAGGAAGCAACAAAAGAAGCCGTAAGAAGATTAAAAGAACTATTAAGTAAATAAAAATAAAAACGGTAGAGCAATCTACCGTTTTTATTTTACTGAAAGGTGGAGCGTTAAGCGAAGGGAAATAATTATGTAGTAATCTTCTGTTTGTTCATTTCCTCGTATTTGAGTTTTGTTGCGAGACCGCCACGGATATGACGTTCCTGCTTGTTAAGTTCCAAAATTTCTTTTACCTGAGCATGTAACTGTGGCTGAATTTTCGGTAGTCGCTCGCTGACATCTTTGTGGACCGTAGATTTCGATATTCCAAACTGTTTTGCACAGGCACGGACAGTTGATTTATTTTCCAGAATGTACTCGCCAAGTATTACGGCACGTTCACAGTCTTTAGGTAGTTCCTTCAATACTCTCACTCCAATACAAAAGGTTATATGCAATTATATGCTCTTATAATGCAATTAATGATTTCAAGAAAAAATAATGTACAAATAGAACTAATCCATAAGACAAAAACAAACGCCACTACATTAATTAGTAGTGGCGTTTGTTTATTATTAAAAAATAACTTACATTAGCATATCAATTTAAATATGTATGACAGCTTTGTATCTTATTTTAAATCAAAAAAATCATTTAATGTGTTTAT
The DNA here is from genome assembly GCA_023440965.1 of Bacillota bacterium. Classification (GTDB taxonomy): domain Bacteria; phylum Bacillota; class Clostridia; order Oscillospirales; family Ruminococcaceae; genus SZUA-444. The sequence continues at coordinate 59,555 of JAEZRC010000004.1, forward strand.
TTTTTCATAAATATAATCTTTGTTATTATCAAAGATTTTTCTTTCTTCTGGAGTAATTTCTGATGTAATTTTTAAGTTCTTATCTAAATTATATACATATGTATTATCTGATGTATTAAGTGTCACTCTATATTCTTGATTAAAAATTCGTGGCCATACAAGTATTTCAATCATTTCTTTTGAATACTTTTCTTTATAAGAGGTTAAATAATAATTTCCTCCGTCAATACTTAAATAACCAGTTTTGCTATATCCAATATGGTCGCCATTAGATAGATCTTTATCACCATAATCAGATCCCGCTATATCCATTTTATCGTGGAACTTATCAAAATATACATACTGTCGGTAGAAAAAAGCTGCATTAATTAAACCAAACAGAATTATTAACAATGAAATTATTAATAATAATTTTCTTTTTCTTGTCATAAAAAACAACTCCAATACTTTTTAATTATCATAATTATAACCAGTATTAAATGCTATGTCAATTTTTGTTACCTTAATCATAATATATATTTTAGCAGTACTCATTCATACTCTCTAAAACCTTACCTGTTATTCCTTCGCCAATTTTCTTATCATTATAAAATATATAGAATTTCGTATCAGCAGGATAAGGCTCTTCAAGCTTCCCAAGTGGTAGAAACGCAAGAATACATTTACACTTGCTTTGCTTTTTATACCACTTTATGCTTTCTGTCGCAGCACATATCATATGCGAAATTGGGGTATCGTTTTCATCAACAAAGCAAAAAGTAAATATCTGATTTTCTACAATATTAAATTTGTAAAAACGAATATGAGATAATTTATAATTGTATATAGTAAGTTCAGCAAACTGCCTTTTCTGAGTAACAAATTTATTGCTTTCTTTAATATATGGACAGTTATCACCTACAAAAAAAATAACAACTAAAGAAGATATAATTGTAATACATATCATTGGCATATTCATAATACTAAAAGAAAACATTACTATCAATATTAATAATAAATAAACAAAAAAACTGAAATGTCGCCTGTCAGGCACATATGTTTGTCCACACTTACTACATTTTATATAGTAATATCTTGTGAAAGGAACTGCTGTTCCAAAACATCTATCTGCTCCGCACCATGGGCATCTGTGTATTCGTTTCATAAAAAAATACTACTCCGTTCGATAATTATACCTATATATTACCATAAATAAAAAGATTTAGCAATGCTGATTACCATATAACAAAAAATATCCCCCGGCATAGTCGGGGGATATTTACTCTATTTCATTGGTTTAAAGTCGGAGAATTTTGCTTTAAGTCCAATATCCTTCATATTAATTGAAATAAGATTGTTATTCTTTTCGTTCATAAGCACCTCAAAAGAAGTGTCATCTATACTGCCTTTTGCTGTAATCTTTCCATTGTTTTTTGTGTATTTTACATTTTTGCCTGATGCTATTTTTTCCAGAGCACCTGTCATATTCATAGCAATAGCCTTAACAGGAATATCTTCTCTGTTGATGTCAAAAGACAACCCCTTGAATGTTACCTTAGCCGTATCATTCTGATAAGCTATCTGCATACCTTTTAAGTTATCAGGCTTTGAAAAGTTAATTTCCCATCCACCACTGCCAAGTCGGTTAAGACTGACGCTACCTTTGAAATCATCCATTGTAACATCAGCATTTATAGTATACATTCCGCTGATGGTAACAGCACCTGTTTTTTTAGAACATCCTACAATAGAAAACATCATTAAAATTGCCAGACTTAAGCAAATAATCCTTTTCATAAAAAGCCTCCATCTTATATAGATAGAGGCTTTTGGTTATACCTCTATCTGTCAATTGCTTTAAACACCAGAGGCAATTCTTTTATAATATCAGACGGTAGCATACCCTGCACAGACATTTTATCAGCAACAATATCAGCAGTAGTTCCGTGGAGGAATACTCCTGCACAGGCAGCAGCTTCAGGGGATAACCCTTGTGCTGAAAAAGAAGCTATTATTCCTGCAAGAACATCGCCACTTCCACCTCGGCTAAGTCCTGGATTGCCTGCTGTACTGAAGTATAATCTTCCGTCAGGGGTGGCAATAACAGTTCCCGAGCCTTTTGAAACTAGTGTGACACCATATTCTTTTGAGAATTCAGATGCAAGTTTGACTCGCTCTTTTAAAACCTCATTTGTGCTGATATTAAGTAATCGTGCAAGCTCACCAGGGTGAGGAGTGAGGATAATGCTTGCCTTAGTGTTCTTTAATATATCTATGCGGTCAAGTATTGAATTTATTCCATCAGCATCAATAATTAAAGGACATTCTGCATTTAATATGATTTTTTCAACAAGCTTTTTGATATCACTTGAAATTCCAAGCCCACAACCAACCATGACTGTTGACGCACCCTTGATGTTTTCAGCTAGAATATCATAATTTGAGAGTGTAATCTGTCCGCATTCATCCTCTTCAAGTGGAAGATAGGTTGCCTCGAAAACAGCCCCACCGATAATTGATGTTACACTTATAGGGGAAGCTACAGTACATATCCCAACCCCACTTCTTAATGCAGAAAGCGAAGATAAAGCAGCAGCGCCAGTGTAATTTCTACTTCCACATATATTTATAAGCTTACCGAAGTCACCTTTATGCGAGGTGGCTTTTCTAATAGGTATAAGCTTTTTGATATAATCAGTATTAAGTTTAATAACAGGCTTTTCAATCTTAATATATTCCTGTTTTGGAATATCAATATCAGCAACAATAATTTCACCGCAAGCCTCACGACAAGGTGAAAGGAGCATTCCTGTCTTAATTGCGCCGAATGTAACAGTATAATCACATTGAAGAGTACCATTACTGCAATATCCATTCAGAGCACTTGCTCCCGATGGAATATCACAGGCAACTTTAATACAAGTACTATTATTAACAGTACTAAAGAGTTCAGCTATATTTTCAGGTAATTCTCCGTGAAAGCCAGTACCGAATACACAGTCAACAACAATAAAATCATTAAAATCAATGTTATCATATTCATAAGTAATATCAATACCATTAATTTTGCTGAATGCAGCTTTTGAAAGATCGGTTTTAGGTTCACCACAAAGCATAATTACCTTGACATCAATTCTGTTGTTAGTCAGGATTTTAGCACATATAAACCCATCACCGGCATTATTTCCGCTTCCGGCGAGTATATATACATTATTAATATATGTTTTGTCTTGAAGTATTTTAATAATCTTTTCCGCAAGAGCTTTGCCAGCATTATCCATAAGTAAAGACAGAGAAACGCCTGCACAATGTGAGGCGTTTTCGAGAACATTCATTTGTTTTGGTGTTACTATAAAATTATTGATATTCATAAAAAAATCTCCTGTGCTTAGTCACGATAGGCTATTACAACAGCAGTTGCATATTTTCTTGAATGGCTAAGGCTAAGTGAAAATTTAAATTTCTCAGCGGAAACAATTTTTTTTGCGTTACCGGAAAAAATGAAATATGGAGCACCCACGCTATCTCTTAAAACTGATATTTCATTCATTGAAAATCCACGGAAGCCTGTTCCCAAAGCTTTTGAAAAAGCCTCTTTTGCGCAGAAATTAGCAGCAATAGAACATGGATTAAAACTTTTTGAAGTAAAATACTTCAATTCCATCGGGGAAAAAACACGTGCTAAGAATTTTGGATTTTTTATGCTGTCACTAATTCTGTTAATTTCAATGATGTCAGTTCCACATTTTATCATTATGGCACCTCAAATAATTTATTGGTTATTTATTTCTTAAATTTCTCGGTAAGTATTTATTAATATTGTTCATAGTTTTTTCGTCAGGTGAAAAGTAAAGTCTGGTAATTCCATATTTTTGTGATTTGAAATCAACATAATAAGTGTTATTAGCAGTTCCATCGTGAGCATTAATAATAGTAGTATCTGAAGGCGCTTTTGGAGCATCATCATACTTCCCAAAGTCAGTAATACCTTTTATTTCGATTGTTATAAGGCGCTTTCTTTTTCTTTTTGCAATAATCTTATCAATGTCAAGTTCTCCATTTGTGAATGCATATTCAAATTCAAAAACAGAATTTGAAAGAAAAAACAAGCCAAGGAATATTACACCGCCACCAAGAATAAATGCAAGTAGAATGTTATTAAATAAAGGTGCAGTAAATAGAAAAACAAAAAGTCCTGATATAATAATTAGAAAGATAAGCACGACATATGAAACCTTTTGTGCAGTGCTTTTATTAATAGTAACTAATTGCTCGTTAACGTTATCCATAGAATCCTCCATATATATAATAAGTATAGTATAGCACACAAACGCATAAAATTCAATGAAATACAGTATATAATTAATGCAATAGTTGTTAATTTTTATTATATAACAAACCCACCATTTACACCGAATACCTGACCAGTGATAAATTTTGAATTCCCAGAAGATAGAAAAGCAACCATATTTGCAATATCTGAAGGCATACCTATTATTCCGAGTGGTGTTTGCTCTCTTAAATCATCAATATCTTTATTAGTATATGAAGCCATCATATCAGTGCAGATTACACCTGGACAGATACAATTCACATTAATTCCAGAAGGCGCAACTTCCTTTGCAAGTGCTTTAGTCAACCCAATTACAGCAGCTTTTGATGCTGAATAAGCAACTTCGCAGGAAGCTCCTACCTGTCCCCACATTGAGGATATATTAATAATGTTTCCACTATGCCTTTTAATCATATAAGGGAGAACCGCCTGTGAGCAATTGAATACTCCTTTTACATTTATATTAAAAACATTGTCCCATTCTTTTTCAGTAATATCAGTAAATAATCCCTCCTGAGATACTCCAGCATTGTTTACAAGCAAGTCTATTTTTCCAAAATCAAAAATAACATTTTCAATAAGACTATTTACCTCAGCTCTGTTACTTACATCACACTTGTATGTTTCAACAACAGAACCTGATGCATCAGCTTTTTTCTTTATTAATAGTGCATTTTCATATGAATAGTTATAGGTAAAAGCTACATCATAAGAATTTTTGGCAAGAACATTTACAATTTCAGCGCCTATTCCTCGTGAACCACCTGTTACAAGCACAGTTTTATTCATAAAAACACCTCCATAACTTATTAAATATTCTAACATTAAAGATTGAAAAAAACAACAAAATGCTTTAAAATTATATAAAACGTTTAAGTAGTACATAATAGCTAAAAACTATTAAATTATTTTGTAATATAGTGATATGATTGATAAAGCGATAGGATTGCATGAACATATTGGTATATATTATAAACAAAAAAACACAAAATAGAAAAGCATATTAAGAATAATTATTTAAGCTGAATTAATGTTTTATATTGCTTTTGATACTTATTTCCAAATACTTATAATTATATTAGTCAATATGCACAATTTTCAATATGCAATTTCTTATGTTTTTAACATATTTTGTTTGACGCAGTAATTTTTTTATAAAAATGCTTGAATTGCTTGGTCAAATGTTGTATATTTTACTTACGGAAACGATTAATATTGAAAGAGGAAAGTAAATGGTCTCTCTGAAAGATATATCTCAAAAATGTGGTGTATCGATAGCAACTGTCAGTAAAGCGATTAATGGTCATAATGATGTGAGTCAGAAAACAAAAGATATGATCAATAAGGTTGCTAAGGAAATGGGATACTTTCCGAATTCGCAGGCAAGGGCGTTGAAAACTAACCGTACATATAATCTCGGCGTTTTGTTTGTTGATCAAGCTGAAAGAGGCTTGACACACGAATTTTTCTCTTCAGTGCTTAATAGTTTTAAGAAGGAAGCAGAAAACAAAGGTTACGATATTACTTTTATTAATAAGAACATCGGTGGACAGAAAATGACCTACTACGAACACTGCAAATACAGAAATGTGGATGGTGTGTTGGTTGCTTGTGTTGATTTCAAAGATTCTGATGTATATGAGTTAGTTAATGGTGATATTCCTTTGGTAACAATTGATCATGTATTTGACAATCGTTCTGCCATACTTTCGGATAACAGGCAGGGAATAAAAGTTTTGTTTGATTATGTCAACAAAATGGGACATACTAAAATCGGATATATTTTTGGTGAAAAATCAAGTGTATCAGATAATAGGCTGATTGGTTTTTTTAAAGCACTTTCTGATTATGATATTCCAGTAAATGATAATTACATTTTGTCAGGCGAGTATCTTAATCCTGAACTTACAGAAAAACTAACGACACAACTTCTAAGCCTTCCAGATCCACCAACCTGTATATTCATGCCAGATGACTTTTCCTCAATTGGCGGATACAATGCAATTAAAAATTTCGGTTTAACAGTTGGCAGAGACATCTCGGTAGTCGGCTACGATGGAATGAAAATAAGTCAGTTCCTGAGTCCGGCACTTACTACATATAAACAAGATGCTGATTCTATTGGCCGACAAGCTACATCACAATTAATTTCGCTCATTGAGAAACCAAACCTGACTTTTAATGAAGTAATGACTATTAAAGGAAATTTGGTAGTAAATAATTCGGTTGCAAAGCTCAGTTCTATTTAGTTTGTGGCATTATTAAAATTGATATATAATGCATTTATTAAGGAGGAAGAATACTATGAGAAAACTTAAGAAATCTCTTGCTTTCGTTGCTGCTATGGCTCTCGCAGTTACAGCATTTGCTGGCTGTGGTGATAAAAAAGACGGCAAAGATGAAGGCACATCCGGTGACGGCTGGACAAATGGTGGTAAAGTTTTGAACGTTTACTGCTGGAACGATGAGTTCAAAAGAAGATTTGAAGATTACTACAAGAAAGACCATGCAGACACTCTTAAGGGTATCCAGATTAAATTCACAATGAACCCTAATGAGCAGGGTGTTTATCAGGGCAAACTTGACCAGGCTCTTATGCAGCAAGCATATGCAGCTAAGGACAAGAAGATTGACATTTTCCTTGTAGAAGCTGACTATGCTTTGAAGTATGTTGATTCTTCAATTTCATTATCAATGAAATCAATCGGTATTTCTGATGATGATTTAAAAGATCAGTATCAGTACACAAAAGATCTAGTAACTGATAAGTCTGGCACAATTAAGGCCTCATCATGGCAGGCTTGCCCAGGTTTGTTTGCTTACAGACGTGATATTGCTAAAGAAGTTCTTGGAACAGATGATCCAAATGAAATTCAGAAGGTATTAGCTGACTGGACAAAGTTTGATGAAGTTGCTGCTAAGATGAAAGCAAAAGGATACTACATGCTTTCAGGTTATGATGATGCTTACCGTGTATACGCAAACAATCTTTCTGCAAAGATGGTTTCTGAAGACGGTACATTGACACTTGATCCAGCTCTTGAAAACTGGGCTAAGAACACAAAGGCTTACACAGAAAAGGGTTACAATGAGAAAACTTCACTTTGGAATGATGCTTGGAAAGCAGGCATGGGTTCAAAGGGTAAAGTATTTGGTTACTTCTTCTCAACATGGGGCATTAACTTCTCACTTGACGAATGTTCAGCTGACGGTGCAAAAGCTGGCGAACGTGAAGGTAAGGGTACAAACGGCAAATGGGCTGCTTGCTACGGACCACAGTCATACTACTGGGGCGGTACATGGATCATGGTTGCTAGAGGAACAGACAATCAGAAGGAAGTTAAAGACATCATTAAAGTTATGACAACTGATGCAACTGTTATGGAAAAGAACACAAGAGAAACACTTGACATGACAAACAACAAAACAGCTATGAATAAGATCGCAACTGATACTAGCTACCAGGCTAAGATCCTTGGTGGACAGAACCACATTGCATTGTTCACAGAAGCTGCTGAAAAGATTAACATGAAGAATGTTACAGCATTTGACTTGGCTATCACAGAAGAATTCCAGAAAGCTATGAAGGACTGGTTCGATGCTAAAGAAGTTAAGACATACGATCAGGCTTTGAATAACTTCTATACAAACTTAAAGGGTAGAGCTCCATCAGTTTGGACTCCAAAAAACCCTAAGCAGTAATTGTATCTATACTAATTAATAAGGGGCGGGCAGTGCGCCCGTTCCTTATTTTATTTTTACCTTTTTAAAAATAGTTTGATTTATAAATAGAATGAAAGGGTATAGTAGTAGAAGAGATGCTATTATATTAGGGTGAAATATGTCATCTCGTAATTTGAACAATTCAAGAGGGTTAGTAAAATCGAAAAGCATAAGTTATTCAAAATGGGGTTATATTTTTTTACTTCCATTTTTCGTAACATTTGCTATATTTGCATTATATCCTCTTCTTTCAACGTTTTATTATAGTTTTTTTAAGTATTACCAGGATATGTCTTCGTTTGGTGTAGAGGTAGGTCCAACATTTATTGGAATGGAGAATTTCAAGTCCTTATTTTCAGAGGGATTAAAGTCTGAGATATTTAAGTATTTCTATAATACTTTTATAATGTGGATTATTGGATTTATTCCTCAGATAGTTATTTCATTATTATTTGCTAAGTGGTTTACTGATTTAAGATTAAATTTGAAAGCTACAGGCTTCTTTAAAGTTATTATCTATTTGCCAAACATTATAATGGCAGCTTCTATGGCTATGATATTCTTCTTGCTATTCGATGCTAATGGTCCTATTAATAATTTATTGATGAATCAGTTTGGAGTCGACGAGAAGATTAGATTCTTTACAATGCCTTGGGCAACAAGAGGTATTATTGCATTTATTAATTTCATTATGTGGTATGGTAATACTACAATTCTGTTGATGGCTGCTATTATGGGCGTTGATATATCTTTATATGAGTCTGCTCAGATAGATGGTGCAAATTCATCAACAATTTTCTTTAAGATAACATTACCTTTAATCAGACCGATTTTGGTATTCGTATTGATTACATCATTAATTGGTGGTATTCAGATGTTTGATATTCCAAACACAATGTCATTTGGATCTGGAACGCCAAACATGACAACAATGACAGTTGTTATGTATTTGAATAGATTGTTAGGTACATCTAAGAACTACGGAATGGGTGGAGCTGTATCTGTAATTCTGTTCATTGTTGCAGCTATATTAAGCTTCCTTGTTTTCAGAATGAACTCAGAACCGAAAAAGAAGGGAGCTAAATAGTATGAGCAATTTTTCAAACGTAGATGCGAGAAGAAATATTATAGGACTTAATATTAAGAGAACAATATGTTACATAGTTCTTATACTATTGTCAATATTGTCTATTTTCCCATTTATTATTCTTATTGTTAACTCAACTCGTGAAGCTTCTGACATAACTGTACATTTCTCACTTTTGCCAGGTAAGGAGTTTATTAACAACATAAAAGGAGTTTTTGATCCAGGTAAGAAGGATACACTTCCTATGGCAAGTGGATTTGTTAACAGCTTTATCATTTCAACTGCTGTTACAGTACTTACAACCTACTTCTCAACGTTAACTGCATATGCTATCCATGCATATAATTTTAAGTTCAAGAAGTTAGCTTTTTCCTTCATAATGTTGATTATGATGGTTCCTACACAGATTTCAGCAATTGGTTTCTATGTATTGATGTTTAAGTTTAATTTGATTGATACATTTTGGCCTTTGATTTTACCAGCAATCGCTGCCCCTGCAACATTTTTCTTCTTGAAGCAGTACATGGAGAGTGCATTGCCACTGGAAATTGTTGAAGCTGCTAGAATTGATGGTTGTGGTGAGTTTTCAATATTCAATAGGATTGTTGTTCCTATGATGAAGCCAGCTATTGCTGTTCAGGCAATTTTTGCTTTCATTGGTACATGGAATACATATTTCATGCCTGCGTTGATTATCAACTCAACTGAAAAGAAGACAGTACCTATCTTGATTTACCAGTTAAGAAGTCCGTCTTATGATGAGAATAACATTGCATTGATTTATACAACGGTATTCACATCAGTAATTCCTTTGATCATAATTTATTTATTATTATCTAAGTTCATTATCAGAGGTATTGCTCTCGGAAGCGTTAAAGGTTAAATTACATAAAATTAAATCCCGACTCTTTGTGAGCCGGGATTTTTATGTTTTACTATTTCTTAGAAATCATATAATCATCATAGTCATCAGATTCCTGCTTGTCTATCGCTCTCTTAATTTCATAATACTTTTCTACATTTCCATAATAAGCTTTTGTATCTGTGGGAAGTCTTTTTCTTTTAAGTTTATTCTCAACAAAATCTCTAAATAATGCATATATAAGTGCGAATGTTGGAACACCAAGTAACATACCAGTAAAACCAAACAAGCCACCACCAAGGAATATTGCAAACAGTACCCAGAAAGCAGGTAAACCGGTTGAATCACCAAGAATACGAGGACCTAATATATTTCCGTCAAACTGCTGAAGAATTAAAATGAATATCAGGAATGGTATTACATCCCTTGGATTATCAAAAAATACGAGCATTGCACTTGGAACAGCTCCAATAAATGGGCCAAAGAATGGAATAATATTAGTAACACCAATTATCAGACTGATAAGAACCGAATAGTTAATGCCGATAATTCTCATTATAATAAAGCACAGTATGCCAATAATGATTGAGTCGATTATTTTACCACTGATAAAACCAATGAACATCTTATTGGATTTATGATAAACACTAAAAATTCTCTGGCATGTCCTTTTTGGGAATATTGCAAGAGTGATTTTTTTAATCTGTGCAATAAGATTTTCTTTACTTAAAAGTAGATAAACTGAAACAATAAGTCCAAGGATGAAATCTTTAATTCCAATCAAAAAATTGAGAGCGCCTTTTGTTATGTTGGTAATAAAATTTTCAATTCCAGGCTGTTTGTTATTAATATAATTCTGTAGGTAATCGATTATATTATCAAATTCTTTTTTGTAGAAATTATTTAACTTTGGATTTTTCTCTAGAATAATATTAAATGTCTTTTGAATATCATTTATCCAGTCACCAGATTTTTTGAATATTGAAGAAATATTGCGGGCAATTTCAGGAACAATAGCATAGAAGAAAAGGCTAATAATTAATAAAAAGAATAGCATTGTAATACAAACAGATATGCGCCTCGCTGCTTTCTTATGTGGTTTTTTTCTGCAGAACAGTTTAGCGTATGTTCGCTCAGACAGCATCATAACTGGATTTAGTAGATATGCTATAGCAAAACCCCATATTATTGGAGAAAGTATTTTAAAAATTCTTCTGAATAACAATAGAAATCTGTCAAGCTTAAAAAGTAACATTATCATTAGAAGACTTAATGCTACAATCAATAGAATATTAAAAATCATAACCTTATTTTTTTTGTTTGTTTTGAATGGCATTCTCGTCCTCCTTTCCTATATATGAATATTATACTATATATAATTGGTAATTTCTATATAAGAAATTCAAAATTCACATATATTTAATTATAAAGCTTTAAGTAATAAAATAATAAAATACAGGTTGAAATTATATGAAGTTATGATATAATAAGAAAAAGAAAATCTGGAATGGAGTAGAGTAATGGTAATAGCAAATGATTTCCTTGTAAATAAAAAAAATGCGCTGAAAAAGTATTTTAATAGAATGAATGACAAGCAGCAGGATGCTGTTTTTACTGTCAATGGCCCTATATTAATTCTAGCTGGAGCAGGTAGCGGTAAAACAACCGTCCTTGTTAACAGAATAGCAAATATGATTCACTTTGGCAATGCTTATAATAACAATAATCTTCCAGCATTTATAACAGATGACGATATGGACTTTCTAAAGAAATATGTAGAAGGCAGCGAAACAGACGAGGATAGATTAAAGGATATCATTTCTGTTGATTGTGTTCAGCCTTGGAGTATTCTTGCAATTACATTCACAAACAAAGCAGCAGGTGAACTCAAAGATAGGCTTGAAAAAATGCTTGGTGAGCAGTCACAGGGTATTGTGGCAGCAACCTTCCACTCAACCTGCGTCAGAATACTAAGGCAGGAAATTGAAAGACTCGGATATAATAAAAGCTTTACAATTTATGATAGTGATGATCAGCAAAGACTTATTAAAGCTTGTCTTGCTGACCTTGAAATAAACGAGAAAATGTTCCCTCCGAGAGCAATTCTATCCGAAATCAGCAGACAGAAAGACAATATGGTTTCAACTGAGCAGTATGAAAAAGAAGCTCACGGCGACTATAGAAAAATGGTTATCTCAAGAATATATAAGCTGTATCAGAGCCGACTTTTCTCAGCAAATGCAGTTGACTTTGATGATATAATCAATCTTACAGTAAAACTTTTTGAACAGTTCCCAGATGTTCTTAATCATTATCAGAATAGATTTAAATATATTCTTGTTGATGAGTATCAGGACACTAATCAGGTTCAGTATAAGCTTGTCAGTATGCTCTCACAAAAGCACCAGAATCTCTGTGTTGTCGGTGATGATGATCAGAGTATCTATAAGTTCAGAGGTGCTACAATCGAGAACATTCTCTCTTTTGAAGAACAATTCACGAATGCAAAGGTTATTCGTCTTGAACAGAATTATCGGTCAACGCAGAATATTCTTTCTGTCGCAAATGAGCTTATTAAAAATAATATGGGCCGAAAGGGCAAGAACCTTTGGACTTCAAGTGGCGACGGAAGCAAAGTTGTAGTATTCAAATCTGCTAATGAAGCAGGCGAATCAAAGTTCGTTGCTGAAACAATACTTGATGGCGTTAAGGCTGGGAACAAGTTCAACGACTATGCTGTCCTATATCGTATGAACGCACAGTCAAACAGCATTGAAAAAGCTTTGATTGCAAGTGGCATTCCTTATAAAATTTTCGGCGGACAAAAATTCTATGACAGAAAAGAAATCAAAGACATGATTTCATATCTTGCTGTTATAAATAATCCGTCGGATATGTTAAGACTTAAGAGAATAATAAACGAGCCAAAGAGAAGCATAGGTAATGCAACAGTAACAGTTCTTGAACAAATTACTTCTGACTTAGGGTTAACTCCTATTGAAATACTCCGTGACGCTGCGCAGTATGCCCCTCTTGCGAAGAAATCAAAGCCGCTTGTTGATGTTGCAAAAATGTTTGATAAATTAACTGCTTTCGCTGAAAAAAATACACTGGATGCTTTACTCGATGAATTACTTGACGTAACTGGCTACCTAGCATATATGAAATCACTCGGTGAAGAGGGTGTAATGCGACTTGAAAATATTAACGAGTTGAAATCAACTATGGTAACATATACTCAAGAGGCTCAAGAGCCTTCACTTTCTGGTTTCCTTGAAGAAGTTGCTTTGTACACAGACATAGACCAGCTTGATGAAGATAGTGACTATGTTGTAATGATGACTATGCACGCTGCAAAAGGTCTTGAATTCCCTAATGTTTTTATCGTGGGAATGGAAGAAAATATCTTTCCAGGGGCTAGAAGCATTGCAAATGAGGAAGATATTGAGGAGGAGCGTCGACTTGCTTATGTTGGAATAACAAGAGCAAAAAAGAATCTCTATCTTACTCACGCTGTTGAAAGAATGCTTTTTGGCAACACAAACCGTAATCGTGTTTCACGATTTATAAAGGAACTTCCTGCTGAGTATATTGAAAATCAGCAACAGCAAATTGAAAGATTTCAAAGCAACGCTAATACTTCAAAAATTATTGCTTCAACAAATATCTCACTTCAGGAACAGCTTGCAAATAAAAAGCGTAATGAAAAGCATAATACTCTTAATGTTGACTTTGCTGTCGGCGATAGGGTTTCTCACAACATTTTTGGTGAAGGAACAGTTATATCGGCAACGAAAATGTCAAACGATACTATGCTTGAGGTTGCCTTTGACGTCAAGGGTACGAAAAAAATTATGGCAAACTTCGCAAAAATCAAGAAGATATAAATACATATCCTTCATCTTTATGGTGAAGGATATTTTATTAACAAATTGTATATTTTGAACTTATTTTTAAAAAATTATTGACAAATAAGTTTGATAAGCGTATATTAATATTAATAAATTAAAGGAGAACAGTATGTCAGTATTATCAATTGCTATCAGCTTTACATACTTTTTTAGCTTGAGCTTTTATTTTGGCTTCAAGTTTTTTTGGCGTGGGAAAAGCTGCTGCAGTAAGATAACAAGTGTATTGGCATAGTTAAATATAAATACTTGTGTTTTAATGTTCGTAGCTTTATTGTAAGGCTACGAACTTTTTTGTTTGTTTACTTGTTGTGATAGTGCACGATTACAACTTGAAATAATAATTTTTTGGAGGATTTAAAATGATAGTAATTCTTAAGCAGAATGTTGAAAAAAATCAGATTGAGGAATTGATAAAATGGCTCTCAAGTTTTGATGTAAAAGTAAATCATGTTGAGGGTACACAGAAAAGTATTCTCGGCCTTATCGGCGATACGACAAAAATTGATATTGAAAGTGTTAAGGCAAAGGATATCGTTGAAAATGTTCAGCGAATTCAGGAACCTTTCAAGAACACAAACAGAAAGTTTCATCCTGATGATTCGGTGATTGACGTTTTGGGGAGAAAAGTCGGTGGCGGTTCATTCAATGTAATAGCAGGTCCTTGTTCTGTTGAAAGTGAGGAGCAGATTATAACAACAGCAATGGCTGTTAAAGAAGCAGGAGCAACAATGTTGCGTGGTGGTGCATTTAAACCGAGAACCTCACCTTATGCTTTCCAGGGACTTCGTGCTGATGGAATCGAGCTTCTTTTAGCGGCTAAAAAAGCAACAGGACTCCCTATCGTAACAGAAATTATGTCACTTGCACATCTTGACTTGTTCGCAGATGTTGATATAATTCAGGTAGGGGCAAGAAATATGCAGAATTTCGAATTGCTCAAAGCACTCGGTCATTCAGACAAGCCTATACTTTTAAAAAGAGGACTTGCAAACACTATTGAAGAGCTTTTAATGTCTGCTGAATACATTTCAGCAGGTGGAAATCAAAATATTATTCTTTGCGAAAGAGGAATAAGAACCTTTGAACCAAAGACAAGAAATACACTCGATATTTCAGCAATCCCATTGTTAAAACAGCTCACACATCTTCCTGTTGTAGTTGATCCAAGTCATGCTGCTGGTATTACTTCACTTGTTGAGCCTTTATCACTTGCGGCAATAGCTTGTGGAACAGACGGATTGATAATAGAAGTACACAACGATCCAAAGAATGCTCTTTCTGACGGTGCTCAATCACTAACACCAGAACAGTTCTCAAAAATTATGACAAAAATTAAGGCACAGGCAGATTTTTCAGGAAAGAAATTGTAATCATTATAGAAAGGCAGAAAACTTATGCAGACAATTCAGATAAACGCATCTTCAAGCTATAATATTTATGTGGGGGAGGGAATCCTGTCACAAAGCGGTGAAATTATTAGTAAGATTAAAGCTTATAAAACAGCCGTAATTGTGACTGATGATATTGTTGAAAAACTGTACGGAGATATAGTTTTAAAATCACTTGAGAAAAGTGGCATTAAAGCAACTATATTCGCTTTTAAAAATGGAGAGGAGTCCAAATCCCATAAAACTCTGATAGCTCTGTATGAGTTCCTGTCACAAAATTCAATTTCAAGAACCGACCTAATTATAGCTCTCGGTGGCGGAGTAGTCGGCGACCTTACTGGCTTTGCGTCAGCAACATACCTTCGTGGGCTTGATTTTGTACAGATTCCGACAACCTTACTCGCTCAGACTGATTCATCAATCGGTGGCAAAACCGCAGTGAATATTGCTTCAGGTAAGAACCTCGTCGGTGCTTTCAAGCAACCTAAATGCGTTATATGTGATACCGCAACCTTAAAAACCCTTTCTGATGAATTTTATTCTGATGGTATGTCTGAGATAATAAAATACGGAATGATTAAAAGCAAAAGCCTTTTTGATACTCTTTCAAAGGGCATAAAAGATACTCAGCTATTTGGTGTCATAACTGAATGTATTAATATAAAAAAAGCTGTTGTAGAGGGTGATGAGTTTGATAAGGGCGAGAGAATGCTCCTGAATTTCGGTCATACATTCGGTCACGCTATCGAAAAAGCATACAACTACACAGGCATTACTCACGGAAAAGCCGTAGCAATAGGTATGATGATAATATCTGCATATTCAGAAAAAGCAGGAATAACAGAAGAAGGCACAACAGAAAAGCTCAAAGCCTGCCTTGAGAAATATAATCTTCCTTTCGGCACAGATTTTAAGGTTTCAGAACTTATAGGCACCTGCCTTAATGATAAAAAGCGTGAAACCGATAAAATAAATTTAATACTATGTAACGACATCGGCAAAAGCAAAATTAAAAAGCTTTCTATTCCTGATTTCTACAAATTAATGGAGGTTGCCGATGTATAATGTAAAAATAGAGCCAAGCCTTTTAAAAGGCAAAGTATCTGCACCGCCTTCAAAAAGTGTTGCTCACAGGCTCCTTATCTGTGCAGCATTATCAAGTGGAACTTCTAAAATAAGCGGTCTTTCTTTATCAAAGGATATTATTGCTACCATTGACGCATTAAAGTCACTTGGCGCAGAAATTACTGTCGAGGGTAATATTGCAATAATCAAAGGAATAAATAGTATTCCAAAGTTAGCAACAATCGACTGCAATGAATCTGGTTCAACTCTTCGATTTTTAATTCCAATAGCAACAGCTTTAGGTGTAAGCACAACTTTTTTGGGAAAAGGTAAGCTCCCAGAACGCCCGATAACTCCATACCTTGAGGAACTAACAAAAAAGGGAATAGCATTTGATTACAACAATACAATGCCATTTTCGGTTTCAGGGAATTTAAAGTCGGGTATATTTTCACTTGCTGGAAATATCAGTTCACAATTTATAACTGGCTTGCTTTTTGCTTTGCCGTTACTTAATGGTGATAGTGAAATTGCTCTCAAATCAAAGCTTGAATCAAAGCCATATGTTGATATTACAATAAATTGTCTTTTAAAATTCGGCGTAAGTATTACCGAAACTGAACAAGGGTATTCCATAAAGGGCAATCAGAAATATAGCCCAGCTGATATAAAAGTTGAGGGTGATTATTCGCAGGCAGCTTTTTTATATGTTGCAAATGCACTTGGTTCAGAGATTGAAATTAATAATTTAAATACATCGTCATTCCAAGGCGACAAGAAAATTATTGAAATTATAAGTAAAATAAGCTATAATAATAAAATGAAAGCATTTGAGGTTGACGGCTCTAATATTCCTGATATTGTCCCAATCATGACAGTTCTTGCTTGTTTCTGTGAAGGCAGATCGAAAATTTTTAATGTTGCCCGTTTGAGAATTAAGGAAAGTGACCGTCTTGAATCAATCTCTTCTTGCATTAATAAAATCGGCGGAAGTGTTACATCGACCGAAGATTCACTTATTATTAATGGGGTTGAGAATTTTACAGGTGGAGAAGTCGACAGCTTCAATGATCATAGAATAGCAATGTCAATGGCAGTATGTGCGACAAGATGCAAAAAACCATTGATTATAAAAAATGCTTCGTCTGTTGAAAAATCCTGGCCGGATTTTTTTGAACAATACAAAAAGCTTGGGGGAAAAGTAAATGTCTTCGATATGGAATAATAACATCAGCGTTTCTATTTTCGGTGAGTCACATGGCCCTGCAATCGGAGTTGTAATTGATAAACTGCCTTGTGGAGAGTATGTAAATATGGATGAGGTTCTTGCTGTTATGGCAAGAAGAGCACCAAAGCAGGATAAGACATCGACTCAGAGAAGAGAAAAAGATCTCCCACAGATTATGTCAGGGTTGCTTAATAATAAGACTACTGGAACACCTTTATGTGCTTTTATCCCTAATGAAGACGCTCACTCTAATGATTATTCAAATGTATCAAGACTTGCACGTCCTGGTCACGCTGACTATACTGGTGCAATAAGATACCGAGGATTCAATGATGTTCGTGGCGGCGGGCATTTTTCAGGAAGGCTGACAGCTCCGCTTGTATTTGCTGGTGCAGTATGTGCACAGATTCTTGAAAGAAGAGGAATCTATACTGGTGCACATATTTATTCAATACATAATACAAATGATACTCCTTTTGACCCAATCTCAGTGAGTCGTGAACAGATCCTTGATCTTAGAATAAAAGACTTTCCTGTGCTAAATGATAAAAAGGGTGCTTTGATGATAAAGGATGTTGAAAAAGCAAGAGAATCGCTTGACTCATTGGGCGGTGTTATTGAATGTTGCTCAATAAATGTTCCAGCAGGAATCGGTTCACCGATTTTTGATGGACTTGAAAATAACATAGCACAGCTCATTTTTGGAATTCCAGCTGTAAAAGGCCTTGAATTTGGTGCAGGTTTTAATTGCTCAAAAATGCTTGGTAGTGAAAATAACGATGAATTTTATGTTGATGAGCACGGCCATGTTGTTACAAAAACAAATTACCATGGCGGAATTTTAGGTGGTATTTCTTCAGGAATGCCTATTACTTTAAAAGTTGCCTTCAAGCCGACTCCTTCAATAGCAAGACCACAGGAAACTATTGATTATAGCGCATTGAAGAATGAAACTATCAACATCAAAGGCAGACACGATCCTTGTGTTGTTCCTCGAGCAGTACCTTGTGTTGAAGCTGCTGTTAATATTGCATTACTTTCAAATATGATTGATTACCCTAATTTCTAAGGAGATTTTAATGGATACCTTTGAAAAATTTCTGACACCTAATATGTTATCGCTCACAGATTCCTACGCGGTTAAAATTCTCATTTGCTATTTTCTAAATGAAATTGACAGACCTGTTACACCTGTTCAGCTTACTGAAATTGCGACCTCAGACGGAATACTGAATTACTTCTATTATACAGAAGCTATCAATTCAATGCTTGAAGCTAAAACTATTGAATTAAAAAACGTTGAAGGCGTTAACTATTATTTTCTCACTGAAATGGGTAAGGCTGGTGCTGAATCATTCAAGACGATAGTACCAAAATCATTCCGCGATAAGATATTATCTGCTGGATTAAAGCTTTTTTCAAAACTGAAAATTGAGCACGATGTAAAATGTGAAATATCTAAGCTTAAAAAAGGCTACAGCGTTTCATGTATCTGCAATGATAATGACATAATTCTTATGGATATGAAGCTTTTTGCTCCTGATGAAGAGCAAGCTATTTTAATTAAAGAAAAAATTATGCTGAACCCAACAGAGTTTTATGGCAAGGTTTTGAATTATGCTCTAGATAATGAACAATATGTTCCTCTAATAAATTAGAAAAACACCGGTGATTTTATAATTACCGGTTATTTTTTGGTTACAATAAGTATTAATTTTATTAATTTTAGTAGAAAATTAATAAATACTGTGTTATAATATTTTGGTAATGCACTATAGGTAAAGGAGTTGTTTTAATGGCAATCAACCTCAGTGAACAGAAAATTTCTGACGGAATTCGCTTTACAACAATAATAGATAAAAAATTTAAAAGTAATTTTATAATGATAAGGTTTATTACAAAGCTTGACGAGCTTTCAGCATCAGAAAATGCACTTGTTCCGAATCTTCTTATTACTTCAAATGAAAAATACAGAACAAGAACAGAACTCACTACAAAGCTTTCAAGCCTCTATGGCTCAAATCTTTCAACGATAAACCATAAGCTTGCTGATAATCAGGTCGTTGGTATCGCTGCAAGCTGTATCTGTGATGCTTATTCTCTTGAAGGGGAAAAGGTCACAGGAGAAGTAACAGATATTCTTCTTGATTGTATTTTCAAACCTATTGTTGAGGATGACGGTTTTGCTAAAAAGGATTTTGAAATCAGAAAGCAAGAGCTTATTGACGGTATTGAAGCTGAAATAAATGATAAGAGAACTTATGCAATAATCCGTGCTAATACTACTATTTATAAGAATGAGCCTTCAGCAATTACCGCTTATGGTAATAAAAATGGTGCTCAAAAGCTCACACCGCAGATGACATATAATGCCTATAAAGAGCTTTTGAAAACTGCTCAGATTGAAATTATGTTTGTTGGTGGCGAAGAAAATACTGACGCTATTAACAAAATAAAGAACGCATTCTCTTCATTAGAGAGAAGCTTTACTCCGAATAGCTTTGTTTGTCTTAGCACAATTAAAGCTAAGCCTGTTGAAGTAGTTGAAGATATGGATGTCAACCAGTGCAAGATGGTTATGGCATTCAAGAGTGATTACAAGAGCACTTATGTAAACCGTCTTATGACAACAATGCTCGGCGGCACAGCCTTTTCAAAACTTTTTACAAATGTCCGCGAGAAGTACAGCCTATGTTATTACTGTGCTGCAGGATTTGTTGAGGGCAAGGGAGTTATGATTGTCGATAGCGGTGTCGAATATGGAAACATCCCAAAAGCTAAGGAAGAAATTCAAAATCAGATTAACTCACTCGCAACAGGTGACTTTACTGATGATGAAATGAATAATGCAGTATTAAGTATTGCTGGCGACTATAAGTCAAACTACGATTCAACAAACGATATTGCAGCGTGGTATTTTATCCAGTCGATAAGAGGGGATAATTATTCACCTGAACAGGCAATTAAAGCCTTGAAGAATGTAACCCGTGAAGAAATTATTCAAGCAGCCGTTGCTTTGAAGCTTGATACTATTTATATTATGAAAGGCTCTGAAAGCCAGGAGGTCGAAGAGTAATGGAAAAGAAAATAATAAAAAGTGACAGAGCGGGCGAACAATACTATAAAATTTCTCATCCATCGGGACTTGATATTCTTGTATGGGAAATGGACGGCTTTTCGACAACAGAAGCCCTCTTCGGTACAAAATACGGTTCAATAAATACAAGATTCAAGACAAATAAAGAGAACGACTTTGTTGACGTTCCTGAAGGAATCGCGCATTTTTTAGAGCATAAGCTTTTTGAAAATGAAGATTGTGATGTTTTTGAGCTTTATGCAAAAACAGGCGCAAACGCAAACGCGTATACTAGCTTTGATAAGACCTGTTATCTTTTCAGCTGTAGTGAAAATTATAAGGATTCACTTGAAATTCTTCTTTCATTTGTTCAGAAGCCTTATTTTACAGATGCAACAGTTCAAAAGGAGCAAGGCATTATCGGGCAGGAAATTAGAATGTGCGACGATAACCCTGACTGGCGAGTTTTCTTTAATCTTTTAAATGCTTTATATGTAAATCACCCTGTAAAAATTGATATTGCTGGTACAGTTGAAAGTATAGCAAAGATTGATGCTGAGCTTCTTTACCGATGCTATCACACTTTCTATAATCTTAACAATATGGTGCTTTCAATCGCTGGTAATGTTAAGGTTGATGAAGTACTTGAAGTTGCTGACAAATACCTTAAGCCTTGTGAAGATATTATGCTTGAAACTGCTTTTAAGGACGAGCCGTTTACAATCAATAAGTCTAAAATTGAACAAAAGCTCCCCGTAGGAACTCCATTGTTCAATATCGGATTTAAGGCTAAGCCAATGAGTGGAAAAGAACTTGTAAAAGCTGAAATGGTTGCAAGCATTGCACTATCACTTCTTGCTGGTTCAACATCGCAATTATATAAAGAAATGACAGAGGATGGACTTATCAATTCAAGCTTTACTTCTGAGGTTTTCACAGGTGATGGATTCTTTACCAACATTCTTGGCGGTGAATCAAAAGACCCTAATGAGGTTTTCGCAAGAATTAAGAAGGAAATAGAAAAAGCAAAATCAGAAGGCTTAGATAAAGTCAGATTTGAAATAGTTAAGAAATCCAAGTATGGACAATTAATCAGAAGCTTCAATAATGTTGAAGCTTGTGCATCATTAATGCTCAATTCACATTTTGTCGGTGTGGACGCATTTGAAACTGTGGAAATTCTTGCGGCAATAACATTTGAAGATGTACAGAACTCTCTTTCAGACTTTTTTGACGCTTCAAAAGCTGCAATTTCAATAATTAAAGCTAATTAGAAGGAGAAGATTATGACAGACAAATTGGTTCAGAATATACAGGACAATACAGACCGTGTCTTTTTTCCGTTCCTTGGTAAGGACAATATCTTCACAAACGGAATCAAGATTGACAAAACTTTTTTAAGAATAGGCAACTTTGAAATCTATTGGTATGGTTTCCTTATTGCACTCGGTGCATTGCTTGCAATGATATTCTGCTTTAAGATAATGAAAAAGTTCGGCATAAATCCTGATAAGGCAGTTGATTCAGTTATATTTGGCTTCGTTGGAGCTGTAATCGGCGCAAGACTCTATTTCGTTCTTTTTTCATGGAACAATTATGTTTCAGACGGAAAGTTCCAGTTCAAGGATGCAATAAACATTCGTGATGGTGGACTTGCAGTATACGGTGGTATAATTGCTGCATTAATAGTTGGCGGATTGGTTACAAAGCACAATAAAATAAGAATTTCTGCAATGTTTGATGTAGCAGCTTTCGGACTTCTTATTGGTCAGGCAATCGGCCGTTGGGGTAATTTCTTTAATCAGGAAGCTTACGGTTCAGTAACAAAACTTCCTTGGGGAATGACAAGTAATAAGATTATGAACGAAGTTGCTTCTAAATTCCCATCTACACCTATTCAGGACCTTGTTGTACATCCTTGCTTTCTATATGAATCATTATGGTGTATATTAGGCTTCATTCTTTTGAATATTTATCGTAAACACAGAAAGTTTGACGGCGAAATATTCCTTATGTATGTCGGTTGGTACGGACTTGGCAGAGCAGTCATTGAAGGCTTGAGAACAGATAGCCTAATGATTGGTGATTATATCAGAGTGTCACAGATGCTCGCTATTGCTTGTGTTATTATATCAGTTGCTGCAATTGCTATTAACAGATTGAGAGTTAAAGATTCAGGGAACTATCAGTTCTATTATGAAACTGACATTTCAAAGAAAATGATTGAAGATTACGATAATCCACCAGCAAAAAAGGAAAAGAACAAGATTGACAAGGATCTTACTAAAGTAATTGATAACGCTTTTGATGATGAAAAGTCAGATGAAGAAAATTCAAAAGACGAAAAAATCGATGACGATGAAGTCAACATGAAGGTTCTCACAAGTAATATCGATAATGGTGCTGATGACGATGATGATACTGACTATGGTGATAATGTAGAAGATAATACTGATGATGATTTTGATGATGACGGAGATGATATAGATGAGTAATATAATTAGCGGCAAAGAGGTTTCTGCTAATGTAAAAGCCGAAATTAAAAAAGAAGTCGCTGTACTTAAAGAAAAGAACATTGAGGTTGGACTTGCTGTAATTATCGTCGGTGATGACCCTGCATCAAGAGTTTATGTAAACGGTAAGAAAAAGGATTGTGAGGAAGTTGGAATAGCTTCTTATGAATATGCTTTGCCGGCAGACACTACTCAAAAAGAGCTTATGGAGCTTGTTGAAACTCTCAATAATGACGAAAAAGTTGACGGAATTCTATGTCAGCTTCCAATCCCAAAGCACCTTGACGAAAAGGAAATACTTAATGCAATAAATCCCGAAAAAGATGTTGATGCATTTCATCCTATAAATGTGGGGAAGATAATGATCGGGGATTATAATTTTCTACCTTGCACACCTGCCGGAGTTATGGAGATGATTAAAAGCACAGGCATTTCAATTTCGGGCAAGGAATGTGTAGTTGTTGGAAGAAGTAATATTGTTGGTAAGCCAATGTCAATGCTTTTGCTTCACCAGAGTGGTACAGTTACAATTTGCCACTCAAAGACAAAGGATTTAAAAGCAGCTTGCAAGAGAGCTGATATCCTTATTGCAGCAGTTGGCGTTCCAAACCTTATCACTGCTGATATGGTTAAAGAGGGTGCAGTTGTTATTGACGTCGGCATGAACAGACTGGATAACGGAAAGCTTTGCGGAGATGTTGACTTTGAAAATGTCAAGGAGGTTGCGGGATATATTACTCCTGTTCCTGGCGGAGTCGGCTTAATGACAAGAGCTATGCTTTTGCAGAATACATTGACATCAGCTAAAATCAAAAATGGATTGAAATAGTAAAAAATCATTAAAACTACTTTACAAATCAATGTAATTATGATAATATATAGTAGTTATGCCACGCACATGGCTTGCGGAGTAAGCCCGAAGGGGAAAATACCTGCCGTCTGCTATGACGAGGGCAAATAAAACAAAGAGGTGTAAATATGCTTTTAAAAGATGAAAAAACAGCAGTAATCGAAGCTAACGCTACTCACGAAGGTGACACAGGGTCACCTGAAGTACAGATTGCAATTCTCACAAAGAGAATAAACGATCTTACTGAGCACTTAAAGGTTCATAAGAAGGACCACCACTCAAGAAGAGGTCTTTTAAAGATGGTTGGTAAGAGAAGTAACCTTCTAAGATATCTTTATAAGAAAGATATTGTTAGATTCCGTGCTACAATTGAAAAGCTTGGCATACGTAATACTATTGAAAAAACAAGCAAAAAGTAATTTTGCTTGTTTGACCAGAGGGCAGTCAGGGATTTTTTCCTTTCTGCCTTTTGGCATATTATTTTAAAAAGTAAAAACGGTAGTAGATTTTTTTAGCATTAAATAGTGGGCCTTTATGTTAAGACTCAGTACTTATTGCTAAAGCTGCTACCTATTAAAAAACAGGAGGTAGCTAATGTTTAATAACTACAAAACATTCACAACAACATTTGCTGGCAGAGAACTAGTTGTAGAAACAGGTAAGACCTGTGAACTTTCAAACGGTTCATGCTGGGTTCGTTATGGTGAGACAGTTGTAATGGCAAACGTTGCAGCAAGTGCAAAGCCAAGAGAGGGTATTGATTTCTTCCCTCTATCAGTTGACTACGAAGAAAGATTATATTCTGTTGGTAAAATTCCAGGCTCTTTCATGAAGAGAGAGGGTAAGCCTTCAGAAAAAGCAATCCTTACTTCTCGTGTAGTTGACCGTCCTATAAGACCTTTATTTCCAAAGGATATGAGAAATGATGTATCTGTTGTTATGACAGTTCTTGCCGTTGATCCTGACAATTCACCTGAAATTACAGGTATGATAGCAACATCAATCGCTTTGTCAATATCAGATATTCCTTGGAAAGGACCAATTGGTGGTATCAGTGTCGGACTTGTTGAAGGTGAGATTGTTCTTAACCCAACATTGGAGCAGAGAGAAAAGAACGACCTTAACTTAACTATTGCTGCTTCTATGGAAAAAATCGTTATGATTGAAGCTGGTGCAAATCAGGTTCCTGACGATACAATGCTTGAAGCTATTGAAAAGGGTCATGAAGAAATCAAAAAGATTGTTACATTTATCAGTGACATTCAAAAGGAAATCGGCAAGCCTAAGTTCACATTTGAATCACAGGAAATTCCTGAGGCTATCTTCAATGAGATTTATGCTTTCTGTGCTGATGATGTTAAGGTTGCACTTGACACTGACGATAAGAATGTCCGCGAATCAAGATTACAGCCAATCAAGGATGCAATCCACGCTAAATTTGATGAAGCTTATGGTGATAAGCCAGGATTCCTTGATGAAGTTATATACAAGATTCAGAAGAAGATCGTCCGTAGATGGTTGCTTGATGAGGGCAAGCGTGTTGACGGAAGAAGTCTTGATCAGATTAGACCTCTTGCCGCTGAAGTTGGACTTCTTCCAAGAGTTCACGGTTCTGGACTTTTCACAAGAGGACAGACACAGGTTCTTACTGTAGCAACACTCGGTCCTGTAAGTGACGCACAGAGAATTGACGGTATAGACGAAGAAGATACAAAGAGATATATGCACCACTACAACTTCCCATCATATTCAGTTGGTGAAACAAGGCCTTCAAGAGGACCTGGACGTCGTGAAATCGGTCACGGTGCACTTGCTGAAAGAGCACTTGAGCCAGTTATCCCAAGCGTTGAGGAATTCCCATATGCTTTAAGACTTGTTTCTGAAGTTCTTTCTTCAAATGGTTCAACATCACAGGGTTCAATCTGTGGTTCAACACTTGCTCTTATGGATGCTGGTGTTCCAATAAAAGCTCCTGTTGCTGGAATTTCCTGCGGACTTATCACAGAAGGCGACCGTTGGATGACAATGGTTGATATTCAGGGACTTGAAGATTTCTATGGTGACATGGACTTTAAGGTTGGCGGTACTAAAGATGGTATCACAGCAATTCAGGTTGATATCAAAGTTGATGGTCTTACAATGGATATAATTAAGAACGCTTTTGAAACAACGAAAAAAGCTCGTTTCTATATTCTTGACGACATTATGCTTAAGGCAATTCCTGAGCCACGAGCTACAGTTGGTAAATATGCTCCAAAGATGTTGCAGACGAAGGTTCCTGTTGATAAGATTCGTGAGGTTATCGGTCAGGGCGGAAAGGTCATTCAGAAGATTTCTGCTGACTGTGAAGTAAAGATTGATATTAGTGATGATGGAAATGTATTTATTTCAGGTGTGGATCTTGAAAAAGCAAATAAAGCACTTCAGATAGTAAAAACAATTGCTAACGATCCAGAGGTTGGCGCAATCTACAAGGGTAAGGTTGTCAGACTTATGAACTTCGGCGCATTTGTAGAAATTGCTCCAGGTAAGGACGGACTCGTTCATATATCAAAACTTGATAAGAATAGAGTTGAAAAGGTTGAAGATGTAGTTTCTGTTGGAGATGAAGTTATCGTAAAGGTAATGGAAATTGACAATCAGGGAAGAATTAATCTTTCAAGAAAAGACGCTCTTGCGGATCTTGAAGCAAAGAATAACGCATAATTTGAAAGGTGCTCGAAAGAGCACCTTTTTTACTTGAAATAAGATATTTTTTAAGGTAAAATTAAAATAATAAAAAAAATCGGCTTTTTTACTCACGTTTTTTTTTTTCCAACATAAATTATATTAATATAATTTTTGAGGAGGAATAATTATGGAGGCTCTGCTTTATTCAATAGTAATTGTTGTATCAGTTCTGTTAATCATCTGTCTTATAAAAGTCATTACATCTGCATTCCTGAATAAAAAGAAAACTATACTAACTATGTTTACACTTGTTCCTGTAAAAGCAAAGAATGAAGATATTGAATACACAGTCAGGAGCCTTTTGTGGAGCAGTAGTTGGGAAAGCCTGATAGGCAACCGTATTATCCTTGTCCTAACTGATTGTGATGAAGAAACCATAAAGCTCTGCAATAAACTATCTGAGGAGTATGAGCCAGTAATAACCTGTTACCCTGAGGAACTTAAGAATCTTATAACTAATCCCGAGCTTATATTGTAAATAAATCTAAAGGAATGAAATAAATGGAGAATAAGCAGCTTTGCCATATTGAAGGCAACGTTGATTCAATTGCATATAAAAATGAAGTCAATGGCTTTGCTGTTCTTACTCTTGATGTGGGGGGAGAGCCCATTACTGTTGTCGGTGAAATCGGCAATGTTGAGGAAGGTGAAGAGCTTCGCTTAACCGGTGAATACACAAGTCACCCGAAGTACGGCTCACAGTTCAAGGCGCAGCTTTGTGAAAGAACACTGCCAAAGTCAGTTGCCGCTATTCAGCGCTATCTTGCAAGTGGTGTAATTAAAGGCATCGGCCCAGTGCTTGCAAAAAAAATTGTAAAAAAGTTCGGAGAAGAAACCTTTGATATCTTTGAAAAACAGCCTGAACGTCTTGTTGAGGTCGATGGCATAACAAAGAAAAAAGCAGATAAATTCATTGAGGATTTTAAAAACGTTTTTGGCATACGAACATTAATGGTGTTCCTGTCAAAATACGCGGTTGCCCCATCCTACGGCGTTCGTGCGTGGAAAAGATGGGGGCTCAATACCCTGGATATGCTCAAAATTAATCCTTACATATTATGCAGATTTGGAATTGATCTGCCCTTTGATAAAGCTGACGAAATCGCGAAGGAACTCGATATCCCTAAAGATAACCAAAACAGAATAAGTGCTGGGATTGCATGTATACTTGCAGAAAACAGTTTTTCTGGGCATACATGCCTTCCTTTTGACAGGTTAAAGGACAAGTCGTGTGAGATTCTCGAAGTTACCGAGGAAGATTTTTATAATGTTGTCAGCGATGAACTCGAAAATCAGACTCTTGTTGAGTATACTAAAAACAATCGCAGATTCATATATCTTGCTGATTTTTATATAGCAGAAAGCTTTATAGCTCGACGTTTTGCTTACATGAGAAGTAACGCTTATAATAGTAATATAAATTTTGATGATGTAATTGATATTGATGAAAAACAAAATGGAATTAAGTATCAAAGCCTTCAGAGAAAGGCGATTAATGAGGCATTGCAGAATGGCTTCATGATTCTCACAGGTGGCCCTGGAACAGGTAAAACAACAACACTAAATGCTATAATATCACTGTTTGAACAGCAAGGCTTGCATGTTTTCATTACTGCTCCAACAGGACGAGCAGCAAAAAGAATTTCTGACCTAACAGGCTACGATGCAAAAACAATTCACAGACTTCTTGACATTGAACCGTCAAATTCTGAAAAATTCACTTTTGTTCACAATGAAAATAATCTTTTGGATTGTGATGTTATTATCGTTGATGAAATGTCAATGGTTGATGTTTTGCTTTTTGAGGCTTTATTGCGCGCTATGCCACTTTCCTGCAAGCTTATTATGGTTGGTGACAGTGATCAGCTTCCGTCAGTCGGTGCTGGCAACCTCCTCAAAGACTTATTAGACAGTAAAGCTGTACCATCTGTAAAACTCACACAGATATTCAGACAGGCACAGGAGAGCAGTATTGTTAAAAACGCTCACCTTATAAATCAGGGTGAGTTACCGGATCTTTCTGAAAAGGACAATGACTTCTTCTTCCTTCAACGCCTTGATTATGAAGATATTGCAAACACTGTTGTTGAACTTCAAAAGGAACGCTTGCCTAAAACCTACGGTTATTCTTCTGTTGATGATATTCAGGTGCTATGCCCGACGAGAAAAGGCCCGATCGGAGTTTATGAGCTTAACAAAAGGCTTCAGGCTGAACTTAATCCACCTGAAAAATTTCTCGCAGAGCTGCGTATGCCTCATTATACCTTCCGTGAAAATGATAAGGTAATGCAGACAAAAAACAATTATGATATCATATGGCAGCGTGATGAAGAAAAGGGAAGTGGGATTTTCAACGGTGATATTGGTAAGATAGTTGAGGTCGACAGAGCGTCAGCAACGGTTAAAATTAACTTTGAGGGAAGATTATGCACATATAATTCAGCTATGCTTGAAAATCTTGAGCTTGCGTACGCAGTCACTGTCCACAAAAGTCAAGGCAGTGAATTTGATGTCGTAGTATTGCCTTTATTCGGCGGATATGATAAGCTATATTTCAGGAATCTTCTATATACAGCTGTTACAAGAGCTAAAAAGCTCCTTATAATAGTCGGTTCAGCGAAAAGAGTAGAATTTATGATTGAAAACAACAGGCGTACTTGCAGATACACCTGTCTGAAAGATATGTTAATAAAGGACATTTATGATGAAAAAGAATAGTATTTTTAGATATATAACAGATCTATTGTTCCCAAACCGCTGCCCTTGTTGCAATAAGTTCATTAGTTGGAACAAGCTTATCTGCGATAATTGCATTGCAAAGTTCCCAGAAGTAAAAGTGCCTATATGTATAAAATGCGGGAAGGCAGATTGTATCTGTAATACAAAGCCGCAATATGATTATTGTATAGTTGCAACCTACTACGACGGAATTATTAAAAATGGTATTGTTAACTTCAAGCTGAAAAACGGAGTCAACTTTGCTGAATATTTTTCGAAAAAGCTTGTAAATCTGCTTAATAAAAATAATCTTAGCGATAGTATTGACATAATAACTGCCGTCCCAATGACTCGTCAGAAAAGAATTGAGAGGGGATATAATCAGTCAGAGGTATTGGCAAAATATATATCAAGATCACTCAACAAGCCACTAGCAAATAATATTATCAAAAAGAAAAATAAAAAGCTTACACAACATAAACTTACATATCTTGAGAGAAAAGAATTTGTAAAAGGTTCATTCATTGCTGACAAGGCCTATGATTTAAAAGGGAAGACTGTTTTGCTTTGTGATGATGTAATAACCTCTGGTGCAACTTTAAATGAGTGCGCAAAAATGCTCAAGAAGCTTGGTGCAAATAGAGTAATATGTGCTGTCATTTCTTCGACTAATAAAAAATATAATAACGAATTATAAAAAAAACTTGAAAATTATGTATGAATATGATAAAATAAAATGAATTGTAAATTATATTAGGAGGTAAGACCAATGGCTTCGGTTGATATAGGTATTGATTTGGGAACAGCAAACATAATAATAGCAACCGCAAAAAAAGGTTTGGTTTTGAATGAACCTTCTGTAGTAGCATATAATAAAAAGACAGAATCTGTTGTGGCAGTCGGAAGTGAAGCTTTTGAAATGCTCGGCAGAACACCAGAATATATAGTAGCAGTAAGACCTTTAAGAGATGGTGTTATTTCGGACCACGATATGACACAGGCAATGATTAAGGAATTCATTTTAAAAGTTACTGGAAAACAACTTATAAAACCGAGAATTGTTATATGCATTCCATCATTTATTACGGATGTTGAGAGCAGAGCTGTTGTTGAAGCTGCTTTGAACGCAGGTGCACGAAAAGTATACCTCATTCAGGAACCTGTTGCTGCTATGCTTGGTGCAGGTATTGATATTATTCAGCCTGATGGTCATATGGTTGTTGATATTGGTGGCGGAACCTGTGACGTTGCGGTAATATCACTTGGTGGTATTGTACGTTCAAATTCAACAAAAGTTGCAGGCAACAAAATTGATCAGGCAATAATCAAATACGTTCAGAATAAATATAAAATTCTTCTTGGTGAGAAAACAGCAGAGCAAGTTAAAATGGATCTTACCAATGTTTTTGATCCTAAGGGCGAAAAAAAGCAGATAGTCAAGGGAAGAAATCTTCTTAAAGGCTTACCTGAAAAGCTTGAAATAAGTGATCTTGATATTTATGAGGCTATTTCTGATTGCGTTGATGATATAATTGAAACTATTAAAAACGTCCTTGAACAGACTCCGCCAGAGCTTGTTGGTGATATTTACACAAACGGAATTCTTCTTACTGGCGGTGGTGCTTTACTTGGTGGATTGCCACAGGTCATTGAACAACGCATTAACGTAAAATGCGTTTCAGCTGAAAGTCCTCTTGAATGTGTTGCAAAAGGAACTCGTATTGCATTTAAAGTAGCAGACAAGCTTCTTGAAGGTTTTGAACAAATATCACTTTACAAATACAAATAAAAAAAGGTATAGTATTGAATTACATTCAAATACTATACCTATATTTTTTATTGAGGTAAATTTTTATGATACAATTGTCACGCAAAGAACTTGATATTCTTGAAGCTCAGATTCAATCAGAGCAAAATCTTGTTTCCACTTTTCGAAAACATAGTGACCAAACAACTGATCCTGAACTAAAAATTCTTTATCAGAAAATATCTGCAATTAATCAGAATTGCTATAATAAATTACTTTATTTATTGAAAGGGTAGTGTATAAAATGTCAAAGCAAAACGATTCTTCTGATAAGAAAATACTTATTGATGCAATGGAGCTTTCAAAAAAAGCTTGCAGTGAAAATCTTAATGCATTAATAAATAGTATTGAAGACACAGTTGTTGCTGAATTCAAAATTTGTCTTACAACGCAGATGGAAATCCTTGATATGCTTAGGGCAGAAGCTAAAAGTAGAAACGCTCTTGATTACTTAAAAATTCCAGATGATGAGGTTAGAGAAGCATATTCAAAATACTGCTGATTATTTCTTTATCTGTACATCAAGTTGACTATAAGGTATTGAAATACCTTCTTCGTCAAATTTTGTTTTTACTAATTCAAGCATATCAAAATTTAGTGGCCAGTAATTTTCTGATTTAACCCATATTTTTACTGCTATATTTATTGAGTTTGAAGCTTGTTCGGTTACACGGATAAGTGGTGCAGGATCTTTTAATGCCAGTTCGTTCCTATCAACAATATCGGCAAGAATCTTTTTAGCCTTAGTATAATCATCTTTGTAGCTTATTGAGAACACAAGGTCAAGACGTCTTGTTTTTTCCTGAGTGTAGTTTATGATGGAAGAGTTTGAAACCTGTCCATTTGGAATATATACAGCCTTATTGTCATTTGTTAGAAGGCGAGTGTATAGAATTGTAATTGCCTCAACATTACCCTCAGATGATCCGATCT
This sequence comes from Bacillota bacterium, assembly GCA_023440965.1. Classification (GTDB taxonomy): domain Bacteria; phylum Bacillota; class Clostridia; order Oscillospirales; family Ruminococcaceae; genus SZUA-444. The sequence goes on from JAEZRC010000004.1 coordinate 91,758, forward strand.
GAACATAATCTCCAACTGTAAAAGGTTTTGAGAAAAGAATTATAAATCCGCCAGCAAGGTTTGACATGCTTGATTGCAAAGCAAGACCAACAGCAAGACCAGCAGCACCAATGATTGTTACAAGAGAGGTTGTTGGTACCCCAAGTTTTGTTAATGCAATTACTATAACAACTGTATATAGTGTTACCTTAACAAGTGATTTCAGAAATGAATGTGCGGTAATGTCAATCTTGCTCTTGTTAAGTGCCTTTCCCATTATTTTAACAATAATCTTTGCAAGAATAATGCCAATGAGGAATATTGCAACTGCTATGCCTAGGGTAGGAAGGTAATCATAAATATTATCAATAATTTTATCCATAATACATATCCTTTCATTTAATAAAATTATTATATATGAATATAACGAAAATATCAATATAATTAATTTTCTACATATTAACAATAACTCAATATTATTGAATTTTTTAAAAAAATAGCAAATTTATGTTGTAAAAAAAATCGAAATGAGTTATAATTAAAGAAATTATGTTATTTAATATAGAAGGAGAAATAATATGTTTCCAAATGCATTGACTGTATTAGCTGACCAGGAAATGGATTCTGAATTTATTGTAACTGTTGTCATTACAGGACTTGTTGTAGTATTTTCTGCACTTATTCTGCTGGTAATATTTATATCTATCTTTGGTAAGGGATTTAAAGCAATATCAAAAACAGATACACAAAAAGAAACAAAGCCTAAAGTATCAAAAACACAACAAGTGACAGAAATAAAGCCTGTAACTGAAAAAGGCATTGACGATGAAATTATTGCTGTTATAGCGGCTACTATTTCTGCCATTTCAAGTGAAACCGGCAAAAAGCTTGCTATAAGAAGTATTAAGAGAGCTGACAGATCAGTAAATGCATGGGCAAGAGCTGGCGTGTTGGAGAATACAAGACCATTTTAATTCATATTAACTTACTTAAAGGGGCATAACTATGATCGATAACTTTCTAAACACCATAAAAGATCTGGCGAACTCGTCAGGCTTTGCGGGTTTCCTTCAGGATGGCGGCTGGAAGAACCTTATAATGATAGCAATATCATTTTTGTTCATGTATCTTGCCATTGTTAAAAAATTTGAACCATTACTATTATTACCTATCGCATTCGGTATGTTTTTAACGAATCTCCCTGATGCAAATATGTATCATCCGGAATATTTTAAGGCAAATGCCGATCACGTTTATGGATTTGTTCAAGCAATAAAAGAAGCTAATATAGGCTTGCTTGACTTATTCTATGTAGGTGTTAAGCTTCAGTTATTCCCACCACTTATATTCTTGGGCATTGGTTGTATGACTGATTTCGGACCACTTATTGCAAGCCCTAAGAGCTTTTTGCTCGGTGCTGCTGCACAGGCTGGTATATTCCTTACATTTATTGGTGCTGCACTTCTTGGAATGAATGCTGCAGAAGCTGGTTCGATAGCAATTATCGGTGGTGCTGATGGACCTACATCGATTTTTGTATCATCGAGATTGCTTGGAATGCACCCTTCTAAAAATCTTGATGTAGGAACTATTGCACTTGCTGCATATACTTATATGGCACTTGTTCCTATTATTCAGCCACCTATAATGAAAGCACTTACAACCAAAAAGGAACGCAGCGTTGTAATGGGACAGTTAAGAAAAGTTACAAAAACAGAGAAAATTATTTTCCCGATAGTTGTAACATTGATTATTTGTCTAATGGTTCCTGATGCGACTCCACTCGTTGGTATGCTTATGTTCGGTAACCTATTAAAGGAAAGCGGCGTTTGCGAAAGACTTGTGAAGACTGCTCAGAATGAACTAATGAATATTGTAACAATCATGCTTGGTGTTTCTGTTGGTGCAACAACACAGGCTGATAAGATTATGAATTTGGCGTTTGGTAAAGTAATTATTCTTGGTGTTTTTGCATTTGGTGCTGGTACTGCAGCAGGTGTTCTTTTCGGAAAAATAATGTATGTTACTTCAAAGGGTAAAGTTAATCCACTAATCGGTTCAGCTGGTGTATCAGCAGTTCCAATGGCTGCTCGTGTTTCACAGAAGGTCGGTCAGCAGACAAATCCTTCAAACTACCTCTTAATGCACGCTATGGGACCAAATGTTGCTGGAGTTATCGGTTCAGCAGTTGCCGCAGGTGTATTGTTAAGTATTATTAAATAACAACTTAAAGAGCTCAGAAATGGGCTCTTTTATTTTATTGAATAACAATGGTAAAATATGGCTATAATAAAGACACATAACGTTGAAAGGACAGAAATTCTATGAAAAAATTAGATGTCGCTTTATTATTAGGTTTAGTGATTGCAGTGATACTATCAAGTGTTAATGCCTTTGCAAAGGACCTTGAAGGAATATCAGACGGCGTATTGAGGCTTCATATCCTCGCAAATTCCGACAGTAAAGAGGATCAGGAATTAAAACTTAAGGTTCGTGATGCAGTTCTTGCTGAAACCGAAGATCTTTTTTGTAAAGGTAAGACAAGACTTGAAGTAGAGCAGATAGCTTTAAACAATATTAATAAAATTCAGGATGTTGCCGAAAGGACTATCAAAGATAACGGTTATAATTATCCTGTTAAGTGTGAACTCACATATATGGAGTTTAATGACCGAACCTATGGTGATATAACATTGCCGGCGGGGTATTATGATGCAGTACGAATAACAATCGGCGAGGCAAAAGGACATAATTGGTGGTGTGTTATGTACCCACAACTATGTATTGCTCCCTCACTGGACAAAGAAAGCTTAGAGCCTATTGATACTTCACTGAATAAAGAAAATTTCAAACCAATGTTAGGCACATCATTATATGAAGAAACTCAAAAAACTGATGACGATGATAAGCTTAAGGAATTTAATGACTCTGAAATTAAAATAATGAAAAAGCCTCAGAAATATAAAATTCGCTTTTTTAGCGTAAAATTATTCCGTCAAGTCAAGAAAGCCCTTTCTTAGAATTGACTTGAATTACCACCTGTGATAAACTTGAATTAACAAGTAAATTGCAGGTGGTGTTTTTATGCTGAAGCTGTTAAGTGGACCAATCGGTTCTGGAAAGTCGGCCTATATTTCTGATATGATTAAGAAAGATATAGAAACTGGTAAGGAAGTCCTTGTACTCGTACCTGACCAGTTTTCTTTTGAATATGATAAAAAGCTTTATAAGGTTCTTGGTGCAGGTCTTTTTAACTCAATAAGAGTTGTCGGCTTCAGGAAGCTTGCCGAAACTATAATAAAACTAAATGGCTCAACCCGTGGCGAATATGCTGATGATTACACAAAACAAATCATTATGCACCTCGCTGTTAAGAAGCTCAAGGCAGAAAAAGCAGCAAAATATTATACAAAACAGCTTGATAAAACAAGCTTTATTGATAGTGCAATCGAACTTGTAAAAGAACTGCGTCAGTCTGAAATTACTCCGAATGAGCTTTCAGCAACACAGCATGAGCTGACAGGTTCACTGTCTGATAAAATAAGTGATATACAATATTTATATTCTGAATATTGCAATATTCTATCAGAAAAAGGCTTGAAGGACTCCCTGACACTCACAGGAGAAGCTGCGACAACAGCAAAAGAAAAAAACTTTTTTAAATCTATGAATGTATATATTGATGAATTCAATGGCTTTTCACAGGATGAATTTTCAATGTTTGAAGCAATTCTGTCACAATCGACCGACGTCTGTATTTCACTCACGATAGGATATGGAGAAAACGCAAGAACAAAGCTATCGCCATTCCTGAATGTTATAAAAACAGAACAGGATATCATTAATCTTGCAAAAGGCTTTAATCTTAAAACTGAAATGGTGACCTTTAAAAATCTTTCCAATAAAATAAATAAATCGGTCAACCACATTAACAACAATATTTTCAATCCTCTTGTTGTAAAAACTTCTGACAGCACAGGGGTTAAGGTTATTGCCTGCAATGACTTATATGAGGAAATTGAATATGTTTCTTCAAGCATAAAAAGACTTGTCTGTGATAATGGATATAAATATTCTGATATCGCAATAGTATCAAGAAAGTTGTCTGATTATTATAGTATAATTTCAGGCGTGTTTGACAGGTATGAAATCTCATATTTTATGGATACAAAACAGCCAGTTTCACAGAAAGCACTGATATTATACATTTTTTCAGTCTTTCAGACCGTCACAACAAGAAAATTCAATACTGAAAATATCTTAAGATACATTAAATCAACCCTTTCAATGTTCACTGATATGCAGGTTTCAATGATTGAGGACTATTGCTTTCAATGGAATGTTAATGGTGATATGTGGCTTGAGGACTTCACTGCAACCGACAGTAAGGACACCGCATATCTCAACGAATTAAATAAAATCAGAAAGCTAATTATTAAGCCACTTCAAGGGTTGAAACTTGCTTGTTCCGACAGTGGAGCAAGAGATATCTGTCATGCCCTCTTTGCTTTTCTTGATGAGGTCAATTTATCAGCGATAATGTCACAGAGCATTAAGAATAGCCCTGAGGTTTTGTCCGATAATGAAACTCAGGCAATAGAAATTGCCCGTGAATTCAAGCAACTGTGGGGAATACTCATTCAGGCAATAAGAGCAATCTATGATACATTGCAGGATGAAAAAATAACACTTAAAACGTTCAGTGAGCTTTTAAATCAAATGCTCCTTCAAGCAAGTGTTTCAACCCCACCGCAGAAGCTTGACGCTGTAATGGTCGCAAGTGCAGATCATTCCCACCTTGCAAGCCCTAAGGTCGTATTTTTAATTGGTGTGAATGAGGGTATAATGCCAGCATTTGTGAAGGAAAGCGGCCTTTTTACTGATAAGGATAAGGAAGCTCTCGAAAAACTTGGACTTAAAATATCCCGCCGTATTATGTGGAAGCTTACAGAAGAACGTTTTATGGCATATCAAGCTCTTTCACTGCCGAGTGACAGGCTTTTTGTATCATATTCATTATCCGATAAATCAGGGAATTCAAGACGTCCTTCGCCGATTATAAAGCAACTTACAAATATGTTTGGTGATAAAATTATTGAATGTGCATGGGATAAAAGCCCAGGTTTTTATTGTACTACACCACATTCAGCCTACTATAAATTTGTTGAGAATTACAGGGATAAAACTGAGGATATACTGAGTATTAAAGCAGTTCTGGAAAAAGATAAGGATTACAAAAACAGGATTGAATATCTGCGTAATGCTTCTGAAAATTCAGATTATCGATTAAACCCCAAAACAGCTCAAAGTATGTTCTTTTCAAAGAATCTAAATATTTCTGCAACAAGTATTGAAAAATTCAACGAATGTCCGTTCAGCTTTTTCTGTCAGAATGGTCTGAAGCTTCAAACTCCGAAAAAGGTTGAAGTAAACCCTGTTAATAGGGGAACTATTGTTCACTATTGCCTTGAAAAAATAATGAGCAGAAAGAATAATAATGATAAAAATGAGTATATTCCCGAATTTGTTTCTTATAATGACGATGAGTTGAAAGAAAAAACACATCAGCTTTTAGCTGATTTCAGAGAAAATGAGCTTGGTGGAGATTTTGGGAAAACAAAACGCTTTGATGCAATGTACAAAAATCTTGAGAGCCTAATTTTCGATGTTGTTAAAAATATTAAGTCGGAACTTGAAAGTAGTAACTTTACTCCTCATGAATTTGAATATAATCTCACCGATAAAAACGGAAAGAGTATTTTTGAGCTTGACCTTGATAACGGTTTGAAATTAATACTGCGTGGTAAAATTGATAGGCTTGATATGTGTGAGTATGATGACAAAAAATACATAAGAATTGTTGATTATAAAACAGGCAAGAAACAGCTTGAACTTCAGGATGTTTATAATGGTATAAATCTTCAGATGATTTTATATCTTATGGCTGTCACTGATAATGTTGAAAACGCTGAGCCAGCTGGTGTACTATATATGCCTGCAATTTTTCTTGCGCCTGAAATTGAAAGAACTTTTAATACAACTGACCAGCAGAATCCTGAAAATGATATAGTTTCAAAGCTTAAAGATAAGAACTTTAAGAAAAACGGACTTGTTGTAAGACACGAGAACAATGATATTATGAATGATATGATTAATGCAGATTATGTCCAGATAAGGAACAAGACTAAGCCCGACGGTTATTCAGACATTATGCCTTATGATGCCTATAATAGGCTTGAAGCTTTTACAAAGAGCAGAATGATTGAAATGGCTGAGAATCTTAAAAACGGAAAAATACCAGCTATCCCAAAAGGCGAAAAGGACAAGCTTGCTTGCAGATATTGTGATTACTGGTCTGTCTGTGGAAGTTATATGACGAATAAGGCACAGATCATTGACAAATCCGATGCTGATAAGCTCCGTGATATAATCGGAATTCAAACAAATGATAAGGCAGGTGAAGACGATGAGCGTTAAGTGGACTAATGACCAGCTTTCAGCAATAACAACCACTGATAAGGGTGTAATTGTTTCCGCTGCTGCCGGAAGTGGTAAGACTGCTGTGCTTATTGAACGTGTAATACGTCTTCTCACCGATGAAAAAAATCAACTTCCAGCTGATAAGCTCCTTGCGGTTACCTTCACAAATGATGCCGCAGCACAGATGAGGGAAAAATTAAGTGTTGCCCTTAGTAAAAAAATTGAAGAAGACCCAACAAATGAATGGCTGCAGCTCCAACATATGAAGCTTGAGCTTGCTAAAATTTCAACAATTAATTCATTCTGCCTTGAACTTGTCAAAAACAATATCCAACAGTTTGATATTTCAAATGGTGTTAGAATTATTGATGAAGCTGAATCCTTTGTTATGTTTGAGAAATCACTTGAAACCGTTCTTGAAAAGCATTATGAAGAAGATGCTGATAATATGTCTATGCTCAATAATTATTTCAGCATCGGCAATGACAACAGGCTTGTTGAAATCATCACACAGCTTTATAATTTTTCACGTTCGCTGCCTTTCAAGGACAGCTGGTTTGAAAATGTTATTGACAGCTACAACAATGACAGCGTTATTTCTAAGCAATGGAAAACTATAATTTTTGACAACCTGAATTCTGAATTCTCAATAATAAGGAATCTTTTTAATGAGGTTTGCCAGCTCGCAAACTCATTAAAATACTACCCAAAAACCAAGGACATTATCTTAAAGAATGATTTTGAACTTTTTGAAGAAATTGAGAAAACTATTATTCTCGGTGAATGGGATAGAATCGCCGAAGTTTTAAATGATATATCTTTTGCCCGTTTTTATGGAAAGCCGGATAAAGATGCTCCTGAAGATAATATGATTGAAAAGCTTGTTGTCGAAAAAATAAAAGACTATCGTGATGATTATAAAAAATCACTTGATAGCCTTGCAAAGCTTTTCTCGTATTCTGAGGCACAGATATCATCCGACCTTAAAGAAAGTAGACAAATCCTTAAAATCCTTATTGCAATCGTTAATGATTTGTGGGACGAGCTATGGGAACAAAAGGTTGCCAAAAACGCAATAGATTTTTCGGATGTTGAAATTCTTTCTATTCAGCTTTTATGTGAAGAAACCGAAATCGGTTATAAAAAATCACAGCTTGCAAAGGATATTGTCAACAATGATACTTATAAAATCATTCTCATTGACGAATTTCAGGATGTAAACAACCTTCAGGATTTAATCTTCAAAATGTTGTCAGAAACAGATGATGATACAATAATTGGCAAGAATATGTTTGTTGTTGGTGATGTAAAGCAGTCTATTTATCGATTCAGACAAGCTAACCCTAATATTTTTATTGAAACTCGCAATAATGCCAATATGCCACAAAATGCTGATAAGCTAAAGGAGATAAAGCTACGTTCAAACTTCCGAAGCCGTGATTGTGTAATTGATTTTGTTAATTTTGTTTTTGAGAATATTATGTCAAAGGAAATGGGCGAGGTTGATTATAATAAAGATGAGGCACTTGTGCTCGGTGCTGATTATAATAATAAAAAGTTTTCAACAGAAATTCTTGTGATAAGAAAAGAGGAGGATATTGAGCTTGATGATGAAACTATTGATTATAGTGAGCCGTCAGTAGTAGCAGTAAAAATCCGCAGTATGATTGACAGCGGGTATCCTGTGTATGAAAATGGACAGGAACGCCCTTGCCGTCAAAGCGACTTCTGCGTACTTGTGAGGAGTAGAACAGTCAATAAGGAATATATCGAGGCCTTTGCGCAAGCGGGCTTGTCTGTCCAGTCAGAAGAACTCACTGGTTACCTGCGTTCAAGAGAAATAAGCATACTTATAAATATGCTTAATGTTATTGACAATCCAATGAATGATATTGCTTTTGCAAGTGTACTGCTATCTCCGATATTTATGTTTTCAGCAGATGACATTGCTGTTATCAAAAATTCAAGCTCGTATAAAAAGCTTTATCCTGCATTTCTCACTATTATTGGTGAAACAAAGGACAAGGAGCTTAATATAAAATCAGATGAGCTCAAAAACAAATGTGCGGGTGTAGTCGCAAAAATCAAGGAACTACGATATTATGCCTCGAGCCTTACTCTTGAGCAGTTGATAAGAAAAATATATGACAGTACAGATTTCTTCCTTATCGCATCAACCTATGATGACGGTGCACAAAAGCGTGCAAATTTAAGGCTTTTACTCGAATATGCTTATTCTTATGATAATAGTATCGGTGGTGGATTGACTGGCTTTATCCGCTATATTAACAGTGTATTCAATAATGGGGGAGATTTAAAGCAATCAGGTATTCTGAACAACTATTCAGACTCTGTTGTCATTAAAACAATTCACAAGTCAAAGGGGCTTGAATTCCCGTTTGTGTTCCTTTGCAGAACTGCAACAACCTTTAAAAATCAGCGTAATGACCTTTCTAAACAGATGCTAATTAATCTTTATAATGGTATAGGCTTTAGATTACAAGAGCCAGAGAAATATTTAAAATATACTACATTGCCTTATGATGCAATAAAACTTGTCAATGAAACCGAGATGTTAAGTGAGGAAATGCGACTATTATATGTTGCACTTACCCGTGCAAAAGAACGCCTTTTCATTACCTATTCAATGGGTAAGAATTTTCAAAAGAAAATTGAAAGTCTTGCTATGTCTATCGCAAGATCAGGCAGAGTTACCCCTGAAATTGTCCGCACAGCAAACTCAATGCAAGATTGGTTGACTATGGCTTTGCTTGCTTATGAGGGTGACTCATTCCTGCGTGATATGTGCGTTTCAGAACTTGAAATTCCAACACACTCAACAAATGCAATTATAGAATTTATTGAGGGTGCTGATATACTCTCCTTAAAAAATTCATTAGAGCAAAAAGCTAATGAGAGTACAAAAGAAATAAAACCATCAGAAAAGACTATTGAAGAAATTGAGCATTACATTAATTTTAAGTATGATGAAAAGTATTCCCAGACACAATCAAAGCTCTCCGTTTCTGAAGTTGCAAAGAAAGATACCTCGCTTGAATATTTCTATCAGCTTCCGCGTCTTGATGAAGAAGTCGGGAAGCTCACTGCTGCAGAAAAGGGAACTGCAACTCATAGCTTTATGGAGCTTGCCGATTATAACAAGGCTGAGAATAATGTTGAAGATGAAATTAGGCGACTTATCAGTATCGGTCTTCTATCAGAAAAACAAGGCGAAGCTATTAACACAAAATCAATTACAGCATTTTTCAATAGTGAATTCTATTTGAGAATGAAGAAGAGCAAAAACCTTATGCGTGAAAAACAATTTCTTGTTATGATTTCAGATTTAAAGCTTGATTTAGATGAGCTTTCAGTATATAATGGAACAGATGGTATGCTTCAGGGTATTGCTGACTGTATTTTTGAGGAAGATGACGGTTATGTTCTTGTTGATTATAAGACCGATAACGTCAAGTCCTTTGATGAACTAAAAGAGCATTACTCGTTGCAATTAATGCTGTATAAAGCGGCATTTGACCTCATACTCGATAAGCCTGTCAAGAGTAGCTATATTTATTCATTCAAACTTGAACAGGGTGTTGAAATAACATTATAGGAGATGACAAAATGATTGAATCAAGATGTGGTATTTTATGTTCAGAACTTGGATGTAAAGAAAAATTCGGTGTTGATTGCAAGGGTTGCGTTAGTGAAAAGACAATCTGCTGGGGTGAATGTCCGGTAAAAATCTGTTGTGAGGATAAAAACCTCAATCATTGTGGAGAATGCGAAAGCTTCCCATGTGAACAGCTTACTGCTTTCTCATATGATGCAGAACACGGTGATAATGGAGCAAGAATAAAGCAGTGTGAAGTGTGGGCAGAATGTATAATGAAATAAATTTTAAAACAATGTTGACAAATATAATAAAAGCGTATATACTAATATAGAAAACAAAGTAGAACCGTTCCGTTCTCACCTACAAACGAAAGTGCGTATGGTCAATACTTCAACATATTTTATGTTATCAGTATGAGCACGGGCGTAAGTCTGTGCTCTGTTTAATTTTAGCTTGGAGGTGCTCGCCATTAGCAACAAAGAACTACAAATCAACGAAGAAATTCGCGATTCTGAAATTCGCGTAGTTGACGTTGACGGAACCCAGCTGGGTATTTTATCATCAAAGGAAGCGCAGAAGTTAGCAATTGAAAAGAACTTGGATCTTGTAAAAATTGCTCCACAAGCGACTCCACCCGTATGTCGAATAATGGATTACGGTAAGTTTTGCTTTGAACAAACTAAGCGTGAAAAAGAAGCAAGGAAGAATCAGAAAATTGTTGAGATTAAGGAAATCCGAATGTCATCAACAATAGATACCCATGACTTTAACACAAAAGTTAATCAAGCAGAAAAATTCCTGAAATCCGGCGACAAGCTTAAGGTTTCAGTTCGCTTCAGAAAACGTGCTGTTGCTCATCCACATCTTGGACAGGAACTGCTCGATAAGTTTAAGGAAGCAGTTGCAGAGGTTGGAAACATTGATAAACCATCTAAGATGGAAGGACGCAGTCTTGTAATGTTCGTTTCACCAAAAGCTTCAAAGTAATAATTGAGGAGGATATATTATGCCAAAGGTAAAAACACACAGTGGCGCTAAAAAGCGTTTTAGTTTAACAAAAAACGGTAAGGTTAAATTCCAGCACACAAATAAAAGACATAGACTTACTCAGAAGGCACACAAGCGTAAGAGAATTGCAAGAGTAGGTGCTTTCGCTGATAGCACAAATGCTCCAACAATCAAAGTTCTTATCCCATACAAATAATTGAAAATAAAAAAGCGGAGGTAAATAGATATGGCTCGTATTAAGGGCGCAATGATGACTCGAAAGAGAAGAAATAAGACTTTAAAGCTTGCAAAGGGCTATTTTGGCGCAAAGAGTAAGCATTTTAAGATGGCTAAACAGGCTGTAATGAAGTCTGGCCAGTACGCATACATTGGTCGTAAGCAGAAAAAACGTGATTTTAGAAAGCTCTGGATTACAAGAATTTCAGCTGCTTGCAAGTTAAATGATATGAACTATTCAACATTTATGAATGGTGTCAATAAGGCAGGAATCACACTTAACAGAAAGATGCTTTCAGAAATTGCTATCAGTGATCCAACAGGTTTCACAGCTATCGCTGACAAAGCAAAAGCTGCTTTAAATTAAGCTAACCAACACGCTCCTTCTTGTATTGAGCGTGTTTTGTTATTATTTGTAATATTAATTATACGTCTTTAGAGGAATGACATATGAAAAGTGAGCGAATTGAAATTAACAAAATCCCTGCAATTTTATGGACTGAAAAACATATTTAAAAGCGGTGTTTATTACTTTATTAGGGAAAGAGGATGTTATGGGAAAACAACTTTCTGAAATGAGTTTAGAAAAACTATGGCACCTCTTCCCTATATATCTAACTGAACATAAACATTATTGGAATGATTGGTTTTATGATGAAGAAAAACAATTAAAACAAATACTTTCTATGTCACAAATTGTTCGTATAAGCCACATTGGAAGCACAGCTATTAATAGTATACGTGCAAAGCCAATTATTGATATATTAGTTGAAATAGCAAATGATATTGATTTTCAATATATAAAGTGTATACTTATTGCTAATGAATATATTTGCATGGTAGAAGATAAAGATAGAATGTCATTCAATAAAGGTTACACTCCTGACGGTTTTGCCCAAAAAGTATTTCACTTGCATTTTAGGCGAATTGGTGATAATGACGAGTTGTATTTTAGAGATTTTTTAAAATCAAATCCGCTTGTTGCACAAAAGTATGAAAAATTAAAATTAGATTTGTGGAAGCAATATGAATTTAATCGTGATGCATATACGGAAAGCAAAACAGACTATATAAAGAAATATACTCAAAAGGCAAGAGTACTATACAATGGTAGATATGATTATAAGGAGAAATAATGAAAAGCATTATTAAAAGCAAGGACAATGCCAATATAAAGCTTTACAGTAAACTACTGACATCAAAAAAAACGCGTAATGAGCATAATATGTTTACACTTGAAGGTGCAAGAATTATTATAGATGCTGTCAACGAAAATTCAGAGCTTTACTGTGTGTTTTTAACTGAGAGTGCTGCAGAAAAATACAGTGAAGCATTGGATTTGCTTAACGAGAAAATTCCTGAGAGAAGCATATTTTATATATCAGACGAGCTTTCTCAAAAGCTTTCTGATACTTCAACCCCACAGGGAATATATGCGATTGTGCAAAAACTTGACAAAAACAATTACGCTGATAAAATATTAACTGATGGAAAATATATTGTCCTTAACAATCTTCAGGATCCTGGCAATATCGGAACAATTATCCGCAGCGCAGATGCTGTCGGAATAAACGGAATATTTCTGACCGATGATTGCTGCGATATTTACAACCCTAAGCTTATTCGCTCGACAATGGGTTCACTATTTAGAATGAATATATGGGCTGATATTTCTATTGAAGAATTTTTTGTGCTTGCAAAAGAAAAGAAAATTAAAACCTTTGCCGCTGTCATTGATGCTGATGCAATATCACTTACCGACAGTGATTTTACAGGTGCGTGTGCAGTTGTAATCGGTAATGAGGGTAATGGACTTCCACAAGACGTAACAAACAAATGTGATAAAAAACTTACTATTAAAATGCAAGGTAACATTAATTCACTTAATGCTGCAATGGCTACGGGAATAATTATGTGGGAAATGCTCAAATAGTAAGGAGGATTTCATTGGACAATCTAAAGTACTGGGTCTGGGTTGCACAGGTTTTTGGCCCTGCAAACCATAGATTCTGGGATGTCACTAAAGAATATAATGAAATTGAAGCAATTTATGCCGCACTTAAAAACGGAGAGATAAAATGTCTTTCTGAAAAGGAAAAACAATCAGTAAGAACAACTCATATTGAACAATCTGAAAAGATAATTGAATATTGTTATAAAAATGATATGAGAATAATATCATTCGAGGATGATGAATTCCCATCAAGATTAAGAGAAATTTATAATCCACCTACAATACTATTCTGTTACGGTGAATTAAGCTACATTGATGATGACGTTGTTCTTGGAGTAGTCGGCGCTAGAGAACCTTCTGAATATGGTATTAAGGTTGCTGAAAATATTTGCACTGAGCTTTCGAAGGTTGGTACAGTGCTTGTTAGTGGCTTTGCTTACGGAATTGCTTCAATAGCGCACAAATGTGCATTGAAGCATAGCAAAACTGTTGCAGTGCTTGGCTGTGGACTTGATTATGACTACCCAGCAGAAAATGCAAAGCTAAAAAGAGTTCTTGCTAAAAACGGTGCTGTAATAAGCGAGTATTTCCCGGGGACAAAACCTTTTTACGATAATTTTAAACAAAGGAACCGTCTTATTTCAGGATTAAGCCTTGGGGTGCTTGTTGTTGAGGCTTCCTCGAAAAGTGGCTCACTTAATACCGCAAGTCACGCTCTTGCACAAGGTAAGGACATTTTCTGTATCCCACCGCACGATATTTTTAATGAGAAGTTTTCAGGTGTTGCGGGGCTTTTAAGGGACGGAGCAATTCCTGTTTTTAGTCATCTTGATATTCTGTATGAATATTTTGATAATTTCTCACATAAATCAAATGATATTAAGGCTTTTGAAAATATATTTATAAAAAGCACAGAAGTGCCTGAAATCACCCAGCCAAAAGAAAGAAGAAAAAGAGCTGTCGCAAAAATAAAAGTTTCAGAACCACAGCAGATTAATGAAGAAGTATCTAAAGCAGATTTATCTTCGCTTGACGGAACAAAACGCCGTATTACAGAGTTATTAGCTGATGGAACATTACTCGCTGATGAAATATCTCAGTCATTGGATATGGATATTTCTCAGGTACTGTCAGAGCTTACTGAGCTTGAGCTTGATGGCTATATTAAAGCACTTGCAGGGAAGAGATATTCCCTTTGAATAAATACACAAGAATGGAGATACTATGTCAAATTTAGTTATAGTTGAGTCGCCTGCCAAGGCAAAAACAATAAAGAAATATCTCGGTGACAACTTTGAAGTAATCGCTTCAATGGGGCATATCCGTGATCTTCCAAAATCTAAAATTGGTGTAGATATTGAAAATGACTTTACACCTCAATATATAGAAATTAAAGGTAAGGAAGAACTCATCAAAAACCTTAAGAAACAGGCAAAGAAAAGCGATTATGTTTATCTTGCAACTGACCCCGACCGTGAGGGAGAGGCAATTTCTTGGCACTTAGCACAAATGCTCGGGCTTGACGTAGCCGATAAGAATAGAGTTACTTTCAATGAAATAACTAAAACAGGTGTTAAGGCTGGTATGGATCAGCCACGTGAAATTGATTTATATCTCGTTAATGCTCAGCAGGCTCGCCGAATTCTTGATAGAATTGTTGGATATAAATTAAGTCCGTTCTTGTGGAAAAAGGTAAGACGTGGCTTGTCTGCAGGACGAGTTCAGTCTGTTGCTGTTCGAATTATTGTTGACAGAGAAAATGAAATCCGCGAGTTTGTTTCACAGGAATACTGGTCTATTGATGCAAAACTCACAGCACCAGGAAGCAGAAAAGTCTTCCCTGCAAAATTAACAGGTATTAATGGCAAAAAGGTTGATGTAAACTCAAAGGAAGATGCAGACAAGATTCTTGCTTCTCTTGAGCACGCTCCTTTTGTTGTAACAGGAGTCAAAAAAAGTGTCCACAAGAAATCACCAGCACCACCTTTTACAACTTCCACTTTGCAACAGGAAGCTTCACGTCGTCTTGGTTTTCAGGCAAGAAGAACAATGAAGGCTGCGCAGGAACTTTATGAAGGTATTGACGTTGCTGGAATGGGTGCAGTAGGTCTTATAACCTATATGAGAACAGATTCACTGAGAATTTCAGAAGAAGCACGAACAGCTGCATATAAATACGTCAGTGAAAAGTATGGGGATAATTATCTCCCTGAAAAACCTAATTTCTATAAATCAAAATCAAACTCACAGGACGCTCACGAAGCTATCCGTCCGTCTTTGCCTGAGCTTACACCAGAGCGTGTAAAGCAAAGTTTATCATCAGACCAGTACAAGTTATATAAGCTTATATGGGAACGCTTTATAGCAAGTCAGATGGCAAAAGCTCTCCATGATACTGTATCAGTTGATATTCTTGCTAATGACTGCAACTTTAAAGCATCAGGCTATTCAGTGAAATTTGATGGTTATACAGTTGTATATGAGGAGTCAAAGGACGAAAATGCAGAGGACAACAGTGTTCTCCCTGAAATTACTAAGGATGATATTCTCAAGGTAAAATCTCTTGATGGTAATCAGCATTTTACTCAGCCGCCTGCAAGATATACTGAAGCTTCACTTATCAAAGCACTTGAAGAAAACGGTATCGGACGACCAAGTACCTATGCGCCGACAATCACAACAATTATCGCAAGAAATTACGTTGAACGTGACGGCAAGCAGCTAAAACCAACCGCTCTGGGTGAAGTTACAACAGAATTAATGAAGGAACATTTCTACCGCATAGTTGATGTAAAATTCACTGCAGGAATGGAAAATAGCCTTGATGATGTTGAAGTTGGCAAAAAGCAATGGGTGGAAACCTTAAAGGAATTCTATTCCGACTTTGATAAAACCCTAAAAACAGCAGAAGAAGCAATGGAGGGTAAGCGAGTTAAAGTCCCTGATGAGGAAACTGATATAATATGCGAAGAATGTGGCCGTAAGATGGTTATTAAAATCGGTAGATTTGGGAAATTCCTTGCTTGCCCAGGTTTCCCTGAATGTAAGAACACAAAGAAAATTGTTCAGGAAACTGGCGGACTATGCCCGTTCTGCGGTAAAAAAGTATTGCAGAAAAAATCCAAAAAGGGAAAGAAATATTTTGGCTGTGAGGACAACCCGAATTGTAGCTTTATGACCTGGGATACCCCTGTCGCTGAAAAATGCCCTCGTTGTGGTTCAACATTATTCCAGAAGGGCGGAAAATCAGGAAAATTAATATGCCACAAGGAAGGCTGTGGCTTTGAGAAAGAGTTAAGTAAATAATGGTAGTAAAAGTAATCGGTGCAGGTCTTGCCGGTTGTGAAGCAGCATGGCAGCTTGCAAATCATAATATAGATGTTGAGCTTTATGAAATGAAGCCTGTGAAGTATTCACCAGCCCATTCTTATAAAGGTTTTGCGGAGCTTGTATGCTCAAATTCCCTTAAGGCAGCGCGAATTGACTCAGCTGCAGGAATGCTTAAGGAAGAAATGCGTCGTCTTGGTTCACTAACAATGGAATGTGCCGCACAGACAAGTGTTTCTGCTGGCGGAGCATTAGCAGTCGATAGAGAAAAATTTTCTGATATGGTTACAGAAAAAATTAAAAGTCATCCTCGAATAAAAATTTTTACAGAAGAAATTGATAATATTTCCGATGGATATGTTATAATAGCAACAGGCCCTCTTACATCCGGCAATCTTGCACAAAGTATAACAGATAAATGTGGTAGTTATCTTAGTTTTTTTGATGCTGCTGCACCAATCGTAACATATGAAAGCCTTGACAAAGATCTAGTATTCTTTGCATCACGTTATGGTAAGGGCGAGGCCGATTATATTAATTGCCCAATGAACAAGAAAGAATACCTTGCTTTTTATAATGAGCTTATTAACGCTGAGTCAGCCCCACTTAAGGAATTTGATAAGCAAAGCTTTAAGGTTTATGAAGGTTGTATGCCTATTGAAGTCCTTGCGAAACGTGGTGAGGACACTATGCGTTTTGGACCATTAAAACCAGTTGGGCTAACAGATCCTCGTACTGGCAAGCGTCCGTACGCTGTTATACAGCTCCGTAAGGAAAATAACGATGGAACATTATACAATCTTGTCGGTTTTCAGACAAACCTTAAATTTGGTGAACAGAAACGAGTTTTCTCGCTTATCACAGGACTCAAGGATGCTGAATTTGTGCGATACGGCGTAATGCATAGGAATTCATTTATTGATAGTCCAAGGCTTCTGGATGAGCATTTCTGCCTGAGAAAAGACGAAAAGATTTATTTTGCGGGACAGATAACAGGTGTTGAAGGTTATATTGAATCTGCTGCCAGTGGTATTATGGCTGGTCTGAACCTTGCAAGAAAGCTTAATAACCTTGAGCAGATTTCATTGCCGAAGGAAACTATGCTTGGTGCTTTATCAAAATATATTAGCGATGAAAGTGTGACAAGTTTTCAGCCAATGGGGAGTAATATGGGGATATTACCTGACTTGCCTGAAAGAATCAGAGATAAAAAGTTAAAATATCAAACTCTTGCAGAAAGAGGAATAAAAAATTTAATGACAGTTTTGGAGGATGACAATGAACGTTTTTTATAATACGATAGTTTTGGTTAAGGATATTGAGAAATCAAAGAAATTTTATACCGAGGTTTTAGGTTTGAAAATTGTTGAAGATTACGGGACGATTACTTCTTTTGAAAATCATTTTACAATTCATAACTCAAGAGCACTACTAAAAACTATTTTCAAGAAAAAGCCTCTATTTAATTTACTAAGAGGAAAGCGTAATATTGATATTTATTTTGAAACTGACAATATTGAGCAACAGTATAATATCGTACTTAAAAGCGGAGCAAATATTATACATGATATACAGGAACAAGCTTGGGGACAAAGGGTCTTCAGATTTTTTGATCCAGACAAGCATATTGTTGAAATTGGTGAACCATTGCATCTTGAATATTTAAAGAGAAATATTTAGTTAAATATGAAATTAGAATATAAAGGCAGGTAATGAAAATGAAAATTATAGTTGATGCTTTTGGTGGAGACAATGCCCCTTTGGAAGTTTTAAAGGGAAGCGCAATGGCCGTTGAAAAGCTTGATAACGTTGAAGTCATACTTGTTGGTAATGAAGAAAAAATTAAGGAAACTGCATGGAAAAACAGTGTTTCTTTAAATGGAATAAAAATAAAACAAGCTCCTGATGTTATTGAAATATGTGATGAACCTACATCAATTCTTAAAGAAAAGTCAGAATGCTCAATGGCTGTCGGAATGAAAGCACTTGTTGATGGTGAGGGCGACGCTTTTGTCAGCGCTGGTAGCACAGGCGCACTTGTTGTCGGCTCAACATTCATAGTGAAACGTCTTAAAGGAATAAAAAGAGCTGCTCTTGCAACAATAATGCCAACAGCAAAAGCTCCAACAATGTTCCTTGACGTTGGTGCAAATGCAGATTGCCGCCCTGAAATGCTAACACAGTTTGGAATAATGGGTTCCTGTTATATGAATAAGATTATGGGTGTTAATAATCCAAGCGTAGGGCTTCTCAATATCGGCGCAGAAAAATCAAAAGGACGAGTTTTGGAGCTTGAAACATATGAACAGCTTGAAAAGGCACCTGTTAACTTTGTTGGAAATGTCGAAGCAAGAGAAATTCCAAAAGGTGAATGTTCAGTTATCGTAACAGACGGCTATACTGGTAATGTCGCTTTAAAGCTTTATGAAGGAATGGGGTCATTTTTTGGAAAGACTTTAAAGGATATATTGCTTTCAGGATTAAAGTCAAAAATTGCAGGAGTTCTTGTTCTTAAAAAGGTCAAAGCTTTTAAGAAGAAAATGGACTATTCAGAATATGGCGGAGCACCACTGCTTGGTACATCAAAGCCAGTAATAAAAGCACATGGCAGCTCAGATGCCAAGGCATTCTATAATGCAATTAGACAGGCTGATGCTTTTGCAAAAGCAAAGGTAATTGATGAAATATCAGCATCATTGACGGCAATGACAAAAAAATCAGCAGAAATAGCTGAATAAAATACTTGATAGAAGGTTAACAAGATGAAAGAATTTCAAAGGATAATAGGTTATAACTACAAGAATGAGAAGCTTTTGTACGAAGCATTGTCCCATTCTTCCTTTGCAAATGAAAATAAAAAATCAAGAAAAAGTAATGAAAGACTTGAATTTTTAGGCGATTCAGTTCTTTCAATCGTTGTGTCTGAGCATCTTTTTGAGCATTATCAGCACATGCCAGAGGGTGAACTCACAAGAATAAGAGCATCTCTCGTCTGCGAAAAATCATTGCACGAATTTGCACAGAAAATTCACCTTGGTGATTATATAATGCTTGGGAAAGGCGAAGAAAACACTGGCGGACGTGAACGCCCTTCCATTCTTGCGGATGCCTTTGAGGCAGTCATAGCTTCAATCTTCCTTGATGGTGGGCTTGAAAGTGCTCGAGAATTTATTATGAAATTTATTCCAGAAAATACAGCCGCAAAAGGTACTGTTACTTTCAATGATTATAAAACAATCCTTCAGGAAATTGTTCAGAAAAACCCTGAGGAAAAGGTTGATTATTGCCTTGTTAGTGAAAGAGGACCTGACCACGATAAAGCATTCACTGTTCAAGTTCAGCTTAACACAAATATAATCGGCGAAGGAACAGGAAAAAGTAAAAAGCAGGCTGAACAGATGGCAGCCAAGGAAGCTTTAGAATTGATGGGCTATGTCACACAGTAATATTTCAATTTTCATACCACATATAGGATGCCCTAATAAGTGTAGTTTTTGTAATCAGAATAGTATTACAGGACAATGCGATGGCCCAGCGCCTTTTCAGGTCAAGGCTGTCTGCAAAAAAGCCTTTGCTGATATAAAGGATAAGCAGAATACTGAAATTGCTTTTTTCGGCGGTAGCTTTACAGCAATAGATAGGCAATATATGCTTGATCTGCTTGAGTGTGTACAGGAATTCATTGGTAAAGATAAATTTAAGGGTATTAGAATTTCAACCCGCCCAGACTGTATTAATGAGGAAGTTTTAAATATTCTGAAAAAGTATAGTGTCACCTCTATTGAGCTTGGTGCACAGAGTATGGATGACAATGTACTTTTTGAAAATGACAGAGGGCACACTTCTGATGATGTCAGAAATGCCTCAAGGCTTATCAAAGCTTTCGGCTTTGAACTTGGACTTCAGATGATGGTTGGGTTATACAAAAGTACCCCCGAAAAAGACTTGAACACAGCTAATGAAATTATAAAGTTGAAACCCGATACGGTGAGAATTTATCCCGTCGTAATTTTAGAGAGCACAAAACTGGGCAAGCTTTATAAAAAAGGCGAGTATAAAACATACGAGCTTGATACAGCTGTTGATATTTGCTCACAGATGATTGAAATGTTCAACAATGCTGATATAAGAATTATTAAGCTTGGACTTCACGCTTCTGAGCTTGTTGAAGATCAGATGCTTGGCGGAATATATCACCCTGCATTAAGGGAATTATGCGATAACAGAATATTTTTAAATAAGATTATAACGCAGACACAAGAAAATAAAATATATAAGGTTTATGTCTCTTCATCGTCGCTTAGCAAGGCAATAGGTCAGAAAAGGCATAACCTAACTGAACTTGAGAGACTAGGAAGAAAAGTCAAAATTCTTCCTGACGCTACGCTTAAGGGCTATGTTGTAAAAATTATTGAGGAGGAAACGGCTTGTACTTAAAATCATTGGAACTTCAGGGCTTTAAGTCATTCCCCGATAAGGTCAAACTTGAATTCAATAAAGGAATAACTGCTGTTGTTGGTCCTAATGGAAGTGGGAAGAGCAACATCGGTGACGCTGTACGTTGGGTTCTTGGTGAGCAGTCAACAAAAACTCTCCGTGGTGGAAAAATGGAGGATGTCATTTTCTC
Source organism: Bacillota bacterium (assembly GCA_023440965.1). Lineage (GTDB taxonomy): Bacteria > Bacillota > Clostridia > Oscillospirales > Ruminococcaceae > SZUA-444. The sequence goes on from JAEZRC010000004.1 coordinate 112,968, forward strand.
TGGCACACAGATGAGAAAATCAGTTGGCTTTGCACAGGTAACACTTAATATTGATAATACATCACGAAAGCTTCAGTACGATAATGACCTTGTCAGCGTATCAAGAAAGCTTTATAGAAGTGGTGAAAGTGAATATATTATAAATGGTCAGAACGTTCGACTTAAGGATGTTCTTGAGCTTTTTATGGATACTGGACTCGGTCGTGACGGATATTCAATCATTGGTCAGGGTAAGGTTGCGGATATTGTCAGCAGTAAGAGTAACGAACGTCGTGAAATTTTTGAGGAAGCCGCTGGTATCTCGAAATTCCGCTATAAAAAGGAAGAAGCACAGAGAAGACTTAATTTATCGCAGGAAAATATTCTGCGACTTCGTGATATAATTACTGAGCTTGAAACCCGTGTTGAGCCTTTGAGAATTCAATCAGAAAAGGCAACAAAATTCATTGCACTTGCTGATCAAAAAAAAGGTCTCGAGCTTTCAGTATGGCTTTATAAGTTAAATCAGCTTAAATCAAGCCTTAATGAGTTTGAAGAAAACATTTTAATCCGCACAACTGAATATGAAAATAAAGAGAATGAAATTGATGATATTGAAAATGCAATAAATCTTGCTTACAGCAATATGCAGAAATGTAGCATGAAGATTGAAGAGCTCCGCAATCAGATTTCAGATATTGAAAGAAGAAATTCTCAGGAATACGCTGATATTGCTGTACTTGAAAATGATATTGTACATATAAATAACCTTATTGATTCATATAATGAGAAAATCAGCCTTTCAAATACTTCTGTTCAACAGACTGCTGAAAAGATCGAAAGTGAACAAGCACGTCTTGAAAAACTAAAGTCAGATGAAATTGAAAACAATCAGAATATCACAGATATATCCAAGCAGTTTGGAGCACTTTCTGCACAGTCTGACGAGTTTGGCAAGTCATTTGCTGAAATTAATTCTGATGTAAATAAGCTTTATATTAAAAAATCTGAATTGAACTTCTTAATTAATTCAACTACCGCCTCAATTGATGAAACCAAAGCACTCATTGAGCAGACAGCAAGCGATAAAGAAGAACTCGTACACGTTATTTCTACATTCACAAAAGAAAAAACAGAAATAATTCAGACACAGGGGAAAATTGAAGAAACCTTAGAAGAGCATAACAATAAGCTTTCAGGTTATTCAAAGCTACTTGAGAGAAAAAACTCACAGCTTGAAAATGCAAGAAAAGAATATTCTGATATTGACATTAAAATTCGTGAGCTGACACAGAAAGAACATCTCCTCACTGACCTCGAAAACAGTATGGAGGGCTTTGCTTTCTCAGTAAAGGAAGTCATCAAGGCTGGCAAGTCGGGACGAATCGGTGGAATCAAAGGCTCTGTTGCACAGCTTATAAAGGTTGACAGCAAGTATGGCGTTGCTATTGAAACTGCTCTTGGCGGAGCATTACAGAATATTATTGTTGAAAATGAAGATACCGCAAAGCGTTGCATAAGCCTTCTGAAGGAAAAAAACGCAGGTCGTGCTACATTCTTGCCGATTACATCAGTAAAAGGCTATACTCTCAATGAAAAAAATCTTGATATGCAGGAAGGCTATGTTGCCTTTGCTTCCGAACTTGTCTCATTTGACAAAAGTTATGAGGGTATTATTAACTCACTTTTAGGAAGAATTGTTATAGCAGAGGATATTGACCTTGCTACTGCAATTTCAAAAAGATATGGCTATAAATTCAAGATAGTTACCCTTGACGGACAGGTTATCAACGCAGGCGGTTCATTTACCGGTGGTAGTACCTCACGTTCAACTGGTGTTCTCACACGAAAGAATGAAATTACTTCAATAAAAGAACAGATATCCTCCTTGTCCGAAACTTACGAACAGCTTAAAACAAAGCTTTCACAGTATCAGGCTGAGGTTGATAAGCTTATCATTGATGTTGAGGCTGTTAAAGAAGATATTAATCTTGTTACTTCAGATAAAATCCGCTTTGATTCTGAACTCAAGCATATTACGCTTACACTTGACCAGATGGAAGAAAATCTTGAGAGTGCAGAAAACAGCATAAATTCCGCTGAAGTAAAACTTGAGAATCAGCTGGCATTGATTGAAAAATCAAAGACTGATCTAGCTTTATGTGAAAAAGATATTACTGAAAAAGAACTCCTCATTTCACAGACACAGAATAAAATTGAAAGCTATCAGGACAAGCGTGAGCTTATGTCAGAAAAGCTCTCAATGTACAAGATGAAGCAGATTGAGCTTTTAAAGGATATTGAATCTTGCGAGCAGAGCATTGAACAACTCATGGCAACAGTAACAAATACTGAAAATGACTTTGCGATACTTAATAGCCAGATTGAAGAGCAGAACGCAATTATCGAACAGAAAAAAACTTGTATCGAGGAAAAGAAAACTGCCCTTAATGCTTCAAAATCTGATGTTGAAAGTGTAAATGTCCTCATAAAGGTTGAACAGAAAAACCACCAGCAGTTTGAAATGGAAGCTAATGAAAAGCGTAATCTTCAAAAGATTATGAATGATGAAAAAGAAAATCTTTCAAGAGAACTTGCAAAGGCTTCTGAAAGAAAAATATCTATTCAGAAGGAATATGATACAATTATATCTGATATGTGGGAGCAGTACCAGCTCTCAAGGTCAGAAGCTGCCGCAATTGCTGTTGAAGTTGAGGATATACTTGTTGCTCAAAAGCAACTCAATGAAATCAAGAACAAAATAAAAAATCTTGGTAGTGTTAACGTTGCTGCGATAGAAGAATATAAAGAAGTATCTGAAAGATATGAATTTATGTCAAAACAGCTTAATGACGTTGAAACCTCAAAGGCTGAGCTTGAAAGTCTTATTGATGACCTTACTTCAAATATGAAGGAGATCTTCACTGAAAGCTTCAATCAGATTAACAACAACTTCAAGAGTATATTTGTTGAACTATTCGGGGGAGGAAAAGCAGAACTCATCCTCACTGATCCTTCAAATATTCTTGAATCAGGTATTGAAATAAATGTTGCTCCTCCTGGAAAAGTAATCAAGAGCCTGAGCCTTCTTTCAGGTGGAGAACAGGCATTCATAGCAATTGCAATTTACTTTGCTATTCTAAAGCTTCGTCCGTCACCGTTCTGTATTCTTGATGAAATTGAGGCTGCACTTGATGATGTGAATGTAGCAAAATATGCCTCATACCTTAGAAAATTCACAGGTACCACTCAGTTTATCACAATTACCCACAGACGTGGTACAATGGAAGAAGCTGATGTACTTTATGGTGTAACTATGCAGCAAAAGGGTATATCTAAGCTTCTTAAAATGGACAATACTAAAGATATCAATATTAATGAGTAGGAGATTACTATGGGCTTATTTGAAAAGCTTAAACAAGGCTTGAAAAAAACAAAGGATTCAATGATGGGCGGAATTGAGGGAATACTCAATTCATTCACAAAAATTGATGAGGATCTTTTTGACGAGCTTGAAGAAACACTTATTTTAAGCGACATTGGAGTAAACACATCAGTAAAAATATGTGCTGAACTTCGTGAACGTGTTAAAAAGACAGGTGAAAAGGACCCCGCAAACGTCAAAAATCTTATCAAAGAAATTATGATTGAAATGCTCGGCGAAAACACACCTCTTGATATGTCAACAACGCCTTCGGTTATTATGGTTATCGGTGTTAACGGTGTAGGAAAAACAACAACAATCGGAAAACTTGCAAACCAACTTAAAAGAGATGGAAAGAAAGTTCTTGTCGCTGCTGCTGATACCTTTAGAGCTGCTGCAATAGACCAGCTTGAAGTATGGACAGACCGTGCAGGTGTTGATATTATAAAGCATAATGAAGGCTCTGATCCTGCTGCAGTTGTTTTTGATGCAGTAACTGCCGCAAAGGCAAGGAAAGTCGACGTAGTTATATGCGATACAGCAGGACGTCTCCATAATAAGAAGAATCTTATGGACGAGCTTAAAAAGATTTCAAAGATTATCAATACACAGGCAGAAGGCTGTGCTCTTGAAATTCTTCTTGCACTTGACGCAACAACAGGACAGAACGCAGTAAATCAGGCAAAGCAGTTTAAGGAAGTTGCTGATATCACAGGAATAATTCTCACAAAGCTTGACGGAACAGCAAAAGGCGGAATAATAATTTCTATAGCTGATGAACTAAAATTGCCAGTAAAAATTGTTACAGTCGGTGAAAAGATTGATGATATCCAACCATTTGATAATGCTGATTTTGTTAATGCGCTTTTTGATTAATTGAAAGAGGTCGTATGAAAATTATTCTTGCATCCAATAATAAGGGCAAAATAAAAGAAATGTCTATGATTTTATCCGAGGTAGGCTTGCAGGTAATCTCACAGTCTGACGCTGGATATAACCTTAACCCTGATGAAACAGGAACAACCTTTGAAGAAAACTCACTTATTAAGGCAAAAGCACTTTATGATGTCAGCCACAGCGGTGTTATCGCTGACGATAGCGGACTTGAAGTAGATTATCTTAAAAAAGCACCAGGTGTTTATTCAGCACGTTATGGTGGAGAAGGTTTATCTGACAAAGACAGATATAAAAAGATATTAGACGAGCTTGAAGGCGTCCCAGTTGAAAATCGAACAGCACGCTTTGTATGTGTTATAACATATATTTCATCAGAAGGTGAAGTTAATTCCTTCCGCGGTGAGTGTGAGGGACACATCGGTCTTGAGCCAAAGGGTGAAAATGGCTTTGGATATGACCCGATTTTCTACATTGGTAATAAAAGCATGTCAGAAATTTCTGACCAAGAAAAAAACAGAATAAGTCATAGGGCAGTAGCGTTATCAAAACTGCTTGACTTTTTTAAAGAGGAGAAAAATAATGTTGACAAGTAAACAAAGAGCATATCTCAGAGGACTTGCAAATTCAATGGATACAATCTTTCAGATAGGAAAAGGCGGAGTACCTGACACACTCGTTGTACAGGTTAATGATGCTTTAAAAGCAAGGGAATTAATAAAGCTTCGTGTGCTTGACAATTCATTGTATTCTTCAAAGGAAGCTGCCGAAGAGCTTGCTCAGAAAACTGGAGCAGATGTAGTGCAGGTTATTGGAAGTAAATTTGTTCTCTATAAGAAAAACCCTAAAGAGCCAAAAATCGAGCTGAAATAAATGAAAACAGGAATTTTTGGTGGAACCTTTAACCCAATCCATAACGGACACGTTAACCTTGTCAACAAAATAAGTGAAATAGTCAGTCTTGACAGAATACTTGTCATACCGACAAATATTCCTCCACATAAGATAACAAACAATCTTGCAGAAGATGAAGCAAGGCTTGAAATGTGTCGCCTTGCATTTGAGAATAACCTAAAAGCAGAGATAAGTGATTATGAGATAAAACAAGGTGGTAAAAGCTATACCATCCTCACGATAGAGCATCTTATAAATATTTACCCAGATGATGAGTTTTATCTAATTATCGGTAGTGATATGCTTCTTACCTTTCATGAGTGGAAGGATTATCAAAAGATATTAAAGTTATGCACAATAGTAGCAGCAGCAAGAAGCAAAGCTGATATTGAAAAAATAGAGCCGTATGCTCATAAACTTATTGTAATGGGTGGAAAATGTATTGTTGTTGACGTTGAGCCATATGAAATTTCATCATCTCAGCTCAGGGAGCTAATAGCTAATAAAGAGCAATACACTTGCTATTTACCAGAAAAAGTTGTAAAATATATAGCGAACAAAAAACTTTATACTTAAAATACGGAGTGTTACAATTGTACGAGCAACCCGATTATGATGAGATAAAAAGCCTTTTAAAAAGCAGATTATCCAAGAAAAGATATACTCATAGCATTAATGTCGCGCATCAGGCAATAGTTCTCGCAAAGATAAATAACTTTGATGAAGATAAATCATATTTTGCTGGACTTCTTCATGATGTGTGCAAGGAAATTCCATCAGAAGAGCAGGAAGCTTACGTCCTTTCATCTTCAATGGATATTGATGAAGTTGAAAAGAAATCGCGTCCTTTATGGCACGCTATTGCTGGAGCTGAATTTGTAAAAGAGCACTTTAAAATTACCGATCAAGACATTTTAAAGTCAATCCGGTATCATACTGTTGCAAGAGCGGGAATGACCATACTGGAAAAAATAATATATCTCGCTGATTTGACATCAGTCGATAGAAGTTATAAGGATATTGCACAGACAAGAAAAATATGTGAGAAGAATCTTGATGAAGGAATGCTTTATGCATTGAAGTTCTCTATTACGGATTCAGTTTCAAAAAGCAATACTATTCCTAAATCGACCTTTGAAGCTTATAATTCTTACATCCTTATGACATAATTATGGGAGGAAACATATGACAGAAAATAAAGGAAAGAATATAAGAAAGCATAGTAAGACTAAGACCAAAAAGAAAAGAACAAGAAAAGAAAAATTACTTATTGCAGGTTGCGTTTTAGTAGGTGTTGCGCTTTTATTCTCAGTTATTTTTATAATTGTATGGAACTCAAAACCACTTGATAATCAAAAAGGCAAGGATTTTAATGCAAAACTTGAAAGTGATTTTGATTCTGAATCAATAACTACTAAAGAAGAACAGGTGAATTTTTTAATTGCTGGTGAAAAAGAAAATCTCACCGATGTTTTGATAGTTGCATCAGTCAACGTCAAGACAAATTCAGTTGAAATATTACAGATTCCTAGAGATTGCTATGTTTCTGAAACTTACTCCACAGGAAAAATAAATGCTGCGTATACCCAATACGGCTCAAGTGATTTGAAAAATATTGCCAGAACAGAAAAAATGATTTACGATCAGTTTAAGCTTAATATTGATCATTATATTGTTGTTAATCTTTCGGCGTTTAGACGTATTATTGATTCAATGGGAGGAATTCCTATTAATATTACTGAAAGAGTTGTATTCAATAATAATAGTATTTTAGAGCCAGGGCAACAAACCTTAAATGGTAAAGAAGCTGAGTGGTTTGTTAGAGAAAGGCATAACAGAGGCGACGGAAGTGATATATCACGAATAAAAATGCAAAGAGTTTTTCTAGCTGCTTTTGTTGAACGTGTCAAGTCTTTAGGTTTAAAGAAAATTGTCAGTAGCGTAATTCCAGCAGTTGTAAAAGACATTGATAATTTATCTTCCGATATGACAGTCAACCAAATGTCAGATTACGCAAAGATGTTTATAAATATCTCGCAGGCTAACATAAGAATTCATATGATACCAGGTGAGGGTTATCAAATTTTGTATGCTAATGGTCGAAAAAATTCAGTTTATGCCATTCATGCACAAAGCACAGCTGATTTATTAAATACTTACTTCCGTCCTTATTCACCAAAAGTAGAAGTTGATAAGCTTGGTATAATATCAATTAAAGGCGTAAAAGATACAGGTTCATATGAAAATACACAGGATGACTTCCAGAGCCTATTGAACGGTGAAAAGCCAGGAAAGCAAAAGAATGATTCTTCAAAAATAAATTAATATAAAGGAGAAATATATGAATCAAAACGAAATTCTTAAGAAAATTGTGAAAACACTTGACACAAAGAAAGCTGAAGATATTGAAGTTATCGGCATAAAGGATCTTACAATCATTGCTGATTATTTTGTAATTGCAACAGGTACAAGTACAACTCATACAAAATCACTTGCTGATGAGGTTGAGTTTCAACTAAAGGAAGTAGGCATTGCCCCGACAAGAACAGAAGGCTACAACGGTTCAAACTGGATTTTACTTGATTATTCAGATATCGTTGTTCACATATTTTATAAAGAAACAAGAGAATACTATTCACTTGAAAGATTATGGTCTGATGGCGAAAAGGTTGAAGTAAAACAGTTTCTTGATTAACAATAACAATATTACAAAAGGAATGGTAAAAATGAAGTACGATTTCACCTCAATTGAAGGCAAGTGGCAAAAAATATGGGATGAAAATGAAACATTCAAGTCAGAGAATGATTATTCAAAGCCTAAATTCTATGCACTTGTAGAATTCCCTTATCCGTCAGGACAAGGTCTCCATATTGGTCACCCACGTCCATATACTGCTATGGATATTGTTTCAAGAAAGAGAAGGCTTGAGGGATATAACGTATTATTTCCAATGGGATGGGATGCTTTTGGTCTTCCTACTGAAAACTATGCTATTAAGAATAAAATTCACCCTGCAATTGTAACTGATAAGAACGTTGCACGTTTTAAATCACAGCTTAAGGCTCTTGGACTATCATTTGACTGGGCAAGAGAAATCAATACAACAGACCCTAATTATTTTAAGTGGACACAGTGGATATTCCTTCAGATGTTTAAAAAGGGTCTTGCTTATAAGTCAGAAATGGCCGTAAACTGGTGTACTTCATGTAAGGTTGTTTTAGCTAATGAAGAAGTTGTCGGCGGATGCTGTGAGCGTTGCGGTGGCGAAGTTGTTAGAAAAGTTAAAAGCCAGTGGATGCTTAAAATTACAGAATACGCGCAGCGCCTTTTAGACGATTTAAGCGAAGTCAATTATTCAGACAGAATCAAGGCTACGCAGACAAACTGGATAGGTCGTTCAACTGGTGCTGAGGTTGACTTTGACACAACAATAGGTGATAAGCTTAAGGTTTATACAACCCGTCCTGATACGTTATTCGGTGCAACCTATATGGTTATTGCTCCTGAGCATCCAATGATAGCAAAATGGGCTGACAAGCTCACAAATATGGATGACATAAAAGCATATCAGGAAAAATCAGCAAAGAAATCTGATTTTGACAGAACAGAAATGAACAAGGATAAAACAGGTGTTGAACTTAAAGGCGTTAAGGCAATCAATCCTGTTAATGGAAGAGAAATTCCAATCTTTATTTCTGATTATGTTCTTATGACTTACGGAACAGGAGCAATTATGGCTGTTCCTGCTCACGATACACGTGACTATGAGTTCGCAAAAGTATTTAATCTTCCTATCATTGAAGTTGTAGCTGGCGGAGATATTGAAAAAGAAGCTTTCACTGATTGTGCAACAGGCACAATGGTGAACAGTGACTTCCTTGACGACTTGTCAGTTGACCAAGCAAAAGTAAAGATTAAAGAATGGCTTGAAGAGAAAGGTAAGGGAGTTTCAAAGGTAAACTTTAAACTTCGTGACTGGGTATTTTCACGTCAGAGATACTGGGGCGAGCCTATTCCTATTGTTAAGTGTGATAAATGTGGCTATGTTGCAATTCCTGAAAGTGAATTGCCATTAAAATTGCCTGATGTTGAAAGCTATATGCCAACCGACAACGGTGAATCACCACTTGCAACACTTGATAGCTTTATTAATACAACCTGTCCGCATTGTGGTGGACCTGCAAAGCGTGAAACAGATACAATGCCACAGTGGGCTGGTTCATCATGGTATTTCTTAAGATATTGTGACCCAACAAATATGGACAGGCTCGCTGCAAAAGAAGCTCTTGATTACTGGATGCCTGTTGACTGGTATAACGGCGGTATGGAGCATACAACTCTTCACTTGTTGTATTCACGTTTCTGGCATAAATTCCTTTATGATATCGGTATGGTTTCAACAAAAGAACCTTACATGCGTCGTACAAGCCACGGATTTATCCTTGGTGAAAATGGTGAAAAGATGTCAAAATCAAGAGGTAACGTAATCAATCCTGATGATGTTATCGCTGAATATGGTGCAGATACACTCCGTCTTTATGAAATGTTTATCGGTGATTTTGAAAAGACTGCTCCTTGGAGTACTTCTTCTATGAAGGGTTGTAAGCGTTTCCTCGACAGAATCTGGGCATTGCAGGATGTAATGATTGATGGCGATAAATACAGACCTCAGCTTAATTCAAGCTTCCACAAGACAATTAAAAAAGTGTCTGAAGATATAGAAAACTTAAAGTTTAACACAGCTATTGCAGCTATGATGGCATTAATTAATGAAATTTCAGCTGTCGGCAATATCAATAAGAAGGAATACAAGGATCTTCTTATTATGCTCAATCCGTTTGCTCCGCATATTACTGAGGAAATTTATCATAATTGTGGCTTCGGTGATATGCTTAATCAGCAGAAATGGGTTGCATTTGATGAGGCTGAATGTGTCGACGATACTATTGAGATTGTTGTTCAGATAAACGGAAAAGTCAAGACGAAATTGATGATTTCGGTTGATGCACAGCAGGATAATGTTATTTCGCAGGCAAAGGCAGATTCAAAGATTAGCGAGGCTCTTGAGGGAAAGAATATTGTTAAGAGTATTTATGTAAAAGGAAAGCTTGTTAATTTTGTTGTAAGATAGTTTTATATTAAGAAGACATAAATTACAAATTACCCCTTGACTAATTTCTTTTGATACGGTATAATTTAAATGTTACATTTAATGTACTATAACCTCTGTCTATGCGACAAAGGGAGGGAATAAATAATGGCAGAAATTCGTGTTGGAAAAAACGAGACTTTAGATACAGCTCTTAAGCGCTTTAAGAGATCATGTGCTAAGGACGGCGTTATTGCTGAAGTTCGGAAGAGAGAACACTACGAAAAGCCTTCAGTAAAACGTAAAAAGAAGTCCGAAGCTGCACGTAAGCGTAAGTTCTAAAACTGGGCTTCAAGCAGAACGGAACTTGAAAAGTAAGTTAAAGCGAGCAGCTTCTGCTCGCTTTTTCATTTATTTATAATTTATTAATAAAGGTGAAATATGATTTTTCGACCAACATATGTTTTAAAATCTGTTACTGATATTTCATTAGAATATCTTAACGAAAAAAATATTAATGGCTTGATCCTTGATCTTGACAATACATTAACCACTCATAACAATCCACAGCCAGCGGATAAAGTCACTGACTGGATATCAGATATGAAAAACAACGGAATTAAAATGATGATAGTTTCAAATAATAGGGCGGAAAGAGTCATTCCTTTTGCACAGAATCTTGGGCTTGACTTTGTTCCGAACGGAAGAAAACCACTTGCAACAGGTTTTATAAAAGCACAACAGCTTATGGCGATTCCTTTTTCAGAAATTGCAATAGTGGGTGATCAGATTTTTACCGATGTGTTAGGTGCAAATCTTAAAAGAGTCAGGACAATCTATGTTCATCCTATTGAACTTGAAAGTGGATTTTTCTTCAAGATTAAAAGATTTTTAGAAAAGCCTTTTATTAGGAACTTAAAATAAGGAGAATTAATATGTCTGCTATTTTCGGACCGGCTGGTAACTCTGACAGTTTTGCAGCACAAGGCTTCAAAAGTACAATGGACGCGCCAAAGTTTTTATCTGATATGGGACTCGACACTTATGAGTACCAATGTGGTAAGGGTGTAAAAACGGGCAAGGATACTGCAATAAAGTTTGGTGCAAAAGCGAAAGACAATAATATAACATTATCAATTCATGCTCCTTATTATATTTCTCTTTCAAGTGTTGAAGAAGAAAAAAGGAACAACAGCATAGGATATATTATGCAAACCGCTAATCTTGCTGAATATATGGGTGCTGACAGAATAATCATTCATTCGGGCTCCTGTGCAAAATTATCCCGTGCTGACGCACTCGAACTTGCAAAGGACACAATAAAAAGTGCAAGAGTAAAAGCTATTGATGATGGACTTTCTCATATTGCCTTCTGTCCAGAAACAATGGGAAAACATAATCAACTGGGTGATTTGCATGAAGTAATGGAGCTTTGCAAGCTTGATGAAAGCTTTATTCCTTGCATCGACTTCGGTCATCTGAATGCAAGAACAAACGGCTCAATAAACACAAAAGAAGAATATGCAAAAATCCTTGATACAATAGAAAATGAACTTGGTTCAGAAAGATTAAAGGTTTTTCACTCACATTTCAGTAAAATTGAATATACTGAAAAAGGGGGGGAAGTCAAGCACCTGACATTTGAAGATATTATTTATGGTCCTCAGTATGAGCCGTTAATGGAACTTGTTGTACAAAAGAATCTTTCACCGAGATTTATTTGTGAAAGTGCAGGAACACAGGCGGAAGATGCACTTGCAATGAAGATGTACTATAAATCATTATAGGAAGGACAAGATTATGGACAAAAAAATTCTTATCATTCACGGACCAAACTTAAACCTTCTTGGCGAACGTGAGCCTGAAATTTACGGAAATGATACTATGGATTCCGTTAATGCTGAAATTGCTAAGGAAGCGCAGGGGTTAGGATTATCCTGCGACTTTTTTCAGAGCAACCACGAGGGCGAAATAATTGATAAAATTCATAGTGTTAGAAAAACTCATTCAGGTATAATTGTCAATCCTGGTGCTTATACTCATTATAGCTATGCAATCCGTGACGCTATTGCAGCAATAACTATTCCTTGTATTGAAGTCCACCTCAGCAACGTTTATTCGAGAGATGAATTCCGTTCAAAATCCGTTATTGCACCAGTATGCAAGGGGCAGATTGCCGGCTTTGGAAAACGAAGCTATATCCTTGCATTAAAAGGAATAGCAGAAATGATGTGAATTAACTAATGAACAGATTTGAAAAACTTTTCAACATCTTGGGCAATGACACAGAAAGCATACTGATAACATCAGATATAAATAGAAGATATTTTTCGGGCATGAAATCATCAGCAGGATATATCCTTGCTTTCTCTGAAAAAGCTTACCTTCTTATTGACTTTAGATATTTTGAAAAAGCAAAAAAAACAGTAGAAGACTGTGAGGTAATACTACTCAAAAGCCTGAAAAACCAATGCAGAGAACTTTTAGAGAAGTACAATGCAAAATCAATAAGCATTGAAAGTGATAACGTCACAATTTCCGACCTTCAAGAGCTTAACAAGTATTTTGAGGGTTATGAGCTTGATATTACATCAAAGCTTAGCAATGCTATTACACAGCTTAGAAGTATAAAAACTCCTGATGAAATTGATAAAATCACAAAAGCGCAGAAGATAGCAGAAAAAGCTTTTGAAAATGTTTTGAATTTTATAAAGCCCGGCAAGACTGAAAAAGAGATAGCTTTAGAGCTTGACTTTTATATGCTGAGAAATGGTGCAGAGGCTTTGTCTTTTGATACTATTGCACTTTCGGGAAAAAACACTTCGCTCCCACACGGTGTACCTTCAGACACTCCGATAAAAAGCGGAGATTTTGTGCTTATGGACTATGGTGCTGTCTTTGATGGATATCACAGTGATATGACACGTACGATATGCGTTGGTACTCCAACAGACGAAATGAAAGAGGTTTATGATACTGTCCTTAGAGCGCAGAGCAAAGCACTTGATTATGTAAAATCAGGTATTACAGGAAAAGAACTTGATGCAGTTGCAAGGAGTGAAATTTTCCTTGCAGGTTATGGTGACAACTTTGGTCACGGTCTTGGCCATGGTGTAGGAATGGAAATTCACGAGTATCCAAATGCGGCGCCTACTTTTGATAAGATAATTGAAGAAAATACTGTCATAACAATTGAACCTGGCATATATCTCCCAGATAAATTCGGCGTAAGAATAGAAGACTTCGTAGTTGTAAAAAAGGATTTCTGCGAAAATATAACAAAATGTGCAAAAAATCTAATTTGTATATAAATAGTACTTGCAAAAATATATAATTTAGGGTAAAATAGAATATAATATTTTATAATTATTACTGCAGAAGACAAAAAATTTGGAGGTTATTTATGATAGTAGCTGGAGATTTCAGAAATGGTGTTACTTTTGAAATGGATGGCAATGTATTGCAGATTGTTGAATTCCAACATGTTAAACCAGGTAAAGGTGCAGCATTCGTAAGAACAAAAGTTAGGAACGTTATTACAGGTGCAGTGTTGGAAAGAACTTTCAATCCATCTGATAAATTCCCGTCAGCATTTGTTGAGAGAAAGGATATGCAATATCTTTACGCAGACGGTTCACTATATTATTTCATGGATGTGGAATCTTACGAGCAGTTGCCAATCGACGAGTCAAAACTTGGTGACAGCTTTAAATTCGTAAAAGAAAATATGGAAGTTAAGGTTCTTTCATATAAAGGCAACGTTTTTGGAATTGAACCTCCATTCTTCGTTGAGCTTGAAGTTGTTGAAACTGACCCTGGCTTTAAGGGTGATACAGCAACAAATGCAACAAAACCAGCGAAGCTTGAGACCGGAGCTGAAATTAAAGTTCCTTTGTTTATCGAGCAGGGCGACGTTCTCCGTATCGATACAAGAACAGGTGAATACATGGAGCGTGCATAACGCTACTATTTGTTCAATATAAAATTTTGTTTAAAAAGGAGAGATTGTTATGAAGCTTACAGACAGAGTATCTTATCTTCAGGGACTGATGGATGGTTTAGAAATTGACGATTCCACAAAAGAAGGCAAAGTATTGATCCAGATGGCAGATATTTTGCAGGAGCTTGCACTTTCTGTTGAAGACATTGAAAGTGAAGTTGACGAAGTAGTTGAGCTTGTTGACACTCTCGACGAGGATCTTGGCGATCTTGAAGAGGATTTTTATGATCTCGATGATGACGACGATGATGATTATGAGGATGACGATGAGGAACTTGATTCAGACGACGAGTTCTATGAGGTTATCTGTCCAACCTGTGGTGACACTATATGTCTCAATCAGGAAATGATAGAGGAAGGCTCAATCAACTGTCCGAATTGTAATGAACTTCTTGAGTTTGATTTCGACGAAGAAGAATCTTCTGAAGATTAAGAGAACCCAGACCAAAATTTAATAAAAGTTTCGGGGCGTGGTGAAAACCCACACCGGTGGTAATGGCTTTTAAAGCTTAGTCCACGAGCGATAAATTAATATATCGCAGATCTGGTCAGATTCCAGAACCGACGGTAAGTTGAATATAATTATTCAGCAAGTCCGGATGAAAGAGACATGCAGGTTTAAGCACATACACGCCCCTATGATTAATCATAGGGGCTTTTTACTTTCTCTTGCAAGTTTCTACAATTATATTGGAGGAATATTTATGGCAAACAGCAAATCCGCATTAACAACAAGAAAATTAATTCTTATGAGCCTTTTCTGTGCATTGGCTTATATTTCGGTTTTTGTATTAAGAATACCAATGGTATCTTTTCTTGATTATGAACCAAAAGATGTTATTATTACTCTTGCAGGGCTTATATTAGGACCAATATCAACAATCTTTATATCTATTGTTGTATCTTTTATTGAAATGGTTACAATAAGTGATACAGGACCTATTGGAATGTTACTGAATGTTATTGCAAGCTTGTCCTTTGCACTTCCAGTCTCTTTCTTGTATAAATACAAGAGAAATATTAATTTGGCTGTTATGGGGTTACTTATAGGAACCATTGCAATGACAGTATCAATGATATTATGGAATTATCTTATTACACCTTATTATATGGGCGTACCAAGACCAGTTGTTGTTGATATGCTTGTTCCAATCTTTTTACCATTTAATATTATAAAAGCAACAATTAATTCAACTTTGGTTTTTCTATTATATAAGCCAATTATTTTTGCATTACGAAAAAGTCGTAGTATCTCTAACGGCAAATCGGAGATGGAAGTCAGTAAAAAAGCAATTATTATTTTTAATGTTTGTGCTTTATTTATTCTATTGGCTTGTATAGTAATCTGGATACTTTGGAGAGTTAATCAAAAGTAATTGCAAAAAAATATTGTTGACAAATATACATAAATGGTATATAATAAATGTACAATTTAATAACCTTATCAAGAGTGGCTGAGGAAACAGGTCCTGTGAAGCCCGGCAACCTAATCATTTTAATGAAGAAGGTGCTAATTCCTGCGGAATATCCGAGAGATGAGGATTTGATTTTTAAAAAGCAAGTCAGCACTCTTTTGTGCTGACTTTTTAATTTTTATAGGAGGAAATAAAAATGTCAAAAATGTTATTTACATCAGAATCAGTAACAGAAGGCCATCCAGATAAAATATGTGATCAGATATCAGATGCAGTACTTGATGCAATTCTTGAACAGGATCCAATGGGCAGAGTAGCGTGCGAAACCTGTACTACAACAGGTATGGTGCTTTGTATGGGAGAAATCACGACAAAAGCACAAATTGATATACCTGCAATCGTTCGTGAAGTTGTTGTCAATATTGGTTATGACAGAGCAAAATATGGTTTTGACGGACATACCTGTTCTGTTATTACAACAATAGACAAGCAGTCACCTGACATTGCTATGGGTGTTGACAATGCTCTTGAAGGAAGAGAAGATAAAGCATTTGATACTGGTGCAGGCGATCAGGGTATGATGTTTGGTTTTGCATGTGACGAAACACCTGAATTGATGCCTATGCCAATTTCTCTTGCACAGAAGCTTGCTTTCAAGCTTACTGAAGTAAGAAAAAACGGTACACTCTCATATTTAAGACCAGATGGAAAAACTCAGGTTACCATTGAATATATTGACGGAAAGCCAGCAAGAGTTGACACTGTTGTCGTATCTTCACAACACGATACTGAAGTTACACTTGAACAGATAAGAAAAGACCTTATTGAAAAAGTTGTTAAGCCTGTTATTCCGGCTCAGCTTCTTGACGCTGATACAAAATATTTCATCAACCCAACAGGACGCTTTGTTATCGGTGGACCGCAGGGTGACAGTGGTTTAACAGGAAGAAAAATAATTGTTGACACATACGGTGGATATTCAAGACACGGTGGCGGAGCATTTTCAGGAAAAGACCCTACAAAGGTTGACCGTTCAGCGGCTTATGCTTCAAGATATGTTGCAAAGAATATCGTTGCTGCAAAGCTTGCAAAAAAGTGTGAGGTTCAGCTTGCATACGCTATTGGTGTTGCACACCCGGTTTCGGTAATGGTTGATACATTCGGCACAGGTACAGTTTCAGACGAAAAGCTTGCTGAGGCTGTTAACAAGGTGTTTGATCTTCGCCCAGCAGCAATAATTAAAACTCTCGACCTTAGGAAACCACAGTACAGACAGCTTGCAGCTTATGGTCATATGGGACGAGAAGATCTTGGCATAGCGTGGGAAAAGACAGACAAAATCAATGAACTTTTGGATGCTATTAAATAGTATTATTAGAAAAGCCTGCTTTACAGCAGGCTTTTCTTGCTATTATATAAATGTTTATTTAGGAAATATCTATTGACAAAGTGCTTATATTATAATAATGTATAATTTATATTTAATGCAAACAAATTTTATGAAGAGGTGCACAATGTTAAATTTAATCCAGAATATTATTATTCGAGAGGAACTTGGTGCTATATATACATCTGATAAAACTACTTTCAGAATATGGTCACCAACAGCTGAAAATGTTTTACTTAATCTTTATAAAGAGGGAACAGGCGACAATCTTATTAATAAAGTGTCAATGTCAAAACGAAATGATGGACTATGGAGCACTGAGATTAATGAAAATCTTTCTTGTGTATATTATACTTATTCAATAACAATTAACGGAGTAACAAATGAAGTTGTCGACATATATGCAAAAGCAGCCGGTATAAACGGCAATCGTGGGATGATTGTCAACCTTAAAGAAACTGACCCGCTACATTTCAGAAATACACCACGCCCAGAATTTGATAATATAACTGATGCTGTTATTTATGAGGTTCATGTTCGTGATTTTTCTATTGACGAAAGCTCGGGAATAAAAATAAAAGGTAAATTCCTCGGTTTTACAGAACTTGAAACAACAAATGATAATGGTGACTATACAGGTCTTTCCCACCTTAAAGAGCTTGGCGTAACCCATGTTCATCTTCTTCCATCATTTGATTACGAATCAGTGGATGAATCAAGCGATAAGCCACAGTTTAACTGGGGCTATGATCCAAAGAATTATAACACACCAGAAGGCTCATATTCGACCGATGGTCATAATGGTGCTGTCCGAATAAAAGAAATGAAGGAGCTTGTTAAAGCTCTCCACAAAAATGGTATACGAGTTATTATGGATGTTGTCTACAATCATACCTACAAAAGTGAGGATTCAATTTTTAACCTTACAGTGCCTGATTATTATTATAGAACAGAAAACGGCAAGTTTACAAACGGCTCTGCCTGTGGTAATGAAACAGCATCTGACCATCCAATGATGAGAAAGTTTATGCTTGATTCAGTTAAATACTGGGCTGAAGAATATATGATTGACGGCTTCCGATTCGACTTAATGGGACTACACGATGCAACAACAATGAATATGATAAATTCAGAATTAAAAGAAATCGACCCGTCAATATTTATATATGGTGAGGGGTGGGTTGGTGGATATTCACCATTGCCTGATGAGGATAAGGCACTAAAGTGCAATGCCTTAAAAACTCCTGATATTGCATATTTTAGTGACGATATTCGTGACACAATAAAAGCAAGCGTTTTTAAAAAGAAGGAACCTGGTTTTGTAAACGGTCAGCAGAATTTAGAAGAAAATCTTAAGCTTTGTATAATAGGTTCAATTAATACTAATCTAGTTGACTATTCAAAAACAACTATAAAGCCTTGGGCTACTTCACCATGCCAGGTAATCAATTACTGTGAAGCTCACGATAATCTCACCTTATGGGATAAGCTATATTATTCTGCTCCAGGTGTAACAGTCGAGGATAGAATAAGAATGGATAAGCTGTCAGCAGCAATAGTATTCCTTTCACAAGGTGTGCCTTTTATTCAGGCAGGCCAGGAATTTCTTCGTTCGAAGCCAAATAATGATAATGGTACAAGCTTTGCCGAAAACAGCTATAATAGTCCTGATAGTGTCAACAGCATCAAATGGAACAGAAAAACTGAGCATAATGATGTATATAATTATTATAAAGGACTTATAGAGATAAGAAAAGCACACAGTCTTTTCAGAATGACATCTATAGAGCAGATTGAAAATCATTTGTCTTTTATTAATAACTGTCCCCAAAATACAGTAGCATTCATGTTAAAAGCTGAAAATGAAGAAATTGCTGTAATTTTTAATGCGAATAAAGAAAAAGCAGTAATAAGCATTCCTGCCGGTGAGTGGAATGTCATTCTAAATGATTATACTGCAGGAAACAATATTATTGATTCTATTAGTTTAAACAGAGTAGAAGTCCAACCGATTTCAGCAATGGTATTATTTAGATAATATTAAAAGCACTTAACAAAATAAGCTGTTGAGTGCTTTTTGTTTGACATAGTCAATCTATAATGATATGCTATAAATATAATACAAATGGAGGCTCACATTATGATTTGCCCAAAATGCAACTGTTCTAACGTTATAGTAGTGAACGAAACTACAACAAAAATAAGAAACAGAGGATGCTGTGGTTGGCTTTTATGGATTTTTCTTGCAATAATTACAGTGGGCATTATTTTGATAATTCCACTTGTCACAAATACAAAATCAAAAACAAGTCATCGTGTTAAAGCAATCTGCCAAAACTGCGGACACAGCTGGTACGTTAATTAATAAGATATAAAAGAGGATAGACATAATGAATGAAGTTAGCATTAATGTGAGAAGGGAAGTTATTCGCTGTAAAAAATGCAAACAGTCAAAGCAACTCATGTATTTATCTGATTTTTCATATGGTGAAAGATTGGTAGTGCTCAATGACACACCATATTATGCTTTTGAGAATCTGATAGAAGATGAATATTTTAGAGAATTTGAAGACATGCTTAAGCATATTTTGAATAGCAGGTCTATTTCATATACAAAAGAATCCTTTGATAAACTTGTAATCTCAACTTTTGGAATAACTTGCGATAAGATTAATGGATATAATATGGATTTTCTGATGAAAGATAATAAATGCCACATATGTGGCTCAACAGAATTTGAAAATAATATCCTTGAACAAGAAAGTATTATTAATATAAAAGTACCTGTTATCACCCATTTTGAATGGAGTAAGTTATCAACAGAAGAAAAAGAAAAGCTGATAATTCATAAGCTTAAAGAAAAAAGCCTCATCATTTGATGAGGCTTTATATATTGTTGTTTAATTATTGAGCATATCAAAAGCTTCAATAACAAGCTTTTCAACATTTTCAGTAATCTGACTTACTACAATCATACTATTGTTTATTGAACTTCCTCTTCTTTTAGTAACAGAAACATTTTCGTTAACATGATCAACAATTTCAAGAAGATCATTCACAGTTGTATCAATAGTATTGATGATAGTACTGATATCTGCAACAGCTTCGTTAACCTGCCTGTTGTAATGCTCTGCATCATTAACAGCGTAAGAAGAGTTGTTTGCAAGACTTCTTACTTCTGTCGCTACAACAGCAAAGCCCTTTCCGGCATCACCAGCACGAGCAGCTTCGATTGAAGCGTTTAGTGAAAGAAGATTTGTTTTAGATGCAATTGAAGAAACATCAGAAGTCATTTTGCTGAAGTTATCAGTACCTTTTTGAATATTTGAAAGCGCAACATTAATTTTCTTTGAAAGATTGTTGAGCTCATTCATTCTTTCTGTAATTGCACTCATATCGTTTGTGTTTGTGGTATTAAGAGAATCAATGTTCACAACATCTGAGTTTACATTCTGAATGTTACTTGAAAGTGATACAATAACATTTTGCAGTTCTTTTGTAAGTGTTCTGACATTGTCATTAAGCTCATTGACACGATTAGTCTTATTTTCAGCAATACTCTTTGCCTTCTGCATACAGTTGTCAGAGATATTATTACCGTTTGCTATCGCGCATGCCATGTCGTAGCAGTTTCTGTAACCACAGGCATGACAGTCAATCTTTCTCTCAGCAGGAGTAAATTTGTTAAGTTCTATGAATGCAGCTTCTATTTCACTCTCTGTAGGTTTGATAATGTTAAGAGAATATTTAGTTGAATACTCTCTCATGAAATCTTCAAGCTTTATTGTTTTATCAAAGTACTTGAACTGTTTATATTCTTTAAAGGTCTTATGCTTTTTACGGGATTCCTTTGCATCGTGTTTTATGCCGTGCATAGTTTGATAGATAGCAAAGACGTCAGATTCCCTGCCGACAGCAGGACCAGTATTGCATCCGAATTCACAGTTCAGAATATCAAAAACGGTTGGAACAAACTCAGGCTTAATATTTGAATAGTTGTCAATTTCCTTATATATTTTTGTTGGGCCTTCAGAATTAATAACTGTAAGATGCGGACTATGAAATTGTAAGCAGGATTTTAATCCGCCCGGTTGAGAATAAATTGCTCCTTCAAAAGAAAGGTCATTATCAAAAAGAGTACTCTCACTATAATCGAACGATGACGTATCTATATTTTTTTCATCAAAGTATTTTTTAAGCTTATCAAATGTGACATTGTATTTCACAAGGCCAGTTTGTGTGAATTCGTCCTTCTTTGCTATACAAGGTGACAATGCAGCAATTTCGTTGCTGTCATTCAAATATTTTTTTATGTATACTGAAGCACACAGCATAGGGCTGTGTATTGGAGAAAGGTTTTTTAACAGTTGAGGATGATATTTGAGAATATAATTAGTAGTGGCCGCACAAGGCTGAGATATTATTTTTGCATCAGGATTCTGCTTTACAAGTTTTAAGTGTGCCCATGTACAGATATCAGCACCGAAGGAAACGTCATATATCTTGTCCACACCAATTGAACGTAACCACGCAACGACATTTTTCCATCTATCACCGAAGGATACTTTAACAGCAGGAGCAACAATTACAGATATCTTTTTATTGTTGGCAACATCATCAACAAACTGATGAGTGTCATCAAGATAGGTTCTTGCGCCATGACTGGAGCATGCTTTTATGCATTCACCACATTTTATACATTTTTCGTCATCTATGCTTATTGTAAGTTTTCCCTCATTATTAATGGATGCAATATTTGCAATGTGGGTTGGACAAACTCTTATGCACGAGTTGCAACCAATACATTTAGTTGAGTCAATTTTTATAGTGCTCATAATTACCTCCTTTTTCATATATTATATTACTTTTTTTGACATTGTTCAACTATTATACTATTATTTTACTAAATATTTTAGTTGAATTCCATAAGTATATAATTACTATAATTTTATGCTTAATTACTGAATTCTCTTGTTCCAAAATGCAAGAAGAACAACCCTGATTTCAATAGGTTTAGGCAAAGGCTTTTTAAATCAGAGTTGTTTTATGGTTCGTATGATTTTTCCCCTCTAGAAACTTTTAATACCGCAACTATAACATTTTCGTATTGGTCTGGCATTTCTCCAATATTCCATCCAGCAGCAGTAGTTTCTATATAAAAATATTTGTCTTTTACTAAATTAAAATACTTACCGTCCATTTCATCAGTGCCTTTTATTCCAACTGACATATGACCTACATCCTCACCACGATATGCAATATCAAATAAAGAAACGTCATATCCCATTTCTTGAAGAAGAGAGGCTAATAAAATACTTGAATCCTCACAGTCTCCTCCCTTATCATAAAGTGTTTCACAAGGGTATTTAGGGTAATCATCTTTTCCGGTATAATCCTTATCATTCTGATATTCGATATTCTGAACAAATGATATAATTAGCTGAACTATCTGTGAATCAGAATAACCTTGTTTTTGTCCAATTTTTACAAATGATTGAGTAATAGTATTTAGCCACTTATCATCAGCGTCATCTGTGACAAGCTGTGTGTATTTTTTCACACCGGGATAATTCCGAGAAGAATGTTTGTACTGGTCATAATAGCTTTCAGGAATATCAAGAGTATATGACCAGATCTTATTATCATAATTCCAATTATATGTAACAGACTTATTCTCATCATATTGTATTTTTGGGGCAGAAGTTATAAAGCTGATTGTTTTACTTTGGTCATCATGTCTTTTGAATGTAATAGTACTAAAGAAGCCAGAGTATAGGAGGATAAGAGCTCCGGCAATAATAGCTACAATAATTATCGGAATAATTATCAAAAGTTTGTTGTGTGAAGGTTCATTGTTATAAGAATAATTATTAGTATAATTCAGGCGTATAATATTATATCTTGCGAGAATATCATTAATTCTGTAAATATCGGCATCTGAAAGCTTGTAATAAATATTTTGAATGTAAATTTGATTCTGATTTAAAAGAGAAACAAGATAATTTGTATTAATATTATATCTAATAGCTATATCATATAATGACAAATTATTCAACTTCTTTCATAATTACATAGTAATATTTTACATTAATTCTGATAGAAAATCAAGTAAATTTACTAATTTTATTGAGGTTAACGAAATTAATGTCAAATTTTATAAATATAATTATTCTCAAGAAAAAGTTATATCTGTTGCCTATTAGATATTAGGGAGTTTATTTGTTGAATTTAATACGGTTATTATTAATTGCTTATTACTAAGTTACTTATTTTTAAACATAATAAAACACCCAAAGGGGTGTTTTATTAAAATATCAAATTATGAATAACTCATAACCTCCACCAGATGGTTTTGCCACGCGAATATTCTTTAAAACCACATCGTTGCAATACTCCTTGTGATTTAAGTCCATCTATATCTGTTTCCGCAATGACATGCAACACACTTTTCTGCTGCATTGCCCAAACACACATTGCATGTACTACTTCAGTCATATATCCATTATGCTCGAATGCTTTACCAAGACCATAGCCAATCTCAACCTCATGTTTGTCGTTTGGAATATCTTTAAAGTCGGCAGAACCAATGACCACTCTATCGCTTTTACGAATAATAAGCCAAAAGCTGTGCCACTTATAATTTTCTGGATCTTTTTCTGTAATGGCTAGCTGGCCTTTCAAAATTTCAAAGAAAAATCCTATTATTGGTTCAGCCTGATAGTCACAATCTAATTCTGATTCAAGAATTATTTTGTTTTCAACCAGCAACCGAAGCTGTTTGGCTGTCAATGGAATCAACTCTAATCGTTCGGTTTGTATGATTTTATATTCATCTCCTATTTTACAAATAATATTATTTATACATATTAATATTTTACTTCAATATTCCTTTAATTTCAATACCATTGATAAAAAACAGCTTATCAGTTGAATAAGCTGTTTTTGGTCCGTCTGAGGGGATTCGAACTCCAAATCCTTTGGTTAAAAGTAGTGATTATATTGATAAAATCGTAACTATTAATTATAAATATACGAAATGATACGAGAGGATATTATTTATTACAGAGTGGTGTGTTAAATGATTAAGAATGCTTTTGATACATTTTCATCAGCCTATCAAGAATTATACCCGCCGCCTTATCCTTTGACATCAGTTCTAGTGGTTCGATGCCACTTTTAGTAATAAGTGTTATTACGTTTGTATCTCCAGCAAAACCTGAACCAATCTGTCTAATGCTGTTTGCAGCTATCATATCAACCTTCTTGCTTTCGAGTTTTTTCTTTGCATTTTCAAGAATATTCTGTGTTTCCATTGCAAAGCCACAAATAAGTTGCCCTTCTTTTTTTTGTTCACCAAGATATTTTAGAATATCCTGAGTACGCTCAAGCTTTAAAGTCATATCAGAATCAGTCTTTTTTATCTTTTCGTCAGCAACTTCAACAGGTTTGTAATCCGCAACTGCTGCGGCTTTAATAATAATGTCCTGTTCATTTGAAACCGATGTAACAGCTTCAAACATGTCCTGTGCGCTAAATACATTCACAAGCTTGACGAATGGCGGTGCTTCTACTTCGGCCTTACCTGAAACAAGTGTAACATCTGCACCTCTAAGCATTGCTGCTCTTGCCAAAGCATACCCCATTTTTCCGCTTGAATGATTTGTTATATATCTTACAGGATCAATAGATTCACAAGTTGCTCCGGCAGTTATCAATACCTTTTTGCCTTTCAAGTCTTTTTCAAAAGCAATTTCACGAAGGATATAATCTAATAGCTCCTTTTCATCTGGCATACGGCCATCGCCGATATCACCATTTGCGAGCATTCCATTATCAGCGCTAATAATTTCATAACCATAAGAAGAAAGCTTTTTTATATTATCCTGTACAATAGGGTTATGCAACATATTATGATTCATTGCAGGAGAAACAATTTTTTTGCATGGGCAAGCCATTACAGTTGTTGTGAGCATATCATCAGCAATACCATTTGCTATTTTTCCGATAATATTTGCACTTGCTGGAGCAATAAGAACAACATCCGTTTTTTTAGCAAGAGCAACATGCTCTACGCTGTATTCAAAATTTCTATCAAAAGTATCAACTAGGCACTTATGATTTGTCAATGTTTCAAATGTAATTGGATTAATGAAATTTGTCGCATTTGAAGTCATAATTACATTAACATCACAATGCAGTTTCATTAGCATTCTTGCTAGGTTTGCTATTTTATATGCGGCAATACTCCCGCTCACACAAAGTAGTACACTTTTCCCTTTTAACATTTTTGTTATCCTCCCTTATTGTATCATTTGCTTATTAATGTTCTACATAATATTTTCAATATATAGTATACAATATATTCGACAATAATTCACCTATATTTCTAAAAAATGCAAATTATAGAAAAATTATTGTAAACCATATAACATAATGATATAATGTATAAGTATTGTATCCCGAAAGGGAATAATAACAAGGAGGATTTTAATATGTCACAAACAGACACAAGACGCGAAAAGACCAGAATTCTGGTGCTGACTTCACTGTTTGCAGCAATCATCGTTATTCTGGCATTCACGCCATTCATTGGCTTTATACCACTCGGTCCAATAGGAAGAGCCACAACGGTTCATATTCCTGTTATTATCGGAGCAATTCTGCTCGGGCCAAAATGTGGAGCATTCCTTGGCGGAGTATTCGGGCTCACAAGTCTTATTACAAACACAATTAACCCATCAGTACTATCATTTGCTTTTTCTCCGTTCTATACTTTGGGAGCGGAAAGCGGTGGAATAAAAAGCATTATAGTGTGCTTTGTTCCACGAATACTTATTGGTATTGTTTCATACTACGTATATATTTTACTTACAAAGCTTTTTAAAGGTAAATGCGTTACTTTATCTACTGTAATAGCTGGTATTGCTGGTTCAATGACAAACACGTTACTTGTAATGAACCTTATCTACTTCTTCTTTAAAGACAGCTATGCATCAATCAAGGATGTCGACGTAAGCGCTGTCTATGGAATTGTTATTTCCGTAATAGCAATAAATGGCATTCCTGAAGCAATAGTAGCTGCTATTATTGCTGCGGCTGTTGTAACAGCATTAAAAAGTAAAACACCAAAAGCTTATAAATAATAATTAGAAAAAAGGATTTAATAAATATGATACTTGCTATTGATGTTGGAAATACCAATATTGTTATAGGATGTTGCGAAGAAAATAATATTAAGTTTGTCGAACGCCTTTCAACGAATCCGTCGAACACAGTTCTTGAATATGTAATTTCATTCAAGACAGTATTGGAGCTTTACAATATTGATCCTCTTTCAATAGAGGGTGGAATAATATCTTCTGTCGTTCCATCGGTTGTAACAGCAATAAAATCGGCTGTAAAAAAGCTCACTGGAAAAGACTTTATGGTTATCGGTCCTGGTTTAAAAACAGGATTAAGTATTTGTATTGATAACCCAGCTCAACTTGGTAGTGACCTTGTGGTCGATGCGGTTGCAGGTATAAATGAATATGACCTCCCACTCGTAATTTTTGATATGGGAACAGCTACAACTGTTTCTGTTATTGATGAAAATAAAAATTACCTTGGTGGTATGATTATTCCAGGTGTTTCTGTTTCATTGAATTCACTTATCAGCAGAACCTCACAGCTTCCGAAAATAAGCCTTGACCCACCAAAACGTATTATTGGTAAGAACACAATAGAATGTATGAAGAGCGGAATCCTTTATAGCGCCGCCTCAAGCATAGACGGTATTATTGAACGCATTGAAGAGGATTTAGGCAAAAAGGTCTGCGCAATAGCTACTGGTGGATTGGCAGGGATAATAATTCCATATTGCAATCACAATGTAATTCTTGATGATGAGCTTTTATTAAAAGGCTTGTTGCTTATCTATAACAAAAATAAAAAATAAATACAATACAAAAATGGAAAGTATATAGATACGTCTTATTGTATCTAAGGCTAATTGTAAATCGACTCATAAATAAGAAAATATACACAATTAGCTAGAAGCATTCTATTAATAATTAGGATAATATAAAAAATCCAACCTCTCGGGTTTGGATTTTTTGCGTTTTTAAGAGACATTTGAGTTTGAACTCCAGTTTCTTTGATTAAAAGTAATGATTGATATGAAATGGGAACATTTTAATAAGAAAAAGAATTTCTTGCTATTATAAATAGCAAAACTAAAAAAGGAATAAGAGTAATTCCATTAACAAAAACTAGTATTGATATATTAATGGGCAACCTCTATATAACGAATAAATATTCAATTCAATTAGGAATACTCCGCTAATTAAAATTGTAATGCGAAGATTATCTGAAAGAGTATGTGAAGCTTCGGGTATTAAAATTACTTCGCATATGCAGACATACATTTGCTACAAGACTATATAATAATAATGCTGATCTGAAGGCTTATCTGAAATAATGGGTTATACTAGTGTTAATTTTACCATTCAAAGATATGTAACTTCAGATATAATAATGATGCAGAAAACTATTCAGCTTATAGAAAAAATAGCAGCAGAATAAATTGTGCTATCAATAGCACAATTTTAAAAAATAGTATAAATATAAGGATGGGTTTTCCCATCCTTTTAATATTTTGGTTATATTGCTATAAGCGTATAATATAAAAGCATAGACAGATTAATGCATTATCTGAAGGACGGTCAGTTAGCTTTATTTGATAATAGACATCGCTTCGGCTATTGCTTTTTCTTTTGTATCAAAAAAGCTAATTCCTTTATCAATCACTGGACACCAATAATGGAAAAAACTATTTTCATAATCGTCTACTTCTTTTTGCATAACACGAAAAGTAAAAACATTATTTTTTTCAAGAATTTCAATATATCTATTGCCATCAGCACTTTTAATTACTTCAATTGCTTCAGGGTCATAATGTGGAGGAGGATTATTTTTATTATAAAAATAAGGTCCACAATCTGCTTCGTGAGTATGACAATAAGTCCAAGTAAAATCACAATCGAAGACTAAAATATAAATATATTTATTAATTATATTGCTAATTAGCAACTTGTTTCCATTTATTTTATAAGCAATTATCTCATTATTCAGCACTAGATAGCAATCATTTTTTATTATATTATTAAAGCATACAGGAGCATTATCAGAAATTTCACTTGGGATTTCATTGTTTGTAAATGCGTGCCAAAGATAGTTGCAATATTTTTTGTTTCCCATTATAGAAAGTTCTTTAATATCTTGTTTGCTTATCGTTAGAGCAAAATTCTTTATCCAAGCCACCATTAGGTTTTTAGTTTCGTTTTCTTCAAGTTTTTGAAATGAAATATTTAAATTAGCAAAATTATTTTCCAAGCCATTTGTTAATTCGCTAATTCTATTGTTCTCTTCTACTTTAAACAGTTTGTGCTCCTTTATTTTTCTTAATAGTTCCCACCATTTAGGAGGATAATACATTTTCTCTTCACAATCTTCGTTTAAGAGCCAAGGCAAAGATTCAATCCATACTTGTATACAAATAAACCCCTGTGGCATATCATCAGGAACATAATAAAATATATTATTTGGATTTTGAAAATCAAATTCAAATATACCTATTTTAATTCTTGGATCTTTGCGTTCGTCAACGAAATTATTTTCCTCAAGTTCTTCAATTGATAAAACATCTTCTTGAGGATAACTGACGAATTCACCTGAGATTAAATAATAAGTGTCGGTTGGCAGGGTTTTCTCTTTTGTTATTCCAAGTGTATTAGTGTTACAACTAAGTGTATTAGTGTTACAACAAATAGGATTTATTCCAAAACTATTAAAAAACATTTTTTCCTCATGAGTCAAATTTTCACAATATTTTATATAGTTTTGTTGAATTTGATTTTTAGAAACAACATAATTATTGTAGTATTCCTTAGTCTTTTCTAAATCAACATCAATAACCCAGTCTTCATATTTAACTCTAGTCATAATATCACCACTATATATTTGTTATATAAATAATCCTTATTTAATTATAATTAAGCTTCTCATATTTTTCGATTTAATTTTCTGAAAATATGTTAATATAAAATCTGTACTCCTTAATCCCAGTCGATATTTCTTGATAATTTTGTGATTTGCCTTTGTGTATAAAATTTTGTTTCATTGTTATTTATAGCAATATACGTTAAGTCAATAAGTTGCTTAATATCTTTGTCAACATCTTGGTAATGAAAATAACGGAACTCAGGATAAACCATCCATGGAGAAAATTCATTTTTATATTGATTTGATACTTTTATTGTAATGATACCACGTTCACATTCTAATATAATTTTATAATTCTTTGGCATATAATCATATTCAAGATAATAGACACACATTTGAACAGGTCCCCAATATTTTGTAAGAACTACAGTATTTTTGAACGTCTTTATCATCGTTTTGTGACAATGTTTCATTCCACGACTACTGATTGTTTCTTCAGATAATATTAATTCCATATATTTATCTCCCAGCAAAAAACCTTAAATATATATTCAACTAAATCGTTAATTAATTATAATTCAGCGAAATTAATAAGTCAACAAAATTTCACCAGAAGAGTCAATAGGCTCTTTTTCTTTTATACAAAGGAGTTGATACCATACGAAAATTTAAAATATACAAGGCTATTGGATATTATGTGTCAACGGATGAACCGCCACCAGAAAGAAAAAAGAATAGTAAACCTCAACCAATTAATTCTGAATGGAAGCGTTTTGAAAAGCATATCTTTTCAAATACTCTAGTAAGGAATTATTTGCTTTTAAACTCATGTGGATGACAAAAAATTGCACACCTTTGTCATATATAATTACTGCACTAGGTGCTGAAACTGCTACCGCAACAGGATTTTATTATTCAAAGGCTCGTATGGAAAACAAGATCAAGCTGATGAAATCAAATAAAATTGCACCACAAGCAGAAGATTTTAAACAGGAGTGATAACAATGGCTAAACTAAAAGTTTTAAACGAAGGAGAACTTGAAAAACTGGATGGTAATACAGGTGTTACATCCGAAAAAGTAGAGGAGGACAATTAATTATGGCTTATTTTTTAGGTGCTGAAAGACACATTCTCAAGAACGCTATGGAGCGTGTAACCTCGGATTATGGCTCAAGAACAGATCCGATTACAGGTAAGAAATCAACATTCCATCAAGGAATTGATATTGTTTCTCAGAAGTATCGTACAGATAGTATCATAGCATTCGATGCGGGAACAGTAACAAAAATCGTAAGTAATATAACCTGGTCATATGCTGATACAAAATCTTTAGCTGGAATTCCGACTTCTTGGTATTCTGATAATAACATTGAGATTACTCATGCTAATGGATATAAAACAGTGTACAAACACCTCAAGCATGGCTCAATTAAAATAAGTGTGGGAACACTTGTTGGCAGAGGACAGGATATTGCATATATGGGTACAACCGGTTATTCAACAGGAAATCACGTTCACTTTGAAGTCATCAAGAATGGACAGTATGTCGATCCTACACTATTTCTTAAGGTAGCGGAGAAGTTAATAAACCTGCTGCATCTACCCCAGCTGCCTCGTTGAAATTTAAAGAGGGTGATGTGATTAACTTCATAGGTAATACACATTACGGTAATGCTATGGCTACTTCTGGAACATCTTGCAAAAAGGTAAAGCACGTATCACAATCACAAGCAAAGGATCAAATCATCCTTATCATGTTATACATATTGATGGAACTTCTGATGTATACGGATGGGTTGATGAATCCGCAGTTACTGCAATAAGTGTAGCTGCACCTGTTGTTAAACCTCAACCTGTTAACCAACCACCGTCCCTGTTGTCAAACCTACACCAGTTGATAAACCTACTGCACCTTATATTCCTAAAGTTGGTGATGCAGTAATGTTTGAGGGTAAGGTTCATTACACGAGTGCAAATGTACTAATGCTATCACCGCCACAAAAGGTAAGGCACGAGTTACTTAGACATAAAAAGGTAAGCACCCTTATCATCTCGTTCACACAGACTCAACATCGAATGTTTACGGTTGGGTAGATGCCGGAATATTTAAGAAAATATAGGAGGACAAGCATATGAAAATATTAAGCTTTTTTACACTATATTGGGATAGTATCCTAGTGGTAATCCTATTCGTTGCATTGATGATTGTTTTGTTTGTAATAGGCAGAAAGAAAGTAGTAAAGCAGATTCTTTTTGTTCTAGTTACGAAAGCCGAACAGGAGTTCGGAAGTGGTACAGGGGCCATGTAAAAAAGCAATGGTAATCTCCTGGGTATATGATAAACTTCCGACAATTCTCAAATTACTGATTACAGAAAAGACACTTAATAAATGGGTCGAAGATGCCCTATCCTATGCTAAAGAAAAATGGGCAAGTAATGATAAGCTACTAGAAATATAAATTATAACATAACGAAAACACCCCTGGAGAATTATTCCCAAGGGTGTTTTGTGACAAATCCGCACGTTGTTGATATGATGAAAAAGTTGTTCGGATAATGTCGTTGTGGTGAGCCATTGGAGATTCGAACTCCAGACCCTTTGATTAAAAGTCAAATGCTCTGCCAACTGAGCTAATGGCTCGTCTTTTGACGACTTAATTATTATATCAAAACGGAAGGGAAAAGTCAACACTTTTTTTATTTTTTTATTTTTAATCTATATTTATAATGAGAACTTTCAAAGTAATTATGCAATTTAAATAAATATTAATAAAACATTAATCTAACAATAAGTGCACTAAACACAAACCCTGTAAAATCAGCAGATAAAGAGGCTACAAGAGTCTGCCTTGTCTTTTTTACTTTTGTAACGCCATAGTAAACTGCAATAGTATAAAAGGTTGTTTCTGATGAACCCATCAGTACACTTGCGACTCTTCCAGCAAGCGAATCTGGTCCGTTTTCTTTTAAAACATTCTGGAATAATGCAAGTCCGCCACTTCCTGAAATAGGCCTTATTAAAGCCAGTGAAACACATTCGTTAGGGAATCCTAAATAGTCTGTGAGTGGCTTGATAAGATTTGAAAAATATATGACAGCTCCGCTAGCTTTAATCATATTAATACAAAGCATTAACCCGAGAAGTGCTGGAAGTATCTGAACACCCACTTTAATGTTGTTCCATGCTCCATCTAAAAATTCGTTGAATAAATCAACTTTTTTGAAAAATCCATACAAAAGAATGAAAGCTATCAATAATGGCATTATGTAATTTGTTATGTTAATGATGCTCTCCTCCTTTTTTTGAATTATCAAAAATAAATACAAATAATATTCCTATAATAAGTGAAATAGCTGATACTATTAATACTCCTGGAAGAATATCAAGCGGATCCTTTGAACCATATTGTAATCTAAGAGTTGCAATAGTAGCGGGAATCAACTGCATTGATGCAGTATTCATAACAGTAAACATTATCATATTTCTGCTTGCTGTGTCTGTTGTCTTGTCTTCAATTTCAAGTTCGTGCATTGCCTCAAGTCCAAGTGGGGTAGCGGCATTTCCAAGCCCAAGAAGATTAGCAGTAATATTCATAGTGATTGCTTTAAATGCTTTTCCTTGTGGATTGAGTCCCTTGAAGAGTAATTTTGCTATTGGTCTGAAAAGTCTTGCTATCTTGTCGGTCAAGCAACTCTTTTCAGCAATTCTCATCAGTCCGCCCCATATTGCCATTGAGCCTATTAATATTAGGAACAGATCAATAGTGTCTTTTCCGCAATCAAGGGCAGCATTTGATACGTCAAGTATCTTGCCATCAAAGAATCCAAAGCATACTGATATTATAATAAGTATGCCAAAAACCCATTTCATCATAAGCATCCGCCTTATTTCGACAAATTTTTTCAATATTTCTATTTATTAACATTTTAGCAATTATTTTGTTACTGTTTTTTAATTGAATAAAACAAGAAAAAATAGTATAATTTTACAAAGCGGAGAAAAATTCCACGAAAGACAATATTTTAAGTAAAAGGAGAGACATTATGAAATCTACAGGAATTGTCAGAAAAATTGACGAACTAGGAAGAATCGTACTACCAATCGAACTAAGAAGAAATTTTGACATCGGCGAAAAAGATGCACTTGAGATTTATGTTGATCAAGATGCAATCATCTTAAAGAAGTTTTCAAGATCATGTGTATTCTGCAATAATGCTTCAGACGTTGTTGAATTCAAAGGCAAAAATATCTGCCTTGATTGCCTTACACAGCTTAAAAAATAAGACATAAAACATTTTTTTATTTAATTTTTAAGAGGGACATTGGTTCCTCTTTTTATTTTATTTTGGAAAATACTTGACAAATAATAAGAAAAAAATCATAATTAATATGATATAAGTATTTTAAGGAGTATCATTTATGGCTGAAATTCAACAAAGAATTGATATAGCATATATCGGTGGCGGTTCAATGAACTTCGGATGGAAACTTATGGGGGAAATCTGTCAGGATGAAACACTAAGTGGGACAGTCCGCCTTTATGATATTGATAAAAAGCTTTCACTTGCAAACGAAGTAATAGGTAATAAAACCCGAGAACTTCCTGAGTGCAAAACTAATATGATTTTCATTGCTGTTGATACACTTGAGGAGGCTTTAAGAAACGCTGATTTTGTTATCATTTCTATTGCTGCTGGTGATATAAATGAGCAGGTTTCTGATATTCAGGTTCCTGAACTTTATGGAATTTATCAGGCTGCCGGTGATAATACTGGCCCTGGCGGAGTAATGCGTGCTTTAAGAACGCTTCCAGAATACATAAAATTCGCAAAAAAAATTAAAGAGCTTTGCCCGAATGCGTGGGTAATATCAATGTCTGAGCCTATGTCTGCCTGCCTTAAGACCTTATATATGACATTCCCAAAAATAAAAGCTTTCGGTTGTTCAAATGATATATTTCAGACTCAGGATATTATCGCTGATTTTACTGAAGAATACTATAATGTCAATAATATTTCCCGTCGTGAAATTAAAACAAATGTTATTGGAATAAACAAATTTTGCTGGATTAATGAAGCGTTGTACAACGGTGACAACCTGTTCAATATATATGATACAAATGCAAGAAAATATGCTGATAATGGTTATGAAATGAAAAAGCTTGATTACAGGAATAATCCTTATGCTTGTGCTCATAAAGTTAAATTCGATATGTTCCTTCGCTATGGTGTTATAGCAGCATCAAGCGATAGGTATCTTGCAGACAGCTGTCCACCATGGTATCTGTCAAGTCCGAGGAATGCCCTTAACTGGAAGGTTGGAATGATGACAACGGCTTTTATGCGAAAATATAAAGCTGAAAAGATAACAAGAGCAAGAAAGCTCATTAACGGTGATGAAAGCTTACGTCTGAACTGGTCTGGAACTGATTGTATTTCACAGATAAAAGCTATATTAGGGCACTGTAATGTTATAACCAATGTCGTAATGCAGAATATTGGTCAGATCCCTAATATTCCATTGGGAGCAGTTGTTGAAACCAATGCATTTTTTAGCAAGAATAATGTTAAGCCTGTTTTTGCGGGAGCAGTACCTGAGGATATACTTGTCCTGATGGGTCGTCTTGTTGCTAATAACAATATGCTTGTTGATGCTGTAATTGCAAAGGATCTTGATTCTGCCTTTAATGCTTTTCTGAATGATTCATTGATGACACTTGATATAAATAAGGCAACTGAACTTTTCAAGCAGATGTTGTCTTGCAATAAATCACATTTAGAATACTATTGCTAATTTCATATACATATGTTAAAATAAGAATAACAAAATTAACTGAATATAAACAATCGAATACAGGTGCGCAAGAATGCGAGAATAGGGAATCAGGTGAAAATCCTGAACGATCCTGTCGCCGTAAAGAACAGCTTGCTCCATTATGTCACTTAAAGGGAAGACGGAGTAAAGTGTATGTCTGAGTCGGAAGACCTGCCTGTAATTCACAGCATTAAGTTGTGTGAGCTATGCCCCCACAGGATATGGGGGATGTGGTTTGTTTGGGATAACGCAATAATCATTGCTATTATTGCGTTGCCTTGAATAATATAGCCAGACACCTTAAAATATTTTAAGGTGTCTAATTTTTTTAAGGAGTAGACATATGAAAAAGCTTTTGACCCTCGCATTAGCAGTGACTATGCTTTTTACAGCAACAGCCTGCGGAAAGAACAATGATGATAGTTCATCAAAAGGCAACAGCTCTGCTGTAACAACTGTTAAAGACAGAAACGGTACGGAATATAAAATTCCAGAAAAAATCACTAAAATTATCTCAACATCACCGTCTAATACTGAAATCCTTGTTGGACTTGGCTTAGGGGACAAGATTATAGCAACAGATACTTTTTCAGCAGATATAAAAGGCTTAAAATCTGATGTAATGAAACTTGATATGCAGAATCTTAATATGGAAAAGATTATTGAGCTTGCGCCTGATGTTTTATTTATTAATGAAATCAATTTCTCAGGTGAAAAAAATAAATATGACTTGCTTAAAAAGTCAGGTATTCAGATTATCAATATCTCGGCAGCACAAAGCCTCCAGAATATTAAGGATGATATAACACTTATTTCAACTTACACAAAGACAAATAAAAAAGGTAAGGAATATGTTTCCGATATTGATAAAGCAATCAAAACAGTACAAGACAAGGCAAAAGGAAACACAGGTGAAGCTAAAAAAGTTTACTTTGAAATCGGTTCAGCTCCATATTATTATACATGTGGTAACTCAACCTATCTTAATGAAGTTATTGAAATGTGCGGTGCGATAAATATTTATGCAAGTCAAAAAGGTTACCTTTCAAACACAGAAGAATCAGTCATAAAAGGTAATCCTGATATAATATTGACTAACGTAGCATTTGAGGGTTATTCATATAAAGAAATTTTAAACCGTAAGGGTTGGAATATTATCAATGCCGTAAAGAACAACAAAGTTTATTATGTTGATTCAAACGCAACCTCAAGGGCATCGCAGAATGTTGTACAGGGTATAAAAGATATAGCAAACGCAATCAACCCTGGTACCTTTGACTTATAAGAGAGTAAAAACTGCCTTGATAGCAACACCGATAGTCGTAGTTTTTACAATAATTCTTGGTGTTGCTATAGGTAGCGTTAACATTCCGCCACTTGATATTGTGAAAATCATATTCAGCAAGCTTACAGGCACTCAGGTTGACAACAGTATATCAATCCCAATGCAGACAATAGTGTGGGAGCTTCGTCTTCCACGAGTGTTGCTTGCTTTCTTGGTTGGTGCTGGCTTGTCAGCAAGTGGTGCTGTAATACAGTCGGTATTAAGGAACCCACTTGCATCACCTTTTACACTTGGTGTTTCAAGTGGTGCTTCATTGGGTACGGGAATAGTAATAGCATATTCGCTTTCATTGCCATTCCTTTCAAATCTTACACTTCCATTAGCGGGGCTGTTAACAGGCTTTTTTACAGTATATATAAGCATACTTTTTGCCTCAAAGGTGGATAAAAACCTTCAAGGTACGACAATAGTGCTTTGTGGTATGGTGCTATCAATGTTCATCAATGCTGTATTTATGATAATTGCAGGAATGTCAGGCGATAAAATGCAGGAAATCATGAAGTGGCAGATGGGCACTTTTTCGTCAAAGGGTTGGGAGTATGTAAAAATTCTTGCTGTTGTTTTAGTTATAGGTGTGATTATGCTTGTATTATTTTCAAAGGAGCTTGATATACTCTCATTTGGTGAGCAGGAAGCCTTATCAATAGGTGTAAACACTAAAAGAGTAAAATGGATACTTATTATTATAAGCACAGTACTAACATGCTTTGCAGTAGCCTTTGCTGGTGTAATTGGCTTTGTTGACCTTGTCGCTCCGCATATTGTACGTCGTGCGATAACATCAAAGCACAGGTACGTCACAATTCTTTCAGCTCTTTTCGGGGGGGTTATTATGGTTGTGGCCGATCTTGTTTCAAGAACTATTATTTCGCCACGAGAACTTCCAGTTGGCGCTGTAACAGCATTAGTCGGTGCACCTTTCTTTGCATTTATTTATTTTAAAAGGAGAAAATCTCATGCTTAGGGTTGAAAATCTCTCCTGCGGATACGGTCAGAATGATATAATAAGCAATATAAACTTCACAGCTAGCAGTAATGAAAAAATCTGCATTATTGGCCCTAATGGGTGTGGAAAAACAACTCTCCTTCGTGCATTGAACGGAATTCTTGATTATAAGGGTAAAATTCTTATTAATGATTTTGAATTAAAAAGTCTGTCGCGAAAAGATATTTCCCGCAATATTTCCCTGATGTCACAGATTTCATCTGTTTATTTCAGTTATACAGTGTATGAAACTGTTGCCCTCGGACGATACACTCATAATTCAAAAAGAATATTCTCTGAAGCGAGTGAAGAGGATAAGAAGGTAATTGACGAATGTATTAAAGCTGTCGGGCTAACAGATATAAAGGATAAACTCATTACTGAACTTTCTGGTGGTCAGCTTCAGAGAGTTTTCTTAGCAAGAGTTTATGCACAGGAGCCTGAAATTATTTTGCTTGATGAACCTACCAACCACCTTGATTTAAAAAATCAGATTGAATTTATAGATTACTTGAAATTATGGTCTTCAAAAAATAATCGAATTGTAATTGCTGTGTTTCATGATTTGAATCTTGCGATGCAGTTTGCCGATAGAATTTTACTCATGAATGATGGAAAGATTATCAGTAATGGCACGCCTGACGAGGTTTTAGCAGGGAATAAACTTAAAAACGCTTATGATACCGATGTTAAAGAGTATATGAAGAAGGCTTATTCTTTCTGGAAATAATCATATTAATAAAACCGAATAATTAATAAATAATAAGTTTGTATTAGTATACAAACTTTTTCTTTTTAGTGAAAATACTCTCAAAATATGATATAATAAATGTAATTAATTACACAAAAGGATGTTTGTTTAATGAAAGTACTTTTCCCGTTCCTTAAAAACTACAAAAGGCAATGTATTTTAGGACCATTTTTTAAATTTACCGAAGCAGTTTTTGAGCTTATTGTTCCGATAGTTATGGCAAGGATTATAGATGTCGGAATAAAAAATAATGACAAGCCTTATATTTTTAAAATGGGAGGGATAATGATTGCCCTCGGTGTAATAGGATTAGTTGTTGCATTGACAGCTCAGTATTTTGCGGCTCAGGCTGGATTCGGATTTGGAACAGAAGTAAGAAATGCAATGTTTAAGCATATTCAGAGTCTTTCAACAGTTGAAATTGACAAGTTTGGTTCACCTTCACTTATAACACGAATGACTAATGATATTAATCAGCTTCAGGTCGGCGTAAATATGACAATTAGACTTTTACTTCGTGCCCCATTTCTTGTAATTGGTGCAACAATAATGGCATTCACTATAGATGTTAAACTTGCTCTGATTTATCTTATAGTAGCACCTATAATAGCTTTTATAATTTATATTATTATGTCACGTTGCGTGCCTTATTTTAAGAAACTTCAAAAAACTCTTGATAAAATTTCACTTAAAACAAGAGAGAATCTTTCTGGGATAAGAGTTATCAGAGCATTTTCAAAGCAGAAATCTGAAATTGAAAAATTTAATGAAATCAATGATGATTATAGGAATACAGCCCTTCGCGTCGGCAGAATATCTGTTCTGTTGAATCCACTAACATATGTTGTACTTAACATTGCAATCATTGCAATTATATGGTTTGGCGGAAAGCGTGTTTATAATGGTAATCTCACACAGGGCGAAATAATCGCACTTGTAAATTATATGACGCAGATTCTTCTTGCACTCGTTGTTGTTGCAAACCTTGTTGTAATCTATATGAAATCATACGCTTCAGCAGGACGAGTTATTGAAGTCCTTGAAACTAAAAGTAGTATTAATGATGGTGAAATAAATACAGTAACAGAAAATACAGATACTATTGTTGAATTTAAAAATGTCAATTTCACTTATCCTGGTTCTTCTGAACTTGTACTTGAAAATATTGATTTTACTATAAAAAAGGGTGAAACTATCGGAATTATAGGTGGTACGGGTTCCGGAAAATCCACAATTATAAATCTCATAATGAGATTTTATGATATCACAAGCGGTGATCTGTTGTTCTTCGGCGAGAATATTAAAAAATACAATCTTGATGTATTGAGAAGCAAAATTGGTCTTGTACAGCAAAAGGCAGTGCTTTTTTCGGGGACTCTTCGTGAAAATATGCAATGGGGAAAACAAAATGCAACAGATAAAGAAATTTACAAGGCGCTTGAAGTAGCACAGGCAAAAGAATTTGTTGATTTATTTTCAGAGAAGCTTGATAAGAGAATTGAACAAAAGGGCAAAAACCTTTCAGGTGGTCAGCGCCAGCGCCTGACAATTGCAAGAGCAGTTGTATCTGAACCAGCATTGCTTATTCTCGATGATAGTGCAAGTGCACTTGATTTTGCTACTGACGCAAAGCTAAGGAAAGCAATATATCATCTTGATAAGGATATGTCTGTAATTATTATTTCACAGCGTGCAACTTCAATAAAGAACTCTGATAAGATTATTGTAATGGATGATGGTGTTATCTGCGGAATCGGCAAGCATGATGAACTCGTTAGAACCTGTGAAGTATATCAGGAAATCTGCAATTCGCAGAACAATACTTCAGAGGGAGGTGAGGGTAAGAGCAATGAGTAAAGGAATATTAAAACGGATTTTAAAGTATCTGAGAACATATAAATTTTTCTCCATCCTTGCTTTGATAACAGCACTTATTGGAGTTTCTCTGACGCTGTATGTGCCTGTTTTAATTGGTAAAGCAGTTGACTTGATTGTCGGAAAAGGCAATGCTGATTTTAAAGGACTTGTGCCAGTCCTCATTACTCTTGGTGTATTTGCATTGGTGGGTTCTTTATTTCAGTGGTTTATGTCACTTTTCACTAATAAGCTTGTATATAATACAATCAACGATATAAGACAGGAAGCTTTCAATAAAATAGAAAGCGTTCCACTGAAGTATGTTGATTCAAAGTCACAGGGCGATTTAATAAGCAGAATTGTAACAGATACTGAAATTATTTCGGACGGCTTGCTCCAGACCTTTAATCAGGTTTTCACAGGCTTGATTACAATACTCGGTACATTGATATTTATGCTGACTATCAATATATCAATTGCTTTGATAGTTGTTGTGCTGACACCGTTATCTCTTTTTGTGGCGTCGTTTATTTCAAAAAACTCATTTAAAATGTTTAAAGTTCAGTCAGAAACACGTGGCGAAATGACAGGATATGTTGAAGAAATCATTTCAAATCAGAATATTGTAAAAGCATTTAGTCAGGGTGAAATCACACAGGAAAAGTTTGAAGAGATAAATTCAAGATTGTATTCCAGTGGAGTTAAAGCGCAGTTCTATTCATCACTTACAAATCCGTCAACACGCTTTGTGAATGGACTTGTCTACACGAGCGTTGGAATTATTGGTGCTATGAGTGTCCTAAGCGGGAAGTTATCTGTTGGTGCACTTTCAAGTTTTCTCGCATATGCAAACCAGTATACAAAGCCTTTTAATGAAATATCTGGCGTTGTAACAGAACTTCAGAATGCCTTTGCTTCTGCAACAAGAATTTTTGAAATAATTGACGAGCCTTCAGAAGTAACAAAACCTGACGACAAGATAATGACTGAATGTGACGGAAGCATTAATATATCAAATGTTTATTTCTCTTATTCACCTGAAAGAAAGCTTATTGAGGGTTTTAATCTAAATGTTAAGCCTGGTCAGAGGATTGCAATAGTAGGGCCAACAGGTTGTGGCAAGACAACACTTATTAATCTTCTTATGCGATTTTATGATGTGAATTCAGGGGAAATTGTTATAAGTGGAAACAATATTAATGAGCTTACCCGCGATAGTCTTCGTTCACAATATGGAATGGTATTACAGGAAACCTGGCTCAAAAACGGCACAATTAAAGAAAATATCGCCTTTGGCAAGCAAGACGCTACTGATGAAGAAATTATCAATGCAGCAAAGCAGGCGTATGCTGATGGCTTTATCAGACGTCTTCCTGACGGATATAATACTATAGTTTCTGATGATGGCGAAAGCATTTCTCAAGGTCAAAAGCAGCTTCTTTGCATAGCGAGAATAATGCTTATATTGCCACCAATGCTTATTCTCGACGAGGCAACAAGCAGCATAGATACACGAACAGAAATAAAGATTCAGAAGGCTTTTGCTAAGATGATGACAGGGAGAACAAGCTTTATAGTAGCCCATAGATTATCCACCATAAAAGAAGCCGATGTTATTCTTGTAATGAATCAAGGAAAAATTATTGAACAGGGAAGTCATTATGAACTTTTGAAGGCAAAAGGTTTTTACAGTAACCTTTATAACAGCCAGTTTTCTAATGAAAAAGATGATGATTAGATCTTAATTGACAGTTTATGTGAGTAAATGTTATAATTCTCTCATTGGAGGCGTAACATGAAAAAGACAACAAGTAAAATCCTATGCATTTTAACAGCATTGTTATTGATGACTTTGTGTGGTTGCAAAACAACAATAGCATCAAAGAAAGAATCACAATCTTCTACATCAAGTAAAGAAGATTCTTTAAAGCCTGATGCATCTTCAGTTGTAACAACGCCTCGTGGCGATTATTATGTCAAAGGTAAGGGCGATGTGTTTCCGATGATTGAACGTATAGTCAAAGCTTATAAGGATAAAGATAAGTCATCTCTTACAGATGAAAAAGAGAGATATATTTATGATTGTGCAGTAAAAGTTATCGATTCAAATATAAAAGATAATATGACTGATTTTGATAAAGCAAAAATAATACATGATTACATCATTCTAAATGCAAAATATGATACAGATCATCTTAATGAACTAGTTGTAGAAAATCCGGATTCCTTATCTCCTTATGGCTTTTTTAAGAATGGAAAAGCGATATGTCTTGGCTATACACTGACTTATCAGTTGCTTTGTCAGATGGCTGATGTTGAGTGCATAGCTATTCATGCTAAAGCTAATAAGGGAGAAGAACACGGCTGGAATATGATAAAACTTGACGATGAATGGTATCATGTTGATGTAACTTGGGACGATCCTTTACCAGATAAGAAAAACAGAGCCATTAGAGATTTTTTCTGCGTTTCGGATAATTTTATGAAGGAAACAGGTCACGAGTGGGATAAAAGTAAATATCCATTAGCAACATCTAATCAACCAGAAAGTGCTGTTTATCAATAATACTTATCAAATAAGGTGAACTATGAAGATTAAAGTAATATTTACTGGTGGAACGATAAGTTCTGAAACAACAGGACACGGTATATGTGTTAATTCAGACAAAAGTGTTAATAAGCTCCTGATTAATAACTTCTATAAAAAATCTGGCATGATAGATGTGATATTTACTGTTTCCCAGCCACTGAACACATTAAGTGAGAATATGACGGTTTCTGACTGGAATTTTCTTCTTAAAGAACTTCGCGATACTGATTTATCTCAATATGACGGTATAATTATCGCACATGGAACTGATACTCTCGCATATACAGCAAATATGCTGTCAATAATGTTAGCGGGGATAAGCATTCCTGTTGTAATGGTGTCGAGCAATTATGTCTTATCAGATGAAAGAGCAAACGGAAACGATAATTTTATTAATGCAGTTTTTTTTATTTCTCAGTCTAACTATCCTGGTGTATTTGCTGTTTATAAGAACAACAAAAATGAGAATATTGTTTATCTTGGTTCAAGATTAAGACAGTGCGAAACGTTGACCAATGAGTATTCAAGCACAAAGCGAATTGATTTTGGAAAGATTGAGAATGGAAGATTTATCAGAAATGATAATTCTTCAAATCCGCTGGAATCAGACTTTTCCAAAAAGGAATTAATGCGCTATAAAATAAATGAGATTAAGCCTTGTGTTTTAATACTTAAAGGTTATACAGGTTTTGATTACAACAGTATTGTTCCAACCCATAATATAAAAGCAATAGTTCAATATGTTTATCATGGTGGAACAGCTTCAAGCTATTCAGATGAAAATTACTGCACATCGTATATTGATTTTTACAACAAATATAAAAATAAAATTGATTTTTACCTTGCACCTCTTGAATCACAACAGAAAAACTATTATTCCTCAGCAAACAGTATCCTTGAAAGTGGAGTAAAGCCATTGTTTGATATCAGTGAAGAGATGGCTTATATAAAGCTTTTGATAGCATATAGCACTGATGATGCTGAATTAAGAAGATATATTCTTGATAATGATATTGCTTTTGAAAAAACTATTTAGGGGAGCGGTATTATCAGAAAGTTAAGGAATTTTATATATTTTTTAATTCTATCGGCTGAAATAATTGCTTTGTTTATTGTTGCTGTTTTAATTTTTGATGGCTTAGACAAAATGAATACTCGGGAAAAGCCTCAGAAAAAAACGGATCAGGCTATTGAGGTCTATATGCCATATTGTGGTGAATATATAAATAATACAGGCTACGTTTTAAACGTAGCCTGTAATTCTTTTATTTGCTCTTTTTATTGAAGTAGGTCGGTGTAATTTTCTCATAATAATTTGCATATTCCATGTGCTTCTCAAAGTCAGTCATTATATTAGAAATAATCTTTGTGAATTCATTTGAATAGTATTCGCTCTTCATTGTGTCAGCATTTTTTTTGTAGAATTCTGTTGGGTCAACTCTTTTTAGTACATGCCAGCCATATTCTGTTTCAACAATGTCACTGATTTCGCCGACTTTAAGTTTTAATGCTGCATCTTGGAATGCCTTAACATACGAGTCGTCATTGGTAACAAAATATCCTTCTGGGTTATCAGTCATTCCCGGATCCTGGTTGTATTTTTTAATTAAATCTTCAAAGCTTTCATTAGCTTTTGCCTTCTGAAGAACAAGCTGAGCTTTTGCTTTAGCTTCATCATTTTCTTTCTTTATTGTTGCTTCATCTTTTGCATTACCTGAAGCATCCTTTTCTTCAGCCTTATTAACAAGAACATGCTTAACCAATGAGTATTTTTCATTATAATATTTGCTTATTTCTGAAGCAGGAACATTAGCTTTCTGGAATTCAGTAAATATTTTCTGCTCAAGGTATTCAGATGTGGAAAGGAAGTTATAAAGCTCGTAAGAAAGAAATTTTTCATCCTTGTACTTATCAAAAGCTTCACGGCCACCGGCAGTTTTTATTTCTTCATCCATATTTTTTTTAATTGTTGTATAGTCATCCTCTGTAAGTTTTATATTCATTGAATCTGCAAGCATATAAGGGAGATTGTACCTGTTCACCATATTTGCAGCATATTTCTTGATATTTTTAAATGTTTCGTTTTTATCCTTTGTCCAATAGTCATCTTTGTCTTCGTCATACTGAGACTTAGCAGCATAAAAGAAATACATGTATAATTCATTATCACGCTGTTGCTTAAGTTTTAACGCCTCGTCAATATCAGCATTTTTTCCGTCAAACATTTTT
Organism: Bacillota bacterium; assembly: GCA_023440965.1. Lineage (GTDB taxonomy): Bacteria > Bacillota > Clostridia > Oscillospirales > Ruminococcaceae > SZUA-444. Next base: position 157,607 of record JAEZRC010000004.1, read on the forward strand.
TGATTTGTAACACCCTTTTTGTTGGTAACAAAGAATGGTGTAAGCTTAACAATAGATTCGTCAGAGTACTTCAACGTCTTATTACTGAATAAATCACCAAACTGATCTATATCAGTAACTGAGCTGTTAATTTTTGTAGTAAAATCATTTGTTTTGATGATATAATCATCTTTTTCAAATATTTTGTATAAAGTAAATCCAATACCAGCAAGAACGACAATGCAAGCAATTACGATAGCCATTATTTTATTCTTTGTGTTTTTTGACATTGTGCTTTTTACTTTTTCAGATTTCTTTTGTTTAATAAAAAAATCATCATCAGTGTCAGATATTACATCTTCTTTTTCTGAAACTGTTTCCTCTTCTACGCTTTCGTCCTCAAGAATTTCGTCAATTTCATTGTCGAATTCTTCATTTTCGTTATGGGAAGCATTTTTTCTCATTAATTTTGACACTCCTTAAAATAAATATATATGCCATTATACAACATGAATGTGTTGAAAAAGTGAAAATCAAAGTATCATTTAAAATTTCACCTAAAGTTCACATAATAATTTTAACACCTATTCATTATAACTAAAATATCTCCTAAATGCAAGGGATTATCCATATTTTAATTATAACATTGTATTTTAATAGAAATATGTTATAATAAATATTATAATTATTAGTAAAATATAAAGGGGAGCGAAATGGAATTCGGGAAATATATTGCTCATCGCGGACTTCACAATCTTGATATATGGGCACCGGAGAATTCAGCTGAAGCTTTCAGACGAGCAGTTGAAAAAGGTTTTGCCATTGAACTTGACGTACATGTTACTAAAGATAACTATGTAGCCGTTTTCCATGATAATAATTTAAAAAGAATGACGGGCGTCGATAAGGAAATTGCTGAAACGACTATGGCAGAGCTTAGGCAGCTTAGACTTCAGAATACAAGCGAAAGAATTCCAACAATTCAGGAAGTATTAAAGATAGTCAATGGCCGTGTGCCGTTACTTATAGAATTAAAAGGTTCAATAACACATATCGGTAGATTAGAGCGTGCATTAAGATATTCAATGAAAAACTATAAAGGCTTCTGGGCAGTACAATCCTTTAATCCATTAAGACTTAATTGGTTTAAGAAAAATATGCCGAAAATTCCACGAGGAATGCTGATAACAAAGCCAGAGGATTTTAAAATGCGACTTGCTTCATGTCCATTTGTGTGGAAGTTATTAGTCCGCCCACAGTTTTTATCATATGATATAAAATGTATGACAATGGATAAGATGATGATAGCAATAGCAAATGATTGCTTGCTGTTGACTTGGACAATACGTTCAAAAGAAGTTCTTGTTGAAGCAGAAAAATTCAGCGACAGTGTAATATTTGAAAACTTTATACAATAATTAAAGCTGTATTAAGTTTAAAAGACCGGTTTAGCGTTCACTATTAATTTTTTCCATTGACAAAAGCTGATAAATAGATTAAATTAGTATAAATATAAATTATGGAGCTGATAACATGACATGGAAAAATGATTTAGCAATTGGTGTAAATACTATTGATTTACAGCATAAAGCACTTTGTGATGCTATTGATAATCTGATGGATGCTTGCAAAAGTGGTAAGGGAAGAAATGAAATTGTTTCAACCGTTAATTTTCTTTTTGACTACACAAAAAAGCACTTTAGTGAAGAAGAAGAAATGCAGAGAAAATGTGGTTACCCAAAATGCGACGAGCATAAGGCACTACATGATGCTTTTATTCAAAAACTTATTCAAATTAAAGATGATATAATAAAGAACGGCATTAATATCTCAACAGTAGGAGAGGTAAATGGTTTTCTCACCGGCTGGCTTGTCAAGCACATAAAAAGGGAAGACCTTGAATTAGCTCAGTACATAAAATAAAAAACTTCTGCCAGAAAACTGGCAGAAGTTTTATTTTGTATTATGATATAGTTACTCTTAGAATACATTTTTCACCTTTACGTAAAATTGAATCAATTAGTTCTGCATTATTTTTGTATATTATTCAGCAGGGAATAGATATATGTATCCTTCCAAATTGGCTTACCATCATTATCAGTCCAGAAGTAAACATTCTGTTTTAAATGAGCCTCTCTTGAAAAACCTAAACTCTCTAAAAGCTTCCATGAACTTTGATTCAGAGGGTCACATTTTGCAAATACTCTGTGCACACCATTTTTAAATGCCTGAGTAATTATAGCGTTACTGCTTTCCTTTGCATAGCCTTTTCCCCAAAATGATTTATTGAATACATATCCTATTTCAAGAGAATTAAAATCTCTTTTCCCTAGATAAATATTTCCTATCATTTTCTGATTGCTTTTGAGTACAACAGCAATCATTTCATCAGTTGAAATTCTCCATTCAAGATTAGCTTTTACTTCGTCACGGCTCATTGACTTGTATGGCTCATATTTTATTACATCATCATCTGATAAGTAGTCATATAAATCATCAAGATCGTCTTTTGTATAGCGTCTTAATATTAAACGTTCTGTTTCTATTATATTATTTTTGTTTATCATATACCCTCTCTATCTTATAAAATAACAGTTCCCGTATTGTCGATTTCAAGCTCAGTAACGATCCAGTCAGAAAGTCCGTGGCTGTCAAGAGCAAATCTCATTTTTCCAGCAAAGTATGAATTATCGTGGTCAACAATAGCCATAATTGTTGGGCCCGCTCCACTAATATAAACTGCATAAGCGTTAAGTGTATATGCAAGATCAAATACCTTGTCAGCGTTTGGAATAAGCGGAAGCCTGTACGGTTGATGAAGCTTATCACTGACTGCTGTTTTAAGGTTTTCGAACTTTCCGGTTAATAGTGAAGCAGAAAAAAGTGCAGCTCTTGAAAGATTGAAAACTGCGTCTTTATGAGAAATTTCTTTAGGGAGGCATCCTCTTGCTTTTTCAGTTTTAAGCACAAATGAAGGAATTATTGCAATAAACTTAAGTGTTGTGAAAACCTCCTGTTTTACCCAATGTACCTTCTGCCCGTCGAATACAGCTGTTACAATTCCACCAAGAAGGGCAGGGGCGGTGTTGTCAGGGTGTCCCTCAATCAAAGCAGCAAGGTCAACAAGCTCATCAGATGATAGAGGGGAACCAAGCAATGTGTTAGCACCGATAAGTCCCGCAACGATACAAGCTGAGCTGCTTCCTAATCCTCTTGCCATTGGTATATTATTAATCTGTTCAATTCTTAGTCCGATTAATTTTTTACCACAGATGTCATAAACCTTTTTTGCTGATTCAAAAACAAGATTGGTGTCGTCTGTAGGAATTTCAATATTATCAAGGGAAGTGATTTCGATTCTGTCACTTTCCTCGATATTAACGTAGTTGTAATAATTCAACGCAAGTCCAAGAGCGTCAAATCCAGCCCCAAGATTTGCACTTGTTGCAGGTATCTGTATTTTAATCATATTATCCTCTAAATATCCAATATTCTGATTTTTCCTATTACGTTTGCGCCACATAGCTCAAGCTCGTTGATACAGTGGTCAATTTCCTTTTCAACCATAACAGTAGTAATAAATGCCATTTCATTGTCTGAAACTTTTTTCTTATATAGAATTTTCACTTCACCAAACAGAGCATTTACTTTTTCTTTTATGTGAAGCAAGTCATCTGAACGAAGTCTTATATACATTGCAGTTTCAGCAAGCTTATAGCTTTGAATGAAGCTGTAATCCTCGCTTGTTTCCCAAATTTGTGAAATGCTTGTTCTTTCGGCTTTAGCAACATCAATAATATCAGCTACAACAGCACTTGCTGTTGGCATTTTTCCTGCACCAGCACCGTAGAACATTACATCACCAACAGCGTCACCCTTTACAAGAATTGCATTATAAACATCATCAACACTAGCAATAGGGCACGATTTGTCAATGAATGCAGCACGAACGATAGGGAGAATCTTATTATTGTCAAGCTGCTTTACACTACCAATAAGCTTGATTGAACAGCCGCAGCTTTCAGCATATTCAACATCTTCAATAGTAATTCTTGAAATTCCTGAAGTGTGAACTCTTTCAGGATAAACATGCTTTCCATACGCAAGAGAAGCAAGAATACAGATTTTTCTGCAGGCATCATGACCTTCAATATCAGCAGTAGGATCCTTTTCAGCATAGCCAAGCTTTTGTGCAAGGGCAAGTGCATCATAGAAATTCATCTGTTCTTTAATCATCTTTGTAAGTATAAAGTTAGTTGTTCCGTTAAGTATGCCAGCAATCTGAGTGATATTATTTGCTGCAAGGCATTGATGTAAAGGACGGATAATAGGAATACCACCGCCGACACTTGCCTCAAACATATAATTACAGTTATTTGCTTTTGCAATTGCGAGAAGTTCGACACCCTTTGTAGCAACAAGCTCTTTATTTGATGTTACAACACTTTTACCTTTCTGTAAAAGTGATTTTGTGAATTGATAGGCAGGGTTAGTTCCCCCCATACATTCTGCAATGATATCAACTTCATCATCATTTAAAATGTCATTAAAATCCTTTGTAAGCTTATTAGAAAAAGGGCTATCAGGAAAATCGCGAAGATCAAGAATATACTTTATATCAAGATCCTTTCCGGATTTTTTGCATATGCCCTCTTTGTTGTTATAAAAAACTTCAACAGTTCCGGAACCCACTACTCCGAAACCTAATACAGCAATTTTACTCATTTGAAATTCCCCAATCATAAATAGTTTATTCACCCGAAATTATCTTGATATCAACAACACCGTAAACATCAGAAAGTCTTGTTTTCAATATCTCGGTATTGATGTAATCATTGTTTAGTTTAATAGAGAATGTGACAGTTGCAACAGAATCAATAGGTATATTCTGATTTACAGTAAGAATATTTGCACCAAATTCATATATTGTTGACAGAATACTTGATAATACACCTGGTTCATCCTTTAATACAGCATATAAAGATATAATCTTGTTGGTCAGCTTTTCTTCATAGAAGAATATACTGTCCTTATATTTATAATATGCACTTCTTGAAATTCCAATAGCTTTACAAGCGTCTACTGAACTTCTTGCATCTCCCCGGGCAATCATTCTCTTTGCTTCAAGAACCTTTAAATATACCTCAGGAAGAACCTTGGAATCGATAACCACAAGCTTTTGAATATCCTGCATACGTCCACCCCTTGAAAACAAATGTATTTGTAATAGATACAATTTTAGCATATTCTACAAATTATGTCAAGGTTACAACTTAACCAAAATAACATAAAAATAATAAAAAGAAACCGACAGAATTTCTATCGGTCTTATTAAAATATATATTAAAAATATTCTTTCATCAATATATTAACCCATTTAGGAGTAACAGCGTCCTTTTTTGTGTCATAAACAGGGAAGTATGGTTTTATATCAAGAATATGTGTACCGTTTATTGCATCAAGTCCCTGAACAGTTATAACATTATCTTTTACATCAATGAGTTTTACTGAAGTTATTCCGATAGGATCTGGTCGATCCTTTACTCTTTGTGCAAAAAGTCCGACTATAGGTAAGTCCTCACGGCCTTGCGGATGTCTCTGAATATGCTCATCATAAATAAACTTAGCTTTGTCAAGATAAAAGATTACGTTAATGTGAGAAAAATCGGAAAGACCTTTTAAGCCTTTAGCAAATTCAGGTTCAAGAACAATTTGTGATATTACCTTACCCCAGTTTGTATCTGTCTGCTCTTTTATTTCATTTGCAACGTATCCAATAGGATTAAATTCAATTGTCATTTTCTTATATCCTTCTTTTATATCAAATCTACTTTATATAATGCTCTTACTACTCTTTCGCTGAATAGCGGCGAATCTTGCTGACCGAAGTATTCAAAACCAAGTTTTTCATAGAAAGCTCTTGCGTTTGAGTTATCTTCAAGGGTATTTAAAATAACCCTTTTATAACCATTATCTTTAAGAACAACAAAAAGATATTTCATAAGACTCTTGCCAATTCCTTTTTTCTGATATTCAGGCAGCACATATAACTGCATTATGTAAGCACAATCATCATAATCATCTTCTTCATATTTATAGTAGCTGATTATTCCGCAATCACTACCGTTACAATTAGCAATAAAATAAATTGGCTTACCATTATCAAATGCTTCCGAAAGCATTTTTTCTCGTCTTTCTTTATTTGTATAAAAAACAATATCACTGTCAGGAACAATACCTGTATATGTTGCTTTCCATGTTGTATTGACAATATTAGCAATAGCTTCAATATCACTACGCTCTGCTTTTCTTATTGTTTCGTACATCTTCATTTGCTTTAATCCTTTCAATAAATTATCATGACTTCTTAAGTCGCATATTAAAAAAGCAAAGGTAATCACCGTTATCGGTCAAAAGCTTTTTATATTCAAAAGGCACATAGCCTCTCCCCTGATACATTTCAAAAGCAGGGAACGATGCAGATAAAACTACATCTGGATGTTTTTTTAAAATTTCATTCTCAAAATAATCAAGTGCCTTTGTTCCAAAGCCTTTCCCTTGAAATTCAGGGAGAATAAAAAGCCTGTCTATTTCATTTCTATTAATAGTTCCAGTTCCGATTATAATGTTATTTTCAGAGAAGAGATATACCTCATCTTCTTCAATAGACTTTCTAATATTTTCATCTGAATGGTGCTTTAAAAAGAAGTCAACAGCACCACCTGGATAATATTTTGGATAAACAGTAATGATTGTAGTCTGAACAATGTATTTTATATCTTCAAAATCATTCAATTTTGCTTTCTTAATCGTCATAATAACATCCCTTAATATGATTTCTGAGTTATAGTCATTCCCATAGAAACAATCTCACCTTTGTAATACGTTTTCACTTAAAATATAATAGCATTATTTATTAATTTTTTCAAATAAATTTATCCAAAATAATCAAAAAAGATTGCATAAATATTTATGCAATCTTCTTACTATCTTAAACTTATATATAATTTATATTCAATAGAATCCACAAGCGCTTTGATACTCGCATTAATTATGTCAGTTGAAGCTCCGACAGTGGTCCAAGTATTTATTCCATCAGTTGATTCAATAAGAACACGTACAACAGCTGCTGTACCGCTACCTGTATCCATGACACGAACCTTATAATCAATCAGATGAATGTCATTGATGATTTCAGGATAAAAATGTGAAAGTGCTGTGCGTAATGCTCTGTCAAGTGCGTTTACAGGGCCATCTCCCTCATCAGCAGAAATTTCAAATTTATCTCCGACCTTGACTTTTACCATTGCACTTGCTGCTTTCTGAAGGTTGCCTGTTTGCTCACCGATAATTTTAAAATAGTCAATATAGAAGAATTCATTGAACTTTCCTAAAAACTTCAAAACAAGCAATTCAAAGCTTGCTTCGGCGGCCTCATATTGATAACCAAGATGCTCCTGTGCCTTTAGCATTTCCATTATTGTACTCAGGTCATCACTATCCTTAGTTATTTCTGGGGCTATTTTTGAAAGCTTTGAAAGAATAGCATTTCTTCCGGCAGATTCAGAAAGAAGAAAGCTTCTGCTGTTACCGACAAGTTCAGGTGAAATATGCTCAAAAGACTGGGTTGCTTTTTTAACACCGTCAACGTGCATACCAGCTTTATGTGCAAAAGAATTCTTTCCGACATAAGGCATATTTTCATTAAGGCTTATATTTGCAATCTCTGCAATATATCTTGATGTGTTTGTTATATTATTAATGCTGTCTTTTTCAACACATTTATAATCAAGTTTTAATTGAAGATTTGGAATAAGTGTTGAAAGATTTGCATTGCCACATCTTTCACCAATTCCGATAAATGTTCCCTGAACCTGCATAGCACCTGATTTTATTGCAGCAATAGAATTTGCAACAGCACATTCAGTATCATTATGACAGTGTATTCCGATAGGAACATTAATAAATGTTGTTGCTATTTTTGTAATTCTTGAGATTTCGTCAGGAAAGCATCCGCCGTTTGTATCACATAGTACAATATATTTTGCTCCTGCTTCCTGTGCTGTAGTTAGTGTCTTAAGAGCATAGTCGGGATTAGCTTTATATCCGTCAAAGAAATGCTCAGCATCAAAAAAAACATCCTTGCCACACTCTGTTAGATATAATACGGTATCACTAATCATTTTAAGGTTTTCCTCAAGGGTAGTATTAAGTATTTCCTTTACGTGAAGATCCCAGCTCTTTCCGAAAATAGCAACAGTTTTCACTGATACATTTGCCATTACCCTGACACTACAGTCTTCATCTATTGCGGTATCCTTTTTTCTTGTTGAACCAAATGCAACAACCTTTGAATGTCTAAGATTTATTGATTTAACCTTTTCAAAGTATTCTAAGTCCTTCGGGCTTGAAAAAGGATTACCTGCCTCAATATAATCAACCCCAAAGTCGTCAAGCACCTTTGTTATATTAATTTTATCCATTAAAGAAAAGTCTACTTTCCTACCCTGTGCACCATCACGAAGGGTAGAGTCATATACAGAAATTTTCATAAAACAACCTCTCAAAATATAATAATAAAAGGATAACAAAAAACCTCCACCCTAAAAAAGCCTTATGGCTTTAAAAGAGGTGAAGGTAAACTCTCCACGGTACCACTCTTATTGGCAATTAAATGCCCGCTTTGCACATCTATCAATGTGATTCTCAATAACGGGAGAACCCGATCTTGCTTACTAATAAGTTCAGCAGACTGCTCCGAGGTGATCGTTTACATATCGGCTTTACTGTTTCGCACCATTCAACAGCTCTCTGAAAAAGTCATATATGTTCTGTTCCTCATCATTGCATTTGTATTAATTTCATTATATTGTCAGTAATTTTAAAAGTCAACAAACTATTATTAAATTAACTATTTGTTCACAAATATATATGGTTTATTGACTTTGCATGGCTATGGTGTTATAATACTCAAAAATAATAAAATGGGGTAGAAGTTTGTTCGGATATATCAAGATATTTAAACCGCATTTAAGAATATGTGAGTATGACACATATAAATCAGTCTATTGCGGATTGTGTAAGGAACTTGGCAAGAGCTTTGGCATAGTATCACGCTTTACGCTAAGTTATGACTTTACTTTCCTTGCTTTGCTTGATATGGCTGTCAATAATAATAGTATAAAGGTTAATAAGGAAAGATGCATTGCACATCCTTTTAAAAAGACAGTTTGTGTTGATTGCACTGAGGATTTGTCCTTCACAGCAAATGCAGCGGTTATATCAATATATCATAAGCTAAAGGATGACAAGCAGGATAAGGGCTTTAAGAAAAAACTTATTGCTTCAATGCTACTACCTTTAATAAAGAAGTATTATAAAAAAGCTTCTAATCAATATCCCAAGCTTTCAAAGATAATTGAGCAGGAAATGAAAAATCAATCTTTGCTTGAAAAAGAAAAATGTACAAGCCTTGATAGAGCTAGCGAACCAACAGCAAATATTATGAGGGCAATAGCACAGGAAATTTCCGATGATGAGAAAACAACAAGACTTCTCGGAAGAATGGGCTATCTTCTTGGCAGATATGTTTACTTCTGTGATGCTATTGAGGATTTGCAGAATGATTTTGACCATAATAATTATAATGCTTTGCTTTTGCAGAATGATGTTCAAGAACTTAATGATACAGAAAAGCAAAAGCTCATTGAATTAACCATAGATACAATTAATTTTACTCTTGGAGAACTGGCAAATACTTATGTATTGCTTTCTATAGAAAAATACAAGCCGATATTTGATAATATAATTTATCTTGGGTTGAAAAATACATTTAATCTCATAATTAAAGGTGAATACGAAAAGGAGAAAACAAACAATGAATGATCCATACAAGGTTTTAGGAGTATCAAAATC
>JAEZRC010000004.1:172500-175132 GCA_023440965.1 Bacillota bacterium
GTAAAACTACAATTTCAAAATTTGAGATAAAACAAATTGATTTTAACATAATTCAAATGGTCAAGCTAATAAGAGCGCAGGGCGAATGCCTTGGCATTGGGAGCCGATGAAGGACGTGGTAAGCTGCGATAAGCTACGGGGAGCCGCAAGCAGGCGATATATCCGTAGATTTCCGAATGGAGCAATCCGCATGGAGTCATATTCATGCATCATATACTGAATACATAGGTATATGAGGGGAACCGTCTGAACTGAAACATCTAAGTAGGACGAGGAAAAGAAATCAACCGAGATTCCGAAAGTAGTGGCGAGCGAAATCGGAAGAGGCCAAACCTAAGGTAGCAATACCTTAGGGGTTAGGACTGCATTTAGCATTGTCAATCTTTAAATGAAGTGCATGGGAAGGCACACCGAAGAACGTGAGAGTCGTGTAATTGAAAAGGAAAGACAGCGAGCAGTATCCAGAGTACCGCGGGACACGAGAAATCCCGTGGGAATACGGGGGGACCACCCTCCAAGCCTAAATACTACCCAATGACCGATAGCGAATAGTACTGTGAAGGAACGGTGAAAAGCACCCCGGGAGGGGAGTGAAATAGAACCTGAAACCCTGTGCTTACAAGCACCGAGAGCACGTCAAAGTGTGATCGGGTACCTTTTGTAGAATGGTCCGGCGAGTTATTGTATGCAGCAAGGTTAAGGACTTAAGGTCTGCAGCCGAAGCGAAAGCGAGTCTGAATAGGGCGAATAAGTTGCATGTAATAGACCCGAAACCAGGTGACCTACCCATGTCCAGGATGAAGTGGGGGTAAAACCCCATGGAGGTCCGAACACACGTCCGTTGAAAAGGCCGGTGATGAGGTGTGGGTAGCGGAGAAATTCCAATCGAACCTGGATATAGCTGGTTCTCTCCGAAATAGCTTTAGGGCTAGCCTCATAAAAGATTACTGGAGGTAAAGCACTGAATGGGCTAGGGGCCGAGAGGTTACTGAACCCTATCAAACTCTGAATGCCAGATAATCGATTTATGGGAGTCAGACTACGTGAGATAAGTCTCGTGGTCGAAAGGGAAACAGCCCAGACCCACAGCTAAGGTCCCAAATTACTGTTAAGTGGAAAAGGATGTGGAATTGCACAGACAACCAGGATGTTGGCTTAGAAGCAGCCACTCATTAAAAGAGTGCGTAATAGCTCACTGGTCGAGTGATTCTGCGCCGAAAATTCAACGGGGCTAAACAGTAAACCGAAGCTTGGGATAGTATCAGTTGAACAAAGTGTATTAAAGAAATACAGTTTGTCGCTGAAAGCGACTAAATTCAGTCGTTAAGGATAAACAGTATAAAGTAGTATGCTGTGTTCAACTGATACTGTGGTAGGAGAGCGTCGTATAAGGGGTGAAGTCGTAGCGTAAGCGGCGGTGGACATTATACGAGTGAGAATGCCGGAATGAGTAGCGAGAATTATGTGAGAATCATAATGGCCGAAAATCTAAGGTTTTAGGAGGAAGGTTCGTCCGCTCCTAGTAAGCCGGGAGCTAAGGTGAGGCGGAAACGCGTAGCCGATGCACATACGGTTGAAATTCCGTAGCCTCCAAAAGATTTAAGCACAGGGACACTTTGAAAGGGATTGAGCCGGGCATTGGTTGACCCGGTCGTAAGGGACCGAAATTTTAGTAGGGAAGCAATCTTGGACGAAGGCGAGAAAAGCTGTGTGTATATCTTCGGAGCCCGTACCGCAAACCGACACAGGTAGATAGGAAGAGAATTCTAAGGCCAACGGGAGAAGGGTAGTTAAGGAACTCGGCAAGTTGACCCCGTAACTTAGGGAGAAGGGGTGCTCTAGAAATAGAGCCGCAGAGAATAGGCCCAGGCGACTGTTTAGCAAAAACACAGCTCTATGCTAAATCGAAAGATGACGTATATGGGGTGACACCTGCCCGGTGCTGGAAGGTTAAGAGGAGAAGTGAGAGCTTTGAATCGAAGCCCCAGTAAACGGCGGCCGTAACTATAACGGTCCTAAGGTAGCGAAATTCCTTGTCAGGTAAGTTCTGACCCGCACGAATGGTGTAACGATCTGGGCACTGTCTCGACAACCTACCCGGCGAAATTGTAGTGCTGGTGAAGATGCCAGCTACCCGCGATTAGACGGAAAGACCCCATGGAGCTTTACTGCAGCCTGATATTGGATTTTGGCACTTCATGTACAGGATAGGTGGGAAACTAGGAAACAGCGGCGCTAGCCGTTGCGGAGTTGACCTTGGGATACCACCCTTGAGGTACCGAAATTCTAACCAGCTTCCGTGAAACCGGGAGTGGGACACTGTCAGGTGGGCAGTTTGACTGGGGCGGTCGCCTCCAAAAGAGTAACGGAGGCGCTCAAAGGTTGGCTCAGCACGGACGGAAATCGTGCTATTGAGTGTAAACGCAAAAGCCAGCCTGACTGCGAGGCCGACGGGCCGAGCAGGTACGAAAGTAGGAGTTAGTGATCCGGCGGTTGTGAGTGGAAATGCCGTCGCTCAACGGATAAAAGCTACCCTGGGGATAACAGGCTGATCTCCCCCAAGAGTCCACATCGACGGGGAGGTTTGGCACCTCGATGTCGGCTCATCACATCCTGGGGCTGAATTCGGTCC
>JAEZRC010000006.1 GCA_023440965.1 Bacillota bacterium
ATGGTGTTACAACCAATTACACCACAATTGATGGCAGAATTACTTCACAGAATGACGGAACAAACTTCCTCTATTTCAGATACGACAGTAACAATGAACTTGTTGGAGTTCAGATAAATGGTACTGAGTATATCTACCTTGAAAATCTCCAGGGTGATGTTGTATCTATCCTTGACATGAATGGTCAAAGTGTGGTAGATTATACCTATGATGCATGGGGCAAGGTAACCTCAATCACAGGCTCAATGGCTGACACTATCGGCAATCTTAACCCAATGCGTTATCGCTCATACTATTATGATAATGAAAGTGGTTATTACTACTTACAGTCAAGATATTATGACAGTAATACTTGCAGATTTATAAATGCGGATGAATCAAGCATGCTTGAACTCACAAAGGGTCAGGCTGATGGATATAATCTATTTGCATATTGCGGGAATGATCCTGTTATGGACATCGATCAGAACGAATATTTATCACTTTAGGCGGCAGCTCATATTATTGATGTGATTTTGACATTAGCAAGCATAGCTTCAGCTACTATAGCACTTAAGGCGTCAGTAAAATTAATCCGTTTATTTTTAAATAAAGCTGTAAAACTTACCAAAAATAAAATTATAAAAATAGTAACACCAATATTAGGACCTGCTATTAAGGCGATTTTAGGGTTTACTGTAGCTACAGGAGTACAGCTCGCTACTCTTGTAATAGATCTATTTTTTAATATGTCTTTAGGCTATGCCATAGCACTAACTATCTATAAATTAATTCCAGCAAGTAGGAAGGTTTTAACTAAATAAAGGAGTGAAATGCTTTTGATAAAAATAATTTCAATCTTACTACTTTTTACACCTGCTTTGAATGTATTACTTCTACATATTTTTAAGAACAAATATATAGGGTATGTTATAAAAGCAATTCATTTATCAATTTTCTTATCGTCATTATTTCTTCTTATTATAAAAACTGATTTTTCTTTTATGTTATTTATCTTAAATATAATAGCTCTATTGTTGTTGATTATTGTTGAAAAAGTATATAATGTTATATTAAATATAGTTCTTGTTGAAGTTATTTCTCAACTAGCAAATACAAATGTTATTTCTACAGTATTAATAACTACAAAGATTATTTATGCATTAACAACAAAAGGATATATAATTATATATTATAATACAGAAGATTATAAAATTCACAAAGACATTCAGGAGTTTTCTGCAAGTGAACAAATATATCTTAAAAAATTAAATAAGCTGAAATTCAAAGAAAGTAGCGCAAAATAGAAGTTAATTTGTTCGTATACTTAGCTAAGAATACCGCAATAATATAGCACTAAGTCTCGCTGACACTAGCTTATGCTTCTGTTGCCACAACTGAAATCTATACCCATGTTGATGATAACCAGCTTAAGGCTGCTGTAAATTCAAATCCATTTGGCCATGATGTTTAACTAAGCATCATGGTTTTATAGAATAAATAAACTCCGATTACTTTTGAATAATCGGAGTTTTCGCTTTAAATATAAATTATTGTAATGCCTGAGAAGCTTATTTTTCCCTTCATGATTAAAGTTTTGTCTGCTTCACCTGAATTTCTTATTCCTTTTTCTTCAATTCCTCCAAGTACGCAATCTATATCACTTTTTACAATCCAGTTCTTTGGAACATAAATCTCAATTCCTGAAAAGCTTGCAAAAACATCAATTACGGCATCATTATCATCAATATTGCAATTATCAAAAAATATTTTTGCACCACCAAATCTACAGTCTATATTTACCTTTCTTAAATTCTGAGATTTTATATACTTACTGCTTCCACCGAATTTTAAATATACGTCTACTTCACTATCATCAGAAGTTTCACTTGCCCAATCCTTATCGTAAGATCCATGAACAAAATGATCAAATTCATGCTTGTACTTATTTGGAAATATGAATGATAAACCAATTGTCAAAAATAATGCCACACCAAGCACTGGCCATGGTGTCAATTTTTCAATGCCAAATGGTTCCGCAAACATAATTCCGATAATTGCAAGTGGGAACAGAATGCCACCAAACCAAATGTGTCTTATGCTTTTAAAAATAATAGGCAACAAAAGTAAAGAGATAATTAGCTTAAAGATACTCACACCAATTAAAATGTTAAACTGATTTAGAATAATTAATGTCGCCGACAAAATGAAAAATAGTCCCCAAAATAAATTTTTACGCTTCATAATTTCTCCTTTCTTGCAGTCTCTGTCTTAAAATTTTGTAATAATTTCTTGAAACAAAGACTTGCTTATGCGTATAGTTGAATTTTACTACACTGGCTGATGTCAAATTTCTATCAATAGAATAAATATGATTAACATTAAGAATAGTGGATTTTGATATTCTAACAAAGTTGTTAGGCAGGATTTCTTCGAGTTCATATAATTTGTTTTTGATTTGATATAGATCATCAATTGTGTGTGCATCTATACCCTTGTCAGATGTTTCAAAAAACAAAATTGAATTTAGAGGTAAAAAGTATTCGGTAAGATTTTTATAGAAAATTAAGTTTGTTTGAGATGACAGTTCTAAAACATAATTCTGAATTTTCTGAACACTTTTATTTAACTCCTTGCAACGGATGACTACTTCATCCTCTTCAACTCCCTCATTAATTTCAATTCGAATTTTCAATTACTCCACCTCCTGTAAATTTAGTATAAGTCATTTATCACACGTTTGTAAATACAAAAACAGTAACAGGTTAATTATCTCAACTAACGGGTTATTTTTCTCTATTAGTATGAAATAAACTTCATTTTGAATTACGGCAGGCATTTTTTATTACGTATTAGATATGCCTATAAGATTACTATCTTGCCTGAAAAGAATTCAGACAGAGGCAAAGAATTGAATTAATGCGATAGTGACTATTTGTTTCTGATAATTATCACTTTAATAATGATTATTATCCTGTCAGTTGAAATTATGAACCTGTTACCATTTTGGTATTTACAAACATTAAATTAATGTCTTATAATAAAATAGCAGAAACCGACCCGACAGAAAAACCGTCACACAGTATTCAAATTGCTATACAATAAAAATGCAAAGCTCACATTTATAAATTGGGGGGATATAAAAATATAAAGTAAAGCCAAAAACTTATAAAAAAGGATTGAGAAATTTTATGAAAAACATAATTGAAGTACGAGATTTCGTTAAGAAATACGGAAATTTCACAGCGGTAAATAATGTTTCATTTGAGGTTGAAGAAGGTAGTATCTTTGCTTTCTTAGGCCCTAATGGAGCAGGAAAAAGCACGACAATCAATACACTCTGCACAATATTTGAAAAAACTTCTGGAACATTATTGATTGATGGAAAGGACATTTCACACCAAAAAGATGCAGTAAGAAGTTCAATCGGGGTTGTTTTTCAGGAACCTACTCTTGATAACAAAATGACGGTTATGGAAAATATGATAATGCATTGTCATTTCTATGGTATCAGCAAAAGTGAAACAGCGGAAAGAATTGAATTTGCCTTAACATTAGTTGATTTGCTAGATTGGAAAAAAGCAATGGTAAGTAGCCTTTCTGGTGGAATGAAAAGACGTGTTGAAATTGCAAGGTCTTTATTACATTATCCGAAAGTTTTATTCTTGGATGAGCCGACAACAGGTCTTGACCCTCAAACAAGAGCTCATATCTGGGACTACATTGTGAAATTACAAAAAGAAAAGAACATAACAATTTTCCTTACAACGCATTACATGGACGAGGCGGAAATTTGTAGCAAGGTAGCAATTATGGACGCAGGAAAAATAGTTGCAATGGATACGCCATACCATCTAAAACAGCAATATACAAAGGACAGAGCATTTATTTCAACAAATGATGAGCAGGGAATGGAAGAGTTACTAAATAGAGCAGAACTTATTTATAAAAAGAAGCCCGGTTACTATTCTGTTGAAGTGAACGATTTGACAAAACTCATGGATTTAATTTGTGAGAAAAAATCGACAATTACAGATTTAGAAATTAAAAAAGGCACATTGAATGATGTGTTTTTAGAAATTACTGGAAAAGAAATAAGGGAGTAAACTAATGAATATAATTATAGCTTTATGGTTTAGAAATATCAAAATTTTCGCACGAAATAGAGTTCAACTCGTTTTCACAATTATCATGCCTTTCTTCTTTCTGTATGTTTTTAGTTCGATTTTTAAGAATGAAAATATCCAAAACCCAGTGAATTATATGTTGGCTGGAATAGTTATTACAACTGTGTTCCAAACTGCTCTTACTATAGCGACAAGCACGATTGAAGATATTGTTTCAGGATTTATGAAAGAAGTTTTAGTTAGCCCAGTTAAACGCATACAGATAGCTATTGGACAGCTTTTGTCAGCAGCAACAATAGCAACCTTACAGGGAATTATTATTATTTTTATAGGTTATTTCATTGGATTAAAATTTAATTCAATTGCAACACCTTTTGCAGTAATTGGATTCATGATTGTTGTAGGAATTGTGTTTGCAGGGTTAGGACTTTTTTTAGCGGCACTTGTGAAAAACTCACAGACGTTTCAGATCGTAACAGCGGCAATTATGATGCCATTGACATTCCTTTGCGGTGCATATATTCCTCTCTCTCTTTTGCCAAAAGCATTAAAGTATTTTGCATACTTCAATCCAATGACATATACAACGGCATGTTTCAGAACAATAATACTTGAAAAAACATCTTTGACAACTAACCAATTAATCGCCGAACAACTGGCTTTTAAAATAGGAAGTTTTACAATAACTCCAATTATCAGCTTATTTATTGTACTCGTCTTTGGATTTATTTTCTTATTGATGTCGACATATGTATTTTCAAAAGTTGATTTTTCCAGAATTAATCGATCAAAAAGCAAAGAAGGAGATATCTGGGCCTAAAAATACTTATTTGTTTATGGGAAACTCATCATAAGACATAAAACTGAAAATAAGAATATGCTAAGAAAAATATAAATGCCGCTTTCTGTAATGGATTGCGGTTTTTCTGGCAATAAAAAAGCAACTACAAAGAGGTGCCCAAAACTATTTTATATAAAGTAATTGCATATATTTTTTTGATTTCGAGTGATGTTTTAGCCTAATGCGCAGCTCACGAAAGTGTGTTTTTGAGAGGATTTATTAATAATGCAAAGTTATCATTATAAATATTTATGCTCATTAACTTTTCTATTTTTCAAAGAATATTTATATTAAAAATACCAAAACACATAGGATTGATTCCAGATGGAAACAGAAGAGGGACAATTGAACAAGGCCTACAAAAACATGAGGGATATTCATACGGACTAAATCCTGGGCTTGAAATCTTAAGGTTTAATAATAGAATACTCATACTGATCATAAACATAATCATAATATCCAATTAATTGTTCTTTACTAATATTAACCTCCCCAATCCAACTTTCCATTATTGCTATTACAAGCATTTCACATAATTAGAATATTTTTCTATATTAATACTATTATAATAAATAAACAGCACCTTTGCAACATTTTTCCACAATTTTATATAGATTGTTACAAAAATAAATAAAAATTTTTATATAAATAAAAAACAAGCTTGACATATATTATCAAGCTTGTTATAATTTCATTAAATTACAAAAAGCACTCCACGAGCTACACGATTACTGGAATAACCATGTAGCTCATAATCGACCAGATAAACTGACTATCTGATGACTTAGTGAAATGCAGTTCTTGTGCTATATTGGCACATTGAATACATTGTTGCAAGGGTTTTCAGATGCGCACGATCTGGGAACTCTTGTTTTTTTGCTATAAACGTTTAGCAGAACGTTTAAATACATCAACTGAATATTATTCAGTCTTTTTGACTGCGATGTTTTCTACGCAACCGTTCCTCACCGATATCAATAACGGTGAGGTATGGTGTAGCCGTCGCACAGCAGTGCACCCGTCGGATTCGCAAACGACGTTTAAATAAAGAAAAAACACACATATCAGGGCGAGGTAATACCTGTCCTGATATAATTAATATCTTACAAGACCTTAATTATTTGAGCAATCAGGGTCTTGCAAGATATTAAACTTGGCGTGCCTGAAGGGATTCGAACCCCCGACCCTTTGGTTCGTAGCCAAATACTCTATCCAGCTGAGCTACAGGCACAACTAATGCTTATATATCATATCATAAATAGTACGGCTTGTCAACATAGTTTTCAAAAGAATATTTTACTTTGATAATTATAAGGGGCAGAAATTCTGCCCCTTTGTTTTATCTGTAATCGCCCATGAAGAACAAAGCAAGTGTTCCTGGACCTGAATGTGAACCTATGACAGTTCCTGTATTATTAATAATGTATTTTTCAATGCCGAACTTTTCTTTTACTAAGTTAGCAACATACTCAGCATCTTCAATGCAGTCACCGTGACATATAGCAAACACGGTATTTTTCCAGTTGCCAATACGTTTTTCCATGTTATCAACAAGCCAGTTGAGCGATTGTTTTCTTCCACGTACTTTTGCAAGTGGAATGAGATGCCCTTCATTATCAACATGAAGCCCTGGCTTTATGCCAAGTATTGAGCCAGCAATAGCTGACGTCTTTGAAACACGCCCACCTCTGTGAAGGAACATTAAGTCGTCAACAGTAAACATATGACATATATGAAGCTTGTTTTCTTCAACCCAATCAGCAATTGCATCAAGTGATTTTTCCTGATTCATCAGTTCAACAGCTTTATAAACAAGAAGACCTTCACCGAGCGAAGCACAAAGACTGTCAACAATACGGATATGGGCATCTGGATATTTTTCAGCAATATTCTCACTGGCAATTCGTGCACTGTTGTATGTTCCGCTTAAACCTGATGAGAAAGCTATGTAAAGGATTCCCTTATCCTTTTTTATAATATCCTCAAATACTGATTCAAAGGTATCTGGTGTAATCTGCGAGGTTTTTGCAATGTTGCCCTCACGTAATTTCTTATATAATTCTTTATATGGCATACCTGAAACGTCATTGTATTCCTTACCATTAAGTTGATAAGTCAGCTCGACAAGCTTAATATCATTTTCCTTATAAAATTCTATGGGTAAATCACAGGTGGAATCTGTAATGAATACAAAATCTTTGTTTATGCTCATTATATCACTCTCCATCTTATTCATTTATTTTATTATAGCATAAATAATAATCTTTTCAAGCTTTTATTTTTTTATCCTATCTGCAATGCTTTTATTTCAAATGTCAATATGTTATAATGGTATAAAATCTTGCAAGGGGTGCTTATTTATGAGATTCAGGCCGTGCATTGACATACATAACGGAAATGTAAAACAAATTGTTGGTGGTTCACTTTTAGATAACGATAATTCAGCAAAGGAAAACTTTATTTCCGAAAAGAACGCAGATTATTACGCAAGTCTTTATAAAAAGGACAATCTTATCGGTGGACATATTATATTACTCAATTCTGTTTCTTCTGAGTACTATCAAGCTGATGTAAATCAGGCTATTCTTGCTTTGAAAGCTTACCCATGTGGGATGCAAATAGGTGGGGGAATAACAGACGAAAATGCACAATTCTTTTTAGATAATGGTGCTTCACATATTATTGTGACATCATTTGTTTTTAAAGATGGTAATATAAATTTAAATAACTTAAATACTCTTGTTGATTGCATAGGGAAGGAACATCTTGTTCTTGACTTGTCATGCAGGAAAAAAGGCAATGATTATTATATAGTAACCGACAGGTGGCAGACTTTCGCTGATATAAAGCTCAATAAGTCAACACTTGACGAACTTGCACAGTATTGTGATGAATTCCTTGTACACGCTGTTGATGTTGAGGGTAAGTCGGCTGGTATTGATGAGCAAATTCTTAAAATTCTTTCAGAGTGTGACAGTATTCCGATAACCTACGCCGGCGGTGTTTCCAATATGACTGACCTTGAAAAATTGAGAAAGCTCGGTAAGGATAACATTGATGTTACCATAGGTAGTGCACTTGATTTATTCGGTGGGAAAATGCAGTATGAGAAAGTCGTTGAATACTGCAATGACAGAAAGGAATAGCATGGCAAACTTTACTGAAATTACGTGCCAGGTAGCTTGCAATAAGCTCAAGCGGGCAATGCCGTTTTCGTGGGACTTAAATATCTATCGTGGCTGTCAGCATGGGTGTAAGTATTGCTACGCATTGTATTCTCACGATTATATAGGTGATTCTAATTTCTATAACGATATTTATGTAAAGACAAATATAGTGGAAAAGCTTGAAGAATTGTTATCAAGCCCTTCGTGGAAGCATGAAGTTGTCAATATAGGTGGAGTAACAGACAGCTATCAGCCAGCTGAAGCAAAATATAAGCTTATGCCTGAAATTTTGAAGCTAATGATTAAATACAGAACACCGTGTATTATTTCAACAAAATCTGACCTTGTTTTAAGGGACTATGATCTGATTGCCGAGCTTTCAGAATTAACATATGTAAATGTGGCTTGTACTATAACCTGTATGGATGAAGAAATCCGAAAAAAAATTGAGCCGAACGGTGCTGAATCATTAAAAAGATTTGTTGTTCTTAAGGAATTTTCAAAGACAAATGCTTCAACAGGGCTTCACTTTATGCCGATTATCCCGTATCTTACTGACACAAGAGAAAATGTCGAGGGACTATATTCAAATGCAAAAGACAGTAATGTCGGCTACGTTCTCCCTGGGGTATTATACCTAAGAGGTAAAACAAGAGGAGTGTTCCTTGATTTTATAAAAGCTGAGTTTCCGCTTTTATATCCGAAGTTTTTAGAGCTTTATAAAAAAGGTGGAGCACCAGCAGAGTACAAAAATGAGCTTTACAAAATGGTTAATGAATTAAAAGCAAAATATGAGCTGTCAGGTTCTTATTCAAAGATAATGAAGGAAAAATTAAAACAAGATAATATGCAGACATCTTTGTTTGAATAATAATTATAAAAAAGTCAGCCTTTTGGCTGACTTTTTATTATTCTGCTGACTTGTCAACAGCAATATATTTTCTTGCAAATCGTGAGAAAATTGTGATAATGATTATTCCCACAATAAGTGCAAATATGTACCATACATTCACTTCCGTACGCTTTGGCATATCCTTGAATATATCAAGTACCGAACCAATTACAAATCCCGAAATCAAAAAGTATGTCCCACGAGGGGAATTTGTCATGAATTTGTCAAGAATGTTAGTAGTGAGGAGAATTCCAATGCCAACGCTAAGAGCTAATGGAACAAGGAACTTCCAGTTCCTATTATCTATTGCATCATATGTCATATCAAGTATTCCAAGAAGAAGCAACATCTGTGAACAGCTTATTCCAGGAAGAACAAGAGCAATAGCAATAACAAACCCAGCTAATACTATTATAGCAAGATTCATAAAACTGAATCCAGAATCAAACTTAATGAGTCCGTCAGGAATAAGTGAAATTCCAAGGCATATTGCAAATCCAAAAACCATAAAGAGAATATCTTTAATCTTTATTGACTTTGCGCCTGTTTCTTTAATAAGTGTAGGGATTGTTCCTGCAATAATTCCTATAAAAAGGTAAAGCATAGGTTTTTCATATACCTTTATTGCGTCAAGCAAAACTTTTGAAAGTAGATATATTCCCGCACATGAACCTATCAGGAAGGTAATAAGGAAGCCAATATTTTTCTTAAATCCTTTTTTTGTTGTGATAGTGCCGATAGCGGAAATAAGCCTGTCATAAATGCCAAGAATGATTGCCATTGTTCCACCGCTTAAGCCCGGGATTGTCATTGATGAACCAACAACAAATCCACTAAAAAGTGTTTTTAATTTCTTGAACATATTATCCTCCGATGTTTTAACTTTTTTATACTATTTGAATCTTCATATAAGTCACATTATACATTATGGATATATATGTAAAAAATTAAAATTATATGATAGATAAAAAAGGTTTTCAATATAGTATTACTTACAATGAAAACCAATATTTTGTTATAATCATTTGTAAAAACATTCTTTAAATAGCTAAATAAAATTATAACAGATTACTTAACAATGTCAATATTATTTTTAATCATGATTTTTACAGCCTGTTTCTTGTTCTCAATTTTAGCAACAGAATGTGCTCCGCCGCCTTCACCATCAAGAGTCCAGATAAGAGGCTCAGTGCAGGTAATTGTAAGTTCAGAAGTCTTAAAGGTATCAATGTAAGGCGAATCAAATTTCTGTGAAAGAACAGAAGAAATAATCCCCTGAAGGTCAAAAGCATTTTTCGGTGGCTTAACAAGTGTAACTTCAAAAAGTCCGTCATCAAGGATTATTCCAAGGTCACTTAGGTTCCTGTATCCGCCGATTGATATTGAGTTTGTTACAAGACCAAGAATATAATTATCTTCAATTGTATTATTTTCGTATTCAAGCTTTATATGATATGGACGTATTGAAGACAGTCTTTTCATACCTTCAATAACATATGCCATATGCCCAAACATATTTTTCGTCTGCTGTGGTGTCGCATAGGCAACATCAGTGAATGCTCCGAATGCAGAAACATAATTGAAATATTCATTATTAAATGAACCAATGTCACATGCGAATGGTATACCATTAATTATATGAGTAGCCGCCGCCTCCATATTCTTCGGTATATGAAGACTATATGCAAAGTCGTTTGTTGTGCCAGCTGGAATATATCCGAGCAAAGGCTTGTCTTTCAAAGTCATTAGACCCTTAACAGTTTCGTTAAGAGTTCCGTCACCGCCACTGCAGACAACCATATCATATTCGCTGCCTTTTTCCTTTACCTTATTAAAAGCGTCAAGCTTGCCCTGCGTTGGGAAAACAGTTGTTTCATAACCACCCTTTGCGAAGATATCAAAAATTTTCATAAGATGATTTTTTATTTGTGCCTTGCCTGCATATGGGTTGAAAACAAACATTAATTTTTTATTACTCATATTTCCTCCACAGAAATTGTATTTGCCAATACTACAAGATGAAATATTAACAAATAATATTACACAAAGTATTTATTTCGCTTTTTTGTATGGTTCAACTTTAGGATAAACTTTTACATCAACAAGTGCATCAACCTCAATACCGTCAGAAGTATACTCTTCATAAAAAATCTTTCCGTCTGCCCTGATGAGGTTTAAAAGTCCTGCCATGTCAAAAGGTAATAGCAGCTTCATTCTGTATGAGTTTTGAGGGAGAGCTTTAACAACAGCATTTAAAAGTCCTTCAATACCCGTTGAATTCTTTGCACTGATTTTTACAACATTGTCGCTTTCTTCAAGCTCATTAACGCAAGGAGCAATATCACATTTGTTGAACACTGTTATAGTGGGAATATCCTTGCATCCAAGTTCAGCAAGTAATTCAAGGGTAACCTTTGCCTGTTCTTCAACATCTTCAGCAGAAGCATCGCATATGTGAAGAATCACATCGGCATTTGCGGCCTCTTCAAGTGTTGACTTAAACGCTTCAACAAGATGGTGGGGAAGACGTCTGATAAGACCAACAGTATCAACAAGCATAACACTTCTTCCGTCAGGGAGTTCAAGTGACCTTGAGGTGGTTTCAAGTGTTGCAAAAAGCTTGTTTTCAGCAAGAACACCAGCCTGAGTGAGTGTATTTAAAAGTGTTGATTTGCCGACATTTGTGTATCCGACAATAGCAGCAACAAGAACGTTATCCTTTTTTCTTCTCCTGCGGGAAAGCTCACGACGTTTTTCAATTTCCTTAAGTTCAGCAGAAAGATTCTCAATCCTTGTCCTTATATGACGCTTGTCTGTTTCAAGCTTAGTTTCTCCAGGACCTCTTGTTCCGATACCACCACCAAGACGGGAAAGGCTTATGCCCATTCCAGCAAGACGAGGAAGTCTGTATTTTTGCTGTGCAAGCTCAACCTGAAGGCGACCTTCCTTTGTGGTAGCTCTCTGAGCAAAAATATCAAGAATAAGCATTGTTCTGTCAATGGTGTGAACGTGAAGGACATCCTCTATATTTCTTATCTGTGTTGCAGTAAGCTCGTGGTCGAAAACAATCTGGTTTGGTTCAAGCTGCTGACAAAGAGTTGCAATTTCCTGAAGCTTTCCTGGTCCAACGCAAGTAGCAACATCTTTTGTCGGCTTTTTTTGAATTACCCTTGCTACAACCTCAGCACCAGCTGTTTTTGAAAGTTCCTCGAGTTCGTCAAGTGACTTTTCTACGTCGTACTCATCAGTATCAACACAAATGAGAATTACCTTTGGTATATTTTCAATGTTATCAAACATATTTTCCCTTTCTTTTTAAAATACCTTTTGACAGTATTTTATCAAATTTTTCACCAAAAAACAACTGTGTTATATGATGAAAAACTACAAATTAAATAATGGTTTTTTTAGCATAATTATGATACAATAAAATAAGTATACTTATCTTATATTAAACAGAGAGCTGGTAAACTATGAGTACTAAAAATTATGATGTAGTAATTATCGGAAGTGGCATCGCCGGACTTTATAGTGCGATTAATCTTTCACCTGATCTTAAAATACTTGTACTAACAAAAAAAGAACTTAAGCTTTGTAATTCTGCACTTGCACAGGGTGGAATTGCTGGCGTTTATAAAAATCCGAGTGATTCACCAGAAAACCATAAGCGTGATACGCTGATAGCTGGCGGAAACGAAAATGATCTGATAAATCTTGATATATTAGTAAACGAAGCAAAAATCGATCTTGAAAAAATAATTAACCTCGGTGTTGAATTCGATAAAAAGCCTGATGGTGAATATGACCGTACGCTCGAGGGCGGGCATGGTATGAGGAGAATATTTCATAATGCTGACGCAACAGGTTTTGAAATTCTTACAACTTTAATCAGAACAGCAAAAAGACTACCTAATGTTGATATAGTTGAAAACGCAATTGTATGCGATATTAAAAAGACTGAAACAGGCTTTAGCTTCGACGTGTTAAAAAATTCTGAACATATATATTATAACTCACATTTCACTATTCTTGCAACAGGTGGCATAGGAAGAGTATATAAATATACAACAAATTCAGCGATAGCTACAGGCGATGGTATTACTTATGCTTATAATTTAGGAATTACAACAAAGAACGTAAGCTATATTCAGTTCCATCCAACAGCCTTTAATAATAAGGAAACCCGTGAATGCTTCCTTATTTCTGAAGCAGTACGTGGTGAGGGTGCATACCTCAGGAACTGTAATCACGAACGCTTTATGAAAGACTATGATGAAAGACTTGAGCTTGCACCTCGTGATGTTGTTTCACATGCAATATGGGCAGAAACCAAAAAGACAGGCTCTGATGAATTCTTCCTTGATATCACACATAAGGATAAGGAATTCCTAAAGAACCGTTTCCCTATGATTTACAAGAACTTAAAGCAGCAAGGCTTTGATATGTCAAAGGATATGATTCCTATTTATCCGTGTCAGCATTATCTAATGGGCGGAATAAAGGTTGACACTAATGCACAAACAAGTATGGAAAATGTCTATGCCTGTGGTGAATGTTCATGTACGGGTGTTCACGGAAATAATCGTCTTGCAAGTAATTCACTTCTTGAAGCACTTGTATTTTCAAGACGTTGTGCTGATCATATTAATTCAAAGCTTAATACTGTTCCACAGGATTATAAGGACTATGAATTTACACGTGATAACAATGCACCTGTTATTCCAAAAGGATTAAGAACCGAAATCAGAACAATAATGCAGAATTCCTATTTCATTGTTCCTGACAATGAAGGCATAAGAATAGGCTATGAAAAAATAAAGAAAATTAAAGAAATGCTCGAGAACGGCAACTGGAAGGTTGACCAGGATTACATTATTGCAAAATCACTTGCCACAATAGCATTCTTGATTTTAGAGGAGGTCAGGTAGTATGGAACTTATGCAGTTTTATGTTGATGACTTGATAAAAAAAGCTTTGCTTGAAGATATAAATTATGTTGATGTCACAACCGATTATCTTGTAGATGACAATGCAACGACTACCGCAAAATTCATCGCAAAGGATGAAGGAGTTTTAGCGGGTATAAAAGTCGCAATGCGTGTTTTTGAACTTATTGATGATAAAGTAAAATATGAGGTTTTCATAAGCGATGGTCATAAGGTTAAAAAAGGCGATATTATTGCAAAAATGACAGGCAAGACAAAAGCTTTGCTTAAAGGTGAAAGAACTGCCTTGAACCTTGTTCAGCATATGTCAGGAATAGCAACTCAGACCAACAAATGTGTTGAACTTGTTAAAGGCACAAAGGCTTCAATTGCAGATACAAGAAAGACTCTCCCTGGACTTCGCCCGATTCAGAAATATTCTGTTGTTGCTGGAGGAGGACGAAACCACAGATACAATCTTTCAGATTGCGCAATGTTAAAGGATAATCACATTGACGCTTATGGAAATCTCACAAATGCTGTTAAAGCTTTGCGAGAAAAAATCGGACATACAACAAAAATCGAAGTTGAAGTAAGAGATTTTAAAGAGCTTGACGAGGCAATTAATATTGGTGCTGACATTATTATGCTTGACAATATGTCCTGCGAAAAGATGGCTGAAGCTGTAAAAATCACTGACGGCAGGGCACTTCTTGAAGCAAGCGGTAACGTAACACTCAATAATATAAGGGATGTTGCACTCACAGGAGTTGACATAATCTCACTCGGCGCATTAACTCACAGTGTACAGTGCTTTGATATTTCAATGAAAATTGATTTGTAGAATTTTTTTATTATATAATTATTACTATTCTTCCTTGAAAATGACAACAATATGATATATAATAGTTAAGTTGAAATATAATTCTGAGAGGAATAGTATGAAAAAAGAAGTTGAAATTTATACTGACGGTGCTTGTTCCGGCAATCCTGGCCCGGGCGGTTATGGTGTGATTTTAAAATATAAAGGACAGGTTAAGGAACTCTCGGGCGGTGAACCGCAGACAACAAACAACCGCATGGAGCTTATGGGCGTTATTACAGGGCTCAATGCATTAAAGGAACCTTGCGTGGTAATGCTATACAGCGACAGTAAGTATATAATTGACGCTATAAATAAAGGCTGGGCAAAAAAATGGCGCGCCAACAACTGGATTAAATCTGATAAGAAAAAGGCACTCAATATCGACCTTTGGGAACAGCTGCTTGTCCTTTTGGATAAACATGAGGTTACGTTCAACTGGGTGAAAGGTCATGCAGGTCATACAGAAAATGAGCGCTGTGATGAACTTGCTGTTATGCAACGTGATAAAAATTCTGTATAACTATTGCAATATACACTAAAAAGGTATATAATAAACTCAAGGATAAAAAATCTTTACATAGTTAAATGAAAGGACGATAAAATTGGATAAACGTTTTGTTTATGCTGATAATGCGGCTACTACAAAAGTATCAGATAAAGCACTCAGTGCAATGCTCCCATACTTTACTGAAAATTACGGTAATGCATCCAGTATGTATAAGCTCGCAAATATATCAGAAAGAGCAATAATAAAAGCAAGGGAACAGGTTGCTGCAGCAATCGGTGCTAAAGCTACTGAAATATACTTCACAAGCGGTGGTTCAGAATCCGACAACTGGGCAATAAAAGGCTGTGCTGAAAATGGCGCAAAAAAAGGAAAGAAGCATATAATTACTTCAGTCTTTGAACATCACGCTATTCTTCACACCTGTGATGCGCTTGCAAAGCAGGGGTTTGAAATAACATATATTCCTGTAAATGACAAAGGACTTATTAATCCTGCTGATGTTGAAAAAGCAATCAGAGAAGACACTTGTCTTGTGACAATAATGTTTGCAAACAACGAAATAGGAACAATTCAGCCTATTGCTGAAATTGGTGCAATCTGTAAGGAAAAGAAGGTTCCTTTCCATACTGACGCTGTTCAGGCTATTGGCAATGTTGAAATCAATGTCAAGGATATGAACATTGATATGCTTTCACTTTCAGGTCATAAGATTCATGCGCCAAAAGGAATAGGTGCTATCTATATAAGAGCAGGCATATCATTGCCAAACCTTATTTATGGTGGTGCTCAGGAACGCTCAAAGAGAGCTGGAACAGAAAATGTTCCTTCAATAGTTGCGCTTGGAGAAGCTATTACTGACGCAACATCAAACATTTCTGCGAAAACTGAAAAAGTAACAAAAATGAGAAATCGTCTTATTGACGGTATTTTAAAAATTCCTATGACAAGACTTAACGGTGACAGGGACAAGCGCCTTTGTGGAAACTGCAATACATCAATTCTAGGTATTGAGGGTGAATTCCTTCTTTTGAACCTTGATGCACAGGGCATTGCTGCTTCATCTGGTTCAGCTTGTACATCAGGTTCACTTGATCCTTCTCATGTTCTTCTCGCATTAGGGCTCCCTCACGAGGTTGCACACGGTTCATTAAGACTTACAATAAGTGATGAAACAACAGACGAAGATATTGATTATATTCTTGAAAAGCTTCCGCCAATCGTTGAAAAAATCAGAAGTATGTCACCATTGTGGGAAAGAATCCAGAACGGTGAGCTTCAGTTCAAATTATAAAACAAAGGAGATAATTACAGTGCTATACAGTGAAAAAGTAATGGACCATTTTGCTAATCCAAGAAATGTCGGTGAAATCGAAAATGCTGACGGTGTCGGCGAAGTTGGAAATGCGAAGTGCGGCGATATAATGAAAATGTACATCAAGGTTGATAATGGAATTATCACCGATGTAAAATTCAAGACATTTGGTTGTGGTGCAGCAGTTGCAACATCATCCGTAGCAACAGAAATGATAATGGGAAAAGCTATTGAAGATGCTTTGAAAGTAACAAACAAAGCTGTTATTGAAGCGCTTGATGATCTTCCACCATCAAAAATTCACTGCAGCGTTCTTGCTGAACAGGCTTTGAGGGCTGCTATTTCCGACTACTATAAAAAGCAGGGTATTGACCCAATGCCAATAGTAGGTGAAGTTGGTGAGTGTGAAGCTTGCCATATGCACGATAACGTATAATGATTTACGCCACTTAAAAAAAGTGGCGTATTTTGTACTCATATATAGTGATTGTTAACAAATTCACATATTATGTCTTGCAGAATGTTCATTTTGTGATATAATAAGTAATTATATGTTTTTTAGGAGTGTTAGAATGACTGAAATGGATCTTTATAAAATCTGGTGTGATAATGCAACAGAAGACCCTGACCTTATAACTGAACTCAAAGCTATTGAAAATGATAACGAAGCAATTAAAGATAGATTCTATCGTGATCTTGAATTCGGCACAGGTGGTCTTCGTGGAGTAATCGGTGCCGGTGCTTTTAGATTGAATATATATACAATCAGACGTGCAACACAGGGACTTGCTGACTATGTCAATGAGGCTTTCAAGAATGGTAGCGTTGCTATTGCTTATGATTCAAGAATAAAATCAGATGTTTTTGCAAAAGAAGCAGCAAGAGTTCTTGCTGCAAACGGAATAAAAGTATATATTTATCCTGAACTTATGCCAACACCAATGCTTTCATTCGCAGTAAGAGAGCTTAAGTGTAATGCAGGTATTGTTGTCACTGCAAGCCATAACCCAGCTAAGTATAATGGATATAAGGTTTACGGCTCTGACGGTTGCCAGATGACTTTGGAAGCTGCTGAAATCGTTCTCAATAAAATAAAAGAAGTTGAAATGTTCGGCGGAGCAAAGGTTGAAGATTTTGACTCAGCAATGAAGAATGGTATGATTGAGTATATTGATCAGAATGTAATCGACAACTATCTTGCTAATGTTTTAAAGCAGGGGATTCATACAGATATTGTTGCTGAAAGCGGACTTAAGGTTGTTTACACTCCTCTAAATGGTGCAGGTAACAAGCCGGTTAGAGCTATACTTAATAAAATTGGCATTAAAGAAATTACAATTGTTCCTGAGCAGGAGCATCCTGATGGAAACTTCAAAACCTGTCCATTCCCTAATCCTGAAATTACTGAGGCTCTCGACCTTGGTTTGAAATTATCAGCAAAAGTCTATCCTGACCTTCTTCTTGCAACTGACCCTGACTGTGATCGTGTAGGAATTGCTGTTCCTTCAGAAAATGGCTATGAATTATTCTCAGGTAATGAAGTTGGAGCATTATTGCTTGAATATATTTGTCAAGAAAGATTAAAGCTTGGCACAATGCCAAAGAACCCTATTGCTATTAAGACAATAGTTTCAACAGATATTGTAAGAAAAATTGCTGAGGCTTATAACGTTCAAATTATTGAAGTTCTCACAGGCTTTAAGTTCATTGGTGAGCAAATTGGCTGGCTTGAAGAAAAAGGCGAAGAAGACCGCTATATCTTCGGATTTGAAGAAAGCTACGGTTATCTTGCAGGAAGCTATGTAAGAGATAAGGATGCTGTTGTTGCATCAATGCTTATTTGTGAAATGGCGGCTTTTTATAGAACTAAAGGCATTTCACTGATAAAAGCGCGTGAAAATATGTACAATAAGTATGGTGTATATCAGCACAGTCAGAAGAGCTTTACTTGCGAGGGTGCAACAGGGATGCAACGTATGGCTGAGCTTATGAAGATGCTCCGTACAGAAACACCAAAAGAAATTGGTGGACTTAAGGTTCTCACATTTGATGATTATATAGCTGGCGAATCGACCGACACAGCAACAGGTAACAAGACAAAGCTAACACTTCCTAAGTCAGATGTATTGACATTTAAGCTTGAAAACAGTGCTTCTGTTATTATCAGACCTTCAGGAACTGAGCCAAAGATAAAAGCTTATTACACAACAACTGCAAAGACTCGTGATGAGGCAAAAGCAATTGAAAGCAAGCTTGAGGAAAGCTTCAAAAAGATATTAGGATATTAATAATTCATTAAAAGGAACGCCTTGTGCGTTCCTTTTTTATTTGACATAATTTTAAAGTCGTGCTATATTATGGTAGAAAGAGGGTGACAACGATGAATAGTAATTATAATCAGGAGAATAATGTTTCTAGTGAGGCAATAGAAGCAGTTAAAAAGGAAATAAGGAAAAAACGAATTATTGGATTAATTGTTACAGGTGTTATTATTCTTTCTATTGTTGGATTGATTTTTTTAGTAAGTGAATCAGAATATTTCGACCAGGATTATGGTAAAAAGAAACCAGTCATATATCTCTACCCGACAGAAAAAACAGACATTAGTGTAAACCTTAAGCTTGACGGAATGATAACCTGTACATACCCTGAAATTAATAAAGGCTGGAATGTTACCGCATATCCAGACGGCAAGGTTATAAACAAAGCTGACGGAAAAGAATACTCATATCTTTATTGGGAAGGTGAATCAAACACCAAATATGATATGTCAAAAGGCTTTGTAGTAAAAGGCGAGGATACTGCTAAGTTTCTTCAGGAAAAGCTCTCATATATGGGACTAACACCAAGAGAATACAATGAGTTCATAGTATACTGGCTACCACAGATGCAGAATAACAAGTATAATCTTATTACCTTCCAGGGCAAGGCTTATACAGATTCAGCAAAGTTAGAGATAAGCCCTAAGCCAGATAGTATGCTGAGAGTATTTATGGCATACAAGCCATTGAATAAACCGATTGATATTCAAGAACAAAAGCTTAAAACTTTTGAACGAAAAGGTTTTACAGTTGTCGAGTGGGGCGGATGCAAAATAAAGTAAATTAAAGGAACGATGTGTGCGTTCCTTTTTTGTATGCAATAAATACCATAAAAAAGTTGATAAAAAGTGTTGACAAGAAAGGTTATATATGATAAAATAAATATCGTCGCAAACGACAGGAAAATAAAATATTTGTGGAGAGGTGTCCGAGCGGTTTAAGGAGCTGGTCTTGAAAACCAGTGATACCGAAAGGTACCGTGGGTTCGAATCCCACCCTCTCCGCCAAAAAAAATAAATCGTTTGACGCATAGCGTTGAACGAATATTTTATAATAATCACCTTTGGAGAAGTACTCAAGTGGTGAAGAGGCGCCCCTGCTAAGGGTGTAGGTCGGGTAACTGGCGCGAGGGTTCAAATCCCTCCTTCTCCGCCAAAGATAAAAGTTGTGAAAATGCCTATAATAAAGGCTTTTACAGCTTTTATTTTTTATATTTTTTGTAGGCGTAACCCACATTTTAACCCACTTTTAAAATTCAACGCGCATTAATAAAGTAGTTGAGCTAATTTGTTCACCCGTTTTTTCGTTTATTATTCGATTAAAGAAGTTTTCTATAAGATTTGCAACTTTTTCAAATCGCCTTGCCGTTCGTGTGAGTACACGCCGTAAACAAACTAAAATATACCAATATTAAATGGTGAATTATCTGCACATTTTTGGCCTGATGAGCTTAAGAAAAAGGACAGATATGATTACTTTGAAGTTGATTGCGTTTAAAAGTATATTTATTATTAAAAACCAGCCACAGAGGTTATCTCCGTGGCTGGTCTATTTTAGTTTTCAGTTCGTTTTACTTTTGATATTACAAGAGTTATTGTGAGGAATGCTATTGAGAAGAGAAGCTCGATACCTAAGCATAAATAATAGCTTTTTATATTTGAGAATGAATAGTCTGTAACAGATGCAACTGTGTTGTTTGCTTTAACAAACCAATAAACCGGATTTACAATAGCTGTTGCCTTGACACCGTCACCTAAGAATTCCTGTGGCACAAATGAACCACCGAGGAAGCACGAACCAAGCACAACTACGTTTGCTACGGCATCAAGTGATTTTCTTGTAATTATTGAAGACAATAGGTATGCTAAGTTGAGTGCAACCAGTACGAATACAAACATATTTATTATATGTAGCATTCCGGCAGTAGTGGCAATATTAACATCAAACATAACAATTCCGATTGTCAGTACTACTAAAAACATTCCGAGTGAAACCACAAAGTGACCAAGACCTATCTGCATATTAAAGCTTGAAAGTGACATTGTTGAACAGTTTATACGTCGTTTGATGTCCTTATTCCTGAATGAGAAGCTTACTGTGCCGATTGAAACAATAAGTATAGTCATTATGATAAAGCAGGAATAATTATAAAAAATGCCCTTTCCACTAATGTGGGAGCGTACAGAATTGTTTTCTAAAACAACCTTTGTACTATTTGTAAGATCAGATTTTAATTTTTCAATTATTTCATTCATGCTTAAGTCAGTGCTTTGTTGATACATGTTATATGTCGAAAGATAGTTGTTGATAATAATATTAGCAACATTGCCATTTGTCGCATCCGGGAATTTCTCAAATTTGAGCTTAATCGGATTTTTACTTACAAAAGCATCTCCAAAGCCCTTAGGAATTGTTACAATACATGATGTATCATGGTAGAATAACGCCTTTTGCTTTGCATTTGTGTTGTTTTCAATTTTATTCTGCTTTGTGTTTTCCTTGATATAATCAAGAAATTTGTCAGTAAATTCGCTGTCATCATTATTAAAGATTGTAATTGTAGGCTTTTCTTTCTTAAAGGTTTTGCTGTTTTCTTCTGGAATTGACATGAATATACTTGCAATAAGAACAGCTACAACAAGATTTACTATAATTGCTATCAATGCGCCGTTTTTTAGTATCTTAAAATACGTCTTAAATACTCTCATATTTCTGCCTCCTTAGTATCAAGCAGGAAGTAAAGAAGAGTACAATTCCGATGCCTGTTAGAATTGCAAGTCTTGTAAAGTACATCTGCATTGAATCAAAGTAATAAAGTGAAATCAATCCGTCGGAAATCAATGTGGCTGGATTAATATAAGTAATTATAGGAAGTTTATTTTCAATAGCGACTTTAACCTGTGCTGCAAACAATCCTGCAATACCGCTACTTGTAAGTGTAACTGCATTCAATACTGCATTTTTAACCATAAGTTTTGCTTTGATAGCTACACCAATGCAGGTTCCAATGCATATTGAAGTAAATATAGCAATATAACAGATAAGAAGAAGCCATCCTGAAATATTACCGATATTATAATTGAGGATGTATCGTATATAAATAAGTAACATTGTTGTGCCGAAGCATTGCGTAACCATATCTGCAGCAATACTTGCACCAAACAGTGTCAGTTTATTTGTTGGAGCAATATTCTGTCTTGCCCCGACAACTGTTTGGTTGCCTAGAATATCGGCAACAGAATAGACGGAAGTCATTGATGATGAAAGAATAGCCATAGCAATAAGTGCAAAGAAGTAAATCGTATAAGGGTCATTGTTCTTACTTACGCCAGCTTCATCTTCAGTGAAGCTCTGGTTTTCTTCTAATAGCTTATTAAGATTTGTCTTGTCACCTGTCGGGTTTATTTTATATATATTTGTGACAGTACTTGTTGTTTGTGAGATTTTGTCGAGTATAGTTGTTACAATGGTTTCTGACATTCCGTTTTCCTTAATAGTCATTTCTACCTCAGAATTATTTATATTAATGACTGCTATGATATCTCCGTCCTTCATCATCTTGTCAGCTTTACTCTGTGATGCAACAGTTGAATCAAAGACGTTTATATCCTTGATTGTTTTAATAATCTGCTCGCCTGAGCTATCTTCATCGACAATAGCAACCTTTACACCTTCGAGTGTGTCAAGCTTTTGAAGATTTCCGAAAGCTGCATAGAAAAATGTTGCAAGAATAATAGGAAAGAACAAGGTCCAAAAGATATTCTGCTTCTGCTTGAAGTTTCTTATTACCTTATATTTGAATGTTCTGAAAAACATGTTTCCCCCTAATCCCTTAATTCTTTTCCTGTTATTTCAAGGAAAACGTCATTAAGTGTCGGAAGTTCGGAGTATATCTTGCCATAGCTAATTTTGTTGTTGTTAATGAAAGTAATAATATTAGCAAGTTCGGATGCTCCGGCTTTAGTTTTTATAGTAAGAATATTGTTGTTATCAAGGTCGGCACTGACAACATTTTTGTTATCTCTTATCTGTTCAATCTGTTCATCTGAAATCTTAAATGCCTCAACAATAATTTTTTCACCTTGTGAAATCATATCCTTGAGCGCGTCCTTTGTACCAGATGCAATTACTCGACCTTTATCAAGAATAGCTATTCTCGTACAGATCTGTTCAACTTCTTCCATATAGTGTGAAGTATAGATAATTGTTGCTCCGTTTCGATTAAGCTTGCATATACCTTCAAGGATATTGTTTCTGCTCTGTGGGTCAACAGCAACAGTCGGCTCATCAAGAATGATAAGTTTTGGCTTATGTACAATACCACAGGCGATGTTAAGTCTTCTTAAAAGTCCACCACTGAGTTTTTTAGGGAGGAACTTTCGGAAATCCTCAAGTCCGACGAATTTTATAGCCTCCTCAACATACTGTTTTCTTGTGCTTTTGTCAGAGATATATAATCCGCAGAAGTAATCAATATTTTGATAAACTGTAAGTTCATCAAAAACTGCAACATTCTGCATAATGATTCCTATATCCTTTTTTATGTCATATGAGGAAGGCTTCATTTCCTTTCCAAAAACTGATATGCTTCCTTTATCATATTTTAATAGTGAAAGAATACAGTTTATTGCTGTTGTCTTTCCTGAACCGTTTGGTCCTAAAAGACCAAAAATTTCGCCCTCGTTTACCTCAAAACTGAGATTATCGAGTGCTGTAAGCGTCTTGTACCTTTTTACAAGGTTTTCAACTTTAACTACCATAAAAAATCTCCTGTCATATTTGATATTTTCATTATATCTCTTAATTAAGATTTCTTTAAGTGTGCTATGTCATAAATTTATGTGACGAATGTAATATTTTACTTTATTAAAAAGAAGTTATATGGTAATATAAATTATAATAAGTGTATCGGGGGTGAAATATGAAGAATATAGCAACAAAGCTTATAATGTATTTATGTGCTTGTATTATGGCAAGCTCTTTTATATCAATACAAAGCCTGGCAGTATTAATGCTTATCTGCATTGCAGTTGCATCATTGGCAGAATACAATAACAATATCAAATCATCAATAATGGTTTTTATATTGGTTACTATCTGCACTTATTTTTATACGGCAATAATCTTCTTCATTCCGCTTTTTATGTATGATTTATTTCGAACTCGATATCATTATCTTTCTTTAACAGGAATAGTAGCATTAGCCTTGCAAGTTCAGAATATAAACCTTAAGGATATATGTCTGCTCCTTATAATAAGTGCAAGTGCATATTTTATAAAGTATCAGATAGAAAAGGATAATGCATCATTTGAAAGACTCCTGAACCAAAGGGACGAACAAAACGATAAGAGAATTATTCTCGAGGAGAGATTCAAAGCTCTGAGTGATAGTCAGGATGCCCAGATTAACATAGCCACACTTAATGAGAGAAACAGAATTGCTCACGAAATTCACGACAATGTTGGGCATCTGTTATCAAGTTCAATAATTCAGATAGGTGCGGCAATGGCAATCACAAAAGAAGAACATACAAAACAAAGCCTTAGCGTTATTAAGGACACTCTTAATAAAGGTATGAACTCGATAAGAAGTAGCATACATAATATTCATGATAATTCAATTGATCTTGATAATGAATTAAAACAAATTACTGACAATTTTTCTTTCTGCAAAATACGATACAGATATGATGTCGTGACTCCTCTTCCGCTTAAAGTAAGATACGATGTTATTGCAATATCAAAAGAAGCTCTTTCAAATGTAATCAAGCACTCAAATGCAACATATGTTACGCTGAATGTTTTTGAACATCCTGAATTTTATCAGCTCATAATTTATGACAATGGTACAAAAAAACAAATCACCGACAACACTGGTATGGGACTTGACGGAATAAAGCAAAGAGTCAGCACATTCAACGGAATAATCAATATTAGCGATGACAAAGGCTTCCGAATATTTATTTCAATACCAAAAAAGGCTGGTGAAAAGAATGAAAATAGTAATAGTTGATGATGATGTACTCGTGGCAGTATCCTTAAAAACAATAATTGAAGCAAGTGGAAAGGTTGAGGTCGCCGCAACAGGCAATGACGGTTCAGAAGCAATAGAGCTTTTTAGAAAGCATAGGCCTGATATTCTTCTTATGGACATAAGAATGAAGAATATGACTGGGCTTGAAGCTGCAAAAATTATATTATCAGAATATCACAATGCAAGAATACTTTTCCTTACTACCTTTTCAGATGATGATTACATAAGGCAGGCGTTATCTCTAGGTGTTAAAGGCTATATTTTAAAGCAAAATTATGAAAAGCTTATTCCGGCACTTGAGGCTGTTTATGATGGCCATAATGTTTTCGGTGATGAGATTGTATCGAGAATTCCGGCAGTTATGAATTCTTCTGAAAAACCAAACAAAACCGATTTTGGGCTCAATGATAAGGAGATTGAGATTATATCGCTTATTTCACAGGGACTATCAAATAAAGAAATATCCTCAAAGCTCTTTTTAAGTGAAGGAACAGTGCGAAATTATATAAGCATTATTTTAGATAAGCTTGACCTCCGTGACAGAACTCAAATTGCTATTTTTTATTATAATAATCTTACTTGATTTTATATATTGCAATTAAAAAACACCAAAGGAATTTTCCTTTGGTGTTTTACTATTATATAAATATGTATTTATACATTTGCAAATTGCTTGCCGCAGCTTGGACAGAACTGTGCATTGTGTGGAAGAGCAACTCCGCAATTATCACAATATCTTGATTGATTATTTAAAAACTGCTGATAATTTACACCGCTGGCATTGTTGAACTGCTTGATGAGGTTATTCATTCTTGCGCGCAGCATCTCCTTAATAGCAAATCCATAAGCGCCATTAAGGTCCTTTTCACCTGAATAAACAAAAGGAAGCCATGCATACTTAACCCAAGCCTGAAGCAGAATGGAATTTCCCAGATAATCAACTTTTAAAAACTGTGGGGCAGTTATGAAACCATTTCCTTTCTTCCAGACCTGTTCACCTTTGACAAGGCATAGTTTGAAGCCCTCAGAAGTCATATATGTATTAAGTATTTGATTGAATTGATCCTGTTGCATTTCACATTGTATTTGTGTAATTGTTCTTGACATATTTATCCCCATAAAATAAATTTTTTATTATGTATAATTATAAATCATTATAAATTAGAAATCAACGATATCAAACACAATTTTAGCATAATAATTTTTAGTTATGAACATTTTAAAAATTTAGTTAAATATTAAAAAAATGTAAATAAATAGCTATGTATTAATATTTAACGATTTTGTAAATATTATTAATGATTAGATACATAAATAAGTTTATCTAATAAATTAAATATTAATAGTTATATAATTGGTAAAAATATTGACTAATTTATGGGCATGTGTTATCATATTATTGACGAACTATGTACTTTTGAAGAAATATATGATGGTGATATAAATAATATGAATAGCTTGGGACTAATTTTAAAAGACAGATATGAACTTATTGCTGAACTCGGAAAAGGCGGTATGAGCAGTGTTTTTCTTGCCAAGGATAAGAATCTTGATTCCTACTGGGCAGTTAAACAGGTCGTAAATGATTCAAATGTGGATATCGAAGCTTTCAAAAAGGAAGTTGAATTGCTTTCAAGTCTTAACCATTCTGATATTCCGCGAATTGTTGATCGTATTGAGGTCGATAGTTATTTTTACGTTGTAATGGACTTTATTGATGGTACTTCTCTGGGAAAAAAAGTACTTAAGGATGGTCCTGCATCTGAAGCTGATGTAGTTGAATGGGCGAAAATGCTTTGTGATGTTCTTCATTATCTGCACACTGTAAAAGAAAATCCTATTATATATAGAGATATGAAGCCTGACAACGTAATGCTTACCCAGGCGGGTAGAATTAAGCTTATTGACTTTGGTATAGCAAAGGAATGTAGGCACGGCGAGAAGCAGACTGGCGAAAGCATTGGTACAAAGGGTTATGCTGCCCCTGAGCAGTATAAGGGCTCCAGCAATATTCTTGATGAAAGAACTGACATTTACAGCCTTGGTGCAACATTGTTTTTTCTTGTGACAGGTAATGTCCCTGGCAAACCGCCAAAGGCTTGCAGACCTATAAGACAGATTAACCCAATGCTGTCTGAAGGTCTTGAATACATAATTTCAAAATGTACAAACGACAATCCAGACGAAAGATACCAGAATTGTCTTGAAATTAAAGAAGATTTAATAAATATAAAGAGCTTGACAGGTACTTATAGAAATAAAATGATGAAAAAACTTATATCATTTATTCTGTCATTAGTTTTTTGTATTATCTTTCTTGGATGTTCTTTTATCGGCTACAATAGAATTCAATCTGAAAAGGAAGCGAACTATCAGATGGAATTTCAGACAGCAAAATCCTTTGACAGGAATAAAAACTATGATGAGGCAATAAAGCATTACACAAAAGCAATTGAATATAAGGGCGATGATATTGATACATATATTCTTTTGTTCAATTCATTGTTGCCACACCAAAAACAGGATGATTATATTGCTCTGACAAAATCAGCTATTGACCAGATTAGCAAGAGCTATATCGACAACAAGGAGTCAGACGCTTATAAGAATCCAAAGCTTATGTATCCTGTTATGAAAAAATGTATTGAGCTTAATGATCCTGAATATGCTGATATTGCTGTTGATTACATAAATAGCATTAAAAATAGCGATGAATATAAAAATAAAAAGAGCAATTTTGATAATATAGACAATTACAGAATTGTAGCTATGAACTGTGCAAATAACATTTCGACACAGAAATTTGACGAATTTAACGAAGCTTTGCTTAATCTCGAGAAAAACACTGACAGTGCGAAGATTTCAATTAACGATAAGCTTGATAACTATTACACAATAATGGTTATGTATAGTAGTTATCCTAATAATCTGAAGGATTCCTATAATAGAATAAGTGAGGTTGCACAGAAGGCAAAGAAGATTATTGACTCAAATCTTTCTTCTGAAGAACTTACCTTTAATAACATTATACCTATGTATGAACTTGTTGCTTCAAGTATGTATAATTATGCTGTTGTTACCTCTGAGAACAAGGAAAAACTTTATTCAACAAGTATCGAATGGTTTGAATATCTCAGTGACCTTAATGACGATTTAAACGAATCATTATTCCTTAAAAAAGCAAATGCTTATAAGGCAATATTTGATATCAAGAGGGATACAAACGGTACTACTGTAACAGATAAAAAAGCTCTTGACAGCCTTGAAAAATCAATATCATTGTATACACAGATTATTTCAAAGGACCCGACTTCATTTTTGGGCTATGTATATCTAACTCAGGCAAACCTCGACAAACAGATTAACAAGCCTGAAGGTCAGAGGAATTACGCTATTGTAATGCAGAATTATAAAAAGGTTGTTGAACTTAAAAATAACACAAGAAACCTGCCGAGTATTGCATTATCGCAGTTTACATCTCTTAAAAAGCAATTACAAAGCGTAGGATTGGGAGAATAGGAATGAATCAGATTTTATTTTATGGTGGACTGGCACTTGCTGTTATATGTTTTCTATTGACAGTATTTTTATTCTTCTTTCTGAAAATACCTTCTGTTATTAGGTATTTTAGAAATGTCAACAGTAAAAAAGTGTTTAAGACATCATATAGCTATAAAGTTCCAAAGCAAAAGCCAGTTAAAATGAATAACATAAATAAGAAACAGGTTGTGGATAAACAGAATATTTATGATCAGAGAACAGAAATTCTCGACGTAGCTCAGAATTATGCAACTGCATTGCTTGATGCTGATAGCACCGAACTTCTTCCAGAATTAAATGATGATAATTAATGACATAAGTGAGGAGCGCATATGTTAGAAAAACTAAGCATAAAAAATCTTTACAAAATAATCGGTAGCGTAATTCTTGCAGTAATAATATTCTTTTGTGTATTTATTTTTGCAAGTAAGAATAAGACAAAGCCAGACAAAACAAATCCGAGTGGCAAGGTTTCCGACTCATCAATGGTCGATGAAAGCTCTGATAAAGACAGCTCTTCAGAAGATTCTTCATCAACAGATGATAGCAAATCAGATTCATCATTAACCACTGATAGTTCAGCTGTTGTAACCGATGTACAGGGAAAAGTAATACCGACTGCTCCTTCAAGTGGTGGAACACAGCCAC
>JAEZRC010000001.1 GCA_023440965.1 Bacillota bacterium
AGATTTATCAAGTCCTGTATTAGTCCATTGATTATTTGTTGCTGATTTTTTTGCTTTATTATTTTTATCACTTGATTTATCTTTGTGTGACACAATATCACCCCTTAAATGCTTATAGTTTGCCAACGAAGAAAAAGAATATACATAAAATGATGAAATTAAATTATTATCTTATAAAATCAGACTGTACGGAAGTACACCCTAGGTTTACACGATAAAAAATACATATTATGTAAAGTATAAGTCGGTATCTGAATTCCTTTAACAATGCAGGTTAAATTAGATTTTATCTTTACTTTTCTGATAGCTTGACTGTATAATCATAGTATGATACCATATACAAAAACAGACAGAAGGATATAAAAATATGAAACAAATAGTGTTTAAACCAAGAGGCTTAAAAAGAAAACATATATTGTAGACACGTGCAGCACTTTTCGAAGTGCTGTTTTTTTATTTTCTGAAAGGAATGATTATTATGGATAACCTGGCATACGTCAGAGTATCGACAGTTGAACAAAATGAAGAGAGGCAGCTTGAAAACCTTAAGCGGTACAACATTGATAAGTGGTTCATTGAGAAAATCAGTGCAAAAGATACGAATCGCCCTCAGCTCAACGCAATGCTTGATTACGCAAGAGAGGGCGATACTATATTTATTCACGATTTTTCGAGGCTTGCCAGAAGTACAAAAGATCTGCTTGAGATTATTGATTACCTCCAGAAAAAGAATATAATTCTGGTAAGCAGTAAAGAGAACATTGACACAAGCACTCCTACTGGCAAGCTTATGCTCACAATGATCGGAGCAATAAATGAATTTGAAAGAACCAATCTTCTTGAACGTCAACGTGAAGGTATTGCTATTGCAAAATCTAAAGGAAAATACAAAGGCCGAAAGTCTGTTACTGTTCCTGACTTTGAGAAGCATTATGAGAGATATATGCGACGTGAAGTCAGCAAAGCTCAGCTGGCAAGAGAACTCGGTATTTCAAGGCCAACTTTGGATAGGTTGATGTGCAATAAAATCAGTTAACTTAATATCGTTATCACCTAATAAATTAATAGTCTAAGAGAATGGG
Organism: Bacillota bacterium; assembly: GCA_023440965.1. GTDB lineage: Bacteria > Bacillota > Clostridia > Oscillospirales > Ruminococcaceae > SZUA-444. Next base: position 1,083 of record JAEZRC010000001.1, read on the forward strand.
TAATGCTTGTAATATATACTGCTGACTAAATTTACTATACCAATACAACCAAGTCCCCTATGAGATGAGCAATAGTTTAAAATTATCCTTTCTCGCTATGTGGAGATATAATTAACTTTTATGTAATGTATTAATTGTTTCTCAATTAAATGGATTGTTTAAAAGATCGGAGATTTGCAGACGGGTTTAATCAACCAGTGGTTTCCGTGAGTCAATTATACTACACTATTTCTTCGCACATTTTTTCAGCCTGCTCAATGATTAAGTCAACAGCATTTGCTTGCTTATCCGGTGGATACTTATATTTTCTTAAAAGTCTTTTTATTGTAATACGCATTTGTGCACGAACACTTTCACGAACATCCCAATCAACCTTGAGATTACTTTTTATACTTTGAGTAAGTTCTTTAGCAATTTGCTTAAGAATATCGTTCTCATAAAACTCTTTTGCAGATTCATTAGACGATATAGCATCATAGAATGCTAATTCATCCTCTGACAAACCCAGTTCTTTGCCACGTTTGTGAAGTTCATTCATATCTTTTGCCATATCCACAAGTGCCTTAATAACTTCTGCAGTTTCTATTGAGCGTTTCTCATATTGATTTACAGAAAACTCCAGCATCTCAGAGAATTTTTTAGATTGAACAACATTTTTCTTAGCAATAGCTTTTATTTTTCCTGCTAACAATCTTCGTAAAAGTTCGAGTGCTAAATTTTTTTGCGGAATCCCTTTTACTTCCTCCAAGAACTCGTTAGAAAGTATAGAGATATCGGGTTTGTTAAGCCCAACTGCCGACAAAATATCAACTACTTCTTCGGATATAACGGACTTAGAAACCAATTGACTGATTTCATATTCAATTTGATCTTTTGTTTTCTTAGGTTTATCTTTTGGTAATATCTTGATAATGCCAGCCTTAACTGCTTTGAAATAGCTTATTTCCATATTGATATTTTGTGCTGCATCTGATGTGGAACACAAGGCATATGCTTTACCTATTTCGACAACCAAATTCAAAAACTCTTTTTTGTCACTTGCTTCTTTACCAAGCACAAAATCAACACCTTCAACTATGCACTGTAAACGTTGAGATACAGCGCCAGAAAGGTATGAAGCATAATCCAATCCGTGTAGTATTCGTTGAATTTGTTCGTATTTTTCTAACATCAAGTCAATAGCTATTTGAGGATCAATGCCTGTGGTTTTTCTATCTGATGGGGTGTACTGTGCAAGAGCACTTCGCAAATTATCAGCAATGCCAATATAATCAACAACCAAGCCACCAGGTTTGTCCTTGAACACACGGTTAACTCGTGCAATAGCCTGCATCAAGTTGTGTCCGCTCATTGGTTTGTCTATATACATAGTATGCATACATGGAACATCAAATCCGGTAAGCCACATATCACACACGATAACAATTTTTAGTTCATCACTTACATCTTTCATTCGCTTTGCTAAAAGTTTCCTTTGTGATGATGTAGTTGAATGAGGTTGAAATTCTTGAGGATCAGATGCTGACGATGTCATAATAATTTTTATAACACCTTTGTCAACCCCATCACTGTGCCACTCGGGACGATACTCAATAATTTTAGAATATAGTTTAACTGCAATATTACGTGACATAGCTACAAACATTACTTTACCGTTGATTGCTTTTTGGCGCATATCATAATGTTTTAGGAAATCTCTCACAACTACATCAATTCGACTATCTGTTCCAACAATAGCCTCTAACCTTGCCCATTTTCGTTTTTGACTTTCGGCATATGTTTCTTCCTGACCTTCAAGAATATTTTCGTATTCGTCATCAATTTTTGGCTTTAAATCACTTGCGATATCAAGTTTAGCAATACGACTTTCATAGTAAATAGGCACAGTTGTTTTATCGTTTACCGCTTGGGTAAGATCATAAACATCAATGTACTCTCCGAATAGTGCAGGAGTGTTCTTGTCGCTTAACTCAACAGGAGTTCCAGTAAACCCTATAAATGAAGCATTGGGCAAAGCATCTCTCATATGTTTTGCAAATCCAAAAGATACTTTTCCGTCCTTTTCTTTGGCTTCTAAGCCGTATTGGCTTCTATGTGCTTCGTCAGCGATAACAACTATATTACGTCGCTCATTTAGTGCAGCAAGAGATTGGTCACTTTCTTCAGGCGAAAATTTCTGAATAGTAGTAAATATAATGCCACCGGCTTTTACATCCAACATTTCACGCAATTGACTTCTTTTATATGCCTGCTTTGGAGTTTGACGTAAATAATCTGTGCTTTTTGAAAATGTTGAAAACAGCTGATCGTCCAAATCATTTCGGTCTGTTATTATTACAATTGTTGGGTTGTCCAGTTCCAATACAAGCTGACGAGTATACATCAGCATAGAAAAACTTTTTCCGCTTCCTTGAGTATGCCAGATTACACCAATCTTATGGTTACCATCTTCTGCGGTTGCTAAGTGAGTAGAATAGAGAGCTTTATTCACCGCAAAATATTGATGATATCCTGCAAGGATTTTAAATGATTTATCATTTTCATTTACATAAAAACTATATTTAGATACAATATCCAAAAAACGTTTTTTATCCATCATGCCATACAGCATTACTTGAAGTTGTGCCAATGATAGATAGTTTTCATTTATCCCATCTATTGTTCTCCAAAACATAAAACGATCAAGGTCTGAAGTAATAGTGCCTACCTTTGCATTAATTCCATCACTGGTTATTAAAAATGAGTTGTAGTTAAATAAAGTAGGAATATCCCTTTTGTATGTTTGTAGTTGATTAAATCCGTCCACAATGTCTACATCTTCATTTGTAGCATTTTTTAATTCAATTACAACAAGAGGCAAGCCATTTACAAACACAACCACATCAGGGCGTCTTTCTTTACCATTTTCTATGATTGTGAATTGATTGACAGCCAAAAATTCGTTGTTCTCTGTGTCAGAAGTATCGAATATATACGCTTTTTCCGTTTTAACACTTCCGTCTTTTTGACGAATCTCAACATCAATTCCATCAGTAATAATCTTTTGAAACGCTACATTGTTTTGCACAATAGAAAGACTTTGTTGTCGAGTAATTTTTTTAACCAATTCAGATATAACATCGTTGGAATATTGTTTGTTTATACGCTTTAAGGCACTATGTAGTCTATTGTACAGAACAACATCACCAAAGTTTTCTCTTTCTGAGAAACTTCCACCGGGAGAAATATCCGGACCATACAGGGTTTGATAGCCTAGGTTCTGAATCCATTCCATAGTTGCTTGCTCAAGATCATTTTCTATAAAGTTAGACATATCATTCACCTGCCTTTACATTGTGTTTGTTTTTTATGTAGGAAGTTTGATGTTCCAGTTCTGGATATACAAAAGCTTCATTTATTCCTACACGATCCAGTTCTTGTAAAATACTTTCTTTGCAATCAGAGGGAATGACCAAGTAGCGAGGTATGCTTTCATGAATAGTTTCTCCAGAAGCTACATAATCGCTTAGTTCATCTTTAAGGTTAAAAGTATTTTTTATATAGTAACTGGGTTCTTCTTTTTTAATATCTACGCCCAAAATCAAAAATGCACCATTTTGTCTTTTAATGCGCTCATTGTTTTTAGGAGCAACAACAGGAACATATTTGTTTTGAAATTGATTCTGCAATCTTTGCACTAATTCTTCAAACGGAGTAGCACTTGTTTCAATTAATCCTTTTTTAGCAAAATAGTCTACAAAGTTACCCTCACTTTTTCCGTCGTATTCTGCAAGTGCTGCAAACATTTTAACTTCTTTTTGTGTTGGTCGCTGCAATGTTTCAATGAAGACTATCAATTCCCCATCTTTATCAGGATGCTTTGAACAAGCAAAGTATAGTGCAATCAATGGATTTGTCGTCAAGTCCATTAATCGAGTAGGTAAACCATAATGCTGCATTTTTACAAGCTGTTCAAAATCAGTCATGTGATTTCCAAATTCAAACGGTTCTTGCAAAATTAAGTCGTTAATTAATGCTGTTTCTTTTGTAATTAGGTTTTTTCTGAAAATACTGGCTTCTAAACTATAACTGGTGTCCGCTTGTCCTCTAAATAACAAGGAGCCTTTAATCTCGTTGTCATTAATAATTTTATTGTATATTGACAACTTTTCGAGCAGATGAGAAACACTCAAAACAGAAAGAGCTTCTTCTATTTCCTCTATCGCATACTCTTCGTAATCTGACATTATTCTTCACCCACTTTCACAGGTAACTCACCACTCATAAGCTTAGGCAGAAGAGTATCCCTTATTTCAGCTAAAACCTCGTTTTCTTCTTTTAGCTTTGAAATCTTTCGTTGAAGCACATCATATAATTTAAAAAACTCTTCTTGAAGCTCCATTTTGGGCACGAGAAAATATTTTCTCATAAGATAGTCCTTGCGAATACCTTGTCCTTCACGAGCACCTAATTGTAATATATCCATGTATCTCGGCATATTAATTCTCATTTCTAATTCTAACATAAAAGGAAGAATAACATTCTGATTTATTTTGAAAATTTGATATGCAGGACTGACCGATCCTATTTCATCAGCAAAAACGCCAAAGTTTAGTATTTCACGACTAAGACCAAAAATCAAATCGTCTTTTACAACTTTCTTATTGTTCCCCTGCAATTTTGTCAGGTTCTTATTAAATTTTTCATCCCTTAACGCAATTCCGTTATTTGTTGTTGAGTATATTGGTGCCGTAGTATCTCCAATTTTCTCAGATGTAGGGGTTAAGAATCTTTGAGAAGGTACAACATCCCAGTCACTTGGAATTTCTCGTTCTAACTGGTTGTTAAAAACTAATTCGTCAGTTGCATTGGGGTAGTTATAATTATTGAACCAGTTTTGGTATGTTTGTTTTACAATTTGTTCAAGTATATTAATATGTTCAATATTTGCCCTAATCTTATTGTCATGTGAAACAAGAACATCTACAATTCTTGTTTGTAGTTTATCGTTATCGACATACTTTATTGGCATATTTCGTAATTCGCCAAGAGAAATATATTTTTGAGTAGATCCCTTTAAATTAGAAGTTATATATTCGACTGCTTCAGGGGATTGCAAATAATAATAGAGCCACTTACTCCTATAATAGTTATCGCATTTGAAGATTCCAACATTTTTTACTGCATAATCTATTTGTTGGAAAGGCAACATTTCTTGATATATATTTCCAATCGTTCCTATCATGCTGTATAGTATATCATATTGATCTACTCTGCTTCTGAAAATTATTTTATCATAATCTTCTATTGATATTTTATACGCATCTTGAAAGTTTATATTATATCTTGATAAATGCTTTGATGTAATGAGATATTTTCCTTCTGAAGTCTGTTTGGGAGAATCGTGTGTTCCGTCAGTTACTTGATTACAATACTTATTTGCTGGAAGTGTTTTCAATATCATAACCTATCTCCTTTAAACTATTATATAATTGCTTTTCCAATATTTCAGATTCTCTTTGGATTTTTGACAATTGGCTCATTAGTTTCTCCATCCTTTTTTCAAAAGGCTCATTGTTAGTTTTAACTGGAGCAATCCCCACATATCCAGCAGGAGTAAGATTATAGTCCTTCGCTTTAATATCCCCTAAAGTTGCCACTTTCCAAAAACCTTGTTTGTCTTCGTAAGTTACTTCAGTACCATCTGCCTTTATTGCTTTTAATTCATGGTTACGGAAAGCATGATATGCAGAAGTAATATCATCAATGGTCTTGTCGGTAAGTTTTCTTTGTGTTCTGCTATCTTCGTATGGTTCAGTCTCCATATTACGAGCATCAATAAATAAAATTTCACCATGTCTGTCACGGTGTCCATTTTTCAACTTATTGCGAGCCATAAACCATAGACAAACGGGAATAGAGGTGGTTGAAAACAATCCACCCGGCAAAGTTACAATACAGTCAATTTTATCATCTTCTATTAAGTTTTTACGAATAGTGTATTCGCTGATAGTTGAAGAAGATAGGGAACCATTTGCAAGAACAAAGCCTGCTGTTCCGCTTGGTGCCAAATGATAAAGCATGTGCAATATCCAAGCATAGTTAGCATTACCTGTTGGCGGAATACCATATTTCCCCCAACGAGCATCGTCAATTAAGCGTTCACCGCCCCAGTCGCTGATGTTGAAAGGTGGATTTGCCATAATGTAATCTGCCTTTAGGCTCTTATGCTGGTCGTTATGGAAAGAGTCTGCGTTCTGTTGCCCTAAGTTAGCTTCAATTCCACGGATAGCAAGATTCATTTTGCAAAGCTTCCATGTATTATAGTTTGATTCTTGCCCATAGATAGCTAATTGACCATCAATTCTGCCTTCTCTATCCTCAACAAATTTTTCGCTTTGTACAAACATACCACCCGAACCACAGCAAGGGTCATATACACGACCGTCATGAGGTTCAATCATGGCAACAATTAGTTCTACAACGCTTCGTGGGGTATAGAATTCACCACCAAGCTTGCCTTCAGCACGAGCAAACTTCCCAAGGAAGTATTCATATACGGTTCCTAATGTATCTTTGTTTTTATCTCCACCGATTTCCAAATCAGAAAGTAGGTCAACCAATTCACCGAGGGAGCGTTTATCTAATGATGCTCTTGCAAAGTCTTTAGGCAAAACACCACGCAGGGAAGAATTCTCTTTCTCAATTGCATGCATTGCATTATCAATGACCTGACCGATAGTCGGGTCTTTTGCATTATTTTTTATGTTTTCCCAACGTGCTTCTTGAGGCACCCAGAAAACATTAAGTGCCAAGTATTCATCTCTATCTTCCGGATCTGCATATTCATCTTGTGATATCTCGTTATAAGCTCTAATAAAGCTATCAGAAATGTATTTCAAAAAAATAAGTCCCAAGCATACATGCTTGTATTCTGCCGAGTCCATATTATTGCGAAGCTTATCGGCCATTCCCCATAAATCTTCTTTTCTTAATTCAGCCATCTTTGTCATCTCCTATTTCACAATACTTAGTATTTGATTTCTCATTTTTTCATCTGTCTTAGCAAGTCGGATAACATTACGGACATCATCATCCTGCATAATAAAATTCGCTATGTCTGCAGAAACGACGCCACGTTCTTTTGCGGCCAAATCAAAAAGTTTGTTTTTCACTTGTGATGTATCGTCGCCAAGGTTCAGGGCAAAAATAATGCTATTGAGCAAATTTTCGTCAGGAGGTCGGTTGTTACCATTTTCTATATCACTTATATATGTAGGCGTTTTATTTACCTTCCTCGCAAGTTCCCTAACAGATATTTTTTTTGCCTTTCGCAAAACTCGTAAATATTTACCAAAGTTGTTTTCATTATCAAGAATCTCTATTAAATTAGATTCCTGACGAATTTGAAGATCATTAAGATGGCTCAAAATATCACCTCCATATAAGTTAGTTAGCTTACATACTATTATATGCTTATAACCACTATTTGTCAATGACAACGAGAATAAATTGAATTCGTGTTATAAATAGCACTCTGCTAAGAGTTATAAGTTTTAGTGTTGTTTTGCATTTATATACCGCTTGGAGCAAGTCCAAAATTTAAATATAATTTAATACTAACTTTCTCGTAAATGAGTTCAGAAGAACACTGAACTCATACTTTCAATTTCATATAAATTTTGTAATCGCAGTAATCATCAATATATCTTCAAACCTTTAACCGACAAAAGCTGTTCGAGCACCTTTGCAAAATTTCTCCACAAATTTGTATATAATGTTACAGAAATAGATAAAAATATTTTCTGAAAATAAAAAAACAAGCTTGACATATAGTATCAAGCTTGTTATAATTTCATTAAATTAAAAAGCACTCCACGAGCTACACGATTATCGGAAGTAACCATGCAGCTCATAATCGACCAGATAAACTGACTATCTGACAACTTAGTGAAATGCCGTTCTTGTGCTATATCATAGCACATTGAATACACATTTGCAAGAGTTTTCAGGTTCATACGATCTGGGAACTCTTGTTTTTTGCTTTAAACGTTTCTGAGACGTTTAAATACATCAACTGAATATTATTCAGTCTTTTGACTGCGGTGTTTTCTACGCAACCGTTCCTCACCGATATCAAAGTAACGGTTAGGTATGGTGTAGCCGTCGCACAGCAGTGCACCCGTCGGATTAGCAAACGACGTTTAAATAAAGAAACTTAGGTATTATTGGGTGGGCTTCTCAGCCTGCCCTTTAATATAAAAAAGATATTGAAAGCGATAAGCTTGTAGTTGCGATGCAAGCTTATCCTTTTCAATATTGTTGGTTGCGGAGGCAGGATTTGAACCTACGACCTTCGGGTTATGAGCCCGACGAGCTACCGAGCTGCTCCACTCCGCGATATATTTAATTTTTGGTGCTTTATTATTATATCACTATTGTGTAGCCGTGTCAACACTTTTTTCATTTAATTAATCTATTTATTTATATAAGCGCCCCTGAAAGCTCAGGGGGCTTATACAATATTATAATATATGCTTATTTTATCTTAATATGCAATTCATCAAGCTGTTTTTCATCAACAATTGAAGGACAGGCACTCATCAATTCGCTTGCGTTCTGAACCTTAGGAAATGCCAAAACATCTCTGAGGCTGTCAGCTCCGCACATTATCATTGAAAGTCTGTCAAGTCCTATTCCCATACCACCGTGTGGAGGAGCAGCATACTTGTATGCATCAACAAGAAATCCAAACTTCGCCTCAATTTCTTCATCTGAGAGGCCAAGAAGCTGGAACATCTTCTGCTGAAGTTCATAATCGGTTATTCTTATTGAACCTGATGATAATTCTGTACCGTTGAGGACAAGGTCATAAGCCTTTGCTCTTACACTTCCCTTATCTGTTTCAAGCATTGGAATACACTCATCCATTGGCATTGTGAACGGATGATGCATAGCAAGCCACTCGCCTGTTTCCTCGTCATATTCAAAGAAAGGGAATTCAGTTATCCATAAGAAATTATAACCCTCTGGAATTATATCAAGCTGTTTTGCAATTTTTAATCTCAATGCGCCGAGTGTAGGAAGAACAACCTTATTCTTATCAGCAACGATAAGTACAACGTCGCCTTTTTCTGCACCAAGCTTGCTTAAAATTTCATCAAGCTGTCCTTCTTTTAAGAATTTTGCAAATGAACAGTTTGGAGCATCATCTACCCAACGAATGTATGCAAGTCCTTTTGCACCAATTCCTCTTGAAAATTCAGTAAGCTTATCAATTTCTTTTCTTGTAAGTGTTGACGCCGCGTTTTTAGCAACAATAGCTCTGACACTGCCACCATCTGCAATAGCGCCTGTGAATACTGAAAAGTCAGTTGCTTTAGCAATTTCAGAAATATTTGTGATTTCCATACCAAAACGCGTATCAGGCTTGTCCGAGCCGTATCTGTTCATAGCATCAGCATAAGTGAGTCTTGGAAGTGGTGCAGGAATATCAATGCTCATAACTTCCTTAAATAGACGTTTGATAAAACCTTCGCCCATTTCAAGGATATCCTCAATATCAACGAATGACATTTCAAGGTCAATCTGTGTGAATTCAGGCTGTCTGTCTGCTCTCAAATCCTCATCTCTGAAGCATCTTGCAAGCTGAATATATCTATCATAGCCTGAAATCATTAGAAGCTGTTTATAAATCTGTGGTGATTGTGGGAGAGCATAGAAGGTTCCCTCATGAATTCTTGATGGAACAAGATAATCCCTTGCACCTTCAGGAGTTGAACGCATAAGCATTGGGGTTTCAATTTCTAAAAAGTCGTTTTCATAGAAATAATCTCTTGCAACCTTTGCAATCTTATGGCGTGTAACCATATTTTGCTGGAGCTTTGGATTTCTAAGGTCAAGATAACGATATTTGAGCTTAAGTTCGTCATTTACCTTATCGGAATTTGCAACCTCAAAAGGTGGTGTCTGTGACTTTGAAAGAACCCGAAGGTCATTAACCATTACTTCAACGTTCCCGTTCTTGATGTCCTTGTTTACGCTTTCTCTTGGCTGAACATTTCCCTTTGCCATTAATACATATTCACTTCTGCATGAAGAAGCCTTTTCAAAGATTTCTCTGCTTGTTGAATCGTTGAATGCAAGCTGAACAATACCTGTTCTATCACGCAAGTCTATGAAAATCAGATTTCCTAAATCCCTTATTTTCTGAACAAAGCCACATACTGTGACTTCACCGATTTGCGGGATTTCTCCGCAATAATGGCTTCTTTTCAAGCCTTTCATTGTATCCATTTTATTCTCCTTTTTCTATCTTATGCAAATATTTTTCTATATCTTTGGGAAGTATGAGTGCTCTGATTATTTGCCCACCTATAGTACTTGCAATAAATGCAACAATTATAAAATAACTAAAATTAAAATCTAACTCATTTAAAATAATAATCGGCGAAATTGAAATCAAGCCTGCAATGATTCTAGAAACAAATTCTCTTTTCTTAATTTTTTTATCCAGATTGTAACTTTGCTTTTTATACACAATCCTATTGTACCACCAAAAAGTTGCTAGTATATATTGTAGCCTCGTCATACCATATCACCTTTTCTGTCACTAATTTAAAATGTCACCAAACATATCTGCCATCTGTATATTTGCATAATTATCTATGAATTTATCATCAAGCTTAAGTTCACTCTGCTCGCCTGTTTTCATATTCTTGAGCTTGATTATGCCTGTTTCAATTTCATTGTCGCCGAGGACAATTACATATTCAGCACCAATTTTGTCGGCATACTTCATTTGCGCCTTCAAGCCTCTGCCCATTACATCATACTCAACCCAAAAGCCGTTAGCACGAAGCTCTTTCGTGAGCGCGATTGCCTTGAGTAGAGCATTTTCACCCATCGTTGCAATAAAAAGATTGCACTTTTTAGGAGTAATGAAATCACAGCCCTGACTTTCCATTGTGAGAATGAGTCTTTCAAGTCCCATAGCAAAACCAAGTGCAGGGGTTTTGTTTCCACCAAGCTGTTCAACAAGTCCGTCATAACGTCCGCCACCGCATACAGTTCCCTGTGCGCCAATGTCAGTAGTGATGAATTCAAATACTGTTTTTGTATAATAATCAAGTCCACGGACAATCTTTGGATTGATTGTGAATTCAATATCCATCGCCTTGAGGTAGCTCTTTAGCTTTTCAAAATGGTCGGAACATTCCTCACACAAGAAGTCGAGAATTACAGGAGCATCCTTTGCAATAGCTGAACAAATCGGACTCTTACAGTCGAGAATTCTCATCGGATTTTTTTCAAGTCTTGACAGACAGGTTTCACATAGCTCTTCTTTTCTGCCCTCAAAATACTCTCTCAATGCCTTATGATACTGTGCACGACAAGTCGGGCAACCAATTGAATTTATACAAAGTTCAATGCCCTTGAGTCCAAGCCTATCAATATAGCTTTTTGCAAGTGCGATAACATCAGCATCAGCACTTGGTGATGAACTTCCGTACATTTCAACACCAAACTGGTGGAATTCACGAAGTCTTCCTGCCTGCGGCTTTTCGTGTCTGAAGCATGAAATTATATAGTAAACCTTCTGTGGCAAAGCCTCATTGAGTATGCCATTTTCTAAAGCTGCTCTTGCAGCACCTGCTGTGCCTTCCGGACGAAGTGTAAAGTCAGTTTCCTTATCGGATTTCATTGATTGCTTTGCAGTTACTGAATACATTTCTTTCTGAACAACGTCTGTGGTGTCACCAACGCTTCTTTTGAAAAGGTTTGTTGCCTCAAACATTGGCGTTCTGATTTCCTTAAAGCCGAATGTTTCAGCAGTTTCTCTTGCGAGTGTTTCAACAGTGTGCCACTTATAAATCTCTGACGGAACAGCGTCCTGTGTTCCCTTTGGTTTTTGTGTTATTAAAGCCATTTGCTATCCTCCGTTAAAAATAAATTTTCCTGAAGCCTTTTACTTCATCGTTATAGCCTTGCTTATCATAAAAAATATGTGCTTCTTTTCTTCTCTCGCCTGAACAAAGCATAGAATAACCACAGTTGTTCTCTTTTGCTATTTCATCAAGCTTTTCAAAAATCTTTCTGCCTACTCCAAATCTTCTATATTCTTCTTTTACAATTACATCTTCAACAACCATAAAAGGCATACCCGTCAAAGGAATAGAATGACAAACAATTCCGAGTACCGTTCCAACTATTTTATCTTCTTCCTTTGCAACAAGAAGATAATAATTTTCATCCGCAAGCATTTTTTCGTAAACTTCATTTGCTTGCTCTATTGTGTTTTCAAAATCAACAAGCTCTTTATACAATTCCAAAAGCTGAGGAATATCAGCTTTTTTAAGTTTTTCTATTATCATAAACTTCTCCTTTTTATAGTATACAAAAAAGTCGACCCTTAATCAAGGGACGACTTTAATAAACCGTGATACCACCCAAATTGACAGGAAAATCCCTGCCCACTCATTATCCGTTAACGCCGGCAACGTGCTATGCTTTTCCACATATCAAGCTCAGAGGTGTCCTTCACAAAAAATACCGCATAAGTGCTTTCAGCAAGCGCACTCTCTCTTTGATGCGATGATTCATGCTACTCTCCCCATCGATGCTTTTATAATATTACTTTCTTGGATTGACAATTTCACGCCAATCGAGATCTCCTCTTTCGAGTGAATGAATAAGAGCTTCGGCTGTCGCAATATTTGTTGCAAGTGGGATGTTGTGAACATCACAAAGTCTTAATAGGTTAAGTTCATTAGGCTCATGTGGTTTTGGCGTGATAGGATCTCTGAAATAGAGAAGTATATCGATTTCATTACAGGAGATACGAGCAGCAATCTGCTGATCTCCACCCTGTGAGCCACTTAAATATCTCTGAATACTAAGACCTGTTGCTTCAGCAACCTGCTTGCCTGTTGTACCTGTTGCGCATAAGTTGTGACGGCTTAATATTCCACAATATGCAATACAAAATTGTACCATTAGTTCTTTTTTTGAATCGTGAGCTATAAGTGCAATATTCATTTTGACGTACTCCTTTTATTAGATTTTTATAGCGAGTGGAACGTCATCTCCCTTAATTCGATTAGAAATTGCATTGAAAGCAAGTGAAGCCATTGATTTATAATCAATAGGGATACCTTTACCTGTTGCAACACCAATTGCGCCATCGTCTGGAATAACACCAATAAGTTGTACCCCGACTGTATCAATAATCTCATCAAGATTTTCAACAAGTCTGTGCGAAAGCATTTTTTTATTTACCTTATTGATAATAAGTCTCTGCTTCTGATTTCCTCTTTTATAGAACTCATCTGACATCATCTGCGCATCGCGAACGCAGATAGGGTCAGGAGTTGTAACAATCATAATCATGTCACTCTGTGCAACAATATCAAAAACATTTTCATTTATTCCTGCGGATGTATCTATGATTATGTACTCATAATACTTTCTAATTTCATCAGTAATCTGCTTAATCTGTTCAGCTGTAATAGTAGCAAATGGATCAGATGGTGCGCAAATAAGATTCAAATTATTCGCCATTGGAACTACTGTTGTTGCTTTATATATATCACATGAACCGTCCAATATATTACCAAGGTCATAAGGTACCTGACCTTTCATTCCAAGCATAATATCAAGACATCTCAAGCCGATATCAAGCTCAACAATTAATGTTCTGTGCCCTTTTTTTGCTAAAGCATAACCTAAACAAGCACAGATTGATGACTTTCCGGTCCCGCCTTTTCCAGATGTAACTGCTATAACCTTTGACATAGAATGCCCCTTTCAAAATTATCTGTGCATTTAATACTTTTATAAAATATCAAATCAGCTATATAAAATATTTTATCACATTTGCTTTAAATATTAAAGAGAAAATTTTACAAAAAATAAATAATAGCAAAATAGCATTACTGCGCAGGTGTATTTTGTGCACCTTGCACAACTTTATCTGTTCCATAATAAGAATCAATAATCTTTTTTACTGTTGCTCTTGCATCCATACCCGCATCAAGCATAACAGCAAAGCAGATTTCTGGATTTTCAGCTGGATAATATCCAATAACAGCATTATCGAATTTTGTTGTTCCATCTTCCCAGGCACCGTTCTGTGGTGTACCAGTCTTGATAGCAACAGGCTGAGGTAATGCAATTCCCTGTCCGGCGAGAACCATACCCTCTTTTATTATATTAAAAGTCTTGCCTGTTTTATCCGGTATTACTTCATCAACAATAGGCTCCGTCTTTTTTACTACTGTACTCTTGTCGTATGAAACAACTGAATCAACAATATACGGGCGGAATCTTTTACCCTTGTTTGCCAGTGTGAGTGCCTGAACAGCCATATTAAGCGGTGTTACGGAAATTTCAGACTGACCGATTGAGGCCATAAGAACCTGTCCTGCATCCCAGAGCCATCCCTTTTCATCAAAGGTTTCCTTTGTCGCAATATAGCCCGTTCGTGTTGGAAGTTCAAACTTAAGGTCAGTTCCAAATCCGTACATTTTCTCATATTGTGCAAGCTTTGTTACTCCAAGACGTCTTCCTACATCATAGAAGAAGATATTGCATGATTCTTTAAGTGCATATTTTACAGTAATATTGCCGTGAGGGCCAGTAAAGCATCCAGGGTGGAAATCAGGGAAATATGTGTAGGTTCCACCGCAATGAACAACTGAATTTTCGTCAATAACCCCTTCATTCAATCCTGCAGTTGCAGTAATTGTCTTAAAGGTTGACCCAGGACGGTAGCTACCGCTCAAAGCTCTGTTGAAAAGTGGCTTGGTTGGGTCTGTATTCAGTGTTTTATAGTCTTTATAATAATTATTAATATCGTAGCCTGGATATGAGGCCATTGCTTTAACTGCACCTGTTTTTACATCAAGAACAACAATAGCACCGGCATTGCAACGCTGACCTGAGTCCTTTGATAGCTTTGTTTTCTGTAGCCATTTGATATGGTCGGCAAGAAGATTCTGGACCTTTGTCTGGTATCCTGAATCAATCGTAAGAACAACATTATTTCCAGGGACAGCGTCCTTTGTATTTTTTATTGATACTATCTGGCTTGTGGAATTTAGTAGAACCGAACGCGTGCCGTTTATCCCCCTAAGCTCGGTTTCCATTGTCTTTTCAATGCCTGACTTCCCTATTGTGTCATTAAGTTTGTAGCCTTTTTCCTTGTTTGCCTTGTATTCATCAGCATCAAGAGGACCGACAGTACCAAGTCCGTGTGGGAATACTGTCCCATTCGGATATACTCTCTTAGCTGATTCAATTATATCAATACCACTGAATTGATATGAAAGTTCCTTGATTTTAAGAACAACATCCTTTTGAATATCCTTAGAGAATATATATCTGTTGTCCTTTGAGAACTGTGTATATATCATTTCATAGCGGATACCGGCAATAATCCTTGCCTGTTCCTCAGTATACTCATCATCAATCTGATACTTTTTCTTTAATTCTTCAATAACATTATCAGCCGTCGCATAAACGTTAAGGTTTAGATCCTTCAATACACGCTTGACGAGTGTTGTCTGCTCTTCTGTGTATTTATATGGCTTTGTAGTTGTTATTGGAAGTCTTGACTCCCAGGCTGCCTTTTCCTTCTGAAGAAATTCTGCAAATTTAAGTATTATTGCATTCTGTTCCTTAACATCCTTCGGGAACAATGCGTATTCAATTACAGCGTCATATTCGACCTTGTTCATAACAAGAGGGTTAAGCTTTGAGTCAAGAATTTCACCACGTGGCGCAACAATTTCCTGTACTCCGTTAACATTCTTTATTGACTGTGCAAGATACTCCTGCCCGTTAACGACCTGAATACTCATCAGTCGTATGCCTGTCAGCACCAATGATGTAATAATCACTAATATAAGAAAAATTATTCTTATGTTCTTTAATGCCTTTTGCATAACTTCCCTTTCCTATTATCCTTTAATACCATTGAGGCTGGTGTTTTCAACGATGACTCCATCAGACTCAGCAAACTTACCAATAATATACTTAATAATCAAATAAACAAACGGTGATGCTACCGTTGTAAAAATAGCCGATGGCAGAATAATCTTCATAAATACCGTATTAATGCCCTCATACTTCCACATTACATAATAGAAGAAGAAATCAAGCATGCCCTGAATTGCTGCAGCAACCGCAGTAAGTACGATAACATTAAGTATGTTCTTCCTCATAAGATGCAAGAACAAAAATGAAGCAAATACGCCAATAAGCAGTAATATGACTCCGTTAAATCCAAAAAGCTTCCCACACGAAAGATCAACGAGAAGTCCGCATAATGCTCCGACAATACCCGAGATAAGTTCGTTCTCACTTGTGCTCAAAGCAATAAGTACAGGTATAAGTAAAATTGGTTTTGCCTTGCCCGCTCCACCAGTGACAGAAATTGAATAAGCAATAAGTATAACAAGGCTTATAACTATCCATTTCAGGATAAGCCTCATTGTCTTTTTCCTGTTGTTAGTCATTGTAACCCTTTCCTTGACCGTCAAATTCTGTTATTACAAAAACGTTTGTAACTTCGTCTATTTTCACAATAGGCTTGATTATCGCATTAAGTGACAACCCGCCCTTGTCCATTTCGAGTTTTTGAACTGTTCCGATAATTCTATCCTTAGGAACAAGTCCGTTATGTCCTGAAGTAACGATAATCTCACCGACTTCAATCTTACTGTCTCGATTAATATATCTCATTCGTGTGTACCCATCTACCGCACAGTCATAGTTACCCTCAAGAGAGCCAGTGTCCTTTGACTTAATTGATATAAGACCCGGATTATACTTAGGTGACAATATTGTTGTGACTGTTGAATAAGTAAGATCAACTTTGCTTACTATTCCGACAAGCCCATCCCCTGTAACAACAGGGTCATTAAGCTTTATTCCGTCACGACTGCCCTTGTCGATAGTGAATGACTGGTACATATCATTTGTTGTTCTTCCGATAACCTTGCAAGGTGGGGAGAACTTAAAGTCAGGATATTTCTTTTTAAGCTCAAGAATTTCCTTATAATGTTCGTTTTCTTCCTTAACATCTTCATAATCGACCATCTGAAGATAAAGCTCGTCCAACTTTTTCTTGAGTTCTTTATTTTCCTTATTGTAATTATCAGCGTTCACAAGAGTGTCAATGGTGGTAGAAACCTTTGATGATATAGCATTTGAAAACTTTTGAAAAGGCGAAACAATCGCACCGAGAAAAGATGACATAGCTGATTGCCCACCTGCAGTTGTTGCAGCATAAATCATAATTCCGATTAAAAGCGCAAGTATCCCGCAAAGAATTTTAAATTTCATGCTATGAACAAAATCCTTCATCTGTATCACCTTTCTATATTGACTAAAACAGGGTAGACAACTTGCCCACCCTGAATAAAATGCATGCTATTAATAATACTTTGAATCTTCGTTTAATACATCTTGAAGCTTGTCTATGTTTTCAAGAACTTTTCCCGTTCCTTCAGCAACACAGTCAAGCGGGTTTTCAGCAATTGTAACAGGCATTCCTGTTTCGTTATTTACAAGTCTGTCGAGTCCTTTGAGTAAAGCCCCTCCGCCTGCGAGTGTGATACCCTGATCGATAATGTCAGCAGCAAGCTCAGGCGGTGTTCTCTCAAGAGTTGTCTTTATTGCTTCGATAATATGTGATAATGGTTCAGCAAGAGCCTCACGGATTTCTGTTGAGTTAACAGAAATATTCTCAGGGAGACCTGTAAGAAGGTTTCTACCTTTAATGTCCATTGTAGAATCTTCTTCACTTGGGAAAGCTGAACCGATTGCAATTTTTACGTTTTCAGCAGTTCTTTCGCCGATAAGAAGATTATATTTCTTTTTAATATAGTTTATAATAGAAAGGTCAAATTCATCGCCGGCAACTCTTACAGAACGTGATGTAACAATACCGCCGAGTGAGATAACAGCAACTTCACTTGTTCCGCCACCAATATCAACAATCATTGAACCAGTTGGTTCAGCAACAGGAAGCCCTGCGCCGATTGCAGCTGCCATAGGCTCTTCAATAATTGAAACTCTTTTTGCTCCTGCACTTTCAGCAGCTTCACGAACAGCACGTCTTTCAACAGCTGTTACGCCTGATGGAATACAGATAATAACTCTTGGCTTTGAAAAAGCAGAACCCTGTAAAGCCTTCTTGATGAATTCCTGAAGCATACTTGTTGTATAGTCAAAGTCAGCAATAACGCCGTCTTTAAGTGGTCTTACAGCAATGATTGAACCTGGCGTTCTACCGATAACGTCTTTAGCTTCCTGTCCAACACAACGAACTCTCTCACTTCTTGCATCAACAGCAACAACTGAAGGCTCACGGATAATAATTCCCTTTCCTCTCATATACACGAGAGTATTGGCGGTACCTAAATCTATTCCTATGTCTTTTTTAAACATCTATTTGTTCCTCCTATTAAAACTACCGATATTTCTTGATTTTCATACTTAAATAGTATACCACTATTTCAAATAATTCACAACTATTTTTCAAAATTTTTTTATACTTTCTAATTTTATTATTGGCAGGGAATTTTAAAATATAAAAGCCAGCTATAAGCTGGCTTTGTTTTTATTATAACTGCTGTGTTACAAAAATATCGTAGATTGCTTTTGTTGCATTTGCAAAGTCTTCTTCCTTCACGCCGACGATTACATTAAGCTCACTTGAACCTTGGTCAATCATCTTTACATTAACGTGCTTATGAGCTAAGGCTGAGAAGATTCTGCCCGCTGTGCCTCTTGTTGACTTCATTCCTCGACCAACAATAGCGATAAGTGCAAGATCACGCTCAATATCAATATGGTCAGGATTTACGTTTCTCTTAAGTCCTGCGATAACTTCTTCTTCCTTCGCCTCAAGGTCAGCACGATTAACAATAACGCTCATTGTATCGATTCCTGAAGGCATATGTTCGAAGGAAATTCCGTTCTTTTCAAGGACTTCAAGGACCTTTCTGCCAAAACCAATTTCGCTATTCATCATATCTTTTTCAAGGTTTAAAACAGCAAAGCCTTTCTTTCCCGCAATACCTGTAATAGTATACTTACAGCTCGCTGAATCAGCACTATCAACAATCATTGTTCCTGCATCATCAGGAGCGTTTGTGTTCTTTATATTTATTGGTATACCCGCTTTTCTGACTGGGAATATTGCATCCTCGTGAAGAACTGTAGCACCCATATATGAAAGCTCACGAAGTTCACGATAAGTGATAACAGTAATAGGCTCAGGATTTTCAACAATTCTTGGGTCACATATTAAAAAGCCTGAAACATCTGTCCAGTTTTCATAAATTTCAGCATTGGCTGCTCTTGCAACAATAGAACCTGTTACGTCAGAGCCACCACGAGAAAATGTTTTTATTGTATCGTTTGGCATTGAACCGTAAAATCCAGGTACAACAGCATTATCGAGCTTTGATAAGCGTTCGCCAAGCACTTCGTTAGTTCTTTCACCGTCAAACTGTCCATTATCATTGAAGAATATCGCTTCAGCAGAGTCAACAAAATTATAACCAAGGAATTTTGCAAGAATAATACCATTGAGATATTCGCCACGAGAAGCCGCGTAATCTCTTCCTGCTTTACCGATAAAGCAACTTCTGATTGTAGCAAACTCACTTTCAAGTGAAAGTTCAAGCCCAAGGTCAGAAATTATCCCGTAATATCTATTCTTTATAGCCTGAAACTCATCATCAAAGTTTTTGCCCTTTACTGCTATGTCATAGCAAGCATACAGCATATCTGTGACTTTTGTGTCATCCTTAAATCTTTTCCCTGGTGCTGAAGGTACAACGAATCTTCTTGCTTTATCTGAAAGAATTATATCTGCTACTTTTCTAAATTGATTTGCGTCAGCAAGTGAGCTTCCGCCGAATTTTACTACTTTTGTATGCACTCTCTTTCTCCCCCTAAATGTATTTACCCCTCATTTTACATAGTAATATTATTATAGAGTATTTATCAAAATAAAGTCAATTGACATATAATCTAAAATTGTGTATATATCTTTTGTTTTCTTGTGGAAAACGCTTGTATTTGTGCTACGGACACTTTTGAATAGTATATTGGGTTTTGTATTTAAAACTATGAGAATGCTGTGCATTTACTTCGGGGCACGGGGACAACCGCTATGCCACCGAAAGATATTGCTCTTGTTTAATCTTTGCTTTATTTATTGGTTTTATATGCGAAGGGGCGCGGGGGCGACCGCAAAGCCACCGCAAGATATATCAATGCTAAAATAACTTTCTCTATGTTATTTCTTGTCTTGATACAAGAAATAACGAAAGAAAATCAAGTCAAATCCTCAGACACGTTTCGCTACCGCTCAACAACTCGGATTTGACGTTTCTGTACTCCGACACTAATTTTGAGTGACGGTCGCTCAATCAACCAGTCAAGTTTGATTTTCTATCATAAAATTGTACGTGGTTAATTTCGTGCTCCGACCTTTTTATAATTTGATAAGTGTAAGTTTCTATATTCGTAGGAGCGTGATTCCTCTTGTTCTTTATCGGTTTTTTGTGCGAAGGGGTGCGGAGGCGACCGCAAAGCCACCGCTAATTATATCTGCACCACTAAATACTGATACTCCTTATTCTTCTCAAACCACTTTACTGCGTAAGAACAAGTCGGATATGCACGCTTGTTATTATCTATAATATAATCAACAACGCCTTGCATAAGCTGACCTGCAACACCCTGTCCTCTTAAAGATTCATTAACAAATGTATGATTGATGTTTACAATATCATCGGCACTTTCAGGAAAGGTTATTTCTGCCAAAAGCTTTCCGTCTTTATCCTCACAATAAATTCTGTCATTGCTTTTTATAAATTCCATAAAACACTCCTATAATAAATACATTATTAATACTATTATATCTTCTCAATTTGATTATACCATTCAAGTTGACTTTTTTAAATATTAGTGTTAAGATTTTTTTAATTCAGAATAATTTTATTGGAGTAAATATGAAGAAAAAAGTTATGCTTGCAATGAGTGGCGGAGTCGACAGCTCTGTTGCTTTACTGCTTTTAAAAGAAAAATATGATGTAATCGGCGTTACGCTCAAACTTTTTGATAATGATACTGCCTGTATCAAGACAACAAAAACGTGTTGTTCACTTTCAGATGTAGAAGATGCAAAAAGTGTTACGACGCGTTGTGGTGTTGACCACTACACCTTCAATTTCAAGGAGCTTTTCAAGGAAACTGTTATTAAAAAATTCACAACAGCTTATCTTCAAGGTGAAACGCCAAACCCTTGTATTGACTGTAACAGGTATGTAAAGTTTGAGGAAATGCTAAAGCGTGCTGTTGCACTTGACTGTGATTATCTTGCAACAGGACATTATGCAAGGATTGAACAGGACGAAAGCACTGGACGTTATCTTCTCAAGAAAGCACTTGACGATACAAAGGATCAGAGCTATGTTTTGTATAACCTCACACAGGATCAACTCGCAAAAATACTCTTCCCAATGGGAGAGATGAAAAAAAGCGAGGCAAGAGTTCTTGCTGATTCAAGTAATCTTGTCAATGCGAACAAACCCGACAGCCAGGATATCTGCTTCGTTCCTGACGGTGATTACGCAAGGTTTATTGAGGAATACACAGGAGTTAAACAAAAAGAAGGCAACTTTATTGATACAAAAGGCAATGTCTTAGGAATACACAAGGGAATTTCCCACTACACAATAGGTCAGCGAAAAGGTCTTGGCATTGCAATGGGAAAGCCTGTTTATGTTGTCGGAATCAATCCCGAAGATAACACTGTTGTTCTTGGTGACGATAATGAACTAATGAGTACAACGCTTATTGCAACTAACATAAATTTAATTTCAATAGAAAAGCTTGACAGCCCATTAAAATGCAAGGCAAGGACGCGTTATAAACAGGTTGAACAGCCTTGCACAATATCACAGAATTCTGATGGAACTGTATTTGTGGAATTTAATAATCCGCAACGTGCATTCACTCCCGGTCAGGCAGTTGTATTTTATGATAATGATATTGTCATCGGTGGTGGAACAATAAAATAAAGATAATCCCGTGAAGAATCTTCACGGGATTTTTTTAATTAACTATGTAACGTATATCAATTTCATAATTTTCTGACGAACCAAACCGCACAGAACTAAAAGTTTTGCTACCTAATGCTTGATCAAGAATTATAAAAATATCACCATTATTGCATAACATCTTACTATAAATTTCATTCTTTACACTTAGGTTAGCAGCCTTTATTCTTATTACTTTTTCGCCACCTGAAGTATCTTTCTTAGCCTCCGCCAGTACTATCGCCTTTGCCTGAGTATAACTACTTGCAACAAGACCATTATGATAAAAATAATTTGCTGCTGTGGCAGATGCAAAAGGAACATTTAACGGAGAATTCTCTATAACGTGATCCGTTTTAATCTGTGCTGTTGTTACATTAAAGTATGAATATCCAATAGAGTCCTTTCCGTTTAAAGTTGCATCATCCCACGTGACATCCATATGATACCATTGTCCGTTGCACTTGACCATATTCCACATATGAGGCTCGCCCTTGCCCGTACCAATAATAAGCAGAGCATCAACACCAACCTCATTGCAAAGCAATGAAAATGCCTTTGCGTAACCTTCACATACAGCTGAGCCCTCAACAAGTGCTCCGTATGCAGTAAATGCCGTCGGATATGCATCAGAATTTGACACAGCATTATTATTGTATCTGCAGTTATTGATTATGTAATCATGTATGTATTTCACCTTATCATAATCTGAAGTTTTAGGAATACCCGCTTTGATTGAGTTTACCTTATTTTTCAAAGCTACCGTTTTACTATCACCGACTGATTTTGAAAACGGGAATTCAAGCTTGACTGCTGTTATTACTCCTGACTGTGAATAATAGCTATATGTAAAGGACATCGGAGCATTAACACTATAATAATTCAAATTTTTTGCAAGACTATATGTTTCTTTTAATTGATCTGGCGTTATTGTCTCATCTATAGGTATATTTGATATTCCGTTTATGATAGCATCTGACAGCTTGTTGTAAACTTCTTTCTGTGCACTGTTAAGATTATAATAACTTAATATCGGTGAACCTGTCGTCGGATAAGTTGTAGACGGAGCATTTGTCGTAGCAACAGCAGTCTTTCTTGTAGTTGTCTTGCCCGTTGTAGTGTTTTTATTATTTAGCGTCGTTGTCGTATGCTTTGATGTTGTCTTTTTTGTATCGGTTTTGCTACTATTGTCTTCTATTGAGTCTGATATACGACTATCCGATGATGACACATATTCCAGAGTTTTCTTGTCCTCAGGACTCCGTCTTGTGAGATACCATGCTCCACCAACAATAAGAAGAGCTATTACAATGCTTAATATTAATTTTACACTACCTGATTTCTGCTCCATTGCAACACCTCATTTATCGCTTTATTTATCTTCGATTTCCTCAATAACTATTTCTGCTTTGAGCTTTACAATTCTCTTATCTTCCATTAAAAGGACAGTAAAGATTATTCCGTTGTGTAAAATCGCAGGCTTTTCATTCTCAGCCGGAATATATCCAAGAATATCAATCATTAGACCGCTCATCGTATCATATTCATGATCCTCAGAAAGCTCAATTCCAAGTTCTTCAAAAACAACCTCAGGATCAGCTGTTCCTGAAATTTCATATGTGTTGTCATTAATTTTGACAAAGTCTTCAACCTCATCATCATATTCGTCCTGAATATTTCCGACAATTGCTTCAAGGAGGTCTTCCATTGAAACAAGCCCTGCTGTTCCTCCATATTCATCAACAACAACAGCAATCTGTGCTTTTGCTGATGTGAATTCCTTGAAAAGCTCACGGCAGTGATTTGTCTGTGGTACATACATGACATCTCTCATGAAATCTGATATTGAAGCCTTTTCAGTTTCATTTGTATTAATTAAAACAAGTAAATCTTTTATATAAACAATTCCAATAATATTATCAATGCTGCTTTCATAAACAGGTATTCTAGAAAATCCATGACTTACAGATGCTTTAACGACTTCTCTTATAGAAGTGTTCTTTTCAACGCCGATAATATTTGTTCTGTGCGTCATTACATCAGAAATAACAAGATCATCAAACTCAAAAATGTTATTTATCATTTCCTTCTGACTTTCCTCAATAGCACCTGTTTCATTAACAGCGTCAACCATCATCAGGATTTCTTCTTCTGTTACAGCTTGATTTTTACCTAAAGATGAAAAGCCAAATAGCTTCCCCAGCAGGCTTGTAAAAAGGTGAATAAGCGCTGTAAGCGGAAGCATTATTATCATAATTACCTTTAATACTCCACTGACTTTTATTGCAAAATCCATGCTGTTTTTCTTTGCAATTGTCTTCGGAATATTATCACCGAAGGTTGAAATTAGAACTGTCGTAACAATAACAATAATAAGAATTGCAAGAACATCAACAGTTCTCTTGTTGTCACATATATTCAAAAGCTTTTTTTCAAGTGGTGAAAAGAATGACAGTGATGCAACAATAGCAACTGTTACTGCCGTCATCGCCTTGAATACTGATAATGAAATAATCAGCCTATTTGGTCTTGAAAGAACTTTTAAAAGCCTTTGCGCAGGCTCTTCCCTCTCAGCCAATTTTTTAAGTTTTGCATCGTTGACTTCTATTACTGCACTTTCACACGCTGCAATAAAGCCTTTAATCAGAATCAAAACAAATCCGATAATTAAGCCGATAAACACTCGACTCGGGTCTTCCATATATTATCCCCTTTCATTCTTTAAGTATATTTTATATTTTTTAGATAAATATGTCAATTAAATATATTCAATATTTTCCATATTTTGATTACAGTTTAATTACAAAAAGAGGAAGCTCTGGCTTCCTCTTAACAAGAATTTATTTTTCTGTGTTATCGCCATTGGTTTCGTTGCCTGATTCGGATGATAATGCCTTATCTATGTCCTCAATAACTGTCTTTGCGCGAACAGTCGGTTTCTCAAAATAAGTATTGTCAATCTTAATAAGCTTAACATTAGGTGCTGTCAATAGCTTTCTAATATTTTCAGGAAGCTTGGCCGAATCAATCTTATCAGAAATGAAAATTGTATCCGGGTTAGCGGCAACAATTTCATTAGCAGTCATAGTATAGCTTTTCTTGTCCTTTGCAATATTATCCCCAAAAATGCCAAGCATGTCACTTTCGAGCGTGTCACCAGTAGCAATAGCTAATTGATCTGAAAGTATGTATACAAACTTCCTGCCATGCTTTTTTTCGCCTGCTTTTGTTATTTCTGTATCAAGTGGCTTGAGGGCCTTTTCAACAGCAAGATCTGACTTAATATTTCCCAGGAAAACCTTTGCCATTGTACCATAAACATCAATGAATTCATTAAAGCTCTTTGGTGAAGAAATTATAAGAACCTGTATTCCCTTTTTCTCAAGTAATGCCTTATCTATAGTTGCGATAGGGCTCTGCGTCACAATAATATCAGGCTTGAGACTCACGATAGCTTCAATATCAGGCTTAGCAGGACTTCCGACTGATTTTATATCAGCTACCTTTTCAGGATAATTACAATAATCACTTCGTCCGATAAGTTTATCTTCAAATCCAAACTCATATATAACTTCAGTAAGTGCCGGTGATAGACTGACAACCTTTTTTGGCGATGAAGTAATAGTAACATCATTTATTATAACAGGATAATCGCTGTCATATGCGTTTTTTATATAATTAGGATCTCTCTTCTCTATCTTTGAGCACGATGTTAAAGCAAAAAGCATTGTTACACTCAATAATAAAACAATAAACCTTTTCAAGAAAATGCTCCTTTTATCTATTTTATTCTATAATACTACAATTTACATCAAATTGCAAATAACAAATTATACTTCTTTTATTGCATCTTTTTCTTTTTTATAGTTTAAATGTTATTGTTTATTATTTAGCCTTGACGTGTTGACAGAAACTTACTATAATTAAATATAGCACTGTTAAAATAATTAAGTGACAAGCCACCATAAATCACTTTATTAAAATTTACTCATGGTGGAGAAATGGAGCTCGGATGATTAAAGCAAGTGAAGCAATAGTTAAGTGCCTTGAAATGGAGAATACCAAAGTCGTGTTTGGTTATCCGGGCGCTGCAATTTGTCCGTTTTATGAAGCACTTTCAAAATCGGATATACGCCATATTCTTGTCCGCCACGAAGTAAACTCTGGTCACTCCGCAAGCGGTTATGCAAGGATAACAGGTAGACCTGCCGTATGTATTGCTACATCAGGCCCAGGTGCAACAAACCTTATTACTGCTATTGCAACTGCATATATGGATTCAATTCCACTTGTTATAATAACAGGTCAGGTCAGCACTGACCAAATCGGAAGGGACGTTTTTCAGGAGGCTGACATTACAGGTGCAGCTGAGCCTTTTGTCAAGCACAGCTATCTTGTTAAAAATGCAACTGAAATCCCGAGAATTTTCAAGGAATCTTTCTTCATAGCAGGGAGTGGACGGCCAGGACCTGTGCTTATTGATATTCCTGTTGATGTTCAAAATGAAGAAATTAATTTTACATATCCAAAAGCAATTGATATAAGGAGCTATAAGCCTACAGTTACGGGCAATAAGCTCCAGATAAAGCGAATATGCGAGGCATTGAAAAAATCTAAGCAGCCTCTAATCTGTGCTGGTGGTGGTGTTTTTGCATCAAATGCTGGTGAAGGAGTAACTACCCTTTCAGAAAAATGTCAGATTCCTGTCATAACAACAATGATGGGAATATCAAGTATTTCCCCAAGATACCCATTATTCTTCGGAATGCTCGGAATGCACGGGACAAAGGCTGCTAATTATGCTGTTAAGGAATGTGACCTTCTTATTCTTATAGGTGCAAGAGTCGGCGACAGAGCAGTAAAATCGCCTATACATCTTCAGCAAACCACACAGATAATACATATTGATATTGACCCTGCAGAAATCGGGAAAAACATGGCTGTTAATATCCCGGTAGTCGGTGATGCAAAAACAATACTGGCTCAGATTGTTGATGATGTTGCTAAAGCCGAACACATGCAATGGATTGAAAAAATATCCTCTCTTGTCACACATAATACTGATTATACTTTATCGAAAGATTATGTTAATCCTCATAAGCTTATTTCCATTCTTTCAAAAAAGCTCCCTTCGGATGCAATTGTTGTTGCCGATGTTGGACTTAATCAGATATGGACGGCAAGCAACTTCAATGTAAAAAACGGGCGCTTCCTTACATCTGGTGGTATGGGAACAATGGGCTATTCTATTCCTGCGGCAATAGGCGCAAAGCTTGCTGATGAAAAACGTACTGTTGTTGCTGTATGTGGGGACGGTTCCTTTCAAATGCAGATGATGGAGCTTGCTACTGCTGTTCAGCATAATGTTGATATAAAGATAATTATTATGAAAAACAATTGTCTTGGCATGGTTTCGCAACTTCAGCATACAAATTATAATAACCAAACAGCAGTTTCCCTTGATGGAAGTCCTGATTTTATAAAACTTGCGCATGCTTATGGTGTTAAGGCGGTAGCAATTTCAAATAATTCAGATGCTGAAAAAGCTGTTGACAGGTTAGTTGCTTCAGAAGGACTTTTTCTTCTTGAATGCAACGTCGACCCTGAATATGGTATATAATAAATAGGAGGAAATATAATGACTGAGGCAAAACATAAAATTATTGAACAGCTTGTTAACGACAAATTTATTACCAAATCTGATTGCATAGAAGAAGAAATCGTAAAATTTACTGAACTTGAGAAATCAGGTGAAGATCTCCCTTACAACATCTACAAAAAGGCTGACAAGCAAAACAAAATAAGCTACATAAAATATGATTATAAGGAAGGCGAACTTTCTGAGCTTCTTCTTCTTGCAAATACTAAGTCGCTTAGCATAATTCAGTTCTTTAATACTGTGTTCTTCCTGACTTTTGCATTCTGCGTTATTTTACTGATGCTTCTATTCTTTTAGGAGGTAGTGTATGAAACATACGATTTCTGTTCTTGTTGAAAATCACGCAGGTGTGCTTTCAAGAATTTCTGGTCTTTTTTCAAGACGAGGATTCAATATCGACAGCCTTGCTGTTGGTGTGACCGACGACCCTGCTGTCTCAAGAATCACAATTATTGCAGAAGGCAATGAGTATACTGTGGAGCAGATAGAAAAGCAACTTAATAAGCTCATTGATGTAATTAAAGTTAAAACTCTTGATGCAGGCGAGCTTCTTTCAAGAGAACTTCTTCTCATCAAAGTTAATGTATTAGCTGACAAGCGTTCTGAAATTATGACAATTGCTGAAATTATGGGCGCAAAGATTATTGACATTTCTCTTACAACAATTACACTTGAAATGTCTGATACAACCTATCACCTTCAACGCTTTGAGGAAATGCTCAAGCCATATGGCATTATAGAAATAGTTCGAACAGGAAGTATAGCGATACAAAAGGGTGCAGACACTATTACAAATAAAAAATAAAGAAGGCGTATAGCTTTTTTATATTGAATGGCAGTCGTAAAAATATTGTTGCTTTATGATACTACTAAGTAAATTTAGTTATCTTTAAATAAGATTAAAAACGCCCAGTCAACAGACTGGGCGTTAATTTTATATTGATTATACCAACTCAATAATTGCCATTTCAGCAGCGTCACCACGACGAGGACCAATTTTAATAATTCTTGTGTATCCGCCGTTCTTATTAGCATATTTTGGTGAAATTTCATCAAATAGCTTCTTTGCTACGTCTTCTTTTGTAACGTATGCAAGTACCTGACGTCTGGAGTGTAGATCGTTAGTTCTACCGATAGTAATCATCTTCTCGGCCATTGAGCTAACTTCTTTGGCTCTTGTTACAGTTGTTTCAATCTTACCCTTTTCAAGCAGATATGTTACCATAGCTCTAAGCATAGCTTTTCTATGGTCTGTTGCTCTGCCCAATTTTCTTGTGCCTGGCATAGATTTTCACTCCTTACCTATGGTTAAGTTATTCCTCTTCCTTCATCATCTGGAATCCGAGTGAGCTAAGCTTTTCTCTTACTTCATCAAATGATTTCTTTCCGAGGTTTCTTACCTTCATCATTTCTTCTTCTGACTTTTCAATCAGATCATTTACTGTGTTAATTCCTGCACGCTTTAAGCAATTAAATGAACGCACAGATAAGTCAAGTTCCTCAATGGTCATCTCTAATATTTTTTCCTTACCCTTGTCATCCTTTTCAACCATTAGTGTTTCAGGCAATGGTTCATCAGATAAATCAATAAAGAGTGTTAGGTGGTCTTTGAGGAGATTGGCTGATTGTGATAGAGCTTCCTTAGCGGAAATTGTTCCGTCAGTCCATACTTCCATAGTAAGCTTATCAAAGTCGGTAATCTGTCCTACACGAGTATTCTCAACACTGTAGTTTACCTTTAGTACTGGCGTATATATGCTGTCAACAGCTATAGTACCGATAGACTGCTGTATAAGCTGCTTATTCTTTTCAGCAGATACATATCCACGACCACGGTCGATAGTAATTTCCATATACAGCTTAGCACCAGTGCCAAGTGTTGCAATGTGCATATCAGGGACCAAAATGTCAACCTCTGAATCTGTCTTTATATCGCCAGCAGTTACTTCGCATTCACCTTCTGCCTCAATATAAATTGTCTTCGGTCCGTCCCCATACATTTTTGCTGTCAAGCCCTTAAGATTAAGAATGATTTCAGTTACATCCTCCTTAACCCCAGGAATTGTTGATAATTCGTGGTGAATCCCGTCAATCTTTACTGAGTTAACGGCTACACCTGGTAGCGAGGAGAGCAGTACTCTTCTGAGGCTGTTGCCCAGAGTTGTACCATAGCCGCGCTCAAGTGGCTCTAAGACAAATTTGCCATAAGTTCCGTTACTTTTCAGCTCGACTGTTTCTATTTCTGGCTTTTCTATTTTCTCAAGCATTTAAAACCCTCCTGTTTCGCAATTACATTAATTTTGTTTAAAACGTATTAATATACATTATTATCACGCAACATCCAAATAAGCTTTTACGCAAAGCCTGATAGCAGAACTCCAAAGCTTTGCATTCTTATGCTTATTTAGAGTAAAGCTCAACGATAAGATGTTCTTCAACATCAAGAT
The DNA here is from genome assembly GCA_023440965.1 of Bacillota bacterium. GTDB lineage: Bacteria > Bacillota > Clostridia > Oscillospirales > Ruminococcaceae > SZUA-444. The sequence continues at coordinate 31,289 of JAEZRC010000001.1, forward strand.
CAATGTCATCGCGGTTTGGTAGACGAGCGATTTTTGCTGAAAGAGCTGACTTATCATTCTCTATCCAGATTGGTGTCGGACGTCCGCTGTTTGCTTCGATTATATTCTTTACGCTGTCTTCTGTACGACTCTTTTCAGAAACTGCAACAACATCGCCTTCTTTTAAAAGGTATGAAGGAATATTAACTCTGCTGCCGTTTACTGTAAAATGACCATGAACAACAAGCTGTCTTGCCTGAGCTCTTGAGCTTGCAAATCCAAGTCTATAAACAACGTTATCAAGACGGGATTCAAGTATTCTCAAAAGATTTTCACCAGCCATACCTGGGCGCTTTTCAGCCAACTCAAAGTAATGAGCAAACTGTCCTTCTAAAACACCATAGTAACGTCTTGTCTTCTGTTTTGCACGAAGCTGAATACCATATTCTGAAATTTTCTTTCTGCCTTTACCGTGCTGACCTGGGCCACCTTCTGGACGAGCTGTGATTGCGCACTTTTCGCCGTAACATCTGTCACCCTTAAGGAATAATTTCTGTCCTTCACGTCTGCACTGTCTGCATACTGCTCCAGTATATCTTGCCATTTCTTACACCTCCTAGTGTTAATTAGACACGTCTTCTTTTTGGAGGACGACATCCATTATGAGGGATTGGAGTAACATCTTTGATAAGTCTTACTTCTAAATCCTCTGACTGAAGAGCTCTGATTGCAGCCTCACGGCCAGAACCAGGACCCTTAACAAATACTTCAACAATCTTAAGTCCGTGTTCTTTTGCAGCCTTAGCAGCTGTTTCTGCAGCAGTCTGAGCAGCAAAAGGAGTTGACTTCTTTGATCCTCTGAAACCAAGTCCACCAGCACTAGCCCATGAAATTGTATTTCCCTGTGAATCAGTTATTGTAACGATTGTGTTGTTGAAAGTGGATTGGATATGAACCGCTCCAACTTCGATGTTCTTTTTTTCACGACGGCGTCTTACAGCAGTCTTCTTAGTAGTTTTCTGAGCCATGTTCTATCCCTCCTTACTTCTTCTTGTTAGCGATTGTCTTAACAGGTCCTTTACGTGTTCTTGCGTTTGTCTTTGTTCTCTGTCCTCTTACTGGAAGACCTTTACGATGACGAACGCCACGATAGCATCCTATTTCAACAAGTCTCTTGATATTGAGTGACACATTACGACGAAGGTCACCTTCAACCATGATATTTTTATCAATATACTCACGTAGTTTTGCAACATCATCTTCTGATAGATCTTTTACACGGATATCAGGATTTACGCCTGTTCCTTCCAAGATCTTTGTTGCAGTTTTCTGACCAATACCGAAAATATAAGTCAAACCGATTTCGATTCTCTTATTTTTTGGTAAGTCTATACCAGCAATACGTGCCATTTTATAACTGCACCTCCATTTATAGGTCTGTTAGCCCTGACGTTGTTTATGCTTAGGGTTTTCACAAATTACCATTACTTTTCCTTTGCGCTTAATAACCTTGCATTTTTCGCAGATAGGCTTAACCGAAGGTCTTACTTTCATTGAAATACCTCCTATTCATACGCAACAACTATGTTGCCAGTGTTTCCACTAATTACTTCTAATTTGCCTTGTCCCTTACTTCGCACGCCAGGTGATTCTTCCCTTTGATAAGTCATAAGGTGACATCTCGACCGTTACCTTGTCGCCAGGAACTATGCGAATGTAGTTCATTCTTAGCTTTCCTGAAACATGAGCGAGAATTTTATGACCGTTTGCGAGTTCAACCTGAAACATAGCGTTTGGAAGGGCTTCTAAAACGGTTCCTTCAAGTTCAATTACATCTTCTTTTGACAAGAATACTACCTCCCCAGATTGGTACGGTCAGCTTTATGAGTTTTGGGTTATAAGTGAAATTTTATTCACTGTTTTTAAACTCATTTAAAAGCTTTCTTAATTTTTTGTTTGTAATCTCGGATAGTTCAACGCTCTTTTGTGTCACGAGCAGGTGTTTTATATTTTTTTTCTTCGGGGATTCAAGCTTGCGTTCCTTCCCGTCGGCGATATAAACATTACTGCCATCAGTTTTTACTGCAACGAAGTAAGTATCCTTATCGTGACCCGCAAGGGATCTTACTACCGAGCCTTGAAGAACATTCACAATTATGCCTCCTTTACGGTCTTGTTAATATTACCGCTCCGTCTGCTGTAATTGCAATTGTGTGCTCAAAATGAGCTGAAAGAGATCCATCTCTTGTTTTCACGGTCCATCTGTCCGGCAGAACTTTTACTGCTTCACCGCCGAAATTAACCATTGGTTCAATAGCAATAACCATTCCTGCGACTAATCTTATTCCGTGTCCTGCTTTTCCGAAGTTCGGAACTTCAGGGTCTTCATGAAGATCTTTTCCAACACCGTGTCCAACGAACTGTTTGACTATTGAAAAGCCACGTGATTCGTTGTATTCCTGAATGGCTGCTGATAGATCGCCTATTCTTGCGCCCGGCTTTGCAAGCTCGATTGCTTTGTATAAGCTTTCTTCAGTTGCCTTCATGAGTGCCTTTGCATCATCTGAGATTTCTCCGACTGCAAAGGTTCTTGCTGAGTCGCCGTGGTAGCCATAAATGTAAGCTCCCACATCAACGCTGACAATGTCACCTTCCTCGATTTTTCTTGGTCCTGGAATGCCATGGATTACTTCATCGTTGATAGAAATGCAAGCACTTCCTGTAAAACCACCGTATCCTAAGAAGGATGGTTTTGCTCCCTTTGAAGTAATGAACCTATGAATAATCTTATCAAGCTCATATGTTGTCATGCCAGCCTTAATTGACTCACCAGCTATCTGCAGAGCCTGTGCGGTAATACTGCCGGCTTTCTGCATTTTTGTAATTTCCTTATTGGATTTTACTATTACCATTATTACGCCTCTAATGCTTTTAATGTAAGCTCTGATGTATGTGATACATCTTCCTGGCCCTCAACAGTAACTAATTTGCCTTGTGCTTCGTAATATCCTTTAAGTGGAGCTGTCTGCTCATGGTAAATATTCAGTCTTGCGAGAACTGTTGCAGGTTCGTCATCTTTTCTTATGACAGTGTTGCCACCGCATAAATTGCATATTCCTTCAACCTTTGTAGGCTTGAAATCTATATGATAAGACGCACCACATTTTTCACATACTCGTCTTCCTGAAAGTCTTTGCTGTATTTTTTCGTCAGGAACATAGATTTCAACAACTTTATCAATTGTGATACCCATTTTGTCCAAAGCCTCAGCCTGTGGAACTGTTCTTGGGAAGCCATCAAGGATAAATCCATTCTGGCAATCGTCCTGAGCAAGTCTTTCCTTGATAATATCAATTACTACTTCATCAGGAACAAGCTTTCCCTCATCCATATAAGCTTTCGCTTTAAGACCAGTTTCTGTCCCATTCTTTAACGCTTCACGAATAATATTTCCTGTTGATATTGCAGGAATTTTATATGCATCACAGATAACCTCTGCTTGAGTGCCTTTTCCTGCACCAGGAGCACCGAGTAATATCAGATTCATGTCAAAACTCCTTTAGTATTATTCAAGGAATCCCTTATGATGACGCATCATCATCTGTGATTCAAGTGTTCTTACTGTTTCAAGTGCAACACCAACAACGATAAGGATTGATGTACCACCCATAGCAATGTGAACGCCAGTACCCATCTGGAAGAATATCGGGAATATTGCGATTACTCCTAGGAAGAAAGCTCCGACAAGAGTGATCTTTGATAATACTCTCTTGATAAAATCAGATGTAGGACGACCAGGTCTTATTCCTGGGATACCACCATTATTCTGACGAAGGTCATTTGCTATTTGAACCGGATTGTACTGCATTGCTACATAGAAGTAGTTGAATCCGACAATTAATAAGAAGTATACTGCTGCATAAAACCAGCTTGAATAGTTAAACAGACTAACAAATCCTCTGTAAAAACTTCCCCAGAAACTCGTTGCTTTAGGGTTTGGCTTCCAGATCATTCCCAACATTTGTGGAATAGACATGAATGACATTGCAAAGATGATTGGCATAACACCACTCATTGCTACTTTTACTGGTATGTTAGTATTCTGTCCACCGTACATTTTTCTACCAACAACACGCTTAGCGTACTGGATAGGGATTCGTCTTTCTGATTCATTCATAAGTATGATAAATGCTACCATAAATAAGAATATAACCATAACAATTGGAATATAAATGTATTTCTGCGTTGTGTTTGCTTGTTGCCAAAGTTCATAAATCTGAACCGGCATTCTGCCTATGATACCAGCAAACAAAATGATTGATATACCGTTTCCGATTCCATGTTCATTAATTTGGTCGCCAAGCCACTGTATGAGTGATGCGCCAGCTGTGAAACATAGAATAATAACAACCATTGTGAATACACCATAAAAACCTTTAAAGTCTTTAATAGCGCCATTTGACTTCAATGTTGCATAATATGCAAATGATAAAATCAGAGCAATGGCAAGCGATAAATAACGTGTAATCTTATTGAGCTTTTTTCTTCCCTCAGGGCCTTCCTTCTGCATTCTCTCAAGAGGAGGAAGTGCATAAGCAAGAAGCTGTATAATAATTGACGCGTTAATATATGGTGTTACTGATAAAGCAAATAATGTTGACTGTGAAAATGATCCACCTGAGATCATATCCATATAGGCAAATATATTTCCGCTTTTGTTTGCATCCTTAAACATATCCGACAAAGCCGAATTGTCAAGGAACGGTACAGGTATTGCAACACCCAAACGGAATATTAAGATGATAAACAATGTGAATAGTATTTTTCTTCGTAGCTCAGCTACGTTCCATGCATTTCTGAATGTCTGTACTATATTCACACTAAATCACCTCAGCCTTCCCGCCTGCCTTCTCAATTTTTTCTTTTGCTGTCTGAGAAAATGCTGCAACTTTAACAGTTAGTTTCTTTGAAACTTCACCATTTCCTAAAACTTTAATGCCGTCGCAAGTTTTCTTAACAAGTCCAGCAGCAGCTAGTAATTCTGCATCTACAACAGTGCCATCAACGAACTGCTCTAAGTCAGAAACATTGATTACAGCATATGTTGTACCGAAAATGTTGTTGAAGCCTCTCTTTGGGATTCTACGAGCGAGTGGCATCTGTCCGCCTTCAAAACCAGTTCTTACTCCGCCGCCTGAACGTGCGTTTTGACCTTTATGGCCTTTACCAGCAGTTTTGCCCTGTCCAGAGCCATGTCCTCTACCAATACGCTTTGATTCTTTTGTTGAACCTTCAGCTGGTGATAATTCGTGTAATTTCATTTGTTCGCACCTCCTTGCTTACGCTTCGGTTACCTCGATAAGGTGGGATATTTTTAAAATCTTGCCTTGCGTCTGCTCATTATTAGGCTGGACTGTTGTAGATCTGATCTTTCTAAGTCCAAGAGAATGAGCAGTAGCAATCTGTTTCTCAGTTCTTCCTACAAGGCTCTTAACCAATGTAATCTTAACCTGATCTGCCATAGCTAAAATCCTCCTTAGCCTAAAATTTCTTTAATTGTCTTGCCTCTTACAGCAGCAACTTGTGCAGCTGATCTACATGAAGCAAGTCCGTTGATTGTAGCTCTAACTACATTACATGGATTATTAGAACGAAGTGACTTTGTTCTGATATCCTTTATTCCTGCAATTTCAATTACTGCACGGACTGGTCCGCCAGCGATTACTCCTGTACCAGGAGCAGCAGGCTTCATAAGAACTCTACCAGCACCGAAAGCACCGATGATTTCATGCGGAATTGTTGTACCCTTCAATGAAACTTTTACAAGGTTCTTCTTAGCATCTTCGATACCCTTACGGATAGCGTCTGGAACTTCTCCAGCTTTACCAAGACCGAAGCCAACTGTGCCGTTTCCGTCTCCTACTACTACAAGAGCAGCAAACTTGAAGATACGACCACCTTTAACCGTTTTAGATACACGGTTAATGGCAACTACTTTCTCACTGAGTTCAAGTGTTGAAGCATCTATTAAAGCCAAACGTATTACCTCCTCTTTAGAACTTGAGTCCGCCTTCGCGAGCTCCTTCAGCTAATTCCTGAATACGACCGTGGTAGATGTATCCGCTTCTATCAAAAACAATTTCAGAAATACCCTTGTCTGTTGCAGCTTTAGCAATAAGCTTTCCAACTTCACGAGCACCGTCCTTGTTGCTGCCATTGCCTTCAAATTCCTTTGAAAGACTTGAAGCAGATGCCAATGTTACACCATTAGTATCGTCAATCAGCTGTGCGTATATATGCTTTGAGGAGCGGAATACATTAAGGCGTGGGCACTCAGCTGTTCCTGAAATCTTTGCACGAACTCTGCGGTGTCTTTTTAATCTTGCCTCTGCTCTATCAAGCTTTTTCACCATAGTAATTCACTCCTTTAATTACTTCTTGCTACCCTTACCAGCTTTACCTTCCTTGCGGATGATATGCTCGCCTTCGTAACGGATTCCCTTGCCCTTGTAAGGCTCAGGTGGACGCTTTTCGCGTACTTCACAGGCAAACTGACCAACAGCCTGTTTGTCGATACCTGAAATAACAATCTTGTTAGCTGTTGGAACATCAATTGTGATGCCATCAGTTTCAGATACGATAACCTGATGTGAGAAGCCAAGGTTCATAACAAGGTTCTTACCCTGCTTTGCAGCACGATAACCAACACCCTCGATTTCGAGAGTCTTGGAGTAACCGTTTGTTACACCCTCAACCATATTTGCTATCAATGTTCTTGTAAGACCATGAAGTGATCTGTGAATTTTATCGTCTGTTGGACGTTTAACAGTTACTTCACTACCTTCAAGAGCAATGATCATATCTTTTGAAAATTTCTTTTCTAGTGTTCCTTTTGGACCTTTAACAGTAACAACGCTACCGTCAACTTTTACCTCAACTCCGGCAGGAACAGTAATTGGCTTTATACCGATTCTTGACATATTAAGTCCTCCTTACCAGATGAATGCGAGAACTTCGCCGCCAACGTTCATTTCACGAGCCTTTTTGTCTGTCATAATTCCCTTAGATGTGGAAACTACTGCGACACCAAGACCTTTCATAACCTTTGGCATATCCTCACAGCTTGAGTAAATTCTCAAACCAGGTTTAGAAACTCTTCTAAGACCTGAAAGAACTGGAGCTCTGTTCTCACCATATTTTAGAGTAATTCTGATGATACCCTGCTTTCCGTCTTCAATGAATTGGAATCCCTTAACATAACCCTCGTCAACGAGAATTTGTGTAATTGACTTTTTCATATTAGATGCAGGAACGTCAACTGTTGCGTGCTTTGCAGAACTCGCATTACGAATTCTGGTCAATAAATCAGCTATTGTATCAGTTATTTGCATGCCGTTAACCTCCTTTGCTAATGCTTACCAGCTAGCCTTCTTAACTCCTGGGATCTGACCATCGTGTGCTAACTCTCTGAAACAGATACGGCAGATGCCGAACTTTCTCAGATATGCATGTGGTCTTCCACAGATTTTGCACCTGTTGTAAGAACGGGTGGAAAACTTAGGCTCAGCCTGCTGTTTGATTTTCATAGACATTTTAGCCATTTTTAATTCCTCCCCTTACTTTGAGAATGGAGCACCCATCAATGTGAGCAACTCTTTAGCCTCTTCATCAGTCTTTGCAGTTGTGATGAAGTTAATATCCATACCACGAACTTTATCGATCTTATCAAACTCGATTTCAGGGAAAATTAGCTGTTCCTTGATACCTGTTGAATAGTTTCCTCTGCCGTCGAATGAATTAGGATTGATACCTCTGAAGTCACGTACACGTGGGAACGCAACGTTGAAGAGTCTATCAACAAATTCGTACATTCTGTCAGCACGAAGAGTAACCTTAACACCGATTGTCATGCCTTCACGAAGTTTAAAGTTAGCAACTGACTTCTTAGCTTTACATTCAATTGGCTTCTGGCCAGTGATTGCTGCTAAATCCGTCATGATAGCTTCAACAATCTTCTTGTTTTCCTTAGCTTCACCGCAACCAACATTGATTACAATTTTATCAAGCTTTGGAATTTCCATTACGTTTTTGTAGCCGAACTTTTTCATCATAGCAGGAGCTACGCTGCTAACATAATATTCTTTTAATCTAGCCATATCGTTTCTCCTCCTATTAATATTGCTTGCCACATTTTTTGCATACTCTGGTCTTATTGCCATCTTCTATTTTATAAGATGGTCTTGTTGGCTTGTCGCATTTTGGACATACAGCCATAACTTTAGATGCATACATAGCACCTTCAGCTTTGATTATACCCCCAGCCTGACCAGCACGTGTTGGCTTAACATGCTTTGTAACCATGTTTAAACCTTCAACGATTACCTTCTGCTCTTTAGGTGAAGTCTGAAGAACTTTACCTTTTTTGTCCTTATCCTTACCGGAAAGGATTACGACGGTGTCGCCAGTTTTAACGTGTAGTTTATTCATTTACGACACCTCCTATTATAATACTTCTGGGGCAAGGCTCAAAATCTTGAGGTATTCCTTGTCACGAAGTTCTCTTGCTACAGGGCCAAAAATACGTGTGCCCTTTGGGTTTTTATCTTCTTTAATAATTACAGCAGCGTTTTCGTCAAAGCGGATGTATGTTCCATCCTCACGACGAAGACCCTTTGCTGAACGAACGATAACTGCTTTTACAACATCGCCTTTTTTAACAACGCCGCCGGGTGTTGCTTTCTTAACAGAAGCTACCACAACGTCACCGATGTTTGCATACTTTCTGCGTGTTCCCCCTAAAACTCTGATACACATTAGCTCTTTTGCTCCTGTGTTATCAGCTACCTTAAGGTATGTTTGCATTTGTATCACAGTGCGTTCCTCCTTTCGAAAAATCAGAGGTTAAAATTGTTTAACTTATATTTTACTTAGCTTTTTCAATTACTTCAACCAAGCGCCATCTCTTATCCTTAGAGATTGGTCTTGTTTCCATAACTTCAACGCGGTCGCCAATATTACAGATGTTGTTTTCATCATGTGCCTTAAGCTTAACAGTTCTTTTGATTATCTTTTTGTAGAGTGGGTGCTGTACATTATCTTGGATAGCAACAACGATAGTTTTATCCATCTTATTGCTGACAACTTTACCTACTCTTGTCTTTCTGAGATTTCTTTCGCTCACAGCTGATCCTCCCTCCGTTACTACTGCACGCTGGACTCTTGCTTACGAATGAGTGTTTTTACACGAGCAATATCTTTCTTTACAGCGTTTAGACGCATTGGATTTTCAAGCTGATTAACAGCGTGCTGAAAACGAAGACTGAAAAGCTCCTGCTTTAAGTCAGCAAGTTTCTTTTCTAATTCTACAGCAGTCATATCACGTAATTCATTAGCTTTCATTATTGCTCACCACCCATTTCTAGAGTATCCTGCTTTGTAACAAATTTGCATTTGATTGGAAGCTTGTGCATTGCAAGTCTCAAAGCTTCTCTTGCAATTTCTTCACTTACGCCGGCAATTTCAAACATTACACGGCCTGGTTTAACTACTGCAACCCAGTATTCTGGTGAACCTTTACCTGAACCCATTCGAGTTTCAGCAGGTTTTTCAGTAATTGGCTTGTCAGGGAATATCTTGATCCAAACCTGACCACCACGCTTGATATAACGTGTCATTGCGATACGGGCAGCTTCAATCTGATTTGAAGTAATCCAAGCTGGCTGAAGTGCCTGTAAACCGTATTCACCGTTTGATACAGTATTACCGCGAAGTGCTTTACCTGTTAGGCGGCCTCTGTGCTGTCTACGGTATTTTACTCTCTTTGGAAGTAGCATTACTTGTTACCTCCTTCTCTGCGATTTCTTCTCTGTGGCTTTTTTTCTGCAGGAATCTCTCCCTTTAGAATTTCGCCCTTGTATACCCATACCTTTACGCCAAGACGGCCGTATGTTGTATGAGCTTCTGCTGTACCGTAGTCGATATCAGCTCTAATTGTCTGTAGTGGAATTGTTCCCTCATGGTAGCTTTCAGCACGAGCGATTTCTGCTCCGCCTAAACGACCTGATACGCGAGTCTTGATTCCTCTAGCGCCAAGCTTCATTGCCTTTCCGATTGACTGCTTCATAGCTCTTCTGAATGAAATTCTGTTTTCGAGCTGCTTAGCGATTGACTCAGCAACAAGCTGTGCGTCAAGATCTGGCTGCTTAACTTCGATGATATTAATAGCGACTGGTTTTTTAATCATTGCTTCTACTGCAAGACGCAACTTTTCAATTTCAGATCCGCCTCTGCCGATTACAATGCCAGGCTTTGCACAATGAATGTGAATTTTAACCTTATCTGCAAATCTTTCAATTTCTATACGTGGAACACCTGCATCGTACAAGCTCTTTTTAATATAGTTACGAACATTGTAATCTTCAACCAGAGTGTCACCGAAAGTGCTTTTATTTGCAAACCAGCGGGAATCCCAATCCTTGATTACGCCAACACGAAGACCGTGTGGATTAACTTTCTGTCCCATAGTTTACCTCCTCTTTCAGCATTATTCCTTTTCTTTAAGAACCATTGTTACGTGTGATGTTCTCTTAAGAATTCGGAATGCTCTGCCCTGTGCTCTAGGCATAATTCTCTTCATAATTGGTCCTGGGCAAACGAAACATTCAGCAACATAAAGTTTATTCTTATCCATGTTGTGGTTGTTCTCAGCGTTTGCAATGGCCGACTTAAGAAGTTTCTCCAGGTATTCACAGGCAGCCTTTGGTGTGTGCTTGAGTGTTGCCATAGCAATCTCAGTGTCCTTGCCTCTGATCAAATCGAGAACGATCTTGACTTTACGAGGTGCTATGCGAGCATTTTTTAGATATGCTCTTGCTTCCATTTGAATTCCTCCTTCCGGCCTACTTCTTACCATTATTTGAGACTCTTGAGCCTGCATGGCCCTTATAAGTTCTTGTTGGTGCAAACTCACCAAGCTTATGACCTACCATATCTTCAGTAACATAAACAGGAACATGTTTGCGGCCATCGTGAACTGCGAATGTATGACCAACGAAATCTGGGAAAATTGTTGATGAACGGCTCCAGGTTTTAACAACCTTTTTTTCGCCAGCTTCGTTCATTTGTAGTACTCTTTTCATAAGAACCTCTTGTACATAAGGGCCCTTTTTAATACTTCTACCCATTTCATCTGCCTCCTTTCAATATTACTTACCGTTTCTACGTTTTACGATAAATTTATCAGAGCGATGATGTTTTGCACGAGTCTTGTAACCGAGAGCTGGTTTACCCCAAGGAGTAACAGGTCCCGAACGTCCGATAGGTGATTTACCTTCACCACCACCGTGTGGGTGATCGCAAGGGTTCATTACAGAACCACGAACTGTTGGTCTCCAACCCATGTTACGTCTTCTTCCGGCTTTACCAAGATGAACATTTTCGTGATCGATGTTACCAACCTGTCCGATTGTAGCGATACAGTTGATAGCAACTTTTCTGAGTTCGCCTGATGGAAGTCTGATAAGTGCGTATGTGTCTTCTCTTGCCATGAGCTGTGCCATGTTGCCAGCAGCACGAACAAGCTGTGCACCCTTACCTGGATACAATTCAATGTTGTGAATGAATGTACCAACTGGGATGTTCTGAAGTGGAAGTGCGTTACCTGGCTTGATGTCTGCACCAGCGCCAGAACTAACTACGTCACCTACTGAAAGACCGTTTGGTGCAAGGATATAACGCTTTTCGCCATCTTCATACTGCAATAATGCAATGTGAGCTGAACGGTTTGGATCGTACTCAATTGTAAGTACAGTAGCGTTCATATCAAATTTATCTCTCTTGAAGTCAATTACACGGTATTTTCTTCTGTTTCCGCCACCTCTGTGACGAACAGTTATTCTACCGTAGCTATTTCTACCAGAATTTTTCTTAAGAGGCTCTAAAAGACTCTTTTCTGGAGCAACCTTAGACAAAGCAGAATAGTCGGTAACTGTCATTTCTCTTCTACTTGCTGTCGTTGGTTTGTAGCTCTTTATTGCCATTTGTTTCACTCCTTATAAGCGGTTTTGCGAGGGCTAAAAGTCCCCATACTTTCCTGCGGTATGAAACCGCCGGTAAATTACACTTTTATGAATTACATCATACCATCAAAGAATTCAATTGTCTTAGAACCTTCAACAAGTGTAACGATTGCTTTCTTCCAGTCTGGCTTATATCCAGTAGACTGTCCCATTCTCTTGAATCTGCCCTTGCAGTTAAGTGTGTTGACTTTAGCAACTTTAACTCCGAAAAGTTCTTCTACTGCTTTAGCAATTTCAATTTTATTGGCACTCTTAGCAACCTTAAATGTGTATTTACCCATCTGTAAGCCTTCCATAGAACGCTCAGTGATGATAGGTTTAATGATAATATCCTGTGCAGTCTTTATCATTATGCATACACCTCCTCAATCTTTGCAACAGCGTCCTGTACAACGATGAACTTGTCATAGTTGAGGATATCATAAACATTAAGTGTATTGACAAGAGTTGTCTTAACACCAGGAATGTTTGCTGCTGACTTGATAACTTTGCTGTCAACTTCAGGCATAACGATAAGTGCTTTGCCTTCTATGTTGAGAGCCTTAAGCATATTTACAACATTCTTAGTCTTGAATTCTTCAAGTTTTAAAGCATCAAGGACTATAACATTGTTATCAATAACTTTTGATGAAAGAGCTGACTTCATAGCAAGTCTTCTAACTTTCTTGTTTAAAGCATATCTGTAATCACGTGGCTTTGGTCCGAGAGCAATACCACCGTGTATCCACTGTGGTGCACGGATTGAACCTTGTCTTGCATGACCTGTACCCTTTTGGCGCCAAGGCTTTTTACCGCCTCCGCTAACTTCTGTACGGGTAAGAGTTGATTGTGTACCCTGTCTCTGGTTTGCAAGGTAATTTACAACCATTGCGTGCATTACTTCTTTATTAGGAGTAATACCGAATACTGCATCTGATAACTCAGTGTCAGCAAGCTGTTTGCCAGTCATATCAAATACTGAAACTTTAGGCATTTTACTTCCCCCTTCCACTAAGCCTTCTTAATGCAATCAGTGATAGTAACTGTTCCGTTCTTAGGACCTGGAATAGCACCCTTTATTGCAATAAGATTATTTTCTGCGTCTACTTTAACAACTACAAGATTCTGAACTGTAACTTTCTCGTTACCTAACTGTCCAGGCATTCCTTTTCCCTTATAGATACGTGATGGTGATGAGCAAGCACCCATTGAACCAGCGTGTCTGTGAACAGGACCTGTACCATGAGTTTCCTTCAATCTTGAGTTGTTCCAACGCTTGATTGTTCCTGAAAAACCCTTACCTTTACTTGTTCCGTGAACGTCAACAACGTCACCTACAGTAAATGTATCAGCTTTTAGAATATCGCCAACGTTTACTTCGTCAGCATTTTCAAGTCTGAATTCCTTCAAAGTTCTCTTCAAAGCAACATCAGCCTTTTTGAAGTGACCAGCCATTGGCTTGTTAACGCGCTTAGCACGAATGTCGCCAAAACCGAGCTGTACAGCACTGTAACCGTCGTTTTCAACAGTTTTCTTCTGAACAACTACACATGGGCCAGCTTCAACAACTGTTACAGGAATTACTTTTCCTGCTTCATCGAAAATCTGTGTCATACCGATTTTCTTACCGATGATTCCCTTTTGCATTTTTTCTCCTCCTAATAGGTTATTGGTTGACTTTCGTCAACTTGACCTGCATGTGACAAACGTTTTGAAATCGCAATTCGATTTCCGTTGGAAATTACTTAATTTCCATTACGATGTCTACACCAGCAGGAAGTTCAAGGCCTTGTAGAGCCGCTGTTGTTTCGTTAGTAGGTCTGATAACGTCAATCAATCTCTTGTGAGTTCTCATTTCGAACTGCTCACGGCTGTCCTTATACTTATGAACTGCACGAAGAACTGTGATAATTTCCTTATCAGTAGGTAGCGGGATAGGACCTGATACCTTTGCACCTGAACGCTTTGCTGCTTCAACAATCTTAGTTGCTGCTGCATCAACAATCGCATGCTCATAACCCTTGATCTTAATTCTGATTTTCTCATTGACTGCCACTTAAATCGCCTCCTTAAGGGTTTAATAATTGGGGGCTGATACTGTATAAACAATAATTATCTGAAACTCTTAACACGCTCCCGTGTGTTTCGCGAACATCTGATTAAAAAACCCGAAAAACAATTATGTTTTCCGGGGTGATGTTAGACGTAATGACACACTGAGATTTATAGCTTAAACTTTCGCAAGTAAGCTTAAAGCACATACTGTGTTCGTTATTACAGTCGCCCGGTTTAAAATCGGACATACTCCACGAAAATTACCGAACATACCGTTCGCAACCTTTCGCTTCATCGCATATCTGTTGCAGTCACGCAAGTGTTATTTTACCATATATATTTATAGATTACAATATGTTTCACAAAAATATATTTAGAAATTTCAAGCGACTTTTAATTATTTTTTATGCACAATGTACAATATCAGCGTTTTTATTTTGTTTTATAGGTTTTTTTGCGATTTTAAAAAGTGTTATCTGAAGACTTCCGGCTTATCTATCCGCAATATCTGATTTTTTTCAGTGATTTCAATCTTAAAAGCCTTCTCAATATCTTTACCGTCTTCCTCTATGATGCAAATATCAATAAAATTAATTAAATTTCCATCCTTGTTGAAATTATAAACAATAGAAAACGCTTTTACATTTCCAAGCTGTCTATTAACTTTACGGAATTTTTTTGCATTATAAATATATGTTACCTGTTTTCCACTTTCAGTAATTTTAGTTGACGCTTCGTCAATTGAATCCTTGACCAGTAGCATAAATTCCTCCGATGCATCTGGATGTGGCTTTTTGCGGGTGAATTTTTTGAAGTCCCTGCTCTTATTATTTGATGTAGTTATTTTGCCATTGTTCTCTATATATAAAGACTCTCCGTCATTATACTCAATATATGGTTTCCCGTCAATATATCCATTATAAAGATAAACCATTGTTCCATCATCTTTATAGTTGAACGAAAATGTCTGTGTTATATCGCCTGATTTCATATCGGTTATTACAACTGCCGCACTGTCTAGTTTTGCATAATCCTCTCTTGCCTTATTAACAAGCTCTTCCCCGACAACATTCTTTTCACGGCAGCCTGTCAATACAAGAATACTTATTATTAGTATAGTAGTAAGTCTCTTTTTCATATTAACTCCTTACAACAAAAATTTAACAAGGGCGAGGAAATCTCACCCTTGTTTATTATTACAATATATATATGAATTATTATCTCAGAAATCCATAATTATCATTTTTGCTGTTTTTCTTTAATTTATTATAATCAATAATTGCTGACAACGCACAAACCAGTGTGGCAATAAAGAAAATTATTGCAGCGACAAAACTATATGTGCTGAGCCTTCCATAAATACTCTGGTTCTTTATGTGGTCAATATCAGCAGACATTTTCCCATCACACATATATGCTTGAATCTGCGTGCCCGGTACATACTTCCACGACGATTGTGGCGAATATAACCTGTACTCTTTTTCATTATATTTAACATATACTTTTGATGATTTTGTTCCATATCCAGCATAACCTCTTGCCACCGTTACGGTAACAGCTTTATAATCATATTTAGTCTTATCTGCCAAATTGCTAAAAATCTTCATACAGCAAAAAGACAATATAAACAATATTAAAAATACAATACCTGCAATTAAATACTTTTTCATACTTTTCATTATGTAATCTCCTTATGCCTATGACATATATTATCACTCATGAAAATATATGTCAACAAAAAAGGTGGGATAATTCCCACCTTGATTTTATTAATAAGCCTTACCCCAAAGTACCATGCATTTTGCTGGTTTTCCGCAGCATACACATTTGTCTGATAGCTCTTCCTGATCAAAAGGAATACAACGTGAGCCTGCACCTGTCTGTTCTTTTACTGAATCCTCACAGGCTTCATCTCCGCACCACATTGCCTTGATGAATCCGTCGCCGTTTTCTTCAAGAGCTTTTATAATTTCTTCAATAGTTGTGCACTTATATGTCTTGTTCTCTCTGTTATCAAGAGCCTTCTTGTAAAGTCCGTCGTGAACTTCTTTTAGCTTAGCTTCAATTGCTGTCTCAAGCTCATCAAGCTTAATAATTGTCTTTTCTCTATTATGACGCGTTACAAGAACGCACTGCCCGTTTTCAATATCCTTTGGTCCTATTTCAAGACGAACAGGAACACCCTTCATTTCATACTCAGCAAACTTCCAGCCTGGTGAGTTTTCACTATCGTCAAGCTTAACTCTTAAGCCAGTCTTAGCAAGTCTGTCCTTAAGTTCGTTTGCTTTGTCAAGAACACCCTCCTTATGCTGTGCAATAGGAAGAATTACAACCTGAATTGGTGCAACTGCCGGCGGAAGTACAAGCCCGTTGTCATCACCGTGTGTCATAATGATTGCACCGATAAGACGTGTTGTCACTCCCCATGAGGTCTGGTGTGGATAAACCTTTTTATTTTCCTTATCTGTATACTGAATTTCAAAAGCCTTTGCAAAGCCATCACCGAAGTAATGTGATGTTCCAGCCTGAAGTGCCTTACCATCGTGCATTAATGCTTCAATAGCATAAGTAGCCTCAGCACCTGCAAACTTATCGCTTTCAGTTTTCTTACCTTTTACAACTGGCATTGCTAGAGCATCCTCACAAAATTTTGCATAAACATTAAGCATCTTTTCTGTTTCGTCAATAGCTTCTTGTGCTGTTGCGTGGATAGTGTGACCTTCCTGCCATAAGAATTCTCTTGAACGAAGGAACGGACGCGTTGTCTTTTCCCATCTTACAACAGAAACCCATTGATTATAAAGCTTTGGTAAATCCCTGTATGAATGAATTATATTAGAATAATGTTCACAGAAAAGTGTTTCTGATGTTGGGCGGACGCAAAGCCTGTCCTCAAGCTTTTCATTTCCGCCATGTGTAACCCATGCTACTTCAGGAGCAAAACCTTCAACATGATCCTTTTCCTTCTGCAATAAGCTTTCAGGTATAAACATAGGCATACATACATTTTCGTGGCCTGTTGCCTTGAACATTCCATCAAGAATGTGCTGAATATTTTCCCATATTGCATAGCCGTAAGGACGGATAACCATACAGCCCTTTACGCTTGTGTACTCAATAAGTTCCGCTTTTTTTACTATATCTGTATACCATTTTGCGAAGTCCTCGTCCATTGAGGTTATCGCATCAACCATTTTTTTATTGTCCTTCGCCATTATCAGACTCATCTCCGTTTTCTATTTCATTTTCCTGTGGATCATAAACACTTCTTAATTTGTCTTTATCAAAATCATATATGCCTTTTTTTACCCTTGCGGGATTAATAATTTTCTTATCAACAAATTTTGCAAGCTTTGGTGTCAGCACAGCGACAATAAAAACAACCAAAAGCAAACCAAGCATCATTAACCCGAACCTGCCCATTACTCTGACAGCACTCGTATCTGCTGCGAATATCACTATACTCACTCCTTCAATAAACATACATTTAATTATAACATTTTTTCTGAATAATTCAAGTTATATAAGAAATATAGCTTGTTCATAATTAATTAAAAAAACTTACATAATGTGTTGACTTTTTTTAGTTAAACCACTATACTATTAGCGAGGAGGTGTTATATGACAAATAAAGATAAAAGGTCAAAAATAATTAAACCTACTATCATAATTTTATTATTGCTTGGCGTTGCTTTATCTTATGGGATTTATCTGAGATATCGTAACGTGGATTTTATTGAATATGCAGGACACGGTTACAGTATCAGAACAGAAATAACAAGCAAAGATGAAATCGCCTCTATTAAGAAAGAATGCCCTTATACACAAAAAAGAGATAACGGTTATAAGATATACGCTGGAAAAAACGCTACACAAACTGGAGAAATATATGTAGAAAAGCGCGGAAAGTTTTATAATGTAGAGCTTAAAGGTAGCCTGTAGTTTAATACATATTAATATAAATTAAAAATATAAAACCCCTTCACTTTTGTGAAGGGGTTTTTACGTATTAAGTTAGATATTGTCTTCAATGAACTTAACAATGTCGCCTACAGTCTTAACGTTTTCAACCTGATCATCAGGAATTTCAATGTCAAATTCTTCTTCAAGTGACATTACCAAATCAACTATGTCAAGTGAATCTGCGCCAAGGTCTTCTGAGATTGATGCTTCCATCTTAACCTTATCTTCATCTACATCAAGCTGGTCAACAATGATATCTTTAACCTTATCAAATACCATATTGTTTCCCTCCATTTCTTTTTACAATTTTGTATATTATATGGAGCCTAAGCTCTCTATATAATCGCTTATAAAGAAAATTCTTCAAACTCGCCGATTTTTCTAAACTTAGTATATCGTTCATTAAGCAGTTCGTCAATAGGTTTTCTCATCTTTTTTTCCAAAGCGTCAGAAATATAGTCACTTATGTTCTCAACCATCATATTCAGATTATTGTGAGCGCCACCAGTTGGCTCCTCAATAATCTTTTCTGCAACACCTAAAGATAATAAGTCTTCTGCTGTGATTTTCATTATCTGGCAGGCTTCACGTTCTCTTGACGCATCCTTCCAAAGAATACTTGCAAAGCCGCGTGGAGAAATTACAGAATACAATGCATTCTCAAGCATAGCAAGTTCATCACATACGCCGAGTGCGAGTGCTCCGCCGCTTCCGCCTTCACCAAGAACAATTGAAATAACAGGAGTTTTAAGTGTCATAAATTCCATTAAGTTTTTAGCAATAGCTTCACCCTGCCCACGCTTTTCAGCTTCTACTCCGCAGAATGCACCAGGAGTATCAATAAAGCAAATAATAGGACGATGGAATTTTTCAGCCTGTTTCGCAAGTCTTAAAGCTTTTCTATAGCCTTCTGGATGTGGCATGGAAAAGTTCGTTTTTTTGTTTTCATCAAGGTTTCTTCCCTTAACCTGTGCAAGAATTGTTACAGGAATTCCGGAAAAACTTGCAACCCCACCCATAATAGCTGAATCTTCACCGTAAAGTCTATCACCATGCATTGCAAAGAAATCATAAAAAAGCAACGGGATATAGTCATTGACGGTAGGACGTCCCTTGTGTCTTATAATATCGAGGCGTTCACACGCTGAAAGTTTGCTCATTGTGAAACCCTCCTTACGTTATGGAGTTTGAAAAGATGAGTAAGTGTTCTTCTCATTCTTTTTCTCTCGACAATCATGTCGACAAAGCCATTTTCGAGCATGAATTCTGCTGACTGGAAATCATCAGGCAATCTTTGCTTTATTGTTCCTTCAATAACTCGCCGTCCAGCAAAGCCAATAAGCACCTTAGGCTCAGCAATGATAATATCTGCTATTGAAGCAAATGATGCTGTAACACCGCCTGTAGTAGGGTCAGTCATAACAGCAATGTATAAAAGTCCAGCCTCGCTATGTCTTGCAACAGCACCAGAGGTTTTAGCCATCTGCATAAGGGAAACTATACCCTCCTGCATTCTTGCTCCGCCTGAAGCTGTGAAAATTAAAACCGGAAGTCCGTTTTTTGTTGCATATTCAAAAGCTCTTGTGATTTTTTCACCAACAACGCTGCCCATTGATGCCATCATGTAATTTGAATCCATTACAGCAATAACAGTCCTGTAGCCTCTTATAAGGGCTTCACCTGTAATGACAGCATCCTTAAGACCTGTTACTTCTCTTATTTTCTTCTGCTTATCACCATACGATGGAAAGTCAATAGGATTCTTGCTCATCATGTTCTTATCAAATTCAACAAGTGAGCCTTTATCAATAGTCATATTGAGTCTTTCCCAAGCTGAAAGTCTTCCGTGGTAGTTGCAGGAAGAACATACTTTTCTGTTCTTCTCGAAATCTTCCATAAATTCAACATTTCCACAACGTTGGCATTTATTCATAAGATCAGATGGAATATTGGATTTTTTAACTTCTTCACTTTTTGTATCATTCCCGTTGAATCTTGTTTTAACGACCGAAAACAAATCCTCAAGCATTAAAATATCACCCTCCTTTCAGCAGGATAATGTTATATAATTTTTGTTCTTCCGAGGAAGCCTATATCATATTCTCCACTTTCAAATGACTTGTTTTTGACAAGATTGACCTGAAAGTCAATATTTGTTGAAACACCGTCAACAATAAATTCAGCAAGTGCCCATTTCATTTTCATAATTGCTTCTTCTCTTGTCTTACCATAAACAATCAGCTTTGCAATCATTGAATCATAATATGGCGGAATTGAATATCCCTGATATGCTGCGCTGTCTATTCTTATTCCGTTTCCTCCAGGAGTATGAAGAGCGATAATTTTTCCTGGTGATGGACGGAAATTTTCCATAGGATTTTCTGCGTTAATTCTACACTCTATTGCATGACCTGTCAAGTGTATATCGTCCTGAGTATACTTAAGTTCTTCTCCACATGCAATCAGAAGCTGCTGCTTTACAAGATCAACCCCTGTAACAGCCTCAGTAATAGGATGCTCAACCTGAATTCTTGTGTTCATTTCCATAAAATAATAGTTTTCTTTATTGTCCACAAGAAATTCAATAGTTCCTGCATTCTGATAGCCTGTTGCTTTTGCAGCATTCACAGCAGACTGCCCCATCTTTTTGCGGAGCTCTTCTGTCATGACCGGGCTTGGAGTTTCTTCAAGAACCTTCTGGTTCCTTCTCTGCATTGAGCAGTCTCTTTCTCCAAGATGAATTACATTTCCATAAGTATCAGCAAGTATCTGGAACTCAATATGTCTTGGGTTCTGAATGAATTTTTCAATATATATTTCATCATTACCAAAACAAGCGAGAGCCTCCTGCTTTGCGGCAGTTATCATACTCTCAAGTTCTTTTTCGCTTTCGACAAGACGTATACCACGTCCGCCGCCACCAGCAGAAGCCTTAACCATAACAGGATAGCCTATCTGCGTTGAAAGTTGTCTTGCTTCATCAAGTGAATGTACTGCTCCATCTGAGCCAGGAACAACAGGTACACCTGCTTTTTTCATTGTTTCCTTTGCCATTGCCTTGTCACCGAGCATATCTATTGACTCAGGCTTCGGGCCTATGAATGTTATGCCGCATTTAGCACACATTCTTGCAAAGTTTGCATTTTCGGATAAAAATCCAAAACCAGGATGAACAGCATCTGCACCAGTTACTTCACACGCTGCAATAATAGCTTTCATATTAAGATAACTATCCTTACTGTTAGCAGGGCCGATACATATTGCCTCATCAGCAATCTGAGCATGCAAAGCACTCCTGTCTGCTGTTGAAAAAACTGCGACAGTTCTTATCCCGAGCTCACGGCAGGCACGGATTACGCGCACTGCGATTTCACCACGGTTTGCTATAAGTACCTTCTTGAAGCATTTTACTTCAGAAGTCTGAATTTTATTTTCTGACATCGTTATCCTCCTGACAGAAGATATTATTTTGACATAAGCGCAAAGGTTATTTCTGCTGATACCGCTTTCTGTCCATCTACTGTAGCTATTGCCTTGCCAACTCCGACAGGGCCTTTGACTCTGATTATTTCAACCTCAAGCGTAAGTGTATCGCCAGGAACAACCTGTCTGCGGAACTTAGCATCCTTCACCCCGCCGAAAAGTCCGATTTTACCCTTGTGTTCAGGAAGTGAAAGCATCGCAACAGCCCCTGCCTGTGCAAGCATTTCAAGCATGAGCACACCAGGTACTACAGGGAATTCAGGGAAATGTCCCTTGAACCAGAATTCGTCTTCCTTCATATATTTCTTTGCAACGACTCTCTGCCCAGGTTCCATTTCAATAATTTCATCAATCAGAAGAAATGGATCTCTGTGAGGGATAATTTCCATAATCTGTTCTTTGTTCATTAAAGCCATTTTAAATCTCCTGACTATTCTATTATCATTACAGGCTGATCAAATTCAACAGCCTCACCGTTCTTGCAATTAATCGTAATAACCGAGCCATCAAAATCTGACTTGATTTCGTTCATAACCTTCATTGATTCGATTATAAAAAGTATATCGCCCTTTTTAACGCTCTGTCCGACACTTACAAAAGGCTTATCCTTTGGCGAAGCAGAAGCGTAGAAGGTTCCCACGATCGGAGCTTTCACAACATTGCCAAGTGGCTTTGAAGGAGTCTGTGTAGCAGGTGCACTTTCTATTGCAGGAGCTTGAGCTGGTGCTGAATATGAAGGCATTGAGTTGCCAACATAAACAGGTGCAGTACCGCAGTCCATTTCAAGTTCAATTTCAAATTCCTTATCTTTAATTTTTAGGGACTTTGCACCATTTTCAGACATTGACTTCATAAGAGCCTGAACACATTCAAGTGTATTTTCTATCTTAGCCATCCTTATGTCTCCTTACTTTTCGTATTTCTTTATACAGATCGTTGCGTTATGTCCGCCGAATCCAAGAGAATTTGATAATGCAACCTTAATATCCTTCTTACGGTTACCCTCAACACAATAGTCAAGATCACAGTCAGGGTCAGGAGTTTTAAATCCTACTGTCTTATGGACAAACCCGTTCTTGAGCGACAATGCTGTTACTATTGCTTCAACAGCACCAGCAGCACCAAGAAGATGTCCTGTCATTGATTTTGTTGAATTAATAACAACCTTTTCAGCCTGCTCGCCAAGAGCTTTTTTTATTGCTATTGTTTCATATTTATCATTAAGACCGGTTGATGTTCCATGAGAATTGATGTAATCAACATCACCTGATTCAAGGCCAGCTTCCTTATAAGCGTTAACCATTGCTCTTGCCGCGCCCTCACCCTCTGGATCAGGGGAAGTGATGTGATAAGCATCACCTGTTGCACCATAGCCAACTATCTCAGCATATATTTTAGCACCACGAGCCTTAGCGTGTTCAAACTCTTCAATGACAAGTATACCACAACCCTCACCAAGAACAAAACCCTGTCTTTCAGCGTCAAAAGGTGTTGACGCCTTGTCAAGCTCTGTTGCCTTTGAAAGTGCCTTCATATTATTAAAGCCACCAAGTGCAAATTCAGTAATACAGCTTTCCGTTCCGCCACAGATACAAGCGTCAAGATAACCATCCTTAACTTTCCTAAAAGCTTCGCCAATTGCATGTGTTGCAGAAGCACAAGCTGTTACTGTTGAAAAATTATCTCCCTTAAAGCCTGTTGCCATTGAAACCTGTCCCGCAGCCATATTTCCTATCATTGTAGGAACATAAAATACTGAAATTCTGTTAGGTCCTTTTTCAAGGTACTTTGAATGTTCTTTTTCAGTTTCTTCAAGTCCGCCAATACCACAACCAAGAATTACACCGACTCTGAATGGATCAAGGTCCTTCAGGTCTGTTCCGCTGTCCTCTAATGCCTGCTTTGTACTGTATACAGCAAACTGTGTGAAGCGTTCCATTCTCTTTGCTTCTTTTTTATCAATATATTTTGATGAGTCAAAGTCCTTTACGGCTCCAACAATCTTTACATCAAATTCACTTGCATCAAACTGGTCAATAAAAGAAAAACCAAGCTTGTTTGCAATAATATTGTCCCAGAATTCATCAACTGAATTACCGAGCGGGTTAACTGTCCCCATGCCTGTTATAACTACTCTTTTCATAAACCTCTCCTTATTTATACGGAAGTATGTCCTGATTTATTACATTGAAAGTCCGCCACTTATTTCAATAGTCTGTCCTGTAATGTATGACGCATCATCAGAAACCAGGAATGATACTGTTCCAGCAATTTCTTCAACCTGGCCAAATCTCTTCAAAGCAATCTGTCCGAAAATATTCTTCTTCTGCTCGTCTGTGAGAATATCTGTCATTGGAGTTTGAATAAGTCCTGGAGCAATTGCATTTACTGTAATATTCCTTGAGCCAAGCTCCTTTGCGGAAGTCATTGTCATTCCGATAATAGCAGCTTTTGACGCTGAATAATTTATCTGACCTGGATTTCCATAAAGTCCAGCAACAGAAGAAACATTTACAATTCTTCCGCCCTTTTGCTTGAACATTACAGCTCCAGCAAGCTTTGTCATGTTGAACACGCTCTTTTGATTAACAGCAATAACCATATCATACTGTTCCTCAGGCATACGAAGGAGCAAGCCGTCCTTTGTAATACCTGCATTGTTAATCAGCACATCAATAGTAGAAAATCTTTCTTTTATTGACTTAACCATTTCGTCGCAATCAGTATATTTTGAAACATCAGCTGCGAAAACCTCTGCCTCAACGCCAAATGCTCTGCATTCCTCAGCAACCTTTTCGCCGTTTAATTTATCGTTATCACTTGGATAGCAGTTTACTGCAATATTAAAACCGTCTTTTGCAAGTCTTTTTGCAATACAAGCACCGATACCCTGTGAAGCACCAGTGATAATAGCTGTTTTTGCCATTTAACCATTCCTTTCATTTGCGAAAGCAAAATCTGAGTATTTATCTTAAAATTATGTTATTATCTTTTCTGAATATTATAGGATATCCCGCGAATATCAATAATAAATATAAATAATTCCCTGATACAACCACAAGCATACTAAGTGCTGTAATCAGAACCAAATATTTTATTCCGCTCTGAACAATAGTCTTTCTAATTACTGCTATAAACTTTCTTGATCCGAAAAACAGAATCGGGAGCAAGTTATCAATATCAGCTACTCTCAAAGCGACAGCAATGAGCAAAACAATTGGGAATATCTTATATGCTATTTTAAGACCTACTAATATGCCAATTATCAACATCATCTTTGTCACTTCCTTATATCAAATTTAAATCTATGCTATTTCCGATTTGTATTTTTACTTTCTAACTAGTTTTATATCATTTAGCTTGCAGAACTTTTCTGCCGCAAGAAGTGCTTTTGGAGATGTCATTACGGTAACCTGCTCATGATATTTAAGTTCAATACAGATAGCACTAACAACTGATTCTTTATTAGTTACTGTTATGGATACTATGTCACCGCAGTAAGCCTCCCCTTCTTGTCCACCACAACTTTTATTTTGTTTATATTTAATCTTATCGCTGAAGATATAAATCTCAGGAATCTTAATGCTTAAAAGCACAATGAACAATAATGACATCCCTGAAATATATATGCCTGATCTTTGTGTCCATATTGCCATAAACTTGTCTATCACAAAAATGAACCCTATAATTATAGAAAACATCTTTTCAATCTTTTTCTTCTTGTATTTTATATCAAAAAGAACTTCACCATTATCTGATTCAAGAAGCCTTTTGTATTTCCTGTTATCTTTTTTACTGAGAACAACAGCAAGTACAAATATTGATAAATCAATTATCCCGAAAACTATAAAGAAAAAGATATTCATATCAAGCCTTCTTGCTTTTTGTATTTAATGACATTTTCAACTTATTAACGAAAATCTACATTATTGATAACCCAAACATCATCTAAATGCTCCGTTAAAAACTTTCTTGTTCTTCCTGGCGCTCGTTTTCGTATTATCTTTCCGTCTTTCATGATTATAGACATAAACGGCCAGCTTTTGTTGCCATAATACATTTTAATCATTGATATATCATCTCGCCTAATGATTGTGCCATCAATAAACATATCAAATTCACCAATAAGAATTACTCCTGTTGTAAAATACACAACAAAAGCTATAGAAATAATGGTGACATAAATCCAATTGAAAATATTTGGTTCAACAAAACATACATATATATACGAACAAAGCATAATAACCACAAAGCCAAAGAATATTTTAAGTCTTGTTTCTCCCTGGAATACATACTCTGTCTGCCTGTTTCTAAACTCTTTTAATCGCTTGCAATAACTGAAATATACACCAATGGGAAAAATAGCACATAAAATTGCCGCAGCAATCGCATACGGTATAAGATCCTCTACCCTAAAAACTGTTATCCCCGTGTCATAAGCTAATTTTATCATATCTGGCTGTCCTTTTAATGTGCTAACTTATAAGCAATAATATTACTAATATATGATTTTACTTATTCAATAGCTTTTCTGCTGAGTCAAACATTCTTTCAATAATAACCTTTACAGGTTCAATTTCATTAACAAGCCCTGCAATAGCACCACAAAGGAATGAGCCCTCATCAATGTTACCGTCAACAGCAGCTTTTCTTAAACTTCCTAATGTCATTTCTTCAAATTCTTCAGGTGTTCCGCCATCACGCTCGAAGGTCAAGAGCTTCTTTGCATACTTTGTCTTTACGCCTCTGCAAGGATGACCTGTGAATCTTCCAGTAACTATACTGTCTGTATCCTTTGCTTCTAAAACTAATTTTTTGTAGTTCTCATGAACCTGACATTCTTCAGCAGCAAGGAAGACTGTTCCTACCTGAACGCCCTGAGCTCCAAGCATAAATGAAGCAGCAACACCACGTCCATCAGCAATACCACCTGCTGCAATAACAGGAATGCTTACTGCATCAACAACCTGTGGAACAAGACACATGGTTGTGTTTTCACCGATGTGTCCACCTGATTCAGTTCCTTCAGCAACAACAGCATCAGCACCTGCTCTTTCCATTCTCTTTGCAAGAGCAACAGAAGGAATAACAGGGATTACTTTAATCCCAGCAGCTTTCCACGCTTCCATATACTTGCCTGGATTTCCCGCACCAGTTGTTATAACAGGAACTCCCTCATCAATGACAAGCTGTGCAAGTTCCTCAGCATTAGGGCTCATAAGCATAATGTTTACGCCAAAAGGCTTGTCTGTGAGAGATTTGCATTTTCTGATCTGATCCCTTAAATAATCAATAGGAGCAGCACCACCAGCGATAAGTCCAAGTCCACCAGCATTTGAAACAGCAGCAGCAAGTGTACTTTCAGCAACCCAAGCCATTCCGCCTTGAATAATTGGGTACTTAATACCTAATAGTTCTGTTATTTTTGTATTCATTTTAATTTCTCCTTAATATTCGAATATTACGGCACCGTAAGTTAGCCCCGCTCCGAATCCAACAAGACAAACTTTATCACCGTCTTTAATTTTACCTTCTTTTATAGCTTCATCAAGTGCAAGAGGAATACTTGCGCTTGAAGTATTACCGTACTTTTCAAGATTAATATACATTTTGTCCATTGAAACACCAAATCTTTGTGCTGCTGTTTCAATAATTCTTATATTTGCCTGATGAGGAATTATTAAGTTAATATCTTCAACACTCAAGCCTGTTCCCTCCAATGCATTTTCAACAGCGAATGGAAGTGCCTTTATTGCAAATTTATAAACTTCTTTTCCATCCTGATAAAAATAATGTCCATTGCTTTCTGGGAAACCGTCTTGATAATCTTTTTTATTTTCAGGCATAAAAGCATTAGTCGATGGTATAGAACGAGCAAAAAGACGGCATGCTCCTGTTCCGTCAGCACCAAGATAGCTTGAGTAAAAACTGTTATCAGCTAATTCTAATATACAAGCAGCCGCTCCGTCACCGAAAAGAATACAAGTCGAACGGTCTGAATAATCAGTTAATTTTGAAAGATTTTCATTTGCAACAACAACAGCATATTTTATTTTATCATCGGTAACAAGATATCGTCTTGCCATATCAACACCATAAACGAACCCTGAACAAGCACAATTAATATCAATGGCCATTGAGCCAATTGCACCGATTTCACGTTGAATTATACTTGCAGTTGAAGGAGTATAAAAATCACCAGAAACACTTGTTGAAATTATCAGTCCGATTTCACTTGGTTCAATTCCAGCTTTGTCCATTGCAGACTGAACAGCTTTTGCTCCCATATACCATGTTGGTTCACCTTGAGAGATGTGGCGTTCTTTCATTCCCGTTCTTGTTCTTATCCATTCGTCAGAGGTTTCAATAATACTTGTAAAATCATCGTTTGTCACAATTCGCTCGGGAACATATGTCCCTATACCGGCTAATTTAATACCTTTCAAAAAAAGCCCTCCTATTTATTGTTTTGACATGAAAAATATGTTATAATGTGAGTGTGGTTAATATCAAATTGTTACTATTTTGTAGTAATCTGATAAATATATATACTTAAGTTGTATTTATAATAATATATATTTATGTATTCAATCTATTTTTTAAGCATAATTATTACACTTTGTAACTTTTCCATTGTATTATATTTTTAGGTACTTTGTCAAGTTAAACTTAAGAAAATAATGCCAATGTACAATTATAAACAAAATTAATTTGAAAGGATATTCAATATGTCTAAAAACGTTTTTTTATTCTCTGGACAGGGCTCACAGTATGCAGGGATGGCAAAGGAGCTTTGTGAAGCACTCCCTTCAGCTCTCGAAATTTTCGATATTGCAGATACAGTTTTCAGCTTTAATCTAAAGGAAATCTGTTTTAATGGCCCTGAAGAAGAGCTTGCTAAAACCATTTACTCTCAACCAGCAATTTTTGCTACATCACTATGCGCATTTGAGGCTGCTAAAGAAAACGGTATTAACTTCAGCGCTGTTGCCGGT
Organism: Bacillota bacterium; assembly: GCA_023440965.1. Lineage (GTDB taxonomy): Bacteria > Bacillota > Clostridia > Oscillospirales > Ruminococcaceae > SZUA-444. Next base: position 59,820 of record JAEZRC010000001.1, read on the forward strand.
CATTCACTCGGTGAATATGCAGCAATGGTTGCCTGTGAAATGATTACTGTTGAGGAAGGCTTTAAGCTCATCAAGGCACGAAGCGAAGCAATGCAGAAGGCTTCTGAAAATTCCAATGGTGCAATGTGTGCGATAATTGGACAATCTGCCGATGAGATAGAAAAAATCTGTAGTGAGATTGACGGCTATGTTATCCCTGTTAATTATAACTCATCAGCACAGACTGTTATTGCAGGTGATGTTGACGCAGTAGACAAGGCAATTGAAATATTTACAGAGAGAAAATCAAAAGCAATAAAGCTTAACGTTTCTTCTGCATTCCATTCGAAATTAATGCAACCAGCATCAGAAGAATTCCTTGCTGTTGTAAAGAATTCAGATGTTACTTTTAACCCACCTGTATGTGATTTTTATTCAAATCTTACTGGCGGAATCCTTGATGATTATTCAGATATGCCTGTATACCTTGCAAAGCATATTGTTTCACCTGTAAAATTCACAAGTGAGCTTAACCTTTTAAATGACAATGGCTACAATAACTATATTGAGCTTGGCCCAAATAAGGTTCTCACTGGACTTGTAAAGAAAACATTAAAAGGCGTAACAGCCATAAATATTGAAAATACTGCTACACTTGAAAAGGCATTGAGCTCACTTTTTTCAGAATAGCAGTATCCTCTCACCAAAGGAGTCTTTATTATGATGCGTCAGTTCTGCATTCTTGGAGAAAGCCTGCCTCATACAATTTCCCCTACTATCCATCAAAGGCTTTTTGACCTTTCTGAAAAAAAAGGCGACTATTCTATTCTTGAGCTTACTCCTGAGCAGCTTTTAACTCAAACCGATTTTTTAAAATCCTTCACAGGATATAATGTTACAATTCCCCATAAGGTAAAAATTATCCCATTTATTGATAATTTGGATGCTTCAGCTAAGCGTTATGGTGCAATAAACTGCGTTCACAACAAGGATGGTATTTCAACAGGGTACAACACCGACGTGTTCGGCTTTTTGCGTGCCCTCAAATCAGGAGGTGGGAATTTAGGCGGAAAAGTTCTTTTATTAGGCTGTGGCGGAGCAGGACGTATGATGGCTATTGAGGCTGCACTCGCTAATTCGGAACTGACAATCGCAGTGAGAGAAAGCTCAATGGAAAAAGCACACAAGGTTTTAGAGGATATTCTAATTTTAAAACCTGACGCGAAGGTCACAATAACTTCTCTAAATTCAATTCAGGGGAGCTTTGATCTCCTCATCAATTCAACCCCAGTTGGTATGTACCCTGACACCGACAAATGTCCGGTAAGCGATGATGTCATTAGAAACTGTAAATGTGTGTTTGATGCTATTTACAATCCGACAGAAACATTAATACTAAAGAAATCAATGGAATTTGGAGGATGCACCATTAACGGAATGGCAATGCTTGTTTGGCAGGCAGTTGCCGCTCACGAAATCTGGGACAATGCAAGTTACACTACAGAAGAAATAGACTTACTGATAACACAGATGCAGGAATATGTAAAGAGGGTATTTTAATGAATATTTATTTATGTGGTTTTATGGGCTGTGGAAAAACAACAATAGGAAAGCTTCTGGCAAAGGAATTTGATTACTCATTCATTGATCTTGACGAATACATTGCAGAAAAAACAGGCAAAAGTATTTCCGAAATATTTGAGCAACACGGCGAGCAATATTTCAGAAATCTTGAAACAACCTCAATTTCTGAACTCACCAATAACAATTTGGTAATTTCAACAGGTGGTGGCGCTCTTGTCAGTATTTCCAATGCGACAAAAGCAAAACATCATGGAAGAATTATATTTATCAATACATCCTTTAATATATGTTATAATAGAATCTCTGGCGACGAAAACCGTCCGCTTGCAAAAAGCAAGTCAAAAGCTGAACTTTATGATCTGTATAAAAAAAGAATACCATACTACATAACACATTGCGATCATGAGGTGGATGGGAATAATTCCCGAGAAGATATCATCAGCGATATCAAGAAATTCTTGCAAACAAAATAAAAAATTGCTATAATTTATTTAATGAAGGGGAATTAGATTTCCCCTTTTGTTTTATCATCTGAAAGGAAGTCTTTCTATGGGAACAATAAAATCCAGCAAGGCAAAACAGACTAAAAAGAAGAAAGCTACAAAACCCGCAAAAAAGCGACAGGGCAATGTCATTTTCTCTCTTGATATAGGTACAAGGACTATTGTCGGTATCATTGCGAAAATGGTTGACGGAGTTTTTACAATAATCGACCATGTTTCTGTTCCACATACAAAAAGGGCAATGATTGATGGACAGATTGAGGATATCAATGCTGTTGCAGGTGTTGTTAATATTGTGAAGTCAACACTCGAAGAAAGAAACAACATTCACCTTTCACACGTTTGTATTGCTGCTGCTGGACGTGCATTAAAAACGCAACATATCAAGCTTGATATGGAAGTTCCAACTCCTGATGCAATCACTTCCGAAATAGAAAAGACTATTGAAATTGAAGCAGTATCAAAAGCACAGGAAGTTATCGACAAGCAAAAAACCGACGATGAGGCTGTTTCATTCTATTGTGTCGGTCACAGCGTAGTGAGCTATCTGCTTGACGGTTATCCTATGAAGAGTATTGTTGGCCATAAGGGAAAGTCTGTTACCATAGAAATTATTGCAGCATTCCTCCCGAATATTGTTGTCGAAGGGTTATATGCTGTTACAGATGCAAACAAGCTAACGGTTTCAAGCCTTACGCTTGAACCTATTGCCGCAATGAATGTTATTGTTCCACCAGAACTGCGACTTATCAACATTGCACTTGTTGATATTGGTGCTGGAACCTCCGACATTGCAATTTCCAAAAACGGAAGTATAGTTTCTTACGCAATGGCTACTATTGCAGGTGATGAAATTACCGAAGACATTATAAAAAAATATCTTGTTGACTTTGACACAGCAGAACAGATGAAATTCTCATCAAAGTCAGATACTATCACATATAAAGACATTCTCGGCGTTGAACAGACTATCGAAGCCAATGACTTTTTCAAGTCAATATATCCGACTGTTGACACTCTCGCTGATACTATCGTCAAAAATATTCTTGAAGTAAACGGCGAGGCACCAGCGGCAGTATTCCTTGTCGGTGGCGGAAGTCAGATACCTGATCTTGCTTATATTATTGCAAAAAAACTTGATATTCCTGAAGCTCGAGTAGCAGTCGGCGGTCATAACTTTATCAAAAATGTTGTCCTTGGCGGAAATGATATAACAGGCCCTGAATTTGTAACACCTATCGGTATTGGTGTAACATCAACTATTCAAAGCGGGTATGATTTCTCAACAATTATCCTGAATGACAAGAAATACAGGGTCTTTGACACAAGGAATATGAATATTCTCGACCTGCTTATGGTGGCAGGCTACAAAGCAAGACAAATTATCGGACATTCTGGCAAGAATCTTTCGTTCACTTTAAATGGCGAGCAAATGCTCTTCAAGGGTGAAATTTCAACTCCTGCACAGCTTACTTTAAATGGTGAGTCTGCTAGTATTGAAACAAAAATAAAACAAGGCGACGTTGTGAATATCATTCCCGCTACAACAGGAATTTCCGCACAGGCAACAATTTCAGACATTGCGGGCGACGTTTCCCCAAAATATATTACCTTTGACGGTGTTCAGTATCCCGTCGGCACAAGTGCTGTTGTTAATGGAAATGTTGTGGACAGCAACTATAAGATTATCAATGGTGATGTTGTTGTTATTACATCAATCTCAAAGCTTTCTGAGCTACTTGATAAGATTGAATTCAATATAACAGGCTATAAATTCCAAAAGGGTAAGGCAATTATCCCTGTTGACAGCTTTTTGAATGACGGAGATATAATCACCTCACAGAAACTACCCGAAAAGGTTATCCCTCCTATCGTTACAAAACAAGAAGCTGCACAAGTGATTGCACCAGCACCAGTTCCTGAGATTGTTCCACAGGCCCCAATTTCATCAAATACACCTGCTATCAGAATTACCTTAAATGGCATGGAAACAATTCTTCCTGAAAAAGAGGATAATTCACCACACGCTTTCCTTGAAGTGTTAACTTTAGTTTCTCTTGATTTATCAAACCCACAGGGTAATCTTATTATGAGAATAAACGGACAGAACGCATCCTATACAAGCTTACTTAATAATAATGATAAAGTCCAGCTTTACTTTGAATAGCATATCCTATGACTGTATAAGCATAATATTTATTATTACTTTATAACAGGGGGCTTACTATGAAATTACTGACATTGGCTTGTGTTGCTTTATTAATTATATCAATGTCAGGATGTTCTGATGATAAAAACTCCTCTTTTGATTCTTCTTCATCACAAATTACAACACCATCTGTTACAACCACTATGCAGGAAACTACAACGACAATCACAACTACTACTCCCGCTACAACCACAACAGCAACACCGGTTATAGCCCCACCTAAAGGTTCGGTACCAGCAGGATTTGATTCAAAGCTTTTTATTAGAAATCCAGCATTTGAAAGCAATATAGCTTTTATTGGTGATTCGATATGCTCTGGTTTTAAGGTTTATCCTAAACTACTATTAGCAAATCAGGTTTTTGCTGATAGAAATATAAGAACAGATACTATATATAATTATACATTTTTATATAACAACGGAAAGTATAATATAGTTGATTGCATAAAAGCATCACAGCCGAAGAATGTTTATATATGGATGGGCATAAACGGAATAAACTTCACCTCAAAGGAAGCTTACGCAACAAATATGGTGAATTTAGTCCAAAAACTCAAAGCTGTAAGCCCACAGACAAAGTTTTATATAATGGCAATGTCCCCAACAACAGCTTCCCATTCATGGCACGCAAACGGCAAGATAAAAGAATGCAATTTATACACAGAAAATCTGCTGAAAGCAAGCTACCCTGATATCGGCTTTGTGAACATATATAATATCCTCGCCGACAAAAACGGAAATCTCTTATCAGCTTTTGCTGCCGCTGACGGATGTCATCTTAAGCCAATAGCTTATTCAAGAATTCTTTCCTATATGGCTTTCGGGAAATAGACAATAAAATGAAACAAGCGTTACTTAATTGTAACGCTTGTTTTTTAGTCAACTAATAAATTCTTTAAATCTTGGACAGTATCGCAGATATAATCTGCTCCTGATTTTTCAAATTCTTCTCTATTGCCAAAGCCATAGAGAATGCCGATTGATTCGATATTGTTTGCCTTTGCACCAAAAATATCGTGCTCACGGTCACCAATCATAACAGCCTGCGATAAATCTGTTATATTCATCTCATTCAAAGCATACTCAATAACCTCGGCCTTAGTATCTCTCTCGCCCTTTAAGGTACTACCCGCCATAAATGAAAAATACTTTGTAAGATCAAAATAATCAATTATTCTTTCAGAAAATTCAATAGGCTTTGATGTGGCAAGGATAATCTCCCTACCACTATTTTTAAGTGTATCAAACAGTTCAGGAATCCCCTCATATAAATCGTTTTCAAATATGCCTTTTGCCGAAAATCTTTCTCGGTATTTTTTAATTGCCTGTGCTGTTGTTTCATCATTAAACCCATAATACTCTTTAAAAGCCCATGTAAGAGGCGGACCGATAAACCTCTTGAGATTTTCCTGCTTTTCGTCAATTCCAAATGATGCAAGTGAGTACTGAACGGATTTTGTTATTCCCTCATATGGATTTGTAAGTGTCCCATCAAGGTCAAAAAGAATGAATTTTTTGTTTAGCATTTTGTTATCCTTTTTTATTTTTATTATATCATACTATATTATTTATTTAAACCTTTTGTACCCGCTTTTTGTTGTGTTATATGATAAACGGAAGTACTTGAATGCCGAAATTTCATCTTTAATATAGCTTTCAACAAGCTGTCGTGTCATTTCAACTTTCTTCTGTTCTGCGTTGCTTATATCAATCCCGCCATAACGCTCTTTCATATAAACATCAAGTGATTCTTTAATACTGTCATTGACCTTCGGATTATAACAATTAATTCTTGATGAATATTCTGATAAGGTTTCAAATTCTTCAAGCTTGAGCTTTTTGCTTTCAAGCAGTTTAATTAAAGCGGTAATATCCATATAAACCTTAAGGTTATTATCAGCCGACTTATATAATCTTCCATACTTAATAAAGGCAATATTTATTTTAACATATTCAATTAACGGCGTGAGCAATATTACAAGGACAGCAATAATAATCAAAAGCCACAGGATTCTTCCGCCTGTATTTTTCAATTCAATAGTTCCGCCGCTTTTACTTGATCTATCAGAATCCAATGCAGTATCATCACTGCTTGCATCACTGCTATCAACAATGCTTGAACTTGAATCAGGTGTTGAGCTTGACTGCTGTGAGGAAGAATCAGGTTTGCTCTCAGGACGACTTGAACTATCGGTTTTTGAGCTTGAACCAGTTGCATCATATACAAAGCCAGCAGTAGGTTCAAAATTCACCCAGCCTAACCCCTCAATATAACCTTCAACCCATGCGTGAGCGTCATTTTCTGTTACATCATATTTTGCTTTGAACGGCTCAGCTTTTACAATGTATCCCTGTGCTATTCTTGTTGGAATTCCAAGGCTTCTGCCCATAATAGCCATTGCAGAAGCAAAATAAGTACAATACCCGCTCTTCTTCTCAAACAAAAAATAATCAACAGCATCCTTCCCCTTTGGTATAGTTCCCGGTTTTACTGTATACTTATAATTAGTGACAAGATAGCTTTCAAGCGCTTTAAGCTTGTCATAATCGGTTTTAGCACCCTTTGTTATTTCCTTTGCAAGCTTAGCTACTCTGTCTGGAACACTCTTCGGAACATCAAGATATTGTCTTCTGATAGTTGCTGCACGTTTATCTAATAAATTATCAAGATTACTTGGGCAATTTTCAAACGAAAGATTATAAGCCTGTTTAATGTACTCAATAACCGTACTTGAATCCATATACATTTCTTGAGCGGAGCCCTCTTCAATTTGTTTCTGAGTGTATAAATTGTAGCTATCTTTCTGTGCGCTGTATTTAAAATTCTTTTGATCATTTACCAGATTTATGAATGTCCTGTCGAGTTGGAACAAATCGCTGAAAGCAAAAGTATATGTTGTGTCCTTCCCCTGTTGCTCATTAAAAAGCCATACTGGTCCTTTAGTATTGACAAAGCTATCAAATTCAACCTCTGTTCCCACTCTTGAACTATAAAGCACACAGTTGGTTTTTAAGCCTTTATATCCTATTCTTGTTGCATAACTCTTTACAAAAGAATCCGCTGTGTAGAAAAAGCCACTTCTTATAATTGAATAATATAATTCTGCGTAATCAGCAACATATTCGTCAATTACCTCGTTGGCATTGCTTCCCCACTTGACATTATCATTGTATTTACGAATCCAGCCATTATTCTTATACGTATCACTTACAGCACCCTTAATATAAATATTCTGCTGTGGAATATTATTAAAAGTAACCTCGAAAGCAACTGTTTTATCATTATTAATGTTTCCGCCGAGCTCTATCCCATCTGAAAAGCCAATTGTCTTGTCGTTATCTTTATCCTTATCAATAATTCCAAGGTCACCTGCAATATTGTTAACCTGTGCCTTGAGGAATTTATAGGCTGACCTTGCACCACCCCACTCAAGCGGATCAGAAGAAGCCGGCAGAATATTTGTAATTAAAATTACTACTGCGACTATCGGTGCAAGTCTTGAAACAACCTCAAGCCTTTTACCCTCATCTTCCTGCTTTTGTGTGAAGCAAAGTCCAGTTTCTATTACAACTAACAGAACATAAAGCAATGCAAATGCAACGTATATTCTAGGTATTTCATATTCATAATATCCGCAGAATAACAGTACTCCAACAGTAATAATTGCACACGATACTCTTCTGAAAATATTTTTCTGAAGTACTATTGTATTTATTGAAATTAGTACAAAGGCTATTCGCTTTGTAAGGTCAATATATTGCTCATCCTCACCAGCAGAACCCTCTGCATAGTCAATAAACCAATATATAAACTCCTGAAGGTATGAGATAAAATCAGGAATTGTCAGCATCCATAAAAGAAATATAACAACCAGAACTGATACTAATATTACTTTCCCGGAATTTTGAATAAGATAATATACCGCAGTCAGTCCGCTTGTGACAAATGAACCAATAATAATCAAATCAGCATTATATTCAAAATTATATGCAAAACAGAATGCCACTTCAAAGAACACTGTCAGCAAGAATATTGAGGCAACTGAAAATATTATTTTGCTTGCTGTCTTTTTCTGTGTCATTCTGTCACCTCTATTTTCTCTCAAGGATGTCTGAAATTCCCTGATTTTTATTAATTACAATAATATCACTTTTAAAATCTGTTTCGAATTTTTCTCTTTCATTTCCATTATCGTCAACTAAAATTATCGTGACAATGTTGCTGAATTCAATTGCTCTCTTGCATACATTAGAAATTCTTTCTGTCATTTTGTTCAAAACCAGAACAAAATGTGAGCCTGATTCTTCTTTTTCAAGGCATCTTATAATGCATTCATCCACAGAATGACTTGTAGTAAAAACAAGCTCAGCACATTTCCTGTAAAAATTATTAAATTCATTTTCCGTGCTTAATCTGACCATATTGATAATATTGTCAGCGTAAACAGCAGTAGTCGGCTTCTTCTTTTTCTGATAGAACTTCATTATAGCAAGTGAAGCTTCAAGAATTCTATCCTCTGTTTCAACAGAATCACCCTTGGGAGCGTCTATCGGACTGAGATCAACAACAATCTTCATTACAGGGTCAGGATTGTTAATGTATTTTCTTGTATAAAGCTCATGCTTTTTTGCACTCGCCTTCCAATGAATCATCCTACGGTTATCCCCTGAATTATATCTTCGCATATCTATGTCAGGAATTTCCTGAAGGTTAATAACCGAAAACTGCGGTCTGACTCTGTCACATTCTGTGTCTAATTCAGCAATAATATTGCTGAGGATTATAAGTCTTGGCACTACATAAATCTTCCCAAGTTTGTGAACATTGCCCGACATTTTGAAAGCATTAAGGAAGTCCTGAATAACGACCTTTTTTATTCCCATATCAACAACGCCACGCATTGGGCAGGTTATCTTTGATATAATTTCATACTCTTCCTTTGGAACAATACAATAATTATTGAACAAGCCTTTTTCTTCTATATCCTTTTTATCTGAGTAATGAATCATTCTTACATTAGTGAATGGCAGAAAACTTTTATTAGTTAGCGAAACAGAATATGTTATATCCTTACCCTTTTCAATCTGGCGTTGCTTAACCGATTGTATAGGTTTAAAAGCAACACAGACATATGCACAATATATCAAAGCCGAAAGAGGAATAATTATCGAAATGTATAATAATCCATAGGTTACAGGCCCACCGAAGAACGATGCAAATATTGCAGTTACAGCAATCATCAGGATTATAACGATTTTTTTTCGTATCATGCTTGTCCTCCGTTATTTATAAATCGGAACCTTGACATTGCTTACTATACTATTAATAATGTTACTTATGTCCATTTTATTGATTTTAGCTTCCATTGATAAAACAACTCTGTGTGAAAGAACATATCTGCTCATTTTCTTTACATCATCAGGGAGGACGAACTGCCTGCCCTCTGTATAAGCAAGTGATTGTGATGCTCTTATAAGTGCAAGAGTTGCACGTGGACTTGCCCCAAGTGAAATAAATTCATTATTTCTTGTTTCATCAATAATATTTACTATATATGAAACAACATCCTTATTGACCTTTATATTCTTGACTTCATCCTGCATTTGGGCAACTTCCAGCCTTGAAACAACAGCATTGAGGTTTTCTTTTGAAATACCATCAATAAACTGTGCAGCCATTTTCTGTTCATTATCCAAAGATGGATAGCCTATTGAAAGCCTCATTAAAAATCTATCAAGCTGTGCTTCGGGGAGATTATAAGTGCCAAGATAGTCAATTGGATTTTGTGTAGCAATAACCATAAATGGAGATTCAAGTATATAAGTATTGCCGTCAGCTGTTACCTGTTGTTCCTCCATTGCTTCAAGAAGGCTCGCCTGTGTCTTTGGTGAGGTTCTGTTAATCTCATCAGCAAGAACAATATTGCTCATTACTGAACCTTTTACAAATTCAAACTTTCCTGTTTGCATATTATATACAGAAGTCCCTGTAACATCACTTGGAAGAGTATCAGGAGTAAACTGAATTCTGCTGAACTCACAATCAAGTGATTTTGCGAGTGAATTAGCTATTGTTGTTTTCCCTATACCAGGAACATCCTCAAGCAACAAGTGCCCCTGTGCAAGCAAAGCTACTACAACGAGCTTAACAATTTCCTCCTTGCCAACAATGACACTATTTATATTCTGCATAATCAGCTGAGCTTTCTTATAATTCTCCATATAGGTGCTCCTTTTACTTCAATAATACAAATATTATAGCATTTATTGGATATATATGCAATGAAAAAGATGCGTTATTTACGCATCTTTTCTTTCCTCTATTCTCTTTGCAATTACATCATCGACTTCATTTTCATTAATTCCAAGAACTACTGCAAATTCCTGATGTAACATATCCTCAGCCGTTCTGCATGCCTTTTGGTCAGCTAATGTAAGCTTACTGCCATTTTCCTGACATTCCTTTTTATGCTCATTTATGGATTTAATAACTCCGATCAGACCTGTATAGTTATCGCTTTTAATTGCAGTATCAAAAAGCACTTTTCTTTCATTTCTGTTCTTGTTCCATAAAGGCTTAATACCAGGAATTGAATCGATGATATTGTAAACTTCACTTTTTGTATGAACTCGCCTTGTTTTCATTTCTATAATGTCTGATGGAACATAATAGACAGAATTTTTATAATCCATAGGGATAAGCTTGCAATACTTCTTTATTTCCCCATTAAATTCTTTACTTTCAGTGCCATCATACCTGCAAATCCCTGCTGAGCCATAGATAACATATTCCCCTGTTTTATAGTCCATTTCTACCTCCATACGTATATTTTATATCCCATATTAATTATACACCATTTTTAACAAATTAACAAATGACATTTTGCACAAAAACATTCGTAAAATGCAATTTATTAGTTTTTCATTCAATAAATTCCTCATAATTGTTAGTTTGTACGTTTACGTCCATAATTATACAGTATTGCAATCAGCATGTGGTAATAAAATATAAATATCAATTACTTGCATTGGTATATTTTGTTATAAATTATAAATTTTAGTTTTTGATTTGAAAAATTTAATTTTTATATTGATTTTTATTTTTAATATGTTTATAATTTACTTATAATATTAAAGAGGAGAATGACATAATGAAGAAAATCATTAGCGCAGTTACGTGCTTAGCACTTGCCTTCACTCTTACTGTTGCAAGTGTATCGGCAGAAGAAGCTCCTGCCACAGTTAACTTTTCTGGGTTTAATTACACATTAGGCGAAAACAACAAAATGGCTTTTAGGGAAACTACCTATAGCGCATTTAGTGCTGGTAATAGTGACACATCATGTAAATCAATTGACGTTATTTCAAATTATAAGACATCAGCAGACGCAGCTGATAACTGGATATCGACATCTTATAGTGAAAGTGGATTCAGAGTTTCAGCTCATTCTGACGGTCTAACAGTTACTCCTTCAGCTAAATCAATACTGAACGGTAATTACATTCAGATATCATTCACAGCAAAGGCTGAAACTGCTGTCGAAAATGGTATGTTAGGCATTTTCTATGACGTTGAGATTAATAGCAACGATGACGCTCAGCTTAACGTTATAAAGGAAAACAATAAGGTAATCGGATTTGATATGACAGACGATAATACATCTACCCAACCAAAGCTATCTGTATACCTGAGAGGAAAACCAGGCGTAACAGATGTCGATACATACTGGTTCGGAAGTTTTCAGGATGAAACAAAACGACTGTTAAAATCAATGGAAACAGATGATCCTGCTACATTGTATGACAGTTCCTTCAGTGGTTATTATATAAAGGATACTGATGGAAAACTAATCGGATTCAAATCTGCTGACAGCGCAATGAATTTTGCTTGGAAGAATATCAATCTTGCTGCTGGCGAGTCAAAGACTTTCTCAGTAATCATCGGTGTTGGAAATGCTCAGTCACAGGCTCCAGTAATCTCATCTGTTGAAAAAACTGACGCAGGCTATGTCGTAAAAGGCACACAGGCTGGCGAGTTTGAAAAAACCAACTTCGCTGTTATGTACAAGCTCCCAGATAAAGATGCAGTAACTTCTCCTTCAGCAATTAGCTGGAATGGCGACAATTTTACAACAACAATCCCTGTTGATACTTCAGCTTATAAAACCCCTGGTGATTATAATATTTCTTTCTTCGCTATGAACAACTACGGTGCATCATCAAATACCGTCGACAAGACTTTTAATGTTGCTGCTCCAGTTGTTGATATTGACGATCCTGAGACACCTTTGGCTCCAAACCCTGAAACTCCTGTAGTTCCAGAACCTGAAACACCTTTGGCTGATAATCCTAAAACAAATGCTGATACAATAAGCATTTCATTAATTGCTTCTGTTATCACACTGTGTGGAGGACTCGTAATAATTTCAAAACGCAGAAAAGCAAGTAAATAATTTATATTAATATAATAAAAAAGGCTATATGAAATTCATATAGCCTTTTTATTATTAAGTTAATTAATTCTTATAATTGTGAAGGAACCTTTTATTATAGTATAGAGATGTTCTTGAAACCTCATAACAGAGCTTGTCAAATTCATATTCCTCACAAAGTGTTTCTTTTCCCGAGAACAGGTTTGTTCCAAGTCCCAATCGGTCGCCTTCTATCTTACATCCCATTGCTGCAAGTGTTGTTGGAAACATATCAAGGGTAGTAAACTCACGATTCTTGTTATTTGTCGCATTAACACGCGAATTAATAATACAATTATAAACGCGCCTTACAGTATCCTTTGGAATATTGTCACTGGCATATCTTTCATCCATTGTAGGATGATCACCACTAATAATAATCGTTGTATTTTTATAGAAATCCTGTTCCATTATCCACTTTACAAAACTAACAATTTGTCTACTTGAACAAGCATATACGTTGTTGTATGGTTCATCATATTTATCTTCACACAAATCACAGGTATATCCATCTGGAAAGTGTGTGTCAACTGTCAGCATAGTGAATGCAAACGGCTTTCCCTTTGCAGCTATTTGTGGGAGCTCCTGCTTTGCGTACTCGAAAAGATATTTATCCTCAAAACCCCACCAAACCTTATAACCTTCGGGAATAATTCCATCCTTCGGTGCGGTTGCAAGATCATAAACCTTATCGGTACCGTGCTGAGTATAATACTCATATCGATTTCCAAAATGGCTGTCCGAACCAACCATCAATGCCTGATAATAATCATTTTCATGAAGAACATCTGATAATGTTCTAAGCCCAGGCAAGTATTTTTCCGCAGAAGTATATGGTGTTCCATCAATACTCACAGGTAGCTTCAATGGTGCCCCTGACGTCTGCGCAACCATTGCACCCGCCGTCCATGTTGCTCCATATGTTGCACGTCCGCCGCCAACTTCCTCATTCTGTGAGAAATTTATATTATCCTTTGCAAGCTTATACAGTTCGGGAATAATATCTTCCTCAAAGACTCCACCATGTTTTGTTGAGAAAAATGTTGTCTCCATTGATTCAGCATAAATATAAATCAAATTTTGCTTCTGCTCTGGGAACTGGATAACAGACGAAGTAGGTTTAACATATGTTGTCTGATACAACTGACTCTCATCGCTTATTGCTTTTATATAACTAAAAAGCCCACAGCTGAGCAACGCATATCCAATCATTACAAAACTTACTATTATACATAATGCTCTAGAAATAAAGTTACTGAATGGATATACTTGACATTTATGATTCTTAAAGAAATTAATGTTCAGAGTGACTTTCGTCCTATAGAATATCAGCAGCCATAGGAGTATTGCTGTAGCAATTGCAGGAATAAGTGACGAATAAATAAAGTTCCATACAATACTTGCTTCAGTACCACTGACATTAGCCATTAACGAAAATATAATCGCATCAAAGCCAACATCACCATATGTATCAATATACCATTTTGCTGAGAAAAGGCACAGTGTCGCTAAAAAAAGCAATGCAAGCCAGATTATAAACCGTCGCTTTATTGCGTATTCTTTATTGCTTTTTTTCTTCATCTTTTACCTCTATTGATACTTCTACATTCTTTCTGATAAAGGATTCAATAAGAACAACAAGAACAGCAAACACCAATGATATCAATATGTATATTAGTGCATCAAAAGGTGTCATATTGTTCAATAGTTCATCAAACAGTTTATTTGCTCCTCTTGAGAAAAAGAGCTTGACTGTAAAGCAAGCTAAATTAATTATTAATACATTTGTTGCAAAAAGATATATTAACGTTCTTTTAGAAAGTGTTGTTTTATTAATTCTCTCAAAAATAAATAATGAAATTATCGCTGGAAAAAACAAAATAATAAATGTAATCATACCCATCACCATCTTCCAATATTACTATATATTATAACGGATTTGAGTACATTTTGCAACAACAAACATATAAAAAAGCTTCTCCAGATTTTACAAAAAAGGAGATAAATATGTTAGTGTTATCCAAAAATAAAACACATTATATCTTATAAAAAATAAATCCAACAGTATGATAGGCACAATTATCAGTTTTCTGATAAGCAAATAGTACTTTTATTTGATTTAAAATAATCCCCTTAAATATGATTTATTATACAAAGAAAAGACAATATGGCACAAGCTTTTCAAAATGTATTCCACGAATAGTGTTAGAAAATATGTTAGAAAAAGATAAAATTTATGTGCTTTTAGGTATAAAAAAACACCTTACAAACAACGTAAAAACGCTATCTGTAAGGGTTAACGATTGGCTCCCCAAGTTGGACTCGAACGAAGCCTAATTATATGATTATTTGAGAGCTTTTAATGTCTTGTGAATGTACTGCTCGTGTACCTGAACTGCTTTGATTTTAGGCTCAAGTCTAACTTTTGCATATGTCATAGCTGTCGTAGTAATGTTCTTATGACCAAGAAGTTTTGAAATGATATTTATATCTATTCCGCAATCCACCATACTCGTTGCATAACAATGTCTAAGCTTGTGAAACAAAATTCCGCAATGTTCAAGATTATTCTTTTTTAAGAAATCTTGAAGTTCTTTATACAGAGTATTATAGTTCATAACTCTACCCTGGTAATTAACAAATATCAAGTTTTCGTTTTTATTCTCAATTATTTTTTCTGCAAGCTTTGGATAGCTGTTTATGTGATCCTTCCATTCCAGTAATAAATCAATTACTTGTTGATTTATTACTGGAAGCTCTCTTACGCTGCACCTTGTTTTAGTATCTCCTATCATATCATCAACACGAACTATCTTGCCGTCTGATTTTTCTATGTAATTTCTTACTGCAGCTCTTTTTATATATATGATATTTCTTTCATAGTCAATATCAGACCAATACAAACCAAGAAGTTCCCCGATTCGCATTCCTGTTAAAAGAAGAATAGGTATTATAATTCCAAATCTATCATTCGATTTACATGCAACTAATAGTTTTTCTAAATCGTCATCCGAAATAATTCTATCAGTTGCAATAGCAGCACGTGCTTTTGGCAGCTTAAAATCATAATCAAAAGGATTATAATTAATGTAATCTGAGAATAGAGCTTTTTTATATGTTGCTCTGAGCAAAGTTCTCATAGATTTAATATATTTACTACTTAAGAGCTGTCCATTATCTTTAAAGCGGACAATATTAAAAAATTCGTATAACTCATCAACGCCGACATCTTCAATATATTTATCAACAAAATAATCCATAATCTTTTTACTAATCTTTAATTCCCAAACGTATGTTGATAATGTTACAAATGAGCCTTTACGTTCATTTAATACTTTTTCTAATAAATCATTTAGTAAATGTTTTTCTGTCATAATTATTATACTCCTCATATTTGTCGATTATATAATAATTATAACAAGGATTTAAATATTTTCAAATAGATTATATGCCTTATGGCTTATAATAAACACATAGAAACTGAGATTGCAACTCAGAACAAGGACGGTAAGTTAGCCACCGTCCTTTTTTCTATGCCAAAAACAAAAAGGCTGACAGAAAAATTAAAGACAGAAAGTAGGCTAACTCTATGAAAAAAACAATAATTATCTCATTCGCAAACCAAAAAGGTGGCGTTGGTAAAACAACAACCTGTATGAACATTGGAGCTGCACTCAGTAAAAAAGGCCACAAGGTTTTACTTATTGACCTTGATCCTCAGGAAAACTTAAGCTCTTACTTAGGCTATGATTACGATGACAAACCAACAATAAGTGAATTAATGACAAGTATCATTACAGGTCAGGATATGGATTATACAACTGCAATTCACCATAGTGAAATTAACAATATAGATTACATTCCTTCAACTCTGAAGCTCTCATCCGTTGAGCTATCAATGTACAACGCTCTTTCAAGAGAAACAATACTAAGAAGAATACTTAAGTCCGAGGCTTTCTCAGAATATAATTACATTCTGATTGACTGCTTACCAAGCTTAGGTATTTTATTTATCAATGCCCTTTCTTCTTCTGATAGTCTTATCATTCCTGTTCAGGCTCAGAAGTTTGCACTTGACGGCTTGTCAGCTCTGATAGGCAACTACAAGCAGATTAAAGCTACTATTAACCCAGAAATTACCCTTCAGGCTGTAATTGCAACAATGGTTGATAACACTAATATGGCACAGGCGGTTATGACAGCATTAGCAGATCAGTTTGGCGATCTGCTTTGTAATAACACCGTTCGCCGCTCAGTAGAAGCTACAAACAGTACATATGAACAAAAAGCTTTGGTGCTTGGATCAACAAAACTCGGAAAAGATTATGTATTAGTTGCAGATGAGCTGCTTACCAAAATAGGAGGTTAATATGAAAATAACAAATTTACAGTCAACAGTTGTAACACCAAAGAAACAAGATGTTGAACTTGTTATTTCTTCGCTTGCTTCATCAACAGACGCAGTTGCTCAGATCAGCACAAACCTGTTAGTTGAATATGAAAACCAACCCTTTAAACCATACTCTGAAGAAAAGCTGATGGAACTTGCGGAAGATATTAAAATCAATGGTGTTCTCTCCCCCATCATAGTCAGACCGATTGAAGGCGGCAAATATCAGATACTTGCAGGCCACAACAGGACTGCAGCATCAAAGCTTGTGGGCTTAAAAACAGTGCCTGCAGTAATTAAGCCTTGTGATGATGACACTGCAAAGCTTATTGTAGTAAACACAAACCTTAATCAACGTCAGGAACTTCTCCCTTCTGAAAAAGCCTTTGCTTACAAAATGCAATTAGAAGCTATGAAACATCAAGGAGCAACTTCCCGACAAGTTGTCGGGAAGTTAGAAACAGCTGATATAATTGGTCAAAGCAATAAAGAAAGTGGCAGACAAATACAGCGATATATCAGACTTACATCCCTTATTAAGCCTATGCTTGATATGGTTGATACCAACAAAATAAAGTTTATGGTTGGTGTTAATCTTTCTTTCCTATCGGAAATCAATCAAGAAATCCTTTTTGATTATATTACAGAGACTAAGAGTAAAGTTACCCTATCTCAATCAGAAGAACTTAAGCGCCTTAATCCATTAGGTGCTTTTTCTTTTGATATGCTTGATGACTTCTATAACATACCGAAAGAAGAAGCTAAGACAAAGAAGCAGAACTATTCTATCAAACTGACTTCCTCACAATACAAGACAATATCACTTTGTATTAAAAATCAAAAAGATTGTATAGAACCAGAAGTCTACGAAATGCTAATCAAACTATTCGACAATATGTAAGGAGGACAATATGAAAAAATCAAAATACATTAATTTGTATTTACTGATTATTTTGTGTGTTGCTTTAACATGTATAATCGGTATGCTTCGGAGACCTTTCCCAGATCTGATTAGTGATACATCAGTCAGAATTATTCAAGGTGTTCTTCTAGTAATAGCAATTGTATGCTATCTCATCCAAACAAATAAAAACAATGGAAAGGAGTAATGAAAAATGGCACTTGATAACTTACAGCTTAACAATGAGGTTGTGGCTTGCATTAATGGAAAAGCAATAGTTCTCAACGATAACGGAGATCTGTTCTATGCAGAAATGCCTGAAGAGTTTGTAACAATAGGTGGGTTTATTTTTTCTGACGGTTTATCTCCTTTATCTGTTCTTCCTGATCCAGAGCAACGTCAAATAAAAAAGCATTTAGACAGCATAGGAGGTTAGAAAACAATGGCAGAGAAAAAAGAGTACTACAATAAGAAGACGCCTGAGGAATACGACGCTGAAAGAGAACAATTATTTTCTCAAATTCAATCTCTGGCCGAAAGCTTTAAACAAACTCCTGAAAACATTGCTGAATTGATAGCATTTTCAAGCAAGTTTTATCAGTACAGCATTAACAATCAAATGCTTATATATCTTCAAAACAAGTATGCTTTATTTACAGGAAGCTTCCTACAATTTAAGCAAATGGGTTACTCAGTAAACAAAGGCGAAAAAGGAATGAAAATTCTTGTACCAACAATAGTAACATTACTCTACGTTAATGATAAGTGGGTACAGTATTCCAAAGCTACAAAGCAGCAACAGGAACAATCAAAAAGTGGCCTTATTGAAACAAAGAAGCTTACCAAATTCAAGATAGGCAATGTATTTGATATTTCACAAACGAACTGCCCTTTAGAGGATTATCCTAAAATATTTAATATGGGATATTCCTCTGATCAGCACGCTCAAATATTTGAAGTATTGGTTGCAGCTTGTAATGAGCATTTTGATTGTGAAGTTAGATTTGATAATTACAGATCAATCGGTCTCAGAGGCCAGGCTCTTACATTTGAAAATCTCATTACATTAAACGAGAAGCTTCAGGACACAGAACGAGTGTCTACTCTCTCACATGAAATCGGTCACTTCTTAATGCACCATAATGGATCTGCTGCAGAAAAATTCGTAAGCCAGATTGAGCTTGAAGCTGATGTATACTCAATAATATTACAGACAAAATTAGGTGTTGAACTTACTGCTACAAGAATAGAACATATGGCAGAATCCTTTAAGACTTTTGAAAGAATAACTGCAAGACTACCTGAAGAAGACAGGCCAACATTCTCAGATGTTTTTAAAAATGCTAACGAAGCTTTTAAGACATCTTTTTCTTTTATTTCTGAATGTATTGATAAACAAATTAATGCAGCTGCCCATAAGAAAGAGTTAACGCCATTATTAAACAATACAAGAAGTCGATAAACATTGACTTATATGAAAATTAATGTAAAATAAAGTTAAAAGAATAATAAAATCAAGGGAGGTTTCTTATGAAAAGAATATTAACAGTTGTTTTAACTGTAGCTATTACAATTACATTTTTGACTGCTTGTGGCAAAGATAAAAAAACGTTAAAGCCTTCAGGTGTAAAATCATCTGCTAGTAAATCATCATCTTCCCTTGATAGTGAAGATAGTTCTTTATCAGAAGACAATCCTTCTCTAGCAGAAAAAGATACACCACTTACAACACAAGCTTCACAGGCAACAACACCTACAGCTAATCAAAACACAGCACCTAAAGTTACTACAAAGACACAGGCAACGACAGTAAAGGTTCAGGCAGTTATTACGCCACCAACTACAACGCAAACCGCAAAGAAGCTTATCGTTCCAACTGCTGCACAATGCCAGGTTATTGAAAATGAGATAGTTAGACTTGTTAATCAGTATCGAGCTTCAAAAGGTTTGTCTGCTTTTACAGTAGAAAGCAAACTTATGCAAGCTGCAGGTATAAGAGCAGAAGAAGCTTCAAGACCAAACTGTTATATGCACGATAGACCAAACGGAGACCCATGTGGTACTGTCTTAGACCAAGTAAAATATGGTACACCATATGAAGATATATCTATTATAAATGGTCGGCAAGTAACTCAAACACTTTATGATTCAGGTGCAGGAGCTGAAAATTTAGCAAGAATAAGTACTTTAAGCATAGATCAGCAATTTTACTTTACTTGTACAGATGCGGAACTTAAAAAAATAGCAAAAACTATGTTTGAAGGTTGGAAAGCTTCTTCTGGGCATAATCTGAATATGATTAACATAAATTATACAAAAATCGGGATCGGCGTGTATGCAAAATATGAAATCACCTTGCAGAATAATAAAGACATTGGTTTTTATGGTATACAAACATTTACTCAAAGATAATTAAACAGATATTTAAGAGAACGTTCTTTATAGAGCGTTCTTTTTTTATATATAAAACAATTTAGCAGACATGAAAGGAATGACTAAAATTGAAAAAACTATTAGTAAGTATGATGTCAATTGTTTTGGTTGTAAGTATTTTCGTACCTCAGGCTATGGCCTTTAGTGATACAGAAAACTTTTACAGCACTAAAACATTACCAGATCATTGGGAATGGACTGAAGGAGGAACAGGAAACAATTTTCTTAAAGCAAGTGCTAATACAACAAGTATCAGCATTAACAACGTTGCTTTCTGCCTTGATAACGGTAAAGACGCTCCTGCTTCATCTGGAACAACAGGAAGCTATATCGGGGAAGTAGATAATGGTATCTTAAGTGTTATGTACTATGGATATCCGTATCGCTCAGCAGCAGCTTTGGGTGCAACAAATGACGAGGTAGCATATGACGCTACACAGTTAGCTCTTTATGCAATGCAAGAAACGTTGTCACATGGTGGTTCTGGTATGGCACAATTCAATCCAATAAGCGATTACAACGGAAATTCTGTTACAATAGCAAAACAAATTTATAGCAATGCTATTAATAATCCATACAATCCAACAAAAACTGCAAACGTATCTGTTTTTACTCATAACAGTAATGTTTCTGTTGTTGGAAATTATTATTATATTGGTAGTTATACAGCAAAATTAAATGGTGCAGATGTTTCAAATTACACGGTTAGTCTTGCTCAAGCTCCTGCAGGTACTGAAGTTGTTAAAAGTGGTGCAAATTTCTATTTCAGAATACCAACAACAACTTCGCTTAAAGGAAAAGCGCTTCAAGCACAAATAACAGCTTCAAGTAGTACCCCATATTTGTCGTGTGGAATATATAGCCTGGGCGGTAATTATCAACGAATGTCAAAATTGCAGATTACAACGCCACAAGATACTACTACTGTTGATAAATATTTTCCTGAACCATATGGTCAACTTTCGGTTTTAAAGAAAGATAATAATAATAGATTATTGCCTGGAACCGTCTTTGAATTCAAACATACAACTTTAGGAACAACATTCACAAAAGTTACTAATTCACTAGGTATAGCTTCTGTAAAAGATATAGAATTGGGAAAATGGGAAATCACTGAAATTCAAGCTCCTGCAGGCTATGAAGTTGACAGCACACCTCAATATGTAACAATTGATGATAGTAACCCAGTTGCTGCAACTGTAACTTTAATTAACAATGAAAAAACAGGTACTCTCAAGGTCAAAAAGACTACACCAGGCATGGTTAATCTTAAAGACCTTGTTTTTATTTTATCAGGAACGTCTGATAGTAGCCGAGAAATTAATATTGAAGCAACCACCGACAATCAGGGCATAGCAACATTTAATAATGTCCCGATAGGTACTTATACAGTATCAGAGAAAGGTTCAAGCGTACCTTACGCATATATGACAGCAGATCCTGAAAATGTGACAGTACAGTATGCTCAGACAACAGATGTTGAGATTTCCAATGCTGAGAAAACAGGATCTATCAAAGTAAAGAAAACTACACCAGGAATGGTCAACCTTGCAGATCTTGTTTTTATTCTGACAGGAACATCTGACACAGGGCGTGAAATTAACATTGAATCCACCACAGACGCAAACGGCATAGCAAACTTTAAAAACGTTCCTATTGGTACATATACAATTAATGAAAAAGGCTCATCTGTTCCATACGCATATATGACAGCTGACGCCGAAGATGTATCAGTTCAGTATGCACAGGCAACAAATATTGAGATATCCAACGCTGAAAAGACAGGAACAATAAAAGTGACTAAGGCCACCAGAAAAATGAAAGATATTGCAAATATTACTTTTATTCTTCACGGAACGTCTGATAGTGGCCGTGATATTCTCCTGGAAGCCACCACTGACAAAAACGGTTATGCTAGTTTTGATAAGATCCCACTTGGAACATATACTCTCACAGAAAAAGGCTCTACTGTTCCATATGGTTATCTGACTGCAGGAGATCAAGAAGTAACAGTAAATTACGCTCAGGAAATTGACGTGAATGTATATAACCTTGAAGATCCAAACATTCCACTTACAAACAGTACAAATAACAATGTGCGTTTCTATGCTGTTCTTGGCTTGATATGCCTTGCAGGCATTATCGGCACAACAACTATTCGTGTTAAACGAAGGAGGCAGGAATAATGGCCTTAAAAAGATTGTTTGTTGATATGGATGGCACTCTAGCAAAGTTTCACGATGAAGACAGATATCTTGAAAGAATGTTTGAAAAGGACTTTTTCAGAAATCTCTCTCCATTTGAGAATCTTACGCAAGGCCTGAATAAATTCTCAGAGGCTTATCCAGATGTAGAGATTTTTATTCTGTCAGCTACAGTTCAGGGTGAGCCACCATACTGTCGAACTGAGAAACACGCCTGGTGTGATAAACACTTACCTTTCATAGATAGAGAACATCGAATATTTACTCCAGTAGGAAAGAACAAAACGGAGTTCATTCCTGGAATCATAACAAAGAACGATTTTCTCTATGATAATTACAACATAAATCTTGAAGAATGGCAGCAAGCAGGCGGACACTCCATTAAATGCAAGAACAACATCAACCATAAGGGATTAATCGGCAGCTTATGGCAGGGCGATATAGTAAATAATTGCAAGGCACCAACAAACATTGTAGGTGAGCTTGCTTTTTTTATGGAGCTTCCACCACATAGTCAACAGCTTTTTGTTTCTAAAGGTAAAGGGAGGTAACTATGAATAATAATGTCAAAGAGTATTATCTCAACGAAAAAGGAACTTCACCATATATCATTCTTGAAAAAAAGGATAATATAGCTTTGCTGAGAAGATTTGTGCAGAACAGTTCAAAAGATCCAAGTCCATATATTGTTGCTAATGGGGTAAAAACAAGCCAGGATGAGCTTATTGAATGGGACTTTGGTAATTACTTTAAAAACATTGCAGACGCTACAGCTCGTTATATCAAGCTTACAGAAGGACAAAAGGAAAAACGGCACGTCAATTTATACAGTGATGAAATTGAAAATTGGCCTTCTTATTGTGAAGCAATAGGAGTAAGTCCTTCTTGTTCTTCTTTAAAAATCATTTTCGATCCAAAAGATGTAGAAGCTTTTGATCAAAATGACAATCGTATGGATGATTACAAAAGAAAGCCGATCAACTTAATTAATCAGAGCAGAGGGAGGTAAACTATGCTAAACCGTGTAATTATAATGGGTAGACTAACACATGAATTAGACCTGAAGGCAACACCTTCAGGCGTTTCTGTGTTACAGTTTAGTGTAGCTGTAGACCGAGGTTATGTAAAACAAGGTGAGGAACGACAAGCTGATTTTATTACTTGCGTGGCGTGGAGACAGCAGGCTGAATTTATCAGCAAGTATTTCGGAAAAGGCAGAATGATTGCTCTTGAAGGTAATTTACGCACACGTACATATGACGATAAGAACGGTACAAAGCACTATGTAATGGAAGTTTATGTTGACAGTGTTTCGTTCACTGGTGAGCCAAAGCAGGGTGGGAACACAAATTCTAATTATAGCAGCACAACAGCTCCACAGCAGAACGTACAACAAAATGCGACAATCAGTATCGGTGATATATCCGAATTTGAGGAAATAATTAGTGACGGTGCTGTTCCGTTTTAAAGGAGGCAATTATGATAAGGAAAGCAAAAACCTCAGAAGTTATAACAAGAGACTTCTGGGAAGAGAACTCAAAAGACTTAATTAATCTGCTATTAGAAAATGGTACGAATAAACAGGATTTAATAAAGACATTATCTGATTATAAATTAACGCTCTCAATTATTGAAACTTCAAAGAACGAAAAATTTTTATCATTTTCACAAGAGACCTTAAAATCTCTTATTCTGACTGCCGTAATAGCATTACAGCAAGGAGGTTACGACTTATGAACACAAAATTATTGCTTCAAATGGAAAAGGAATGTGCCTCAATCAGAAAAAACAAATAGTAAATTCAACGATTATTGGTAGTGAACGAAATGGTATGGGACAAAGCTTTATACTGCCATTCTTCAAGACTTTAGATTTGACCAATTTAAAAACATCTGATCCAAAGGCAGAATTAATTAAGGAGGCTGAAAATTATGGCTCAGTATCTCAAGATGACGATAACCACACCAACTGACATAATAAGCACAGCTTTCAAAGCTAAAGAATACAAACAATATATAGCACCTGAAGTGTATTATAAGTATGCTAAAGAAAACGGCATAAGAGAAAATATAAAAGATGAATTCTTTAAGGACATACAATACAATTTCAATACATATTCACCTTCAGGAAAAGAAGGCTATTCATGCAAAATTGATAGTATCTTACCTCGCAAAACTGGCTTCAATACAGTTGAAGGAAGGCTAGCTTATGCTGAATATGCCTTAACCAATTATGAAAAGCCTACAGAAGTGCTTGAGAATATCTCAGAGAAACTATATGAGTATAAGCACATTTTCAACAATCGGCTTATATACCTTACTTCCCTTGAGAATATTCAGCAAGCAAAAATTAATGTCAAAGAGTACAACAACAGCATTATAAATTTTCAGCAAGCACCACAAAAGGATGTTTGTGCTGATGTGGTGCAAACGAAGTTTTTGAATAAGAATAATTCACTCAAACTATAACAAGGAGGAATTATAGTGGTCAAAGAACACAAACAGTTTATTCATTATTCTGATAGTCAGAAAGCGACAGCTCGTGAAATGGACATCATGGAATTTCTACGGCATTATGAAGGATTAACTTTTGCTCGTGCGGGCCATGGATTTCGTTGCGAGCAGCACAATAGTTTAGTTATTGATCCTGACCACAAGCGGTGGTATTGGAACTCAAAGGGTATCGGCGGTAATAATGCCGTTGATTACCTTAAATCAATTCACGGAATGAACTTCCTGGAATCAATGGACGTGCTGATTGGAAAGGATCGTGCAGAACTTCCTGCAGCTCCGAAGCTTTCAGCAGAAGAAAAAAGAGAAGCAAAGGAATTGATACTACCTGAAAAGGCCGAAGGCAAACACTCAAGAGCCTTTGCTTATCTTATGAATTCAAGGTATATTGACAAAGATATAATTTCGCAGTGTATGAAGGATAAGCTCATCTATCAGGATAAAAAGAACAATGTTGTTTTTGTTGGATATGATGAGCAAAATACCCCTCGCTTTGCTTGTACACGTGGAACATTATCAGACGTTCAGTTTCGCGGTGACTGTAAGGGAAGCGACAAAACGTATGGTTTTAGAATTAATGGCACAGATCCAAGCAGATTGTATGTATACGAAGCTCCTATAGATCTGTTAAGCTACATAACAATGGCTAAGCAAATAAGTGGTAATCACAATTGGAAGAAGCATAATTATCTATCTCTTTCAGGAACTTCAGACGTTGCTCTTTCTGCTTATCTGGAGAGAAACAAAAATGTTAAGTCAATTATTTTCTGTTTAGATAATGATGACGCAGGAAACTCTGAGAGTAAAGCAAACATTGATAAATATTCAAAGCAAGGTTATGTATGCTTAAGAAAAGCACCAAAGGCAAAAGATTTCAATGATGATCTTAAAAATCACCAACTTTCTTTTCAAGGACTAAAGAAAGTTGGTGATTTTTGCATTAGTAGACCACAAAAAGCACGATAAAATATTAATAACATTAAGGAGGATATATTTATGGAAGGTTTATTAGCATGGTTAGAAAAAGTAGAAGGTATGCTTACAAAGGTTAGTACAGGTGTATTCCTTGTATGTATCATCGCTGCAGGCATTATGTTTGCTACCAGTGGAGGAAAAGAGCCACAGGGTGCAAAGAAATGGGTTATAAACATCCTGTGTGCCGTAGCAGTCGTATCTTTCGGAGCTGCAATAATTACTGGTTTAATGGTATAAAGATTTTACAAACTTGTGTTAAATACATTAACAGTAGTCGAATAATGTCGAATTATTTGTTACTACTTTTATTACGTCGCTATACTGTTTATAAATTAATAAAATATTACAAAAATAATTATTATTTATTGACTTATTATGATAATCTTGTTATTATATTATTATCTTATTAATTATTTAGTTTTATTTTTCTTTTATTGCAACACAAACACTTTATACTTTAACTTATAACAATGTTATCTTTCTTATAAAATACAACACGCGCGATTGTTTTATTATAAGTAGATATAAATAAATAAATAGGGGTATTAAAATGATAAAAAGCATTAAACGCTCAATGGCATTAGTTTTATCTATAGGAGCAATTTTCGCAAGTGGATTAGCAGCAAATGCAGCTGAGGATAGCTATCCTTATGCGTATAACATTAAAGCATACAATGCACCTACATATACAAACGAAAACTTTTATAGGCAAACTGATAGCACTGACAACAGATGGAAAGTTAACCTGCAAAATAGCACAGAAGGAACTGGCGATAAAATGACTTTCTGGATGGCAACTTGGAATAGCAGCCATACAGTTGTAACAACAAAGGAAACAATTAAACAAGGCTCAGGTAATCATTACTATAATCCATATTCTTCAGCAAATCATAAGACATTGTGCCTTGCTATGTGTAATAATAACTATGCTGCAGAAACATGGAGAATTAGCGGGGTTTGGGACGAAGAAATTTGGTAAAACTATAAACTTTATTGGGAATACATTATATATGTATTCCCAATAATAATGAAAGGAGCTATAAAATGAATACTAAATATTTTTTAAATAGAATACTTAATAACAAATTAAAATTAAGTGTTATGTTTGTTTTTATATTAATTCCGGTTATTGATGTATTTGCCAGTTTTAAGACAGTTATAGTTGATCATTACGATTTGGGTGCAAATTTCTTTTTAAGAAAAGGTTATTTCTCTTTTCTTGCAGGATCAAATAATTCTTTACAAGCATTGTACGAAATAATAGTCTGGTTTTTACCGCTGTTTCTCCTTCTTATTTTCTGTGATATATTTGTTGAAGATTTTCAGACTGGGGTAAAAAATATACTTGTTTCAAAAGTCGGATTAAAGAAATACTATATGAACAGTATCTTCTTCTCATTAAAATCAGGTTTTATTCTTCCTTTGGTAAGCCTACTGCCGAATTTATTAATGGTGAATATAATATTTGCAAGAGGTATTAATAACAACACAGATATAAGCGGTGAGCCAGAATTTTTTCAATTCTGCTATTCGCATATGACTCTTACAAATATAATTTACATATTAATTTTTGCCGTTTTAGCAAGTATTCTTTCTGGAGCGATAACATCAATTGCATTAATGACAAAAA
Organism: Bacillota bacterium; assembly: GCA_023440965.1. Lineage (GTDB taxonomy): Bacteria > Bacillota > Clostridia > Oscillospirales > Ruminococcaceae > SZUA-444. The sequence goes on from JAEZRC010000001.1 coordinate 87,608, forward strand.
GCAGACGTATAGCTTATCCAATCAGCGTTTTTATATGGACAGTTCCAAATTTTATAAGGAGATCAATAGTTTATTCCCTTCAACCGTTTACCGAATATGACTTATTATATTCATTGTCGACTGTTTTAGGAATAATTGTTTTGTGCATATTAATTATTATTGCTGGATATTTAAAGGAGGTAAAATTTGCAAAAGTATAAATACAGAAATGCCTCGTTATTTATCGCGATTATTCTAATCATCAGATGGCTGATACAACAATTCAGAGATATAATAACAACACGTGCTATTCTAAAAGATGTGACACAGTTAAGCTTTTTAAAAACCTATTTTCATGGGTTTGATACTTTTTCTCCTATAGGATTCTGCACCTTTGATGCTTTGCTTTTTATGTTTATGTTTGTGTACATACAAAGATATGTCAGAAGTACGGAAATTATCAGAATTCAAAAAAGAGAAAAAATATTATTTGAGCATACAAAGGATATTTTGATTATATCATTGATCTACACTTTCGTGTCTTATATTATACATTTTTGTGGTGTTCTTATTTTGTTCGATTCACAGTATATTAGAGAATCTCACATGATACTTTATGGATTAATTAACTTACCAGTTATATATTTATTCCTGATTAAAACAGGACTACTTCAATATTTATTTAGTAGTTTTATTGGTAGGAAAGTTTCGGCATTTGTTGTATTTACTATTTATATATTAGAAGCTCTCTTTTTTGCTCCTAAGTTTAAGTGGCTGCCATTTATGGATTCTTCAATATATCCTAAGCTCTTAGCAGAAGAAATATCCAAAAGTCAGATTATTAATACATATATTAGATTAATTGCATTTATAGTTGCCCTATATGTTATCAATTTAATTGTAAATTCACGTAAGGACTATTTAAAAGATGAGAAATAAAAAGACGCTAATAGGAATTGTTTTTATTGTAGTTGTATTTCAGTTCTTTATATTGAAAGCTCTTTTATTGGAAGAATATCAATATCCATTTTGTAATGGAATAACTTTTAAAGAGAAATTTCAGATGCTTGAGTTTTCGTATTTGTTTTTCCCTCTGATTTTTTATTCATTCTTTTTTAGTCAGGATATTAATGATTTGACTGTTGGATATGGAAAGCTATACGTTATACGTAAATACTCAAAGAAGAAGCTTATACTTATTAAAATGTTAAAGCAATCAGTTTTCATTTTGTTTTTTATTGCCATGCAGTTTTCCGTTTTTACAATTTGGTATAAAGATTATAAAACAACTCCTACTGATAGCATAATAAGATCATTTATAATATATTTTCTGGTACTGTATGTATTAGTATTAATAACCGATTTTTTAGAATTGTTTATCCAACCACAGGTAGCAGTGTTCATAAATATTATTGGGACTTATTTAACTATGGTAATCGGATATTCATCAAAGAACCAACTTGTAAAAAACATATGTTTCCCTTCATTATTGTTTGGAGTAAATAATGGATCTTTCGGTAACGGTGGAGTGTATATTGCTTCATTAATTGAAATTACAGTTATATGTGTGTCACTATTAACCATAAATATGGTTGTGTATAATAAAAAGGATGTATTTTAGAAAGGTGAAAAGAATGATAGAATTAAAAAATGTATGCAAAACATTATCTTCAAGGCTGATACTTGATAATATTACATATAAATTTGAATCTGGTATGGTTTATGGCTTGTGTGGACCAAATGGTTCTGGAAAGACAATGATATTAAGAACAATTGCTGGACTTATGATTCCTGACAGCGGTGATGTTATTATTGACGGTAAGAAACTGCACGATGAAATATCATTCCCTCCTAATGCTGGAATAGTAATTGAAAATATGCAGTTGTTACCAACATATAATGCGTTTGATAATTTAAAAATACTAAGCAAAATTAAAAAAGTTGCAACAGATGAAGATATAAAAAAAGCTATTGAACGTGTTGGTTTAAAATCAGATCTTAATGTGAAAAAATACTCATTAGGAATGAGACAACGACTTAACATTGCACAGGCTATTTTCGAAAAACAGGATATAATTCTGCTTGATGAACCGACAAATGCTCTTGATGAATCAGGTGTCGAATTAATATATAATATCATCAGAGAAGAAAAACAAAGGGGAGCTACTATTTTTATTTCTACTCATCATAAGGAAGACCTCCAATCCGTGTGTGATGTAATACTAAAGGTTTCGGAGGGAACATTAAGTGAATAGTAAATTAAAAACAAAGAAAATACTTATACTATTTTCTATTCTGTTTACTTCATTAATAATAGTATCAATAATATGTGCTGTTGTTATGTCAATTGCATACCCAAAAGATAAGATGCCAGATATAGATGATCTAAATGATGTTAAAGTAGATCTTAATGAAGAAAAACCACTTGAAACAGATGAAGGTTATTTATATTTTGAAGTAAATGATGACACTGGTAAATTTATAGTAATCGTTGGATTTTCTGTTTATAAAAGTCCAGATAAGCTCAATATACCAAAAGAAATTGATGGTATTCCAGTAAGAGTTATGTCAGATAGTGTATTTACAGACCAACAAAATCTTACAGAAGTAAACATTCCTGAAAATATACAAACTATAGGTTTCTATTGTTTTGCTGGAGATTCTATCCTTAATAAAATTACTATCCCAAAAAGTGTAACCAATATTGGCGATAACGCATTTATGAAATGCAAAAAAGTCACTATATATTGTTATAAGGATTCGGCTGCTCACAAATATGCAGTAGATAATAAAATTAAATTTAAGTTGTTGGATTAAGTTGAATTGTACTTAATTTAATTATATTTGAACCGATAGAACATTTTAAGGTTATTACAAAGTTTAATCAGACTGCTTCCAAAAACGGGTTCAAGATATGACATTGATTATTTAGGGCTTGTTGCAAAATTATAATTAAATAATGTTAATAAACTGATTTCATCATCTGATGGGATCAGTTTTTTATATATATAAATTCAAACTAATGAACAAAGGAAGTGACATAATGATACCTACCATTTTAGCGTCTTCAGGATCGTATACACAAACTCCTGGATTGCTTGACAGCATAGAAAAGAAAACCGTATTTACTGATATTCCTCGAGGAATAGGTTGGGACGCATTAAAATCCTGCTGTAAAATACTTGACGGCGTATTTGACGCGTTTACTGAACTGCTGAATTTGAATTTTTATGAGATACCTGGTGTTAAAAGCTTTGTATCAAAGACAACACCAATAGCATGGGTTGCTTTTGGCGTTGCTTTAATAATAGGTGCTATTTTCTTAGCAGTGAAAAAGGATAAGCTAAAGATATCAGATTTCTTCACAAACATACTCGTATCTGCAGCATTTATTATCGTGCTTCCTGCTGCAATAAGTATCTTAACAGATATGAAGAACGCAGGCGTTTCCGATATGAAGCAGGAGCTTAAGCAGAACAAGACTATGGGACAAACGATCCTGGCCAGTGTAACAGTAGATATTGAAAAATCCAGTGAAAATAGAAAGATATCTACATTAATGGATAGTAATAAAAATGCGTATAGCCTTAATGTAACAGACACACTGGATAAAAAGAACTGGAAATACGAAGTGAAAACAAAGCAATTAGATATTACATATCAAAATGCTGATTCAAATGGTTATGTTCAAGCAATAAAAAACTTCTTTGAAATATCTGATGATCAGTACAGTGCATATATGGCGTTGTCTGCAGATCAAAAGACAGTATATTTTAAAGCTCATATGCAGCAAGGGTTAGCCAATCTGAAAAATAATAATCAAATTCTTCAATGTAATACACTTGAGGAAGTTTTTGCCCTATACCCTTCTTCATTAAATCAGCTTACACAAGAGAATTCAGGCCCAATAAATATATTCGGTGGCGATTACGTTGATCCTGCAACAAATACAATGTATTACTTCTACAAGCTCAATGAAGGCGATATTGATATTCCAGGAAAAGACCTTCATTTAGATTTCCTTGAAGAATACATCTATGCCTACAAATATGACTTTGTTATGGGACTTTTGCTTGTAATTGTAACTATAATAGCCTTATTCTTTGCAGGCTTCAGGGTAGTCGCTCTTATGTTTGACCTTGTCTTTAACCAGATTATTGCACCGATTGTATTTGCAACAGATCTGCAAGGCTCTGGCAGAACAAAAAAGATGATAGAAAACATCTTTTCATCTTATCTTGTCTTCATAATCGTCCTGGTACTTGTAAAGCTATACCTTGAGATTAATCTCTGGGCAATTCAAAACCTCACAGATTCAAAGGATATATTTATTAAACTAATTATTCTTGTAGGTACAGCAAAATGCGTTATTGACGGCCCAGATATTATTGTTAAGCTCCTCGGAGTTGACGCAGGGGTTAAATCAGGAGCAGCTGCAATGCTCGGTATTCAATCAGGATTACGCTTTGCAGGCAGCTTTAAGAATATGGGTAGCAATGTTTTGCACGCACCAGGTAACGCAGGAAAATCAATTTACAATACTGCTACACGTGCTAACCCTATAAGAAACGCACAGAACTTTATGCGTCAGTCTAAGCTTAACAGAGAGAGCCTGAGCCAACGTTGGCAGGCATATAAGAGTGGTGGCAATAACAATAGCTCTTCATCAGGGCAGTCGTTTAACGCTTCCACAGCGAAGCCTATGAGTAGTAAGAATCAATCTTCAGATAATTCATCAGATACAGCTAAGCCGAAAAACTAGGAGGTAATTTCAATGGGAATTATGCCAAAGCAAACAAAAGCAGAAAACAAACTGAAATGGGGTTTCACCTTCAAGAGAGTAATAGGCTTAATGATAACTATTGGACTTGCTTCCTCTCTGAGTAGTTATGTTCATAAATATCTGTTAATACCTTTTGTCGTTTTCTGTATTGCTGTGTTTCTATTTACTCAAAAAAAATCACCAACTAACCCTAATAAAATCTTTATCTTTGGTCTGAGAGATTACTTCTTTTTTCTGCTAGCACCTAAGAAGTACAACGGCGTAAATAACGATGATTACAAGCAGGCAATAAAACTTGAGGAGGAGAAGAATGAAAAGAAAAAGCAAAAAGCAAAGAATACTACCAAGAAGTAGCTTTGTAGATACTTTAATAGACTACCAGTCACTTATCGATGAAATGTACCTTAAAACCTCCTCAGGCTTTGCTTGTGTTGTAAAGATATCTGGTATTGATATATTCCACTATTCAGAGAATGATCAGAATATCTGCTATAACAACTTTGCTGAAGCTGAGCTTGCTTTGAGGCTTCTTCACAAATTTGTTTTCTATGACTGCTCACCTTCATATCCAACACAGAAGGAGTTTATCAACTACAAGCTTGAGAAACAGACAAATCCATATTTAAAAGAGCTGCTACAAAGGCAGCTCTTTTTATTCGATAACAACGAAAACAGCTGTAAGGACAGAGCCGCATATTTATTCATCTATGGAAAGAACAAGGCAGATCTGAATAATGCAGCTGAAATGTTTATACACAAAATGTCTGACACTACCTGTGAATTAGTTAGATCTGAAGGACTGACCAGAATACTGCATGATATTTTATCCTTTTCAGGTAGTAATAGCAACTCAAACTTCATAGAAAACATCTGCCCTGATAAGATTGAATTGTACCCTATCGGAATGAAGATATCAGACAAGTATGTTACAAGCCTTATTGCTTATGATTTTCCTTCCTCAATCTTAAATCTTTTTATGGCCAATATGCTAAACTACCCTGATACACTTGCTACTGTGGATCTGAACTTTATTCCAAAGGATATTGCAAAGCAACAGCTTACAAAGAGTATGAACGAACTCAAAAATCGTCAATCACTCAATAACAGTGTCGGTGATGAGCTGCAGGACAGTGGTGACTATGGTGACCTTGAAAAGATCCTGGACGACCTAAACCGTGGTAATGAGCAACTACTTACGGCCACAATACGAATACTCATATCAGCTGACACAGAGCAGGAACTTCTGGATAAGAAAAGATTTATAGTCAGTGAATTTGAAAGTGACGGCATATCACTATATACTCCACAAAATGAAATGCTCAAGGAATATATGTCACTATCCAGATACAGTAATCTTATTAATACCCCTATACCCCTTCAGGACACCTTTATTAAGCAATACCCATTCTATTATCAGAACTATATAGATAAGCAAGGCTTGTACTTTGGTGAAACGTCAACGCACGGTGCTGTTGTCTGGGATCCATTCATCCGAAGCGATATCATTAACTCATACGATATGGTTTTAATAGGTGTAAAAGGATCAGGAAAAACTGTAACCATTAAGTCAATGACCCAGGATGTTTTATGTCTTGGTAACAAGGTAATGGTCATTGATATTGAGAATGAATATGCTACTCTTGCACAAAAGGTTGGTGGCAAAGTAATCAAGCTCGGAAGCTTCCCTGTCATTAATCCTCTTGAGATCAGGAAGCTCTACGCTGATAACGATCCTGATAAATCATCAAACTTTATTTCAGAGCTCTCCCGAATAGTAACATTTATGTATCAGTACATACCGACATTATCTGACCAGGAAGTTGAAGAATTCAAAAGTATTCTTTTAATGACATATTCAAATTTTAATATCACTTCTGACACAGATATTTCAACATTGAAACCAACCGACTTTCCTATCTTCAGTGATGTTTTGAAGACCTTAAGAGGATATTTATATGATTCTTTTGTTTCTGACGGACACAGATCCAACGTAACAAATATACAGCTTTCTGATCAAAAGATCCTGGTACTTGAACGTCTGGAAACTTACATTAAAAACCTTGCTGAAGGAATGTACAGTAACATATTTAATGGCTATTCTGCTATTGATATATCCAAAGAAAACTTTATAGTTTTTAATGTTCAGGAGCTTTCAAACATGGATGAGAAGGTGTATAACTCTCAACTGTTTAATATCTTATCATATATGTGGCAGGAAATCTGTATGAATGTTAAACATAACCTGGAGCTTGACAATCCGTACGACAGACGACACGTAGTGGCCGTACTCGATGAGGCTCACAGATTTATCAACACGAAAAATCCACAGGCCTTAGAATTCATTGAGAAGCTCACAAGACGTACAAGAAAGTATGACGCTGCTTTGTGGTTTGCTTCTCAATCTATCCTTGACTTTATGCCAAAGGGATCTATAGATAACATCGACAAGATACTGACAATATTCAGCCTTGTTCAATATCGTTTCATATTAAAGCAGACATACGACTGCATAGAAAGCTTACATACCGCCTTCCCACAGTTCACATATTCAGAGCTTAACTCTACAACAAACTTTAAACCAGGAGATATGCTAATGTCCTTTGGTGGAACAAGGCAAAAGCTCACCTGCCACAGAACAATCTTCAAAGAAGATCTATTATACATTGGTAACTCTCGCGATACTGAAGATCTTAAGAAAGACGCAGAGGAGGAATTGCACGAATGACAAACTCTAAAAACATTCGATATATTATCTTCACTGTTGTTGTCATTCTCGGCTTTCTTTTCTTCTTCAACAGCAGAGATCTATTCGGTGATGATAGAAAGAATATGACCAGTAACTACAATGTAACAATAAGATCTATCGGAGGAGAATACAACTTCAAGGTAGCAAATGCAAGAATAGACAAAGCAACCAAAACTATGTATCTTGACTTTTTTATAAAAGGATCTGATACTCAGACTTCAAAAGAATACACTCCAGAACTATACCAGATAACAAACGGAACAGCTGCAGGAGAAAAGCTAAAGTTTATTGTTGAAAAGAACACAGAGCGTGAGTATGCTAACACAATCACTATTCCAAAAATTCCTGACAAGTTTTATTTCTTAAGACTGTACATTAAATCAAAATGCTATCCTACACCTGTTCCTGATACGGTAGATGAATTCGGTAATGTTATGAAACATCCTGACACTCCAGGCAAGGCAAAAGCTATCTGGATCAATATTGATTATCGAAGTGTAGCAACTTATGACAGCTCTAAAGGTGAAAAGCCACCGACACTAGAAGTCGTTGATTTATCAAAAGTTGAAAAAGACATTGAGAGTGAGCCAGACAGAAATATTTCTCCTATTGTCACTCATTCAACTTCAAAAGCTTCAAACAAATTACCTGATATGCCCGTAAACAATACTTCTAGGTCTGGACAAACAGCAGCTACTACAAGATCGCCAGTAACAACTCAAGCACCGCAATCAACAACTCAATCCCCTCGTACAACTTCAGCTCCTATTAAAACTCAACCTCAGGTTACAACTACTACAGCAGCAATTAAGATTAACACTATACGTCTTTCTTCTAATTTTACAAATAACAATGTAGTACTTAATCATAATCAGACAACAAAGCTCACTCCAGTAATTTTACCTATATATGCTACAAACAAAACTCTTATATGGACTTCAAACAGGCCAGATATTGCAAGTGTTGATAGCAATGGTATTGTGACTGCTCGTGTTCCTGGCAAAGCAATTATTACAGCTTCAACAACTGACAAAAGTAATCTTTCGGCTAGTTGTATGGTGACTGTTAATTAGTCACATTAATTGCTCTCAGTACTATATTGACATCGTTATTGTTATATGATAAAATACACTCATACAATAAAGATTGGAGTTGGAAAGATGCGTAATACTTCTTGCTAATTATTTAGGAATAATAAAACTGCTAAACGGCAATAGCCGTAGTTTTGTTGTGCCTGTGCAAGAAGGTTATGTTGTTTTTTCAACTTTTACTATACTTGAGCTGTGCATTCTATATGCATTGTTTTGTCTTGTAGTGGTTGTAAGAATTAACTTTCTTGCAACCATTTTATTTTACAGGAGGACAAAACCATGTCATTAATTAACGTAAACAATTTAACCTTTTCCTATCCAGGAAGCTATGATAATATATTTGAAAACGTAAGCTTTCAAATAGATACAAACTGGAAACTTGGCTTCACTGGAAGGAACGGTAGAGGAAAGACTACCTTTCTAAATCTTTTGCTCGGAAAATATGAGTATGACGGAAATATTTCTTCATCCGTTAATTTTGAGTATTTTCCATTTGATGTTCATGATAAAAGCGTTGATACTATTGAGGTTATTAATTCAATATGTTCTGAATATCAGGAATGGGAAATGTGCAGAGAATTAAACTTATTAAATGTATCTGAAGATGTATTATATCGTCCGTTTAATACCCTTTCAAATGGTGAACAAACAAAGGTTATGCTTGTTACACTGTTTTTGAAAGAAAACAGTTTCTTGTTAATTGACGAGCCAACCAATCATCTTGATACTTTAGGAAGAAAAACTGTAAGCAATTATTTGAATAGTAAATCTGGCTTCATTTTGGTTTCTCATGATAGATATTTTTTGGATGGATGTGTTGATCATATTTTATCTATCAATAAAAATAATATAGAAATTGAGAGAGGAAATTTTTCATCCTGGCTTATCAATAAAGAACGTAGAGATGCGTTTGAAATTATGGAAAATGAGAAACTACAAAAAGAAATAAAAAGATTAAAAGAAACTGCAAAGGAAAAAGCTAAATGGTCAAACAAAGCTGAACGTCGGAAAATCGGTTTTGATCCAACAAAAGTTGAAAAGAACATGAACCGACGCGCTCAAGAAGGCGCTAAATCAAAAAAAGCTATGAAGCGTTCAAAGGCTCTTGAGCAACGTCAGGAGTTAAATATTGAAGAAAAGTCAAAGCTTCTAAAAAATATTGAATCATCCGATAGCTTAAAGCTATCACAGCTTTCATATCATACATCACTCTTACTTGCTCTTGAAAATGTCAGTATAAAATACAATGATAAAATTGTATGTGAAAACATTTCTTTTTCAGTAGCTAAAGGTGATAGAATTTCCCTATCTGGCAAAAATGGATGTGGAAAATCAAGCATACTAAAATTAGTTTGTGGTGAAGACATTCCACATATAGGAACTTTACACAAAGGCAATACTCTGCAAATATCTTATGTGTCACAAGATACTTCATATTTAAGTGGTAATTTATCAGATTTTGCAAAGCAGTATGACATTGATGAAAGTTTATTTAAAGCAATATTAAGGAAGCTTAATTTTGAGCGAGTACAGTTTGATAAGAATATTGAAGATTTCAGTGGCGGGCAAAAAAAGAAAGTTCTTATAGCAAAAAGCTTATGTGAAAAATCACATCTACTTGTTTGGGATGAACCATTAAACTTTATTGATGTTATTTCAAGGATGCAGATTGAGAATCTATTACTTGAGTATAAGCCGACCATTTTGTTTGTTGAACATGATAAAATGTTTTGCGAAAATGTTTCCACAAAGAATGTTCAGCTTTAGTAATGAACATTAAGCATTTCCACAATAATATAATTTAAGATTAGCCTCGATTACCTTATTGTAATCGAGGCTTCTTTTGTTCCAAGTCTAGTTTCGCAAAAAATATATTTAAGGAGGAAAACTCTATGCCCTTTAATAACCCTGCAAACAAATGTAACCTGACAGGTTACATAGTCGGTGATCTTAATCAGATTAATGAGTATTCAATTGAATTCTTACTGTGCGTAAAAAGAAAAGGTAAACCAGGAGAAAAAACCTACAGTGACACTTTTACAATTTACGTTTCTAATGCTAACACAGTATCATTCTGTAAAACTCAATTAAGAGCAAATCTCCCTATTCAAGTCAAAGGTGAAATGAGAATATGGAAAGACAATTCCATAAAAATATGCTGTGATGAAATCATACTAAAAAGTTAGGAGAAATGAATTATGTCTAAAATGACACTAGACCAAAGAATTGAAAAAGTTAAAAACAGTATTCAAAAGGAAGAAGAAATAATTGCAACTTCTTCTGCAAAAGTGAAGGAATTTAATAAAGAATTAAAATCATTTTTAGCAGAAAAAGATCAACAGTATGCAAATGATTTTCTTTCATTAATGAACGAAAACGGCTTTACTTCAGATGAAGATAAAGCACAGTTTATGCAGATGATTAAAGAACAGTTTAAGAAATAATATTACATAATAAGGAGTATTAATATGAATGTTAATATTCGGGATATTGATCCTCAGGTCGTGAAACTTATGGATGAAGTAATTGATAAAGAAAACTATTCTTCCCGATCACAATTCGTTGAGGAAATTATAAAACTTTATGTATGCAGCAGAGATAAATTTTTTCTTAAGGCTTTTACTCCTACAGTAAAATGTTTAGTGGATGAGCAACTTCAACGACAGCAAGAAGCAACTGAAGCAGCACTTGATTTAATATATAATATCAATGTAAAAGTACTTGCAGAACTTGAGAAAATTCAGAGTCTTTTTCTGTCAGATATCTCTGAAAACGAGTAAAAACACATGACGTCAAAGCTGACGGCAAACTATAAAAAAATAACGTCAAAGTGACGTCAAACGCTAATTTTCTGACGTCAAACTGACGTCATTTTGCTTTCTTGTGGTACTCGTTAAATCTCGGTACTACCGAGATTTGCATAGCGTGGTGTACCACGCCCTTTATGCTCGTATCTATGTGGAACAATCTCCACATAGATACACAAATTTTTTTCATATCGAAGCTTATAGAACGAATGTTCTAATCACATAAATAAATACATTAATTGCACAGGAGGTAACATTATGTCCAAGATTAAACAGACGCTATATCTATCCGAAGAAGCCGATGAGATGTGGAGTGAGCTTGTCGCTTCACAACCAAATTTGAACAAGTCACTATTTTTTGAGCAGCTCGTTCGAGAACATTTTGAACAAAGCGGAGGAATTGGAAATCCCGACGCGAACTGTCAGAAAAAGAATGATGATGTATCTGAACTTCTGAGGGTTTTGAAGTCTATTGAGAACGAAACCAACAAGAACACTTTTTTCATTCTTGACCTTCTCAATAGCTTAATCACTTCTGGAATTGCAGTACCTGATGTCGGCTATGTATCACTAGAAGAAAAACCTCATACGTGGTTGAAGAAGTCAAAAGAGACATACCGAGTAAAAATATATAACAAGCAGCATAATCAAATTGTAAAGGAAGGATAAAATGAGTAATTCACCTGGAGTAGTCTTTACAATGAAATTTATCTATCAATGGAAAGTTGGTGGATTTGATTATCTAAAATATATGTCACGTCCTGAAGCTTTTCAAAAATTGAAGCATGAACACGATGAGGAATTTAAGGACTATATGCAGTATATGAGCAATAGTGAAAAGTCAGACGGAATTTTTGACATGAACAAAGACCTGTTATCAGAAAATGAAATTGACCAGTACAGATTGCTTGAAACAGAAAGTCAGAAAAAAGGTTGTCCAAAGTATATTGGTATAACTTCTTTCGATAACGACTTCTTAAAAGAAAATGGTATCATTACTCCTTTTGGCCTTGATACGGAAAAACTAAAAGATATTGCGAGATGCAGTATCAGTGAAATGATCCAGAAAAGTGATAAGCTTGATAACGACAATGTGTACTGGACTGCTGCAATTCACACTAACACCGACAATGTACATATTCATTATGCAATACTTGAGAGAGAAAGACGCATTGAAAGAAAAAATGATACCATTGAAGTTGAAGCATTTGACGCTCTTAAGTCAAAGGTTGCAAATAAGATTATTGGGCCTGAACATATTAAAAAACTTTCTGATCTTTCAAGAAATTGTCTCCTTCCTGGATTCAATGACACACTTAAAAATGAAAAAACTTTTGTTCAACTTCTTGATAAGTTACCTGAAAACAAAAAGCTATGGTATTACAATAGAAAAGAATTTGCACCATACCAGGAAAATGTCAAAAAGTTCGTTCAAAAAATTGTCTTATCTCATTCAGAACTGCAGAAAAATTTCAATCAGTATGAAACTATGATTGATAAGTACACAGAAAAATGCAAGGTGCTTTATGGTGATGGTAATAGACATTTGTATCTTAAGTTTAAAGAAAACAAACTAGAAGATTTCTATTCAAGAGCAGGAAATGCAATTCTCCGTGAGTTAAAAAATATTGACGAAAGTATTACTCCCTCTCCTGATTCGCAAAGCGTACTGTCAGAAAAAGAACTTGAATTTTTCAAAACTCTGGAGGCTACAGAAATTTCTGAAACGCACAAACCTTCAAATGAAAAATCTGTGTTGGCTCAATACCTTCACGGAAAGTTCTTTCTTTCTGAAGGAGATCATCAAAACATTCCAGAAGCTATTAACTTGTTAAAAGAAGCTGCAGAAAACAATAATCAGTTTTCACAATACACTCTCGGTAAGATATATTTGCGTGGAGATATTGTTGATCAGGACACAACACAAGCTATTAAATATTTTAGTCTGGCAGCTGATCATAACAATCAGTATGCTCAATATCAACTCGGCAAGTTCTATCTAAAAGATAAAGAAAACTGCAATACAGCCTTAGGTCTTGATTATCTTCATAAGGCTGCTGATCAGGGCAATGTTCCTGCTCAAAAACAGCTTGAAAGATTATACAATCCTAGCATAAAAACAAAGTTTCAATACGATAAAAGTGAGTATGTGAAAAGAAAGTCTCAACTTATGGCTGCTACTTGTGTTCTCCGAAGACTTGTAAATCAAATTGACGGACACTTAAATCAGCTTAAGCGTGAATTTAATTATGAGGAAGATCTGAAGCTTTCAGAAGAACAATATGAAGTTCAGTTCCAGACAGAATATGAAAGGTCGTGAAATAATGAAAGATGATTTTCAAAAGAATGTTACTAAATACTTTTCAATGATTGTCATTCTGACAGGCATTTTCTTTTTAGGCTTAAATCTCTTTCTGAATTATCTCATTCTTTTTTCTGCAAGTTCAAAGATATTAAAAGCAGGATCACTGCCTGCCGACTACTACACCTTCAATATAAAATATCTCTATACTCCACCAAAAAACATTACTCTGCAGATGTCTTTCTTTATGAGCTTTGCAGCTGCAGCATATATCGTGTATAAAAACTACACAGCATATCAAAGGAAGAACAAGAACAAAGACCTCGAAGGCTCGGCTCGTTGGATGACAGAGAAGGAGCTGAAGAACAATAAGGACTTATACTATGTAGACAAGAATAATATCTCGTCAGCTGAAAAGAGTGGTATTGTTCTTGTAGAAACAAAGAATGGGTATTACATTGACACCACCACAATACATAGTTTAATTATTGGTACTACTCGATCAGGTAAAGGCCAGACATTCGTCCTTCCTGAAATCCGTATGCTTTGTAGTGGCAAGTATAAACAGTCAATGGTGCTTTCAGATCCTAAAGGTGAATTACTTACACTTACATACAGCATGCTTAAAGAAAATGACTACAATGTTGTTGTTCTCAATCTTAGAGATACTAATATGTCAAGTCTTTGGAATCCTCTGCAGCTTGCAATAGATGAGTATAAAAAGACTATGGAAGGAAACAAAGATCTTTCATATGTTTCAAAGCTTGTCGGAGAGTTTGCATACATAATTACAGAAAATAAAAAGTCAGATCCAATCTGGCCATTATCAGCTAAGTCATTACTTCAGGCTATTATTCTTTATCTGCTAGAGAAATGCTATAACAACGATTGTCTGGATAAACTGAATATGTACAGCGTATATAACTTCTTTTTAGAATATGGATCTAAGAATGAGCCTAAAGAAGTAAACGGAGCTATGATGTTAGTCAACGCCCTGGATGAGCTTTTTCAGTCACTACCTCGTGGTAATGCTGCTAAAAATGCTTATGCAACCTCAAACTTTGCCACAGGTGATATGAGATCATCTATTTTTTCTACCCTTGCAAATAATATTGAAATCTTTTCTGACAGCGGTATTGCTAAACTTACAAGTGCAAACGATATTAATTTCTATGACCTGGTTAATCCAGAAAGGCCTTGTGCAATATTTATGGTTATCCCAGATGAGGACGTCAGCAGGCACGTGGTGGCTTCCTTGTTTATAGCTCAATGTTATTCGAAACTCACGACTATAGCCAACGAAAACGGCGGCACGTTGCCCCTGAGAGTACAATTTATACTGGATGAGTTCGGTAACATCATTACTATTCCCCGAATGGATAACAAGCAGACAATTTCATTGAGTAGAAATATTATCCTGAATATCTTTCTCCAGGATCTTAATCAGCTGAAAACAAAGTATGGTGACGCTGCTCAAACAATCAGTGATAACTGTAATAACTTCATCTACATAAACTCCATAAGCACGGCCACAAATGAAGAAGTCTCAAAGAAGCTTGGTAACAAAACTGTTGAATATGAAACCTATTCAGGAGATCTCGACAAGGGTATTAAACATCAAAGTACAAACATCAGAGGACGTGCGTTACTGACAGCTGAAGAACTATCCAGATTGGAATTTGGAGAAGCTATAATAAAGCGTCAGCGTTGTTACCCTATTAGAACAAAGTTTACTCCATTCTATATGCTTGGTATTCCTGAAACTCCATTATCAGATATTCCCCTTCAGCATAACAACATTGATCTTCAGGATATTATGATTCCATTCGATATTTTTGAAGAAGAAAGCATACCAATAAAAGTTGCTTCAGTAGCTTCAAAGGCTGTAACACCACTTGAAACAGCATTATTAATCATTAATAAGATTACAGACGATCTATTTATGTACGCTTATGATAACCAGGATTACATAGAGTGTCAGAAGCAAATTAATTTTGTTAAGCTTAATCGCAAAATGACACCAGAGCATATAGAGCTTCTGGAGGAACTTATACGCCATATTGAGTAGATAAGTTCAAGTTTTAACTAAATATAAATTAAAAGAGCAGAAAAATCTGCTCTTTTTTATTTTCTGAAAGAGGTATTTTTATGGAATTTAAAAGACACACAATTAATGATGTCCACAATAACAGATTTTATCAGCTTCCTAAATTCTTATTCGACGGTGAGTTTAAAACCGCATTATCAGCTGAAGCAAAACTACTCTATGCCCTCCTGCGTGACCGACATGAGTTGAGTTTGCAAAATGGTTGGGTAAACAATAAAAACGAAGTATTCCTTATTTACAAACGTGATGAAATGTGCGATATGCTCGGTTGTGGTAAAGACAAAATAATAAAGCTTATTAACGAACTAAAAAAATGTGGTTTACTTGACGAAGAACGACAAGGACAAAATCTACCTAACCTAATCTATTTAAATTACATTAATTTAGAAAATATGACCTCTAAAGCCAGTAACAATGCAGAGTTCTATAAAACAGAAGTCCTGACTTCTGAAAAACCGAAGTCCGAAGTTCTGAAAAATCGAAGTCTGGAGTTCTGTAAATCCGCCTCTAATAAGACTGATATAAATAATACTAAAATAAATGATACTGATATTTCAATCAATCAATCTGCAATAAACGAAACACAAATAATTGATAGCTCTGATATGATTGATATGATTGAAAAAGAATCTATAAATAACGACCATGAAAACTATGCTCAGATTATCAAAGAAAATATTGAACTTGATTACTATCAGAAAGACAAAGAATATGCTGAATTTTTTAATAATGCATATGAATTAATTATTGATACATTGATGTCAACTGCAAGAACTATTCGTGTTGGTAAAGAAGATAAGCCTTATGAGGTTGTAAAAAGCAGATTACTTAAGCTTGATAGTTCTCATCTTGAGTATGTATGTAATTGCCTAAACAAAAACACTATAAAGATCAATAACATTAAAAGTTGGCTTATTACCTCGCTATACAATGCACCAATAACAATAGATGCATTTTATACAGCTGTAGTCAATTATGACCTATACGGAAAATCCGAATAGGTCACTGATAAATATATTAATAGCAAGGAGAATTTATATGCCTTTAAAAGATTCAAGAATGTGTAAACCTCGTGAATATCTGAGAATATTAAGAAAGCAGAAGAAGGTTTCTGCATATGAAATTGCAGAAAAGCTTGGCCACAGTCGTCAGGCTTACGAACGCTATGAAAACGGAATGAAAGATTTCTCTATTGAGAAAATGACAAAAGTCTTTGAAGTGTTTTCAGAAGTTTGTGGTATTTCTCATGCTGCATTATTCGAAGCTGAAGCTGAGTACCAGAGACAAATGCAGGAAATACGGGATAAATACAACATTCCAGTAAATCGAGATTTTATGCAATATCATCTTGACGAAACAGCACGTGCAAGCAAGAAAAACCTTGAGAGTATAAATATCATTTTGACATACAGCCGTCTTGATGAGCTTGATCCTCAGCTTCAGGAAGTTATAAAGCTTCGACTTAATCATCCTGATTGGAGTTACGTTAGGATGTCTGAAGTCCTAGGTATAAGAGCAGATTACATTGGAGTTAGATTTAAAAAGATTGCAAAGATTGCAGAAATATATAGAAAAACAAAATGATGATACTTATAAGCAGTTGCCTTATACTCCGTTTATTTGTATAATATATATAAAATTATTATAATAAGATAATATATTAAAAAATAATAATTTATGAGGGAATTTATGATACAGAAGAAATTAGGAAATAGGATCCGTGAATTACGCTTAACAACAGGTTTAAGCCAAGAAAAGTTTGCATTAAAAATAGGAATGGATAGGACTTATTTTGCCAGTGTTGAATTAGGAAGACGTAATATAGCTATTGCTAATATAGAAAAAATTGCTATTGGTTTAAATATTACTTTATCTGAATTATTTATTAATCTTTAAAAATTGGAGGATATTATGCCAGTTCAAGTTGTTGATTTATTTTGTGGTGTTGGTGGACTTACAAGAGGATTGCTTGATTCTGGGTTAAATGTTATTGCTGGATTTGATATTGATCAAACTTGTGAATATGCTTATCAACATAATAATCATATTCCTTTTTTTTGTCGTAACATCAGAGATATGACTGGAAATGAAATCAATCAATTATATAATAACGACGCATGTAAAATACTTGTTGGTTGTGCTCCATGTCAACCATTTTCCGCAATGAGATTCAAACTTAAGAGCGCAAATAAAGATGACGAAAAATACAACTTGTTAACCGAATTTGGTAGAATGATAACACAAGTTCAGCCTTTAATAGTATCAATGGAAAACGTTCCAAAGATTCAAAATACTAATGTTTATCAAAATTTTATAAACTTATTAGAAAACTTAGGATATTATATTTCAGCGCAAGTTGTTTATTGTCCAGACTATGGTATTTCTCAAAGCAGAAGACGTTTTGTGCTTCTTGCTTCACGCTTAGGAGATATAGAATTAATTGCTCCTACACATAACAGAAGAGAAGTAACTATAGATAGATTTATTCGTAACTTACCTCCTATTCAAGCAGGACAAGTACATCCAGATGACCAATTACATAGAACTGCACAATTATCTGATATTAATCTGCAACGTATTCGTTTGTCTATCCCTGGTGGAACTTGGAATGATTGGCCCGAAGATTTAAGATGTAATTGTCATAAGAAGAAATCAGGCAAAACGTATAGTTCTGTATATGGGCGAATGAAATGGGATCAAATCGGACCAACCATAACAACACAGTTTTATTGTTATGGCACTGGAAGATTTGGACACCCCGAACAAGACAGAGCCCTAACACTTCGAGAAGGAGCTCTACTTCAAACATTTCCACCTAATTATGACTTCGTTAATCCTGATAAACTATTTCATATAAAAGATATAGCAAGACATATTGGTAATGCCGTCCCTGTAAGATTGGGTCAAATAATAGGAACATCTATACAAATACATTTAGACAATCATGGAATTAACTAGGAGGACATTAAATGGAAAAAAAGTATTATGTAGATTTTGGACCTGAATTACTTCAACTTCTTGGGCCTAATTTATATACAAATATTTATTATGTTTTAGGCGAAATAATAGCAAATGCATATGATGCAGATGCAGAAAATGTTTATATTATTTATGATACCAACCTTAATTCTATCATTATAGAAGATGATGGAAATGGCATGTCTTATCAAGATGTTAATAATAAATTTTTACCAATAGGTATTACAAGCCGAAGTACTTCTGAAGATACTTTTTCGAAAAAATTTAAACGTAGAAGAATGGGAAGAAAAGGTATTGGTAAATTAGCAGCACTTTCTGTATCACAAAAAGTAAAAATAATTACTAAGCAAAATGGAGAAAAATCTGGCTGTATATTGTCTTTAAATATTTCTCATAAGAACAATGATGGAAAATATGAAATACCTAGTATTCCAGAAGATCAAATAGTATTTCATAAAATTAATAACATTGATCATGGTTCCGCAATTATTATGGAAAATTCCAGATATTCTATGCACAAAAGTATAGAATCTGCTAAGCGAAACTTATCCATTATTTTCCCTTTTGCTTGTAAAAACTTTAAAATTCATCTAATAAACACTGTAACAAGCAAAGAAATAACCATAGAAGATTCGACTACGGAATTAATTGAACTATCAGATACACTTATAACTTTTTGTGACCCAGATAGTAAATATGATGAATATTTAGATCATCTCCACGATTACTTTAATAAGGACAGGTATTATGCAAATATAAGAAATACTCTTACCGAAAATTTACTTCCAATTCAAAAAGTCTTAAATTATAAAAAATCAGCATTACATAAACGTATTTCTATGATAAATAATTCTGGAAATGAAAAGGATTATGACTTAATAATTGAAGGATGGATTGCCACTTATCAATCCACTAGAGATAAAAAAAAGAATACAGATTTTCCAGTTAATTTTATATCTCTTATTTCTAATGAGAAAGTTGGGCAACTTGACATTCTACCTGATATATCAACAGACAGAATGCAAGAAGCTTATGTTGTAGGTCAATTCTTTATAGATTTATTAGAAGAAACTGAATTACCTGATATTGCTGCTAGCAATAGACAAGGATATAAAGAAGACGACGAAAGAGTAACAACTGCTAAAGAACAGATTAAATCTTATGCTTTAAAGCCTATACTTGACTTAAAATCAAAAGCAACTATAGAAAAAAATTATCTTAAACAATTGAACAAAGATGAGCAATTAAGAAAATCAAAACTTGAGTTTGATACCGCTATAAAAAAAGTTATTGACGATCCTGAATTTAAAAAAGTAATAACAAATTCTGATAATATAAAGACAACGCTTGAACAGAGCTGGGAACTCAAAGATACATTAAAAGAAGCTTATCGAAAGGTTATGATTAGCCATAACGGAGATGATAAAAAACTAGTTGATGAACTTGAAAAAATATTACATTTTTGTGGATTTAGAAAAGATGAGATTATTTATACTAGTTCTTCTTACTATGAATCAGGAATTACAGGCGCTTATACAAATATATATGACTTTTTAAAAGACTTTTTTGTAAATACAACAAAACGAAACGATTTAAGTATTATATATGTGTTAAATGATTCTTTTATACATAAATGGGATCCCATACTTGAAGCAGGTGCTGGATGGGTATTAGATTCAAAACGATACCCAATTTATACTGATACTTTTAATTCAATAAAAAGCCCATTTGAAGTTCAAGCATATACACCTTGCCTTAAAATTGGACTTTCAAATAAAGATGTACATTATTTAGCTAACACTATATATCAGATATGTCAAAATTCAGGAAAATTAGACAAAACAGAATCTGATATTATAAAATACATAGAAACATGTACTAAATTAGTCGAATATAAATAATAATAAAAGATAAAAGCTATCGCAATAATAAAATGTTAGCTTTTATCTTTTATTATTATTTTTGAATACATTATTAATACACATTGCTATCTAATACTATTAAGAAATAATAGATAATTTTATGTATATTAATGCAGAAAAACTTGTCCACCGCCGTCAAATTTACGAACGCTACGAAAACGGAGTGAAAGACTTCTACATTGAATAGATGACGAAAATATTTGAAGTTTTTTGTATTTCTCACGCTACATTATTCAAAGCTATAGCTGAGTACCAGAGACAAATTCATAAAATACGAGACGAGTATAACATTACTGTAAATCAAGATTTCAAAAAATATCATCTTAACAAACCGACTCATGCCAGCAAGGAAAATAACAAATGTTTAAGATATATTAATTCTAAATTAACTTTGATAAAATATTACTTCAGAATATAGAAAATTATGTATTATCATTCTTATATGAAATGTTCCATCGTTTTCTAGCCACGAAATATACCTGTAGTTTTCAGCTTGAACATCATACCAACCCATTACAATAACAGGAGCACTTATTATTTTGTTTTCTTCATTACTATTAATTGTTATAAAAGATTCCAACACTGGCTCAATTACATAAATCCTATCATATACACGAGAACCTAAAATTGGCAATATTTTGTTGGACATATCTAATAAACAATTAAAATCACTTATCTCTGTATTAGTCATCTCAAAAGAAAATTTACAGGATATTTCTGAAGGAATTATACTACACCCATCGACACTATATCCTTCTGTTAAATCGTAAACCATATGACAAATTGCTAATTTTGTAAGTATACGGTTAATTCTATCATTACGTTTAAATACCCCAAACTTATTATAATACTCCAAATCTGTTTTTGCATCATAAAAAGCAGTGTTGCTATCTTTATATTTATTATTAGTCAGCGAGTTACTCATTCTTGCATGATATTTTAAGGAATCAATATATACTTCAGTATATAATTCATCAGAAGAATAACTATTATTGCAGCTAGAGCAAGCAGGAAGAGTTGGAAGATTATCAGGATATGGTTTTGCTAAAAAAACTTTTGATGGACAATGTTCTCGGGTTTCCGATTCTTTACCACAATATATACAGTAATGATTCCCGTTTCGAGAAAAATCAATCCTGGATTTTAATTCTTCAGGTCCCCAATATTTTTTGTAGCTAAAAATTCTTTCATTCTCATCCATTTTTTACACCTCAACAATACTTTTCTTAACTTTTACCTTTTCCAAGTTCTTTTAGTAAAGTAATGAGTCTTACTTTAATATTCTCATACTCAATACTCAGTTGATTCTTGGCAACATCTGTAATTAGAGAGGTATGTCCAACAGCATCTCTTACTGGTTTATATGTAACTGCCGAACGACTTAACCCCAATGATTTAATATCTTCAGCTTTATCAACTAAATTTGATAAAGACTTCATATCTAAATAATACAAATCATCAGACGAAGCTCTTATATTAAATGAGATGTTCGCATTTGCCTTGTTCTGACTTTCTCTTGCTCGCCATGTTTCTGCTTCCCTTTTAGCTTCTGGACTTATTTCTAATCCACTATGTTGTACAAACTTTCGTAGCAAATTCTCTGAAATAAAACATTCAGTATATGATGGAATATTGAACTGAGATTCTTCAGCAAGTTGCTTCACCCACTGCTCTACTAAGCTGTTTTTTGTAATAAATTTACTATCACTCTCCATATCTTTGAGAGTTGTATTAAATAATTCTTGTGCTTTTCTAGATTTCTTTGTTATTTTTTTATTATCAGGATCGCCATCATCACCATGCTTACGACGCATATCATCCCAATCGTCTGTTAATTTTCTAAATAATCTTTCTACTTCTTTAAGCATTTCAACAAAAGAGGGATCATCTGAAATTACTCCTTCTCGGCTACTTGTAAATATATCCCTACTTCCTCCTGAATCTAAATCGTTATAGTGAATTTGCCCATAAACATAATTTTCTACGATTCTTGACGTTGGCATATGCCTCAAAATATCTTTTTCCCTAAGTCGTCCATTAACGAATAAATCTAAAGTTGCTTTCTCTTGAGTACCTCTAATTTTTAGATTAGAAGGTTTTTTTGCTGTAGCTATGTAACCAGAGATATTAATATCTGATTTCATATAAATACACTCTTCCAAATTACTCATTGATATTAATAACTTATCATTGAAATTGTTAATACGCCAAACAAATTGTGTACAATCGGCAAGATTTTTCAATAAATCTTCATCAATTATTTCATTATTAACATAAATGCTAAAACTAGAGTCCAATAAAGAAAACCTAAAATACAGTGCGATTGCATTTTTAATATATTCAATCGTATTGTATATTCCATCAGAAACACTCTCAAAGAAAATTATTGTTCCATTGTCTGAAGCGGAAAAAGAATTATTGTCAGTGACAGTTAATGTTTCCAATTCATAATCTTGAGAATTAAGATCATCTTTAATTGCCTTATCCAAACCTGTATTGTCTATTATTCCTCCAACGACTTCTCCTTCAGCAGCCTTTGTAATAATATGTATTCTTTTAGCACATGAAAGCATAGCTAATTTTCCAATTCCCTTTCTGCCTATGAATGGTCTTCCGTTATCTGATGTAAATTTTCCATTTTTTCTTTTTGAATATCCTATCTTTAAAAATTTATCCTGAAAATCAGCCTCCGACATGCCAACGCCATCATCTTTAATTCTCATAGAATTTTTATCTTTATCAATGTCTATCCACACATTGCGCGCATCTGCATCCCAGGAATTAGAGATTGCTTCACCTAAAACTGTTATAATATTTCGATACAAGTTTCTACCTAAATGATTTAGGACGCTTAATGATATATTGAAATTATATTTTTCCTTAGTTGATGAAATCATACTATATACCCCCATATAATTTAATATTATAATCTTGCAAACGCTGTATTATAGATTCTCCATTTATATCTACTAATCTATCTGGAACTGCTTTACCTATATATGTACATTATGGCAAGTACATCTTAACTCCACAGGCCATTCTTTTCATATATGAACTATAATACAATTATAATAAATAAAAAGCACCCTTTCAAGCAATTTCCAATATTTTGTTCAATATGTGACAATATATCAAATTTTTTGTGTAAATACACTAAAATACGATAAAAATAATTTTCAAAATAAAAAAACAAGCTTGACATATATCGCCAAGCTTGTTATAATGCAATTAAATTAAAAAGCACTTCCACAAGTTACATGATTACTGCTAATAATCATGTAACTCATAATCAATCCAGATACATACATATCTGAACGACTTAGTGAAAATGCCATTCGTGTGCTATATATTATAGCATTTAGGATAGAATTTTGCAAGGGTTCTCAGATGTCGCATATCTGGGAACTCTTAATTTTTGCTTTAAATCCTCTCACACAGGATTTAAATAAATACCATTACAATTAAATATACAGTGACCAAACTGTAATTTGCCTGTCGCTTTGCTTCAGACACAGAGTTATAATAGTTCGTGAACTCTGATAACAAAATCACAGATCTGTTTAATCAGACGGCTCGTGAAGCTTGTGTCCGTGTCGTAAGCTATTCAAATAGGCATAATGGTATGGGACTGCCGACGCAAAGTAGAGTCCCTTCGTCTTATTCGCAAAAGACGAATTAAAATAAATAACTAATATATTTCAGGGTGGGCGGTATGCCTGCCCTGTTTATATATACCTCAAAAATATTACACCGAGCATACAAGTTAATCGCAGGACGGAGCAACGTAATATTACTCAGAAAAGCTCATAAACAAAATTTACAAGCTTTTCTGAGTTATATAATTGGCTCCCCAAGTTGGACTCGAACCAACGACCCTGCGGTTAAC
>JAEZRC010000008.1 GCA_023440965.1 Bacillota bacterium
GCTGTTGTAACCGATGTACAGGGAAAAGTAATACCGACTGCTCCTTCAAGTGGTGGAACACAGCCACAAAGCGGTAGTACTACTACCAAAACCCCAACAGGAACAACAACTCCAACAACGCCATCAATACAGACAATGACAATATCGCTGTATAGCTTTACTCCATATGCTGAAAAAAATATAAATACTGGCTTAGGTGTGCCAGTATTTGAATACATATTTGGTGAGCAAACTGTCGAAAACGGCATACCGACAAAATGTATTCAGCAAAGAGATACCGTTGTTCTTAAAACAAATCTGCCGATAACTTCACTTGACTTCGACAGTAGTCTTATTAATGCAACATATAGTGGCAATACCATTACGGTTACTGCGAAACCTACAGGATATAAAAGTGTACCAGATAAAACTTTTATAATAGTTAATAAAAATTGTAAATATAAGTTCAAAATATATCCTGAAACTAATTACACAAGTGACCCAAAAGTTTCTATGTCGAAATTGGCTTATTTTTACTGGAGTGATGTAGGTACTATGGTTTATGATGATTCTACTGCAGTAACTTATTCTAATGGTAATATTAATGAGAGTATTACTCATAAGCCCCAAAAATTGAATAATGTCTGGTATGATGATACAATAACATATAATGGAATTAATAATATATCTGATGTTTTTAATATGATTTATAAATATAAAAATAGAGGATATACGAAGCTACGCATGGCGTATAGTGGTACATCACCTAATTTTTATTTTGGCGCTTGTAAATAAAAGTAAACATATAAAATGGAGGAAAAAGTGTGAAAAAGAAGGGTAATGTTAAGTTAAAGGTTATTTCAGCCTTGACTATAGTAATGATGCTTTCTGTAATTCTGGCATCATCAATGCTTACACAGACATTTGCTGCAACGAGCCTTGTTATTCCGAGTGATAGTGTAATATTTACAGATAATGAAAAAACAGCGGAATTAAAATTAAGCGCGAACGGGCAAGGTAATAACCTTTGTGTCTTTTCTAAAGATGTAGATAATAAATTAAAAAAAATGGATTTTAAGTCCATAGGTGATACAGATAAACCAACTTTTTCAGTAGATACATCATGGGTTTACAAAGCACAGAATGAATATTATGTTGCAGTTACTGATAAATCTGAAGAATATATAAATGCTTTCGACGGTAAACCAGGAACTGTTACTGGAAATATTGTAACTGTTGAAGCTGATAATGATACACAACTTGAATTGCAGAAAATAATAGTTGTTTTTGATCAAAGGCCATGGATAAACAATGTAGAAGGTCAAGCATATAACTGGACAAAAGATGATGTTACTTTAACCGTCACAGCGGGTGATTCTGATGGTACAAATAATATGGAATATAGCTTTGATGATGGAGTAAATTGGCAATCAGGAAAATCAAAGACTTTTACGCAAAATCAGGTAGTAAAAATAAAAGTTAAAGATGAATGTGGAAGAGTCTGTGAAGATGCAAGAACAATAAATATAGATAAAATTGATAAAACTGCTCCTACTGTAACTATTTTAGATAAGCAGGAACATAAAGGATTTTGGTGGTTTCCTAATAATGCAATAATTAAAATAAAGGCTGAAGATGGGGGATCAGGTATTGATGAGAATTCTTTTAATGTTAATCCTTCGAGTGTTAATCCTCATATTTCTAATTTGGGAAATGGTGAGTATAAAGTAGAATTTGAATATCATGGTTCAATAAATAATATAAATATTAATTTATCTATTAAAGATAAAGCCGGGAATGTTGGTACAAAAACAAATTTAATTATGGATAATGCATCACCAACCGCAAGTATTGATAATTCAACGGTAGACGAAACTTGGAAAAAGGGTAGTAGTTCCTTTGAATTTACTGCAGAAGATAATGAAAATGAAATTGATATAAATAGATGTTTATCCGATATTCCTTCGGATAAAGGAACAGTTGAGTTTGCATTGAAAGATGGTACAACAGATACATATACAGCAACAGTAACAGCAAATGCTGGGAAAACAATCGACCAGAAGGTTAAGCTAACAATAAAAGACCCAGCAGGTAATTTTGTTGAAGTGACAACAGAAAAGAATATCCGAATAGATAATGAAAAACCAGGTATTAAAGATATTAAAGTTGAAGATAAAAATGACTTGACTAAAACTGCATTAAAAGCAGGTGATACTGCAACAGTAAGCTTTAATCTTGACGACCATAATGGAGCTGGCTACGATAATGATCAGACAGTTAAGTTTGGTATAAACGGTTCAGCGCTAAAAACCGCAACATTTATTGATGGAAAATTCACAGCAGATTTTGTTATTGGCACTGATGTTATATTAACAGAGAATGAAGAAATTATCATCACAAACCTTATCTGTGAAGATAAGGTGGGGAATAAAGTTACAGTAGATGATACGGTTTCATTTGGAACGGGTTGTTATTTCTTAGGAGATATCGAGATTTCCGCAGTTAAATTTACATCTAATAATCCAAATAATCACCTTGCAAAAAATGGAGATAAGGTATGTGTAGAATTTACTGTTAGTCATGGCATTTATATTTTAGGTAATATAACACAGGGAACAAATCATGATACAGTAAAATCTGATTCACCATATTATGATGTTGTTACTGATTTATATACATATAAAGTATACCTAACCGCCACTGACATCCCATCATACGACAACAAAGCATTTAAATTTGACTTATCAATAACAGATGGCGCAAAAAATACTCCTATAAGAATTACTGATGAGGATACTGGTTTAACTCCAGTAATTTACTACGCACCAATTGACAGCACAATTGAAAGTATAGCTCTTGCA
Source organism: Bacillota bacterium (assembly GCA_023440965.1). Taxonomy (GTDB): domain Bacteria; phylum Bacillota; class Clostridia; order Oscillospirales; family Ruminococcaceae; genus SZUA-444. Next base: position 2,841 of record JAEZRC010000008.1, read on the forward strand.
TCCGACGGAGCAAACGCTGGCTTTGCCAAGAAGAATGATAAAGTAAAACTTAATATCAAGACGAAGCACCCTGTAAATGTTTTTGATACAAATATTGCTGGTGAAAATGTTACTCTGACAACAGAAGATAATATTTCATGGTACGGCTCAAAGGTAATTACTGGAGATGGCTTATCAGACAACAGTGATATTCCATTTTTATTTAAGCTTTCAGATGCCGCTGGAAATGAAGTAATAACAAAAACGCAATCCGATGTTGCAAAAGTAAAGTTTTATGACAGAATCAGCTTATCTGATATTCATATGACGTCAGATAATAATAATTATAACATAGCTAGAAATGGCAATAAAATTCAGACATCATTTAGAACTTCTCATCCAGTTATCCTGACAAGTTCAAAGATAGCTGGAAAAAATATTACATTCCACAGTGACGACAATATGAACTGGACGGCGGAATATACTGTTGCACAGGGTGACATTACTGATAATGCATTTGTTCCATTATTCCTTGCAATTGATGACATAGCAGGAAATGAACAGCTTACTGCCGATCAAAATTCATATGGTATACAGAAAATCAAGTACTTTGCACCTATAAAGATTACTGACGTTGTTATTACTACAAACAACTCTAAAAATGGAAATAAATATGCAAAAAACGGCGATCAGGTAAAGGTAACCTTCAAGTCAAATCATGATGTTACTATTTCTGATTCAGATATTTTGGGCAAAAACACGTCACTTTCCAAGCATGATCTATCAGGTCCTGCAAAGCAGTTTATTATGACATATACAATAAATAATGGTGACATTGCTGATTTATCAACAGTAAAATTCGCATTTAAGGCAGACGATATTGCTGGAAATCCACAGATTGTGAAGAAGAGCTCAGATTCTGATGTCAGAAACAGTATTCAGTATTACAGTCCTATAACAGCACAGACATCAATTTCTTCAAGCTACAAAAAAACTGATTTTGCTAAGAATGGCGATACAATTACAGTTTCTTCAAGGTCAAATCATGATGTAAGCATAGTTAATTCAAAAGTTTTCAGCCGAGATACAGTAAATACAATTGAAAACGGCAAGTCACTTAAAATGGCATACAGAATTCCATTAAATGAAAATACAATAGCACAAGGTAATACGTCATTTGCATATACACTAACAGACGATGCTGGTAACATACTTTCAGTAAATCAACCTTCTGTTGCAACCAATAAGGTTACATATGATAGAATTCATCCATCAGTTTCAATGACGCCACAGCTTAATGGCTTTACAAACAAGAATATTAGCTATACATTCTCATTTGCTGATGAGAACTTAAGTGCTTCTGATATTTCTGTAAGAGTAAATGGTGTTGAACAGCTCACACAGGGTGATAAGGCATCAACAGGAAAAACTTTCAGAAAAACTATATCACTTAGTGCTGAAAAAGAATATGAGATTATTGCTACACTGCTCGACAGTGCAGGAAACAAGTGTCAGCAGGATAAGATTGTCAAGATTACTGTTGATAAGACTTTACCAAAGGTTACTTCAAGCAAGGTTGATCTCACAAAGTCAACAAGCTTCAAGAGTGGTATGAAGCTCAGCGAAATTCTTGATATTCAGGAAAAATACATAAAGGAAGTTATCTGCAGTATCACTGATAGTGACGGAACACGAGATATTGATATAAATGATGCTATCACAGGTGACGGAAAGAAAACTGTAAACATCATCGTTAAGGATATGGCAGGAAATATCTCACAGGCAATGACTTATGATTTCTACATTGATGGCACGCCACCAAAGTTCGAAATTAAGAATACTGATAAAAAGGCTTTGTCACTTGATAAAACTGTTACATTCAAGGATAAGCTTAATTTGAAAATAGGTCTTGATAGCTTTGGTTCTGATAAGGAAAATAAACTTGAGAAGTTCACAACATTAAAGCTACTTAATTCAAATGGTAATCTTGTTGTTGATCTTCTTGAAGAAGAAACACCTCTTGCAAACGGCGGCTATGAAATCAAGGTTGATAAATTTGGTAAGTATACTCTTGAGGTTCAGGCTGTTGACAGTGCAGGAAATGACACAGGTCTATTGAAATATAAATTTATCGTTAAAGATAAAACTGTTGTTGAAAAGTATGTCAGCAGCAAGCCACTTATGATTGCAAGTATAATAGGAGTTCTTGCAATAGTTGGAGCAGTTGTCTTTATTTTGATTAAAAGAAAAAATAGATATTATCTGTAAATTTGAATAAATAAGGAGTCTTAAAATGTTGCATTCAGATATAGTAGAAAAAAGAGATTTATATTGTTTGTCCTATATTTTGCAGAGTAATCAGATGTTTTTCCAGACTGGATATAAAGTTCTTCAGAGTCAGGAAAAGAACGGATTCATCCGTTGTACAAAAATAATTTTAAATGGGCAGGATAAGCTTGTCTATGATGTTTCAAAATACAAATCCCTTGATACATTGTTGTCTGTTATATCTCCGGATGCATTTATTTCAATCATGAAGAATCTTCTTGATGTTATCATTGAAGTAAACAACAATGGCTTCATGCAGTATAGTAATATTGAAATCAGCTTTGATAAGGTTTTTGTCGATAACAATAACTATAAGGTATATCTTATTTATCTCCCGATAAATATTACAGGAACTTCAAGTGATTATACTGTATTTGAAAAACAGCTTAAAAACAATATAATTAATGCTGCAACAAGCAATCCGAACATTCTGACTCCTCAATTACAAGGAATGCTTCAGATAATAAAAAACGATATGACTTCAATTGAAGTTCTAAAAGAAAAGTTTGCAGGCATAAATAATATGTCAGCAAACAAGCCTGTCACAGGCGGACTTAGCCCTATGTCGCCTGTTCCACAGCAGAATTTACAGCAGGCTGTTTATCAGCAACAGCCTGCTGTACCACAGAATGCACAGTTAAAGCCTGAAAAGAAGAAACATGGACTGTTTTCCAAAAAGGATAAGAGTGCAAAGAATCAGGTGCCAGATGCAAATATAGTTATTCAGCCTCAATGCCAAGGTGGAGCAACAGAAATTCTTGATGAAGGTTTATATAATGATATAATTCTTGTCGGAGTAAATACACCACAGGAATTCAAAGTTACAATATCTAAGCCAGAATTTTTTATTGGTAAAAAGGCAGATTCCGTTGATGCTTGTGTAAGCTTTAATAATGCTGTAAGTCGTGTACATTGTAAGATTATCACAAGCAATAATGAGCATTTTATTGTTGACCTCGGTAGTGCAAACGGTACATACGTCAATGGCTACAGACTAAATGTCAACCAGCAGATGCCGATAAAACAAGGTGACAGCATTAAGCTTGCAAACAGCGAATTTACAATAAATTAATTCAGAGGTAATCCATGAAAAGACTAAATTTTGAAGCCTTTGGAATATCTGACGTCGGAATTGATAAGAAGGTTAACCAGGACAGTTTTGTTTATAAAGTCGTGGAAACTGGTGATTTCTGTTGTGGAATTTTTGCAGTAGCAGACGGTGTCGGTGGACTTGAGAAGGGCGAAGTTGCAAGTTCCATTGCAATATCCTGTATCAACAAATGGTGGGAAAACGACTTCAAGAGTAACGTTTCCGATCTTGATTTTCTGGCAAAATCATTGATTCAGACAATTAAGGATGCAAATGATCAGATAAAAAAGCTTGCTGATGCGAAATCGATTAAGATGGCAACAACATTATCTGTATTGTTCCTTTATAAAGACAGTTATTTTATAATTAACGTTGGTGACAGCAGAATATACAAGCTAAGTAATTTCTTTAGCGCAAAAATTGCTCAGCTGACTCAGGATCATTCACAGATTATTGAAAAAATGTATAACGGTCAGCTTGTCAGGAAGAGCGTTCTTACTCAATGCCTCGGCAACAGGGATAACTTTGAGTATTTCTGCGCCACTGAAAAGCTGAAGAAGAATGATTACTTCATGCTTTGCAGTGACGGAATATACAAAACACAATCCAGTGAAGTTGTATTAAAAATTTTCAGGGAAAATGTCAAGAATATCAATAAGATATGCTCAGGTCTTATTAATAACGCAAAGGCTAATAATGAGAAAGATAATATCTCAGTAATAGTAGTCAGAATTACAGATTGATGGGGGATGTCTGAATGTCATTAACAAGAATTGTAGTTGCAGAAACAGATGAACAATACGTATTACCACTTGAGAGAAAATTTATCGAAGAATTTGGCGACAAAGCCGAAATCAACATCATTACTGATAAGGATTATTTAACATATTTTTTCAGCAAGCCACAAAATATTGATGTTCTTGTTATTAATGAGAATATTTATGATAGTTCATTTCATAAGCACAATATTCAGAATATTTTCCTCCTTTCTGAAAATGAAACTGCAGAAAACCTCACAGCAGACCTTGATATAAACCGAATTTATAAGTACACAAGTGTAAAGGAAATTTTCAATACAATTGTCAATAATATGACAGCGACTGTTTCAGACAATACTTCACAGAAAAAGCAGACAAAAGTCATAATGGTGTATTCACCGATTGGCGGAGCAGGAAAAACAACAATAGCTGCTGGCATCTCAAGTGCTCTTGCAAAAGCGTATAAGAAGGTTCTTTTCATCGGAATAGACAGCCTTCAGGGTTACAGTTATTTTATTGATAAGCCTGTTTGCCTAAACAATTCTATTGAAAAGGTAATCAAGAATGAAAATGATAATATATTTACTTCATTAAGGCCATACATTCTTTCAGAGTTTGTTGATTTTATGCCACCTTTCAATAGCCTTTGTTCATTGAATCTCAGTGCTTCAAATTATGCTAATCTCATAAATGGCATTGCAGAATCAGCAGCCTATGATTATATAGTAATAGATACTTCCTCAGAATTTTCAGAGATTATCACAAAACTTATGGGCGTTTCAACAAACGTAATCATTGCACTTTCACAGGATAAGTATTCAGCCTATAAGTTCAATAGTCTGCTTAACAGTATTGACTGTTCAGACACAAATAAATTTGTATTTGTTTGCAATAAATATGAATCTGATGAGGAGAATTATTTAGTTAAAGACGAAGTAATTAACAAGTTCAGCATAAGCGAATATATAAGCTTTGAGAATGAAATTCCACAGCTATCACTCAAGAAAATGTCTGATATGAAGAGCTATCAGAAAATTGCATATATGTTTTTATAGGAGATTTATATGGAAGATAAAAGAATTGTCTGCATATTGAATTTGCAGAAGAAACAGAAAACGGTGGATATTGATGTACCATTGAATATATCAGCAAATGAGCTTATTGTGGCCTTAAATGAAGGATTTAGGCTTGGAATAAATACTTCAGATTTGTCCCAGTGTTATCTTCAGGCAGAAAATCCTGTCGCATTGCTCAGAGGGAGCAAAACACTTGAGGACTACGGTTTAAGGGATGGTACAATAATCAACTATACTGTATAGGATTGTGATATAAATGCATAAGGTATATAAAATAATAGTATCCAACAGAAATTTATATAAAGAAGTCGAACTTAATAGTGAAGAAAGATCAGTCGTTTTGGGAACAACAAGTGATTGTACAACAAGACTGCCAAAGGGTTTGTTCTTTTGCGATATAAGATTAAAATTTGAAAACAATGGAACAAGCTGGTGTGCTTCAAGTGATGAAAACACTTATATTTCTCCAGACTCAATTATTAAGCTCACTTCACTTGAGCTTTCACACGGTGATAGCTTTTATGTAAAATATTCAAATTCAAACCAGGTTGTATGCAAAATTAGCTTTGTACTTGACTTTGATTTTGAGAGCAAGGATTATCTGCGCGAAATTGATATCCAGAGTATCAGCAGAATTAATATCGGCGGTGCTGGGAATTGTGAAATTTTCCTTCAGGATGAACTTATAAAAAATGATGTAGTACGCCTTGAAAAACAGGGTGGAAAATGCATAATTTACGATAATGGCACAAAATACGGCGTATATGTAAACGGCAATAAAATAGAAGGGAAATGCGAAGTTAATGACTTTGACTTTTTCTCGATAGTCGGCTGTTCTTTCTATTATAAATATGGAAAGCTATATACTTCACGCTTTAATACAAAAGTAAACAACCTAAGATATGTTGATTTATCCGAACAAAAAAGTAATTTTTCATATCCGAAATTTATCAGAAATACAAGACTCAAGCACATTGTTCCTGATGATAATATAAAAGTTCTTGACCCGCCGGCATTAAGCGATAAGCCAAAGAATGGCTTGCTTATGTCTTTGCTTCCTGCACTTGCTATGGTGGGAATGATTGTTGTTCTGCGTGGAGTAATGGGCGGTGGCGGTTCTTTTATAATCTTCAGCGTAGCAAGTATGTCGATTGGTATTCTTACATCAATATTGAATTTTATAAAAGGACGTCGTGATTACAAAAAGGACAAGCGTAATCGTATTGAAAAATACAATAATTACATAGAAAACAAAAAAGAAGAAATTATAGAAAGCCGAAAGTCCGAAAAGAATATTCTTGATGATATATATTATTCGTTTGATCGTGAATATCAGATGGTCAAAGACTTTTCAGGTGATTTATTCGACCGTTGCGAAACCGATGAGGATTTTCTTCAGGTCAGAATCGGTATCGGTGCTCTACCAGCTAAAAGAGTAATTGAATATCAGCAGAAGGAAGCTCTTGAAATTACTGACGAGCTTTCCGAACTTCCACATCAAATCAGTCAGGAATTCAAGTATATCAATCAGGTTCCTGTTGTATGCGATTTTGCAAAATCAAATTCAATCGGAATTATCGGTACTGAAAAAGTTTGCTATGATTTTATGAAAAATATAATGTTGGACATCAGTATCCGCCATTATCATAACGACATAAAATTATTTATCGTTATAGATGAAAATAATGCTCATCTTGTGCAATGGGCAAGAATGCTCCCACATCTGAAGAATGATATTTTAAATTCAAGGAACATTATCTGTGACAATGACAGTAAGAACCTTATGTTTGAATATCTTTATAAGGAGCTTTCAAGACGTGAATCCTTTAAAGAAACAAGTCCTCATTTCGTTATTTTCGTGTACGATGAAATAGGAATGAAAAGGCATCCTATATCTAAATACATTGAAAACGCAAGTGACTTTGGTTTTACTTTTGTATTCTTTGAGCAAGGCAAGGAGCTTTTGCCACAGGGCTGTAAGAAGGTTATTACTTTAAGTACCCAGAAGACAGGTACTCTTGTAGATGTAGAAAACAGTGATGTTACAACTGACTTCAGCTATGAGCCAGTTTCTGACCTTTCAGCAATAGAAATTACCGAAAAAATTGCACCGATATATTGTGAAGAGGTTAGCCTTGAAGGTTCATTGAGAAAGAATATTACTTTATTTGAACTTTTGAATATAGTAGCTGTATCCGACCTTGATCTTGCAAACCGCTGGAAGACTTCTGAAGTTTACAAGACAATGGCTGCCCCTCTCGGCGTAAAAACCAAGGACGAAATTGTTTGCCTCGACCTTCACGAAAAATATCATGGACCTCATGGACTTGTTGCTGGTACTACTGGTTCTGGTAAGAGTGAAATCTTGCAGAGTTATATTTTATCAGCTGCAACATTGTTCCACCCTTATGAAGTTGGCTTTATGATTATTGACTTTAAGGGAGGCGGAATGGTTAATCAGTTTATTGATCTTCCTCACCTTGTTGGTGCAATAACAAATATAGATGGCCGTGAAATTGACAGATCTTTGAAGTCTATCAAGGCCGAGCTCCAGAAGAGGCAGAGGGTTTTTGCTGAATGTGGAGTAAACCAGATTAACAATTACATAAAAATGTTCAAAGCAGGTGAGGTTAAGGAACCTATCCCTCACCTTATCATAATCGTCGATGAATTTGCTGAACTGAAAGCTGAACAACCTGAATTCATGAAGGAGCTTATCAGTGCGGCACGTATCGGACGAAGCCTTGGTGTTCATCTTATCCTCGCCACACAGAAGCCAGCTGGGCAGGTTAATGAACAGATTTGGTCAAACTCAAAGTTCAAGCTTTGTCTTAAGGTTCAGACAAAGGAAGATAGTAACGAAGTGCTCAAATCTCCTCTTGCTGCTGAGATTAAAGAGCCTGGTAGATCTTATCTCCAGGTCGGCAACAATGAAATATTTGATCTGTTCCAGTCAGCATACAGTGGTGGCCCAGTAACAAACGGCGAAGAAGGTCCGTTTAATGAATTTAAGGTATTTGGCGTTGAACTTTCGGGAAGAAGAAAGCTTGTTTACGAAAAGAAGAAGAAGAAGTCTGACGAAAAGCAGGGCACACAGCTTAGTGCAATCGTTGATTATATAGCAGATTTCTGTGAAAAGAGTCATATTGACAGACTTCCAAGCATCTGTCTCCCACCAATACCTGAAGTTATTGAATTCAAGGGTGAAATTGAAGAACAGGATAACAATGATATCAATGTATGCATTGGTATGTATGATAATCCTGAAATGCAGTATCAGGGCGACGCTGTTATCAATGTCGGTGGCGAAAATACAATTATTATTGGTTCTTCACAGTACGGCAAGACAAATCTTCTTCAGACTATTATCAGGAGCCTTACAACAAACTACTCACCGAAAGAAGTTAGTATTTATATTATGGACTTCGGTTCAATGTTCCTCAAGAATTATGAAACATTGAATCATGTTGGTGGCGTTGTCTGTCCTTCCGATGATGAAAAGCTCAAAAATCTTATGAAGCTTCTTGCTGGCGAAATGACAAGAAGAAAAGAAAAGCTAGTTAGCACTGGAGTAAGTTCATTTGCAGCTTACAGAGAAGCCGGTTTTACTGATATACCACTTATTGTTTTAATGATAGATAACCTTACAGCATTAAAGGAACTTTACTTCCAGGATGACACTGCATTAGTAAATCTATGTCGTGAAGGTCTTGCAGTCGGCGTTTCTATAATCGCTGCTAATTCACAGACATCGGGCTTTGGTTATAAGTATCTGTCAAATTTCTCAAACCGTATAGGTCTTTATTGTAATGACCCAGGAGAGTACGGAAATCTCTTCGGTACTGCTAAGATGAAGCCTTACAATTATCCAGGAAGATGTATTGTCGAACTCAACAAATCATTATTTGAATGCCAGACATATCTTGCATTCAACGGTGAGAAGGAAATTGACCGTGTTGAAGAACTTAGAAAATATATTGACCAACAGAATGAATTTTTCGCTCTTAATAAGGCTAAAACAATTCCACTTATACCTGCCTGCTTGACAACAGAATACATTATTAATAATTATGACCGTGTTTACAATAACTACAAAATGGTTGTAGGGCTTGATTATAATGATGTGTCTGCAACAACCTTTGACCTTAATAATCTTGGTGTACTGGCTATTTCAGGACGAGCTAATTCAGGTAAGAGTAACTTTGTCAAGAATATTGTTAATAACGCAGATTTAAACAGCGAAACATCACCAGTAAACATTGCTGTTATCGACGGTATTCAGAGAAAATTCGAATGCCTGAAGAACTATAAGAGTGTCACAGAATATTCAATTCTACCTGATCAGGTGTGCAAGATTATTGATGAATGGCATCAGGAACTTGATAAGCGTTACCAAATGCTTATGGATGGGCAGGATAAGCAATTTGCTAGTCTGCCACTGTTAATGCTTATCATAAATAACAATGATGCAATTAACAAGATCAGCGATGATAGTGACTTACTCAATAAGTATAAATTAATGACAACCAAATTTAAGTCGATGAAGATATGTATTATTTTCGCTAATATCGACAATTCAATGGTTACATACAGCTCACCTGAAGTTCTTAAAGCTCTTAAGGAATCAAGACAGTTTATGGTCTTTGAGGATCTTGATAACTTTAAAATCTTTGATATATCGCTTTCTGTTTCAAGGTCATTTAAAAAGCCGATTGAAATTGGTGATGGTTATTATATCAGGGAAAATGACGTCAAGAAGCTTAAAACCACTTTGTTTTCTGAAAAGGAGAGGGAAGCATATTTAATCAGCTGACATCAAGTCAGCAATCGTACGGTGACATCTGGGCAACCAGTTAAGTCATAAATATTATTTTTAAGGAGGACTAATCATGGCAAATCAGATTAGAATGACACCAGATACAATGCGTTCTCGTGCTGGTGAATACGGCCAGGAGGCTGAAGTATTAAGCGGAGTTATCAAGAAAATGGATACTTTATTGACACAGCTTCAGTCTGAATGGGAAGGCGCTGCAAGCGAAAGCTATGCTCAGAAGTATGCTGAGTTAAAGCCTGGTTTCTTGAAAGCTGAGCAATTGATCCGTGATATTCAGGCAGCACTTAATAAGACTGCTGAAATCGTTGAGAAGACAGACTCTGACATTGCTTCACAGTTTAGAGCATAGTTTACATAATAGTCAACAGGGTTCTAAATGAACCCTTGTTGAACTGTTACTTAAATAATATAATAATAATTTTTTTATATAAATTTGGAGGATCTAAAAATGGAAAGAGTAAATTACTTACCACTCGGCAGCTTGGTTATTGTTAAGGGCGATTTTAGAAAAACAATGATAATTTCAAGAGGATTACTTGTTGATATTAAAGGTGAAAAGGTCTTCTTTGAGTATGCAGGATGCACTTATCCAGAAGGCTTGAATGGCGACAGAGTTATGTATTTTAATCATGATGATATATCAAAGGTGGTTTTTGAAGGTTATAATGATGAAGAAAACAAATGCTTTGTCAACAATATTAATGATATGGTCGAGAAAACAAATCCAGCGAAAGGCAATGTTGAGGAAATTAAGCAAAAGATGGAGGAATAATTCATGTCTGAATTAAGTGATCTTTATTCTGAGCGTGATGCGAAGTATGCTGAAAAGGATGCATGTGAGAACGAGATTGCAAGCCTGAGTTCTAAAATTGAGCGATTGAAAACTGTAAAAAGTCAGCTTGATGATTACAGATGCTATGAATATTCTGAAGCCTCCTGTGTATCAATAAATCTTGCTATGATGGAAACTTACCCGTGGAACGGTGAAAAATACAACTGGGTAGTAGATTATACGAGGGAGACCTTGTGCGGTGATTTTATTGCTTACGAAAACAGCTTGGGCAGAATACGTGATGATTTATGTGATGAAATAACACGTCTTGAAAACGAAAAATACTCCCATGAAGGTTGGCTTGGTAGTATTAAGAGTGCTTTGAATAGCATAGGAAACGCTATTGAAAAATTTTTTATGTAGGTGATGTTAAATGGCTGACACAAATCAGATTATATTTGCATTTTCCGAACTTAGAATTCTTGCCGGCGCTTTTAAAGCAGCAGGCGAAGCGTTAAGAGTGGAGAAAAGAGAATTATCAGGATTTTCGGGCAAATCCGACGTTTTAGATAAATATGCCGAACTATATAAAACATTATGTGATGCTATTGAGGCTTATTGCGATCTAGTTGCTCACGATTTCACATCAATAGACGGAGTAATTAAACTTATCGAAGCCGCTGATATTGCTGCTTCTGGTAATGTTAATAATGGTCTCTTTATATTTGGTGCTGGAGGAGGTGTGCCTAGTGGGCTATCTCATTAAGTATGAGGATATCCGTACTGCAAGGGACGAAAGCTCAAAGCAGTTCAATACAACAGCTGAAAAAGTAACATCTATGAATGAAGCTATTAAAGGCATCTTGAATTGTGAGAATTTTTCAGGGCAGGCAGCAGCATGTATTAAGAACTATCTTAATGAAGTTCATGCATTTTTGCTTGCTGGTGTTTCAACATGTATGTCTACGTTTTGCCAGAAGCTTTTGCTTTATTGCGATGGGTATTATAAAATTGATTCTGACACAAATACTATACTTCCTGAAGAAGTCTTGACTTTTCGTGTTACAGAATATGGGAAGTGCATAACAAATCTTCAGAAGGCCGAAACTCTTATTGGCGGAAAATTTGGTGCAGTTAGCGATATTTTTGCTATTTCCAATCCGAGTATGCAGCCAAGCATTAATGCCGTAACAGAAATTAAAAATAAGATTGAAACATTACATAATAGTACAAGCCAATACGAAACAGAGAATAAAAATCTTGCTGACCTTGAAAATCTTATTAATTCACTTAAGACTTCTATTAACAATTATGCAAATATGACAAGTTTTGCAATTATGTATCAGCCTGGTGATATTACTCTAAATCAGGATAATATCAATCTGCTCAACAATATGATAACTGCTATTAATAAGGCGCAGGAAGATGCCAGTGCAATTAAGGTTGCTGCCGACCACCAGAATGAAATATACGTAAAAATGGCTGCTGAAGAACGTAAGACTCAGGGTGTATGGGGCGTTATAGGCGGAGTAGTATTAGTTGTTGGTGGAGCAATTTGTATTGTATGTACAGCTGGTGCGGCTACTCCAATTGTTATTGGTGGTGCAGTGGCAGGTGGCGGAACAATCTTGTTTGGTACTGCTGATGTTATTTCAGGAGTACAGGATTATAATTATGGAAGTCAAAATGATATTGATTCATGGACACTTAATAAATGGATTGTCGAAAAACCATTCCAGGGTAATGAAACTGCATATACAATAACAAAGACAGCCTTCGCCTTCTCATCAAGTGTATTTACTGGCTTGGGTACAGCAAGTACAACAGGAACATTGACATATAGAAGTGGAACAGTTATATTAGGAAAGGAATCTATCAACTTAGGAGTTGATCAGGGTTCAAATTTCCTTGCTGATCAACTTAATTTGACTGAAGGACAGAAGTTCTTCTTCAATCTTGCGGCAACACAACTTACAGGAAAAGGACTGAATTCTCTTGACGAAAGACTAAATATTTCTGGGACTCCACCTGTAGTAGACTTATCTAACCATGAAAATCATGGTCCTACACCAGAACAGCAGGCAAATCTTGATCATCTTGCCGAACTTGGTCAGGCAGAAATTGATGCACGAGTTGCAACTGGTGAGCTTCCTGCATGCTTTAGGACTCATATGGACTATACCCCTTCATCAGGTATTGATCTTGTTGCTACTCCAGGAAGAACCACAACAGTATTAGGTAGATTTGGTGCTGATACAGATCGAATTATTAATACAGAGCTACAATTGCCTAGATCAACTGATTTTTCAGGAAGAGAAGGTGGATTTAATCTGCTTAATGTTCCAGACGAATTATATCAGGCAACACCTTCGCGTCCAGCTTTGACACCTCAGGAGTTTTGGGAACAGTATAACAAGCCATTTCTTGATGATGCTATTAACCGTGGTGATGTAATAGCAATGGCAACACGTCCTGAACCTTCGCAGCTTGTTGATGCTGCAACAGGAAAGTTGACTGGCTTTGGTCGTGAATATTACTATCTACAGAGTAAAGGCTATACATATAACCCAAGCTTAAGTATAATGGAGAAGGTGGGCGACTAATATGATTATTAATAACTTTAATATAAGTGAACAGGCAAATAAATTAGCAAAGTTTGAATATACAATTAATTATGATGACATCAACAGATTAGTTCTTGAAAACGATAATAACCAAATTATTATATGCAATAATGTTATTGATAATAATATTGAAATGTCAATAAGATTTAAGGAAATGAACAAGAACTTTGATATTCCATGGATTTATCTTATTGATACTGGCAAGAAACTTGATAAGCTTCAGAAGAATGAAATAATTGAAACATTAGTTAATTATATTTCAGATAATTATCATAAGGTTTCCGATGTTGCTTTTTGTGAAAACAAGATTTCTCAGGTAAGTAAATATATCAGTGACCATCTCGCTGATATGATAAATAATGAAATTAACTCTTTATAAAATGTAGAAAATGATATTTAAAAGGCAGGATATTAATCCTGCCTTTTGTTGTAAAGTAATGCTAATTGTGGTATAATAATTAAAAAAATGCAGGAGAAACAAACCCTATGAAAATGTCAAAAGGAACATCCACTTTACTAAAGTCTCTCCCAATATTTGCAGTAATATTATTTATAGTTCTGTATATGACATTTGGTAAGAACATTACATTTGACCAGCTTGTTAATTACACTCCAGAGAACAAACTTCTCGCTACTATAGTGATTATAATAATGTTTGGCCTTAAATCACTAACAGTCTTTTTCCCTATAATGGTTTTAATGCTTGTCAGCGGAGCTATCTTTAACACATTTACAGCAATAATTGTAAACACTATCGGTGTAATAGTCTGTATAAGTATACCTTATTTTATTGGTCGCTTTTCTGGCGGAGAAATGGCAGAGAAACTTATTAACAGGAATAAAAAGCTCAGATTAATATCTGATTATCAGCAGAAAAACAGGTTCTTTTTTTCATACTTTGTAAGAGTGCTTGGCTTTCTCCCTTGTGATATTGTGAGCCTGTATATCGGTTCAGTGAAAATACCATATCTTATTTATATTTCAGGAAGTATTCTTGGCTTTATGCCTGGGCTTATTTCAGCAACCATTATTGGTGACAGCATTACAAATCCAAAGTCACCAGCCTTTATAATATCCTGCACTTTTGCTATAATTCTATCGGTATTATCTTTTCTTGTATATACTTATATTATAAAAAGGAATAATAAAAAAACATAAGGAGAGTTTTATGGAAGGTAACCATTCATCGTTTATTGCAAAGATGATATTGATTATTTTTGCTTGTGCACTTGCTCTGTTCTGGATTATTACAGGTATTATTGATGTAGTTGGAATGAATTCAAGCAAGAATCAGATAAGAGAAGTTAAACCTGCCGAATTTAAGGAAGGTATGTATTTCAATACATATATAAACGATAACTTCTGTTGTTATGTTGAAGTAAAAAGCAATATAGGAAAATTCGGGAACGAATCATACTACTTGGTTCCGTTGTATGATAATGACCATTATATAAGTATTAATGCAAAGGGCAAGTTGAATGATAAAATCAGCAAGCTCCCTCTTATTTCAAAACATAAAGAAAAGTTTGAGCGAAGCCTGTCTTTAAAGGGAAAAGTAAGAAAACTCGATGATGATGTATATAAGGAACTCAGAAATGTCTGGGCACAGTTTCTTGAAACAAAGGATGAAAAGAAAATTGACGAGTATGCTATCCCTTATTATATTGATACATCAGCATATAAAACAGCGATTTATAGAATTATTGAGGGCGGTATATTAATAATTTTATGTTCAATGATTTTTCTGTATAAAAAGCTTTTAATCAGATATGAATCAAGCAATATAAAAACAAAGCTCGTTCTATACATAAGTGCAGTATTACTTCTCGGCTTTATCGCTCTGCTGATTATGAATGTTTCTACAATGTTTTCTATATAAGAATTTAAAAAGCGACTGGATTTATCCAGCCGCTTTTAAATTTATGTGTTTGCAATAACGATATCGCCAACCATATCAGCAACAACTTCACAAGCATCAAGTGACTTTTCAAAGAAGCTGTAAATTTGTCTCCAGGCAAGAACCTTAATCGGATCTTTTTCAGTAACATGAAGCTCTCTCATTGAAGAAATATAGAGTCTGTCGCCAGCTTCTTCAATGTTATTGATTTCAATTATAAAGTCATTTAATGTTTTTGATTTTTTGAAGTTATGGAATTCTTTAAACAGCTTTTCTAATGTTTCGCAGCATTTAATCAGAAGTTCAAGGAATTCCTTGATGTTTTCTCTCATTTCAGTAATATTATTAATATAAATGTGAATAAGAATATCCTCAATACAATCAATTACATTATCAAGATTCTCACTTAAGTTCATTATATCATCACGTTCAATAGGCGTGATGAAAGCCTTTACAAGCTCTGAGAATACCTCGTGCTTTTTCTCATCGCCTTTATGCTCAATGAGGTGTATTTCATCAAGGCTTGATTGCATGTTGTCTGCATTAAAAGGCTCTAAGACGCTTTTTAGTTTTAAAGCTGCCTCATAGGAAATTGCTGCGCTTTCGCAGAAGCTGTTATAATAATAATTCTCATTCTTTTTTGCCATCATAATTCATCCTTTCAAATTAAAAAATCAACAAGAGTAATTTAGCCATACCAAATCCTATAATTCCGCAACCAGGGAAGGTCAATATCCATGTTAAAACCATATCTTTAACAACACCGAAGTTTACTGCCGATAGTCTCTTTGTTGCTCCAACACCCATTACAGCGGTTGTCTTTGTATGTGTTGTACTTACGGGAATTCCAAAGAGTGATGAAAGCAATAAGCAGGATGCACCAGCAAGGTCAGCACAGAAGCCCTGATATTTTTCAAGTTTAACCATATCCATACCAACTGCTTTAATAATTTTATATCCACCTATTGATGTTCCGAGAGCCATAACAGCTGAACATAAAATCATCATCCATATCGGGAGTGCTACATTTCCTGTTGTGTCTTTTCCGTTTACAAGGAAGACACCAAGAATAAGTACACCCATGAACTTCTGACCATCCTGTGCACCATGCATGAATGACATTGCTGCTCCGCCGAAAATTTGCCCATATCTGAAGGTAGGATCAGTTTTTCTTCTATCCATCTTTTTACAGATTAAGACTGTGATTTTTGTGAATACAAAGCCTATCGCAAATCCAAGGAAGGTTGATAGTACAAGTCCATAAAGCACCTTCATCCATTCGCTTCCGTTAACGCCTTTAAAACCATTGTGTAGTGCAATAGCAGCACCGGAAAGTCCAGCTATAAGAGCGTGACTTTCACTTGTAGGAATACCGAAGTACCACGCTGCCACCGCCCATACTATTATTGCAAACAACGCTGCACATAAGGCTATTATTGCGTCATCCGTTTTTCCATTGAAGTTAACCATGTTTTTAATTGTCATAGCAACGGTTGAGTTGAAAAGTGTCATAACCAGAACACCAGCAAAGTTAAAAACCGCAGACATCAGTACAGCAATTCTTGGAGACATCGAGCGTGTTGCTACACAGGTAGCAATAGCATTTGGGGCATCAGTCCAGCCGTTTACAAAAATAACGCCCAATGTAAGAATTACAGTAATAAGCAGTATTGGGTTTGAAAACAGCTGTTCAAGAAAATAAGAAAAACTAAGTTGCATAATAGTCACTTCCTTTAAAAATAAACTAATTTATTAAATTGTTGACCTTGATAATATAATTATGTGTTGAAAAGATATCAAGGCTATATATTAATAAGGCATTATCATAATAATTTAAATTGATAATCTTATTGATATCTGTTGAATATATTCAAATACTTACATTTTAAAACCTGATGATTCTTAAAAATAAAAAAACCTGCCCGCAGACGTATAAATAAATACGCCTGTCAGAACAGGAAATATATATTATTTTTGATTTTAGTTATTTTAAACTTCCCAAGTCCCATAAAAACCTCATTATAATCTTAATCATATATTTTTATTTTACTAAATATATGTATTAATTACTGTTAAGATAAGTAAAGAATATGTAAAAAAATTGTTAAGATGGTTACTCTTTTTCTATCATTCTATATCCTACACCCATTTCGGTCACAATATACTGTGGCTCGGCAGGAGTTATTTCAATTTTGCGTCGTATATTTGCCATATTGACACGAAGAATCTGATTATCACACTTGAAATTTGGTCCCCATATATTTTTAATTAGGAATTCATAAGTAAGTACCTTTCCTGCATATTTTGCAAGAAGTGCAACAATCTTGAATTCGTTCTGTGTAAGATGTGCGTCCTCTCCATTAATAAAAACGTGACGTTTGTCATAATCTACACAAAGCCCACCATTAGTGAAAGAGCCTGTCTGAATACTGCCTTCGCTCGCTTCTCGATTATTTACGTGTCTTAAAGCAGTACGGATTCTTGCAAGCAATTCACTTGTTCCAAAAGGCTTTGTTACATAATCATCAGCGCCAAGGTCAAGTGCAGTTACTTTATCACGCTCGTGTGATCTTGCGGAAACAACAATAATAGGAACAAGTGACCATCCACGAACAGATTTAATTATATTTGTGCCATCAATGTCAGGCAAGCCTAAATCAAGAATAACCACATCAGGGCAATGTGAAGTAATCATCATATACGCCTCTGCTCCATCCTTTGCACGGATGACATTGTAGTTATTTGCTGTTAGAATAGTTGTCATAAAACTACTGATATTATTTTCATCTTCAACGATAAGGACGGTGTACTTACTGGTCATTTATTTTCTCCTCAAGCGGTAGTATAAAGCGTAAAACAGCTCCGCCTGACTTTATGTTTTCAGCGGACATTGTTCCGTTGTGTGCATTAATTATTGTGTTACATATAGATAAGCCGATACCCATATTTTTTTTCTTGCCATTTTCATTATCATCCCTCTGCTTGAAACATCCATCAAAAATGTGTGGAAGTATACTCTGATTGATCCCACAGCCATTGTCAGAAACCTCAAAAACAGCATTTCTATCCTTAGCATAAAGTGATAATTCAATTTTTGTAGCGTTTTTAGCGTGAAAAACAACATTTTCAAGAAGATTTACGATAACCTGCTCTATAAGAATAGCATCCATTGGAATCATCATTAGCTCATCAGGTATTTTTATTTCAACATTATTACAAGGAAATCTGCTTTTGAATTTTGCAACTGAATCTGCAATAACTTCTTCGCAAGCCTCATTCTGCTTTGTTATTTTAGCACCATATTCAGCATCAATACGAGTTATATTGAGAAGATTCTCTACCATTCTTATAAGCCAGCCTGCATCCTCTTTAATTTCAGAAAGCAGTTTAAGCCTGTCTTTCTTATCAAGGAAATCATCATTTTCAATTATAGCAGAGCTTGCGCCGAGAATTGACGTAAGCGGTGTTCGTAAGTCGTGTGAAACAGCGCGAAGAAGGTTGCTCTTTGTTTTTTCTCGCTCAGCCTCAAACCTAATACTCTCATGCTGCTTAATTTTAGTTGTCAATGCACTTGTTGTAATTGAAACCACAAGCATACAGATGATTGTAAAAGGATATCCAGGCATTGTAAAGGGATATGTAAATATAAAGTTTGTAGCAAGTACACAGAATAATGAAGATACTATACCAAATAGGTAACCCTCCGTACAAACCGATACTAAAAATACAGATAGTATAAAAATCATTGTTACAAATTCAAAACCATTATTACAGAATTTTAGTAAATAACAAGTACCAATTGATATTGCAAAAATAAAAAGTGTAATTAATACTGATTTTAGTGAGAACTTAAAGTTTCTGTTAAGAAATCGTTTTATTTTTATTGCCATTTTATTCACCCAAGGTAATTGTAACATAGTATTGAAATAAAATAAAGTCTAATTATGCAAAACCAAATTAAAAAGTTGTTTATTTTGTCATCATCAATGTAAATAAATCGCTAAAGAAAACCGCATAATATAAAGATTATATAAAGAAGTGATAACTTGT
This sequence comes from Bacillota bacterium, assembly GCA_023440965.1. Taxonomy (GTDB): domain Bacteria; phylum Bacillota; class Clostridia; order Oscillospirales; family Ruminococcaceae; genus SZUA-444. Next base: position 22,249 of record JAEZRC010000008.1, read on the forward strand.
CTTGCCTGTCAAACCTATTTACTTTAATATTATATTGTTATACTTATTTAAAAAATTAATTAAGCGAGGATATCTAATGGAAATACTTTATGAAAATTTCACTCACATTGAATGGCAACAGATTGTTATGTGGGTTCTCGGCGGATTGCTTATTTATCTGGCAATTAAAAAGGATATGGAGCCTGCTCTACTCTTGCCAATGGGCTTTGGTGCTATACTTGTAAACCTACCTTTATCAGGTGCTGTTACTCAAGGCCACGAGATTGGTGCCCTTGATGTACTGTTTAAAGCTGGTATAGCAAACGAGCTGTTCCCGTTGCTATTGTTCATCGGTATCGGTGCAATGATTGACTTTGGCCCATTACTTTCTAATCCGAAGCTTATGATATTTGGTGCGGCAGCACAATTCGGTATATTCTTCACATTGAGCATGGCAACCTTATTTGGTTTTGATCTTAAGGATGCTGCTTCAATTGGAATTATCGGTGCAGCAGACGGCCCTACTTCAATATTTGTTTCACAGTATTTTAATTCAAAATATATGGGTGCAATAGCGGTAGCGGCATATTCATATATGGCACTTGTTCCTATTGTTCAGCCACCGATTATAAAAGCACTTACCTCAAAAAAGGAACGTTTAATCCGTATGCCTTATGAACAGAAAAACATCAGTAAGGCAACACGTATCCTTTTCCCGATTGTAGTAACAATGATTGTCGGCTTTATTTCTCCAAAATCAGTTGTGCTTATTGGCTTTTTAATGTTTGGTAACCTTATCCGTGAATGTACCGTGCTTAATTCTCTTTCAGAAACAGCACAGAAGCAACTTGCAAATCTTATTACACTACTTCTCGGTCTTACAATAGCAACAAGAATGCAGGCATCTGAATTCTTGACATGGGAGACAATGCTTATTATGGGTCTGGGACTTGTTGCATTCATCTTTGATACAGTCGGCGGAGTACTATTTGCAAAGCTTCTTAACGTTTTCTTGAAGAATAAAATTAATCCAATGATAGGTGCGGCTGGTATTTCAGCATTTCCTATGTCAGCAAGAGTTGTACACAAAATGGGACTTAAGGAAGATAACCAGAACTTCCTTCTTATGCACGCAATTGGTGTAAATGTTTCAGGTCAGGTCGCTTCAGTTATTGCTGGCGGTATGATTCTGAGCTTGATAGGATAGGTGATTATAATGCATATTAATGTTGATGGATTTCTTGATACACTGCCGATTATGGCAAAGGGAATGGCTGGTATCTTCATAGTAACAGCGGTTATAGTGTTGACGATAGTTATATTAAATAAATCATCAGCTTCAAAAAATAGCGAAGAATAATATTCAACAATCCCGATATAAATATATCGGGATTGTTTTTTTATTAATATATATTTTAAAATTATATAGTTTAAGATAATGTAGATAAAATTAATTAAATATATTTACAAATGGTTTACTTAGATGTATAATAATAGAAATACATTTGGAGGTATTTATGAATAAAAATATTTTTCTTATTTTCTTTTGCGGAATTTTTGTAGTTGTGGGTATAACAATGTCATTTATTTGTCTTAACCAGAAGGACAGTAATGATGATTTTATAAAAAACAGTAAAACAACTCAGGCAACAATAATTGACATAAATACACGCATAACAGGTTCAGGCGATGACAGAAAAACCGAACATGATGTTTTTGTAAGTTTTTATGTTGATGAAAAAAAATACGAAGGTGAGATTAATTCATATAAAACTGGTATGCACGTAGGTGATAGAATCAAAGTATACTATAACCCTGCCGATCCTGATGATTTTCTAAGCAAATCAGATGCTAATGGGATTATAGTGGGAATTATTTTGGGAATTATTTTTGCATTAGTCGGAATGATTCCGATAGTTGTAATGATAGTAAATTCTGTTACAAAAAAAATGATAACACGTAATGGTGAATGTATTCAAGCTCAGATTGATGCAGTTCAGATGAATACTATTATCAGAGTTAACGGAAGACATCCTTGGAATATTTATTGTTCTTACTTTGACCCAATGACAGGCGAAAAGCACTTGTTTAAGAGTAAGAATTTCTACGGTGAATATACCGGTGCTTTTGAACAGGCTGGCATAACTACTATTAATGTTTACATAAAATCAGGTAATTATAAAAAATATTATGTAGATTATCAGAATGCTATTAATAAGCTTGTATCTTCTAACAAAGTATTTATTCCTGAGAATTATTAATAAAACTTTTAATTACTGATGTATGAAAATATATCAGTTTTTTATTTATGTTTTAAAACCAATAAAAATAAGATATAATATAAATATAATTAAATCTCAGGAGGGCTTATGAACATGAATATAGATGCATTTATAGATAACCATAAAGAGCAGATGATAGAAACACTTTCAGAACTAATAAAAATACCAAGTGTAATGGGTGAAGAAAAAGCTGATATGCCTTTTGGCGAATATCCAGCAAAAGCATTGGGAAAAATGCTTTCAATAGCAAAAGTAAACGGCTTCATTACAAGAAATATTGATAATTACGTTGGAACAATTGACTTATGCGAGGGTGAGCCAGAACTCGGAATACTCTGTCACCTTGATGTTGTGCCTGAGGGCAAGGGCTGGACATATCCACCTTTTGAACTCACAGTCACTGACGGAAAACTTATAGGGCGAGGAACAATTGATGATAAAGGTCCTGCGGTAGCAACCTTGTTTGCTCTGATGGCAGTGAAAGAAAGTGGAATAAAGCTTTCAAAAAATGTTAGAATGATTGTCGGTACAAATGAAGAAAATGGTTCAGCAGATTTAAAATATTATTTAAATAGAGAAAGTATGCCGCCAATGCTTTTTACGCCCGATGGGGATTATCCTGTTATAAATATTGAAAAAGGTATGTTGAGGGTTACATTCTCAAAAAGTATTAAAGATGATACATCTGAACAGAAAATTATTAAGCTTTCAGGTGGAAAAGCAATAAATGCCGTCCCTGCTGAGGCAGTTGTGCAGATAGCAGGTTTTTCTGAGAAAGAAATTAATAGTTATATTTCATCAAATAATTCAACATTGAAATTTGATGTTGAAGCTTCTGATAATATTATAAAAATCACAGCAAAAGGCAATGGCGCACACGCATCAACACCAGAAAAGGGTGACAATGCTCTCACAGGATTAATAAAGCTTTTATCTGAAATGAATGTGTCAGACAGCCAAAGCTTTGAATATATTACATCACTTTCAAAGCTTTTCCCATACAATGAAACTGACGGAGCATCAACCGGGGTAAAATCCTCTGATGATATTTCAGGCAACCTGACTCTCACCTTTAGTGTTTTTGATTTTGAAAATGGAAAAGGCACAGGAAAAGTCGATATAAGATTTCCAGTATGCGATAATATGAAAAAAATCTCTGACAAGTTGTCTGATTCAATATCACAATATGGCTTTGAGATAATAGATATTCAGGGGGATGAGCCACACCACGTTGACGAAAATTCTGAATTTGTCCAGAAGCTTTTAAAAGTTTATAATGAATGTACTGGCAATGACGCATATTGTAAGGCAATTGGCGGCGGAACCTATGTTCATAATACGAAGGGTGGAGTTGCATTCGGTGCAGTGTTCCCAGGTGAAGAAAATAATATGCACGGTGCTGACGAATTTATGTTGATTGATAATCTTATTCTTAATGCAAAAATTTTTGCTAATGCAATAATTTCAATATGTCAATAGTAAAAAGCCCATTTATTAATGGGCTTTTATTTTATGTTTCATATTAAAACATTGACAATGTATGGAAATGATGATAATATAAACGATATAAAAATTGAGCAAGGCTTACACTTTGAACAATTATAAACATATTTTTTATTAGTTATCAAGGAGGTATAAAGTCAATGATATATACGGTTACCTTTAACCCAGCAATTGATTATGTAGTAAAAGTACCGGACTTAAAGCTTGGCTCTGTTAACAGAACAGAATCTGATGATGTACAGATTGGTGGAAAGGGAATCAATGTTTCTGTTATTCTCAACAACCTTGGAGTGAGGAATATCGCACTCGGCTTTATAGCAGGCTTTACTGGTGAGGAAATTAAAAATAAGCTTGATAAAAAAGGCGTAAAAACAGATTTTATTGAACTTAACAAAGGAATCACAAGAATAAATGTTAAGATTAAAGCTAATGTAGAAACTGAAATAAACGGCACTGGTCCTAATATCCCACAAAGTGCAGTTGAAGAGCTTTTTGGAAAGCTCAGTGCATTAAATAACGGTGATATTCTTATCCTTGCAGGAAGTATCCCGAAAAGTATGCCTAATGATATTTATGAAAAGATAATGGAAAGGCTCAGTGATAAAGGAATCCAATTCGTTGTCGATGCAACAAAAGACCTTTTGTGCAATGTACTAAAATACAAACCGTTTTTGATAAAACCAAATAATTTTGAACTTGAAGAAATTTTTGATGTAAAGCTTCATACAGATAATGATATTATATACTATGCAAAAAAACTTCAGGAAAAGGGCGCGAGAAACGTTCTTGTTTCAATGGGAGGAAAAGGAGCAATCCTCATTGACGAAAATGGGAAAGACTATAAAATGGATCCGATTAATGGTAATGTCAAAAATACTGTCGGTGCAGGCGATTCAATGGTAGCTGGCTTCGTGGCAGGTTATATCGAAAAGAATGATTACAGCTATGCATTAAAACTTGGTTCAGCTTCAGGTTCGGCAACAGCTTTTTCACTTAACCTTGCGACAAAACAGGAAATTATGGATATTCTTCAGAAAATGCAAATATAAAACGAGTGCAATATATTGAAATTTAAGCTTTATAAAAAATAAATCCCTCACAACTTAATGTGAGGGATTATTTATTATATTAATTATGTATCAATTCTACTTGATTTACAAGTTTTGAAGCATCAATAATGCTTGAAGGACGTCCCCATATATACCCCTGAATACAGTCGCAATTCAATGATTTTAATATATCAAGTTGTTCCTGAAGCTCAACACCCTCTGATACTATCTGGAAGTTGAGGACATGTCCCATTGAAATAATTGCCTCAATGAAGTTAGTTCTACTTTGCTCGTCAACAAGAATGTCAGTAAAGCATTTATCGACTTTCAGTATATCAATAGGTAGTTTTGTGAGGTATCGTAATGAAGCATAACCCGTCCCGAAATCGTCAAGGGCAATAGCTATTCCCATTTCCTTGATTTTTACTATAATATCAGCAGCCTTTGAGATTGACTCAATAAGTACGGTTTCAGTAATCTCAAATTCAAGATTTTTAGGTGGAAAATCAGTCTTTTCAATTATATTAGCAACATCAGAAATAAAATCAGGATGAATAAGATGGGGTACTGAAATGTTTATAGTAAGAAGCAAATTAGGGTCTTTGTCCAAAAGTGGCTTAAAGGTCATCATTGAATTCTGGAGAACCCATTTATCAATTTCAATAATAAGTCCGCTTTTTTCAGCAATAGGAATAAATTCCGCAGGACCGATGTTTGCAACAGAGGAGTCCTTTAATCTTAATAAGCATTCAAATCCACGAAGCGACTTTGGATTTATATAATATTGTGGCTGAAAAACAAGAGAAAAACCATTTTCGCTCAATGCCATTCTTAAAATACGTTCAACTTCAACATTTCTTTTCCTTGCCATATACATTTCTTCATTAAAGAAACAGCAAGTAATTGAATCATCATATTTAGCATTATACATTGCAATATCAGCATATTTCATTAAAGAAGCAGTTTCTGTCGCATCATCTGGATATATTGAAATACCAAAGCTTATTGAAAGAAATACAGTGCTGTCATTTACATCAATACTATTTTCTATAGAACGTGATAAAATATTAATGCGTTTAATCAGCTCATTATTGTCTTTAAAATCATTTATTATTATAGCAAATTCATCGCCACCGATTCTGAACATTTTTTCATTATCAGTTAGTTCAGCAAGCCAAATATTGACTACTTTTTTTAAAATCTGGTCACCTGTTTTATGGCCAAGTGTATCATTTATTTTTTTAAAATTATCAAAGTCGGCAAAAATAAGAGCAAATTTTTTCACATCTGTGCTAGTTGTTTGTCTATCAATGAATTCATTGAAGAATTGTCTGTTTGGAATTTGAGTGAGAGAATCATAGTATGCAATATCGTATAGGTTTTTCTGAAATTTCTCATTTTTATGTATGAATATATAAATAAGACATACAGTTACAAAAGCAAGTACATATTGTGATAAACCGACAAGTGACTGGTATTTTTGAGTAAATAGTGCAATAAAAATAGAATAAATTAAAAATGATATAGAGCATACAAGAGAAAAAATGAATCCGGGTTTTTTCAAGGATACAGTCATATACACAAGGACAAGAGTGCATACTGTTATTAAAATACCACTTAAAGGTTGGATAGGTAAATTTTTGTTCTTAAAAATTGAAATATTATCAATACTGCAAACGTTTACATAAACAACTAGAAAAGAATTGAAGAAATATATAAAAGCACATATAATAAATTTAATAAAATTTTTTTTCGTAATAATCACACCCTTAGAAAATATAATACCAAATATTAAAACATTTTTCAAGCTTTTCTCATCATAATTAGCAAAAAATTAAATAATTCATATTCGTGAAATATTTATAACAATAAGATAAAAATATAATTTATAAGCATTTATGTATATATCATATCAAAATACTTATTTATTAATTGGTAGCAAGCAACATCTCCTCTTTTATTTATTCACCGTTTTAATAATTTAAATCCCAGTGAAAAATCTGATATTGAGCATTTCTATACTTCTCCATACGATCCAAGTATGAAGTAACGCCTTTTTCACTGCGTAATAAATCCTTGCATAGATTATCCAGCTTTTTATAAGATTCAAGGAACCCCATCTTATGCCTCCTATAAAATAAACGTCATAAGAATTTTCTTACGACGTTTAAGTAGAATGATGAATATTGGCGGAGAGTCAGGGATTTGAACCCTGGGTGAGTTTTAAGCCCACACGAAATTTCGAGTTTCGCACCTTCGACCTCTCGGACAACTCTCCATAATAATCTGAATTTTTCGACAAATAATATTATAACATAAGCTTTAAAAAAAAACAATAAAAAATCAGAGGTAAAACATTACCCCTGATTTTCATGGATGTCGGCAGTGACAGATGGCAGATTGCTAAGGTTGTTACCCTCGCTTCCGTCTGGCAAAGTTCGAAGGTACTCATTTCCTTTGCGGGTGGCTACTCCGACGTTTTTAATTTCTCCCGCTTTTGCAAGAGCAATTCCGTCGGCTTTAGAAACAATTTCTCCGTTTGAAAGTTCATATCCTGTTACTTTCCCGCTGTGTTTGACAAGTGCTGTAATATTTTTTGCATCTGGTTTAGGTTCTGGTGTGAAGGCATTTATTCCGAATGGTAAATTTATATTGTTCTGTTCCAATGAAATCACCTCCGATACACATATTTTATCCTAATCTTATAAAAATATTAATGTTTGATATATGTAATTAAAAACAAAAAAAAGGTCAGCATATGCCAACCTTTTAAGAAATTTTTATATAATTAAAAATTATAGTCTAACAATTTCACCCATCTGATCACGTCCTGCACCGATAGCATTAGATTCATCAGTATCGATGTGCATAGCGCGTGCAAAATTAGGATGAACACGACAAACAACATCACCAAGAATAGCTGTTCTGTCAGGAGTTTCAACCTTGACCCATACGATTTCCTTATCCTTAACATTCAATTCAGCAGCATCTTCAGGTTTAAGGTGAATATGTCTTTTTGCAACAATTACGCCTTCTTTGAGCTCAATTTCTCCGCAAGGGCCGACAATTTTGCATCCAGGTGTTCCAGCAACATCTCCAGATTCTTTAATAACTACTGGAAGACCGATTGAACGTGCATCAGTAGCAGAAAGCTCAACCTGTGTAGCAGGACGACAAGGTCCAAGGATTGATACTCCAGCAAGTTCCTTCTTAGGTCCAACAATTGTTACTCTTTCTTCACAAGCAAACTGGCCTGGCTGTGAAAGATCTTTCTTTTTTGTAAGCTTTGCACCTTCACCGAATAGTAGCTTAAGATCAGCTTCTGTAACATGAATGTGGCGAGCAGATGTTTCAACGATAAATTTTGACATTTTAGTTCCTCCGATATATAATAATTGTACTAAAATATTGTACTACTTTTTTAAAAAGAGGTCAAGCTATGGAAAAAATGTTTACTGATCTGGAAAAAGAAATTTCAACGTGTGATAAATGTATTTTACATTCTTCAAGGAAGAATCCGATAACAGGTGCAGGTGTAATTGGTGCTGACATAATGCTTATTGGTGAGGCACCTGGTGCAACTGAGGACGAAAGGGGAGAGCCTTTTGTTGGCAGAAGCGGTCAGCTTTTAATGCAGATGCTTTCTGATATCGGAATAAGCAGAGAAAAAAATCTTTATATTACAAATACACTAAAATGCCGACCACCTGAAAACAGGAACCCCAAAGCAGACGAAACCAAAGCCTGCAAGGGTTATCTTGACAGGCAGATTGAACTTCATAATCCAAAAATAATTATCCTCGTGGGGAATTATGCCTGCAAATACTTTTTAGGGAATATTGCCGCTATTACAAAAATTCATGGGACTTTTATTGAGCATTATGGAAGAATTCTTTTCCCTGTATTTCATCCCGCAGCAATAATGAGAACTCCATCATTAAAGCCACTGGCAATTGCTGATTTTGAAAAACTGAAAGATTATATACACTAAAAAATGCAGCGATTACGCTGCATTTTTTTAATTATCAGATCTAAGATAATTCTTTAACGTAGGAATCATTCATTATTACAATATCATTTTTTCGCAAAATGGTATTTCCTTTTGGAATGATTATTTTTCCTTGTCGTTTTATGAGAACAATAAGTTTGTTTATGGTTGATATTTCTGAAACAGTTTTATTAATCCAGTCACTGCCACGAGCAATAGTTTTTTCAAAAAGATATACATCGCTGATTCTATCAGCAGATTTTCCACTGAGTATGAGGATATCACCCGCGCAAAGCATCGTATTGCCCCTTGGGATTACTTTTTCATTATTTCTTATAAGAAGAACAATAATTGATTCAGGCGGGAAAGTAATATCTCTAATTTTCTGATCTACCCATTCGTGTTCGGCATTGAGAGTAAATTGTAAAAACTCAACGGGAATTTCTTCAATATAGTCAGTGAAGGTTCTCATAACATCATTACGGTTATCAATCATTTTTAATAGTTTTGCAAAAACAGGGAGTAAAGTCCCTTGCAAAAGTATCGAATAGAGCACTATAAAGAACACAATATGGAATATATCATTATCAATGTTGGCAGGGTTTGTAACAGCCAGTATTGCAAAAACAATTGATGCCGCCCCTCTTAATCCCGCCCACGAAACTAATAGTTTTTGATTGAGTCTGCATTTGAATGGTGTAAGAATTAAAAACACCGCAATTGGTCTTGCAATAAATGTTAAGAATAATGCAATTAGCAGTGCAGCAGGTGCTATTTTTGGTAACTCAGAAGGGAAGGCGAGAAGCCCAAGAAGGAAGAACAGTACCATTTGCATAAGACCCGTTATCCCGTCGAAAAAATGAACAAGTGACTGCTTATTACTAATTCTGAGATTCCCTAGAATTATTCCGGTAATATAAACGCTTAAATATCCGTTCCCCCCAAAATATGTAGGAGCAGCATATGCTAAAATAGCAATAGCAACAATAAAGATTGCGTCAAAGCCTGATTCAAGGTTCTTTGCATTTTTATAAATCAGCCATGCAAGTATGGCAATTCCGATGCCGAAAATTACTCCGAAAACAAGTTGCTTCAAAAGTATAAATGTAAATCTTCCGACTGAAGCATTTCCATTAATCAGTGAAAGCATAATAATAGTGAGCATATACGAGAACGGGTCGTTACTTCCGCTTTCAACTTCAAGCATAGGAGCAGTATTATATTTCAGATTCAGCTTTCTTGAACGAAGAATTGCGAATACGGACGCTGCATCAGTTGAACTTATTACAGAACCTATCAGGAAGCTTTCAAGAATGTCAATTTCTAATATGAAATGGCAGAATAGCCCAACAAGCATTGCTGTTATAATAGTGCCAAAGGATGAGAGCAATCCAGCTTTTACAGCACTTGGTTTTGCCTGACTCCACTTAGTGCAGAACCCACCATAAAACATAATGAAAACAAGCGCAAAAGAGCAAATCTGTTCAGCAAACCTGAAGTTGTCAAACGGGATTTTCATAATACCGTCTGAACCGAACAGCATACCGAGCACTATAAATGCTAAAAGTACAGGAATTCCAAGCTTACTTGAAATTCTGTTTAGTACTACACATGCAAAAATAGCCGTTGATACAATGAGCAGAAATATATCCATAGCTATCCTCCATTAAATTTATTTTGAAAACTGTGTATATCAGTTCTCATTATTTTTCAGTTGTTGATAGATTAGTTTAGTATTAACTCAATTCATGCATTATAGCCAAGATTGCTATTAATTAATAGTAACATTCCATCTTTATTTTTAACAAAGCCACAGCTTTCATAAAATGGCATTCCAGCTTCAGTGGCATCAAGACTTATTTCAGTAACACCTTTTTGCTTTGCCTCGTCAATAAGTTGCCCAATTATTTTTTGAGCAATCCCTTGACGTCTGTAATCTTTATTGGTGTAAACATTCATAAGGTGTGCTCTCTTGCCACTTTGGTGAGAAAAAGTCGGCATAATATTAATATAGCAAATCGTCGCACAACCAACAGCCATATTTTCATCATTAATAGCAAGAAGTGTTGTTTGATCCCGCCTTGAAAAATAAGATAATATGCTTTCTATAAAACCATTGCTGAAAGAAGAATTATCTTTAAGATTATTTACTTCAAGCAGCATTTCAAGTCTTATCTTTAGAGCCATTTCAATATTGCTGATGTCGGTTTTTATAATATTAATCATATTATAACGTAATCAAACAAGAATTTTACCTTTTGAAAGGCTTTCTTCGTCATTAAAGAATTCCGTAAAGTCAAATGTAGCAAAATAATCAGCAGGTGTTTCAGCACGTCTGATGAGTTGTGTTGTTCCGTCTTCTTTCAATAAAACCTCAGCAGAACGAAGCTTCCCATTGTAATTATAACCCATTGAGAAGCCGTGTGCACCAGTATCGTGAATAGCAACATAATCGCCGACTTTAATTTCAGGGAGCATTCTGTCAATAGCAAACTTATCGTTGTTTTCACAAAGTCCGCCTGTAACATCATACTTGTGGTCGCATGGAGCATTTTCTTTTCCGAGAACAGTTATATGATGATAAGCACCATACATAGCAGGACGCATAAGGTTTGCGGCACAGGCATCAAGTCCAATGTAATCCTTGTGAGTATGCTTTTCGTGGATAGCCTTTGAAATAAGGTGTCCGTATGGGGCAAGCATAAATCTTCCGAGTTCTGTGAAGATTGCAACATCACCAAGTCCAGCAGGAACCATAACTTCTTCAAAAGCCTTTCTGACTTCATCACCAATAAGCATAATATCGTTCGGAGCCTGATCAGGCTTGTAATTCACACCAACACCACCACTGAGATTGATAAATTTAATGTCAGCACCAGTCTCGTTGTGTAATTCAACAGCTGTTTCAAAAAGTATTTTTGCAAGCTTTGGATAATATTCAGTTGAAACAGTATTGCTTGCTAAAAAAGCGTGAATGCCAAAGTTCTTTGCACCCTTTGCCATAAGCTTCTTGAAAGCCTCTGTCATCTGTGGTCGAGTTAAACCGTACTTTGCATCACCTGGATTATCCATAATCTGATTCTGTATTTTGAATAATCCGCCTGGATTATATCGACAGCAAATAGTTTCAGGAATACCAGCAATTTCTTCAAGATATTCAACATGTGTAATATCATCGAGATTTATGTAAGCATTAAGCTTTGCCGCAAGTGCAAAATCCTCACGAGGTGTTACATTTGATGAGAACATAATGTCAGAGCCGGAAAAACCACAGGCATCGCTCATCATAAGTTCTGTGAGTGAAGAGCAGTCAACTCCACAGCCTTCCTCCTGAAGAATTTTTAAAAGGAATGGATTAGGTGTAGCCTTAACAGCAAAGTATTCCTTATAACCTTTGTTCCATGAGAAAGCCTTGTTAAGCTTTCTTGCGTTTTCTCTTATTCCTTTTTCGTCGTATAGATGAAAAGGAGTAGGATATTTTTTGACTATATCCTGTACCTTTTCGAGTGTTACAAATGGTGTTTTCATAATAGTGCCTCCTATATATTAATTATTTTCAAGCTGGATAAGCTTAATTTCATTTTTCATAGCATCCCTGAATAAATCAACAAGATTGCGTTTTTTTGAATAAAGACAGGTTGCTCCCTCAGAGAATTCACCGGTAATAACAGAAGTAGTATCAGCAATAAGTCGTATTTGTCCTGCCGTTCGTTTTGATTTATAAAAGATTGCGTTCTTTATATCAATGTCAAAGTCAGTCAGTATAACAACTTTCAGACCTCTTTCAGCAGCATCATTGAGATCATCAGAAAGTTCAAGCAGTATACTTTCTTCGGCAGAAATATATATTCGCTCGCTTGCATCTTTTATCATACTGTGGAGCTTGTCAAGAATATGTTTTTCACCTTTTATGGTGATATAGCCTTCATATTCTTCCTTACTGGTAGTAATACTGCTCACAAGGTCAACCTTAAGCTTTGACAGTTCAGCAATTTTATTATTGCAGAATTCATAAACCCCGACAGCCATATATTTAGTGGCTGATTCTTCAATAATATAAGCCGCACCTTTTTCAACAAGGTTAGCAAGTGAAGTATAGCTATTGGAGCGTGAAATGCCGCATTGCTTTGACACCTCATACCCTGACAATGCTCCCTCTGACAAAAGCGTCATATATATGACAGCCTCCTGTCTTGTGAGAGAAAAAGCGGTAAGCTTTTCAATAAGATCCATACTTGCCTCCAATATAGTGTTCCTTTATAAGAACACTATATACCAAAATATGCATTTTGTCAATAGCAATAGGGAAATTTAATGAATTTTGAGCAAGGAAGAAATCGGCGAGTATACATACGTTTAGAATCTTTCTGAAATTGATATTGTTTCAAATACAGTAGTAATCAAGAAAAAATTAACCGCCCCAATTTACGGGGCGGTTTAGTTTTTATAATATCAGTCCATAAGATAAAAGAATTCCCTTTGCTTTTTCAATTTCAGCTTGTTCGGGCTGTTCAATTCCCTCAAGCTCTGATTTTATGCCGAGCTGTTCCCACTTATATGCACCGAGCGTATGGTAGGGGAGAAGCTCGACTTTTTTAATGCATTTATACCTGCTTAAAAACTCGCCAAGTTGGTGAAGCTTATTTTCTTTGAGTGTATATTGAGGAAGAAGAACGTGCCTTATCCACACATCCTTGCTGTTCTGATCACAAAAGTCAAGTGTTGCAAAAGCATTTTCATTACCCATACCAGTGAGCTTTTTGCAATCCTCAGTATCAATATCCTTTATATCAAGAAGAATCAAGTCAGCTTTTATAATTGCGTTTCCACTCTGAGAAAGCGGAACAGCACCACAAGTATCTATTGCAACATGAAGACCATTATCGTGACATTTATCTATAACAGCCTCGCAGAATTCAGCTTGTAGTAGTGGCTCTCCACCAGTGAGAGTTACACCACCGTGTGCAATAAAATTCCTGTATGTCAGAATATTTTTAACAAGCTCATCGGCAGAAACGATATCTCCTGTTCCACATTTCCATGTATCTGGATTATGGCAGTATAGGCAACGAAGAAGACAGCCTTGCAGGAAGACGACAAAGCGAATTCCTGGACCATCAACAGCACCAAAGCTTTCATATGAGTGTATTCTTCCTGTTATATCAGACATTGCTACACCTTCATTATCAGAATCTTGTATGGAATGTTCTGTTTATTACATCAAGCTGATGCTCACGAGGGAGCTTGATAAAGTTAACCGCATAGCCTGAAACTCGTATAGTCAGCTGTGGATATTTTTCAGGATGATCCATAGCGTCAATAAGAACTTCTCTGTTTAGTACATTTACATTTATGTGATGACCGCTTTCCTTAATGTATCCGTCAAGGAGAGTTACAAGGTTTTTGACTTGGTCATCTTCGCTCTTTCCAAGTGCATTAGGAACAATTGAGAATGTATATGAAATTCCGTCCTCTGAATAATCATAAGGAATTTTAGATACAGAAAGCATTGAGGCAAGACAGCCTGTGCAGTCACGTCCGTGCATTGGATTTGCACCAGGAGCAAAAGGCTCACCAGCTTTTCTTCCGTCAGGTGTAGAACCTGTTTTCTTTCCATAAACAACATTTGAAGTAATAGTGAGAATAGACATTGTCGGCTTTGAATTACGATATGTACGTCTTCTTGCAAGACGCTTCATAAATGTTTCAACAACTTCTTTTGCTATGTCATCAACTCTATCATCATTGTTACCGAATTTAGGGTAATCTCCTTCAATGTTAAAATCAATAATAAGTCCGTCTTCATTTCTTATTGGAGTAACCTTTGCATACTTGATAGCAGAAAAGCTGTCCACAACAACAGAAAGACCAGCCAGACCACAGGCGGATGTTCTTACAATTTCTTCATCGTGAAGGGCCATTTGTAATCTTTCATAGCAGTATTTATCGTGCATAAAGTGGATTATATTAATTGTGTTTATATAAAGTTTTGTGAGCCATTCGCATACGACCTGATATTTTTCCCATACCTCGTCGTAATTCAAAGGACCGTCACTAATTGTTCCAACTATCGGGCCAATCTGCTCACCTGATTTTTCGTCCTTACCATTATTGATAGCATAAAGCATTGCCTTTGCAAGATTTGCTCTCGCACCGAAGAACTGCATCTGTTTGCCGATTTTCATTGCAGATACACAACAGGCAATACCATAATCATCTCCGAATTTTGGGCGCATAATATCGTCATTCTCATATTGGATTGAAGAAGTTTCAATAGAAATCCTTGCAGCAAATTCCTTGAAGCCCTGTGGGAGTTCTGTGCTCCATAAAACTGTAAGATTTGGTTCAGGGGCAGGACCGAGGTTTTTAAGAGAATGTAAGAATCTGAATGTCATCTTTGTGACCATTGTTCTTCCGTCGTCACACATTCCGCCGAGTGCTTCTGTTACCCACGTTGGATCCCCTGAGAACAATTCATCATATGCTGGAGTTCTTAAGAATCTAATCATACGAAGCTTAATGATAAAATGATCAACAAATTCCTGAATTTGTTCTTCTGTGTATTTTCCGCTGTCAAGGTCACGTTGAGCGTAACAATCAAGAAATGTTGAAACTCTTCCAAGTGACATAGCAGCTCCATTCTGTTCTTTTGTAGCAGCAAGATAAGCAAAATAAACCCATTGAATAGCCTCTTTTGTGTCAGAAGCAGGAATTGATACATCAAACTCATAATATGAAGCCATTACTTTGAGTTCTTTTAAAGCCTTAATCTGTTCAGCAATTTCTTCAATATCGCGTACTGTATCACCATACATAGGATCAAAATCGTGTGAACGCTTTGCTTTTAGTTTTTTTTCAATAAGCTTATCAACACCATAAAGAGCAACTCTTCTGTAATCGCCGACAATTCTTCCACGTCCATAAGCATCAGGAAGTCCAGTAATGATACCAGTATGCCTTGCTTTCTTCATTGCATCAGTATAAACATCAAAAACTCCGTCATTGTGCGTTTTTCTGTATTGAAATACATTATCAATTTCTTCGGGTAGCTTTCTTCCATAAGCATCAAGTGAAGAATGAACCATTCTTATTCCGCCGAAAGGCATTATAGCACGCTTTAATGGTGCGTCAGTTTGCATACCAACAATCTCTTCAAGCTCCTTGTCAATATATCCAGACTTATGGGATGTAATTGTCGATATTTTATTCTCATCGATGTCGAGAATGCCACCATTTTCTCGTTCTTGTGCCATAAGGTCAGAAACCTTATTCCACAGCTTTTTTGTCTTGTCAGTTGCAGAAGTCAAAAAGCTGTCATTACCGGTGTAGGGTGTGTAGTTCCTCACGATAAAATCCCTGACGTTGATTTCCTTATTCCATTTACCTTCGTAAAAATCCATCTTATACTCCCATCATAATATAACGTCCCACTATATATAGTGTATTTTTACATTTTTATGAAAAAACGACACAATTTATTGTCTATTACGATATTAACAAATATATTAATATTTGTCAATCAAATTTACAGATATTACATACCAAAAAAGTAAAAAAATCAGCACATATTTTGTGCTGATTATATAAATATTTTAATAACCTTCAGTTCCGTTTAAAGATTCATCATTTTCAATCCATGTATTAACATCCAGTGTTGTATAATCTATCTTTGTTTTTCTTACAACAACTTTTTCAATACCTGCATTTATTATAAGTCTTTTGCACATTGAGCAAGGCTCAACATCGCCGTAAAGCTCATTTGTTTTTGCATCGTGGCAAGCAAGATATAGGGTTGAACCAATAAGGTCGCGTCTTGAAGCAGAAATTATAGCATTAGCCTCTGCGTGAACAGAGCGACAGAGCTCATAGCGCTGACCTTTAGGAATATTTAGCTTTTCTCTTGTGCAATAGCCAAGATCACTGCAGTTTGCCCGACCGCGAGGTGCGCCAACATAGCCAGATGATATTATTTCATCATTCTTGACGATAATTGCTCCAAATTTTCTACGTATACAAGTACCTCTTTCAAGTACAGTTTCAGCAATATCAAGATAATAATTTATTTTGTCACGTCTGTCCATAATTTATCCCCCTTTTTCTGCAATAATACTATTATAATAGTAAATAACCTTTTTTTCAAGTCTTTACATTATTTTATATAAATGCTAAAATAATTGTATTAAATAAATCAGAGGTAAAAATGGATAATTTATCGAACATCAGTGTTATAAAAGAAATTTTTGAGAAGCATGGCTTTTCGTTTTCTAAAACGCTTGGTCAAAACTTTCTAATTAATCCGTCTGTCTGTCCTAAAATAGCAGAACTAGGGAACGCAAAGAAAGGCTTTGGAATAATCGAAATAGGTACTGGAATAGGCGTCCTCACAAATGAGCTTGCAAAACGTGCAGAAAAGGTTGTAGCAATAGAAATTGACGACAGACTTATCCCTGTTTTAAAAGATACGTTGAGTGAATATGACAATATAAAGATTATCAATGCTGATGTGATGAAGGTTAATCTATTAAAGCTTATTGATGAAGAATTTGAAGGGCTTGATGTTGCAGTATGTGCGAATCTTCCTTATTATATTACTTCACCGATAATAATGATGCTTCTTGAACAGCGATTGCCTTTAAAATCAGTTACTGTAATGGTCCAGAGGGAAGCCGGTCAGCGTCTTTGTGCACAGATGGGGACAAGAGATATGGGTGCGGTTACTGTCGCTGTGAGATATTTCAGCGAGCCTGAAATTCTCTTCAATGTTTCAAAAGGCAGTTTTATGCCGGCACCTAATGTCGATTCCTGTGTAGTACGATTTAATATTAAGGAGAATACCCCTGAAGGTGTAACAGACGAGAAGTTCTTCTTTAAAATTGCTCGAGGTGCTTTTTCACAAAGGAGAAAGACACTCGCAAATTCAGTTTCATCATCAACAGGCTATGAAAAGCAAAAGGTTATTACCGCAATAGAATTAGCAGGACTCAATGCTAATGTTCGCCCTGAACAGCTTTCAATGGATGATTTTATTGTTTTTTCTGAGGAGCTTAAAAAATTAATATGACATGACAGTATAAAAACAGAAGTGATGTTCATTCCTGTTTTTATTTTTATAGTCAATATATGTATAACAAAACTTAAAATTTCAATAGGAAAATAAATTTTTTTAAGGGTATAATTTAGACAATTTTCACACTATACAAATTGTATAATATTTCCATTAGCCTGTTGCAATACAGGACAAATATTTTATAGTGGTGAGAATAATGACAAAAAACGAGACGTTAAATCAAAGGGCAGGTTCATATAGTATAAGTGGCATTACATCGGTAATATTGTTTGGTATAATTGGGTTTATTGCTTCAAATACAACAATAACTGGCGGGCTTTCTCCTCTTAATGTATCTGCGGCAGCCTGTACTAATCTTCTTGGTTCGATTGCAGTTTTCGCAACAAGCATAATATCATATTTAGTTAACGGAACAATCTCATTTGCACTTCCACAGATTTGCTCAATGATAGCAATAATTTGCCTTAAGTTTTTCATGAGTGAGATATGGGATAAGAAAACTACTCCTATTTTCTCATCAATATCAGCGGGGCTGGTAATGGCGATCTTCGGAGTGTTTGCTACTTTTATCGGAACATTCAGTATTCAGAATTTTATCTTACATATGTCACAGGCTGTTTTATGTGCCTGTACAGTTTATTTTATTTTCATAGCGCATCAGGTAATAAAAAACGAAAAAATCATTCCTGTCACAGGTAAGGCTGCTGCTTCACTTGGCGTTATATATGTTGTTGCCCTTGCAACTCTTACTTCAATCGATATTTCAAGGCTTAATTTCGGAAGAATAATAGGAATTCTTATAACACTCCTTGCTATAAAAAAATATAAGCATCTTGGCGGTGCAGTTGTCGGTGTTCTCACTTCATGTGGAATTATTCTCTGCTCGCCAGTTTTGGGAAGAAGTACAATGCTTCTTGCCTGCGCAGGGCTGATAGCAGGGCTTTTTGCTGAATTCGGAGGGCTTGCAATTATTTCTTCATTTATTATTTCAAATCTTGTAGGACTGGTTGCAATCGGAGTAACAACCGATACGTTCCCTATGCTCATTGATGTCGGTATAGCCACAGTGATTTTTATTGTAATTCCGCCTTCGGTATGGTCGCGGCTTCTTCAATCAGTCGGAACTTCAGCCTCTGGCGTTGAAGTTATGGCACAGAATGCAAGCGAACGGCTCATTTTCGCCTCAAAGACACTAAATGATGTAAAGGATTCAATTACAAAGGTTTCCGTTGCAATGGAAAAGAAAACCGAGGAACAGGATATAGTTTCAAAGGTATGCGAAAATGTATGCAGTAAATGTAAGAATAACCTCATATGTTGGGAAAAGAATTTTGATGAAACAATAGCATCATTTTATAAAATTCAACGCTCATTAAATGTCCTGGGTAAGGTTTCAGTAAAGGACTTTCCGCAGGAGCTTAACCATTGTATAAACAACTCTCTTCTTGAGAATGAATTTAATATTCTTTACAGCGAAATTAACTATCAGTTCAAGCTTAAACAAAAGCTCAAGGAAATGCGTGTAATGCTTTCTGACCAGTTTTCTGCAATGGAAGAGATGCTGACCTCGCTCAGTATGCAACTTTCAGGCTATGCACAATCAGATAACTTCCTTTCAAAAAAGGTTTATGCCTATTTTCAAAAGAAGGGTATTGTCAATGCAAAATCTTGCGTTTATTATAATATTCATGGGAGCCTTACAGTTGAAATATATGCAGAACGATTTGAACGCTATAATGATGAGGACCTTTGCGAAGAAATATCAACAATTGTTGAAAGAGAGCTTGAGCTCCCACGGTATTCAACAGTAGGCGATATGACAAGAATTGAATTATGGGAAAAGCCAATGTATTCTGTTGATATCGGTGCATATCAGATAGCGGGAAAGCGTTCAGAAATTACCGGTGATTCGTACGAAACATTTATTGATAATGATACTGAAGCATACATCGTGCTTTCCGACGGAATGGGTAGTGGAAAGCGAGCACAGCTTGATTCTCTTCTCACATCAAGTCTTATTTCCCGCCTTATAAGAGCAGGAATAGGATATTCATCAGCAATAAGGCTTGTAAACACCTCTATGCGCGTAAAAGCGTGGGAGGAAAGCTTTGCAACTGTCGATATTTCGATTCTTAACCTATGTTCAGGAACTTTAAAAATTGTAAAAGCTGGCGCTTCAGCAAGCTATCTTGTCCGTGGGGAACAGCTTAAAAAACTTGAGACAACTTCACTTCCTATTGGAATTATTCAGGAAGTCATGCCAGCCACAATAAATGTCAATCTTAAACCTGATGATATTATCATAACAGCATCGGATGGAGTCATTGAAGATTCACTTGAAAGCCTCCGTCAGATAGCAGTAACAAACAGAAAAATGCCAGCTGAAGATATGGCAATCAAAATGGTTAAAGCCGTAAAAAAACTGGCGGACGAACGTTATTGCGATGATATAACAATTGTTATATCTAAATTGAAAAAGAATTAACAATTGTCAAGTGATATTAACCAAAATGTGCTCATTGAAAATGTCTATTTTCATAAAAAATTTACAAAAACTCTTGCATTATTACAATTTTATTGCTATAATATGTATAACAACACAGGGGGATAAAATATGAGCATAAAACTTTCAAAGCAATATGAATTACCTTTGTATTTATTTCACCAAGGTAAAAATTATGATTCAGGCGATTTTTTTGGTTGCCATTATAAAAAAAGCAGTAAGAAATCAGGCTATGAATTCAGAGTATGGGCTCCTAATGCTGAATATATTTCAATTGTTGGTGATTTTAATAAATGGGATGAAACGCTTAACCCGATGGAAAAGCTTACAGAGAGTGTATGGGTTGCTTTTATAAGTGACTTAAAAGAATTTGATACTTATAAGTATTACGTCAGGGGCAAGAATAGTGTTGTAAGTCTAAAATCCGACCCATATGGAACTCATATGGAAACCAAGCCGGCAACAGGTTCAAAGATTTATGACATTTCTGGTTTCAAATGGACTGACAGCAAATGGCTTGATAAAAAAGCTGAAGAAAATATATATAAAAGCCCTGTTAATATTTATGAAGTTAATGCAGGCTCATGGAAGAAGAACGATGATGGCAGTTTTTACAGCTATAAACAGCTTGCCGACGAGCTTATTCCTTATGTAAAATCAATGGGCTATACTCATATAGAATTTATGCCTCTTTCTGAATATCCATATGATGGTTCATGGGGCTATCAGGTAATAGGATACTTTGCCCCGACTTCACGTTTTGGGACTCCACATGATTTTATGAATTTTATTAATAAGTGCCATAATGCTGGAATCGGCGTTATTCTTGACTGGGTTCCTGCACATTTCCCAAAGGATGAAGCTGGACTTTATGAGTGGGATGGCACATATTGCTATGAGTATTCAGATCCCATGAAGAGAGAACACCTCTCTTGGGGAACAAGAGTATTTGATTATGGCAAACCTGAGGTTCAATCATTTCTAATTTCAAACGCACTATATTGGCTTGAGAAATATCACGTTGATGGTTTAAGAGTCGACGCGGTTGCTTCAATGCTTTATCTTGATTATGACAGACGCGAGGGCGAATGGACACCAAATATAAATGGTGGTCATGAAAACCTTGAAGCTCTTGATTTTATTAAGCACCTTAATGAAGCTGTATTTTCAAGAAATCCGCATACACTAATGATTGCGGAGGAATCAACAGCGTGGCCGCTTGTTACAAAGCCAACTGATGTAGGTGGACTCGGCTTTAACTTCAAGTGGAATATGGGCTGGATGAACGATATGCTTTCTTATATGAAGCTTGACCCTATCTATCGTGCATTCAATCACGATAAGCTAACATTTTCCTTTTTCTATAGCTTTTCTGAAAATTATGTCCTGCCAATTTCTCACGATGAGGTCGTTCACGGCAAGCAGTCACTAATTGATAAAATGTTTGGTACAACTGAACAGAAATTTGCTTCTGCAAAAGCTTTTATGTGTTATATGATGGCTCATCCAGGCAAGAAGCTTATGTTTATGGGACAGGAATTTGCCCAGTTCAGAGAATGGGATTTTGAAAATTCACTTGAATGGTTTATGATTAACCAGTTTGAAAATCATAAGAACTACCACGAGTTTGTTAAAGAGCTTAATAAGTTATATATAAAGAATCCGCCATTTTGGCAGGATGATGATTCGTGGGCTGGCTTCCAGTGGATTTCAAACGATGATTATAAGCAAAGCATCATTGCATTCAGAAGAATTGATGATGAAAAGAATGAAATTATCACTGTCTGCAATTTTGTTCCTGTAGCAAGGAATGAATATAGAATAGGCGTTCCCGAAAAGGGAACATACTATGAAGTTTTCAATTCAACATCCTCAAAGTTTGGTGGAGAGGGTATGACAAATCCAAGCATTAAGGCAGAGAAAATTCCAATGCATGGATATGATTATTCAATAAATATAAAAATTCCGGCGTTGTCAGCTATTTACTTCAAGAAGAAAAAAACTGCGTCAAAGACTAAAAAACCAATGTTAAAACTATAAAACAAATTTCTTTAAGATTAACTAATATTTAGGTAGGTGTTTTTATGTATTACAAAAAGGAATGTGTTGCAATGCTTTTGGCGGGGGGACAGGGAAGTCGTCTTTATGCCTTAACCCAAAATGTTGCAAAACCGGCAGTACCATACGGAGGGAAATATAAAATTATCGATTTTCCACTTTCAAATTGCATAAATTCAGGAATTGACACAGTCGGTGTGCTGACTCAATATATGCCACTTGTTCTTCACGACTATATTGGGAACGGTCAGCCGTGGGATCTTGATCGTGATCACGGTGGCGTTCATACACTTCCACCATACCAGACTGCATCAGGTGCCCAATGGTATACAGGAACAGCCAATGCTATTTATCAGAATTTAAGCTTTATTGAAAGATATAATCCTGAGTATGTAATCATCCTTTCTGGTGACCATATATATAAAATGGATTATTCCGAGATGATTGACTTTCATAAGAAAAACAATGCTGACTGTACTATCGCAGTAATTAATGTCGATAAGGATGAGGCATCACGTTTTGGTATTATGGGTGTTATGCCTGACGGTTCAGTATATGACTTTGAAGAAAAGCCAAAGCAGCCGAAAAGCACACTTGCTTCAATGGGCATATATGTTTTCAATTATGATACATTAAAAAGCTACCTTATTCAGAATGAAATGGATAAAGAAGCTTCAAAGGACTTTGGTAAGAATATAATTCCTTCAATGCTTGAACATAATGAAAGATTATTTGCATACAGGTTTGAGGGCTACTGGAAGGACGTTGGAACAATCGATAGCCTGTGGGAATCCAATATGGATTTGCTGAACCCGAATGTTCCGCTTGACCTTTATGATCCTTCATGGAAGATTTATTCAAGGAATCCTGTTGCACCACCAAACTACGTTGGTGACAATGCCTGTATTGAAAATTCAATGGTAACAGAAGGCACCAATATTGATGGAACAGTTGATTCATCAATTATTTTTGAAAGCGTAACTATTGAAAAGGGCGCTGTTGTAAAGGATAGTATTATTATGCCTGGCGCATACATTCATGAAGGTGCAGTAATAGAATACTCAATTGTTGGAGAAGACAGTGAAATAGGAAAAAATGCAGTAATTGGTGCAAGGCCTGAAAACATTGTGAACAAAAACGAATGGGGCGTTGCAGTTGTTGGGCATAGAATTAGAATTTCTCCTGACTCAAAGGTACTGCCAAAGCAAATAATTTCAGAGAGTATTTAAGAGGGAGGATTTGTTATGCCAAACATGAGTAATGTTTTAGGACTTATATTTTCAAATATGCATGATACAACAATAGAAGATTTAACAAAGCACAGAACAATGGGTTCAATTCTTTTTGGGGGAAGATATCGACTTATCGATTTTCCTCTTTCAAACATGGTTAACTCGGGTATTTCTGAAGTCGGAGTAATCACAAAATCTAATTTCCAGTCCTTGCTTGATCACCTTGGCTCAGGCAGAGAGTGGGAGCTTTCAAGAAAAAAAGGTGGACTTCACATTCTTCCTCCTTTTGGCAACAACTCATCAGGCATGTACAGAGGACGAGTTGAGGCTATTTCAGGGATAATGGATTTTATTAAACATTCAACAGCAGAGTATATTCTTATGTCTGATTGTGATGTTGTTGCGAATATTGATTACAAGCCGATTATAGAATATCATACAGAAAAAAACGCTGATATTACAGTTATTTGCCATAAGGGTGTATATTCTTTGGAGCAGACAAGATATAGCACTGTATTTTCTGCAAATGAAGATGGCAGGGTGTATGAAGTTCTTACAAACCCGCAGATAAGCGGAATGTGCAATATAAGCCTTAATATGTTTATGATTAAGAAGGATCTTCTTATCCAGCTTGTACAGCAGGCTATCTCAAGAAGTCAGTATAGCTTTGAAAGAGATATCATTCAGTCGAAGGTCAAGGAGATTAACATCTGTGCTTATCAGTATGAAGGTTATTTAAGCAGAATTGACAGCATCAACAGCTATTTTAAAGAAAATATGAAGCTTCTTTGCACAGAAAACAGAAATCAGCTGTTCTTACAACGCAGACCTATTTATACAAAGGTTAGCGATAATGCTCCCTGCAAGTATGGTCTTGGCTCAAATGCAAAGAATTCGCTTATTGCTGATGGCTGTGTTATTGAAGGAAATGTTGAAAACTGCATACTTTTCCGTGGTGTAAAGGTCGGAAAAGGTGCAAGCGTTAAAAATTCAATTATTATGCAGGGTACAGTTATTGGTGAAAAATCCGATATAAATTATATAATTACTGATAAGCAGGTTGTAGTAAGCGATAACAGAACACTAAGCGGGTCACAGGTTTATCCACTATTTGTTGGAAAAGGCGCGACTGTTTAATTAACATAATTAGAAAGGACAATTTTATGAATATACTATACGTTGCAAGTGAATCAGTACCATTTATTGCATCAGGCGGACTTGCTGATGTAGCAGGATCATTACCTGCTGCTATCAATAAGCTGGGTCACGACTGTAGGGTCGTAATCCCTATGTACGGTGCAATTAGTGAAGATCTTAAAAAGGACATGACTTTCCTGACTAATTTCACAGTTGATGTAGCATGGAGAAAACAATACTGTGGTGTTTTTGAAGCTCATTCAAATGGTGTTACATACTATCTCCTTGACAATGAGTATTATTTCTCACGACAGGGCTTGTATGGATTTTATGATGATGCAGAAAGATTTGTATTCTTCTCAAGAGCAATTCTTGAAATGCTTTCTTACATTGACTTCAAACCACAGGTAATTAACGCAAATGACTGGCAGACAGCCCTTGTGCCAGTTTATTACGATATTTTCTATCGTTACCGTAACGGATATGAAGACATTAAGACAGTCCTCACAATACATAACATTCAGTATCAGGGTAAATACGGTTTTGAACTTATCAATGAAATTCTTGGTATCCCAATGTATCATACAGATATGCTTGAATATGACGGCTGTGTTAACTTTATGAAGGCTGGAATTGAAGCTGCTGATAAGGTAACAACAGTAAGCCCAAGCTATGCGTGGGAAATTCTTGATCCTTGGTATTCACATGGGCTTGATAGAATTCTTGTTAATAAACAGTACAAGCTTTGTGGCTTCCTTAATGGAATTGACCTGGATACCTATAATCCGGAAACAGATAAGGCTTTGTATAAGAATTATTCTGTTGACGATAAAGCAGGTAAAGCAATCTGTAAGGCAAAACTTCTTGAAGATTTGGGACTTGCCCCAGGCAAGGAACCTATTATCGGGATTGTTACCCGTTTTGTATCACATAAGGGTATTGACCTTATAAAATATGTTTTTGAAGATATTATTGAGCTTGGATATAAATTTGCTATTCTCGGTTCAGGTGAAAAGATTTATGAAGATTTCTTCACAGAAATGCAGGCTCGTTACCCTGATAAGGTCAGCATAACGATTGGCTTTAATACTGACCTTGCACGAAAGATTTATTCAGGAGCTGATATGTTCCTCATGCCATCGCAGAGTGAGCCTTGCGGTCTTGCACAGATGGTTGCATTAAGATACGGAACAATCCCTATCGTTCGTGAAACTGGCGGACTCCGTGATTCTATTGTCGACTGTGGAGGAAAAGGCGGGAACGGCTTTACCTTTAAGACATATAACGCACATGATATGCTTGATGCTGTAAAACGTGCAAAGATAATATATGATAAGAGAATGCAGTGGGGTAAGCTTGTCAGTCGTGCAATGCGTGAGGACTTTAGCTGGAATCGTTCAGCTGAACTATATCTTGGGCTCTATAAGGATAATTAATTTTAAAGACTTCTGGCTTTTTAAAGTCAGAAGTCTTTTTATACGATTATTTACTTTTTTTTGACAATATGATACAATAATATAAAATATAATGTAGGTGAAAATTATGAGCAGAATTTATTATCTCATATCATCAATAATAGGTGCAGAGCTTGCACTTATATTTTTTGAGCTTTCCCGCAAATATTACACCGACTTAACCTACACAGAGTCTCTGATAATATGTCTTTGCATAATAGCTTTATCAGTAATAATATGCCTTTTATTTCAACAAATCAGATACCTAACACTTGGGAAATTCCTTAGCGGTACACCAGAGAAGAAAATTGCTGTTCTTGAAAAGAAAATTGCAAAATCAGGCGATAAGGTTCTAAAAAGTAAGTTATATCTCCGCCTGTCACAGTTATATATTGAGGTAAATGATTTTCATGGTGCTTTAAAAGCAATAAAACGTGCAAACCCCTATTCGGGATATAGAGCATTCAATGTATTCTATACCTTGCCACGAAAGTATAAGCTTGTATTTTATATAAAAAGTATATATTTAAATATAATTTTGAATAATCTTATGTCAGCATCAAATGAAATTTCTTATGGGAATAAATATCTTAATAAATATATAAATGACAGTAAATATAATTTACAAATTAATAAGGTATTTGCAATGCTTGAATACTCAAAAGGTGATTATTCAAAAGCGGAAGATTATATCAGCTCAGCACTCGCTAATAGAAAGAATGTTGGTAAGGATTACGAGCTTTATTTTATCCTGGGTAAGATTTTTTTAAAAACAAACCGATATTCGCTTTTTAAAAATGCAATGGAAAAGGTAATTGATAATACTGAATCTGAACAGCTATTAAAAGCTGCAAAACAACAATTACTTGACAATATAAGATAAGTTTCCCAATTATTATTATTTATTTCTCCTTTATTGATAATTATGCTTATAAAAGTAGCATAAATGATATTTTATCTAATAAATATTCTATTTAATATTGAAATGTTGGTATATTTTTGATAGAATAGTATAGATAAAAATAAAAAGGAGAATGATAATGAATAAACTTAAATCAAAAGATTATCTTTTAAGTGTTCAGCATTTGTTTGCAATGTTTGGCGCAACTGTTTTGGTTCCTCTTCTTACAGGTCTTAATCCTTCATTGGCTCTTTTTTCTGCTGGAGTAGGAACATTAATCTTTCATTTCTGCACAAAAATGAAGGTACCAGTTTTCCTTGGTTCATCATTTGCATTCCTTCCTGCTCTTACAGCAGTTATAATGAAGGATGGTAAGGTCGTACCTGATAATGTACCACTGGCACAAGGTGGTATAGTGATAGCAGGACTTGTCTATGTTGTATTTGCTATTATTGCATATTTCGCTGGAGCAGACAGAATCAAAAAGCTTTTTCCACCTGTTGTTACAGGTCCAGTTATCGTAGTAATTGGTATTGGTCTTTCTTCAATAGCAATTAAAGATTCTTTAGGCGATGCAGGTTTTGCAGGTACTATGACATCTGCTCATGTTAAAAATATTCTTATTGCATTGTTCACATTAGCAGTTGTAATAATCTGCACAATATTTGCAAAAGGCTTCTTTAAAATTGTTCCTATTCTTATAGGAATTGCAGCAGGTTACATTTTGTGTGTAGCTCTTTCAATGTTTGATGTATACAAAATGGATTATTCAGCAATTAGTACTGCAATGGACAATTCTTGGTTTGGACTTAACATTCCTTTCTATACTAAGGATGCTAATGGCGTAATGTTTATGTCAATTCCTAAGTTTGACTGGAGTATAATTATATCAATTGCACCGGTTGCTCTTGTAACATTTATGGAGCATATCGGTGATATCACAACAAATGGTGCTGTAGTAGGAAAGGACTTTATTAAGGATCCAGGTCTTCACAGAACACTTCTTGGCGATGGTTGTGCTACATTATTTGCTGGCCTTGTTGGTGGACCTCCTAACACAACATACTCTGAAAACACAGGTGTTCTTGCTACAACAAAGAATTATAATCCAAAATTGTTGAGAGTAACAGCTGTATTTGCAATTCTTCTTGGTCTTATTGCCCCATTTGGTGCTGCATTACAGACAATACCATCACCTGTTAAGGGTGGAGTAGAAATTATGCTTTTCGGTATGATTGCTGCTATCGGTATCAGAACTCTTGCTGAAGCTAACCTTGATTTTACACATTCAAGAAATCTTATTATTGTGGCTTTGATTCTCGTATGTGGTCTGGGTATAGGCGGAGTTGGCGGATTTAATGTTGAAGTTGCAGGCAATACATTCAACATTTCAGGCTTGTTTGTTGCTGTTATTGTTGGTGTTCTGGCCAATCTTTTTCTCCCGAATGTTGAAGATGAGGTTTCTGAAGAAAAATAAAATTTTATAAAAGGAAGTTATCGAAATGAGTAACATTACAATTTTTGACCATCCGCTGATTAAGCATAAGATTTCTCTTTTAAGAGATATCAACACAGGAACAAAGGATTTTCGTATACTTATTGAAGAAATAGCAATGCTTATGGGCTATGAATCCTTGAGAGATCTTCCACTTGAGGATGTTGAAATTACAACACCTATAACAAAAGCAAAAGTTAAAATGCTTTCAGGTAAGAAGATTGCTATTGTACCAATTCTCCGAGCTGGGCTTGGTATGGTAAACGGAATTCTTGCATTAGTGCCTTCAGCAAAGGTTGGCCATATTGGAATGTATCGTGATGAAGAAACTCACATACCTCACGAATATTACTGTAAGCTTCCTGATAGAATAGATGAAAGAACTGTTATCGTTCTTGACCCAATGCTTGCAACAGGTGGCTCAGCAGTTGATGCTATAAATCTAATCAAGCAAAAGGGCTGCACAAGCATAAAGTTTATGTCAATTATTGCAGCACCAGAAGGACTCAAGACTTTGAGCGAAGCTCACCCTGATATTGAAATATATTGTGGTAACCTCGACGAAAAGCTTAACGAGAATTGCTATATTGTCCCTGGTCTTGGTGATGCTGGCGACAGAATTTTTGGCACGAAGTAATTTAAAAATATAAGAACCTGAAGAATTATTCTTCAGGTTCTTTTTAGTTTAAGTATAAAGTAATGAGATATTATCTCATTACTTATTTTTTACTTTTTTCCGTAGAACATCTTAAGTGCGATTTTAATAGATGGTTTGAAAACAGTATTGTGATCAGTATCAGGGATAACTTCATATTTCATATTAAGTCCCTTGAATTTACATGCCTGAAAATCTTCGACATACTGACCGATCATATACTGGAAACCGCCTTCTTCTCTATCGCCTACACAAACATATACATTGCAGTTGATAGTTTTGTTTTTCTCAAAAAATTCATCTCTAAAGTAATTTAAATCATTACCATTGGTTGATGCCTGTACTGAAGGGCTTCCTATATAGTAATTTTTGAACATATTGTTACTGATTGTATCGCTATGTAATAAGCTGTAGAATGTCCAGTATCCACCATAGGAATGTCCTGCTAATGTAAGTTGCATTGTATCAACATGATATTGGTCTACAAGATAAGGCATAAGATTATCACATATAAAATGCAGGTATTTGTCAGGGTTGGTGACAAGATCGCGTACTCGAATATTTGTGTAATCATAACCGTTAGGATATCCGACACTTACAAGTATTACGTCCGCAATTTCTTTATTTTTCATTGCCGTGTGAAGCTCTGGGTGATCGCTCAATCTCCAAACACCGTCAGTCATAAGTACAAGTGGATATTTCTTGTTCTTGTCATAATTAGGTGGAAGTGATACATGGACTACGAATGTATCATTAATTTCCTTGTCAAAAATGCTGATCTCATTAATGTAATTAGCACATTCAGGGTCAATTCCGACAACCTCTTTGTAATATTCATGCTCCTTTGACAGCTTACCGACTTTAATGCTGTCCTTTTCTTCCTGAGTCATTTTTGATTCTATCTTAGGCTCTTTAAATTCCGTTACTGTAGTAGTTTCGACTTTTGAAGAACTTCTATCATTTTTATTACAACCAATAAAAGAAAAGCATAAGCAGAATACAAAGACAGTACAAAGCAATTTTATTTTCATATAAATCCTCCAGACATTTTAATATTTATTTATTATAACATCAGAAAACACTTTAATCCTGTTTTTTTTGCTTCACTTTTGTCTGACAGGAATCCATAGATAACTTATGTCACCCTCATAGAAGAATGAACTCACTTCAAGAGTTATATCATCGTATAGGTCATAGGACGAAAACGGAAGGAATTCAGTATATACTCTGTACCAAAGCTCCTGAATAGCTTTAGGGCGTTTACCTTTGCAGGTAAATTTAATCCATAATAATTCAGGAATATTAACAATATGATATCCTTCAGGGATATTCTCACCGTCATAAGCAACACCGAGATTATATCTCATTATGCTATCATTTGCACAATCTACAGAATCGCGATAAGCCATGATATTTCCCTTAAATTCATCATTGCTTAGCTCGTATAATGCAGTAAATTTCTTATCTGAATAGCATTGTTTAACATAGTTAGGGAGCGTGACAAAATTCTTTTCTGATGAACTTGCGTCAAAGAATTCCGTACGGCACAATAGCCTTATTTCTGGATGTTTTATTATCTGATAATCAAGGATGTTTCCACCCTCAACAGAAATCTTGAGGCAAATTCTGTTGAATGATTTAAGCCCAGAACCTGTCTGTTTAATATATGACGGTGTATTTCCGTGAAATCTTGTGAACGCTTTTGTGAAGCTTTCCGGAGTTTCATATCCATATTTTAGGGCAATATCAATAACCTTGCTGTCATAATGAAGAAGTTCTTCACCAGCAAGTGATAGTTTTCTGTTTCGTATGTATTCACTTACAGTTAAATTAGTAATAATACTAAATAATTTACGGAAATATTGCTCGGAGCAGTTTGCTTCTCTTGCAATTTTATTAATATTAAGTGCGTCATCATTTTCTATATTCTGTTCAATATAGTCAATAGACTTCTGAAGTCCTTTAATCCATTCCATATTATCTCCAACATTAATTCTGTTTTCTTACAATAGCATATTCATCATCAAGCTGATAATAAGGGCACTCATAGGCCGTTCCTCTTATAAAGCATCCCATTTCGTCCTCGTCAAGATTAACAAGACATACATAGCATTCATAATCGTCATCAAAAACATAATTAACACAGGTTTCACAGTTGCTTTTCATATTCTGACAGCCCCCCAATAATTTACTCAAATTATAGCATATTAAAGCATATTTATCAATTAAAAAAGGAACTGGTAACCAGTTCCTTCATAAATGTTGAATTAATTCTTGATATCAAGTCTTTCAGCCATGAACTTAAAGCCCTTGCTCTTGCCAAAAATAGTAATTTCTTCCCCTGTTTTAAGAGTTATAAGTACATCAGCAGATGGCCTTTCAACTTTTTCAATATCAGAAAATTTAAAGCATATTTTGTTAAGAAAAGTTCTGTTTATTGTTATTTCATCCCCCTTGACAATAACGTTCCATCTTAACATATGAAATGTAATCACTATAATCAATAAATATAAGAAAGTGAAAACATAGTTTATTTCATCCATAAAAACTCCGCCTGGATCGACCTTCACGAGTGAATAGAAGAAGCAGTTAACGGTAATAAGTAGGAAATACATCTTAAGATTTCTGTGTGTAGACAATGTAAAGTTATCTGCCGTCATTTTCTCAACATCTTTGTCAAGTAATCTATATTTTCTATAAAACAAAACGTAAAGTACAAAATAAATAGCAAGCATTACAGCCATTACTAATGCCATTTTTAAAAGTGCCATATTTGTTCCTCCTAAAAATCAATAAGCACATTTTATCACTTTTTTAAAGAAAAAGCAATGGTAATTATCAATAATTATAATGCTTTTTTACCAATATCTTTTCTGTAATGAGCATTTTCAAAGCTTATTTTACTTACAGCCTTATATGATTTACTAAGTGCAGTCTTCAAATCCTTACCAGTACAGGTTACTCCGAGTACACGTCCACCAGCTGTAACAATCCTATCATCTTCAAGTTTTGTGCCAGCATGATAAACAAAAGCATCCTCAACCTGCCCTTTTTTATCAAGACCGTTTATTTCAAGACCAGTAATATATTTCTTTGGATAACCGCCTGAAGCCATAATAACGCAGGAAGCAGCCTCATTCTTCCATTTAATATCCATAGAATCAAGCTTTTCATCCCATATAGCCTCAAAGATATCTACTATATCAGTATCAAGTAAAGGCAGAACAACCTGTGTTTCAGGATCGCCGAAACGACAGTTATATTCAATAACCTTTGGTCCCTTTGCTGTGAGCATAAGACCAAAGTATAAGCATCCTTTAAAAGGTCTGCCTTCATCCTCCATAGCTTTTAAAGTAGGCATAAATATAGTTTTCATACATTCGTCGGCAATTTCTTTTGTATAGAAGGGATTAGGAGCAATAGTTCCCATTCCGCCTGTGTTGAGTCCCTTGTCATCATCAAGAGCACGCTTGTGGTCCATTGATGAAATCATTGGTACACAGGTCTTTCCGTCACAGAATGACAGTACAGAAACCTCAGGTCCTGTCAGAAATTCTTCGATAACAATATTATTACCACTGTCGCCGAATATCTTGTCAGACATAATAGAATCAACTGCATCCTCTGCTTGTTCAAAGTTTTCGGCAATAACAACGCCTTTGCCGAGTGCAAGTCCGTCAGCTTTAATTACAGTAGGGTAGGTGTCCTGCTTTTTAATGTATGCGATAGCGCTATTAGCATCAGAAAACACTTCATATCCAGCAGTAGGAATATTGTATTTTTTCATTAAATCCTTTGAGAAGACCTTACTGCCCTCAATAGCAGCAGCAAGTGAATTCGGGCCAAATGTTTTAAATCCAGCTTTGTTCATTACATCAACCATTCCAAGAACAAGTGGATCATCCGGTGCAACAACAACCATATCAACATCAAGTGTTTTTGCAAGTTCAACCATTCTGTCAATATCTGTTGCTTTTACATTATGACATTGTGCAAACTTTGAAATACCTGCGTTACCTGGAGCACAGTGAATTTCAGAAGCACGTTTGCTCTGATGAAGCGACATAACAAGAGCGTGCTCACGCCCACCGCTTCCAATAACCAAAAACTTCATAGTAAGAATTCCTTTCATTTAAATGCCTAAAATTTCAGCCTGAACTTTTTTAGAGAATGCTTTGAGAATTAAGTTGTATCCTCTATCAACCATTTCTTTAACAATATCATCAGGAACATTACCGTTAACCTTAATGGAATTCCAGTGTTCCTTATTCATGTAATAGCCAGGAATGATATCATTATAGGTGTTGCGTAGCATAAAATTAAAGTCAGGTTCGCATTTTACAGTAACATAAACAATTCCAGTATCATCATAGCAGAATGCTGTGAACATTTTGCCCCTTATCATAAATCTGTCCCAGCCCCATTCCGCTTTAAAATCCTTTTCGACTCCTTTTTTAGAGAGGAGATATTCTTCAAGCCAAGGGTATTTATCATTAATTGTCATTTTGAATCTCACTTTCAGGGATATTATACTTCATAAAGTACTCACATTTGAGCCCCGATACAATCTGTATGAACCCTTTTTTCTCTTTAATTATAGAATAACCAAGCTTTTTATAAAGATTAATTGCAGGCTCATTATTATATACAACGTCAATATAATATGTTTTGTACGGATGAGTACTATAAGTATAATTAAAAAGAGCAGTAGCAACTCCCATTTTTCTGAATTCAGGGTTAACACCTAAAAAGTCAATATAACCTTCATGATTTCCCTTGACCATAGGTTTACCCATTGAAGAATTTACAGAGCTTGCTGTCATTGCACCAGCAAACTTTCCCATTTCTTTTTTCAGTATTTCTTTATCAAAGTGTAATGGTCTTGATTTATTATTGGAAATCGCAATAAACCCAGCAGGGACATCATCTTTAAGGCATACTGTAACAAAACTTTTATCAAAGCCTGTTTCAAATATTCGTCTTAGTACATCTTTTGATTTAGTGATTTTTCTGAAAGCATCAGAAAAACATTCAACCATTATGTCTAAAACTTTTGAAACCTTATCATCAGAAATCTTATCAAGTTTTTGAAAAGTGAAAGTAGCTGTGTTATTCATTTCAGCATCCTCCTACAATTAATGATGGAAAAGCCTAATTCCGTTAAATGCCATTGCAATATTATACTTGTTGCAGGTGTCAATAACATTATCATCACGAATTGATCCACCTGGCTGTGCAATATAAGAAACACCACTCTTATATGCTCTTTCAATATTATCACCGAATGGGAAGAATGCGTCAGAACCAAGGCAAACACCACTCTGCTGTGAAAGCCAAGCTTGTTTTTCTTCCTTTGTGAATACTGCTGGTTTAACCTTAAAAATATTTTCCCAAGTACCATCGCTAAGTACATCCATATATTCTTCAGAAATATAAACATCAATAGAGTTATCTCTATCAGCACGACGTATATTATCAACAAACTGAAGGTTCATTACCTGCGGAGCCTGTCTTAATAACCAGTTGTCAGCTTTGTTTCCAGCGAGTCTTGTACAGTGAATTCTTGACTGCTGTCCAGCACCAATACCGATAGCCTGTCCCTCATAAGCATAGCATACAGAGTTTGACTGTGTGTATTTTAGTGTGATAAGAGCAAGAATAAGATCATTTTTCTTATCATCAGGAATATTCTTGTTGTTTGTAACAATATTCTCAAGAGCAGATTTGTCAATCTTAATTTCATTTCTTCCCTGTTCAAAAGTAATACCAAAAACCTGTTTGTGCTCAATAGCTTCAGGAACATAGCTTTCATCAATTTTAATTATATTGTATGTGCCTTTTCTCTTGCCCTTGAGTATTTCAAGCGCCTTGTCAGTATAGCCAGGAGCGATAATACCGTCAGAAACTTCTCTTGCAATCATTGTTGCAGTTTCTTCATCACATACATCAGAAAGAGCGATAAAATCACCATATGATGACATTCTATCTGCACCTCTTGCTCTTGCATAAGCACAAGCAAGCGGAGAAAGCATTAAATCATCAACAAAATATATTTTCTTAAGAGTATCTGATAATGGCAATGCAAGTCCTACACCAGCAGGTGAAACGTGCTTGAATGATGTTGCAGCAGCTATCCCAGTAGCAGTCTTAAGTTCCTTTACAAGCTGCCAGCCATTGAGTGCATCCATAAAATTAATGTATCCCGGTCTGCCGTTTAATACTTCAATAGGGAGTTCACCATTCTCAACAAATATTTTAGCAGG
The DNA here is from genome assembly GCA_023440965.1 of Bacillota bacterium. GTDB lineage: Bacteria > Bacillota > Clostridia > Oscillospirales > Ruminococcaceae > SZUA-444. Next base: position 57,815 of record JAEZRC010000008.1, read on the forward strand.
CTTCTGATTTGGGTTACAACCGTATTTTAAAAGTAATTCCTTTGCCAATTTCATTTCCTCCTATTTATTTTTATTTACTATTTTTGTATTTACTTCATGAGTAATAATATCAACATATCTTACAAAAAGTGAAACCTTGTTATCTTCATTAAGACTGTTCCACAATGTATCTGTAAAGCTATCGATATCTTCGTTGATTTCAATTCTCTTTGGTTCACCTTCAAAAGAAGGAATAGGATTTCCGTCACATTTGTATGTGTGGATAATATGTCCAACACCGTTAAGTGGTGCAAGATATGAGTATGTGAATCTTTCGCAGGATTCAGAATTCCCGTCAGCACTCTTTAGTATAGAAAGGAAATATGTGAAGTCTGAATCTACGAACTTTAACAATCCAGAAATTCTTGGTGTGAAGTTTGGTGCGTCAGGTTCAAATGAACGTGTCCTAAGAGCCTGCTCAAAAGTAAATTTCTGATTCATCATAGTGTAGATTGTATCAGTCTGGTCGCCGTTTGTGACAATAAGATTATTTTTAAGAACTCTGACAGGGGAGTAAATTATAAGAGAAGGATCAACAAGCTTTGATTCATCAAATGCCTTTGTTCTTATACCTTCACCATCTTCAACAAAAATTCTGTTACGGCTGTTATCACTTCTCCCCATTATGAAATAAGCTGTTACTGCATATCTGCCGCATTTGGATTTGCCGATAACAATACCTCTGCCAGGGTAGTCATTATCCTTTAGGTAATCTGACACTGAGATCAATTTCATGTGTAAAACCTCTTTCAAAAAATTATTTAATGTAAGCTATATTATTTTCTATAAAAATTCTGTCCTGACAGAATAGTGAAACAGCATTCGGGAGGATTTCCCACTCTGCCTGCTCCATAACACGCTTTTGAAGTATTTCAGGTGTATCACCATATTTTACTTCAACAGCCTTCTGAGCAATTATAGGCCCACCGTCGCAGACTTCTGTAACAAAATGAACAGTTGCACCAGTAAGCTTTACACCTGAAGCGAGTGCAGCCTCGTGTACGTGCAAACCATAAAAGCCTTTTCCACAGAATGATGGAATAAGCGCAGGATGAACATTTATCATCTTATAAGGGAATGCTTTAGCGACCTGCTCGTCGAGAATTGACATGAACCCAGCGAAAACCACAAGGTCAGCCTTTTCTTCACTTAAAGCATCCTTTATGGCCTTGCTATAAGCAGTTATATCAGCAAATTCTTTTCTTGCAATAATTCTTGTTGTGATGTTATTCTCTTTTGCCCTTGTGAGAGCATAAGCACTTGCATTCGAGGAAATCACACAGGTAATTTTTCCGTAAGTGATATCTCCTGACTTTTGTGCGTCGATAAGTGCCTGAAGATTTGTTCCGCCACCTGATACCAGAACAACAATGTTTTTCATTCTTTCACCGCCGTTAGTTATTTTAAATTCCCATCCTTATCAAATTTCTTTTTAAGAGCTTTTTCTGTTAATACAATAGTTGGAATAATAGCAAATAGTAATATGAATGAGAAGGATGTCCCAATAGCATTAAGATGAGCACTGTCTTTACATACAATAGGAATAATTATTGATGGTGCTAATAATATCAATCCATTAATGAAAAAAGTCTTTGCCCAATAGACATTAGCAAACTTCCACGTTTCCTCATTTTTCATTGACATATTTGTTCTGTAACCTAAAACATTATTGACTTGCTTTGGTGGATATTTATACATCAAAGCACCTGTTCCGATATAGAACAACGATAAAAATAGAAAAAACACCAGATAAGTAATCCACATAATTATCCTCCTAATACTAATTATTGATTACAAATTGTATTTTTATAATCTTTAATTACATTAAGTATAAAATTCTTAGCGTTTTTATAATCATTTTCGCTTGGGAGTCCCTTGTTTAACCCACCTGTAAATCGTAATATGAAGAACTTATCAAGTGCCTTGCAGGAAAAGACACCGAGTACAGTTTTATTCTTCTTTTTTAAAATATTAATCAATGCTTTATTGTTGTCATCATAGTCTTCTCCGCCACTTGTTGAAATAACAAAGGTAAAAGCCTCATTTTCACTTAAGCTTTGTACAAACTTAAGGATTCTTTTATCGTGCTTTCCCGCATAAATACCACTGCCGAATCCGACTATATCATAATTCTTAATATCAAGCTCTTTAGCTTTTTCAGTATCAACAATAGTAATGGGTGCAACTTCAGCCATAGATTCCGCAATTTTGAGTGTATTACCCAAATGCTTTGATTCAACAACTAAAAGTATATTCATTAAATCATCTCCTGTAATTAATCAATAATTACGCCTTCATTGCTGTCGACAAGCTCACCGAGAACGTAAGCATCCTCGCCATTTGCTTTAAGAACAGCAAGAGCCTTGTCAACATCAGCCTTATCAACAACAACAGTCATACCAACACCCATATTGAAGGTGTTGAACATATCTCTCTCAGGAATGTTACCAGTTCTCTGAATAAGCTTGAAAATAGGGAGCACTTTAACATCATCCTTCTTAATTTTAGCAGAAATTCCGTCAGGAAGTGAACGCGGAATATTTTCATAGAATCCGCCACCAGTGATATGTGAAATTGCTTTAACAGTAACCTCTTTTAAAAGTGCTGTAATAGGTTTTACATATATTTTTGTTGGTGTAAGAAGTGTTTCGCCAAGTGTTCCACCAAGCTCATCAATATGCTTAGAAAGTGTTTCTTCATTGACATGGAAAACCTTTCTTACAAGTGAGAAGCCGTTTGAATGGACTCCACTTGAAGGAAGAGCTATCATAACATCACCAGCCTTCTGACTTTCAGGCTTTAAGATTTTATCCTTGTCAACAATACCAACAGAAAAACCTGCGAGGTCGTATTCATCAACAGGGTAGAAGCCAGGCATTTCAGCAGTTTCACCGCCGACAAGCGCACAGTCAGCCATAACACAACCATCAGCAATACCTGAAACTATCTGAGCAACCTTCTCAGGAATATTTTTTCCGACTGCTATATAATCAAGGAAGAACTGTGGCTTTGCACCGCAGCAGATAATATCGTTTACGCACATAGCAACACAGTCAATACCAACAGTGCTGTGCTTGTCCATAATAAATGCAATTTTAAGTTTTGTCCCGACACCGTCAGTGCCTGAAACAAGAACAGGCTTTTTTATGTCAGTCATATCAAGTTCAAAAAGTCCGCCAAATCCACCGATGCCAGATAAAACGCCACTTGTCATTGTCCTTGCAACGTGCTTCTTCATAAGTTCTACTGCCTTATAGCCAGCAGTAACGTCAACTCCAGCTTCTTTATAACTGTTGCTAAAGCTTTTCATAATATACCTCTCTCCTCGCAAAGCGAAATTAATCTATATTTAGTGATAATTGATTATTGATTTTTCTTTCAAATTTATCCTTAGGCATTTCGTTAGGAACTTCAACAGGATAGTCACCAGTAAAGCATCCACAGCAGAAATTAGTGTTAGCATCCTTAGCAATAGTCCTAACACCCTCAACACTTAAGTAACCGAGTGAATCACAGCCAATCTCCTTGCAGATTTCATCGACCGACATTCTGCAGGCGATAAGATTATCCTTACTGTCAATATCAGTGCCAAAGTAACAAGGATTAATGAAAGGTGGGGAAGATATTCTCATGTGTACTTCAGTTGCACCAGCCTCACGAATCAGATTTACAATCCTTGCTGAGGTTGTCCCACGAACAATTGAATCATCAATTAGTACAACACGCTTGCCTTTAACTGTATCGCTGATTGCATTAAGTTTTATTCTTACAAGGTTTTCACGTTCGCCCTGTGTTGGTTGAATGAATGTTCTGCCGACATATCTGTTCTTGATAAAACCGATGCCATAAGGTATTCCGCTTGCTTGTGAAAAACCAAGTGCAGCGTCAAGCCCTGAGTCAGGCACACCGATAACAACATCAGCCTCACAAGGACTTTCCTTATAAAGAAATTCACCAGCACGGAGTCTTGCGTGATGAACAGAATAACCCTCAATTACAGAATCAGGTCTTGCAAAATAAACATATTCAAAAACACATATCTGTCCCTTTTGAGCACAATGTGTTGTAATAGAATGCAACTGATTATTCTCAATGACAACAATTTCACCAGGCTTGATATCTCTGATAAAATCTGCATTTATTGAATCAAGCGCACAGCTTTCGCTTGCAACAACATAAGCGCCAGTCTTTGTCTTTCCAAGACATAAAGGCCTAAAGCCTGTCTTATCACGAGCGGCAATTAGCTTTCTTGGTGACATTACGACAAGTGAATAAGCACCCTTTACTTTGTACATAGCCTGTTCAACAGCCTCTTCAATAGAACCTGTATCAAGACGTTTTTCAGTAATAGCATATGAGATTACTTCAGTATCATTTGTTGTGTGGAATATTCCGCCGTTGAGTTCGTATTCTTCACGAAGTTCAGCAGCATTAGTAAGATTTCCGTTATGAGCAATAGCCATAGGGCCTTTAACGTGTCTTACAACAAGTGGCTGTGTGTTTGTTCGGTTTGAAACACCAGTTGTTCCGTAACGAACGTGCCCGATAGCAATCTTACCTTGTCCAAGCTTTGCAAGAACATCTTTATTAAAGACTTCGTTTACAAGTCCGATATCCTTATGATGAGAGAATATACCATCGTCATTTACAACAATACCACAGCTTTCCTGTCCTCTGTGTTGAAGTGCATACAAGCCATAATAAGTTGAAACAGCAACATCAGTACGTTCTTCGCTGTATATACCGAAAACGCCGCATTCTTCCTTTAATTTATCAAACATAAAAACCTCCAGATTTTTGGGAATAAACAATATTACGGGTAATGGATTCATTACCCGTCAATGCGGTTTTGTGTATTATTCTCCACGAAGACGCTTCATAATTTCCTGATAAGCCTCTTCAACTCCACCCATATCTCTGCGGAATCTGTCCTTGTCGAGCTTTTCGTGTGTTGTGCTGTCCCAGAAACGGCATGTATCAGGTGATATTTCGTCAGCAAGAATTATTGTTCCGTCACTTGTCTTACCAAATTCAATCTTGAAGTCTATAAGATCAATGTTAAGACCTTTAAAGAACTTAACCATAAAATCATTTACTTTAAAAGCATATTTTGTGATAGTAGCAATTTCTTCTTCTGTTGCAAGTCCAAGACCAAGTGCATAATAGTCATTGATGAATGGATCGCCAAGATCATCATTCTTATAGCTGAATTCGAGTGTAGGACGCTTCAATACTGTTCCTTCAGGAACACCAAGCTTCTTTGAAAAGCTTCCTGCAGCAACGTTTCTTATAATTACTTCAAGTGGAACAATTTCGACTTTTTTTACTATAGTTTCTCTTTCAGAAATTTCTTCAATAAGGTGAGTAGGAATGCCTTCCTTTTCAAGCATCTTGAACATAAGATTTGTCATCTGATTGTTAATAACGCCCTTGCCTGAAATTGTGCCTTTCTTGATACCGTTAAAAGCAGTTGCATCATCCTTGTAATCAACGATAACAACATTTGGGTCTTCTGTTGCGTATACTCTCTTTGCCTTGCCTTCATAAAGCTGTTCTAATTTTTTCATAATTAAAAATCCTCCAATATTATTTTGAATTTGTTTAGTTTTACTTATTAAAGTGCGTTTACAGCATCCTGTAGTTTCTTGTCCTTCTTAATGACACCGTCAACCATATCCTTTTTCATTTCAACAAGCTTTTGTGCAAGTGTATCATCTGAAAGTGCAAGCATCTGAACTGCAAGAATTGCTGCGTTCTTTGCACCGTCAATAGCAACAGTTGCAACAGGAATTCCAGCAGGCATCTGCACAGTTGCAAGCAAAGCGTCAAGTCCGTCAAGTGTTGAAGATTTAATAGGAATACCGATAACAGGAAGTGTTGAATGTCCTGCGAGAACACCAGCAAGATGTGCAGCCTTACCAGCAGCAGCGATAATAACGCCGAAACCGTTTTCCTTTGCGTTCTTTGCGAACTCACAAGCAATTTCAGGAGTTCTGTGAGCAGACATAACTCTTACTTCATAAGGAACACCAAAGCTTTTTAGCTCAACTATAGCGTCTTTTACTGTTGGGAAATCGCTGTCACTTCCCATAATAATAGCAATTTTCTTCATTTTAACCCTCCGTTTTTTTCTCTGCAATAAAAAATGCTGTGACGCAAGCCACAGCAGGTTACAACTATTCTGAAAAAATGTTATTGCATGAGGATACACTTACAGAAATGTCCGCACTTATCCCGGTGCATAATCTGTAAATATATATTAATGGTGTCGCAGTCATTTTCTTTGACAACATATGTCACCTCATAGCTTTTCATTATATTAATATTTTACAATATCTATACAAAAAAGACAATTATTTTTTTATCAAAATTTCTTAATATAATCTATATGTTTCTTGTACTATATGACAAATTAATTAGAAAAAGCTTTTTAATTATAATGTCACTTCCCAAATGTCAATTAATAAAAAGCCCGGGAGAACTTCCCGGGCTATATTAAATTATTCTTTTACAACTAATTCTTTCATTGATGTTGCAAGTCCTGCAAGCCCCTGAATATCTGATGGAATAATAATCTTTGTTGCTTTTCCATCAGCAACCTTAGCAAAAGTTTCAAGGCTCTTTAGAGCGATAACCTGCTGGTTAGGATTTGCTTCGTTAAGTTTAACGAGGCTGTCTGCGAGAGCCTGTTGTATCATCTGAATTGATTCAGCTTCACCCTGTGCCTCAAGAATCTTCTGTTGGCGAACTGCATCAGCTCGGAGAACCATAGCTTGTTTTTCAGCCTCAGCACGAAGAATCTCAGCTTCCTTATCAGCCTGAGCACGGAGAATCTTAGCTTCTCTGTCACCTTCAGCAACAAGAATTTGTGAATTCTTATCACCTTCAGCCTGAAGAATTTTTTCGCGACGTTCACGTTCAGCCTTCATTTGCTTTTCCATTGAATCCTGAATTTCACGAGGTGGGAGTATGTTCTTAAGTTCAACACGGTTTACCTTGATACCCCAACGGTCTGTTGCTTCATCAAGAATAGCAGTAATCTTTGTGTTGATAGTATCACGTGATGTAAGTGTAGCATCAAGTTCAAGTTCACCGATGATATTTCGAAGAGTTGTAGCTGTTAAGTTTTCGATAGCTGAAAGAGGTCTTTCAACACCGTATGCAAACTGCTTTGCGTCAGTTATTTGAAAGAATACAACAGTATCAATCTGCATTGTAACATTATCTTTTGTAATTACTGGTTGTGGTTTGAAGTCAACAACCTGTTCCTTGACGGACACTCTTTTTGCTACTCTGTCAAGAAAAGGAACGAGAAAATGAACACCACTCTGCCATGATTTATGATAAACACCGAAACGTTCAATTACATAAACCTCAGCCTGCTGAACTACTCTGATTCTTGAGATCAGAACAATAAGAATAAAAATGACAATACCTATTATGACGAGAGAACCTGTTTCCATAATATTTACCTCCTGAATATATTAATTATTTTTTTACTATTAATTTAGAGCCTTCAATCTTTTCAACAGTTACACTTGTTCCTGCTGGAATTGTTGAATCGTCAGAAGAACGAGCTGCCCAGTCAACACCATTGAGCTTTACGCGGCCTGTTGATGTTGTATTGTTTATTTTTTCGATAACAATAGCAATCTTGCCAATATCAAGCTCAGCATTTGTTGGAACAATTCTGTTTTTTAAAACCTTTTTAACAAAAGGCCTTGTTGCAATGAGAAGAAGAACTGAAAATACTGTAAAAACAATTACCTGACCGATAATACCTAATCCGAGAAGAGCACAGATAAGTGATACTAATGAGCCCAGAGCTAACCAGATTGAAACGAGCTGATATGTACAAAGCTCGGCAATAGTCAACACTACAAAAGCTACAGCCCAGAAAATTATTTCACTCATATTAATCTCCTTTTTATATTATTTATTATGATAATAAACTTTAATAATATAATAACATATTTTAATCAAATTTGCAATTTATTTTAAAATATGTAGTCGAACAAGATAAAAATATTATAATCAATTAAAACTTGAATGTAGTATCATAAAATGGTATAATAAAGTATTAATTTAGTGAATTATACTGAAAGCTGGATAAAAATGAAAAAGTGGATTATCAATAAGCCTGACACTGAAAAAGTCATACATATTCTTAAAAAAACTGACCTCACAAGTCTTGCAGCTGAGGTTTTAGTGTCACGCGGGATAACCGAAATACAACAGCTTGTTGATTTCTTCTCACAGGATGAGCTTTCAGATCCTTTCTTATTAAAAGATATGTATGAGGCCTGTGAGGTTATACATAATGCAATAGAAAAAGAATTATCAATTTGCATTTATGGCGATTATGACTGCGACGGTATAACCTCAACAGCAATTTTATATAATTATCTCCAATGTGCCGGAGCAAATGTGTCCTATTATATTCCTGAAAGGGAAGAGGGCTACGGACTTAATAAAGACTCGGTTAAAAAGCTTGCTAAGGACGGTATTGAGCTTATAATTACTGTCGATAATGGTATTGTTGCGCTTGAAGAAGCTGAGCTTATCTATGAGCTTGGTATGAAGCTTGTTATAACCGACCATCATCAGCCTTTGGATACGCTCCCAAGAGCAGAAGCAATCGTTGATCCACACAGGAAGGACTGTACCTCTCCTTTCAAGCCACTTGCTGGAGTAGGAGTAGTAATAAAACTCGTTTCCGCACTTGATGACGGGAACTATGATTTCATTTTAGAGCAATATTCAGACATTGCCTGTATCGGCACAATAGCTGATATTGTTTCACTCACTGGTGAAAACAGAACGATAGTTAAAAGAGGACTTGAACAGCTTTCAGTAACAGAAAATGCTGGGCTAACTTCATTAATGGAAAAGTCAGCAATAAAAACTGATAATATTACATCAACAGCCATTGCATTCATTCTTGCTCCGAGAATTAATGCAGCAGGACGTTTTGGTTCACCAACAACCGCCTTGAAAATGCTTGTTTCAGAGGATGAGAATACAGAAGAACTTGCATATGAGCTTGTTTCTCTCAACACAAAGCGTAAAAAAGTTGAGGATGAAATATTAAAAGACATACTAAATAAAATTAATCAGAACCCGTCCGTTCTGAATGAAAGAGTAATCGTTGTTGATGGAGAAGACTGGCACCACGGTGTTGTGGGAATAGTCTGCTCAAGAATTCTTGAACGCTTTGGTAAGCCGAATTTTATTATTTCGATTGAGGGCGACGAAGCACGAGGCTCAGCAAGAAGCGTTAAGGGATTTAATGTTTTTGAATGTTTAAGCTATTGTAGTGATTTGCTCACGAAATCAGGCGGACATGAGCTTGCTGGCGGTTTTTCATTGAAAAAAGAAAACATCCCTGCTTTTAAAGAAAAAATAGCAGAATATGCGAAATTTAATAATCCATCAATGCCGCCACAGGTTTTAAAAGCTGACAAGCTCCTTCGTGGAATTGATCTTAAAGTTGAAAATGTTGAAGGTCTTGAAGTCCTTGAGCCTTTTGGCGAGGGTAACCCACAGCCTGTTTTTGCAATAATCGGTGCAAGAATAGATCGAATTGTCCCACTTGCCAATGGCAGACACACAAAGCTTGAGCTTACATACGAAAATGCGAAGATTTCAGCCTTGCTGTTTAATACAAATCCTGATAATTTTTCTTTATCATTAAACGATTATGCTGATTTTATTGTTAATGTTGATATAAATGAATATAACAATAACAAGAATATAAGCATAAAGGTAAAAGACTATCGAAGGAGCGGGATTGTTCAGGATAAATATTTCTCAGCAAAATCCTGCTATGAGGCCTTAAAGAGAAATGAAAGCTTAGATGAAAAATTTATTAAAAGAATTGTCCCGTCACGTGAAGACCTTATATCTGTATATAAATTTCTTATGGAATATAAGGGGAAAATCAATATAGATTCATTATTTACAAAACTGACTGACGATTCAATGAATTATTGTAAATTGAGGTTATGTCTTGATATTTTTTCTGAGCTTGAACTTATCAGAACAGATATAATCACAGAAAATATAGAATTTATTCCACCGACAAAAAAGGTTGACCTTGAAAGCTCAAAAATCTTAAAAGAACTGAGGTGCTTATAGTGGGAAAAGATACAGTATATACGATTGATGCTTTAATTCAGAAAATTCTTGACGGGGATAAGCAGTATGACCTGAGTAAGATAATAAGCGCCTATGAACTTGCAAGCAAATGCCACGAAGGACAAAAGCGTGATTCAGGCGAACCATATATAACTCACCCTGTTGCCGTTGCTTTTATACTTTTAGAACTTGGAATGGATACCGATACAATATGTGCAGCACTTCTTCACGATGTTGTTGAAGATACAAGCTATTCTCTTGAGGATATCAAAAAGCAGTTCGGACAGGATGTTGCAATGCTTGTTGATGGTGTAACAAAGCTCGGAAAAATCCCATTGTTCACCCGTGAAGAGCAACAGGCCGAGAATGTGAGAAAAATCCTTCTTGCAATGTCTCAGGATATAAGAGTTATTATCATAAAGCTTTGTGACCGACTTCACAATATGAGAACTCTTCATCACAGAAGTGAAGAAAAACGTCGTGCAACAGCACTCGAAACTATGTATATTTATGCTCCTATTGCACACAGGCTTGGTATTCGAGCTGTTAAGGAAGAAATAGAAGATATAGCCTTCCACTATCTTGACCCTTTTGCTTGTTCTGAAATTGAACAAGCTCTTGAAAAAACGAAAGCAGAACGTGAGGCGTTCATTGATGCCATAAAAGAGCGAATTGAAAATCGTCTTGAGCAGTATTTTGAAGTAATGCCACAGATTGACGGACGTGTAAAAAGCCTTTATGGAATCTATAAAAAGGTCTATATGAGCGGGAAGCAATATGACCAGATTTATGATAAATATGCTGTAAGGATTATTGTAACAACAGTAACAGAATGCTATAATGTCCTTGGAATTATTCATGATATGTTCAAGCCTATCCCAAACAGGTTTAAGGACTATATTTCAACACCAAAGCCAAATGGCTATCAGTCGTTGCATACAACTGTTATCGGACGTGAGGGAATTCCTTTTGAGGTCCAGATAAGAACATGGGAGATGAACTATACCGCTGAATACGGAATTGCTGCCCACTGGAAGTATAAAGAGGGAATTCAGGGTAAGGACAGGTTTGAAGAACGTCTTGCATGGATTCGTCAGATTATTGAAGCCCAGCAGGAAGCTGACGATGTTGAAGAAATTGTTAGAACAATTAAGACCGACCTCGCCCCTGATGAAGTCTTTTCATTTACGCCAAAGGGAGACATGATATCTTTGCCAATCGGCTCAACAGTCATTGACTTTGCCTATGCAATTCATACACAAGTTGGTCACAAGATGACAGGTGCAAAGGTTGACAAAAGGCTTGTAACACTTGATTATAAGCTTTCTACCGGCGAAATTGTTGAGATTATGACGACAAATGCGCCAGGTCACGGACCAAACCGAAACTGGCTCAATATCTGCCGTACGAATGAAGCAAAATCAAAGATACGTTCATGGTTTAAGAAGGAACGTCGTGAGGAAAATATTGAAAATGGTAAGACTGAGCTTGAAAAGGAATTCAAGCGTAATCTTATCAGAGTCCCTGAAGATGAGCTTGAGGAATTCCTTAAGGAAGATTTAAAGCGTCATAACTGTCAGACTCTTGATGATTTCTATGCAGCAATAGGCTATGGTGGAGTAATTCTATCAAGATTTATTCAACGTCTTAAGGATGAATACAATAAAAAATATGTATCTCATGATACTCCTGAGATTATTGTTGAAAAGGTTGCAGCAACAGAAACACAGAAGTCAGGCATTATCGTTGATGACCTTGATAACTGTCTAATAAAATTCTCACAGTGCTGTTCACCATTGCCTGGTGATGATATAATCGGTTTTATTACGCGTGGTCATGGCGTTTCAATCCATAAAAAGGATTGCATCAATTATACTTCAAGGAACAAGGCTTCTGAAAACGAATCACGCTGGGTTGAAGTTAGATGGTCAAATAACAAAAATGTAAACTATAAGGCAACAGTTGACATTGTTTCTAATAACCGCAACAGCCTTCTTGCCGATGTGTCAATGACACTTGCTGAATCTAAAATTCCTATTCACGAGTTGAGCGCAAGAGAACTTAAAAACGGTAATGCAAACATTGTTCTCACAATAGGTATTGCGGGAGCAGACCAGCTCAATAATATAATAACCCGACTAAGAAAAATAAACGGAGTAATCTCCGTCGACAGAAGTGGAAAATAAAATTTCAGGAGATTATATGAAAGTAAAAACCATACCAACAGGTTTTCTTGAGGAAAACTGTTATATAATCGACATAGGCAACGGAAATGCCGTTGCAATTGACTGTGGTGATGATGCTGAAAAAATTCTCGATTATCTTAATAGTAATTCACTTACTCTTAAAAAAATACTTCTCACCCACGGGCATTTCGACCATATAAATGCCGTTGAGGAAGTTTTCAAAAAAACAGGAGCAGAAGTCTACATTCATAAGAATGACGAACCAATGCTCAAAAGTGCAAGAGAAAATCTTGCGTATTCAATCCCTGGATATACATTTATTCCTTTTTCAGGTCAGGCAAAAACTATAGAAGACGGTGATATTATCACGCTGGATAATCTAGAGTTTAGGGTTATGCATACAAAAGGTCACACTCAGGGCGGGGTATGCTATATCTGTGAGGATAAGATTTTTTCAGGTGATACACTTTTTGCGGGCAATGTAGGAAGAACAGACTTCCCAGGGGGAAGCTACACTGAAATTCTTGCATCAGTGAAGAAACTTGCTGCTCTTAATGGTGATTATATAGTTTACCCAGGGCATGGTCCTTCGTCAACTCTTGAAACTGAACGTAAGACTAATATGTATATGAATATGTAGAGCATACAATTTTTACGCTTACTTGGTGTCATTTCTTGTCTTGATACAAGAAATGATGAAAGAAAATCAAGTCAAATCCTCAAACACGTTTCGCATCCGCTCAACAACTCGGATTTGACGTTTCAGCACTCCGATGAGTAATTTTGAGTGACGGTCGCTCAATCAACCAGTTTAATTTTATTTACTTATTAAAGTTTGAACGTGGTTGATTTCGTGCTCCGACCTTTTATTACTATGTTATTTATTCTATGCGAAGGGGTGCGGGGGCGACCGCAAAGCCCCCGTAAGGAAAACAAATTATCATACATAAAATAATATTTAAAAAGGACTAAAAACAATGACCTTGATTTTCAGCGGAAACGATTATAAATATGAGCTTGAAAGCGTTGTAAAGCTTTTCTTCCCAGCACAGCTTTTCACTCTTTTGTATGACGAAAGAAACGCAGAGGGTGACCTTTGCGTTATGCGAAAGAAAACCAGAAAGACTAAGACATATCTATATGCTTATGTAAAAATTAATGATAAAACTGCAAAGCTTTCTTCAAGTGTCATGTACAACGAAGAAAACCTTGATAAAAAATGCGAACTTGAACTTGCAAGGCTTTTGTTTTTATGCCTTAAAAAGCTTACAGGAATTACTCCTGGCTGGGGTCTTATCACAGGTGTCCGCCCTGTTAAAAGAGTAAACCGAATGCTTGAAGAAGGCTACACCAAAGAACAGATTATGCAAGAATTTGATACAAAATATCTTGTAAGCAAGGAAAAAATTAATCTTGCATTCCTTACAGCAAAAGCACAGAATGTTATTCTCAAAAACCTCAAAAATGATACCTTCAGCCTTTATGTTTCAATACCATTTTGCCCTTCAAGATGTTCGTATTGCTCGTTTGTTTCACAATCAATTGACAGAGTCAAAAAAATCATTCCTCAATACATTGACAATCTTTGTGAGGAAATTAAATACACAGCAAAAATATCAATCGAGCTGAATTTAAAGCTTGATACAGTATATTTCGGCGGTGGAACTCCAACAGCTATTACAGCACAGCAACTTGAAGCACTTATGAAGGCGGTAAATTCTAGCTTTGACCTTTCACACTTGAGAGAATATACTGTTGAAGCTGGCAGAGCCGACACTATTACTCGTGAAAAGCTTGAAGTCATAAAGAACAATAAAGCCACAAGAATAAGCATTAATCCACAAACTCTAAACGATGATGTTTTAAAAGCAATCGGCAGAAAGCACACAGCACAGCAGGTTATCGACAGCTTTAATTTAGCAAGAGAAATTGGTTTTGACAACATTAATATGGATTTAATAGCAGGGTTGCCATCAGATACTGTTGAAAGCTTTAAGGCAACGATTGATAAGGTAATTGACTTAAACCCTGAGAATGTTACTGTGCATACTCTCTCTATAAAACGTGCGGCAGATTTAAACCATGGCGACAGGGAAGTATTGAACAATCCTGTTCCTGAAATGATTGAATACAGTTCAAAAAAGCTTATTGAAAACGGCTATAATCCGTATTATCTCTATCGCCAGAAGAACACACTTGGTAATCTTGAAAACACAGGCTATGCAAAAAAGAATAAGGAAAACCTTTATAATATTTATATTATGGAGGAAATCCAGACAATTCTTGCAACAGGCGCAGGTGCATCAACAAAGCTTGTATCTGAAAGCGGAATAGAAAGAATATATAATTATAAGCATCCACTTGAGTACAACAATCACTTTGAGTTGATGCTTGAAAAGAAAAGTGCAATCAAGCAAGCACTATTAAAAAATAAGACGAATTGAGGTTTAATGAAATGGACAGAATTAGCAATTTATTTAATGATTTTTTGGCGTATTTAAAAACAACAAAAGTTGAATTGGCTGAGAAAAATATAAACATGGAATTGTTGACATTATCTGATAGGTCGCTTAAAAGAAAAATTCCAATGTTAGCCGACAAATGGAATATAACAATGAAAGATGAGGAATTGGATGTTTTTAAATTATCGGGATTATCAAATTGCTGGGTATATACGAATGTAGAAAATCAGTTTATATATGGTGGTTATCTGCTCAATGGATTTACTGATGCTTTGATTTTTGATTCTGATTTTTGGAAAATATATAATCCGATAGATGGTCAAAAGTTAGATGATAATGAGCTTGAATTTTTCAAAAAACTGAATTGGTTTGACAAGCAATCATGGGGTGATGACGGAAAGTATAGCTGCTTTTTGAGAGAGCCAGGAGAATTTCCACCTAAGTTATATTTTTACGATAGTGGAGCTTATTTCCCAATGACAATAACATTTGATGAATATTTTGATGCAATGATTGAAAGCTGTGGTGTACGCGCATGGCAATATTTTTATATTAATATTCCGGATGATTTTCCTAATTTCAGAGAAGTAAACAAAAATGCTGTATTAAAAGATTTAGAATTCATATTGGAGATGCTGCCTAAGCTTTTCCCCGATAAGGACTTTTCTTACCATATTGGAAGAATGGAATATATAAAAGAAAGATTGGAAAATAACTAGGGTATAATTAATTCATTGGATAAATAATAAATAAAAGAATTTTATCATTTGAAAGGCAGAATATGAAAAAGAATGATATTGTTGAAATAACCATAACAGGTATGACGACAGAAGGTAACGGAGTTGGCAAGTATAATGAATATGCATTATTTGTGCCGATGACAGCAATAGGCGATATAGTCAATGTAAAAATCACAAAGCTTCAGAAAACATACGGCTACGGCATTGTTGACAGCTTTATATCAGAGTCGACCTCTCGTCAGGATAATGACTGCGAGGTTTTCCAAAAATGTGGTGGTTGTGCATTTCGTCACATATCCTATGAATCAGAGCTTGAAATCAAGAGTAATTTTGTCAAGGATTCTTTTACTCGGATTGGAAAACTTGATGTAAACCCTGAAAAAATTCTCGGCTGTGAGAATTCTGATTTTTACAGAAATAAAGCTCAATACCCAGTGGCAGAAATTAACGGAAAGGCAGTTTGTGGTTTTTATTCAAGACGCAGTCATAGAGTTGTGCCATTCACATCCTGTAAGCTTCAGCCTGAAATTTTTGATGCAATCGTCAGCTTTATTATCGGCAAGGTAAATGAGAAAAAAATAAAAGCTTATGATGAGGAAAGGCATAAAGGACTCCTCCGTCATATTTATATAAGACAGGCTTTCAATACCAAAGAAACAATGGTTTGCTTTGTTGTAACAAAATGGTGCAATGACTTTGATGAAATTGCAAAAGAGCTTATGAGTAAATTTACAGAAATAAAAAGTGTTGTACTGAATAAGAATTCGCACAACACTAATATCATTATGGGGCATGAATGCAGAACAATCTGTGGAGCAGACACGATAACCGACATTATGTACAACAATAAGATTGAACTGTCGCCATTGTCTTTCTATCAGGTCAATACTCATCAGGCTGAAAGACTATATTATATTGCAAAAGAATATGCTGGGTTAAAAGGCGATGAAGAAATAATTGACCTTTATTGCGGCGCGGGGACAATCGGTCTTTCATTTTCGGATAAGGTAAAAAAGCTCATCGGAGTTGAAATAAACCCACAGGCAATAGAAAATGCAAAAAGAAATGCAAAACTTAATAATATCAGCAATGCTGAATTCTATTGCGGCGACGCTTCTGAAATCGCAACAAGGCTTGCGGATAATGAAAAACCTGATATTGTAATCATTGACCCTCCACGAAAGGGCTGTGATAACAAAACGCTTAAAGCAATAATTACAATGTCGCCTGAAAACGTAGTTATGATATCCTGTAATCCCGCAACAGCTGCGAGGGATTGCGCTTACTTGAATGAAAAAGGATACAGTATTAAAAAGCTCCGTGCAGTTGACCTATTCCCAAGAACAACTCATGTGGAGACAGTAGTAATGATGTCAAAGGTGGAAAAGTAAAAGGCTCGAAAGTGTAATAAATAAGGGGTTCTGCGTATTTTGCTGATTAGCAGAATGGCAGAACCCCTTGTAAAATCGGTACTTGACGGGAATATATCAACCGATAGAAATTCGCATAGTTTGGTAGACAAGTGTGCTTTTGGGTAGGTTGCGGAGATAGAAATGTTGTAAACTATCGGCAAATAATTCACTTGTGACATATGGTGAAAAAAATGAATACTTCCGTTTTTTGGCATTGAAATTCTTTTTGTTTTGCTCACAATTGGAGAAATCGGGGTATTCTGAGAAAATACAGATAAACACCTATTATTCTGAGCTTTCAATATCTTTTAACGTTCTACCATCAGAAGTTTTCCACATAATATTTCCGTTTGCACTTGCATATGTAACAAAAGCTGCGGCAGATGAGGGACTACTTAATAGTAAGTTCTCTTTTACTGCTCCGCTAACATCAATTTTATCTGCTAATTTTTCTCTAAATTTCAGAATTGTATCTGGGCAACTTTTTGTTGGTGAAAGAGACACCATACTCCCAGCATAAATTACAAAGCCGTCACTAGTTCTCTTTCCTGTGGCATTTGCTTTTCCTGTGTGTAGATATAAAGCTGGTTCTTCCCCTTTTGAAACAAGATGTGGTGTTTGAGATAGTGTTGCGTCTATAGCTTCAAATATCTTATGACCCAATGTACCCATAACGATTTTAGCATAGTCGATAAACTCTTCGAGTTCACTTTCTTTTTCCTCTGTTATATTTCCAGGGGTAGGGTCGTTTCCATTTTTAATATCATAACGATTAGCTTCTAATGCCATTTTACAAAAACGATTTTCTAGATAGCTTATCTCTGTTGGACCAAAAGAATTATTGGAGGTTGTGAACACGACAGCCTCTGTCCAATAATCCTTATCTGGGTTACGCTTGTTTTCTTGTAAGCGATATAATATACCTTCACCATTTTTTCGTGCTCCTGCTTGACCGATATAAGCGATATTATCTCCAGTTTGATCAGAAACCCCAAACAAGAAATAAAACCCACTTTGTTTTAAATCATCACGTTCTCTACATTTTTCAAGTTCTGTACGTGGTATTTTATATGCAACGCCTGTCCAGTTAGCAAGTGTACATTTCATTCTACCAGTTGCTGTTCCATCCATTAGAAAGAGATTTATACTTTTCCCTCTTGCCATTTACTATTTCCTCCTCACTTAAACTCTAGTGTCTGTTGATTGCGAATTTCCTCCCGGAGTATAAGTGGAGTTGAAAACATAATCAAGCAACCATCTTTTAAACGATTGATTGTTTTTGTTCCTAACATCATCTTGGAATGCAGTATAGAGTTCCATACCAGAAGTCATTGTTTTCAATATTGCTTCAAATGTAGCACGATCACTTTCGTCACGTGCATTTTGTGCGTCAGAATACTTCATAGCGTTCTGATATGCCTCATCATTCTTTACAATGTCAGGAAGATCAGCAACCTGTCTGCGAACTTTGTCTTCATCACTCCATTCACAATTGCCCCACATATCATGAAATGTAGCTATTATATGTGAAAGCGTATCGTAATCGGGAACAGGAATACCCACATCAGTTTTAACAGGGACTGGGGCGATTTCGGCGTTCTCATCTGCTAAAGACAGTGACATGGTCTGTTGTGCAACTACTCGATAGCTTTCTAAATCTACCTTTTCAATAATTTTATCTGTATCATCATCAGACTCTGGCTTTGGCAATTTGCTAACCAGCAAATTAAGAAAAATAGATAATTTTTCCCAATCTGATGATCCGTATGGTAAAATAGCAGACAAAAAATTATAGGTCCGCACAAAAGTCTTTGCACTGCTTTTAAACTCAATTTGATCATCTAAATCAAGTTCTTTATAGTTCTCAACACATAAATCAATAATAGGGTCAAGTTTTTCTCTTTCAGCATTATTTAGATATAAGCTTACAAATTCATCAATTTGGTCTTGAGTATATACTTGCATAGGTTCCATTGTGTCAATAAGATCATTTAGCTTATTTGCATCGGTTTCTCCAGAAAGTATAGTGGTTTTGTAATAATGTTCAAACGCCTTTTTAATATCTTCCGGATCGTTAACAAAGTCAAGAACAAAAGTATCACTTTTGCCCGAACAGCAACGATTTAGTCTTGACAACGTTTGTACCGCCTTAATATCGGATAGACCTTTGTCAACGTACATGGTATGTAATAAAGGTTCATCATACCCTGTTTGGAATTTGTCAGCAACAATTAAAATTCTATAAGGGTCGTACTTGAATTTCTTTTCGATCTGACCGCTTGGGAATCCATTAAGCTTAGCCTCATTATATGTTTCTCCGTTGTAAACTGAATCTCCAGAAAAAGCAACGATAGCCTTGTATTGACTTTTTCTTTCGTTTAATGCGTTGGTTATCGCAAAATAGTATTCTATTGCTCTATTAATTCCGTTGGTAATTATCATAGCACGGCCTTGTCCATTAATTTTTTTCTGAACATCATTATGAAAATGTTCAACCATTATGCCTGCTTTTTCTTGGACAGCGTATTTTTGAGATTCAACATAGTATCTCAATAAACGCTGTGCTCTTTTAGTGTCAAATAGAGGGTCGTCTTCGACGGTTTTTATTATATGGTAATAGCTTTCATATGGTGTATAGTATTTTAATACATCAAGGATGAATCTCTCTTCAATAGCTTGTTTCATAGTATAAACATAATGTGGTTCGGATTTTTTTGTACCATCTTCATTTAAGATTGGATTGCCGTTTTCATCTGAAATAGGCTTCCCAAACATTTCCAAAGTCTTATTCTTTGGCGTAGCAGTAAAAGCGAAGTAGCTGGCATTGCTAGCCATTTTTTTTCCTTCGATAAGACTATTAATTTTGTCCTCAAGTTCGTCATCGTCGTTATAAACATTGCCTGAAAGAACAATGTTCATTTGTGCTGAGAGACTACCATTTTGGCTTGAGTGTGCCTCATCAATAATAATTGCAAAGTTCTTATTTTTATGGATGTCCGTGATATCTTTTAGGATGAACTTGAATTTATGAACAATGGTAATAATAATACTTTTTCCTTCATCCAATAGATTCTTTAGTTCGGTAGAATCCTTAGCCCATCCAACGGTAGATGAAACTTGCATGAATTGACGAATTGTGTTTTTAATTTGTTTATCAAGATTAATACGGTCTGTAACAACAATAACAGTATCAAATACCTTTCCGTCAGATCCTTTCAATGTTACAAGCTGATGTGCCAACCAAGCTATAGAATTAGATTTTCCGCTACCGGCACTATGTTGAATTAAATATCTGTGTCCAGCTCCATCATTAAGAGCATCTCCAAGTAAGGATTTAACAACTTGCAATTGATGATAGCGAGGGAATATTTGTTTATAATGCTTTTTACCAGTATCCTCATCTTTTTCTTCTACAATCTGAGCATAGTTTTCTAAAATATTTGAGATTTCTGCTTTCGTTAATATATCTTTCCACAGATAATCGGTTTTTAAGCCATCCGGGTTTGGGGGATTACCAGCACCATCGTTATATCCTTTATTAAAAGGCAAGAAAAATGACTTTTCTTTTCTTAATTCAGTACACATATGCACTTCATTGTCATCAACAGCAAAGTGAACAAGGCAACGCTTAAAATGAAAAATAAGTTCTGTTGGTTCACGATCTTTTTTGTACTGGAAGATAGCGTCTTGTACATTTTGCTTTGTAAATTGATTTTTTAATTCAAAGGTCATAATAGGAAGACCATTTAAAAATATAGCCATATCTAAAGCAAGTTTTCCATTATCTTTTGAATATTGAAGCTGTCTTGTTACACTAAAAATGTTCTTTTCGTATAGTGCAGCAGCACTGGTATTGCCTTCACTTGGCAATACCATATACAAATCAAGGGTTTTATGCTTATATTTAAAGCCTTTACGGAGCACCTCAATAACACCACTGTCAGATAGTTTTTTATTCAAGCGGCCAAGAAATTTTGTTCGTTCTGCACTTGAGTCAAGAATTCGCAATTCTTTCATTGCCAAAGGTTGGGTTTCAGATAAAAAGCGGAAAAGACGTCCTTCGTCAAGAGCATAATCACGATTAAACTCAGCATTTGTACCTTGTTCAAATCTGTTTTCGTTTATTAGCCAGTTTTCAATAATATTTTCTAAACCTTTTTCAGAAACATCAGTATGCATTAATCATCAGCCTCCTCTTCAATATCATCTTCAGATTCATCTATCTCTTCATCTAAATCTAATTCATCCTCTTCAGGTGCATAATCAGGTACAACTACACCACGTACATCAACCTTACCAGTTACAACATCAGCTATTGTTTTAGTTCGAAGTTCTTGTACAAGAGCGATTTCCTTGCTAATTGTTGAAATGATTTCATCAATTTCTAAGCATTTTTGATTTAAAAAATCAACTATTTCATCTTGTTCTTTTCTTGGAGGTACTAACACATTAATATCACCAGCTTTGCTCCAACTTCTGAAATCACTTGTATTTTCACGAACACCATTTGTGATTTTTTTGTACACCTGTAAGAAAGCTAAGGCACGTAGATAATATGTTACATATGCGGTATGTTGTGCTTTGTATTTTTTCGTGAACAGGTAAAAATGCAAGGTCAGGAGGGATAGCAATGGATAATGAAAGAAACTCAGTTATTACAATTGGTACCAAAGAGCATGAACTGATACTCACTACACGTGCTACAAAAGCCATTGCAAACCGTTATGGCGGTCTTGAAAACCTGGGTGAAAAGCTGATGAAATCCGAGAACTTCGAGATGGCACTTGATGAGATAGTGTGGCTTTTGACCCTCCTCGCCAACCAATCCATTCTGATTCGCAACCTCAAAAATAAAGGAAAAGCTGAGGATTTACTGACCGAGGATGAAGTAGAACTCCTTACCTCACCGCTTGATTTGGCAGCATATAAGAATGCTATCACAGAAGCAATGTTCAAAGGTACAAAGCGCAATGTGGAAAGTGAGGACGAAGGCATAGCACCAAAAAACACATAAGTCGAGTAGATGGACAGCATCAGCAAACAGATGCAGAAACCTTTACTCGACTTCTTTATTATGGAACGGTTCAGATGGGTATGAGTACAGAGGAATTCTGGCTTATGCCCATCGGTTTATTTTTAGATTTGTGGGCCTGCCATAAGCAGTGGCACGGTATTGAAAAGCCGAAGAAAACTCGGACTATTGATGATATTATCCCGTTAGGTATTTAAAAATTTTACAAATTGTGATATACTAATTTTTTAGGAGATAGGATTAAAAATCGAAATTTATTAAGCAGTTTGAACTGCAGAGTATGAATTAATCCTAATTTTTATAACAGGGAGAATTGTATGTTGCTATATAAGAAGTTACTAGACATGAGTGATGATTGGCTAAAGTATGCCATCCAACTCAATCTATTGAATGAAAATAAAGATAATTTAATTGAACAAAAAAATCAAACGTTAGGTTGTGAGAAGATACAATCGTACTTACGTGATATTACTGATTTTCACAGCACTCTGGTAACTAATCACAAAAATCCTGATTTGCCTATACAAAAGCTTCATTTTCTATTGGATATTGGATTGGATTCTACTGTTCCTGAAATCCAAATTGCAGTGGATGAAATTATGAAACATCAAGACGAAAAGGGTGTGTACCAGTCGCTTATTAATATTCCAAAGCACTTTGGAGGTAATGGAGAAGATACATTTAGCTGGTGCTTATGCGATGCACCATTATTGCTCCTTGCTCTTGTTAAAGCTGGTATTGACTATGATAAACATATAAAAGCTGGTGTTGATTATCTTGTATCCTTTTATAAAGGGAATGGATTTCCTTGCACAGTATCCTCTGATCTTGGAAAGTTTAGAGGTCCGGGAAAAAAAGAAGACTGCTGCCCATATGCAACGCTAATAATGGCAAAATTACTGTCCTATATTCCTGAATATCAAAACAGCGAAATTGCCAAGAATACTGCCAACACCTTACTTTCCCTATGGGAAAACAGTTTAGAAAAGCATCCATATATGTTTTATATGGGAACGGATTTCCGCAAATTGAAAGCACCAACCATATGGTATGACATTGTAAGTGTGACAGATGTGTTGAGTAGATATGAAAGCGTTAGAAAGGACACCCGTTTCAAAGAAATGCTTTCACTCATTCAAAGCAAACAGGATGAAAATGGTTTTTTTACACCAGAAGCGGTATATCAAAAATATAAAGGTTTAGATTTCGGACAAAAGAAAACACCTTCACCTTATCTTACGTATTTGTGCTTAAGGATATTTGAACAGTCAGAATTATGAGTATAATGGAATACTGATAAATTTCCAATTTGTAGCCATAACAAAGTAGTTTTAAAATTAATAAGATTTAATCTAGGAGCAATCAAGAGATCGCTCCTTTTTCATGCCCTTTTTTAGGAGGTGGTGAGGCATGGCAGACAATTTTGGACTAAAAATCGGGGTTGAGGGCGAGCGTGAGTTCAAAAAAGCACTCTCAGATATCAACCAGTCTTTCAAGGTGCTTGGCTCGGAGATGACCCTCGTGACAAGTCAGTTTGACAAAAATGATAAATCCGTTAATGCACTCACCGCTCGCAATGCAGTTTTAAATAAAGAAATCGATGCACAAAAAGAAAAAATTTCTACCCTTAAGGCTGCACTGGACAATGCCTCCGCCTCTTTCGGTGAAAATGACCGCCGTACACAAAATTGGCAGATACAGCTGAACAGGGCGCAGGCAGAATTTAACGGTAAGTAGTCTGTTGAATCTCATTTATAACCTATTAAACGATAACTACGCACTGCTCAACACCACACACGATTTGGCAGAGGATGCGAGTGACAATCTTAACAGGCAGACAGGGATTCTCCTTAACCATATGCATCCAATAGAAACAGCTACTGCACCTGATATGATAAGCCGAAGAGCATCAATAACATTTACCAATATAACAAACGGCAATAATGTGGTACTTGGAACGGTGACATATACATTTGTCACAGCCTTGGGCAACCCAACGGCAAATAATGTGCAGGTGCTAATTCAAGACACCCTCCGCAATACCGTTAAGAAACTTGCCGAAGCCATAAGGGGCATAGAAAATGAAATGAACATTGTCTATGGGGCAGGTGCATCCCCGAACCCTGCTTGTACAGCCTACTGGACGAGACAGAGGTTTTCCATAGGCGATGCTACCGTAATCCCAGGCGAAAGTTTATTTGTATTGGAAAGAGATGAAAATGGGACATCTGTAATACCTTTTACTTCTACTGCAACAGCAACTATCAATCCATTCATCAGGGTAAGCTATCTGAGATATATCATGTCTGGCAATGCTTTAGGCTCGGGCGGTATCAACAGTGTCCGTGGTCCTCTGCATACGGTATTACCAATCGGCAGTGTGGTAATTGGTGGACAGGGAGGATTGCTTTATCCTGCGACTTACAATACAGGAGTATGATGAGCAGATAGTCCGCAAGTTGATAGAAAAGATTATTGTGCATGATGAAAAAGTCACAGTAGCCTTTAAATCTGGGATGGAGATTGATGTGAAGATATAAAGTAAATAAAAAGCAGAAGATGCATCCTTCCTTGATTGGTAGGGTGCATCTTTGCTTTTGTCTTAAAAAATTTACAAATACAAATGCACTAATTGATGCATAAATCTTGACAAATGGCATATAATAAAGTATCATTGTATTACAAAGAGGTGATGCAATGAATCCGTACTATAATCAGAACTACACAAGAGAGCAGATAGATGCTATTCTTGATAAAATAAAAGATTGTGTGGTAAATAATAAATATACGATTGCACTAAACGAAAACAGAAAGGAAAATATAGACTTTATTAATGAATATAATATTCGAAGTGATAAACAAAAATCAATATTACTACAGCTCAGAACAGAAGATTTTTGTCATACCTTGCAGAATACGAAAATTGGTTTTGAATATGAAGTTCTTTATGTTTTTGTGCCACAGGTTCAATTGTTTAATGCTGACGGAGAAGAAGAAACAGTAGATATTTATACCAAATTTAACGTGATAGATATGTCTAACGGAAGTCGTACAGTTGTAATATCTTTTCATAAACCAAACAAGCCGATTGATTACCTATTTAGGTAAGTCGGGAATTGAAAGGAGGCATTGTTATGAGTGAAAGAAAAGTATTTTGCGAAGAATGTAGAAATGATGTTACTTTTACTATTAATGAAAAGAAAATGGAAGGCACTATTAAAGGTGAAAAATATTCTTATATTGGAAAAGAAGCGCGTTGTGTAGACTGCGGCTCTGAAATTTATGTTGCAGAGGTAAATGATTTTAATTTGAAAGCACTATATGATGCGTATCGAGAAAAGAATAATATCGTATCACTTGAGGTGATTTTAGCAATTCCAGAAAAATATGCAATTGGGAAAAGACCACTTTCTCTTTTGCTTGGTTGGGGAGAACAAACATTTTCCCGATATTGCGATGGAGATATGCCAACAAAGCAGTATTCTGAAACTCTGCAAAAGCTTTATGATGATCCAGCCTATTATGCAGAAATATTGGAAAATAATAAAGTAAATCTGAAAACTACTGCATCATATGAGAAGAGTAAAAGAGCAGTAAATGAACTTCTTGGAAGAACTGAGAGTACAAAGACAAAGATAGATTTGGTAATTGAATATTTGCTGAGTCAATGTGAAGACATTACGCCATTAGCATTACAGAAAGCATTATATTATATTCAGGGATTTCATTATGCTTTCTACAAAACATTTCTCTTTTCTGAGGAATGTGAAGCCTGGGTCCATGGTCCTGTCTATCGAGATATATACTTTAGGTATCGTGATTATCGATTTGACCCTATTGAAGGAAATGAAGAATTTGACGATTCGGTATTCTCTTCTTCCGAAAAAGCAATTTTAGATAGCGTGATAAAGAATATTTGTTGTTATAGTGGGAAAATTCTTGAAGGATTCACACATTCAGAAACTCCGTGGCTGTCAACCAGAGGAGAACTTTCACCGACCACAGCATCAGACCGAACTATTGAGAAAGAACTGATTGGAACTTACTTTAGTGCTGTTAAAGAAAAGTACGATATGATTAATACAAATGATATTAAGGGTTATGCTCAGAAAATGTTCGAACAGAAGTAGAACGCTTAATTTAAAGTTTATACAGACTTTCTTGTAAATTTATATTTTGCTGGAAAGTCTGTTGTTTTTACATTTAGATTGGATTGGAGGTGAGTTCTTGTGGCGAAGTACAGTGATGAAGAAATCCGACAGATGTCAAAAATAACTTGTAAAATTGCTGCTGATTATTTAGGAGTTTCTCCTATGGCAGTGAGTTTTGGTATGCGTGAAGAGAAACTTCCCATAGGTTTTGCTGTTCACAATAAAGATCGGTATACAGATAGTTGGTCATATAATATTGTTCCAGAAAGGCTAATTGCTTACAATCATGGCAAAATTTCTGAGGTGCAAGTAGAAGGAATTGAAAGAAACTTAGAAACAATAATTCAAGAATTTAAAACCATGAAGGATGATTTAAGTTTTTTATTGCGAGGAAAAGAAGATTAAAAGAGGTGAAAAAGGCAAAAGAATTATATAGTCAAGCACTAATGAAAATAGATGCTACGGCAATATTATATGAAGAAATGAGTTTGAATATAAGAAATGGTGGTGAGGATATGGCTCAATACGAAAACATGACTTTTTCACGTCAACAGTTATATGATGAAATCTGGTCAATATCGACATCAAGGGTTGCAAAAAAATATAGCATCCCTTATGACAAATTAAAAAAAGCATGCAAAGACGCTAATATCCCTACACCAACTCAATCTTACTGGTCAAGTTTATCAATTGGAAAAGAAGTAGAAAAGGAGCCTCTGCCACCATCAGAAGTAAAAGAAGTTGTAGTTCAATATAGTATTAAGAGTAAAGAGATTATCCCACCTCAAATTAATGTTACGCAAGTAATTGAAGAAGCAGTACTTCAATCGACTGATTTGCAAAAAGTCGAATTGAAAACTCAACCCCAACGTACATATGTTGAAGGTCAGAGGAATGTATATGATCGGGAGATACTTTATAATGAAGTTTGGAATGAACCGGTAACTACTGTAGCAAAAAGATACGGGGTATCCGATGTAGCCATTCATAAGGTATGCAAATCTTTATCTATACCAGTACCACCAAGAGGTTACTGGGCAATGAAAAATGCTGGGCAACCAGTGAAACAGATTCCATTGCCAGTATATGATGGGCCGGCACAAAAAATAGGAATTAAATCGTTTGATGATTCTGAAGTAAAAGCCGAATCTGATGATGCCCTTTCCTTTTTAAGTGAAGATGAAAGAATCCGTTTAATCATTGCAGCGCAGCAAATTACAATCTTGGATGATAAGTGTAAATTGCATTCAAAATTGAATTCCCATAAGGCGAAAATTAAAGCATGGCGATCTAGCCATCATCGTGATGAGTTTGCTCCTCGTAATCGTGATACATATAGAAGTGTTCCTGACGGTGAGCCGTTTTTGTATAATGATATTTCTGACGTTACGTTTCCAAGAGTTTATAGAATACTGAATACACTGTTTCAATATGTAGAAGCGCTGGGAGGTTCAGTTAATGACGATTTATCATTGATGATTAGGAACGAAAAGGTATTCTATACTATAACAGAGGGGCAGGATCAGGTTCCACATGTATTGACCAAAGATGAACAAAAACAATGGGATCAATATGAAAGGGATAAAAAATCACGTTCTTGGGCATATGAGCCTAAATTTAGAAAGTGGGACTACATACCGAATAGTAAACTTCGATTCTCCGTAAAAGCAAATAGTTTCATCCGTGATAGTGAAACTATTGGATTAGAACTTCGGTTAGGAGAAATGCTTGTTTCATTGTTTGAAGAATCTGAGAATGTTCGTATCGCCCGTGAAAAACGTGAAGAAGCTCATCGGAAAGAAGAAGAGGAAAAACGCCAGCGTGAACTTAAACGTGAGCACTATAATCAAGAGGTGGAAAAAGTACAAGCTTTGGAGAATGAAGCTAATGATTATGATATGGCTTGTAAGATAATGTAATGATATTGGATAGGAGTGCTTATGGATAAATATGTAGACAAGAAATGGAAAGACATCAGTGAACACGATAAAGAAGAACTTTTGAAAAATGCAATATGTAGGGATAGCTTGGTTGGAAGTCCGTTAACAAATGGAGATGGTATGGTCTGCTTTGCTGAAACACTTGCGGCTATGGGTACTATTCGTGATGGGATTATTCAAATTGATGGGGATGAGGTTCTTTATAATCCCTGTATAGGCGAAGGAGGGAAACCAATAAGTCAAGAAGTGTTGGATAAAATGTTTGACGAATACGGATCAAGTATACCAGAAGATTTTGAAGATAGAGTTTATAAATTTGAAAAATCATGTAAAAGTAGACCCCATGTTGTTTTATTAGGAGCAGGTGCAAGTGTGGCGGCTATCCTTAATGGAGATAAAAATGGAAAAAAGATATCAGCCATGAAAGGATTTCTTGAAAAATTAGGATTGAAATCTATTATTTCAGATATTCATTTAAATACTAAAAGTGACAATCTTGAAGATATCTATATGGAAATGTATGAAAGAAATGACTGTGAAGTGCAAAGAAGACAACTGGAAGATGCAATAGAAAAATATTTTTGTCAATTTGAGTTGCCAGATAAGCCAACGATATATGATTTATTGGTATTGAGTCTTACTAAAAAAGACTTAATTGCTACATTTAATTGGGATCCATTATTGGTAGAAGCATATACCAGATGTACAAAGATTACTACAAATTTACCACAGATGGCTTTTTTACATGGCAACGTTGCTATTGCAACTTGCGAAGAAGACATGGTGTTAGGAAGACCATATGGAATTTGTTCTAGGTGTGGAAAAATGCTTTCCAAAGTACCTCTGCTATATCCTATTAGAGAAAAAAATTACGATACTAATCCATATATTTCATTAAGTTGGAAACAGTTGGGGCAGTACTTAGAAAGAGCATATCGACTTACTGTTTTTGGATATAGCGCTCCTAAAAGTGATAAAGCCGCTGTTGAAATGCTCAAAAAAGCATGGGGAGCTGTAGCTGACAGGAATTTGGAAGAAATAGAAATTATAGATATTAGGTCAGAAGAAGAAGTTGCGGAATCTTGGAATGAATTTATACATACACATCATTATTCCGTACTTAATAATTTCTTTGATTCTGCACTGGGAAAATTTCCAAGAAGAACGTGTGAATTATTATTTGACAATACACAAAAGAACCGTTGGATGCATGGGAATAAAGGGTTTAAAACAAATATGGAATTTGCAGAGATAGAATCCTATTTACAAAAACTATTAGAAGATGAAAAATTAGGGAAAGAAATTCTTAAGAATCCATATGTGTAAGAAACATTAATCTGTAGAAAATAAGTGACATTACACATATCCTCTCAACCTTTCGGTTGTCAACGATATGTCTTAGGAAGTTGTATGGATTTTAACATAATATGGTAAAAACAAGGATAAAACTCGGTCGAAGTTATTATAATATGTTACCTAAACGAAAGTGGGTTGAGTTGACATTATAAAAGTCCTCTCGAGCCACGTTGAGACGGTAGTATTGATGACTCGCAATATATAGCAAGGCGCTGCAGTAATGACGCAATATATTGTGTTTTGGCTGAATTGAAAAAGGAAAATAGCCTACTTTTCATTCGCAATAATCCAAAATATAATTAGGCTATAACGGTTAGCAAATTGGGGTCGGAATTGGTCATTATATTGCTTGACTGTGTTCTTTTTTAGAGAGTATATAGTAGTACGATTTTATAGGAGGTACTACTATGTTATATGTAAAAAGCGTCGACGAGAATGGCAAAGATACATTCCACCCCATTAAGGACAACAATGTTTATATTCTCTGCAGGAAGTGTGGACAGATGGTTCCGGTTCCCGAACCTGCGGGATTCCTCTATGAATTAGGAGCCTGTGCTTCCTCTATCGAAGCGGCAGACATTTGCGACGCCTGTTTAGAGGAAGAATGCGAATTGGAAGGTGCGCTGTTAAAGAAAGACCCTGCCGAAGAAGTATAATTTAACTGGGCAGACTGTTTATAAGGAGGGATTGAAGTGGATCCAAAGGTATTTTTTATACCGGCAAAACCGGATAAAATTGTGAAGAACGTCGGTATATACTGCCGGGTCAGTACTTCCGACAAAGACCAGTTGAACAGCCTCGCTGTCCAGATATCTGCATTGACGAAAGCGGTATCCCATGTTGAGCAATGGAAACTGCGTGATACTTTTATCGACATCGGTTCCGCAAAATCAGAAGTCCCCCGCAAGGAATTCGAGCGAATGCTACTGGAGTGCGAAGCACACAACATTTCTGTCATCCTGACAAAAAGCATTAGCCGGTTCGGCAGAGACACCGTAGATACACTGGAGGCCCTACGCCGATTAAAGGCAGCCGGCACACGGGTTATATTCGAGCAGGAAAACCTGGATACGGATAATACGGACAGCAATTTGATGATATCCGTGATTGAATCTTTCGCTCAGGCTGAAAACGAAACCAGAAGTGATAATATCAGTATGGGTCTGAATTTTCGGGCCGCCCAGGGGACATCGGGTTTATACAGACGCAGACTGTACGGATACGACAAAACCACCGAGGGCGAGTTGGTTTTAAATAAAGAGCAGGCACAGGTTGTCCGTGATATTTTTCGCTGGTACAATGATGGGAAAAGCGTCCTTGGGATCATCAAGGAACTTGAAAAGAAAGGCACTCCTTCCCCAACCGGCAAACCAAAATGGAGCAAGCGGTCCGTTGAGAACATTCTTACCAATGAGAAGTATATCGGCACCGTCAGACTGACAGATTCGGTTACCGGAAAATATGAGTACTTAGCAAAGGACAATCATCCGCCCATCATCACGGAGGATGTATTTCGGGATGCACAGGAAGCGAAAAATCGCAGATCGAATGTCATTACAGATGAAAACGGCACCCATCGTAAAGGGGAAAAATACAGTTCCAAAGAAAAATAGCCTACTTTTGCGTGAAAGCGAGATGTATGCCATTGATTCACGGAATGGCCGAAAACCCTGATAGATAAAGGATTTCACGCCTTTATGGACATATTTCCATGCACAGCCTCACTATCACATGTGGAGACGGTGGTATTGATGTCGCGGATTGATAAGTAAAGTGTTAAAATACCTTGAAATATGGGGTTTCGAGAGTTGGAATAAAACTCCTGACTCTCGATTTTTTATTGTTAATTTAATTGGGAAACATATCCACTAAAAGAAAATCGTAGGGTTGAGTTGACACTATGAAAACGGATAGGTTGAGTTGATGAGTTGGTTATATATAAGTAAAGGAGTTTTTCTTGACCCTAAAGAAGTATAATGTAAAATATCAAGGTACTTTAATTTGTTAGGTACATAACTATTTAATAACAATTTGGGATATTAATTTGATTCCAAGAATAGATATTAGAAATAGAATAATAAAAATTTAATGGAAAGAAAATTCTTAATATGACATACTGTCGTCATATTATAGGTGATATACTTATCCTATTAATATAAGCTTGGAAGAGCAAAATTGAAGGGAGAATAAAAAGATATGAATTGCAAGTTAGTATTTCTTAAGGAACAAAAGTATATGGGAATTGTAACAAATATACTTTTTAAGGAGCATGATGAAATTGATTTCAGCAAATTGCATTTAGATGTAATTAATTCTGATATTAAAAATCGTGATGATAATGAAAGGTTTATGGCATTGGACTCTGATTTCCAACCTGATAGCTTTAACTATACCCCTTTAATGCCAGTAACTTCATTTGAGGGGGATGAGTATTACAGGTTTACGAGGACAGAAGGTGAATATTACTTCTTTGAGGTAAATGTTAGTGAGCTGGGACCAAAGTGGTTTGAAGAATGTGATAAATACATAAAGCAAAACAACCTAAAAATGGATAGGCAATTTGATATAGAATATTACGCTGATGACTATATCAGCAAAGCAAAATCTAAAGACCCAAGTCTTAAAAATCAAACTATAAATATAATTTTTAAAAAGTTGGATTAGTTATTTAAATAATAATCCAGATAATTAATTTTGTATAAACTGATGTCACAATAATTTATGTATGTTTTAATAATATACAGTATAAAAAATCCCGTTAGCATTTTGCTATCGGGATTTTTATTAATAATATATTGCGGAGCATTAGTTGATAGTTATAGTTAAAACCACTAAAATTATTTAGTGTAAATGGCAAAATGATTACCTGATTTGACGTTAATGTGTTTCAGTTTAAGTCTATAATGTGGTTCTATATAATATTGGAAAACGTGGATCTTGAAAAAGTCGAAATTAGAAGCTATCATTTTATTAGTTATAATACATTACTTGAAATTAGGAGGATATAAAAGAAAATGGAACTAAATATCAAACAATTAAATCAAAAGATACAACCTCTTGGTATGGGGGGGTGGGCTATAGGCGGTACATGGGGACCAAAAGATCTCCCACTTGGATGGTCAACTGTTGATGATAAAGAATCAATAAAGGCACTAAGA
>JAEZRC010000002.1 GCA_023440965.1 Bacillota bacterium
ATAACCATAGCTTATTGTTGAGAGAGGATTTGTTGGCTCAGATGAAGAGTCAGTTAAAGCGTATTCTGATTTAGAAAGAATATTTCCATATACATCATAGGCGTAGGTATATGTTTTATTTTGTTCACCGTCATCTACACGAGTGAGCTGATTCAAGCTATCATATTTGTAGGCTGTTATTGTGCCATTTTTTGATACAGAGCTGATATTTCCCTTGTCGTCATATGTATATGAAAAAGTTGTCGTGCTCTTTCCATATGTATTGCTAATACTTGCAATTTGATCAGTATTAGTTGTACCATAAGTGAAAGCAGATGAAAGAATACTATTTTCAATGCCATTTGTTTTTGAATATATATTCGTTGTTGTAATTTTATCGTCATCATTCTTAATATATGCCTTGTTAAGGCTCAAATCATCATTAATAATAAATTTATCAAGATTATCAAGCCATTGCGTTGTAAAAGTTGTTCCATTTGTGGTTTCTACAAATTGCTTAATTTCATCAACAGTTGTTGTGCTGTAAATATGAATCGGTGTGAATGATCCATCAGTATTAATTGTAAAAACAGTTACAGTATCACCATCATATTCAGTTTTCATACTATTAGTATGATCAGTTTTTTGTGTCATTGTGTTGTTTTCGTCATAAACATACTCGAAAGCAAAATCCGTTGCCCCATCTAATTTTATTCCGATCACATTACCATTTTCATAAAAATATTCAACAATATGTCCATTTCCGTAGGTAGTATTGGTTAAATTTTGTTTAAGATCATTTGAATAATCATAAGACACAAGATTTTGTGTACCTACTTTAACATTTGTCGTATTTCCCTTGTTGTCATAATTAATTTCATATACATGAAATTTCTGAGAAGTCATGTTTCCGAAGCTGTCATATGTGTATGTAGTTGTTCTGCCATATTTATCAGTTATTGATTTAAGGTTGCCAACATCATCATATAAATATCTAGTTCCTACATTTGTATTTAAGTAATCATAATTACTTGGTGATGCATTTAATCCATCATCAGCTGGATTATAGTAATCAGAATTGATTTGCTGAACAAGCTTTCCGTTATTATATACATATCTTGTTGTTTTCCCATCAAGGGTTTCTCGTATTTTATTTCCGCAGAGATCATATACAAATGAATTAGTTTTTCCATCTTTGGTAGTTTGACTTATTAATTGTCCCAGAATATCATATTGGAATAATTCGGTTTGTGTAGTTGTAACTCCTTCAGTTGTTTCGCTATATGTTATAGAGGTAATATTTTTATAACTATCATAAGAATAACTTTCAGATTTATTTGTATCGTCATATTGGATTGAATTTATAGTACCATCAGTGTTATACGTGTATATAGTCTTATTAAATACTTCAGAATCAAGATTACTTATCTGTTCAGTAGAAGGTATTGCATCTTCTTTAAGTGTGGCTACTAATGTTTGATTGCCTCTTTCATCGTACTGATAGAATGTTAAGTCAAATACTTCATAACTAAGGTTCAAAATCTCGTCTTCTGTTGGAGTTGTATCTTGTTTTTGAACTGCTTTTGTTATGACTCTGCCCTTGGCATCATTTCGATAATAGATATGAGAACCATCGGAACTTGATTCTTCAATTAAAAAATTGTTTGAATCGTAAATATAATTATTAGTTCCATCACTTATATATTCATTATTCTCAAATTTATATTTATTAACTTGATAAACGTTTCCTCTTTCATCGTAAGTATATTCGCTTTTATTATTTTGTTCATCAGTTTCAGTTGCAATTCTCATTGAATTAAAGTATGTTACTTTTTGAGTCTGACCATTACTATCTGATTGCATGATTTCTCTATTCTTATCATCATACGAGTAATTAATATATGCGCCATTTTTGGATAAGATTTTTTGTAGTCTTCCGTCTGTTCCATATTGAATAGTTTCGTCATCACTTTTTGAAATTTTGTTGTTTGTGTACTCATAATTAGTAACTTTGCTCATTGGGTCAATTACACTAGCTAAATTGTTGTTATTCCAGCTGTAGTAAACGTTATTATTAGCTGGATTGGTAATCTGCGTTGGTTTGCCATCAGAAAATAAGATAGATAAGCTTCTTGATGTGTTATCAGAAATGATTATTTTGGAAAGAGTGGTGTTACTGCTATCAGTGAATATTCTTTGGAAAGATAATGCATTGTTATTTGGATCAGCTATTTTTTCTATCATTCCAGTGCTATCAAAATAGTATGTAATATCATCTTTTCTTAATATATATTTATATCTTTTTGTCTTCTCTAATGTATCATTAGTCATGTAGCTAGTATAGATACCAGAAGGTTGTTTCTCAAAATACTCAGTCTCCCCATTTTGAAAAATTACCTTAAATACATTTTGAGAAATACTTGATGTAATAGAACCATCATCGTTAAGTCGATCTACTTTGTTATTTAGTAATTGAATATCATATGAAAAATTCCATAAATTATCGTTTGAGCTGTATGATCTATTTACACTAAAGTCGCCTATTGAGGTATCAAAAGATAAATCTGTGACAGTTTCAGAATATGCACCTATCATATCTTTTGAAGTAATAGCAGTTACGTTACTAATGTTTCCTGCTGTGTCTATGCTTCTTGCAAAAATTTCAGTAGGAGATAGATTATCTATTGAAAACTCTGTACTACAATCACACCATTGACCATCGCTGCCAATTTTGTATTGATTTGTAACAGGACTAATTAAATTATCTGGTGTTTTATCTTGTGGAGCAAACACTCTATACATACCATTATTATCATATATTTCAGGAGCTTCAGGTGAACTTTTATCAATCTTTGTTATATTAATTGATGAAAATTCAGTAATATTATCAGAATTATCTTTTACTTTTATATTGATATCACTTGTGTTTTGTGAATAAGTCTTATAGTTAGTATCTTGCCAGGTAACTCCGTTATCAAAACTATATTGTAAATCTTCTGAGGTACCTGATGCTTTAACAGTTAGTGTTACATCTTGGTTAGTCCAATCAGTAGGATTGCCATTAATGCTCGAAATAATTGGTGAAGAGGTAATTTTAGAAATTATTACGGGAGTAGCTCCTGTTATATTTCCAGCTGAATCTTTTGCTTTAATATATATAGTTCCATTTTCACTAAACATTTTACTATTACTAGCTTGCCAAGTGACTCCATTATCAAAACTATATGAAGATATTGCGACATTATCGGTTGCATTTACTGTTAATGTAACCGCATTATTTGTATAATCTGTTGGATTTCCATTTACCGCGGAAATTACAGGAGATGTTTTATCAATTTTGCTAATAGTAACTGTCTGTTTTTTGATATTTCCAGCGAGATCTTTTACTGAAACATATACAGTACTGTTTGCAGAATATGAAGGGGATACCTTGCTTGTCTGCCAATTATATGTGCTAGCAGATGAGGAAAAGGAGTAGGAAAGAGTTGTTGAGGCGTTGTTATCAGTTGCATTTACTGTAAGCTGAGCATTACCATTTGTCCATGTTGTTGGGTTGCCTGTAATACTTGATATAGTAGGTGCAGTTGTATCATTTGTATAGTTAATAACAGCATAAGGCTTAAACGATGAAGTAGAGTGTTCTTTTGTTGCAAAAGTTCTCCAAATAGTGTTAGTTTTGCTTTCATCATCACTAACTAGTGCTAAACCATAGTTTGTTTGACCTTTATTAATCCAATCATTTACTGCTGTCTTAATATTATATGAATAAGTATATACTCCTCCAGCATTACTTATATTCTTTTTATCAAGTGCAGTGCTGAAGTGAGAGGGTTTATTAGTCCAAAGAACATTATTATTCCATGTAGAAGTCACTCTGTAAATACCGATATATGTATTACCAGTCCATCCAGTTGTTTCACGCACATTATATGTGGCGCTATTTATTATTGCTCCCTTTTTAATATCAGTTGGTAAGGTGAATTTCATATATGCTCTTGCATAGCCATAATCGACTGAATGACCACTTCCCATTGTTGCATTTGCATAATTTACATAAGATACTCCTGAGTAAACTGATGAATCATAATCATTTGATATTGTTGGTGCTGGATCAATTGTTACTGGGTATACAGTCTTTGGATTTTCAAGGTATTCTTTAGACACAACAATTGTCATTTTGTAAGAACTTGGTCCAATTTCTGTTAACTTATATTCGCAGTTATCTGTGAAATGATCATAATCAGATGATTTTCCTTTGAAAGAGTCATATGCGAAGATAGGCGATAATGAGGTAATTGTCTTATTTGTGTTTGGGTTTATTATATCTATACGTCTATTATCTTTACTAAGTGCTGCTTTATTGCCATTTAGCTTAAAAATAAAATTAAATTCATTTTGACCCTGATATTTTTTCAAAATGATATCTTTCTGAACACTATTAAGCTGAGGCGTGTACCTTAATATAGTATTATCGCCAAAAACATTATTGTATTCAAAAGTGTCTACATCATTTCCATCAATTTTAACTGTATTTGTGTGACCTAAAATACTTTCATTAGTATCATTTGGGATAGGGATATAAGAAAAGTTATAATCACTGCATTGTACGTTTATTCCAGTTGATAACGATGAAGAAAAATTAATACGATAATCATTTGCACCATTAGTATAATCGTATCCTTTATTTAATAACTCATCATTATTTTGAGCTACAATTGAAGTTTCTTTATATTTTACTTCTCCATCCTTAATAAACTTAATATCTTCAGAAAAAGCATATGCAGTTACACTGCCATCATCCATTTCCAATTCTAATACATTTTCTAAATTTGGATCATACCGTTCTTTAATTTTTTTGGCTTTTCTGGTGTTAATTTTATTTCTGATACTCTTTGATATTTTTTTATTAATCAAATTTTGAGTTTGTTCAGGCTTTGGATTTGTAGTCGCTTGTTTTGCAAAAACCTTTAAATTTGGTT
Organism: Bacillota bacterium; assembly: GCA_023440965.1. GTDB lineage: Bacteria > Bacillota > Clostridia > Oscillospirales > Ruminococcaceae > SZUA-444. Next base: position 4,959 of record JAEZRC010000002.1, read on the forward strand.
GGAATAAAAATGAATAAACTAAAGTAATAACGAGGATACATGCAATTGTCTTCTTTGTCTTTCTAAACCTTTTCATTATGTTGTCAACATCCTTTTTGATAATTTGTTTGTGTTTATGTATTGTAGACTACGTAATAATAACAGATTAATTTATTATTTGCAATATATTAAAGCAAATTGTAATTATTATTATTAAATTGTAATTTATATTAGATATTTGACTTTATTTTTCAAATGGTTATATTATAACTTTATAATAGCTATTACAGATTTGTAGATGTTACATAAAATTCATATACAGTTTTGCAAGAGTTTTCAGATAGTACGGTCTGGGGACTCTAATTTTTTGCTATAAATCCTCTCACACAGGATTTATATAAATACAATTGAATAGCTGTACCTTTTTATGTTATAACATCTGCAAATCTGTAATAGTTGCGCCGAGATCAAGCTAATGCTTGTAGCGAGCATAAACATCCAGTAAGATTGAGCTACTTCAGAATGAACAGATTGGAGCTGTGGCTCTGAAAGGCTCTTGAGCATACCTGTCAATATCAGTGGAGATATTAGCGTATGAAGCTTGAGCAAAATGAAAGATATTTTTGTACAGCGTATTAAAATGATATTATCAGGGTGGGTTTAACCACCTACCCTGAATATTATATATTTTTAATATTAAAAAAACAGTCGTATTATATAATTGCTTTATTAATATTAATAATATAGATTTAGATAAGCTTATAATATAACTATAAACTTATCTAAACTATTGGCAGGGGCAGAAGGGATCGAACCCTCGGCACGCGGTTTTGGAGACCATGTCCCTCCACGCCAGCCTTTGTCTCTTTTGTGTATAATATATTGGTAATATTTCATCGTTACAAATATAAATAAAATTATTTCATAAAAATAAAAAACAAGCTTGACATATTTTATCAAGCTTGTTATAATTTCATTAAATTAAAAAGCACTCCACGAGCTACACGATTATTGACAGTAATCATGCAGCTCATAATCAGTCCAGATACAGCAATATCTGAATGACTTAGTGAAATGCCGTTCTTGTGCTATATTAGCACATTGAATACATTATTGCATGAGTTTTCAGATGCGCACGATCTGGAAACTCTTTGCTTTTGCTATTAATACCTTGCCCAAGGTTTTATATAGGGAGTTGTTAGATGAGTCGTAGCCATCTTCCACAACAACTTCGACAATTAAATAATTAAACCAATCAGCGTTTATAATATCTGCGAATCTGTAACAGTTACGCCGAGACCAGGCATTTTGCTTGTAGCGAGCATATACATCCAGTGGGATTGAGATACATCAGAATGAACAGTTTGAAGCTGTGCGCTTCGTAAGGCATTATTGTGTACCTGTCGTTATCAGTGGAGATAAATGTGTGCATAATTCTGCAAAAGGAAAGTCGCTGTTGATTTAAGTCTTAAACTAAATATACAGGGTGGGTTTACTGCCTGCCCTGTTATATAGATTAATAACTTACAAGGTCACAACATTAAAATCTATTGCTATTTTGTAAGTTATCAATTAAAAATTATTGGTTGGGGTGGAAGGATTTGAACCCTCGGAATGGAAGAGTCAGAGTCTTCTGCCTTACCGCTTGGCGACACCCCAGTGTTTTATATAATTGGTTGGGATAGGTGGATTCGAACCACCGGAATGACGGAGTCAAAGTCCGTTGCCTTACCGCTTGGCTATATCCCAGAAATTCAACACCGCTTATATATTATATCAAACCGCAAATATATTTGCAATACTAGACAATCACTTTTAACAATTTATTAATAATTAAACTGATTTAATTTGTGGTAAATTATCTCTATTTATTATGTTAACATAAAAGAAAAATATCCTGACAAAATATTGTCAGGAATATTTTTTTCTTTTATTAATTTTGTATGAAACTATCGTTCTGTAACATTCCTGTGCCTTTGCCCAGTCAGCCAGATTCAGCCACGCATCAATGTATTCATTACGCCTATTCTGATATTTTAGGTAATATGCATGCTCCCAAACATCTACAACCAAAAGGGGGTACAAGCCTTTAGAAAGCACACTATCCTGATTAGCAGTTTTTTCAACACTAAGTTTCCCATTAATATTTGAAACAAGCCACGCATAACCTGAACCAAACTGCGAAAGTGCTGCTGCTTTGATAATTGATTTGAGAGTTTCCAGCGAGCCAAACTGGCAGTTTATTGCATGCAAAAGCAAGCCTTTTGGTTCTTGAGCGTTCGGTGACATGAAATAAAAGTACATATCATGATTGTATACTCCACCAGCATTGTTTTTTACTTCAAGCTGAACACGTGATGGCATTGTTTTGTATTCGGTAAGAAGCTTTTCGAGTGACCATGATTGATATTGAGGATAACCTTCGAGAGCATTGTTAAGGTTATCAACATACTTCTGCTGATGTTTTGTATGATGTATCCTGACAGTTTCCTCATCAATATAAGGTTCAAGAGCATCGAATGAATAAGGAAGTTTCCTGAGGTGGAACGGATAATGATCTGACATAAAATCACCCTTTCAAAATATTCTGAAGCCTTCAATATGAAGGCAACGTAACTTTTCATATATGTATGTATTTAGTGGACGCTGATTAGCATCAAAGGTATGCGTAGAAATTAATATTGCATTATCATTACTATAGCTTTCAAACCCTGTTATTATCATTGTATGATAATAGCCATTACCTCCACCTAATTGAATGATATCGCCAAGTTCAGCCTCGTATAAATCTATTTCTGTTGCATACGGACCGATTGATTTATTTCTTATCAAAAAATTATATAAAAATTGTACTCCTGTCCACGCTGGCGCACGGTCATATGAAGAACTATAATACCATCCGTATGTCCTTGTATAATTCATTACATTTGTTCCTGCATAAATGCATTGCGAAATAAAGTTTGTACAATCTCCTCCGTAATTTTCAAAATCAAAATATCTTGGATTTCTTGAATTTGCCCATTTAATTGCATATTCCACAGCTTTGCTTCTGTCATAGGGCTTTGTTTTCATATATACTCCCTTCAAAGAAATAAAATTTTCATAAAAATCTCTATGAAATTTACTGCTATAAAATAATATTAAAATCATAAAATAATTATGTAGCAATTATTAAAAAAAGAGGTGTAAAATGAAAGAAGGAAGCTATCAGCTTGGGCTTTCTGATCTACTTGATCAGGATATATCAAGCTATGAATATTTTTATTCTCTCCCTACAAAAACTCAGCAGAAAATCATTGCAAGGGATATACGTTCATTTGAGGAAATGCAGGATTATGTTCGACACCTTGAAGAAGACATATAAAAAAGCTGCAGTATTATACTGCAGCTTTTGTGCTTTATTTATTCTGAGCATATCCGAGTGAAATTGATGTAATTTTACCCTGCGATATTGTAAATGACATTCCTTTTTCCTGAGTTCCGATTACAATTCTCATTTCAGTTGATATTTCATTGTTAATCTTTTCTCCATAAGCATTTATGATATTGTTAACAGGAATTCCGATTTTAATATCATGTTCAGTAGAGAAAGGGGATTTGTTAAAAACTTTTATTAAGCCAATTGTGTGATCGTCGTGACTTTTTATCATAGTGTACTCAGCACCCATATCAAGATATTCCCATACCTGAACTTGTGAACCCGATGTGGTTTTGAATTCGCTTGATTTTGATGTTGGTTCACCATATCTGGCAAGCAGACTTCTATATGAAGTACCAATTTTAATTCCGTCAATTGATTCGGATGAGACTAACTCTTCGGCAATACTGTCAAAGTTAAGATTGTAATTTATAGGTAATTTATAGTCAGAAGCCGCAGTTTTGTTATTTGATATATTATCGGCTTTTCCGCCACACGACGCAAGAAAGGTGGCAATGCATACAACAAGAAAAAATGAAACTATTCTTTTCATTTTATTACATAGCACCTCCCATTTTGTTTGCTTTAGGATATCATTAATCATCAACAAAGTCAATGGGATTGTAACTATTTGTAATTATTGTAATCAAGTTCTAATATATTAAAATATGAAACTTGTCAATTATCCAAGAACAGTTTTTGCAACATCAACAGATTCTTTTGCATCTTTTGAGTAAAAATCTGCTCCGATTTTTTTTGCATATTCTGGTGTCAATACAGCTCCACCAACCATAACCTTACAATCAAGATTATTCTCACGGATAAGTTTTATTGTGTTTTCCATACTCTTAAGAGTAGTTGTCATTAAAGCACTAAGGCCGACAAGCTTGCAATTATGTTCCTTAACAGCATCAACAACACACTGATAATCAACATCTCTGCCAAGGTCAATTACTGTGTAGCCGTAGTTTTCAAGAAGAACCTTTACAATATTCTTGCCGATATCGTGAATGTCACCTTTAACGGTTGCAAGTACAATTTTCCCTTTTGAAATTGGTGCTTTATCTTCATTGACAAGTTTTTTCTTTATGACCTCAAAAGCAACCTGTGCAACGCCAGCAGATTGAATAAGCTGAGGAAGGAATATCTTTCCGCTTTCAAATTCTGATCCAACCTTATCAAGAGCGGGGATAAGCATTGTATTAATAATCTCCATTGAATCAGTTGTTTCAAGAAGACGCTCAACAATTTCTCCGCCTTCTTTTTTAAGACCTTTTTCTATGGCATAGAAAATATCAATTTCTTTGCTGACCTGAGTACTCTGAGTAGGAGACTTTGCGAAATTATTATATGCTTCAATATATTCAGTTGAATTTTTATCAATGTTTGTGAGAAGCTTATAAGCCCTTACAGCACCCGTCATTGAAGCTATATTAGGGTTAATGATAGGCAAGTCAAGCCCATAAGTCAACGCCATAGTGAGAAAATTCTGATTGATAAGCTCACGGTTAGGCAAACCAAATGATATGTTTGAAACACCGAGAATAGTTTTTACACCAAGCTGTTCTTTTACCATTTTTAATGCTTTTAATGTTTCAATAACGCCTTCCTGTTCAGCAGAAGCTGTCAGTGTAAGGCAGTCAATATAAATATCTTCATGAGGAATTCCTATAGCTGTTGCTCTGTCAACAATTCGTTTTGCTATTTCAAAACGATCTTCAGCCTTTTTTGGAATTCCGTTTTTATCAAGTGTAAGTCCAACAACTGAAGCTCCATATTTTTTCACAAGTGGCAAAACAGAGCAAAGGGAATCTTCCTCACCATTTACTGAATTGACAATTGGTTTTCCGTTATAAACACGCAATGCAGCCTCTAAAACTTCAGGTATAGTCGAATCAATCTGCAAAGGAACATCAACAATGCCTTGCAAGGCTTTAATAGTTCTTACCATCATTGACTTTTCATCAATATCAGGCATACCGACATTTACATCAAGAATATCAGCACCGGCATTGACCTGTTCTATTGCCTGATTAAGAATATAATCTATATCATTATTAATGAGAGCCTGCTTGAAGAGCTTTTTACCGGTTGGGTTAATTCGCTCGCCAATAATTCTCGGTTGGTCAACAACTGACGTAGTAGTAGCACTACAAATTGCGGGTTTAATTTTTTTTATGCCTTTTTCGGCTTTTTTATCTTTAAGCTTTGATAAAATTGTTTTTACATATTCAGGTGATGTCCCACAGCAACCACCAACAATTCTTATACCATAGGGAATAAGCTTTTCAATCTCATCAGCAAATTGCTCGGGTGAAACATTATATTCATTTGTGAGCGGGTCAGGCAAGCCAGCATTAGGCTTAACAATAACAGGGAGGTTCGTCCACTGTGAAAGTTCCTTTATAATAGGGTTCAATTCAATAGGACCGAGTGAACAATTCACGCCGATTGCATCAACACCAAGCCCATTAAGAGTAAGTGCCATGGCAGGAATACTAACACCAGTAAAAGTCCTCATGTTTTCTTCAAATGTCATTGTACACATTATTGGGAGTGTGCTATTTTCTTTAGCAGCAAGCACACCGGCTTTAAGCTCATAAAGGTCGGTCATGGTTTCAAAAATTATAATATCAGCGTCTTTGCCCGCAATAATTTCTTCCTTGAAAATATCATAAGCTTCTTCAAAGGTCAATGAACCAGTCGGTTCAAGAAGTTGTCCTATCGGACCAATATCAAGAGCAACAAGAGCAGATGTTCCCTCACAGGCTTTTTTGGCATTTGCTACAGCTTGCGAAATAATCTCCTGTACTGAATAGCCACATCCCTCAAGCTTATATCTGTTTGCGCCAAAGGTATTAGTGTAAACAATATCAGAGCCAGCATCAATATAGCTTTTGTGAATAGCTATAATTTCTTCAGGCTGATCCATTCCAAGCTTTTCAGGAATTTCACCAAGTTCAAGACCTTTTGACTGAAGAACAGTTCCCATTGCACCGTCAAGTATAATAAATTCTTTTTTTAATAAATCTTTAAAAACCACAGCGTTCTCCTTTTTTTCTGTATATACAAGTGTCTTTCATATTGCACGACTGGCAACCTCTTTTTTCTGCCCGCAGTTGCGTTTCTGATAATCCTATTACGGCGGTAACTGACTTTTTCGGAGTAAGTATGCAGTCCTCTGTTGAGGTAAGTCCTATCTTTTTTGGAGCATCAAGAACAGAAAGAAAATCCTTTTGAATTTCTATAGGAAAGTCCCCATAACCAGGACTGTAACGATAGGTCTGGAAGTATCCGCTGAATTCTTCCATGATATCATCCTGAATGTTATCACAGATTTTTTCTATTGCGACGCTTGCGAGACTGTCGATAATAACAGCCTTTGTCATATCTGTTATCTGGGTAACCCGAATAAATCTGTCAATGTTTATAGAAAGGGTAGCACACATAAGTATAACTTTAGTGCATCCCTTAAGATGATTAACTATATCATTTCCCGTAAGTTCAAGCTTACAGTTGTCGAGAACTATTTTATCCTTATTGCTAATAATATCAAAGCATTTATAAATATATCTTGGATCAATTATATCAAGGACGTTTGATTCACATTCGTTCAGAATTTTTTGTATATTTTCTTCAGGCTTATTCCCAACATACCCTAAATACCTCAGGGCTTCTTTCTGATCAATTGATTCAATCGTTTTCACATTTACCTCTTAATTTTATGAGCGAATAATACTGACCACACTTTCGCTTATTTTTTTCGCAATATATGGGTTGTTCATGGTATAAAGATGAATACCATCAACGCCATTTGAAACAAGATCAACAATCTGATCAACAGCATATGCGATACCTGCATCTCTTAGTGCTTCTGGGTTATGTTCAAATCTCTGCATTATCTTTGAGAATTTTGCAGGGAGACTTGCACCACATAGGGAAACCATTCTCTCAATTTGGTTCTTGTTTACAACAGGCATTATTCCTGCTTCAATAGGGACATTTATGCCTGCAATTCTTGCCTTTTCAACAAATGAATAGAATGCATTGTTATCAAAAAATAACTGTGATATGAGATGGCTTGCGCCAGAATCAACCTTTTTCTTTAGGTTATGTATATCTTCAATCATATCCTTTGCTTCAAGGTGAACCTCAGGATAACAAGCCCCCGAAAGATTAAAACCACCATTTTCTTTAATATATGATATTAACTCACTTGCATACTTAAAATCATCTTTTGGTGGCATATCAGGATTAATATCCCCTCGCAGAGCAAGAATATTATCAATATTATTTTCTTTTAATCGCTTGAGAATTATATCAATATCATCTCTTGATGAATTTACACATGTTAGGTGAGCAAGAGCCTCTATGTTATATTTATTCTTGATAATAGAAGCAATATCACAGGTTGATGAATCTGCGGTATTTCCGCCAGCACCGTATGTGACGCTAATAAAATCAGGTTTTAAGTCCTTGAGACCATCAAGTGTTTTATAAATCGTATCAATTGGGCTTGTCTTTTTTGGTGGAAAAACCTCAAAAGAAAAAACTGTTCTGTCATTAAAAAGTTTTGAAATGCCCATTACTTACTCCTGTTCTATGATATTCTTTTCTGCCTGTGCTTTTGAAAAAACACAGCCACAATAATTCTGTCTGTATAGGTTATATATATGCGAAAGCTCAATTGAGCGCTTGTAACCATTATTTTTCTTAAAATCTGAATACAAATACTTTACTTTGAATTTTTCTTCAAGTTCACGCCCGATACAGTTAAGCTTTTCTGAATTTTTATATGGGCTAACTGAAAGGGTAGTAGTAAAATAGTCAAAATGTTTTTCCTTAGCAATCAATGCAGCTTCACGAAGTCGCAATTCATAACATTGAAAGCATCTCTCTCCACCTTCTGGTTCATATTCAAGTCCCTTTGCTATATCAAAGAAAATCTCCGGCTTGTAATCACCTTCAATGAAGGATATTTTATGCTTTGTTTCAAGCCTTTGAATAAACCCCTTTTGCTCGGCAACTCTCTTATCATATTCTTGTGGCGGATATATATTAGGGTTATAATAAAAAACTGTTATTTCAAAATATTTTGTAAGATATTCAAGGACATAGCTTGAACAAGGAGCACAACAGCTGTGAAGCAGAAGGGTAGGGGTTGTGACATCACTTTCAATTGATTTTATTGTTGAATTTAATACTATCTGATAATTAGTTTTCATTAGACCTCACCTTAAGGATTAGTTATATTATTATATACTTATTTATAAAAAAATGCAATGCTAATCTAACATACAAATTTTGATGTTTATAAAGATAAATAGTCCGCAGAAATAATTCTTCTGCGGACTATTTATCTCATATTAAAGAGAGTTTATTGTTAAAGTTTATGTGTTATGGTTTTGAATATCATTCTTTATTTTCATAAAACAACCAACATATGCATCAGCGAGAAGATTGCTTATTTCATCATCCGTAAAGTAAGTAGTGTTAGTAGCACACATAACTGCAATACCATGTGTGAATATCCATATCATCAGATAAAGCTTCTCCGAATTTTTTGAATCAAAACCAGAAAACTTCATTAATGATTTAAGGATAATCTCCTTATTATCATCAAATTCAAGATAAGAAGTTATCTTATTGTTATATGGGGACATAAACAGAAGCTTAAAGATTTCTGGTTCTTCTTTCGCAAAATTAATATACTCCAAGCCAACGCCTTTAAACGGACTTTCATAGGTTAGTCCTTTATGAACGTAGGTACTGTAAAAATTTTTTGCTTTACTTATTAAAGCATGTTTTAAATCTTCCATATCTTTAAAATAGCTAAAAATAGGTTGAGTTGAACAATTAAGTTTATCGGCAACTTGTCTTGAACCTACTGCATCTATTCCATTAGCGCGCATTATTTCAAAAGCCGCATCAAGAATGCATTGTTGTGTGTATTTTTGTTTTGGTGGCATAAAGCACCTCATTTTTCATAATCTATTATATTTATTTAAAATAACAATTGTTATATGTATAATTATATAATTTGTATTTATAATTGTCAAGCATATAAAATATCGCTTATATTCATGGTAACATAGCTAAAAATGACAATAAATATTGTTACGTTTATACAAAATGATTACAAATAGTTGCATGTAATTTAAATATTTATTATAATAAACTTAGCTGTAAATAAATTGACATATTAATATTTATGGGTTTATAAATAATGAATTTTAATAATTAATGTAGGAAACGGGGATATTTTAATGAATAACAGAAATGCACATTTGATAAGAGAAAATATCAATACAGTCATAAAAGGCAAGCCGGAGGTAGTAAAGCTCACACTTACAGTACTCCTTGCAGAAGGTCATCTGCTTTTAGAGGATGTACCTGGAGTAGGAAAGACAACATTAGCCAATGCCATTGCAAAAAGCATAGACTGCAGTTTTTCGAGAATACAGTTTACGCCTGATACATTGCCGAGTGATGTTACCGGTTGTTCAATATACAACATGAAAACAGGTGAATTTGATTTTGTACCTGGTGCTGTTATGAAGAATATTATTCTTGCTGATGAAATTAACAGAACTTCCCCAAAAACACAAGCCTGCCTTCTTGAAGTAATGCAGGAGCGCCAGGTTACTGTTGATTCAAAAACAATGCCTCTTGAAAGACCTTTTATGGTCATAGCAACACAAAATCCTTCTGATTTCCTTGGAACATACATATTACCAGAAGCACAGCTTGACCGTTTTATGTTACGGCTTTCTATCGGTTATCCTTCATCAAATGATGAAAGTATAATGCTTTCTGATATGCTCAAGGGTATTACAAACGAGAACCTTAAGGCAGTAGCAACAAAAGAAGATGTAATAAAAATGCAGGATGAAGTCAAAAAAGTTAGTGTCTGCAAGGATATAAATGATTATGCGGTAGCAATAACAAGTGCAACCCGTGATAATGAAAATATAAGTCTTGGTGCGAGCCCTCGTGCAACAATTTCACTTATAAGAGCAGCACAGGCAGCAGCTTTTATAGACGGACGAGATTATGTAATTCCTGATGATATCCAGTATCTAGCACCGTTTGCATTATCTCATCGAATTGTTCTTTCCACAAGTGCTAAGATATCAAATATCACTGAAGAGTCGATTATTGAAAATATTATTAAGAATACAAAAGTCCCTGTATTAGAGGGTGCCGGTAAATAGATATGAAGAGAAACAGAATGATTCTGATTTTATCTGTAATCGGATCAATAGTTTTTATTAGCTTTAATGGAACATCCACTTCATATGCAATTCTGTGGTTTGCTCTGTTGTTCCCGGTTGTGCTTTTTGGATATACATATTATGTATATCTTCACTTCAAGGTTTATCAGAATATTGAGAGAAAAACAGTTGTAAAGGGCGAGAGTATACCATTTACTTTCATCCTTGCAAACGAAGATTATGTTACATTTACTAATATCAGAGTTGCCTTCAAGTCAGATGTTGCGACAGTTGACGATGTTGACCCTGATGAAGAATACTGTCTTTTACCAGGTGAAAAAATTAGTAAAAGCACAACGCTTTGCTGTAAGTACCGTGGCGAATATAAGGTGGGCGTACATTCGGTTACTGTAACCGACTTTTTTAAGGTGTTTAGAATAAGCTATCCGACACTTACTGTTATAAATATGCGCGTCTTTCCAAGAGTGGTTGATATTAATAATCCGTCATTTATTCCTGAAATCAATGATGTAAAGAATATTTCCTGTGCGCCACCACAGAAGCAGGATTATCTTGATATTGATATGCGAAAATACATATCAGGCGATTCAATGAGAATAATTCACTGGAAGACATCAGCAAAAAGGAACGAGCTTATGTCGAGGAAATACACAGACGAGCTTAGAACAGAGGCTGTGATGATTCTTGACCTAAGCAAAAGCAAGGAAAAGGATACAAGAAGGCTTGCTGTTGAAGATAAGGTTCTTGAAACTGTTCTGTCAATTGCAAAGTACTATGTTAAGATAAAAGAGCCGTTGCGTCTGGTATATTTTGATGGCAAACTGAAAAATATTGTCATAAAGAATAAAGCTGATTTTGATTTATTCTATAATCGCTGTGTTGATATAAAATTCAGTTCATCTGTTGTTCTTTCTGAAATTATAAGGGCAATACCATCATATTTTAATTCTCAGGCTTTCACTATGATTGCAACCTGTAATTTTACTGAAGATATGTGCGATGTCTGTTCAATGCTTATTCAGGCTTACAGTACTGTAACACTTCTCAATGTATGTGATAAATTTGATCCTGAGAAATATGATCTTAATCCAAAGGTAAACACAATACCAATTGATCTCAACGATGAAATTGACCAGGTTCTCAATAAGATGTAGGAGCTTGATATGAAAATTAACAAATTATTAGACAGTCTTTCGTATACCTTTGTGACTGCATTACTGATGATATATATTGTAGCAGGCTCAATAATCAGCATTTTTGAATTTAATGTGAGCTCATTTTTACTGTTGCTTTTTATTATTTCTGAAGCTGTTATAGTAAATATAATAATTATGTTTCGAAAAAAGCTTGTCATGTATTTATCTCTTGTCGCAGCTATAATACTTGTGCTATTTCTTCTATTCAGGTTTAATATTTCGATAACAGGATATCTTAGCAAGTTCTTTAATTGGATTTTTATTGATTATATGGATAAGGAAGAAGCATACGAATCCTTTTATGTCGTGCTGATGTTTTTTATTACCGTCATTACTTCTGTAATAGCATTTATGCTACAGAAAAAATTTATTACAAGATTTGCTGTTGCTATTTTGTTTGGTATAGGAACTATCATAATGGCAGTATTGAATATTGGTATTTCAAAGCTTCAGATTTTCTGTACAGTTGCTTATATATTGCTTGTAATTATAGAAAGAGTGTTTACTCAAAATGAACAGGATAACAATAATAGAGCGCAGAAAATAAGCCAACGGCTTATTCCTTTTATTGTTGTGTTTGGTTTGTGTGTTTCAATTTTTCCATCACAGCAAACACCTTTTCAATGGGGCTTTGTAAAAAGAGCATATAAGAGCATGTACATTAAAATTAATAATACAATAAATGATTTTAAGGTCAACTTTATGGGTAAGGATGATTATTACTCATTTAAAATGGCTAGCTATTCTGGGGATGGTGACCTTGGCGGTGATTTAGCTGTAATATCAAATGATAGAGCATTGAATATTGAGACCAATTTTGAACCTACAAAAGCACTTTATATCACTGGCTCTATTATGAATAATTATGAGAAAAACAAGTGGACATCAGACAGAAATAAATCAACCAAAATTATGGAATCAGCTATTGACTCAGATGAATTGATTTATGCAATTAATAGAAGTGGAGGAAAGGTTGATTCAACAAAGCTTATTGATATAAGAAAGATAATAATAAGCTTTGATGGTATACATACAAAAACCATGTTCTTTCCAATAAAAAGTAATTTAATTACTTCAACTGAAAAATACAAAGCTGTCGGCGATGAGCTTCACTTTAATAAGTCAAAGGGTTATCCGACAAGTTATAGTGTTGACTACTATGATGTAAGGTACTCAAACTCAGAATTTGCAAAGCTTGTCCATGATCAGGCAGGCTACAAGTATGATGTAGACAACAACGATAAATATTCTTCTTCACGAAAGCTATTAGTAATAACAGATGACCCTGAAGGAATATTGAAAGCAAGAAGAAATGACATATACTCATCATACACAAATATTCCCGACGGTATTTCTGATAGAGTAAAGGAGCTTGCAAACACACTTACAGCAAATTATAATAATGATTATGATAAGCTTAAAGCAATAGAGTATTATTTATCATCAAAATACACATATACAACCACTCCTGGTAAAATCCCGAAGGGAAAGGAACTTGTTGATTACTTCCTTTTTGAGTCTCAGAAGGGTTATTGCACATATTATGCAACATCAATGGCAATTCTTGCAAGATGTGTCGGTATTCCAACAAGATACGTTCAGGGTTTTATGTGTCAAGCAGATTACAGCGCATTTACATATGAAGCTAAAAACAGCTCAGCTCATGCCTGGGTGGAGGGTTATATTGAAGGAATAGGTTGGGTGCCTTTTGAACCTACATCATCATTCACCGATAAAAGATATCCTCGAAACGATCAGGCGAGCGTGGAACCTGATAAATCTGAAGATGAAAATAATCCTGATATTGACAATAAAAAGATTAACGAGCTAATGAATAGAGGCAAGAAAAACAACTCTGATATAATGACTACAATAATAATTATATGTGTAGCTATAGTTTTTCTGCTCTTAATATTAATTATGGCTTCGTATTTTCTTGTAATGAAGCGCTTTAGGAAGAAGTATTCGAGAGCCAGCTGCAATGAAAAATATATGCAGATGTTTATGTATATGATGAAGATGCTTGAGCTTAACGGTTATTCTCCGCATGAGGCGGAAACTATCCGGCAGTTTGCTCTGAGAATTTCAAAAGAGTATAACACCAAGGAAATGGATATTCAGAAAATCGGTAAGGCTTTCATGAAGATTCGTTATGGTGGTCATAATATTACCGATAAACAGCTTGAATATCTTTCCTCCTTCTGTGATACTCTTGTAAAAGAACGAATTGATCTTAAAGGTAAGTTCAGATTCAATATAAAAGATTATTTTATAAAGAATAGGTTATTAAAATAATAGCAATGAAACAGAGTGATAAAATGAGCGATGAGTATAAATTCTTTTCTCACAAGAAATGCGAGTTTTTCCCTTGTCACAAGACTGATAACGCAGATAATTTTAACTGTCTGTTTTGTTATTGTCCATTGTATCCTCTTGAAGATTGTGGTGGAAACTATTCTATCCTTGCCAATAAAATCAAGGATTGTTCAGAGTGTATGCTCCCACATAATCGGGGAAATTACGATTATATAATTTCACGACTGAATAAATATAATTAGACGGATGAACAAACGCCTGCTTTTTGCAGGTGTTTGTTATTTACAAAATAAAGCATAAATGCTATGATAGTATTACCAAAACAAGCGGAGGATGATATGAAGAAAATAATCAGTCTTATTATATGCCTGTGTGTTATGCTTACGTTATCCAGTGTTTCTGCATTTTCCCAGACTACTGCGACTGCGCAGGATCTGACGAAAACAAACACAGTAAAATTATCAAGTAATGCTAACGGAAAGCTTTTGTCTGATGAGAAACGTACAACAAAGCTAACGTTAAAGGCTGGGACAAAAATAACAATATCAAATACACAGCAGTTTTCAAGCATATATGTTATATGGGATAAGCCACCCGGTGAATGGACATTGACAATCAACGGTGTTGATCAGACTTATGGAAAAAATGAATTTATCCATGAATACATAGATCTTTCGAATTTAACAAACGAGGTCACTATTACTATAAAATCAGATAGCGTAATCCTTTGTGATGTCTATACTTTCACAAGTAATCAGACACCCGACTGGGTACAGAAGTGGGCACCGTCATATGAAAATGCAGATATGCTTTTGATGCCGACACACGCTGACGATGAGCTGATCTTCTTTGGAGGGACAATCCCGTATTATGCTGGAGAAAAGGGACTTAAGGTTCAGGTTGCATATATGACAAACCATTGGGGCGAGCCTTATCGTCCTCACGAAGCACTAAATGCCCTGTGGGCATGCGGACTTACGGCATATCCGGTTATGGGAGCGTTCCCGGATATTTATTCAACATCACTTGTTCATGCAAAAAAGGTATATAACTATAACAATATAGTCAATTATGAAATTGAACTTATAAGAAGATTCAAACCTGAAGTTATTATTGCACATGATTTAAAAGGCGAGTACGGACACGGCGGACATATGATAAATGCAAATGCCTTGACAGAAGCCTTGACGAAATCAAATGACAGCTCAATAAGTCCTGAATCCGCACAGAAATACGGCGTGTGGGACGTACCTAAAACATATCTTCATCTTTATGGCGAGAATAAGGTGAAAATGAACTGGGATATTCCACTGAGCAAGTTTAATGGTAAGACAGCATATGAAATGGCCGTTATTGGGTTCTCATACCACTCTTCGCAACAGCAATGGTATTCAGTAAAAAAGACGCCAGGAGTTTATGATTGTCAGGCATTCGGCTTATATCGTACAACTGTTGGTCCAGACATCGCTAAGAATGATTTTATGGAGAATATCAAACTGGAGGAAGAAAAAAAGCCTGAGGAAAGTTCTGTTATTGATAGTTCACCAGATAGTCAGAGTTCATCAACAACTGATGAAAAGAAACCAAGCACCACAGAAAAGAATGAGGATTATAAAGCATATGTATATATTGCTGGAAGTGTGGTTGTTGTTGGAATAGTATTGATAATATTTATGCAAGGTAAAAAGAAAAATAAAAAGTAAATAATAAAAGGCAACCGATAAGGTTGCCTTTTATCTTATTTCTTAAAGTACTCAAATAATTTGAATTCCCATTTGGTTATTCCTTTTTGTTTCCTTCTCTCATTTGCTGCTGCCATACAAAGCAGAATAATTCCAGCGGTAAGAAGGTAAACCCACCATTGAATTTCAATCCAGAAGTTTCTTGTGAGGTAAAAGGTCAACACAATCAATGTACAGGCTGATAACAGGAACCATCGCATGCTTTTATTTGTGAAGGATAATAAAAGTATTATCATCATTAGGCAGAGGATGATTAAAGCATCAGTAAGTTCTTCTGAAACCATTGAAGCGAGTCCAAGATAAATAACTGACAGCAATGCAGTAATGAAAGCAATGTTCCAGGTGATTTCACTTTTATCCTTCCAAAGCAGTATAATAACTACACATAGGACCGCAATAGGTATGAGGAATATCTCTGACTTGATAATATCCGGAATTTCAAGGAAATTCTGCGTCCAGAAGGCAAATGATAAGGAGATACTTGTAAATAGTATTAAAAGCTTATCTGTTTGCGTTTTAAATCCTCTTCTGAAGTAGCCCATAATATAAATTGCTGACAATACGAATACAAAGAATGCAAGGTGCTTATTATATGGGAGTAAAAATACAAATATAACACTTACGATTGTGAGCCAATCAATGTTATATGAATTATCTGTTGTTACAATAGTTTTCTGGAGTAATCTTCCGACAACAAGGAATGCAATAAAGCATAATAAGAGAACAGACGCTATAACACTATCGCTATCTGTGAAGCACATAGATGCCTGTTTTATTGCAAATGGAAGATAAAGCAAAGGCAGGAATCTTGTTATGTTTATTCTTACAAAGCTGAATGCAGAGTATGACACTGCCGATACAGCAATTACAAACAGATAATAACCTATTGCATTCTTATCATTATAATTAAACAAAAGAATAACAAAGCTTAGAATTGCTAAGGAATATGAACAGAAAATAGGAAGAGCAGTATAATTCCTGCCCATATATTTTTTTGCAATGAGATATACTGCAAATATAATCAGTGGAAGTAATGAAACGATAACCCACGCATTTATTGCGCTTATATCATAATTGAGAATAGATATTAGCATAGCAAGTGCTGTTGTTGCTAATAAAGAAACACTACTAATTACAAAAGCAGTATTATTCAAGTTCTTTCTGACTTCAAAAATTTTAAAGGCGATAATTATTACAGCTATCCACATATATGGCATACGGTGAGTGTCAATTGTAAGCTCGCGGGTAAATAATATGAATATTAAAGAAAGTGAAGATATATAGGACGGCAGTGAAATATTTTTTAAGGTAATGCTGTCTTTTTTAAATAAGGATGAAAGTACTGCTAATGCCCCAATAATTAAAGCACAAGGGAAGAAACAGAGCGAAAAGCTCGTAATTTCATTAATATCAAAACGAACACGCTGATATGCTGAAACTGCTATAAGTATCGGTACAACTGAAACAACACAGCTAAATATTATTGAGATAATCTTGTTTTTATCTGTTGCAAGAATCAATGATGCAATGGCAAAGATAATTATACATAATAATGATGCTGTTGCAATATTAGCATCTGCAATCTGGTTTACAGAAATATACCAGCAAACAAGCCCTGTTAATCCGAATATTAAATCAGAGGCAAGCGTTCTGATTTTTGGAGCAGATCTGTAAACAATCAATGAAACAAACGTAAGTGATGTGAACAACACAAGCTTACCTGGTGAATGTGGGGAGAAATATGACGACAATCCTTGTAAAAGAATGAATACAAGAACTGTCTGACCGTAAAGAGCAAGCCGAATTTTATCCCTGAATGCGTGCCAGCTCATATCTGCAATCAGTATAGCTATTAGTATAAGGGTTGTAATACTCCATTTTGCTGAAAATATAAATATACTGGTTGAAAAAAGAAAAATAAAAGGAACAGTTCCAAGTGAAACATATTTTAGGATTTTCTTGACAGGATCCTTTATAACATTTGTAATGGTCAGAACTGTAGAAAGTAATGCCAGCCCAACAAACGGTAATAAGAATTCTGAGATACTATCAGGTCTGACAAGTTTATATAGCCCGACAAACATCAATATAGCATAAGGATATACTCCAAAGCTGTGCTTAGAATGAATAAATAGTGGGGTTAAAAATACAAAAGAGAAGACAACAAGTGGAATGAGTGATACTATTCCTTCGGTTGTAATGAAAAGTGAAGTAAAGCTTAGGACGGCCGTATTTATAACAGCAAATAACTTTAATATTTTGGAATAAGAACTGTTGCCTTCGGTAATTTCAGAAAAATCAATAACAAGTACGAACACTGTTGAGTAAACAGCAATACATATTGCGAAAATATCACCAGGCATATTAAACTGGTTTAATACACATAGGAAGGTTGCAGTAATACATGTTAAAAACGTCCAAGAGAAAAATGCAAAATTATATTTTATTGAGCCAATATAGCTTGTTATTCCAAGAGTAGCAAAGGCTGTCATAAGGAGCATAGATCTACCTTGACCTGACAGTGACATCCAGTCACCAAGAAGGTCAAAATACCCTGCGCATATTATAGTAAGCGGCAAGAATATACTACCGAGAATATAAAACGCTGTTGAGGTTTTATTAAGATGAATTACCCTTTCTGCAAGCACAGAAACGCAGAAAAATAAAGCAGATAATGAAAAAACAATTATTGTTTTAGCAATATCAGGTAATGATTCCCAGGTTGTTGTTGAGAAAATAATTCCGGCAAGAACAACAAATACAACACCAAGAATAAGTATAATGCTTGTCTTTATGGATTCGTTTGATACAGAAGTTACAGGCTTCTGCGGTTGTATCGGTCTGTATGGAGGTGGCGCAAATGCTTGTTGTGGTGGTATTGGCTGAATAGGTCGTGGTGGAGCTTGTTGGTATTGTGGCTGCATCACAGGAGGCATATTTAGTTTTAAAATTGGCGGAATATTCTGCTGAATAGGTTGTGGCATAGGTTGTGGATTTATCAGAGGGCGATAACCCTGCTGATGATTTGGATACATTGGTGGCTGTTGTGGATATGGCGACATATATGGGTTGACAACTGGTCTATTATATATATTTGTTGCAATAGGATTATTTATATAACGCATGCAATTTCCGTACTCTTCCTGCGATATCTTTCCTGTTTTGAAAAGGCGGTCAAGCTCATGCTCATATTTTTGGATTGACTTTTTCAGTTTTGAATTATTTACAGCAAAAATTATAAACAATGGGGTAAAAACAAGTGCACAAAGAACCAAAAATATCAAAATAGTATCCAATCACGAATCACCTCCAGATGACAAAGTATATTATAGGTACATATTACCACAAAACAGGTGCTTTGTAAATAAAAAACCACACTATTTTAAAGTGCGGTTTTCTATATATGAGATTAAACAAATAATCTTGCTAATGTTGTGAATACCATACATATTACTATTCCGCAAATTGTCGGAACAAGGAATGATACAGCAGTCCACTTCAGGCTTTGCGTTTCTTTCTTTATAGTAAGACAGGTTGTCGAGCAAGGCCAGTGCATAAGTGAGAAAAGCATTACTGATATTGCTGTTATCCACGTCCAACCGTTGTCAACAAGAAGCTGTTTTAACTGGCTTAAATCATCAAGCTCAATGATTTTTCCTGTTGCCATATAAGCCATAATGATAATAGGTATTACTATTTCATTGGCAGGAAAGCCGAGGATAAAAGCAAGAAGTATTACTCCATCAAGTCCCATTAGATTAGCAAAAGGGTCAAGGAAGTTGGCACTATGAATCAGAAGTGTTGCGTCGCCTATGTGTATGTTTGCCATTAGCCATATAATAAGTCCGGCTGGTGCCGCAACAGTAACAGCTCTTCCGAGAACAAAAAGAGTTCTGTCAAAGATTGAACGAACAAGGACCTTTAAAATTTGCGGCTTTCTGTACGGCGGGAGCTCAAGAGTGAAAGATGAAGGCATTCCCTTAAGTATAGTTTTAGATAAAAGCTTTGATACAGTAAAGGTCATAAAAACGCCAAGAAGAATTACAAGAGTAAGAAGACACGCAGATACAAGTGATGTGAACTGAGCTGCTATTCCACTTACAAAGAACATTGTGAGTATTGCTATAAGTGTTGGAAATCTTCCGTTGCAAGGAACAAAATTGTTAGTAATCATAGCAATAAGTCGTTCACGAGGGGAGTCAATAATTCTGCATCCGATTATTCCAGCAGCGTTGCATCCGAATCCCATCGACACCCTTGGTTGATATCTGGTTTTTTAAAGCGAAATATTATTTTTATTCTTTGCTTTTTATATCTTGTGTTTTCCGCCTTAACATATTCACCTTGATATATTTCAATATGATCAATAAATCTGAAAAGTATATCCTGTGAAAGTTCTTTAATATCGATATAATTTTCTAAAGCCTGCTTAAGTTTTGAATATGTAATTTCAGAATCCTTTTCAGCTTTTTTATTTTGGTTTTGCAACTGTTGATTTATATAAGAGCTTTCAAGTTCATATTTATCAATTAGCTTTTGAAATCTCTCAGCAGTAATAATTTTAGATGCATGATCTTCATATAACTTTCCGATGATTGAATCTATTTCACTAAGCCTTTTTTTAAGATTAATAATATCTTTTTTGTTATCACTTGAAGATAACTGTTTTGAATAGTATTCCTGTACTTTTTTGATAATTTTTTCTTTGGTATCACTTGAAATATTCAGTTGCTGTTTTATTTCACTCAATATAATTTTGTATAAAATATCATAATCTATGAAATGATTTGAGCATTCATTTTTCCCATAAAGCTTATACCCACCGCACACGAGATTATATAATGAGCCTTTTTTTCTACTTTTTGAAGTTGACATATTCCGCCCACAGTCAGCACACCGTACAATTCCAGAAAAAATATTGTGAAACTGATTTTTCTGTTCACATCTGCGAAGTTGACTTCTTTTTGAAGCAATATTGAATATTTCTTCACTGATTATCGGCTCGTGAGTATTCCTGACAAGATACCAGTCATCCTTTTTATTTGAAACAGATGTTTTACTTTTAAAAGAAATCTTTGTAGTCTTGCCCTGAGCCATATGCCCTATGTAAACAACATTGTGGAGCATTTTTGTAATTGTGGAGGATGTCCATTCTTTTTTCTTTGAGTAGTTTTTAATATTAAGTTCCGAATTATTTTCGCACCTGTACATTGAAGGAGTGCTTATTTTACGGGCATTAAGCGAGCGGGCAATTTCAATAGGGGTAACCCCTTGAGAAGCTTTTATAAAAATCTCTCTGACAATTTCAGCAGAAGGGGAGTCAATAATAAGCTGATATTTGTTTTCAATGTTACGCTTATAACCATATGGAGCAAATGCTCCGATAAAATCGCCATTTTGCATATGGGTTATAAAAGACGAACGAATTTTTTTGCTAATATCTCTTGCGTACATTTCGTTAATGACATTCTTGAATGGGGCAATATCAGTATATTGACTATCTGAATCGTAGCCATCATTTATAGCAATATAGCGCACCTTTTTTTCAGGGAAGTATATCTCGGTATATTGACCAGCCTGAATGTATTCACGTCCAAGACGGGATAAATCCTTTGTTATGACAAGATTAATTTTCTTAGCTTCAATATCGCAGAGCATACGCTTAAAGCCAGCACGGTCGAAGGTCGTGCCGGAAACTCCATCGTCAATATATTCATCAAAAACTTCAAAGCCGTTTTCCATAGCATACGCACGTAGCATTTTGCGTTGAGTTGTGATACTTGAACTTTCAGATACTCCGTCATCATCCTTTGACAATCTCATATAAAGCGCAGCACTATACTTTATTTTTTCATTAGTTTTTTTTTCAGCCATATATCTTCCTTTCAAAAATGTATTGTGCTGGATCATTGATATCTTCACAGCAGGCTAACATTATGTTAAGGAGAATATCTTCTACAGTTAACTCATTGCTATACTCAATTGTTATGTCATATTTATCTTCATTATCCTGCATTGCGCTCATCCTTTCATAAAATCTATATAGAATTTTATGAAAGGTGTTTGTAAAGTATGATAAAAGGCTAAGTGCACAGTTGTTTCTATTTTTTAATAACCAGAAAACTGACAGCATTCTGATTCCAAATTTTCATTTATAAACAAAACAAGCACGGGAAATTCCCGTGCTTTCTGTTACGCTTTGAAAAATAATATATCTCAATATATTATTTTTTTGATATAAGTTTATTTCTTAAAATATTGCTTTATAAAGCTTAATGCTTCTTTCATTTCCTTGATTTTTAATAATCTGCAAAGACCTATATAAACAGTAACTCCAGTAATTACTCCAGCTACTGATACAATATAAATATTTGCATTTTTAAAAACAGCAAGTAAAACAAATACGATAAAAAACATTAATATAGATATGATAAACGTTGGCACAAAATCGCAGATTTGTTCTTTAAAGCTATAGTTTAGATATTTTATATTTGGCCATATACTAAGTAGAATATATATAACAGCGAGAATTACCTGGCCCCAGATTAATGCCTTGATGCCGAGTGGAATTGCAATTGCTATACTTGTTACTCCTGCAATTTTTTTAATAGTCTCATACTTTAAAAAGACTTCACTGCGTCCTGTAGCTGAAATAGCCTGAAAATTAATATTTTGAACATGGAATAATCCATAAATAATGCAGAAGAGACTCAGGTAAAATGCACTATCCGCCCACTTTTGTCCGAGGAGAATTATAATTATTTCTTTTGACAGTACTGAGATGCCCGCCATTATTGGAAAAATAATAAAATTACTGATTCTGATTGTTCTCCTAAGATATTCCTTCAACATTTTCTTGTCATCCTGACATTTTGAGAATATAGGAAACATAGTGCCAATTGTTGATGAGTTAACTGTACTAACTACAACATTTGGAATTTGTCTTCCATATGTGTAAAAGCCCAAAGCTGATTTTGAAAAAAATCTTGGGATTATCAATGGATATATATTCTTGTATCCAACCTCTATAAGATTAGCAACCAGCAGCTTCCAACCATATTTAAGTAGATTCAACGACTTTTCCCAAGAAAAGCAAAGTCCAGGTTTCCACTTTGTCACAAAGAATAAAATTACCATCGCAAAAAAAGCATACACAAGAGCTTGTATGGCCATAGCAAATACTCCTGCTCCTAAATAAGCCGCTATTACACCTACTACTCCAGAAATGAACAAAGGAATAATGCTTGATAAAAACACTTTCTTATATTGCAATTCTTTAAGAAGCATTGAACGAAGCATATTGTTTATTGCTGTAGGCAGAATTACTATTGAATAGCATCTGAGGATTGGTGAAACTATAGGTGCCTTATAAAAATCGGCAATCAAAGGGGCGCAGAAAAATAGAATTACGTAAAATATTACAGATGCTACTATATTAAAATAAAAAACTGAAGATAATGCCACCTGATCAATATTTTTCCCCTGAATAATTGCTGTACCTAATCCAGCTATTACAAGAAGGTCAGAAATTGTGATAAAAACCATTACAATCGCAATTATTCCGTACTCTTCTGGTTGAAGCAATCTTGCCAGTATTGTTGTGAGAATAAACTGCAAAAATGCTGTAAAAATTCTCTCCGTCAATTGCCACACCATTCCTGAGGCAGCAACTTTTCCATAATTATTATTTGACATAGTGTTCTCTTTCTATTTCAGTGGATTTATGAATAAATGATTTATGATATTTTTCTCAAACAGAATATATAAATATATTGATAATACAATATATTTATATAATATTAATTGTTAGTTACATTATCAACTATTCTTTGTGCGCCCTTTCCATCAACAGCACTTTGCATCTTTCTAGATAAAACTTGACGAAGTGTTTTGTCCTTAATAAGGGTTTGAATGTTATCGACTATACCATTTATACAAGCATTTTCATCTTCAAGCATATTGCCACCACCAAGCATAAGTTCCTTTGTTATGCTTTTATACGCAAGTAGTTGATTATCAGCCATAACAAACATAACTGTCGGTATACCACATGCACTTAGTTCATATAATGTCGAGCCACCTGCAGAAACTGCCACATCACATTGCAATATCAATTCGCTCATTTTCTCAACACCGGTAAAAATCTTTACACGTTTATCTGAATTTTCTATTGACCTCAATTCTTCAAGATGTTCATTGAACCTGCCTGAAATAATGTATATGTGAATTTCTTTATCAATTAATGGCAGCAGTTTTCTCGTTATCTTGCTTGCTGCATTATACAAATCAGTTCCTCCAGTAGTAATCAGAATATTTGTAACTTCGTTTTTAACCTCAAATGCAGGAAGATTTACAAATTCTTTTCTTAAAGGGGCATATATTGTACCGACAAGCAGGTCGATGTTAAAATAGTTTTCTTTGTATGGTATAGAATCAGCGTAACAATTATAATTTATCAGCGTATGACAGCTGAATATTGAATTAAACAAATCATCAATATAAATCACCTTTGTTTTTAAGGATAACTCATACATGTATTTTTGTGTAACAAAATAGGAATCAACAAACAGTTTTTCTATCTGTTCCTTTTCAATAAGACTGCGCATCTTAATTATTTCTTTATCAAGGTCGTTCCAAACAGAGTCTATGCATATAAAGCTGAAGCCTTTACTAGAAATAATAGATGCCATTTTGATATCTGCAACAATAAAAATACATTTATTATTCTTATCCCTTGCTGCTTCTGCTATTGACAGGCATCTCATAATATGACCAGTGCCTATCTTTTCATTCCCGTCAACTCGAAAATATATTTTTTTTATTACTTTTTCAAAAATATTAAAGTTATCTTTATACGATGTTTTAACAAAGCCCATTTTTTTAATTAGATTTTCAGAAGCCAGATTATTTTCATGAATCTCTGCGAAAAAGGAGTCTATATCAAGCATTTTTATTGAGAAATTAATAAGTGAAGAGACAGCTTCACTTGCATAACCTTTGTTATGATATGCATTTTCTCCTAATGCATAATTAATCTCACACGTTTTATTTGAATAGTCAATACTACTTATACCAACAACACCTATAGGAGTATTATTTTCCTTTATTCGAATAATAAAATCATAGCGAGTTGTGTTTTTAAGATAATTATTAAACCAGCTTAGATGTTGTTCCATTGTTACTGGAGTTGGATTTAAAAAGTACTTGATGATATTTTCATCAGAACGCCATTTAACTAAATTTTCTGCGTCCTGTAATGATATGCCACTGAATTTTAATCTATCAGAACAAAATTCTATATTTTTTTCAATCATTCTGCACTTCATCCTTTAATATGGGATCTCCATATTGATAGCTTCGCTTGGCGTTGGTCTGCAATAGATTGTTATAAAAAACAGGTTTCAGCCCAAAAGATGGCCGTATACTTTTAACATTCTCTTCTGTAAAAGCTTCACCTTTTTTAATATCCTTTATTGCAAAAAGAGAGCGTCTAAATACTGTAGATGCTTTTTCTTTATCTGTAAGTTTATAGCTAACTTTGCCACAAATCTGCTTTGCTATATTTATATCTGTAATCATCTGTCTGAATTCTTGTGGCTCCATAGAAAACTCACTGTCAGGGTTTTTAATTTTTCTGCTGGCACAGAAATGTTTTTCTATTACACATGCTCCGAGTGAAACAGCTACTACTGCTGCCATACTTCCCATTGAATGATCGGACAATCCAACCGGAACTTTGAACCTTGACTGCATATCAGAAATTGTCGCAATATTCATATCACTATAATTAGCCGGGTATTCGCTGCAGCATTTGAGAAGGACAACCTGTTTGTTGCCAACATTGTAGCAAGCATCCAGAGCTTGTTGGATTTCTTCCTCTGAAGCCATCCCACAGCTCATTATCATTGGTTTTCCTTTGCTTGCTGTATATTCAATAAGGGGAATATCAACAAGCTCAAAAGATGCAATTTTATAAAATGCCATATCTAATCCTTCAAGAAAATCTACAGATGTTTTATCAAAAGGAGTGGATAAAAAATCAAGTCCGAGCTTATCACATTCAGATTTGATAATTGCCTGCCATTCCCAAGGCATATAAGCTTCCTTGTATAAATCATATAGCTTGTAGCCGTCCCACAATCCACCTTTTATTTTAAAATAATCATTGTCACAATCTATTGTCAAAGTATCTGCAGTGTAAGTCTGGATCTTCAGGCAATCTGCGCCACTTTCCTTTGCAGAACGCACGATACTCAGTGCAGTATCTATGCTTCCTGCATGGTTTGCACTCATTTCTGCAATAGTGTAAATTCCTTGAGTAATTTTATCAAAAATATTCATTCTTTTATTAATCCTTATCAGTCATAAGTCTAAACTTATTTTCAGCAATTATCCAGTCCTGAATTGTATCAATATCTTGAACTTCAAGTTCTTCTATTATTAGTGGAATTGTATTTTCCCCAATCATTTCTCCGCCATTAAGAAAGTCATTAGATTTAACAAAATAGAATTGACCACAATCATGATAAATTGGTGACAAATCCTGACTTCTTGCTCTATTGTATTCAGGATAATTCATAACAATATGCCCGTTTTCAATACTTAATGACCTTTGAGGTGGATATGAATACTGTACGACTGTCATTACTGAGTAAGCGTCTTCTTTTAAGAGCATTTCATATGCATTCTTAAGCTTTTCTGGTGTAACAAAAGGCGCAGTAGGATAAATACAGCAAAAATTATCAAATTCCGTTCCGATAGACTTATAATTAGTCAATACTTCTTTAATAACATCAGCTGTTGTTGCAAAATCATCTGAAGTTTTCTCACTTCTCATAAAAGGTACTTTTGCGCCATAGCTTTTTGAAATTTCTGCAATTTCATTATCATCTGTAGAAACCATAACTTCGTCAAATACTCCACTGTGTATTGCTGCTTCAATCGAGTATGCAATAATAGGTTTTCCACAAAAATGCTTTATGTTTTTTCTTGGTATTCTTTTGCTGCCACCTCTGGCTGTGATAATTGCAATATTCATTTTTATACCTTATTTCCTATAAAAATTGACAATCTTTTCGACAGCATGAATAACGCTATCTACATCTTCATCAGTGAGTCCATAATAAAGAGGAATACTTAGAATACCTTCATATACTTTTTCTGCATTAGGACATATTCCTTTTTTAAAGCCAAGCTTTTCATAGTACGGGAAATAGTACACAGGAATATAGTGAACATTACATTGAACATTTTCAGCTGACATTGCATCAAAGAACTCTCTTCTTGTGCAGGTTAGTTTATCAAGATCAAGCTGAATTATATATAGGTGTCTTGTTGTATCAGATTGTGGAATTTCTTGCTGAACAATAATCTCTGGAATCTGAGAAAAAGCTTTATTGTATTTGTCTACAATTTCCTTACGCCTTTTTATAAACCTATCAAGCTTTCCAAGCTGACTTATTATAAGAGCTGCCTGAAAATCAGTCATTCTGTAATTGTAACCAAGATCAATCTGCTCATAGTACCAAGGTCCGTCAGGAGTATGGACCATTTGCTTTTCATCTCTTGTTATACAATGGGTTCTGAAATTTATTAGTCTTTTGTACAGGTTTTCATCATTTGTAAGGACAGCACCGCCCTCACCACCTGTAATTGTTTTTACAGGATGGAAGCTGAAGGTCGTTATATCTGCTATGCTTCCAACTGCCTTTCCATTGTATTTTGTACCGATAGAATGTGCAGCGTCTTCGATAAGGATAAGGTTATTTTCTTTGCAGATTTTTTTAATCTTATCAAGCTCTACAGCTTGACCAGTAAAATCAACAGCAACAACTGCCTTTGTTTTCGGTGTAATCTTTTTTAATATTTCATCAGGCGAAATATTATAAGTATCAGGATTTATATCAGCAAAAACTGGCATTGCCCCGCAATATAAAGCGCAATTAGCGCTTGCTGCAAAGGTAATAGGAGTTGTAATTACTTCATCACCCTCACCAATCCCAGCAGCATAACATGCTGCGTGTAAGGCTGCAGTTCCATTTGCTATAGAAACAGCATATTTTGCCCCTGTGAGTTTGCATAAAGCATGCTCAAGTTCTGACGCCTTTGGTCCTGTTGTAATTAAATCGCTAAGGAGTACTTCTCTTACTGCCTCGCAATCTGACTCATCAATATATTGTCTGCCATAAAAAATCTTAGTATTTCTGACTGGTTCACCGCCGAAAATTGCTAATTGTTCCATACAACTTCCTCCGTTTTTGTTTGTGCTCTCTCTTTAGCCACACTTAGCATGTAAGCGAGAACACTCCATATTATAATATTACTTGTTATTCCTCCTGATATTGCAGGCTGGACGAGTGCAAACATAAAAATAGTACCAATCGTTAACAAAAGAATTAGTTTTTCATCCCATGTTAGTTTACTTTTAAATATTAACTTTGCAAGAACATAAATAATTAAAGATAAATACGCAACAACACCTATTATTCCCAAAAGAGATGCAATTTCAAGAATGAAATTATGCGAATTTACAAGCATCGTGTTACCAAAATGGTCTGTTATCTCAACAAATCTTGCGCCACTACCAATTAACGGCGATTTTTTAATATCGTTTATAAAAGCCTTCCATGCACTTGATCTAACGAAATTACTTCTCATTCCACTTCCGTTTGTTGCAGAAATTATATTATGAAGGTCTTCAGGTGATTTAACGTTTTCAGAATAATCAGTATTATCAAAATCGTTATTATCTGGTTCTTCATAATCTTTTAAATCATAGAGTACGCTGACCATATTTCTTATTAATGGTGAAGCTCTGAACATTCCAGCTCTCACATTTGCACTATTTGAGAATGCAAGAAATGAAAATATAACAATTGCCGATGACATTGCAGATGCAAGAATAAGACGCCAAGCTATTTTATATTTTTTTATAAACATTATTATAAAAATTGCCAGAACCAACAATGCTGATAATGTCCATGCCGCTCTTGAGCCTTTTAGCAGGGAGGAGCAAACAGCAAGCGTTATGCTTAATACCATAGTGATTTTACTGAACAAAGTCCAGTTCAATCTATTTGAAATAAATGGCAAAAGTGCAATTCCTGCAACAGCTATGTAGCTGTTATCCGGATATATAAGTTTAGATATATCAAGTCGTAATGAAATGACAACTGAAGTATAAAAAACGGATATTGACATTAACATTATAAATATCATTATACCGTTGAGCAACTCTTTACTACTAATTTTTTTTGCATCATACAAAAAATAAATTAATGAACAAGCGTAAAGATTTCTAATTACTCCGATAAATTCGAAAACTGATTGTCCCTTAAGAATATGAATGCCAGCAATTAATGCTGAAATTACTCCGCTAATTATAATGAAAAAGAAAATCTTCTTACTTAAGCCTTCAAGTACATATTTTTTTGTTATCAGTAAGTATATGAGATAAGAGGAAAATAAAAGAATGTAAATTTCACTTAAGCCAAACGAAACGGAACCCTGACTCGCGCTGACTGGTATCCATATTTTGAAAATAGGAGTGAATGCTATTATAGCAAATATTAGTCCTGTTTCACGAATTTTATTTAATATCTTCATTTATTGTCTCCTATTTTTTTATCATCTGTTTTAAATAAACTGTCATAATCAGCAAAGTCATATGCTCTTACATAACTTTCTGGATTCACATTATAAATTTTCACTCCATACTTTTTAGTAAACTTCTCAGTGTAGAAGCTTTGTGCTTGTGCAAGATAATAACTCCAGTAAAAAGTGCAAAGATTCACTCTATTTTTTATTCTGTATACTTCATTTGTTTCCTTCTCAAGTTCAAGGTTTCCGTAACAATGAGTCAAGCCCGCCCCAGGTGCAAAGTCGTTTCCCAGCACATATATATTTTCGAATCCCATGTAGGAAGCACAGAGAATACAAAACATACTCACATTTGTAAAGGATGATGAAATCCCAGCAAGATTATTCCTTATTTTAAATAGTGAAGGCATATGCATACCGTATACGAAAAATGATTTTTTCTTTTCTTCTTGAGATAGCTTTTCAATAGCATTCTTATTTAAAATAAACGTAGCAGAACCACATTTATTAAATATATCATGTACTTTTTCTATTCTGTCGTCAGAGAAAGTCGCTGAATCACAAATACAGTAGTAGTTAGGATTAATACTATCAATATGTTCTGACATATAAAAATAGTTGCTACAGAATGTATATTCATTTTTCAGCTTTGTCAAATCAAGCTTATTGATTGATGGTCCGTTCAATACTATAAAGCACCGTTCTCCTTTATGGATATTCTTTAAGTGCTTATTGTTTCTTAATACTTTTCTATATTTGAAGTTGTCGATAAGTATATATTTCAACATTGCAAAAAAATTATAAATTGTATATGCAATGTTATCCCATGTCTCTATTTTTTTAAACATCCTGTTCTCCTCGGGTTATTTTTAATTTATTTAAAAAATCTTCAACACTGTCAGCAGAACCTGAACAATTTTCTAATATTTTATCATTCTTTTCCCACCACTGTGATTCAATCAGTTTTTCTATAATATTGTCACTGAATCTTTTTCTGATGATTTTTGAAGGATTGCCGCCAACAATAGAGTAGGGTTCAATATCCTTTGTCACAACACTGCCCATTCCGATTACAGCACCTGTTCCTACAGTAATTCCTGGCTTTAAAATAGCACCCTTACCTATCCAAACATCGCTACCAATAACCGTTTTTGGATCGCTACTATCATATTCAAGTTTTGCCAGTCTTTTTGGGATATGCTCTTTACCAAAATAAAAAGCAGGCGAAGTTGATATCCAGTCAAGCGGATGGGTGCCTCCTCCTATAGATACATTGTCAGCAATAGAACAGAAATTTCCTATCTGAACATTACTTAGCATGCAATTATATCCACAGTAGGAATAGCGTCCAATTTTACTGTTTACAACTGTTGAGCCTGCCCCAATTGATGAACCTTTTTCTATGTGTGTATTACGGATAGCTTTACCGACAATCTTTCTGCAGAACTTTGCCCAAAGAAATTGAAGCATTGTTACTAATCACCTTCTTACTTTTATAAGACAAACCGATATTCATATCGCTCATGGTTCTCTATTTTTTTCGCCATACAAACTTATCAATTATCCCTGTATAGCTTTGAATAATTTTTACTACCTTTGTAGATACATTTTCATCAGTGTAGTCAGGAACAGGAATACCAAAATCACCGTTTTTGTTCATTTCCACTGCTGTTTCAACAGCTTGCAAAACCTGTTTAGTAGTGATACCGGCAATAATAAAATTTCCCTTATCTATTGCTTCAGGTCTTTCGGTAGATGTTCTTATGCAGATTGCAGGGAAAGGATTCCCTTTTGAGAGAAAAAAGCTTGATTCTTCAGGCAGTGTACCGCTGTCAGAAACAACGGCAAAGGCATTATACTGAAGACAGTTATAATCGTGGAAGCCAAGAGGTTTATTCTGAATAACTCTATTGTCGAATTTAAATTCTCTTTCTTCTATATATTTTGCGCTTCTTGGATGACATGAATATAAGATAGGCATATCATATTTTTCAGCCAAAGCATTTACTGCATTCATTAGACTGAAGAAATTTTCTTCAGTATCAATATTTTCTTCTCTGTGTGCCGATAATAGAATATATCTGCCTTTTTCAAGCCCAAGTTTCTGATGTATATCAGATGTTGAAATTTTATTGAAATTTTCATGCAGGACTTCTGCCATAGGTGAGCCTGTCACATATGTCCGTTCTTTTGCTGTTCCTTCATAATTAAGGTAACGTCTTGCATGCTCGGAATAGCACATATTCACATCTGCGATATGGTCAACAATTCTTCTGTTTGTTTCTTCAGGAAGGCACTCATCGAAGCATCTGTTGCCAGCTTCCATATGAAAAATAGGAATATGAAGCCTTTTTGCTGATATAGCGGACAAACAGGAATTTGTATCTCCTAGGATAAGTAATGCATCTGGCTTTTGCTCACTCATCAGCTTATAGGATTTTGCAATAATATTTCCTATTGTTTCTCCAAGATCAGAGCCAACCGCGTTAAGATAAAAATCAGGTGCATGCAAGCCAAGGTCATCAAAGAATACTTGGTTTAGTTCATAATCATAGTTCTGTCCTGTATGGACAAGTATCTGATCAAAGTATTTATCACATTTTTTTATTACAGCAGCAAGACGTATAATTTCAGGTCTTGTGCCGATAATGGTCATTAATTTAATTTTATTATTCAATTCATTATACCTCTTGATAAAAAGTGTCAGGTTTCTCTGGGTTGTAACACTCATTACACCACATAAAAGTCACCATGTCTGTATCGCCTGTGTTTGTAATATTATGAGTATAGCCTGCAGGAATGTTCACCACTTCAATTTTTTCTCCGGACACCTCAAAGGTTATTACCTTTGAGGTGTTTATTTTCCTGAGTTTTATTACTCCGCTGCCGCTCACGACAATGAATTTTTCATTTTTTGTATGATGCCAGTGATTACCTTTTGTTATTCCCTGTCTTGAAACATTCACTGAAAACTGACCACAATTCTGTGTCCTGAACATTTCAGTGAATGAGCCTCTCACATCAGTATGTGAATTTAATGAATATTTTATTTTTTCTTCCGGCAAGTAGGTGAGAAAAGTTGAATGAAGTTTCTTAACAAAGTCATCATCTACATCAGGTACAGATAAACTACTGCTTTCATTTGCAAAGCTGTACAGAAGATCGACTATTCTTCCTAATGTTGCCTTATGAGTTACAGAAATTTCACAAAAGGCACCGACTTTATTTGCGCAGCCTTCAAGCGCGTTAATTAACTCATTTACTAAATCATCAATATAACAAAGAGTTAACATAGTTTCACGATTATTGACTGTAACTGGCAGACCATTTGCTATATTATTGCAGAAGGTCGCAACTGCACTGTTGTAATTAGGCCTGCACCATTTCCCAAAAACATTTGTGAGCCTGTAAATATATACTTTCGTGCCAACTTCTTTCGCATACGAAAGCATCAGGTCTTCACCAGCTTTTTTGCTTTTCCCATATGGGTTGTCAAGTGCCGCTTGTGTAGATGAAGTTATTATTATAGGGGATTTATTTTGATTAGTTTTTAAGTTCTTTAGCAATACAGAAGTAAATCCGAAATTTCCTTTCATAAAATCTTCATCATTCTCAGGACGATTTACACCAGCAAGATGAAATACAAAATCGCAATATTTGGTATATTCTTCAAGTTTATCATTTGCTGTGTCTACATCAAATTCAAATATTTCAGTATATCCACGGTTTTTCAATTCGACAACTAAATTTCTCCCGATAAAGCCTTTAGCTCCGGTAACCAGAATTTTTATCTGTTTTTCCAAGCTTCAACTTCCTCTCTGACATAATCAAGTGTCATTAGCTTTTCTTTTACTTCCTCAACACTTAGGCGCTGAGTATTATGTGATGTATACGATTCAATATCTGTTAGCTCAGGAACTCCATCAACAAAGTACTTATCATAATTAAGATCACGTTTGTCAGCTTCAATTCTAAAATAGCCACCTTCATCAACTGATTTAATTTTTTCTTCAGTGGTCATTAGTGTTTCATAAAGCTTTTCACCGTGACGAGTTCCAATAATTCTAATTTCATGATTGCCACCAAAAAGCTCATTAACAGCTTGAGCAAGGTCCTGTATAGTAGAAGCAGGTGCCTTTTGAATAAATAAATCGCCTGGATTAGCATTCTTGAATGCATAAACGACAAGTTCAACAGCTTCATCAAGACTCATTAAAAATCTTGTCATATTTGGGTCGGTGATTGTGAGAGGCTGTCCATTTTTTATCTGATCAATGAATAAAGGAATAACAGATCCTCTGGAACACATAACATTACCATATCTTGTACATGCTATAATTGTTCTATCAGCTGATACAGTTCTTCCTTTTGCAATAATTACCTTTTCCATCATAGCTTTAGAAATACCCATTGCATTTATTGGGTATGCAGCTTTATCTGTTGAAAGACATACAATTCTTTTTACGCCAGCTTCAATAGCAGCTGTAAGCACATTGTTTGTACCAATAACATTGGTATTTACCGCTTCAAGAGGAAAAAACTCACATGAAGGCACCTGCTTTAATGCTGCAGCGTGGAATATATAATCTACACCAAACATAGCATCCTTAACGCTCTGATAGTTACGTACATCTCCAATAAAGAATTTAATTTTATCATTTTTATACTTTTTTCGCATATCATCCTGTTTTTTCTCGTCACGGGAAAAAATTCGGATTTCTTTTATGTCTGTTGATAGAAATCTATTAAGAACAGCATTTCCGAAGCTTCCAGTTCCTCCAGTTATCATAAGAGTTTTGTTTGTAAAATCTGACATATCAATAATCTCCTTACGAATTTAATATCTGTAGCAAATCTGCTATAAATTTATCTTTTGTAAAATTGTTTTTATAATACAATCTTGCATTTTCCCCTTTGCTTTTTAGCGGTTCGAATGATTCAATAGCGTTTTGCAATGCTTTAGCCAAAGCCTTAGCGTCACCAGCACTGACAGCAAAACCAGCATCAGCTTCTTTAATGATTTCTGAAGCAGCACCATCAATTGCTGCAATTATTGGTTTTCCTGCACTGAAATAACTTTGTAGTTTGCCTGGAATAGTTTTCCCGATAAAGCT
Organism: Bacillota bacterium; assembly: GCA_023440965.1. GTDB lineage: Bacteria > Bacillota > Clostridia > Oscillospirales > Ruminococcaceae > SZUA-444. Next base: position 39,558 of record JAEZRC010000002.1, read on the forward strand.
ATCGCCGTTTAAAGTAAGCAGAAAACAATCAGCAAGCTTGTAAAATTGTTCCATTTCTGAACGCGGAAATCTACCATGAAAAACAAACTTATCGGAAACCTTTAGTTTTTCAGCTAATTGCTTTATGTTTTCAAGTTCGGAGCCATCTCCCACAATATGAATAAGATAGTTTTTATCAGTTATTATATATTGAACTGCATTAACAATGCAATCAATATTTTGTACTGAACCAATATTGCCGGCAAACATAAAATCAATGCACTGATTATCAGTATAGCAACCAGAAATACCAGCATAAACATCTTCCGCATATTGAGGCAAATATACAATTTTATCATCTTGAACATTGCACACTTCCATAAGATAGTCCTTAAAAGGTTTTGAAGTGACAGCAACAACATCACATTTTTTGTATATCCATGAGCTGAATGACTTAACAATTTTAAAAGCTGGATTGGACTCTTTTATGCCCCATGCTTTTAGTGATTCAGGCCATAAATCACAGCAGTATAAAACAAGCTTCTTTTTTGTTCTTTTCTTCAAAACAACGGCGGCTAGAGCTTGAAATATTGGTGAAGTACCATAAACAAAAATAACATCCGTATTATGCTTTTTACAAAACATTGAATACACAGTCGAGTTAAGCATAAAAGACATGTAATTCAGAATACGAAAAGGTATTCCTTTGTGTCTTGAAATCATAGAAATTCTTCGTATTTTTGCACCAAGTAATTGTTGTTTTCTGTTTTTATGATATTTGTATTCTTTTGGAACATAACCAGTAGAATAATCAGGCAATCCAGTTATTACATGAATGTTATGTTTTTTTTCTGATAACTCTTTGACTATATCATTAATTAAAAAACTATCAGGATAAAAATACTGTGATACTATTTTTATATCCATAAAATATTAACTCCTGTATAAATACATTCACAATTTTTATCTATAAAATTTTGCATGAAAAACATAACTCAACATAATTGTGACATTTTAATAACATTTATTTTATCACTTAAGTAATGCTAAGTCAATAGTAGCTATTTAGTCATTTTCGTTTGTTTTTATATATCATTCTACTGCTAATAAATTTATTATAATTAATTTAAATATATTAGATACAATAAATAGGTATTTTGTCAACAGATATAAAACATTAATGTGATTTAGTATATGTATTAGTTTAATATGCTATCTCATTTAATAATAAATAAGATAGCAAAACAATTAGTATTTTTTGAGCAAAAAATACTTTATTTATTATTGAATGTAATTTGCATTTTGCAATAAAGTATGTTATCATACTTTATATTAAATGTAATGGAAGGTAAAACTATGGATACTAAAGTCGGAATGAAAAAAATAATAGTTTCTCTATTTTCTGTTATTTTATTTCTTGTTCTTACAGTGACTTATACTTATACATGGTATAACTATTATAATGAAAGCATGGGATTGTTCAAATTTCAGAAGAGAGGTAACTGGCTGACTATTGCACTATACTTTGCTATTCTTATTATTTTCTTAAGGGTTTTTGAGGCATTAAAATTCGGATACCTTAAAAAACAAAACATTTTGTATTCACAGGCTTTGACAATATTATCTGTAAATTTTATTACATATTTTCAGATAAGCCTTATTTCAAGAAAGCTCGTTGCAGTAAATCCATTGCTAATACTTACGCTTGTTGATTTCATTTTTGCTGCCATTTGGACTTTACTTGCATCATTTATATATTCAAAGCTATATCCGCCAAGAAGACTTATTATTATTTATGGTAGTTCACTCGCTACAGAGCTTGTTTACAAGATGAGCCAGAGGTATGATAAATATAGAATATGCTATTCTTTAAATATTGATTCAGGCCTTGATGCGATAATTGAGACAATACCACAGTTTGATGGTGTAGTAATTTGTGACGTTCCAAGTAAAATTAGGAACGACATTCTGAAATATTGCTATGAAAATTCAATTAGAACATATGTTACACCTAAAATATCGGATATTATCGTTAGAAGTGCTGAAAACATTGACCTATTTGATACGCCTATTTTGCTATGTAGAAATACGGGGCTCAATTTATGGCAGAGCTTCTGGAAGAGAATTACTGATGTTATATTATCATTAATAGCCTTAATTATTTTCTCACCGTTTATGATTATTATTGCATTGGCAATTAAGCTCTATGACAAAGGTCCTGTATTCTATAAACAAAAACGTACTACTATTAATGGCAAGGTCTTTGATATATTAAAGTTCAGAAGTATGATTGTTGATGCTGAAAAAGATAATAAATCAATTCCGGCAACAGATCATGATCCAAGAATAACACCAGTTGGTAGAATAATTCGTGCGATTAGATTAGATGAGCTTCCACAAATTATCAACATACTTATTGGTGATATGAGTATTGTTGGTCCTCGTCCCGAAAGAGTCGAGCATGTTGAAGAATTCAGCAAGGAAATTCCTGAGTTTAAGTTCAGGCTTAAGGTTAAAGGTGGGCTTACAGGTTACGCTCAGGTTTATGGTAAGTATAATACTACAGCGTATGATAAGCTGAGGCTTGATTTGATGTACATCCAGCACTATTCTTTGTTGCTTGATCTAAAGCTAATTCTTTCAACTGTCAAAATTTTGTTTATGAAAGAAAGCACTGAAGGCTTTGACAAGAGTGTTAAGAATCAAATTGAAAACGAGGATAATAAATAGTAAATACAAATACCTTTACAGCATCTGCTATAAAGGTATTTTGAAATTCTATGATTTTTTATGGCAGGTCTAAATTTTTATTCTGTATTAAGGTATATATTATTTTGAAAGGATAATTTAATGAATATTCTCGTAACAGGTGGTGCGGGATTTATCGGCTCACATACCTGTGTTTCCTTGCTTGAAGCAGGTCACACAGTAGTAATAGCAGATAATCTTTGCAACAGTAAAATCGAAGCTGTTTATAATATTGAAAAAATAACTGGCAAAACTGTTAAGTTTTATAAAGCTGATGTTGCTATAGAAAAAGAACTTGAGCCTGTATTTATTGATAACAATATTGATGGAATTATTCATTTTGCGGGTTTAAAAGCTGTTGGAGAGTCTGTTGAAAAACCTTTGGAATACTACTATAACAATCTTGTAAGTACAATGATATTGCTTAAAATGTGCGGTAAATATAAAATCAATAAGTTTGTTTTCAGTTCGTCAGCAACAGTTTATGGCAATAATGAAATTCCTTTTGTTGAAACAATGAAATTATTGCCTACTACCAATCCTTACGGGGAAACAAAGGCAATGATTGAGCGTATATTAAAGGATTATGCTAATGCAAATGATAATTTTTGTGTCAGCGCATTAAGATATTTTAATCCAATTGGTGCACACGAAAGTGGCTTAATTGGTGAAGCACCAAATGGCATTCCCAACAATCTTATGCCTTATATAACAAAAGTTGCAAAAGGCAAGCTTGAAAAATTAAGAGTGTTTGGCAACGATTATACTACTGTCGATGGAACTGGAGTACGTGATTATATTCACGTTGTTGACCTTGCGGAAGGACACGTAGCAGCTATTGACTATCTTGAAAAAGGCTTTAATGTTTATAACCTTGGAACAGGAAAGGGAACTTCTGTTTTCCAGCTTATTCACGCTTTTGAGGAAGCTAACAGCATAAAAATCCCATACGATGTTGTTGAAAGACGTGCAGGTGATATTGCAGAGTTTTATGCAGCAACAAAAAAAGCAAAGGATGTTCTTGGTTGGGAAGCTAAAAGAGATATCTATCAAATGTGCAAGGACGCATGGAAATTTGAGAAGAATAATTAAATACTTTAAAATATTACGAAACCTCTACCGCTTAACCTGCGATGGAGGTTTTATGTGTAATGATATAAAAAAATCCAGCTATCAACCACCCACATGGTCAGTGCTTGCTTGCCACAGGCGTTACACTTTTTGAATTGTTTATCAAGGTTAAATGCAATTCTTGGAAGAAAGCCAGAATCCTCAAGTAATGTGAAAAGCGGGAAGAATATTGCCATCGGTGGTAGCATAACGGATACTACCCACGCAAGAACTCTATACACTCCAAATATAAGCATTTCGTATAGGAATTTCGGTGCATGAATATATTTTGCAAAATCAACAAGTTTATCCTCAACCCAGAACAGTCCATCTGAAAGAAGTTGTGATGGATAATTTGCTCCTGTTATTGTAATCCAAAAGATTACGAGTAAAGCTAAAATCATTATGGGGTAGCCTATTAAACGACTTGCAAGTAGCTTATCAATCTTTCTGTCACGGCTGTTGTATGTATTATTGTTGAATTTAACTGTGTCACTGCATATTCCTTCAGCAGTAATAATAAGGCAGGAAACTATTTTATTTTTTAGCTCTTCTGAGTCTATTTTGTTCCTGTTAAGATAATCTATTGCACTATCAACAGCATTGCTCACAGTGTTATCACTCAGAATATCTGAGCCAAGATAAGTATTGACTTCATTGATGAGCGTATGGTCATAATCAAGAAGCTTTAGTGAAAGCCATCTGGAATTAATTTTGTTTGTAACATAATTTTCAATAGCTGGCTTTATTTTATTAATAGCAGTTTCAATCTGAGATATGTATTTTATTGTAAGAGTTTCTGATTTATTTTCCTCAGTAAAAAGTGTTTCAAGAGCGCTCATAAGCCTATCCATATCTTTTTTCTTTCTTGCGGAAATTCCTACGACGGGAACGCCAAGTTCTTTTGATATCTCTTCAATGTCTATTGTAATGTTTTTCTTTTTTGCCTCGTCCATAAGATTTATACATACAAGAACCTTTTTGGTGATTTCCATTGTTTGAAGCACAAGATTCAGGTTCCTTTCAAGGCAGGTAGCATCGCATACCACAATAACAGCATCAGGCTCACCAAAGCAGATATAATTTCGTGCAACCTCTTCTTCTGCTGAATGAGCCATAAGTGAATATGTACCAGGGATATCAACAAACACATAGCCTTGGTTATTAAATGAGCAATAGCCTTGTGCGTTTGTTACTGTTTTTCCTGGCCAGTTACCAGTATGCTGATTAAGACCGGTTAAATTATTGAAAATTGTACTTTTACCGACATTTGGATTGCCAGCAAGGGCGATTACTCTGTCGGTATCCTTCCGCTTTTTTACAACAAGACTGTTTTCTGAGGCTTTAATTCCCGTCGATTTATTTGTCAATCCCATTTCTAACACCTTCTTTTATAAAGTACGGAATATGAGAGGTAGCACTCATATTCCGTTTTAGACTAATGAGCAACAATAATGTTTGTTGAGTCTTCTGATCTGAGGGCAATAACAGCACCTCTTATAAAATAAGCAATAGGGTCACCGGTCGGGCTTGATTGAAGACGTTCAATTTCAGTTCCTTCTATAACCCCTATGTCCTGCAAACGTCTTTTGATACTGCCCTCAGACAAGAGCTTTACGACTTTTGCCTTATCTCCTTCTTTAAGATTCTTTAATGATGTAATATTATTCATATGTTTATTCCTCGTTAAATATATTAGTGTAAGGAAACTTTATTTCCTAAAGCTATTATATGAAGAAGATGGTTTTTTGTCACAAAAAAAGTTTTAAAGGCGGTGAAAAAGTGGACGAATCTAATTTTCATACTATGAAAGGTTATCAGCTTATTGAAAACTCTGCTGTTACGCCAGCTATTGAAGATTATCTTGAAATGATATGCAGAATTCACAAAGTCAATGATGTTATAAGAGTAAGCGAACTTGCAAAATTATTGAATGTAAGGCAATCATCTGTTACAAAAATGCTTAACAATCTAAATGATCTTGAGCTTGTTGAGTATCAGAAATACGGCTATATAAAACCAACGAGAAAAGGCCTTGAGCTTGGGAATTATCTTCTTTACAGACATTCTGTTCTGAACGATTTTCTATGTTATATTAATAAAAGCGAAAGTGAAACAGAACAAGTGGAGAAAATTGAGCATTTTTTCGACAGGAGAACGATAGATAATCTTAATAAGTTCAATAGTTCATTATAATTATATTGACTTTTAATTGGTTGTCTGTTATAATTAACATTGTAAAAATATTACATTTTTTAGAAGGAAGTAATAAAAATGAATATGCCAATGAATTCAGTAATTCTACTCAGTTATGTCAACACTCAGTTAAGGGATAATTATGTTGATCTTGATGACCTCTGCAAGGGGCTTGATTGGAGTAAGAGCGAAATTATCTATCATCTTTTAAAAATCAACTACGAATACAACGAAAGCAGTAATCAGTTCAAGCTTAAGGATTAACATAATAATCCATTTTGTTTGACTGCTGATAAAAATGGTATTATAATTTGTTTAATAAATTCGAGGGGGATGTAAAATGTTTTGTACAATGTGCGGTAAGGAAAATGAAAATACTTCAAGATTCTGCGTTGCTTGCGGTAACAAGCTTACACAGTCAGAAACTGTTTTAAAGGAAGTCATTGAAGAACAGTCACCTAATATTATTCCTGAAGTAAGCGAACCTGCTCAGCCTGAAGAAGTGCCTCCTCAGGTTGAACAAGCACCATCGCAAGTAAATGAAGCTCAAAAAGCTCCTGCTGAAACTGTTGAAGTTGAGGAAGCTCCGGCAGAAATTAAAGAAGAACCTGTTGCTGATTGTGAAGATAAAAATTATTCGCAGCAACTGATTCAGCCGGTTGAGGATATTCCTGAAGAAATTGAAGAGCCACAACCCGAAGAGGTTATTATAGAAGAAAGTGCTCCTGCTATTGAAGATGTTGTAGCTACTAAGCCTGATGTCGCCCCTGAAGCACAGAATATTTTTCCTGAAATTGAGCCTGTTACTCAAGCTGTACCAGCACAGCAGGAAGAAATTGTTCCAGCAAAAGCTGTAAAGAAAAAAGGTTTTATGTCATATACAGGACTTGTATTATGTTTTATTTTGCTTTTTGCCTTCGTTGTATCAATGATGGCTGGTATTATTGCAAAAATATCAATGAGCCCAAAGCAGCTTGAAAAGGATATAGATAAGATTAATGTTCTTGATATCAAGGTCGGTGAGATGATTTCGACTGACGAATATGATGTTAAGAAGGATGATACAATTCTTGACATTGTTTCCAAGACAATTCAGAAAAACTCTGACCTTAAGGTAAGCGAAGCAGATATAAGGAAAATATATGAGGATACTGAAATCAGGGACTATATGGCAAAAAAGATTTCAGAATATGCAGCTTATGTTTCTGATAAAAAGGATATTGACGAGATTACTTCAAAAGAAATTGCCGGACTTATTGAACAGAATAAGGATAAGATAGAAGAAATTGCTGATATAAAAATTAGTGATGATAACCTAAGTAACCTTGAGAGCTATCTTGATGACAATGCTTCTGATCTCATGGAATCACTTCAAGTAAAGAATATTGATAACAATTTGGATAAATATAATTATTCAGACTATGATTTTATATTTAACAACTGGATGTGGATATGTGCCTTTTCAGGACTAGGAATATTAATTATTCTTTTCTCATTCTTTGTGTTCAAACTTAACAAAAATGTAGGTGGTTCAATTGTTTATCTTGGTTCAGTAGCTATTTCAAGCGGTGCATTATTCCTTACTTCGGGAATTGTATTAATGTTATTGAAGAATACAATTGCTGATGCTTTTGACGAAGCAAGCGGTTTTGCAAGTTCTTTAATTTCAATAATGTCATTTAGAGTAATTCTAATCGGCGGGATTGTATTTGTTGCCGGAATGATTACAGTACTGATTAAAAAGCTTGCATGTACTGTAAAAAACAATAAAAACAAACCTATTGAAGCACCTCAGATTGCGTAAAATCAAAATTTAAAGCCACGGAAATTCCGTGGCTTTTTTAATTGTTATTTTATAAATTAACTATAAATAATTATCATGTATATTTTAAGTCGCAAATTATAATATTTTTATATTAATCAAGCATAATAAATATGGAGGTGATAAAAAATGCAGGAATTCACACAAAAAGAAACAAGTTATCTTACTGATGCAAAAAGCCACGAACAGCTATGTATTGATAAGTATAACAAGTATTCACAAGAGGCTAAAGCACAAGAGCTTAAATCGTTATTCTCACAGCTTTCAAAAAATGAGCAGGGACATTTTGATACACTTAATCAGATATTAGGTGGAACAATACCAGCTATGGATTTAGCTAAAGCTCCACCATCATCAATCACAGAGCCTGTTGTAAATCAGACACAAGCTGATAAGGATTCTGACCAGCTGTTGCTCAAGGATTCACTGGAAATAGAAAAGAAGATATCTTCTGACTATAATACAGCTATTTTTGAATTCAAGAATACTGATATAAGAAATATCCTTAATCATATTCAAAGAGAAGAGCAGGAGCACGGTGATAAGCTATATAAGTATATGGCAGCAAACGGAATGTATAATTAAAATGAAGCCCTTGTGGCTTCATTTTTTTTAAACTATTATATAGATCTGCATACAATATAGTAAATCACGAAAGGAGATTTACTATGGATGGCAGCGGCTTTTTTTCTCAACCAATTTTTGGTCAAGTTAGTATTGGAATGTTAGCTCCTGATTTTTATGCCAACACAACCTTTGGACCAATGAAGCTTTCAGATTATAGAGACAAATGGGTGATTCTTTTCTCACATCCAGGCGATTTTACAGCAGTATGTACTTCAGAATTTATTGCTTTTGCAAATGAATATGCAAAGTTTCAGGAACTTAATGTTCAGCTTATCGGTCTAAGTATAGACAGCAATACGTCACACTTGGCATGGGTTAACAGTATTTATCAGACAACCGGGGTTAAGATACCATTCCCGATAATTGCCGACAGGACAGCAGAGATTGCAAGATTGTATGGTATGATTGCTCCTGATGCAAGCACTCAGGAAACTGTACGTAATGTCTATTTTATTGATCCGAGTATGGTAATAAGAGCAATTACAATTTATCCACTCACAAACGGCAGAAATATTTATGAAATATTAAGACTTCTTGAGGCTCTGCAGACCACAGATATGGAAAAGGTTATCACACCTGCGAACTGGCTCCCAGGTCAGCCTGCACTTGTTCCGGTACCAAAAACATACAGCGAGCTCGAGCAACGTGAAACCGATCCTTCAAGTGAGGGACTGACTTGTGATGATTGGTATTATTGTTATAAAAACACATCACAGCAAAGACTGGGCTAACAATTTTATTATACAAAAAATCATATACAGTAGTAATGATTTGAAGTTAATAAAGAGAAACTTGTGGACATATATAAAAATAAAAGCTGGTGGAGATTTTCCGCCAGCTATATTTTATATAACTTTATTGTTATTGTATATGAAGAGGCGTATGGGCGATCGCAAAGTCCAAGCTGATATTTAAATATTATATCTTATTAAAACTAATAAAAGTTCAGAGCATTAAGTCAAGTAAGTTAATAAGCAATATAATATTGGTTATTTATGCGATCGTCATTAAAATGTAATGTTGAAGTATAAACTTAATATTTTGTCGTGAAAGTACAAGTAATTTTAGTATGTAAGGTTTTGATATAATTTCTTACAATAGTAGGTTTTGTGTGACTTTGCGGTCGCCCCTGCGTCCCTTCACTGTGCGTTTTTAGATTAGTCTAATATTCTTCCGTCTGTGCTGATTGTCACTACCTGCCATGGAATCATCTTTCCAGAATTCTTCAATGCAGTAATAACTGCATTTTCAATTCCGCCACAGCAAGGAACTTCCATTCTCACAACAGTAACAGATTTAATATTGTTGTTTTTTATAATCTCTGTAAGCTTTTCGGAGTAGTCACCCTCGTCAAGCTTTGGACAGCCGATTATTGTAATCTTATTTTTCATAAATTGTCCGTGAAAGTTGCCATATGCGTATGCTGCACAGTCAGCAGAAATAAGAAGATTTGCATTTTCAAAGTATGGTGCGCTAATTGGAACAAGCTTAATTTGACAAGGCCATTGACCAAGCTGTGATGAAGTATCAAAGTTCTGTGGCGCGGGTGCTGAAGCTCTCTCAATAGTTTTTGCATTTGAGCCAGGGCATCCACATGCAAGTGGACTTTCTTTTTCTCCAACTCTCTTTGGCGCAACTTCCTTGTTGTAAGCCTCAGCTTCTCTTTCTTCAAAAGTAATAGCACCGGTAGGGCATACAGGAAGGCAGTTTCCAAGCCCGTCGCAGTAATCATCACGCAAAAGCTTTGCTTTTTTATTTACAATCCCGATTGCACCTTCGTGACAAGCGTTTGCACAAAGTCCGCAACCAACACATTTTTCTTCGTCAATTTTAATAATTTTTCTTAGCATATATATTTCTCCTTTAAAAAAGATTGATGTTTATGTTATGTTTGTATTATAATATATATAAAAATATAAATATGTTGCAAATGCAACGACAGGAGCGAATTATGATAAATTATTTTGATATTGTATTAAAATCGCCTTTGTTTTATGAAGTGGAGCATTCTGATATTGAATGTGTTTTAAAATGTCTTAATGCGAAAATCAAAAAATTTGATAAAGAGAGTATAATAATTTTTGAGGGCGATAGAATTGAGCAGATTGGAATAATTCTTTCAGGAAATATTCAAATATCAAATAACGATTTTATGGGGAATAAAAATATTCTTACAGAGCTTTCAACAAGTGATATTTTTGGTGAAACATTAGTTTCAGCACAGATTAAAAAAAGTCCTGTAACTGTCGAGGCAGTTACAGGATGTGAAATTATGTTTATTGATTATAATAGGATTATTACAACCTGCTCATCAGCGTGTGTTTTCCATACCAAGCTTATTGAAAACATGGTAAAGGTGCTTGCAGAAAAAAATCTTATGCTTAATAATAAGCTTGAAATTCTATCAAAGAGAAGTATTAGGGAAAAGCTCATGCAATATTTTATTTTTCTGGCTGAAATTAAAAAGAGCAGGGAATTTGACATTCCATTTTCAAAAAATGCGCTTGCTGATTTCATTTGTGTTGACAGAAGTGCAATGTCACGTGAGCTTTCAAAAATGTGCAATGAAAAGCTAATACAATACGAAAAAAATCATTTTGAAATTTTAATTGAACATTAAATTCATGAAATAAGGCTTGTCGGTTTTTTTATTATCATAGAATTTTATACTGCCGAGGTCTTTTTCATCCATATCAGTATCATGGATTGAAATTCCCATAAGCTTGTCTGCATTATAATAATGGAGTACTTCATCAGCAATAATTTCTTTTGAATTATTATCAATGCCCCAAAGCTCCTGAATAACAATGCTGTCATCATCCCATACAAAAGCATAAGCAATCAGCTTTTCGTTATCCTTTAAGCAGAATGCACTTCCGCCAAGTGTACGGAACATATCAATCTGTTTTGCCCAGCAATCCTCATTACGAAGAACAAAATATGTGCCTGAAAGACTGTTTTCGTATGCCTGATTGAGCAAAGTGATATCCTTGCTGTCAATTTCAGAAAATGTATATGAATGGTCTTTTTTGTTTTGCCTAAAACATTCTTTATAATTTATTTTGAATAAAGATTCATAGCCAAATCGCTTATAGAAATCAAAAAGACTTTTTTCCTGTGGGATAAGGATAGATGCTGTCACGCCAGAATCTCTGTCAAGCTTTTCTGAAAAAGCAATAAGCTTGGCCATAAGACCTTTGCCTCTGTGCTCAGAGTAGGTACAGGCACCGAATATATATGACACTTTGCCAAAACTATTTATTTCATAAGGCAGCATCTGAAGCATTGAAATAAGCTTGCTATCTTCAAATACTGCAATCGTGTATTCGGGGTTGAAGATATTGTCAAAATACCATTTTGTGAATTTTTCATCTTCGTTAAAAACAGTATTCCAAAGTTCTAAAATTTGTGGTAAATCATTAGCATTACATTTTCTTAGCATAGTGTCCTCTTATTTAATAACAGCTGAATAATTATCAGAGAGCATAATAGGGTTGTATGAAAGCTTTGCCTTTCGGAGTCCTTCCAACCCTAAATCCTCTTCTCTATTAATATATTTAACTTTTTCAAAATTATTTATAGCAAATTGATTGTTTATCATCTGATAGCAGCCAGTTATAGTATGGTCAGCTTTTTCAATGTGTACAATAAACATATCTTGATTTGCTCTTGAGCCGAGTGTGAATGCAATTGTCTTTTCGTTCAGCCTAAGAAGTCCACCCTTGAGTTCAAGTGTATCAAAGTTCTTAAGTGCAATTGAAATTGCACAGGTTTCGTTAAAAATGTCTTCATCTTCAGTATCCTTGTTTAAGGCACACCAGCTTAAATGATATTCAAATACCTCATGTATATTATCGTTTGTTATGTTTTCATAGCTCCAGCTGCCTTCGTTTTCTGACTGGAAGCGATTGATGAAGTTTCTTTTTGAGTGAAGTTTTTTGCCGGCGAGAGTAATGAGACTTTCAGAAGTATAGATATAATCCTGACTGTCACGCCTATCCACAAATTCAAAGTAGTCAGGCATAATTTTTTCGAGTTCTTCTTTTTGCTCTTTATTTATAGCAGCAAGATTGAAGTTCACCCCTCTGTCCTTAGCGTCCTGAATTAAATCTTCAATAGCTTTTTTCGTAACGCCTTTTCCAAGAGGGAATGTGTATATGGTTTCATCCTCAAGCTTTTGCTTTAAAAAAACAAAACCATCCTGAATGCATATTTGTGTATCATAAGCACCCTTCCATATAAAAAGGTCAACAAAACAATGAGCACAAAGCAATGAATTCAGTGGCTTAACTATTTTATCATAATCTTCTTTGTCAGTAATTATAATCGGTCTGAATGGTAGCATAAACGTCCCTTTCATTTTTCTAATATATCTATAGTTTATCCTAATATTTTGCTTCTATTATAGTTCATTTTGCATATTATGATATACTTATTTAGTATATTTGTCAAGTGACGAAGTCACAAACAAAGAGGCTCAAAAGCCTCTTTGTTTATAAAAAATTTTTTCCAGCGTAATTTATGAAGATAATTAATATGTTTATGGTAAACTAATGTTACTATTTAAAAAGGAGAATTATATGTTATCACTTGAATTTAAAAAAGAAAAATCGGTTTTATTAATTATTGATATGCAGAATGCATTCATCAGTCCGAAGGGTTCACTTGCAACTATGGGTCTTGATACTTCAAGAGTTTCAAAATCAATTGAGCCTATTAAGAAAATTGCCGACGCTTTTAGACAAGCAAACAGACCTGTAATTTATATTCAGCATACTCATCGCCCTGACGGACTTGATTATGGACTTATCTCTCATGTTTTCCCACCACTTAACAGTATCGGACACTGCATTGACGGAACATGGGATCAGGAAATTATTGACGAACTAATACCTCATAAAAGTGACATAATAGTAAAGAAGCATCGTTTTAGCTCATTTTATGGAACACAGCTTGAAAACATCCTACATTCACTTGATGCAGAAACTCTTGTAGTAACAGGAATTTCAACAAATATTTGCGTTGAGTCAACAATTCGAGATGCCTTTTATCGTGATTATAATGTGTTTGTTCCAGCTGATGCAACTGCTGCTTTTACTGAAGCTGAAGAAAATGCTTCAATTGGAAATTTCCACTTTGCATTTGCAAGAGTAATCAATACTGAAGATATAATAGAGAAAATAAAATAGTGTTTTCATTGATTTTATATTTCTATTATAGGAATAAGCTTTAAAAACCTCCTATAAAGTAGTATAATACTATTATATGAAATCAGAAGGTGGATGTATGGACAATATTATTTTAAGAACATCACAGTTGAAATTTTTAAACATTGAGTATGAGGATATTTCATTAAAAGACAATGAAGTATCATTTATAGTTGGTTCAAGCGGAACGGGCAAGTCCTCTTTGCTTAAAATTTTCAATCAGACATATTCTCAATCATCAGGTAAGGTGTTTTATAATGGCGTTGATATTGATAATTCAGATATACTCTCTCTTCGAAAAGAAATACTTCTGATAAGTCAGAATGTATTTCTTTTTGATGATACCATAAAAGGAAATTTCAAGTTCTTTTATGAATTCAGGGGAGAAGAACTTATATCAGAAAAAGAAATGAAAGAGTATCTTTTGATTTGTTGCATTGATTTTTCACTTGATGATAACTGTACAACAATGTCAGGTGGAGAGCGTCAGCGAATTTATACTGCAATATTTCTGTCATTTAACCCTAAAATTCTCATGCTTGATGAGCCAACCTCTGCACTTGATAGTAGGAATAGCAAGGTAATGCTTAAAAATATAATTAATTTCTGTAAAGCTAATATAATTACACTAATTGTTGTCAGCCATGATAATGAACTCACAAATGACTTTGCAGAAAATATTATTACTATACAAAAGGCGGTGTAATAATGAATGGTGCAGAAAAGCTGAGTATTATTCAGTTCTTGCTTGTATATCTTCTCTTAATTATTGTGCTTGTAATAATGAAGAAATCCAAAATTAATCAGACTAAGCTGCTTTTTGTTGGGAGCCTTAGGATGACAGTACAGCTTGTGCTTGCTGGCTTTATCCTTACATTCATTTTTAAAAATCCACATCCAGCTTTTACAATAGTATATGTTATTATAATGACCGCTTTCGCAATTTTCAGAGTGCTATCAAAAAACAAATCAATTAATTTAAACTTTAAAAAATCCGTTGCGTTATCAATATCCTTATCGGGAATTTCAGTACTAATATTTTTCATTATAGTTGTTGTAAATCAGAATATTTTTAATCCGCAGTATACTATTCCTTTAGCGGGAATGATTATCGGTAACTCAATGACGGGAGTAGGGCTTGGACTAAAAACTTTTGATGAGAGTCTTAAAAGTAATAGAATCAGAATTGAAGCCTTGCAGAATCTTGGTGTAACACCAAAGAAAATACTTTTACCTTATGTTAATAATTCTCTTGAAACTGCACTTCTGCCTACCCTTAATTCAATGGTAGGCATGGGAATAGTATCTCTCCCGGGTATGATGACTGGTCAGATACTATCTGGAACACTTCCGACAACAGCAATAATGTATCAGATTGCTATAATGATAGCTATCTGCACATCAGTATGTATAAGCGTATACTGCTCTTTGAACTTTGGATATCATACATTGTATAATGATAAGTATCAGATAAAGCTTTGAATTTTTTATCTCTTTGTTATGAATTTAATATTGATATTAATTTCAAAAAAACAGCATTTTTTTAATAATAAGGTATTTTGCAAGTATTTTTTGCAAGTAAATTTTAATTAACTTTCATATATTGTTAGCGAAATAACAATCTTGCTATTGACATATTGCATGTTACAATATATAATGTTAATTGTGGGAAATTTGTTTCTATAATAAAATTCCAAAAAAATTTTGAATTGGGAGGACTAAAAATTATGTTGACAAACAATAAGAATGTTTTGAAATGGGTCGATGAAATGGTTGCACTCACAAAACCTGACAAAGTAGTATGGATTGACGGTTCTGAAGAGCAGCTCGCTGACCTGAGAGCACAAGTAATTGCTTCTGGAGAAATGTTAGAGCTTAATCAGGAAAAGCTTCCTGGTTGTTTATATCATAGAACAGCAGTAAACGACGTAGCTCGTGTTGAGGATAGAACATTTATCTGTTCAAAGAAAAAAGAGAATGCAGGTCCTACAAATAACTGGTGTGATCCACAGGAAATGTACGCTAAGCTAACACCTATGTATGATGGCGTTATGAAGGGACGTACAATGTACGTTATTCCTTATTCAATGGGACCAATCGGTTCACCTCTTGCAAAAGTTGGTGTTGAGCTTTCAGATTCAATTTATGTTGTTCTTAACATGGATATAATGACAAGAATGGGTAAGGCTGCTTTTGAAAACCTTGGTGATACATCTAACGACTTTGTTCGTTGTCTCCATTCAAAGGCTGATATTGATCAGGATAAGAGATATATCGTTCACTTCCCAGAAGATAACACAATTTGGTCAATTAACTCTGGTTACGGCGGAAACGTTCTTCTCGGTAAGAAGTGCTTTGCTTTGAGAATTGCTTCATATCAAGGAAAGAATGAAGGCTGGATGGCTGAACATATGCTTATTCTTGGTCTTAAGAAACCAGACGGAGAAACAAAATACGTTTGCGCTGCTTTCCCATCTGCTTGCGGAAAGACAAATCTTGCAATGCTTATTCCACCAGAAGGATATCGTAAGGACGGCTATGAAATATTTACAGTCGGTGATGATATCGCTTGGATGAAACCAGGCCCAGATGGCAGACTTTATGCTATAAACCCAGAAAACGGATTCTTTGGCGTTGCTCCTGGTACAAACGAAAAATCAAACCCAAATGCTCTTCATTCAGCAATGAAGAATACAATCTTCACAAACGTTGCTTTGAATAATGCGGATAACACTGTATGGTGGGAAGGTCTTGACAAGAATCCTCCTGTTGATGCAACAGAATGGAAGGGCGAAAAGGTTAACGGTAAGGAGTTCGTTGCTGCTGGCAATAAGCTTGCTAATCCAAACTCAAGATTTACAGCTCCAGCAATTAACTGCCCATGCATTTCACCAGAATTTAACAACCCACAGGGCGTTCCTGTTTCTGCTATAGTATTCGGCGGCAGACGTGCTTCAACAACTCCACTTGTATATCAGTCATTTGACTGGGCACACGGAACATACATTGGTTCAGCTGTTTCTTCTGAAACAACAGCAGCTGCAACCGGTGAAGTAGGTGTTCTTCGTCACGACCCAATGGCTATGAAGCCATTCATTGGTTACAATGTTGGTGATTACTGGGCACACTGGCTTGAAATGGGCGAAAAGCTTGGCGACAAGGCTCCAAAGATATTCAACGTTAACTGGTTCAAGCAGGACGAAGACGGAAACTTCATCTGGCCTGGATTCGGCGATAACATGAGAGTTCTTGACTGGATTATCAAACGTTGTGAAGGCACAGTTGATGCAGAGGAAACTGCAATTGGTTATCTTCCTATGAAGGAAGACCTCAATATTGAAGGTCTTGAGGATGAAGTTACTCCGGAAATCCTTGATAAGCTTCTTGCTGTTGATAAGAGCCTTTGGTCAAAGGAAATTGCAGAAATGCGTAGATATTATAAGGAAGATATCGCTGAAAAAGGCGGTCACGTTCCTGCAGCTCTATGGGAGCAGCTTGATAAGATTGAAGCAAGACTTGCTAAGTAATAAAACAACCGCTAAAAACTTCCGTTTTTTATTAAACGGAAGTTTTTTACTTTTACTCATTTACAAAATTATATATGTTAGGTAATAAACATTGTTCGGACATAGTTAAGTATTTAGGTGATATGGGAATAAGTATATCATATTATAATCCCTCTTAAGAAAAAAAGGATTGCTTTAATTTGCAATCCTTTTTTGGTTATATAATTGTATACTCAAGATTCTCCCACAAGAGCTTTGTGCCCTCGTCAATTTCCATAGGTAGCAATGCTCTTGCTACTAAAAAATCATCATTGCTTTCTATATCTGTTCTTTTGAGGATGGCATAATCGCCATCAATTTTAAAAACCATATATTCCTTAGCTTTCACTTTCAGCTTCCTTTTCAACTTTAATATTTTTCTTACTATAACGTTTTTCTAAAACTATTATTGCAATGATGAGAATTGCCCCCACAACCGAAATTATTATTCCTTTAATTAAATAATCAGGCAAAAACTTCATAGTTACAGTATGCGTTCCTTCAGGGACTTCAATACCAATTAATGAATCAACCAGCACAACAGGCTTGACTTTCTTACCGTCGACTTTAATTGTCCAGCCATTTTCATAAGGAATAGAAGTGTACAAAATCTGATTATTCTGAGCGGTAACCTTACCCTCAAGATAAGTGTCAGTGTGCTTTGTGATATTCCATTGATTATTCTTCAAGGTATTTATAGCTTTCTCAAAAGTGGCTTTGTCAAGGTAATAGAAGTATTCATCCATCATATACAGATCTTCTTTTGTAGGTGTTGTTATAATAGAAACTTTTTCTCCTGCATTGAATTTTCCAAGTCTGACAATGCAGTAATTATCTGCCTCATAGTAATAATCAATAAATTGTTTGTTTACCCAGATGTTCATTGAACGCTCATAATTACTCGGGAAGTATGCATATATGACATCATCGGTCGGAGCAGTTATGCTGAATTCAATGTGAGCATTAATTCCTTTAAAGGTAGGGGAATATTTTGTATGGTCTCCTGCATTTTCAACAGTAATATTTTCATAATCTAAATTATCAACAGTAATAGGCTTGAAAATATTGTTTGATTCGTCGCCGCCTGTCATGCTGTTTATCAGTGCATTCTGATTTTCAAAAGGGTTAACATTCTCAATATTGACTTTTCTGACATTATTGTTTGCCATAAAGCCCATTGATAGTGCATAAGGATTTTTATATATTTCAATATCATTATTCTTTAATAGGTAATCATAATTATATAGGGTCTTATCCTTATTTAGTATATACTTTACACCAAAGATAGAATCCGTTATTTCGGTAGCACCAGTGTACCTTGTTGAGTGTCCTCGTGAGGTAAAGCCGAGCTTCCTCATCATCTCAATTACAGGAGCATTCATTGTTGAACTTGAATGTGAAAGGCCATTAAGTCCGAATGCCATAGGATCGTTTACAGTCCTGTGGAATGTCTTTTCACTACGGAATAAACCATCGTCCATTTCATTAATTGTTTCAACAGCTTTTCTTCCGTCATCCACATAATCGTGATAGGATGAAAACTTGCTGTACAATACGTCCTTGTTTATTCTGTCAAGAGTATTAAGTGAAACAGTGAACATTTCAGCACAGATGAAAATTACAGTAATTATAGCATTTGTAGTCGTCCGGCGTTTATTGCAACCAAGCAGAACAACAAAATATATTGTGATAATCAGTGCTGAGGGAAGAATAGTCTTTATTGCAGGAATATGTGCATATTTTTTGCCTTCAATATAGCAGAGGAAAATAATTATACCGAAAAAGCTGCCATATATCTGCTTGTGAGAAACCCCATCAAGCTTTTCAAATGCTTTTGCCGCGATAACAAGCATAATAAAACAGAATAAAAATGAATATCTGAATGGTAACCAGTTCGGGACCTGAAAACCATGCCACACTAAATCTAATATGCTTACATACATACAAAGTAAAATAGCAACAAGTAAAGTAGCATTTGCTATTTTACTTTTAGTATCAATTTTTTTATTCAGGAAATACAGCGGAACCAGTAGTAATGTCAGACAACCACAGAATACAATCGGCAACCCCTCTGGTCTTACAGTATCATAGCTAAAAGGCAACAGCTTTGTGAGGAACTGTTCTATGGTGAACTGTGATTTAACAGTAAAGTCAGGCTCTGAAAATTCGAGTTTTCCAAGCTTGAGGGAATTATATGCCGGAAGTATTATTACCATTGCACACATAACAGCAACAGCGACGCTGATGATTGCTTTTATAAGAGTTTTGATAATACCTTTTTTGAATGTGTATTTACCACTGACAATAATATACTTGATAAAATAAAGCCCTGTAAATATTCCCACCATATAGCCTATATAGTAGTTTGAAATGAACATTAACGCAAGAGGAATAATGAGTCCTTTCATTTTGCCATTGTCAATGAGTCTTTCTACTCCCATTATTATAAGGGGGAGATATATAAGCCCATCTAACCACATTGGGTTCATAAGCTGAACAACACAGTATGACATTAATGAGTAAAGTGTTGAAAATATAATAATTGTGAAAATTCTGCTACCTTTTTGATTTTTAAGATATACAGCAAAAGCTAACGCAGCCGCACCGATCTTCAAAAGCTGCATAAGCTCAAGAGCACCAAGCATCATTGAACGCGGAAGTAGTATAGGAATAATTGAAAAAGGACTTGCAAGATAATAAGCATATATTCCTAAAAATTCACCCGATAGATTTCTGCTCCAGGAGTATAATATGCTTTTATTACTCCAGAAAATATCTCTAAGATGTTCGTAATAATATACATATTGACCGTTGAGGTCAAGGACAAGAACGGAGTTATCGCCAAATGGATGCACGCCAAAAACAGCATAGACAAAATACATTATAATAACGGGAACAGCAAAAGTAATCAAATAAGCTCTTTTGTTGAAAATCCACTGTTTTATAATATTATCTGTCATCTGAGCGCTCCTTTTCTTTGTGATTTTTGCTTTCTATTCTATCATTAATAATATACCTTGGTCTTTGTTTTATTTCTTCATAAATCTTTGACAGATAGTATCCGATTATACCAAGGCTGAACATAATAACACTGCTTGTGAAAAGTTGAAGAAGAATTACTGTAGAAAATCCTTCAAGTGATTTTCCTGAAATCTTATTGTAAAGAGTGTTTATCCCAAGAATGACAGAAATAATGAAGGTTATAACTCCAATAACAGTAACAATCTGCATAGGTGCACTTGTATAGGATGTTATTGAGTTGACTGCATACTTGAAAAGGTTTCGGACAGACCATTTTGATTCGCCGACTTCACGCTTTTCAACATCAAAATAAACTATTTCAGTCTTATATCCGACCCATTTTGACATAGCTCTAAAGAAGGTGAGTCTTTCTGGCATTTCATTTAAAGCATCAACAACATTCCTGCTCATAAGCTTAAAGTCAGAAGCATTCTGCATATCAATGCCAGATTCCTTGCTTATCATTCTATAGAATGTCTTTGAGAATAAATTATAGAATATATTTTCTTTTCCTCGTGAGGATTTTCTTCCCTCAACAATATCGACATCATTATTTTCCCATATGTGATACATCTCAACAATTTTTTTAGGTGGATGCTGCAAGTCACAGTCAATAAGTACACAAGCATCACCTTTTGCATATTTTAGTCCGGCAAAAATAGCACTTTCCTTACCGAAATTTCTGCTGAAGTTGATTGCACTTATATTGGAATTGTTTTCGGAAGCAGCTGAAATTTCAGCCCAGCTGTTATCCTTTGAGCCATCATTGACAAAAACAATTTCATAGTCAATCTTATTTTCAACCATAAGATTATCAATAACGGATACTATTCTGCTAATGTTGCCTTCTTCATTAAAGGCAGGAATTATAATTGAAAGCATAATTTACCTCTTTTAAGTTATAAGCCCTCGTAGCAAAAGTACAAGGGCAGGTTTTCATTTTAGTCTTTTTATTCTGTAAGCTTTAATAAGTATAATCAAGGAACAAATGATTAAAGCCGAGCAGATGATAATAGTAATTAAATTATCTGCTATCAGTTTTCTGTTTGAGAAAAGCCTTATTGCCAGTACCAGATTAACAATAGACAGGAAAATAATAACAGTGCCGATAAATTTCTTTTTCATAAAGAAAAATGTGGTAATTCCAGCAATGATAAAAAAGCTGATTAAAACTGAAGGTGTATAGCTGAATTCAAAATTATCTGTAAAGCTGTTTTCAATAACTTTATTGAGCACAATAAAAACACAAATACCGCATACTAAAACAGATATAAAAAATAAAACTAAGCGAAGTAAATTCTTTGTTTTTTTAGTTTCAGCATACTGTGAGTTCTTTTCGCATTGATGCTGGAGCTTCATAGCCTTTTGATCAAGCTTTTTAAATTGCTTCTGTACATCTGACACAAATTTCACATCCTTTATAAGATGTTAAAAGATATAAAAATTATACATAAATTTACCACAAAAGTCAATATGAAATATGTCGTAAAAAGGCTTGTCATCAGCACTACTTCAGGACTTTTTTCATAAAAGCTTCTGTCGAAATTCCACTTGGTCGGTTGTATCTGCCGAGAAGATAAAGGCACTCTGGATCTTTTGTTATATAATTCATTCTTTGCTCACAGGTTAGTGTTGCCTTGAATCCCATCTGTTTTAAGTATTTTTCACTCTGTTCACAGTAGAAGCCAAAAGGATAAGTATAAAAATAAGGCTGATAGTCACAATTTGTTTTAAGCATATCCTGAAGATTTAGAGTATCCCTTAAAAACAATGAATAGTAGTCATCTTCACTTTCATATTTGTTTTTTTTGCTACCTGCGCGCTTGCTTGTATGAGAATGCATATTAAAGCTGTGGTTGCCGATTTCAATGCGTTTTGTCCTTAAAAGGTCAAGAATATCATCCCATGTCAGATAAGCATAAGATGGGTTTTTATCAGGACATTCACTGTTTACTTTTGAGTAATATCCCACGACAGAAACACTTGCTTTCATATCATATTTTTCAAGAAGTGGCAGAACATAAGCAAGGCTATTATAAAAACCGTCATCAAATGTGAGCACAACAGGATTCTGTGGCAGAGTTCCACTATTATTAACATAATTAATCAGGTCGCTTATAAAAATAGGGGAATAACCATTCTGCCTTAGGTATAACAGGTCATTTTCAAGCGTTTTGGTGGAGATTACAAAATCGCCAGAACGTCTTTCGCTATCCAGAACGCTATGGTACATTATTATAGGGACCTTCATACCTTTTTCTGCATCGATATTTACCGCAGAAACTGAAATTATCTGAATAAGCACAATTATTGCTAAGATAATCGCAATAATACACAAAAAGATTGATTTGATTCTTGAATTAGATAACATAAAACAACCCCTTTCTAAGCATTTATATGCAAAGAGAAGGGGGAATTATTATTTTAAATTAAAAATAGAGAATATTCTCTATTTATGACTGATGAAATGAAATCATTTATATTTTTTAATCGGTGTTGAAATTCCATACCACAAAAGAAAGAATGATTTACATTATGTGAGTCAGAGCCAGCAGTCTGGGGTAGATTGTATTTTTGAGCATAGGCTTTGGCTTTATCATCAAAGTCAGTTCCCAAATGAGATCCATTTATTACCTCGACAGCGTCAATAAGCTCCGGGAAGAGTCGTATTTCCCTAATATATGAAGCTTCCCTGAAAGGATGTGCGTGAACAACTATCCCATTATTTTTATGAATAAGATTGAAAAAGTCAGAGAGGGATAAATTCATAATTTCAGGATAATTAAGGAAGAATTCCTTATCAACACCATAAATTAAAAATTCTGTTCCATAATAATTATATTCAAGCCCGAAAAAAACATCCATATTGTATTCCTTAGCCTTTATTTTTGCTTTTTCATACGGCAAGAAAAACAGGTCAATTTTACTTCTCCATGGCATATTACGAGGTACACAGGTGTTGCCATTAAAAAAATGATTTGTGAGTATTATTCCCGTATAACCAAGGCTGTTATACTTTTCAAGCATTTTGTAAATATCATTTGTGGCACAGGCGCTTGCCTCACTTGAATGCATATGAGTCTCGTATCTGAACAATTAAAATCACTCCTTCTTCAAATTGTATTATAAACTATATATCAATTTAAAACAATATGTGATTAACATAAATATTTTTGTATTATTCGAACAATATATATTGTATTTTAAACTGACTAATGCTATAATGTATACATATTTAAGCGAATTAATGGGAGGTTTAATATGAAGTCTATTAAAACAAAATTTCTTGCTTTAAGCATGTTGTCAACATTGGCTGCTGCTATAGTTTCAATTACAATTGCATTTATAATCAAAGACAGGACTAATTTGTTGCTTGCCATTTTAATATGTTTCGGCTGTACTTTAATAGTATTGGCTGTTAACTTTATGATTGTAAGGAGAACAATTAACAAAATAACACAACCTCTTGAAAGCGCAAGTGAAAGACTCAAATCATTGGCAGATGGTAATTTAACCGACCCTGTTAATATCCCAAAGACGCAGGACGAATTATATGAATTGACTAATGCATTGCAGGATACAGTTAATTCTTTAAAATTATACATTACAAAAATCACAGATGCTCTTGTTAATATTTCAGAAGGCAACCTTACCGACAGGGTTCACGGTTCTTTTAATGGCGATTTTATAAAAATCAAAAGTACATTCAATACAATTCTTTTATCATTGATTGATACTTTTTCAAATATCAGAAATGCAGCAGATCAGGTTAACAATGGTGCAAATCAGGTATCAAATGGTGCACAGGCATTGTCACAGGGTGCAACTGAACAGGCAAGCGCTATTCAGGAGCTTTCAGCAACAATTTCCGATGTTTCACAACAGATTAATAATAATGCTAAATCAGCAAAACAGGCTGAAAGTATAGTTGACAATACAATGGCTAATATTATTTCTTGTAATGATGATATGAATAAGATGCTTGGCGCTATGGAAGAAATTAATGTTTCTTCAAATGAAATTTCAAAGATTATCAAGGTTATTGATGATATAGCATTCCAGACAAATATTCTTGCTCTGAATGCTGCAGTTGAAGCTGCAAGAGCAGGTTCAGCAGGTAAAGGCTTCGCTGTTGTTGCTGATGAAGTAAGAAGTCTTGCCGCTAAGAGTGCGGAAGCTGCGAAACAGACTACAGCACTTATCGAAGGCTCAGTTGAAACAGTTGACCGCGGCTCAAAAATCGCAAAGCAGACTGCAAAATCACTTGCTGAAATTGTTAATATGTCGAAAGATATTGATGATATTGTTAAAAATATCAGTAAAGCTTCTGAGAATCAGGCAGAATCAATTCATCAAATTAACACTGGAATTGACCAGATCTCAGCAGTTGTTCAGACAAATACTGCAACAGCAGAACAAAGTGCTGCCGCAAGTGAAGAACTTTCAGGTCAGTCATTGCTACTAACAAATATGATTGCAAAATTCAGACTTGGTGATAAGGAAAAGCTCTTTAGTGGTGCAGACAGTGCAGTAATGACTGGTGGCTTCGGTGGATTGTCAAGAACCTCTTTAAACAGCTTTGATTTTGGCGGAAGTTCAGCAGCCCCTGCTGAGGAATTTGCTTTTGGCGGAAGTTCAGCACCAGCTAATGAGTTTTCATTCGGTGGCAATGCAACTCCAGCGCCTTCACAAGCCGATGATTTTGCTTTTGGTAGTAATACAATACCAGCTCCTGAGCAAGCCGACGAGTTCGCTTTTGGTGGTGGCACAACATCCGCTCCAGTTGATGAATTTGCATTCGGTGGTAATACACAATCAGGTTCCGACTTTCAGTTTGGTGGGGATTTAAAGATTGACCTCGATGATGATGATAATAAATATTAATAGTTAAAATTAGTTACAGCCACAAGTTTTCTTGTGGCTGTGTTTATGTTATAATAAGCATGAGGTGATATCAGTGGATATGTCACAATGTACATTATGCCCACGCCAATGTAAAGCCAATAGAATAATATCAAAAGGCTTTTGTGGTGGTGGCAATCAAATAAAAGTTGCAAGAGCTTCTTTTCATTATTGGGAGGAGCCTTGCATAAGCGGAGCAAATGGTTCAGGCACGGTATTTTTTTCAGGTTGCACCTTAAAATGCTGCTTTTGTCAGAATTATAAAATCAGTGCTGAAAACTTCGGCAAAAATATTTCTGTAGGACGACTTGCGCAGATTTTCCTTGAACTTCAGGAGCAGAAGGCTGAAAATATTAATTTAGTCAACCCGACTCATTATGTTCCATTAATTATACAGGCACTTGATATGGTTAAAGGCAAGCTGAATATACCAATAGTGTATAATACGGGTGGATATGAGTGTGTTGATACACTGAAAATGCTTGAAGGCTATGTTGATATTTATCTACCAGATTTAAAGTATAAGGACAGTGTTATATCACAGAAATATTCAAAGGCAAAGGATTATTTTGATGTTGCTATAAAAGCAACAAAGTATATGTACGAGCAGGTGGGTGGGCTTGAATATAACGGTGATATGCTGAAAAAGGGATTGATTATACGTCACCTTGTCCTTCCTAATAATCGTAATGATTCTGTTGCGGTGCTTGATTGGATTGCTGATAACTTTGATAAGGATAAGATTTTAATAAGCTTAATGAGTCAATTTACCCCTTTTTATAAATGTACAGAGCATCCAGAGATAAACAGACGTATTTCGACATTTGAATATAATAAGGTTCTTGAACACGCGCAGAAGCTTGGTTTGAAGGGCTTTATGCAGGAAAAATCCTCAGCAAAGGAAGAATACACTCCTGATTTTGATTTATCGGGAATATAAAAAACCTCAGTACATTTCGTACTGAGGTTTAAATTTTAAATACTGAATTTATTATAGTATTTCAATGCCACTATTATGTGGTGTGCAAACCTGTGCAAAGCTGTATTTATCTTCAAAAGCTTCTGCACATTTTGAAGCATACTTTTTCTTTTCAAAGATTCCATAAACAGCCGAGCCACTTCCGCTCATTAATGCTCCCAATGCACCCATATCCATCATTTCTTCCTTGATTCTGAATATTTCATCATTATCAACGGCATATTCAAGTGCATTGAAAAGTAATCCTGACATTTTTTCAAGATCCTGAATAGTGATAGAAGCAACTATTTCTTCAAGCTCTGATGACCGTGCATATTCAAGAGAATCAAATTTTTTATAAGCTTCTGGTGTGCTTATGTTGAAGTCTGGTTTTACAATAAGTATATAGCATTCAGGAATATCAGGTAACTGATTTATTATGTCACCGACTCCTTCTGCAAGAGCTGTTCCTCCGTTAATACAGAAAGGAACATCTGCACCAATTTTTTCTCCTATATCATAAAGCTCATCATCGGATAGCTCAGTTTCCATTAATTTGTTAAGTGCAACAATCATTCCAGCAGCATCAGAGCTGCCCCCTGCGAGACCTGCCATGGATGGAATGTTCTTCTCAATGGTAATATCAATTCCAACAGGCTGAACCTGAATATGCTCAAAAAAAGCAATAGCGGCTTTGTATACGAGATTACTGCTGTCGCACGGAATTCCTGGTTCGTCACAAAAAATTCTGATTTGGTTTAACTCGTTCAACTCTATTTTTAGTACGTCAAAAATAGAAACCGTCTGCATGATTGTTTTTACAAAATGATAGCCGTCATATCTTTTGCCCAGAATATCTAATGATAGATTTATTTTCGCTGGCGTTCGGACGGATACTGAGTCTTGCATTTTAAATTATCACTCCTGATTTAATTAATTATTTATCTTTCAGACCTTTTAAAAAGTCTTCAATTCGACTGATTGCTTCTTTAAGATGGCTAAGTGAATAAGCATATGAAACTCTGATAAAGCCTTCTCCACTTTCACCGAAAGCATTACCAGGTACAACAGCAACCTTATGCGAAAATACAAGCTGCTCACAGAATTCTTCACTTGTTAGCCCTGTGCTTTTAATACAAGGGAATACATAGAATGCACCTTCAGGATTAAAGCATTCAAGACCAAGGCTATTAATTGCATCAACAAGGTAACGCCTTCTCATATTGTATTCGGAAACCATTTTTTTAACATCATTATCGCAGTGTTCAAGTGCTTCAATCGCAGCATACTGGCTGATTGTCGGTGATGACATAATGCCATACTGATGAATTTTCAGCATATGTTTCACAACTTCCTGCGGACCACAAAGGTAACCGAGCCGCCAACCTGTCATAGCAAAAGCCTTTGAAAAGCCGTTTATCATAATTGTACGTTCTTTCATTCTTTCAATGCTTGCGAAAGAAACGTGCCGTTCACCGTATGTTAGTGATGAATAAATCTCATCAGAAAGCACCATAATGTTTGTTCCGGCAAGAACTTCAGCAATTTCCTCAAGATGCTCTTTTCTCATAACAGCACCAGTTGGGTTGTTAGGGAATGGGAGAATGAGTAGCTTTGTCTTGTCAGTAATTTTTTCTCTAAGTTCGCCAGCTGTAAGCCTGAAGTTGTTTTCAAGTTTTGTTTGAATGACAACAGGCACTCCGCCTGTAAGTCTGACAATAGGAGCATAGCAGACAAAGCAAGGTTCAACAACGAGAACTTCATCGCCTGGTTCAACAATAGCTCTTATTGCAAGATCAATAGCCTCAGAACCACCTACTGTAACTATTATTTCTTTATCAGGGTTATAGCCCACCCCTGTTTTTTCTTCTGTATACTTTGAGATTGCTTTTCGAAGTTCAATTAATCCTGAATTTGCTGTGTAGAAGGTTTTACCTTTCTCAAGTGCAGTAATTGCTGAACGTCTGATACTCCACGGTGTAGGAAAGTCAGGCTCGCCAACTCCGAGGGAAATTACCCCATCAAACTGTTGAGCAATATCGAAATACTTTCTTATACCAGATGGCTTTATATCGTGAGCAATCCTTGATACTACTTTATCATAATCTATCACGGGGAAACAAAGCCCCTTTCATCAAGCTTTTCATCATATAGTGTTATGCCCTTATCCTTGTATCTTTGCAATACAAAGTGAGTTGCAGTTGAAAGAACGCCGTCAATTGTAGCAAGTCTTTGTGAAACAAAAAAAGCGATTTCACGCAGTGAAGGTCCTCTTACTGTAACAGCAAGATCATATGCTCCTGACATAAGAGAAACATCCTCAACCTCATCAAACTGCATAACAGTCTTTGCTAAATCATCATAGCCATATTCAGCCTTTGGTGATACTTTAAGTTCTATGAAGGCTGTAACAGTATCCTTGCAGGCAAGTTCTTCATTTATAATAGCACTATATCCTTTGATAAAGCCCTTATTTTCATAATCTTTTATCTGCGCCGCGACCGCTTCTTCAGTTGTGTCAAGCATTACCGCAAGCTCATGATTGGAAAGTCTTGCGTTTTGTTTAAGAAGTTCCAGTAAAGAATCCATTTTATAGCCCCCTCGCGTATTTATACTTTTTAATTATACAGCGGTTTTATTTTTTTGTCCAGTATTATTTGTTGACATTAGAATATTATGGAATTATAATATTATTAGTTTTAAAAAAGGATGTTTGATATGTTCATAATAAAAAGTATTAATTATTCAACAATTGACGACGCAATAAAACTTATTCTTGAAGTTTTTATGGAATTTGAAGCACCTGAATATTCTGACGAGGGCATTAAAACATTTACTGATTATGTAATGAGCGATGAAACAAGGCGGATATTATTAAATCGTTGTAATGTCTTTCTTGGGTGTTACCATAAGAAACAGCTTATCGGTGTTGTTGCTTTTAGGAATGATAGTCATGTAAGCCTGCTTTTTGTTGATAAAAACTATCACAGGAAAGGTATTGCAACCCGCCTTATGAAAAAGGCAGTTAAAATAACAAAGAAAAAAGGAGTGAGTGAAATTACACTTAATTCTTCACCCTATGCCGTTCCTTTTTATCACAGATTTGGTTTTGTTGATACCGATATGCAGCTTCTTACTGATGGGATAAAATACACTCCGATGAAATACATAATAAAATAATTTTAAATAACCTATTGACAACTAATAATCGATAGGTTATTATTATTGTAAACTAAATTCAAAATAGAAGTTTACAATTTGGAGGAGTTATGAATAAAATCTCAACAAAAATGATATGCCTGAGTGGCTTATTTGCTGCCCTTACAGCAATATGCTCACAGATAGCTTTTGATATCGGACCAGTTCCGTTAAGTTTTGCAACATTCGCAATATTTGTAACAGGAGGAATGCTTGGAGCAAAATATGGTGCAATCAGTCAGCTTGTTTATGTTCTAATAGGAGCAGTTGGTGCACCCGTATTCGCACATTTTACAGGTGGGTTATCAATTGTTTCAGGACCCACTGGTGGATACATAGTTGGCTATGTAGTTGCAGCCTTCATTATAGGATTAATTGTACAGAAGGTTAAAACTAACATATACGTAATACTCCCAATAGCAATGCTTATTGGTATTATTGCTTGTTATGCACTTGGAACAGTATGGTTTATGCACGTCACAAACCGAAAGTTATGGGATTCGCTCGGATTATGTGTTTTCCCATTCATTCCTGGTGATATAATTAAAATTGCTCTTGCTACAGTTCTTGTTGCAAGATTGAAGAAAGTCATTAAAATATAGTATTATGAAAAATCAGATAGAATTACGCCCTCATCACTTATTGTGTATCAAAAACTTTATAGGTCAGGGTTACAGCACGGAATTTGTTGAAAATATGTATTCTGTCATCAAAAATCTCGATGAAAATCCTGATGAGTTATTAAAAATCAATGCAGGTCTTGATACTATATGTATCAAATGCCCTGAGAATAAAATAACCTGTTGTAACAGCGAAGATAAGGTATCAATGCTTGATAAAAAGGTAATGGAAAGTCTTGATATTCATCATGGTGATGAAATGAGCTGGATTGATATTAAAGCAAAAGTATCTAAAGTAATTACACCAGAGAAATTAGAACAGATATGCAGTAATTGTAGTTGGTATTATATATGTGGCAATAAAAAATAAAAGGCGGAAGATTTCCGCCTTTTTTATTTATTCAGAACATAAATTCCAAGATTTAGATATGCAGCAAACGACAGCCACAAAATATATGGTATCTGGAGATATGCAGCAATAGGTTTAATTTTGAAGAAAGCTAACATCATGAAAATTACGACAATCCAAAGAAGAATAATCCACAGGAATCCGAGTAAAAGTTGGTCAAATGAGAAGAAAATAATTGTCCAGAAGAAGTTTATTACGAGTTGGAGAAAATAGAGGAACAGTGCATCTGTTTTCTCTTTTTTTGTCGCATTAGATGTATAAACAATATATGCTGAAATTGCCATAAGCACAAAAAGTATGCTCCATACTATTGGGAAGAGCCAGCCAGGTGGCGAAAGAATAGGTCTGTTATAGTTCTTATATTTATTCATACTGTTGTTTGTGAAAATGGCAGATAAAGCTCCCACACCAAGAGTTATAATAAGGAAAAAAATTAAAGGCTTCCACTTAATCTTTGAAATAATAAATTCCTCCTTCGTTTATGTTAATAAATATATATGTTGTATTTATGAATTTTAATACAGGTTATACACTATTTTACGATTTCGTATGAACAATTATCAGTATTTCCATAAAAAATAAGATTGTCCCCGTTATAGAACCAAAAATTTGCTTTTGTATTAGCACACTCATAAATAATTTTGGACATATTTCCTTGCTTCGGTGCCAGAAGCTTCTGCCCAGCATTTGCGTTGAATTTAACAACAAGCTTATATTTGCGTTGCTTGAGAATAATACAGTAATTGTTGCAGAAATCAACCTTTGCTCCAAGATATGTCGCAAACCTGTATTCTTGATTATTGTAATTAATAACACACAGGCTACCTTTAAAGCTTGTCTTCAATATAGGAACATCAGCTACCGCAAGCATAATACTTGCCTTGATATTGTTAAAGCTGTTGCATTGAAGCCATGTGTAGTTTTTTGGGAAGGAATGGCCCATATCCGATTCAATGTAACCTGAGCCATTGTTAAAATTGATTGTTTCAGAATTTAACCGTAAATTGCCGAAAACAATATGATTCATACTTACTATTTCATGTCTGCATTCCATTTTCGGAATAAGATTGAAAGGTCCCATCAAAGGATATTTTATAGGTGTTAAATTTGAATACAATAGCTTTCCTTTTAGCTGAAATTTCCCAGTGTTTATATCAACATAAATTCCCTTGTCGGTGAAATAACTTGTCCCTACTTTTATGATAAGCTTCTTTTTAAAAAATCTGAATGTGTTAAGTGGGTAATTGAAGTTATAGGAATTATCATTTGTCAGAACCTGAATAAATGCTGAACCTGATCCACTTACACCGATATTTCTGCCAACAATAAAAGTAATATTATCCTGTCCGTTATAATGCTTAAAATACCATCCTTCAAAAAAAGGCAGGTTCTTTTTAAAACTGTTTTTCATATTTTCCTCCGATTTATAAGCTTATAATAATTTTGTCATAAATTTCTTAGTTTAAACAATCTTCATAAAGAGTAATTAAGTTAATGGAGGATAAAATAAAAAATAAAAAAAGAAATCAGGAGTAAAAATGTTTCCAGAGAAAATTTATTACGAACCAACAACGCTTGATTATAGTCTTGGCAAAAAGCTCAAAGAAAAATACAAAGATATTAAGTGGATTGAAATAGAAAATCATAATAATATTCCTGAAATGCGTCAGAAGGAAAATAGGGAGTTTGCCGTTATGAAAAGAAGTGTCATTCTTGGAATAAGAAAGACACATAAGTATGTTGCAAATTTTAAAAGTTCTGACTTTTTAGTTCCATGGACATCTTCAGGATGTAGTGCAATGTGCTTGTATTGCTATCTTGTATGTAATTACAATAAATGTGCATATTTGCGCCTTTTTGCCAACAGAGAGCAGATGCTTGACAAATTAACAGCTTTTTCAAGAAAAAGTGCAACACCACTAACTTTTGAAATAGGGAGCAACAGCGACCTTATCCTTGAAAATACTATTACTGATAATCTGCCATGGGTTATAGAAGAATTTGCACGACAGGGAAGAGGAAAGCTAACCTTCCCGACAAAATTTGAAATGGTGGATTCTCTGCTTGGACTTAACCATAAGGGTAAAACTATATTCAGAATGAGCGTGAATCCTGAAGAAATTATCGGAAAAATTGAGCTTGGTACCTCACACCTTAACAACAGGATTGAGGCAATGAATAAAATGGCTGAGGCTGATTATCCTGTGGGATTACTTATTGCCCCGGTAATAATGATTGATGATTGGAAGGAAAAGTACAAGGAACTCCTTGATACGCTTGAGGCAAAGCTTTCTGATAAAGTAAAAGAAAAAATGTTTATTGAAGTTATTTTTATGACTTATAGTTATATTCATAGGGCTATTAATAATGAAGCCTTTCCACACGCACCTGAACTTTATTCAAAAGAATATATGATAGGTCGTGGAAGAGGCAAGTATTGGTACCGTCAGAATATTAGAGATGATGGTGAGGAATTCCTGAGAGCAGAAATAACAAAGCACTTTCCGAATAATGAAATCATATACTTCTGTTGATGATTTCATTGTTTTTTGTCATAATATATGTTAAAATAGTATTATTATGACAATGGAGGTATATGGTGTTT
The DNA here is from genome assembly GCA_023440965.1 of Bacillota bacterium. GTDB lineage: Bacteria > Bacillota > Clostridia > Oscillospirales > Ruminococcaceae > SZUA-444. The sequence continues at coordinate 72,505 of JAEZRC010000002.1, forward strand.
AAATATACGTTTTTACAGTGGATAATGTTTTTCTATATATATTGCTTAATTGGCTGGGCATTGGAATCAACAGTAGTATCAATATCAGAAAAAAAATTTGTTAACCGTGGCTTTTTAAGAATACCATTCCTTCCACTTTACGGCTTTGGTGCATTGACGATTCTGTTCTCAACTCTTCCTGTAAAATCTGACCCGGTTTTAGTGTATATATGCGGTGCATTGAGTTGTACACTTCTTGAGTATATAACAGGCATAATCATGGAAAGTATGTTTAAGGTAAAATACTGGGATTATTCAGATGCAGAGTTTAATTTGAACGGTAAGATATGTGTAATGTCCTCGTTATTCTGGGGGTTTTTATCATTGCTTCTTACATATAAGCTTCATGAATTAACAGAAAAGTTAGTTCTGAATTTTTCACATGCCGCAACCTTAGTCATTGTAATAGCAATATCAGTTATATTCGCTTCTGACGTGGTATATTCAGTCAAGACAGCATTTGATGTTAAAAAGGTTCTTGCTAAGCTTACTGAAATTAAGAATGAAATTGAAAAGCTTATTTCCCAGAGTGTCGAGAAGTCCGAAAGAGCACAGGCCATCAAGGATAATATCCAAAGCCTTAATGCAGAAAGACAAAAGATGTTTTTAAAAATATCCTTCTATCCTCGTCAGCTTCTGAAAGCACATCCTCATGCAACATCATCACGATTTAGTGAAGCTTTGAGGGATGTTAAGGAATCAATAGTCAACAGACGCAAAAATAAAACTAAAGTATAAAAATAGAGCCTTGAATTTTAAATTCAAGGCTCTTAATTATTTAATTAGTCAGCGGATTGCATTGTGCTGAGAATTGTATGATAATCGTGGCTTACCATTGCTATACCATATGGGTTAAGAGTTGTACTGTCAATGTCAAGGGTAACCTTATAGTAAACAGTTTTAACCACACCATCAATTTCTATATCATAATTAAAGTAATTAACTTCAATGTATCTGTCCTTTGATTCTCCGATATATGTTGCAGTTATAAAGTCGTTTTCATCAAATGATTCGTATGTCATCTGTGAGAAATCAAACCATACTTTTAGCTTTTCAGTTTCACTATCTGAATCAAATTCATTTAATGCATATTCAAAATATATTTTTGCATTATTACAGCATACATCATCACTTTCTACTGGTATACCACCACATGAATAATAGAATACTGTGCTTATATCTTTCATACCGCAGTTGCTGTCTGAATTCCAGAATGATGTTGAATCAGCAGTATTATATGTAAATTTCTTGCCACCTAAAAGAGTAATGGTTTGTATTTCGTCAGAGATTGGTGGTAATTCACCATCATACTTGATTACTTTTCCATCATCACTTTTTACATCTTTAACGAATTTACCTACTGCTGTGTTGTCAAATGAATCAGATATCTGATTACCAATTGCTTTCATTGCTTTTGAAAATAGTCCCATAATACAACCACCTTTATATAATATTTGTTATATAACGTATCATACTACAATTAGCAGCTAATGTCAACAAAAATATCCTGTTTTTGCGAAAAATATTAACAGGATATTTTTATTTAGTTATAAAATTAGTCAACCATAAGCTCACATATCATATTCGAGAATTTTACAGGGTCTTCAACAGGTATTCCTTCTATCATAAGCGCCTGTGTATAGAGGAGTTCTGAATATATATTCAGTTTTTCCTTATCTTCAGTATTAAGCTTTTGAAGTTTTGCAAATACAGGGTGGTTTGCATTTATTTCAAGTACCTTTTCTGCCTTTACCTTTTCGTTGTTAGGCATTGCATTAAGCACCTTTTCCATTTCAATGGTGATATCTCCGCCGTTTGCAAGGCATACAGGATGTGACTTTAGTCTCTGTGATAATCTTACTTCAATAACCTTATCACCAAGAGCCTCTTTCATTGCTGTGAAGAGGTCTTTGTTTTCCTCAGCCTGCTTTTTAGCATCCTGCTTTTCTTCTTCTGTTTCAAGATTAAGGTCATCACTTGATGCTGATTTGAATTCTTTCTCTTTATAATTCATTAGCATCTTTACAGCAAATTCATCAACATAATCTGTGAGGTATAATACTTCAAAGCCTTTTTCTTTTAGAGCTTCGATCTGTGGTAGTCTTTCAATTCTTGAAATACTGCTTCCTGTTGCATAATAGATGAACTTTTGGTCTTCCTTCATTCTTGAGATATACTCTTCAAGAGTTGACATCTTTTCAGCAAACGATGTATGGAACATCAACAAGTCTTCGAGGAGATCCCTATTCTGTCCATAAGAACTGTAAATGCCGAATTTGAGCTGTAATCCGAAGTTCTTAAAGAACTCTTCATACTTATCTCTGTCTTCTTGAAGCATTTTAGCAAGATTATTTTTAATAGTCTTTTCAAGGTTTTTAGAAATAACCTTAAGCTGTCTGTCGTGCTGTAACATCTCCCTTGAAATGTTAAGTGACAAGTCCTCACTGTCAACAAGACCTTTTACAAATGAGAAATAATCAGCGAGCAGATCAGCGCATTTATCCATAATAAGAACGCCATTTGAATAGAGCTGGAGTCCTTTTTCATATTCCTTTGAATAATAATTATATGGAGCTTTTGAAGGAATAAACAGTAAAGCATTATAGCTTGCTATACCTTCTGCCTTAACGTGCATATATTTCACAGGGTTCTCATAATCGTGGAATTTTTCCATATAGAACTTATTGTACTCTTCATCATTAAGTTCATTTTTGTTCTTTCTCCAGATAGGAACCATACTGTTCAAGGTTTTGGTTTCAATAACAGTTTCATATTCTGTTTCGCTGCCCTCTTTAAGCTTTGAGGTTTCAACATCCATCTTGATAGGGAAGCGAATATAGTCAGAATACTTTTTGATAAGCTGTTGTAATCTATACTGCTCAAGGTAATCATCATACTTTTCATTTTCTGTATTGTCCATAAGATACAAAACAATTTCAGTACCGCAGGTTTCTTTTTCAGACTCAACTATTGAATAGCCGTCAACACCCTCAGCAGTCCAGGTACAAGCGGTATCACTGCCGAAAGCCTTTGATGTTACAACAACCTTTTTAGCAACCATGAAAGATGAGTAGAATCCAACACCGAATTGGCCGATAATACTTACATCATCACTAAGCTCATTGTCATTTTTAAAAGATAGTGAGCCACTCTTTGCGATTGTTCCAAGATTATTTTCAAGCTCTTCCTTAGTCATTCCGATACCGTTGTCGGAAATTGTAAGTGTTCGGTTTTCTTTGTCAGCTTTTATAGTGATTGCAAAATCGTCTTTAGTCATTCCGATACTTGTATCCTGAAGTGAACGGAAATACAGCTTGTCAATAGCGTCGCTTGCGTTGGAGATAAGTTCACGGAGGAAGATTTCCTTATGCGTATAAATTGAATGAATCATCATATCAAGCAAACGTTTTGACTCTGCTTTAAATTGTTTTTTTGCCATAAAAAACACTCCTTGTACTTATGCATTTAGCACTCTGTATATAAGAGTGCTAAACATAGTATAGTACAAAGAGAATTAAAAATCAAGCCATTCATAAAAAATATTTTATTTATTTACTTTTAATCTAAAATTATGATTCCGTAATAATTTTCTCAAACTTTTTTTCTGATAGGATTTCATTACATACAAATTCACCGTTGTGAAAAAGTGAGTATGATGTGAAAGGTGCTGGTGCGTTCTTCGCCTGTTCACAGGAAGTTATGTGGACAATCTTGAAAGGGATACCTTTTTCATCAGCAATATTTTTAATAAGCGGAACATATTTTGCAGTGAATGGGCATTGGTCCGCATAATAAAGAATAAAGCCCTGTTCATCTATATGAGGCTTTTTAACCTGTGACATAAAGCAAGGTGCAGCAGCATTTTCTGTAAAAGGGAGATAATAAAGCACATAAAAAGGCTCTGCTGTGTCAGCAAGCTTAAAGCCTTTGTATTTTAGGAATTTCGGGTCAGAAAGGAACGGCATCTTTTTCTTTGCTGAAAGAATAACAAGACCTTTCTTGCCTTTCTCTTTGCTGTCTTTTATACATTCGTCAAGTAATAGAGTTGAATTGCCCTGACCTTTATATTGCCCAGAAACCCAAAGGCAGTTAATATACATATATCCGTCAGCTTTCACAGGAGTCCACGCTTTTTCTGCGGGGATATATTCAATAAAGCATTTTCCCCTGACATTACCTTTTTTAAATACAAGTCCGTCATTAAATCTTTCTCTGAGCCAGTTTTTCTTTGAAATTACCTGGCAGTCATTATTGTTGGATATAGCACAGCATATATGCTCGGTTTCAAGGTTGTCTTTTGTTAAAGTAATTATGTCCATTATACTCTTCCTTTTACTTTTTATTCTGAGAGGGCTGAACTGTTACAATAAATCCGTCTACGTTATTGCCTGAGATAACATAGCTTTCACATTCTTTTGGGGCAGGAATTTTTGTTTTGTCTTTTGTTGCAGGAACATAATAAACCTCATATTCAATATCGTCAAAGTTCTTGATTTTGAGGTGTTCCTTTGTGAAGGTGTATTTCTTTATTAAATCAATGTATTCTTCAAAACAGAGATTGTTCTGTTTCATATAATATGCGTGAGGCTGTCCGACATAGCGGTAATGCCAAGGCTCGTTATCAATCTTAGTGACGTCCTTTTTATCCTCTGTATATCGCTGAATGAAGCCATATTTATATGAATTATCATTAAGCCATTTGCAGTTATTCTTGAAAGTGTTATCATATGAAAAATCAAGTGCATATCCTGTATGATGCTCACTATGACCAGGTAGTGCAACAAGCGTTGATACTGTTGCGTTGTTCTTTTTTAGATCGGCGTTGTAAAGCGTTTGCTGATATTCCTTTGTACGTAAACCGCTTGTAACAATAAGATTTTTAACTTTGGTGGCAGCAGCAAAATCCGTTATCATATTATTAAAATCATTAATTACTAAAGTGGAGAGATTAACTGTATTGTCCTTTACTGAAAAGTTTTTTGAAGTCAGGCCTTGCCTGTAATTAACAAGATTAGTCAGATTATCAGTTGTTGGAATAGGTGCTGTATAAGCATGATCGCTGTTTACAAGAATAAGATTTCCCTGATTAATAAGTGTTGAGTCAGTCTCAAGATATTCATAATTGGCGTTAGTTGTATTATCTGATTTTGAAGAAGCAGAAGAAGATGAATTTGGTTTCTTGTCCTTATCTTTATTGAAAATATTACCGATTATCAAGGCAAAAACCCATATCAGAATTATTAATAAGAATATACATAAGAAAATTCTTTTCCAAAGAAATTTATTATTTTTCTTCTTTCTCATAGTTATCCTCCCTGAAAAATATATACAATAATTATATCACATATCAAAAAATAAAGAAATATGTAAAAGTAATGTATTTATAATATTGATTTTATTGACAATTACTTGTGTTAAGGTTATTATTGTTTCAGTAATAAAAGGAGGATAATCTAATGTATATACCTGATAGTGAAAGATACAACAAAATGAAATATAACCGTTGCGGAAAATCGGGCTTGAAGCTTTCTGCTGTTTCACTTGGAATGTGGCAGAATTTTGGCGATAGAGATAATCTTGAAAATATGGAGAAAATGGTTCATACTGCATTTGACCTTGGCATAACTCATTTTGACCTTGCAAACAATTATGGACCAAATCCTGGTGCAGCAGAATCAAACTTCGGAAGAATTCTTGACAAGTCGATGAGAGCTTATCGTGATCAGCTTGTTATCTCAACAAAAGCGGGTTATGATATGTGGGAAGGACCATATGGGGATAAAAACGGCTCACGCAAGTACCTCACAGCAAGTTTAGATCAGAGCCTTAAGAGAATGGGACTTGAATATGTTGATATTTTCTATCATCATGTTTTTGACCCGCAAACCCCACTTGAAGAAACTGTACTTGCACTTGATAATGCAGTTAAACAGGGCAAGGCATTGTATGTCGGTATTTCAAATTATGGTACCGAGCAGACAAGAGAAGCAATAAAGCTTTTCAGAGAGCTTAAAACTCCATTTATAATCAATCAGCCGTCATATTCAATTCTAAACCGCTGGATTGAAAGAGAGCATCTTATTGACCTTGCTGGTGAGGAAGGCTTTGGGCTTATAATTTATAGTCCACTTTTTCAGGGACTCCTTACCGACAAATATCTCAAGGGTATTCCTGCTGATTCAAGAGTCGGAAAAGGCAACGGTCAATGGCTCAAGGGTGATGTAACACCTAAAAACATTGCAAAAGTTGTTAAGCTTAACGAAATTGCACAGGCAAGAGGACAAAGTCTTGCACAGATGGCATTGTCGTGGGTTCTGAAAGATAGCAGAATAACATCGGTTCTTATCGGTGCAAGCAGACCAGAGCAGATTGTTGAAAATATACAGGCAATTAATAAAACAGAATTTACAGCAGAAGAAATAAGACTAATAGATGAAATTGCAGGCGAATAAAAAAAGAGGCTTCGGCCTCTCTTTATTTTGTGAAAACATTGCAAATATATCAAATATATGTTAAAATATCTCAGGTAAAATTAATGACAATTGGGGGTATATCATATGAAAAAGATTATGTTATTTGCAATAGTTTCTGCACTGTCATTCTGCTTACTTGTTGGTTGTGGGCAAGAAAAAAAAGAACCTGATTCACAAGATGTCAGTAAAGTTGAAACGAGCCAAACTGTAACTTTGGATATAAAAAAGGATTATGATTCTTATTCTGATGATGAATCTTTTTCAGTTTTAAAAGTTAATGTTATTGCTCAATGTCCTAAAGGGAAGAATCTTAAAGATTATGTTAGAATGGGTATGACAACAAACAAAAATGCAAGATCAGTACTTGGACGGATAGGAAGTCCAATTGATATTCATATAATAAGTGAAATTAAAGATGCAAGATTAGTTTTTGAATATGATCCATCCAATATTAAGGGAGCAGAATTGAAAGATCTGATTATTATTAGAGTGAAGGAAAATAACTCCCAAGAGTATATTGATAATGTTGTTATTAATATAAAAAATAATACAGTAACCACTTCCTATACAGGAAAAGGAGCTTATCTTCTTGCTGATAAAACTGTTAGTCAGCAAATGTGGGATGCTAAATAGTAATATACAGGCTGTCTGAAAAGGCAGCCTTTTTTATTTTAATATTTTTCTAAAATAAGTAGTATATTTTAACTTCGTTTTTGCCAAACTATACTTGTAATTCTAAAAAGGGGTGAGGATATGAAAAAACGAGATAAATTTCTACTTGTTTTTGCAGTATTGTTTGGATTTGGCTGTCTAATTGCACCAAGGTTATTTGTTGCAAGACTTCCAAAGGTAAACGTGACACATTTAAAACAGATTGAGTACTTAAACTATGTGAGTGCATCAGGTGTGATAGAACAAAGGAATAAGCAGCAGATAAAGTCACAGTTTCCGCTAATAGTTTCTGAAGTTCTTGTAGATACAGGGGAGAAGGTAAAGAAAGGGCAGCCAGTAATCAAGGTCGACAGGGATCAGACTGCACAGAAAATTTTAGAAACTGCAAGCTTTGCAACAATGGCTGATAACTCAACAGAAAATATAATGACTTCATATAAAGATATTTATGAGAAGGTTCCAGCACAGGTCACATCAAGCTTTGACGGCGTAATAGAATCGGTTTCTGTAACAACAGGCGATTTTGTTGCACAGGATTCTACAATAGCGTCTATGGTTAGTGGAGAGGATCTTATCGTAAATATCCAGGTACCAGAAAACAAGATTTCTAAGGTAGCACTTGGCCAGAATGCTAATATTTCAGGCGAGGGCTTTGAAGACGGCAAGTATAAGGGAGTTGTTTCTGCTATAAGTCCGTCAGCACGAAAAGCAATTGTCGGAAATAGTCAGGAGACTGTAATTGATGTACTTGTAAAAATAAATAATCCTGATGAAAAGATCAAGTGTGGTTTTTCTGCTAAGGCAGACATTATTATTGATAAGCCAAGTAAAGTTTTAGTAGTGCCTTATGAATCCTTACTTCAGGATATTGACGGAAGAGAATATGTCTATGTTGTGGAAAATGGTGTGACTGTAAAAAAATATATAACAACCAATAAAGAACTCAGTGACGGTATTGAAGTAAAATCAGGTCTTACTCCAAATGATAATATAATAAAAAACGTTGAAAAAATTAAGAAAAGTGGTATGCTAGTTAAGATTGCAGATTAGGGTGGAATATAAATGCTTGAATGTGTTAAAAAAGGAATGTCGGATCTTTTTAGAAACAAGCTCAGGGCAATTCTGACTATCGGTGGAATTTTTATAGGGGTAATGTCAGTTGTAATTATCTCATCTATTGGTGAAATGGGAAAGCACACTGTAGATAGAGAGCTTGTTAAAATGGGAATGGACAGCATTATAGTTTCTGGTGAAAAGAATAATGACACGGGCTTGTGCAGGAATGACCTTCAGGCTATAAGATCAATGCGTGATGTTTCGAATGCAATGCCGTTGATGTATCTTATGTCAGAAACCAAAATGCTCGACAAGAAAAGAGAGTGCATGATATGGGGTGTAAATCAGGATGCTGACAATGTAATTGAACTTGAAACTATATATGGAAGACAGATTAACAAGGGCGATGTCGCTTCTAATGCAAAGGTTTGTGTTATTGACGAAAAGATAGCCATTGATAATTATAAAAGATCAAATATAGTAGGTAAGAAGATAACCTTATATATAAATGATATTCCGGAAGAGTTTACTGTTATCGGAGTAGTAAAAAACGGTGTAAATGTTCTTCAGAATATGCTCGGTGGAATAATCCCGAACTTTGTATATGTTCCATATTCAACAATGTCAGAGATATCGAATCAGACCTATTATGATGAGATTGTTGTAAAACTCAGGAACGGGCTGAGCAATCCTGATATTAATAATGATATTGAAAAGGCACTTATTAACTGGCGACTTGCTCCGACTGAACTAAGGATTGAAAATCTTTTGAAGCAGAAAAATCAATTAAATGATGTGCTTGGAATTGTCACAATAATTTTATCAGCCATAGCGGGAATTTCTCTTGTTGTTTCTGGCTTGTCAATTATGACGGTAATGCTTGTTTCGGTTAATGAGCGAACGCGTGAGATAGGGATAAAAAAATCAATAGGAGCATCCAATAAGGATATTCTTGTAGAATTTTTAATAGAATCTATGCTGATAACACTGATTGGTGGAATGCTGGGCGTTCTCGGCGGACTTCTGTTGTCACTTATAGGTTGTTCAATATTTGGGCTTGTCCTCAATATTGACTTATTTATGATATTGGGAATTCTTACTCTATCAATGATAATAGGCTTGATTTTTGGTGTGTATCCAGCGTACAGAGCATCAAGACTTCGTCCTGTTGAGGCATTAAGATACGAATAAATGAATTAAAATCTCGTAGACAGTTGTCTACGAGATTTTATGTTGCGATTATTGCAGGATGATTAGCATCCGCAACCGTCGTTGCAACAGCCGTTGTTGCCAAATCCAAATCCGCCACCACAGCAGCAGAAGATAATAAGGATAAGAATGATGATCCACCAGCATCCACCGAAGCCGTTTCCACAACCATTACCGCATCCACACATAAATAGCACTCCTTTAAATAATGTATTGTAAAACGCAACCATGAAGAAACATTATTTGCGTCCTTCCAGTTTTGTTTTATAGTATAGTTTATGGGAAAGGAATAAAAGTGTTACAGAAATTTTCTTATATAATACTCGTATAATTTTAAAAAATAAATTCCATTTAAGCGGTAGAATCATAAACTAATAGTAAGAAATTATTCAGGAAATGTTTAATCTGTATTAAACTGGCAAAATTCTATATGACTGAAATAGTATAAGCTGATTATTTCATATAATTAATGTGAAAAGATGAACGCAGATAATAGCTACCGTTCTATATACATTGATTATGATTACCTAGCCATTTTTTTTACAGTGGCAGAACGGAGATATAAATGTATAATTTTAATCTTGAGAACTTCACCTATAAAGCAAGCGCTGCTGTTAACAGAGCCTTTACTCTTGCTGGTGAACTCGGTCATACTTATGTTGGAAGTGAACATTTGCTTCTTGGTATACTTGATGAGGGAACTTCAACAGCATACACAATTCTCAATAAAAATGAGGTAAGTATAACTCAAGTTCAGGCGAGAATAATCGAAACAATAGGTAAGGGCGATCCAAGTGTTCTCAATGCGGAAGCGCTTACGCCTACTGCAAAAAAAATTCTGAGCAATGCCATAAGGCTATCACAAAGTCTTGACTGTAAGTTTATTGGCAGCGAGCATATCTTAATGTCACTTGTGAGGGAATCAAACTCCTGTGCTAATAGTATATTGCGTGACCTTGATATAAGTATCACTAAAATTTATAATGATTGCTCAAGTATACAAACCAATAACCTCCCAACTATGAAGCAGACAAATAAAAATATCAAACTTCCGAATCTTGAAAAATATGGTCGGGAACTCACAACAAAAGCAGCCTGCCTGACACTTGACCCTGTTATAGCAAGAGAAAGTGAAATCGAACGCCTTATACAAATTCTTTCAAGACGCACAAAAAATAATCCTTGTCTTGTCGGTGAGGCTGGCGTTGGTAAAACTGCTATTGTTGAAGGTCTTGCACAGCTCATTATTAAAAATGAAGTACCTGAAAACCTCCAGACCAAGAGAATTTTTGTTCTTGATATAAGTCAGCTTCTTGCTGGAGCAAAATACAGGGGAGATTTTGAAGAACGCCTTAAAAACTGCATTGAAGATGTAGTCAACAACAAGAATATTATTTTATTTATAGATGAGGTTCATACTATTGTGGGCGCAGGAGCAGCAGAAGGTGCTATTGATGCTGCAAACATTATAAAGCCACAGCTTGCACGTGGTGAACTTCAAATTATCGGCGCAACCACATATGAAGAGTACAAGAATTATATAGAAAAAGACAGTGCGCTTGAAAGACGTTTCCAGCCAATAAAGGTCTGTGAGCCAACTGAAGAAAATACAATTAAAATATTAAAGGGGATTTCTCCGAAATATGAGGAACACCACAAGCTATCAATCCCTGATGAGGCAATAAAAGCAGCGGTAACTTTATCACAAAGGTATCTCCCTGACCGCTTTCTTCCTGATAAGGCTATTGACCTTATAGATGAGGCTTGCTCGAGAGTAAGGCTTAAAGCAGGAATGATCATTGATAACCCGAATAAGCTTTCTGACCTTTTTAATGAATATTTAATGGGAAGCATTTCAAAGTCGACCTATACGCAAAAGGTTGAAACTGTCAATGGTGAAACAGTAAAATACGGAGTAGTAAAAAAAAGTGAAATTACACCGAATGATATAGCAGAAGTCATTTCTGCATGGACTGGTATTCCTGTAGCAAGTCTTACTGAGGAGGAAAGCAAACGTCTTTTGGCTCTTGAAGATGTAATGTCAAAGAGCGTTATTGGTCAGGATGAGGCGATAAAAAGTATTGCTTGTTCAATAAGAAGAAGTCGTGTCGGGCTCAAGGACCCAAACCGCCCTATTGGTTCGTTCATCTTCCTTGGACCAACGGGAGTCGGAAAAACCGAGCTTTGTAAGGCACTTGCAGAATGCCTTTTTGCAAACCGTGATGCTGTTGTGCGACTTGATATGTCAGAGTATATGGAAAAGCATTCAGTGTCAAAAATGATAGGTTCACCTCCTGGTTATGTTGGATATAATGAGGGAGGACAGCTCACAGAAAAAATTCGAAGAAACCCTTATGCAATAGTTCTTATGGATGAAATCGAAAAGGCACACCCTGATGTTTACAATCTCCTCCTCCAGATGCTTGAGGATGGTTTTATTACTGATTCACAGGGCAGAAAGGTTTCATTTAAAAATACTGTTATAATTATGACTTCAAACCTTGGTGCAAAGAAGATTATAGACAAAAAAAATCTCGGCTTTACAGTAGCCGAGTCAAATGAAAAAAATATGAAAGCCGAGATAATGAGTGAACTTCGTCAGCAGTTCAAGCCTGAATTTTTGAATCGAATTGACGATACTGTTATCTTCAGAAGTCTTGATAAATCTGACATTGAGAAAATTGGTCGAAAGCTTCTTAATGAGCTTTCTGAACGTATTGATGCACTTGAAATAAAAACTGAATTCTCCGATGAGGCCGTCAAGAAAATCGCTGACGATGGTTTTAATACCTCATACGGAGCACGTCCGCTCCGTAGAATAATTTCTAATGAAATTGAAAATCTTCTTTCACAACAGATTTTAGAGGGTGAGATTGTTAAGGGTGACGAGATAAAGCTTATTGTCGAGGGAGGAAAGCTCAAATTCGTCAAGCCGTCACTTATTCAAGCGGAATAGCTGTTGCTTCACCTGAGAATCTTCTGTGGTTATAATTAAAAATATAGGTTGAAGGTTCATTTTTAAGGGAAAATGGGTCAATTGTAAATCTTTCTATATGAATAAGCTTTAAAAGCTGTTTCGGGTCAATGTCTGAGCATTCAGGCAAAAGCTCTGAAATGGCTTTTCGCTTTACTACGAGGTCATAAAGCTCATTATTATTAAGCATATTTTTTTCTGCCCAGTCAGGATTCGAACGTGGTCTTTCATGAGAAAGGAAATCAAATTTAAGTTTTGCCTTTATGTTTTGTAATTCTTTATTATCAAGGAAACTTTCACAGAATTTAATTAAGAAAGTATATGCATCGTTTTTGTTGTGAGAAAGAGTCGACATACCTTTTTGCTTTCTAAATTCACTCAAGTGCAGATAAAAGTCAAACGGGTCATTAAAAAAGTGCATTATATAGCCAGTAGACAAATAAAATCTATTTGAATTGTAATAAAGCTCAACCATTTCTTCAATGCCTTTAAGAATTAAAACCTCATCATATGAAAGGCAATCGGTTGACAGTATCTCATATGGCGGGTATGGTGAATACTTGATATCATAGTGTGAGCATAGTTTTTCCATTGCTGATCCCTTTAAAACTTTGAGAAAGCCAAGCTGGAGCTGATTTGGAACAAGATGATAGACATCATTAAAGGATTTTTTAAAGCTTTCAAAATCTTCAAGTGGAAGTCCAGCAATAAGATCAAGATGAAGGTGAATATTCAGTTTTTGCTGAAGCTTCCCCACACAATACTCTATCCAATTCATATCATTTTTGCGGTCAATGGCTTTAAGCGTTTGTTCGTTTGTTGACTGTACGCCTATTTCAAGCTGAAAAAGTCCGCGTCTTGCTGTTGATAAAAGCTCAAGAGTTTCTTGATCTAGGAGTGAAGCCTCAACCTCAAAATGAAAGTTTGTGTAGCCATTATCGTTTTCAATAAGAAAGCGAATGATTTCAAGTGCAAATTTCTTGTTGCAATTAAAAGTCCTGTCAACAAATTTAACCTGCTGGACTTTGTTGTTAAGAAAAATCAGTAGTTCCTTTTTAACCTTTTCAATTGGTGCAAAACGCACACCTTTTTCTATTGAAGAAAGGCAATATCTGCACCCGAAAGGGCAACCCCTTGAAGCTTCATAATAGCATATTTTATTCTCAGTTCCACCAAAATCTCTGTAAGGGAAGGGCAATGTCGACATATCAATAGCATTATATTTTGGTGTTGATACAACATTTCCATTAGATACAAAGGTTAGTCCACCAACGCTTTCAAAGCCATGCTTGTTGTCTATTGCGTTAAGAAGCTCGCAGAAGGTCTGTTCGCCCTCACCCGAAATTATATAGTCGCACGGAATTTCAGAAAGCAAAGCTATACTATTGTATGATACTTCTGGCCCGCCAAGAATTATAATCGTTTCTGGCAAAACTTGATTAATTAGGACAATCAGCTTTTTCACTATTTCAATATTCCATATATAGCAGGAAAATCCGAGAATGTCAGGCTTTTGTTCGTACAATGATTTAAGTATATCATTAATGTAATTATTTATAGTATATTCAACAATGTTAATTGAGTAGTTACTGTTCTGTTCGACATATCCTTTTATCTGTCTTATAGCGAGGTTTGTGTGTATATATTTAGCGTTTATACCGCATAGGAGAATATTCATAAGCCCTCCAAAGTATTAATTTTACTCATATAGTATATCACAAAATAATATTTTCCACAATTTCTATAAAAGTCTTGACAAAAGTATACTGATACAGTATAGTTTAAATATAGTCAATCAGTAAAAAATTATTAATGACGGAGGAAATAAGAAATGAAAAAATTTGTATGTTCAGTATGTGGATATGTTCACGAGGGTGAAGAAGCACCAGACAAATGCCCACAGTGTAAAGCACCAAAGGAAAAATTCAAAGAAGCAGTAGATGAAGGTATTGCTTGGGCAGATGAGCATAAGGTAGGAGTAGCAGAAGGTCTTGACGCTGAAGTTGTTGAAGGATTAAGACAGAACTTTATGGGCGAATGTACAGAGGTTGGCATGTATCTTGCAATGGCAAGAGTAGCTCACAGAGAAGGCTATCCTGAAGTTGGAATGTATTATGAAAAGGCGGCATTCGAAGAAGCAGAACATGCTGCTAAATTTGCTGAGCTTTTGGGGGAAGTAGTAACTCCATCAACAAAGAAAAATCTTGAAATGAGATATATGGCTGAAAATGGTGCTTGTGACGGGAAGAAGAAACTTGCTACAAGAGCAAAAGAACTTGGCTATGATGCAATTCATGATACAGTGCACGAGATGGCAAAAGACGAAGCTCGTCACGGCTGTGCTTTCAAAGGTATGCTTGATAGATACTTTAAAAAATAAAACTAATATAAAAAAGGACGAGTAATCTCGTCCTTTTTTATGCTTTTATAGTTAATTTTAACATATAAATAATAGTTATAATGGTATATATAAACAAATTTTATGATTTTATACTTAAATAGTTACAATACATATAAAAAAATGTTATTATTGTTATAACAATAATAACATTAATATGAGGTGGTTTCATGCTATTATTTGGTAAAAAATCTTCTACTCCAGCTTTTGAAGAAAACACGAAGATAACAAGCATAAACCTTGAAAGAGTAGTAAGCGTTATGATAATAGATAAGGAAGAGAAGTTCAGTTCAAGATTTTTTGTTGGGAAAAAAAGGGACTCTTCTAATTATCAGATTACTGTTGGCATAAAGGACACGTTTTCCTTAAATGAGGTTGATTTTGTTACTATCATCTTTAATATGATTGACGGCGAAAGATTTTCTCAGACTGGTACGATTGCGAAGATAGAAAACCAGTTCATTACTATTGATCTTGATGAAAAAATCAATAAAATTGAAGAACGCAGAAAAAGTCTCAAAATTCAATGCAATCTATCAGGAGAAATTACTATAATGAACAAAACAATTTCTGTTGAAATTAAAAATATATCAATAGGTGGTGTTTTTGTTGCGACTGAGGCTGATTTACCTCTCCATAATGTGTTGTTTATTAAAATCAATGAAATTGATGTTGTAGCAGATATTACAGTTATTAGGCAGCAAAAGGATAAGCTCGGAACAATTATAGGATATGGATGTCAGTTCTATAAACTTAACGACAGGAACGAAGAAAAAATTTTCCAGTACATAAATAACTGCTTATTAAAGGAACGTCAGACATTAATAAACCGTGATGTATATAATTATTTTTAGCAATATTAAAAGAGCAAATAATCTGCAGATGAAGACTTTGGCTATGTGCAATTGACTATACGGTATACGAAATGAAAGGACCAAGTTCATCACTGCTATATTTCAAATGTATGCTTGATAGATATAATAAATCATATAACAGAAAAAACGGACATTTAATCGTCCGTTTTTTCTATCGAGCTTACATAATAATCAATGCAAGCAACATATTTATTTCCGTTTGGGTGTAGGAAAAGTACAGAATTTGTCTGACAAAGTCGTCCTGTAGCAATAGAAATATATTTATGGCTTGTAAAGAATTCGGTTTCAAGAATAACCGCTGAATAAAAATAGGACTTAAGATTGTGGCAATCATTTTTCTTGCATGGTGAGAAGAGTGGATTGTCATTCGGTTTTATATCATGATTTAATATAGTACTTGTTATCTGATATCCGTTTATGTCAAGAATATATATACATTCAATATCGCAGCATTGTGTAACATAATTTCTAAGGACTTTTTCAAAATTCTCGGTTTTTGCTTTCTTGAGGCTAGCTGTTAATGCCTTAAGATTTTTTTTATAAATATTGTAATGCAGTTTTTTATTATTAAGCTCGGCTTTGGCCTGCTGTGTATATGATTCAGTGATTGTATTGAGTTGATTGTCAATGACAAGATTATGTATTTTTTCAACTTCCTGAGCTTTAGAGAAGTAATATCCCTGAAAATAATCTATATTAAGATTCATACAGCTTACAGCTTCATCAATGGTTTCAACACCTTCAGCGACCGTAACCGCACCAATGCTTTTTGATAGATTGACAATAGCTCTTGCAATTTCCTGCTTGTAGTAATCTTTGTTTATATCAGTAATAGATTGCCTGTCGATCTTAACAATATCAGGCTTTGCAATTGCAATACGATTGAGATTTGAATGCCCTGATCCAACATCATCAAGGGCGATAAGGAATCCGTTTTCCCTGAATATTTTTATAAAGTTTTCAAGGTCAGTTGAACTGTTAGTACCTTTTTCATTTATTTCAATAACAATATGCTTTTTGGGAATTGAGGATTTATCAATACTCATTATAATATCTTCAGAATGCTCAATGTAGCTTTTTAAATATGAAGCTTCAAAGTTAACAAAAAGAAGGCAATTATCACAGATGCTCTTTGCGGTTTCAAAAGTGTTTTGACGACAGATATTGTCAAGAGTCTGTCCCTTTTCATGATGTTTTGAAAATGAAAATAACGCTTCAGGGGATATGTATTCATTCATATAAAAGCTTCTTGTCAATGCCTCAACACCAACAATTTTTCTGTTTCTCACGCTAACTATAGGCTGAAAATGAATTGAGAGTTCTTTTTGAGAAAGTACATAATTAAAAATGTCATTATCTAGTATGCTTATCATTATAAAACCCACTTTCAAATAAAAAAGACAAAGGTAGTCTTAAAAGACTCCTTTGTCTGTGATTATTATAAATTATTAATGCATAAATGTCAATTATTAATCTACAAATTTCGACATTATTTGGTTTTTGATTTTGTTAAGTTGTTTTCCGTTTTCATATATCTTGAGCATTTTAACAATTACACCACTTAAAGCAAGTAATGCAAGAAGGTTTGGTATAACCATAAGCCCATTAAAGCAGTCTGACAGCGACCATACAAAGTCAACCTTAAGTGTTGAGCCGATTGCAACAAATATAGCAACAGCTACTGAATAATATTTTACTGCCTTTTTCCCAAAAAGAAACTTTATGTTAGTTTCCCCGAAAAAGTACCAACCGATAATTGTTGAGAATGCAAAGAAAAGCAAGCATATTGCAATAAATATTGAACCGAACTTACCAAACACTGTTTCAAATCCGGCCTGTGTTAGTCCGATTCCAGCAAATGACCCGTCGTAGCCTTTGGGCAATACGCCAGTTATAATAATAACAAGTGCAGTAAGCGTAAGCATAATGAATGTATCAACGAATACACCCATCATTGCTACTATTCCCTGATCACAAGGTTTATCAACCTTAGCAATTGCATGTGCGTGTGGTGTTGAACCCATTCCGGCTTCATTTGAGAATAATCCTCTTGCAACACCGTATCTAATGGATTTCTGAATTGTAATTCCTATCACTCCGCCAGTAACAGCAGATGGTGCAAAAGCACCGACAAAAATCTGCCTGAATGCATCAGGTATTTTCGTTAGGTTTACAATAACTATAATCATAGCACCGAGAATATAAAAAATAGCCATAATGGGAACAATTTTTTCAGTAACAGAGGCAATTCTTTCTACGCCCCCAAGGAATATTATAAGTGCAAGTACTGAAACAGCTATGCCTATATATATCGGTTTTATACCGAATGCAATATTAAAAGCATCACCGATTGAATTAGACTGAACCATATTTCCCATAAATCCGAGAGCAATAACAATCAGAACAGAAAATATAATTGCGAGCACTTTCCCCAATATACCTTTAAAAGCGGCCTGTATATAATAAGCTGGACCACCAATAACCTGTCCATCAACTTTAGTCTTGTATTTTTGTGAAAGTGAAGCCTCAACAAAAATTGTTGCCATTCCAAAGAATGCGCTAACCCACATCCAGAATATTGCGCCAGGTCCACCAGCAATAAGTGCTGTTGCAGCACCTGCGAGATTCCCTGTACCGACCTGCGCAGCTATTGCAGTGGCAAGTGACTGCCATGATGACATGCCTTTTTCATCAGCACGTTCGCCACGAAATTTAATACTACCGAATGTATCTTTAAAACCTTGCCTGAACTTCCTGATCTGAACAAATTTTAGTTTTATTGTGAAGAAAATGCCCGTTCCACAAAGTAGAAAAAGCAAAAGAAAATTCCACAGTAAGTTATTTACTGCTCCAACGCTTTTTTGTAACAGTTCCATTACTACCCCCAAATATACTATACTAAAATAATATAGTATCATAATCAAGGCTATTTAAAGTTAACATATTTGAAAATAAAAGTTAAAATTTTAAATTGTTCTTTTCGTTAAAATGTATATATTTAGTAATATATATTGTTAATAAATATGAAATTTGACTATACATCTTGAAAAAGTCTAGCGAATTATGTATTATATTATTATAACTAAATCTTTTTATATTATCTAGGTTGTGAGCATTTTTTTAGCTTGATGAAATATCACATTTCCTAAAATTTTGAAAGGGATTTATTGATGACAGAAATTGATTCACCTTAATTTTAAAAAATAGTTTTACGATGAAGGCAACAATTAAGTTACCCAAATTTATAAAAAGGGAGTTTTTCGATGAAGACAACAATTAAGGCGAGGATTTTAAGATTGGTTCTAATAAGTTTGTTTATTGCAAGTGCATTCATTGCAACAATAGGATGTGTCGTAGGATCTATTGGAATTATTGATGCAACTAATGAGAAGCTTGAACTTGAAGTAGAAAAAATTGAAATTGAATTTGATAAAATTCAAACTAAAGCCAGTTCAACTATTTCGAAGTTATCAGATGATACCAGTATTCAGAATTTACTGAATACAAAAAGTCAGGATGGCGTAAGTGGTACTGTAGATGCATTTATAAATCAATACGGAGCATCTTATGTTATGATTATTGATAACAACGATAATATACTGTATACAACAGACAGCAGTATCGATATTAAATCAGAGAAATCAGGTGTTCGTGATAAAATTAAATCAGGTAATTATGTCGGCGATTATGGAAGTAACAATAAATATGAGTTTGTTTATGAAAGTGCAATGCCAGTAAGAATTGACGGCAAGGCTTATGGATATGTACTTATTGCTTATGATTTAACAGACGAAAAAATAGTAGATACTATTAAGGGCGATACTGATAATCATGTTACGATTTTTAAGGATAATGTAAGAGTTAATACAACAATTAAAAAAGATGGCAAGAGGATTGTCAATACAAAAATGGATCCTAAGGTTGAACAGAAGGTACTAAAAGAAGGAAAGAACTTTATTAAAAAGATTGAAATAAGTGGTAAAGGATATTACACAATATATAAGCCAATAAAAGATTCTGACGATAATATTATTGGTTCAGCCTTTGCTGGCGAGAGCAGCAGTGGAGTTGTCAGATTCATATTTACAATTGTCTTGTTTAGTTTTGGTGGTGCTATTCTGCTTATTACAGTCAATGTAGTGGTAGCCGTAAAAGTATCTCGTGCAATATCTGGTTCAATTAACAATACTGTTGATAGACTAACAAAACTATCAGAAGGTGACATTACATCTCCTTGTCAGGCAAATACAAGAGGTGATGAAACACAGGTTCTTGGTGATGTTTTGAATAATACAGTACAAAAGCTAAATCTTTATATTTCAGATATTGACGGTTTCGTTGATAATATTGAAAGAGGAAACCTTTCATATACTTCGAATGTTGAGTATGCTGGTGATTTTAAAAAGATAGAAAAAGCATTAAATAAATTAAGTGCTTCACTTAGAGAAGTATTCGGCAATATTAATGAAGCTGTTTCACAGATAAGGGCTGGTGCAAATCAGTTTGCTGAAGGTTCAACAAGTCTTGCAAAGAACGCATCTATTGAAGCTGGAACAGTTGTTGAATTATCTGCTTCTGTTCTGACAGTATCTGAAAAGACACGTTCAAATGCTGAAAGTGCATTAAAAGCTAAAGAACTTTCAGATGAAACATATGTAAGAGTAAATGAAAGCAATTCAAGCATGAGTGAAATGCTTGTTGCTATGGATGCTATTAACGAAAGTGCAACTGAAATTGCTAAGTTCATTAAGGTTATTGAAGATATTGCATTCCAGACTAATATTCTTTCACTTAATGCAAGTGTTGAGGCAGCAAGAGCAGGTACAGCAGGTAAAGGCTTCGCTGTTGTTGCAGATGAAGTAAGAACACTTGCAGCAAAATGTGCTGATGCAGCTAAGAATTCAACAATAATGATAGACCACGCATTAAGCGATGTAAAGAATGGTTCAGTTACTGCTAATAAAAACGCTGATAACCTCAAGCAGGTTGTACAAATGATTTCTGAAGTAAATAACCTTGTTCAGGAGGTTGCAGATGCTTCAAATCATCAATCTGCAGCTCTGACACAGATTAACGAGGGCTTTGAGCAGATTTCAGTATCTGTTCAGACTAACTCAGCAACAGCTGAAGAAAGTGCAGCTTCAAGTGAAGAGCTTTCAGGTCAGGCAAATATGCTTGAAGAAATGGTTAAGAAATATAATATCTAAATAAAAGTCTAAAACGGGTAATCTTCTTGAAGATTACCCGTTTTATTATTAATTTTCGACAGAAAATGCGAATATTACAAAATGGTAATAATATTTGAAATTAGTAATAATATGTGATATAATCTTCTCATTAAGGCTTAAAGAAGGACTAATACATATGAATAAGAAAATGAAAATAAGATTTTTTGTTTCTGCTGTAGCAATAGTTTTAGCATGCTTATTATTAACCAGAATATTTGATAATAAATTCACTTCTATAAAAATTTCTGATTTAGATTTAGATGGTTATGATAACCTGATGATAGTAGCTCACCCTGATGATGAAACTATTTTTGGCGGTGGGCATCTGCTAAAGGATAAATATCTTGTAGTCTGTGTAACAGCAGGGAATGATGTAATCAGATCCCGTGAACTATTAAAAGCAATGAAGGCAACAGATGATAAGTGCCTTATGCTCGGTTTCCCTGATAAAACAATGGGTAAACGTGATAAGTGGACAAACTGCAAATCTGAAATAAAAGCAGAATTAACAAAAATTATTAATTATAAACAGTGGAAAACAATTGTTACCCACAGTCCTCAAGGTGAATATGGACATATTCATCATAAGATGACAAATAAAATTGTTACTCAGATTTTCAATGAAGTCTGTGATGATGACCAGACATTATATTACTTTGCACATTATTATACTAAGGAAGAAATTCCTGCTGTTGAAAAAGAACTTGTTGCATTAGACAAGAAAACATATGATGAGAAATACGAGTATATGCACAAAGTATATAAAAGTCAGTTCCATGTTTTAGATAAGCTTGATCATATCATGAAATATGAAGAATGGCAAAAATACTCAAAGGATGAAGTGACCACATGACGAAAATGAAACGACAGGATTACATTGCTGTTATAATACTAAGCGGACTATTTTTAGCCTTCACTTTTTATCTTACAGGAGCCAAATATGAATATGGTTCTATGGTTGACTGGGAAAATCAGCATGTTATGATTGCTGAATATCTCAGGAATATGTTTTATTCAAACTTTGACTTATCACCTGATTTTGCTATGAATATCGGTGGTGGGCAGAATATATATAATATATCTTACTATGGATTGTTTAACCCATATATTATGCTTTCATATCTGTTCCCTTTTGTGGAAATGATTGATTATATAAAAATATGTAGCAGAGTAATTGTAATATTAAGTATCTTTCTAATGTATTTGTGGCTGAAGAGAAATAATTATTCATCAAAGATATGCTTTTTCATTACCTTAATTTTTACAACAGCAACGCCGATAATATTCCATAGTCACAGACATATCATGTTTATTAATTATTTTCCTTTCCTGATTCTTGGGCTTATCGGAGTTGACTTATGGCTTGAAAAGAAAAAATCATGGCTTATATCTTTAAGTGTATTATTGATAATTCTATCAAGTTATTTTTTCAGTATTTGCTGTATATTAGTGCTGTGTGTATATGCGATTTACAGGTATCTGAGCAAAACAGAAAAGGTACATTTAAAAGAATTAATAGCTTTTGCATTAAAGCTTGTTTTACCTATTCTGACCGGAATCCTGATGTCTTGCATTCTTATTGTGCCGACGTTTTTTGCTATTATGAACGGACGAAGCGGAACAGGAAAGCTGCCGGGGCTGTCATTACTTATTCCTAATTTCCTGATTTATAATTTTTCTTATAATCCATATTCTCTTGGTGTCGTAGCTTTTGTGCTTTTTGCTGTTATTGCACAGTTGATGTCAAAAAAGAAGCATAATAGGTTCTTATCAATAGTAATATTATGCATATGGGCTCTTCCTTTTGTTATGTACATTTTAAATGGAACATTATATATTAATGAGAAAATTCTCATTCCATTTCTTCCTATTGTTTGTATAAACACCGCAGAATTTACAATAGATTTTTTTAAAAAGAAAAAAGTCAGTATCATAGCCTCAATAATATTTATTTTGATTATAATTATTAATATTTTATTTTACAAGTCATGTTACACATTCTACGGCAAATTATTTTATTTTAAGGTATTTATAATTGACACATTGCTAATGTTTGCCGGTATGTTGACTTTTGTTAAATTCAATAAGAAGATTTTGCTAATTGCTCCAGTATGTTTTATGTGCCTTATGTGCTCGGTTATAGTTAATAAATACGATAAATTTGTTCCGGTTAAAGATTATAAAACAGCATTTTCTAATGTTCCTAAGCAGCTTGTTTATAAGGCTACAAATATAGATAAGGGATTTTATCGTTTTTCAAATGAATACAGCCCTCATGAGACTGTGAATAAAATATATGCGATGAATTATTATGTTCCTACACTATATTCATCTATTAATAACAGGAAATTCAACGATTTTTATTTCAATAAAGTGAATAACGAAATGTCATACAGGAATTCTATTTTGATGCACGCATCTAAAAATGTCCTATTTAATATTTTAATGGGGCAGAAATATATTATCACAGATAGAAATCCACAGATTGGATATGAATTTCAGGATCAAAAAGGCAAGATTTCACTATATAAAAATGATAACGTTCTGCCAATTGGTTTTTCAACAAGTAAACTAATCAATAAAAAGAAGTATGATGAATTGAAATATCCGTATTCAATGGATGTATTACTTAACAGTATTGTTGTTGATGAGAATATAAATACTGCACCACAGAGCAATATTGAGAAGGTTACAATACCTATTGTTTCAAAAGAATATTCTAATATTAATCTTTCTGAGAAAAATGGAAAGTATGAAATTATTGCAGACAACAATGCAAATCTTAATTTAAAGCTTAAAGAACCTATCAAAAATAAGATACTTATAATAAGCTTTAATATGGACTTTCAGCAATCAGGGAAGAGTGATACTTATATTATAATTAATGGAGTGAAAAATAAGTTATCTGCAAAGGGTTGCCCATATCCAAACAAAAATTTTGTATTCGACTTTGTAATTTCTTCAAACAAGGATATTGATAATCTGGATATATTCTTTAATAAAGGAAAGTATGTTATCAGTGGGATTGAAACATACACACTTGATTATGATAATATAAAGAATATAGCAAAAAGCGTTGATAAGCTTAATGTTGATACAAGGGAAGTCAAAGGTAATAGGATTGATGGCGATATAAATGTCAAAAAGGATGGATATTTTGTTCTGACAATTCCTTATGACAAAGGCTTTAATATTTCGGTTGATGGTAAGAAAGTTCCATACGAAAAAGTCAACGAAACTTTTATCGGATTTCCGATTAAACAAGGTTATCATAAAATTAGTATAAGATATAAAGCTCCAATGAAATCAACGGGTGTTGCACTTAGTGCTGTTGGAGTAATAATGTTCGTTGCTATAATCATTTATGATAAAAAGCGAATAAGCAGAAAATTTCCGCAAACCTAATAGAATCGGCACTGGCTTATTAGTCGAGTGCCTTTTTCTTTGAAAACAATTGCATTATCATGACTTAATGATATAATAAAATCAAATCAATAAATAATCATATATGGGGGTATCATAATGCAAGAAAAACAAACACTTGGAGCATTCATAGCAAAAAAAAGAAAAGAAGCAAACATGACACAAAGAGATTTAGCTGAACGATTATTTGTAACCGAATCAGCAGTTTCAAAGTGGGAGAGGGGAATTTCCTATCCTGACATTTCACTTGTATCCGCAATCTGTGATGCCTTAGAATTAAATGAACATGAATTGATTACAGCAAGTGAAGATACAAATCAAAGAAAAATAGAACTAGACGCAAAAAAATTCAACAATATGAAAAAAGCATATCAATGGACTTTCAATATATCATACGGAGCAGCGTTGTTGACTTGTTTAATCTGTAATTTAGCAATTAATCACACTTTATCCTGGTTCTTTTTAGTATTCACATCAATTGCAGTTGCTTTTTCTTTAACATCACTTCCAAGTTTGCTTAAGAAGAACAAAGGTATTACAACTCTTTGGGCATTTACAGGGTCACTAATTTTATTGTTTTTGACGTGTTGTCTTTATACTGGTGGCGATTGGTTCTGGATAGCAACAATACCGACGCTTTTTGGATTGTCACTTATCTTTCTTCCATTTGGATTGCGTGGAATGATTCTCCCAAGTTGTCTTTCAAATCAAAAAACACTTATGTATTTTATAATAAACACGGTTTTCCTGTTTGTAACAATACTTGTGTCAATGATATATGCAGGAAACTTTGAAAAAGACTTTTCAATAGCATTGCAGATAACAGCAATTTCACTTATACCAGCTTGGGCTATGATGATAGTGATAAGATATATGAAAATTAATGGTTTGTATAAAGCATCGATATGCGTGTTCGTTTCTGCAATTTATACTTTTATATGTAACAGCTTCCGGGATGTAATTATAGATAACAAACCATTTCAATTACAAAAAGTCAACTTATCAAACTGGTCTGATACATATGTTTCTGGCAATACAAATTTTATTGTTGTATTATCATTAATAGTGATAGCAATAGTACTTGCCGTTGGTGGAACAATCTCTGAAGTTACAACTCAAAATAAAAAAGCATAATAAAAACGGGCAGGAATTTTCCTGCCCGTAGTTTTTGATTAATAGCTTTCGATTGAAACAACCTGATAGCCTAAATCTTCAATTTCATTTTTAATGTAGTCATCTTTAATGTTTCCACATTCAATTATTGCTCGTCCTTCATCAAGATTAACATCAACAGAGGTTACACCATCAATTACAGCTAAAGCCTCTTTAACGTGTCGGACACAGTTGTGACAGCTCATTCCTTCAATTCGGATTTCCTTTTTCATATTATCATCCTTTCATTATTTATCTGGTGAAAATGTTTTAAGTCTTAACGCATTTGTAACAACAGAAACTGAGCTTAAACTCATTGCTGCTCCTGCAATCATTGGATTCATTAGCGGCCCGCCAAAAAGATATAATATTCCCATTGCAATTGGTATTCCGATAGTATTATAACCAAAAGCCCAGAAGAGATTTTCTTTTATGTTTTTAATCGTACTCTTGCTTAGCTTAATCGCCGCAGGAACGTCCATCAGATCGTTTTTCATAAGAACTATATCAGCAGATTCAATAGCAACATCAGTACCCGAGCCGATTGCTATACCGACATCAGCCTGTGCAAGTGCAGGGGAATCGTTTATTCCGTCACCTACCATTGCAACAATATTTCCGTCTGACTGTATCCGTTTGACTTTTTCCGACTTTTCGTGCGGTAATACTTCAGCAAGAACAACGTCAATACCGACTTCTTTAGCAATAGCATTAGCAGTATTTTGATTGTCACCAGTTATCATTGCTGTTTTAATGCCCATACTGTGGAGCTTTTTGATAGCTTTCGCACTGTTTTCTTTAACAGTATCAGCCACAGCAATAAGTCCGCAAAGCTTATTATCAATGCAAACATACATCGGAGTTTTACCTTGATTTGAAAGGTTTTCAGCAGTGTTGTTGAGAGACTCAGTACTAATATAATTATTCTTCATCAAAAGATTATTACCAAACAAAACTATCTTTCCATCCGCTGAAAATTTTATGCCCTGACCAGTTATTGATTCAAAATTGCTTACTTCAAAAAATTCAGAATCATTTTCCTGCGCTTTGTTTATAATAGCCTCACCGAGAGGATGCTCGGAGGCTTTTTCGCCTGACGCAACTATTTTTATTAGATAGCATTCATCATAGTCTTCGTTTGTGATTATATCAGTAACCTTCGGTTTGCCCTCGGTAATTGTTCCTGTCTTGTCAAAAACTACTGTGTTAATTTTATGTGCTGTTTCAAGTGCTTCACCATTTTTAATGAGAATTCCGTGTTCCGCTCCTTTTCCCGTTCCAACCATAATAGCTGTCGGAGTAGCAAGCCCCAATGCACATGGGCAGGCAATTACAAGGACTGATATAAATATAGTAAGTGCAAATATAGCGCTTTGTCCACTTATAAGCCAAGCAAGTGAAGATATAACAGCAAGTGTCATTACCACAGGAACAAATACTCCTGAAATTTTATCTGCAAGCTTTGCAATAGGTGCTTTTGAACCCTGTGCCTCTTCAACAAGTCTTATTATTTGTGCAAGGGTAGTATCGTCGCCGACTTTTGTCGCCTTGTATTTAACATATCCATTTTTATTAATGCTTGCTCCGATTATACTGTCGCCAGTTTTTTTCTCAACAGGAATACTTTCTCCCGTTAGCATTGATTCATCCACAGAAGTCGTTCCCTCAATTATTATTCCGTCTACAGGGATTTTTTCTCCTGGTTTTACAATAACTATATCGCCGACGTTTACTTTATCAATATCAACAGTGATTTCATTTCCGTCCTTGATAATTAATGCAACATTTGGGCGAAGTCCAATAAGCTTTTTTATTGCTTCACTTGTTTTTCCTTTTGAAATGTTTTCAAGGAATTTCCCAAGAGTAATTAATGTTATAATTGTTGCTGCTGATTCAAAATATAATTCGTGTACATAATGGTTATGCCCACTAATAATTTTTAAAACTGCATATAAGCCGTATAAAATGGCCGAACCTGTTCCTATCGCTATAAGTGAATCCATATTAGGACTACCCTTAAAAAGCGACCTAAACCCTATCGTGTAGAATTTATACCCGAGTATAACTACTGGTAGTGTGAGTAATAATTGTATAAGGGCATAAACCAGAGGATTATGAGAAGGTGAGATAACCTTTGGTAAAGGTAGCCCTATCATATGTCCCATTGAAATATATAAAAGCGGTATTGTGAAAATAGCAGAAAAAATAAACCTTTTTTTTAGATTACCTGAGGTATCTTCCTTTTCAATAGGCTTTGTTTTATCTGGTACACTTGCACCATACCCTGCTTTTGAAACAGTATTGATTATGTCGTGTATGGAAGTTATCTTTTCATCATATATGACCGTCAGCTTTTCTGTGGCAAGGTTAACACTTGCTTGAGATACTCCGTCAAGCTTTCCTGTAACCCTTTCTACTGCCCTTGAGCATGCCGCACAGGTCATTCCACTTATATTAAAAATAGTTTTCATAGCTACTCCTTTCACTTGATAAAAAAATATGTCTATGTTATTATTATAATAGTTAATATAAAAAATAAAAGTACGCACTTTATTGGTATATACTATATAAAAAGTAACTATGGGGTAATTTTATGAATGATAAATATAACTGTCCTGTTGAGGCAACCCTTGATCTCATTGGCGGTAAGTACAAGGCTTTGATTTTATGGCATCTTATTGATAACGTTTTAAGATTCGGTGAGCTGCAAAGATTCATTCCTGATGCAACACCCAAAATGCTTACTCAACAGCTTAGAGAGCTTGAAAAGGATAATCTTATCATAAGGACTGTTTACCCGGTCGTACCGCCAAAAGTCGAATATAAATTAACTGATTTCGGTAATAGTATGATACCAGTACTTGAAAAAATGTATAGCTGGGGAGAAACTTATCTCGCAAAACAAGGAAAATGCCCAAGCTGTAATATGAAAAAGCATAATAAAGCTGACATTGAATAATCAATGTCAGCTTTTACTATTAACATTTAGTTTTAATACGATAATTTCTCGGCGAAGTACCTACATTTTTCTTGAAGAAATTGCTGAAGTCACTTACATTCTCATATCCCACACGCCCTGCGATTTCTTTTATGGCAAGTGTAGTGTTTGCAATAAGATATGAGGCAATCTTTATCCTTGTACTATTTAAAAATTGTATTGCTGTCATACCTGTTTTTTCTTTTACAATATCATTAAGCTTATTTCTGTTCATTAAATATTTTTTTGTAATCTGTGATAATGTAATATTTTCAGAAATATTTTCAGTAAGATATTCAGTTATTTCATTTGCAATATTATTATTGAGGTTATTGCCGGTATCTTTAGATAAGTAATACAGCTGATTGATGTTAATGATAAGCTCAATGAAATATGATCGACTTCTGCATGGCCAGTAGCCGTCATACTGCAGAAGAAGTTCATTATCAATATTGTTAATGAGCTTTTTCAGTTGAAGGTATTTATCAATCGATATATCATATCTGTTCGGCATATTTACATCAAGATTGTAAAAAGTATTAAGCAGAATTGCATCCTGCCTTGCGGTTGTATTAATTTCATTAAAATCAATGCTATCCAGGAACTCGAATTCAAACAAGTCATTCAGTACACGCGGATGAAAATACAGGCAAGTCATATGCTTAATTGTTGTTGCATTAAAACGAACTACATCATTCTGATTGAGGCATAAAACAAAAGGCGAAGAGAAATTAAAGCTATTATTATTCAGGGTAAACTGCCCCTGACAATTATCAACAAGAATAATCTTGCATCTGTCATTTGAATTTAGGTTAGCAATAGGTATGTCTCTACTTTCAACAAATAGTTCAACAACTTTGACCCAATAGTCTGATTTAGAATTTGTTAATAAATCCATAAAACACCCCTTTACGTTATAATAACATAAAGAAGCGTTTTTTTCAATAATTTGTTTTTATTTTGTCAATTTTATGGTCTTTCCGTACTCAACAAGCATACCATTCTTTGGTGTGAATAGCTTTGCATTATCGGCATCATAATCTGCCTGACCTAATGTTACGTGAATAGGAATAGAATGTTTTGCCTTGATAATGTTTGCACATTCAGTAGCTTCCTCACTTGACATATTGTATATTCCGTCGGTTGGAAAAAGTGCATAATCAAGATTTCTGTCAGCAAGCTTTGTCATATCATCAATCTTTGAAGTATCTCCAGCATGATATACTGTTATTCCATCAACAGTTATTATGTAACCAACACTTTCGCTTCTCTTGTGGTTTGCATTCTCAGCAGGAACTGCTTCGATTTTAATACTGTTGATATCTTTTGTCTGATATGTCCCATCTTTGAGCATATCATCACTCTTCAGTACTGTGCCGTTTGCATTAAGGGTAACAAGGTCTACGTGATTGTGGTCATCGTGGTTGTGAGTTACAAGAACGATATCGCCCTTTTGAGTGTAGTCGCCATTGTAATAAGGGTCGATA
Organism: Bacillota bacterium; assembly: GCA_023440965.1. Taxonomy (GTDB): domain Bacteria; phylum Bacillota; class Clostridia; order Oscillospirales; family Ruminococcaceae; genus SZUA-444. The sequence goes on from JAEZRC010000002.1 coordinate 102,468, forward strand.
TAGATAACCGTACCATCTTTTGAAACAATCTTTACACTCGCATGACCTATTAATGTCATTGTTGTTTTGCCTTTTGTGTCTGCTGCATCTATATATTGTGCAAAAGCAGTATCTTTAGAAACTTCAGGTTTATTAGCTTTTGATGAACTGTCTTTTGTTTTTCCTCCGCAAGCGGTAAGAAAACTGAACAATGAAATCACCAGAACGGATAATAGGATTCTTTTCATGATATCACTCCTTTAAGAATATTATAGCTTATTTAACGCAATTTCATATAGAAAAAGTGCACAGGAAGTTGAAAAATCTGCATATAATTAGTATATAGGTTCCATTTCTATTAATTAAATTCAATAATATAATATATTATTTTATGGATTAAGTTCTATTGTTTTGCCGTATTCAACAAGCATTCTGGTCTTTGCTTTAAATGTATCTGCGTACTTTTTATCATATGGTTCCTGCCACATACCTAAGTGGAAAGGTATAGTATGCTTTGCATTAATAATATTTGAGCAGTCAGTTGCTTCCTGCATTGTCATATTAAGAATACCGTCAACAGGTAAAAGCGCATATGTTATGTTTTTGTCAGCAAGGTTTTTCATTTCCTTTACGTTGAGCGTGTCACTTGCGTGGTAAACAGTAATTCCATCGAATGTGAGAAGTAATCCAACGTGGTCACCCTTGCCGTGATTATAATTATATGCTGGCACAGCCTCAATTTTTATACCTTTTGCCTCGAATTTTGAATAGACGTCGTTCTTTACAAAATCAGAACTTTGATAGAACTTTCCATCATCCTTTAGGGTTACGAGATGCCTTCTGTTACAATCCTCGTGGTTGTGGGAAATCAAAAGAAGGTCTGCCTTTTGCGTATAATCTCCCTCATAAAACGGATCTATGTATATTACTATGCCTTCTCTTGTGACTATCTTTACACTTGAGTGACCTATAAGTGTTAAAGTCGCTTTTCCTTTGCTTTTTGAAGGTTCAACATAATCAGCAAACTTTATATTATCAGATGAATTTAATTTTACTGTTTCTGTCGAGTTGCTATCTTCTTTTTTTTTGCATGATGTTATACTAAAAAGAACAGTAATTAATAAAACTGCCCAAATAATTTTTTTCATTATTATCACTCCTTTTAATTAATAATTATAATCATTTAAACAAAAAAATATATAGAAAAACTGCACATCTAATTTGGAAATGTGCACTATTTCTATATTCAATAACTTTTTTTCACAATAAAAAAAGAGGGATAGCCCTCTTTTTAAAACTTATTTATCTTGCATCAAGTGCAATATATTTTCTTGGCTTCATAACGGACTTGTATGCAGGACGGATAATTCTTTTTCCTGTAACGATTTCCTCAAATCTATGAGCACACCAACCAGACATTCTTGATACTGCAAAAAGTGGTGTGAATAAGTCACTTGGAATACCAAGCATTTTATAAACAAGACCTGAATACATATCAACATTTGCACAAACGGTTTTGCTATCACCTTTAACTTCAGCAAAAAGTTCAGGTGTCAGCTTTTCAACGATCTGAAGAAGCTTAAATTCAGCCTCATATTCTGTGTTTTCAGCCATTTTCATAGCGTGCTTTTTAAGAATTACTGACCTTGGGTCTGAAACAGTATATACAGCATGACCCATACCATAAATTAATCCTGATTTATCGCCAGCTTCCTTGTTAAGGAGCTTTCTCATATAATCTGCAACCTCGACTTCGTCTGACCAGTTGCTGACGTTCTCCTTGATGTACTCAAGCATTTCCATAACCTTCATATTGGCACCACCGTGCTTTGGACCTTTAAGTGAGCCAATTGCAGCAGCGTAAGCTGAATATGGATCTGTACCTGATGAAGTAAGAACACGACAGGTAAAGGTTGAGTTGTTCCCGCCACCGTGTTCAGCATGAAGCATAAGCATAAGATCAAGAAGATGAGCTTCTTCAGGAGTGTATTTTCTGTTTGAGCGGAGAGTCGAAAGAATTGATTCAGCGATGCTCTCGCCAGGCCTTAATTGATGAACTACCATACTTTTTTGATCAAAATGACGTTTTTTAACCTGATAAGCACTTACCATTATAACAGGTAATCTTGAGATAAGTGAAATTGCAATCTGCAATTCTCTTTCAGGTGTAAGATTTTCAGGAGCTTCATCATATGTATATAGAGCGAGCACACTGCGAGCAAGATTGTTCATGATATTACTTGAAGGTGCTTTAAGAATAACATCTTCAAAAAAACGTTCAGGCAGTTCCCTGGAATCATTTAAATATTCAATAAATTCGTCAAGCTTATCTTTTGTCGGGAGTTCGCCCATAAGTAGAAGATAAATAGTTTCTTCAAAGCCAAAACGCTTTTCTGAATAAACATTTGAAACAAGATCATTGATATTATATCCTCTATATATTAGTTCCCCGTCAATAGGCTGTTTTTCACCCTCATTTACTATGTATCCATGCACGTTACAAATGTTTGTAATTCCTGCCATAACACCTGTTCCATCGGCATTTCTCAAACCTCTTTTAACATTGTACTTGTCGAATAGATCAGGATTTATTGAATTATTGTTTATGAATCTGTCATATAATTCTGATTTAGTATCATTTTGGATATGGTTCTGCACTTTATCATCTCCTTATTAAATAGTAATATTAATTTTAAACCATATCAGAAAATCTGTCAAGTTGTCATTATTATCCTTAGTTTTGGATTAATTGGAATATAAAAAAATCTAAATGAATAAAATGATATTGGACAGGTTATCAATTCCATAAAAAGAAAGGAAAAATTAAAATGAAAAATCTTATTTCAATTATTCTTGTTTTCGGAGTAATGCTTCTTGCTATTCCAGCAGTAGCATTATACAAAAAGCCAGCTCAGACAAAGGATGATAGCAGTAGTAAAATTATAAAAAAAGATGTCAAGGTTGAATCACTCAAGGAGCCTGAAGTGTACAAAATGCTTAATACCAAAACAAATACAATATTTGAAATCAAACCACGTGATTATGTAATCGGTGCGGTTTTTGCACAGATGCCTGCAAATTTTGAAAAAGAAGCGTTGAAAGCGCAAGCAATAATAGCACATACATATATTTTAAGACAGCACGAAACTGTTATCCAGAACTTACTTCCTGATTTAATGGGTGCAGATTTTTCGAATAATTTCAATATGTATCAGGCATATTTCAATGCTGAACAGGCAAAATCTTTGTACGGCGATGAATATAACACGAATTTAAAGAAAATATCTGAAGCTGTTGATGAAGTGATGAAAAAAGTTGTGACATACGACGGAAGCCTAATTAGTCCGGCATTTCATTCTATGTCAGGTGGAATGACAGAGTCCGCAAAAAATGCGTGGGGTACTGATTTGCCGTACCTTCAACCAGTAAAAAGTGATGGAGAAACAAAAGAAAAAGGATTTTCTGAAACAAATACATTTTCGGCAGAAGAAATATCAACAAGATTAAAACAGGATTATAAGGATATAAAGCTTGGTGAGGATAAATCACTATGGCTAAAAGTTGGTGATAAGTCTGAATCAGGAACAGTACTTACATTGACAGCAGGTGATAAGACTATTAAAGGTTCTGACCTTAAAAGTATTCTTTCTCTACGTTCCTGCAATTTTGAAATCAGTTTTAAGGACGATACTTTTACCATAGTTACAAAAGGTGTCGGCCACGGTGTCGGGTTTTCTCAATATGGAGCAAACACAATGGCAAAAAGCGGTTCAACCTATGATAAGCTTCTTTCTTACTATTATACCGGGATTAAAATTAAAGATTTAAAATAGATGTAAATTAATAAAAAAGTCAGCACTTTGCTGACTTTTTTATTAATTAATCTATTGCCTTGCTAATATCGTCCATACCTTCATCAACAAGACTTCCGGTGTCGTCTATAAGATTTTCTGCTTTATCTCCTAAATCTTTTGATGAATCATCATTATTTGTGCATCCTGCAAATAATGAAACAGCCATTATTAATGTCAGCATAGAAACTATAATCTTTTTCATAAAATCACCTTTCAAATCAATATTATTATAATAGAATTACATATAGAAAATAATTCTGACAAAACTATTATAACAAATAATAAGAAAGATATTCTTAAAATATTAAAAAGTAATTTTACAAAAAAAGATCAGCTAAAAGCTGATCTTTTAAAATTATACTTCTGTACCGACGTGCGCAACCTTAAGAAGATTTGTTGTACCAGACATTCCAAGAGGAACACCAGCAGTAATAACAACAAGATCATTGAATTGAATATATCCTTTTTTTAGGGCAGATTCAACAGCATGACTAAAAAGCACATCAGTATTGGTCTTTTCTTCAACAAGAACAGGAATTATGCCCCAGGACATATTCAGCTGTCTTAAAATAGTTTCATCTGTTGTACAACCAATAATTGGACAGTTAGGACGATACTTTGAAATCATTCTGGCTGTAGTACCAGTTTTTGTTACAGTAATAATTGCATTTGCGTTAAGGTCGTGTGCGGTTGTTACTGTTGCATGTGATATTGCATTTGTAATATCAGTATTTGAATCTGTATCACGTTTTGAAAATCTTGAAATATAATTGATGTCTTCTTCAGTAGTTCTTGCTATTAGTGACATGGTCTTAACAGTTTCAATAGGATATTTTCCGGCCGCAGTTTCTCCTGAAAGCATTATTGCACTTGTTCCGTCATAAATTGCATTTGCAACGTCAGTAATTTCTGCTCTTGTCGGACGTGGATTAGTCATCATTGATTCAAGCATTTGAGTTGCAGTGATAACCTGCTTGCCTGCGTTATATGCCTTGTGGATAAGTTCTTTCTGAATAGCAGGTATTTGTTCAAATGGAATTTCAACACCCATATCGCCACGGGCAATCATTATTCCGTCAGCAACCTCGAGAATCTCATCAATATTATTAACGCCATCAATGTTTTCGATTTTTGCAATAATTCTTGGATTGTACCAGCCAAGACTCTTAGTGATATTTCTCAGATACATAATATCTGCAGCAGTTCTTACAAATGAAGCAGCAATAAAATCGAACTGCATTTTTGCGCCGAATTCAAGGTCAGCCATATCGCGTTCAGAAATATAAGGCATTGAGAGCTTAATCCCAGGGACATTTACTCCCTTGTTGTTTGATACAGTACCGCCGTGAACAATATCACATGCTATTTCATTTCCGTTGACTTTTTTACATTTAAGTTCTATGACACCATCATTAATAAGAATTGCTGTTCCAGGCTTAACATCCTTTGGAAGGTCTTTGAATGTAATTGAAGATATATCTTTTGTTCCCTCAACCTGATCTGTTGTCAATGTGAATGTTTCACCATCTTGTATTATTACAGGCTTGTTTTCTTTGAACTGACCAAGTCTGATTTCTGGACCTTTTGTGTCAAGCATTGTAGCTATAGGAAGATCAAGTTCTTTTCTGAGCTTATCTATCATTTCAAATCTTGATCTGTGTACCTCATGATCTGAATGAGAAAAGTTAAAACGAGCAACATCCATTCCTTCAAGCATAAGCTGCCTCATTATATCTTCATTATCAGTTGCAGGTCCGATCGTACAGACAATCTTTGTTTTTCGCATATGTTTTCCTCCAATAAAATTAAAAATTCGTCCAAAATACATTATAGAGTAAATAAAATCAAAGTCAAGATTTTACAAAAGATTATGCAAAATATTTTAAGTTATACATAATAATTATATTTAAAGTTTAATATTATAGGCTAAATTATACAGTGACCAATTATATATATGATTAATATTTTTTGTATTAAAATGTTTTAAATACATATTGCTTGTAAAATCATAGAAATTCTGCTATTATTCTAATGAAGAGGTGACATTATGAATTATCAACAGAAGTCGACATATTTCAGAAAAACTATTTTTCTTTGTCTTGCAGTTTTGTGTATATATATTATGACTCTTTTTTTTAAGACAGTCAGAGCTAATATATATAATGTCGGTAATCTTTTTGGACTTGTAGGCAGTGCATTTCTTGCATTGTGCTGTCTTGCTAATGAAAAGGTTGAAGTTATTATTAAGAATATATGGAAGAAAAGAGCAGGCAGAGTATTTTTGGTAATACTTATCGCAATAATATTAACATTATCTACAATATGTATAATATTTAGTGTTCTTATGACAAAAGCAATGAATAACCAACCAGAAGTCTCGCGTCCTGTAATTGTTTTAGGTTGTCAAGTTTATGGAACTAATCCATCCCCAATGCTCAAAAGAAGACTTGAAGCAGCAAAAGAATATCTTGATAAATATCCTGAAGAAATTGTAGTAGTAACAGGTGGACAAGGTAATGGTGAAGATATTCCAGAAGCAAAGGCAATGCATGATTGGCTGGTAAAAAACAGCATAGAAGATAAACGAATTATTGTTGAAGATAAGTCGGTCAATACATCAGAAAATCTTGAAAATGCAAAAAAACTTCTTGATGATGTATGTAAAACCGATGAAGTTGTAATAATAACTGATGGTTTTCATCAATATAGAGCAAGCTTCCTCGCAAAGCAATATGGACTTAAAACATATGCTGTAAATGCAAAGACAAATCCTGACTATGTTCCGACATTTTGGGTCAGAGAATGGGTTGGTCTTGCTAAAGATATTATTTTCTCTGCTTTTTAAACAAAATTACTCTGGTATTATTGAGTAGTTTGTGAAAAAATCTCTTGATAATTGTAGTAAAATAATATATAATAAACTTGTATGTTTTTTGTAACTTATTTCAAAAATTGTTTGAATATAAGGTAAAATACCGAAAGGAGTACAGATATGAATTGTTCTCACGAAGTAGAGAGAATGTGCACTCTCAAAAAGGGCCCAAACCACGGTCCTGCTCCAATCCCTGAAGAGGGCGAATGGGTAAAAGCTTATCAGATTACTGATATTTCCGGTTTGACACACGGTGTAGGCTGGTGTGCACCACAACAGGGAGCTTGTAAGCTCACATTAAACGTTAAGAAGGGTATTATTGAAGAAGCATTGGTTGAAACACTCGGATGCTCAGGTATGACTCACTCAGCAGCTATGGCTGGTGAAATCCTTCCTGGTAAGACACTCCTTGAAGCACTCAACACTGACCTTGTTTGTGATGCTATCAACGTTGCTATGAGAGAGTTATTCCTCCAGATAGTTTACGGAAGAACTCAGACTGCATTTTCAGAAGGCGGTCTTCCAATCGGTGCTGGACTTGAAGATCTTGGTAAAGGCTTACGTTCACAGGTTGGTACAATATTCTCAACAAGCTGCAAGGGCGTTCGTTATCTTGAAATGGCTGAAGGTTACATTCTTTCAGTTGCACTTGATGAAGATGATGAGGCTATCGGATATAAATTCGTAAAAGTTGGAAAAATGCTCGAAGACATCCGTCACGGAGCTGACCCAAAGACAGCTTACGAAAAGAACATCGGTACTTATGGCCGTTATGAAAACGCTGCTAAGTATATCGATCCAAGAGAAGAATAAGGGAGGTATCAGATTATGGCTAAGTTTGAAGGACAAGATAGAAGAATGCCTAAAATCGAGGCTTGCCTTGCTGAATATGGCTTTAAGAATATTGATGAAACAGCAGAATTCTGTTTATCAAAGGGCGTCAATGTTGAAGAAATCGTAAAAGGTGTTCAGCCAATCGCTTTTGAAAATGCAGTTTGGGCTTATACACTTGGTACAGCAGTTGCTCTTAATAAGGGAATAACAAAAGCTGCTGAAGCTGCTGAAGCTATCGGTATCGGACTACAGGCTTTCTGTATTCCTGGTTCTGTTGCTGAACAGCGTGAAGTTGGTCTTGGTCACGGTAACCTTGGCGCAATGCTTCTTAGAGAAGAAACAGATTGTTTCTGTTTCCTCGCTGGACATGAATCATTTGCTGCAGCTGAAGGTGCTATCGGTATCGCAAGAACAGCTAACAAAGCAAGAAAATCTCCTTTGAGAGTTATTCTTAACGGTCTTGGAAAAGACGCTGCAATGGTTATTTCAAGAATCAACGGCTTCACATATGTTCAGACTGAATATGACTTTAAGACAGGCGATCTTAAGATCGTTAAAGAAAAGGCTTATTCTGATGGCGATAAGGCTAAGGTTCGTTGCTATGGTGCAAACGACGTTCTTGAAGGCGTTGCAATTATGAAGTTTGAAAAAGCTGACGTTTCTATCACAGGTAACTCAACAAACCCAACTCGTTTCCAGCACCTTGTTGCAGGAACATATAAGAAATGGGCTATGGAAAACGGCAAGAAGTACTTCTCTGTTGCTTCAGGCGGAGGAACAGGTAGAACACTTCACCCAGATAACGTTGCTGCTGGTCCTGCTTCATATGGACTTACAGACTCAATGGGAAGAATGCACGGTGATGCTCAGTTCGCTGGTTCTTCATCAGTTCCTGCTCACGTAGAAATGATGGGACTCATCGGCATGGGTAACAACCCAATGGTTGGTGCTACTGTTGCATGTGCTGTTGCTGTTGAAGTTGCTTCAAAGTAATAATTTTAATAATAGTAAAAGCTACCTCGTTTTGAGGTAGCTTTTTGTTGACATATTAGCAGGACATTTGTATAATAAAGGAAATTATAATAAGTGAGGACAATATATGGAGAAGATTTGCATTAATAATTTAGGTGTCGGAGCTTTGCAGATTAAAATTGGGGGCAGGCGCATTTTAGTTGATGCATTCAATAGTTTGATAAATCCAGTTGATGTGTTGCCTAAAGATGTTATAGTATTCTCTCACGATGATGCAGATCATTTCAGCCCTGAAAAGTTACCTGATTTAATTGGAAAAGATGTTGTAATAGTCGGACCGCCAACAATACTAAAACCTATTTTATTACTTAAAAAAGCTGAAATTGAACAGATTGAAGTCTTGTATACAAATGAATTTGATGTTTCTGCGGTAGCTAACATTGATACTATAAAAATAACGTGCTTTGCAACACAGCATTTTAATTGTTGGAGTCCATTACATAATAGTTATATGATTGAAGTATCAGGAAAACGTATATATATATTACTGGTGACAGCACTATTTCTGAGCAACTGTCAGAAAAAATCGGAAAAGTTAATGCAATAGTATGCAATCTTGTTGATGAAGGATTCTTACGTGGACAAGAAGAAGCGAAGGTTGCAAACCAGCATATTCTCAGCTACTTATTAAAAGTAAGGGCACTTATGAAGAATGCTAAAGTTATCGGCGTCCATCTTTTAGGGGCAGATTTCACCGTTGATGCAGATGATATTAATATTCTTGTTGTAGCACTTGGATATGATGATATTATTATTCCAATAAGCACTCAGCAACAAATAATTATATAAAGAAAACAAATTAATAGCTACCTTAATAAAGAGGTAGCTTTCTATTTTAATTAATTTAGTAATCAATAACTAACTTATTAATTTTTTATGACTTTTAACAAACAATAAATATTATAATTCCTGCTTTTTGTTAAAAAACCATAAAAAAAGATGATAAAGTTTATACAATATTTTGACTATTATTTATAAATATTTAATATACAAAAAGTGTTTTTAATGCTATAATAAAGCTACAATAAAATAACTACAATTTTTCATATAAAGGAAGTGTGACTATGGGACTATTCGCAAGTAAACCAAAATTACAACCTATTGATACTAATACGTCTTATACAAATAATATTACTGGCTGTCTTGAAATGTACAAAAATCCAGCAATAAAAGACAGGCAAGTATTTCTTAAAGCAACAACTGATCCTAAATTTGTTAACATTCATGTTTCAGGAGTTAATGATGTAGCTGGTGTTATAACTCGTGATGAAACTAATGTTGTCACAAATATCGGTCTTTACATTGGGCGAGGCTTATTGAATGCTTTTACACCTGATTCAACTTCTGTTGTAACAAGATATGTTGGGAAAGCACTCGATATTATTCCTCCTGCATTTAAATAACAGTTATTTAAAGCAAGCCAACAGGCTTGCTTTTTTTATAAAATTTTCCATACTAATTTTTTCTGAATGAGTATTTTAAGCCCGAATTGAAATAATAATATTATTACTTAAAGAGGATGGGTTTAAAATGCTTAAGGCTATTGGTTCAAAATATGATATTTTGCACGATGAAGAAACAAAAGAATTCTATGAATTTATAAAAGATCTTCTTATTGATGAATATGTATTGGAAATGCAAAATTTTGTTCATCATTACAGTACAACCTGTTATCAGCATTGTATTAATGTATCATATTATAATTATTTGCTTTGCAGAAAATTAGGGCTTAATACTAGGGAAGGCGCCCGTGGGGGAATGCTTCATGATTTGTTTTTGTATAACTGGCGAAATATAAAAAGACAAAAAGGCGAGCCATATCATGCCTTCAGGCATGGAAGAGCTGCATTATTCAATGCAAAAAAACGTTTTGTTTTAAGCAAGCACGAGGAAAATATGATTATAAGTCATATGTTCCCACTATCATATGATATGCCAAAATACAGGGAAAGTTTTGTAATTACTCTGGTTGATAAATACTGTGCCGTTTTAGAAGTTTCAAATTATATCTATCAAAAATTACTAGGCAGAATACTAGAGTATTCCCATAATACGTAAGAACATTTATAATTATTAAAATAGATGTTTATATAAAATAAGAGGTGGATATTCCACCTCTTATTTTATTAAAGATGATTTTCGTCTACCCAACGTCGTGCAAAGCCTGCATTCATTTCACTTACATTATATACAGCACCAGTTTCAGTAGTCATGTTATCAGTAATAATATTTGTTGCACCAATAGGAATTACATTTGTCGGCTTTATAACCTTTCCTTTGTTAACGTGATATACTTTTTTAGCCATAATATTCTCCTTATAGATAACTTTTAAGGTTATCAATATATTGCTGTTCACATTTTAGTATTTCCTTTGCGTGTGAAATAATACCAGCATCATCAGTTTTAATGTCATTTAGCTTTTTATTGATATCAATAATACCCATATTACTGCCCTTTATAACCATTTCGGCAATATGACTTGCTGAGTTATTCATCGAGGTATGCATAATTACAGAAGCATCTGCTGATATCTTGCCGATGGGATTTATATCCTTTGGTTTTGCATCAAGTTCAGTAAATTTCTTTTTAATCTGTTCACTTTGCTGTTTGTAATTATTAAGTTGTGCTTCAAGTTCACTTTTAAGCTTTGTATTTTCTGTTTTAGGTATGACTGTAGAAAGAGCAGTAATGCCCATTGAAGCGTTTTGAAAAAGCTTGTTAAGTAATTCAAATTCTGAATTTTTCGTAGTAATCCCCTCTTTATTTTAGAATTATATATATTATCTTCAAAAATAAGAAAATTATTATTTAACTTGATAATTTTTCTCATTGTGTTACAATATATATAGAAAATATAATTGAGGGTTAATATGGTAGATAAAAGGTTAACTCAATTGCCATAATTAATATCTTAATTTAACGTTATTTTACTTTATGAGTTGAAAAATTATAAATCTTAACAGGTGATTTTATGACATTATTAAAAAGAATATTTATATCTATATTTTTTATTTTTGCTACAAATTTATGTCTTATTATGGACATGACGGATATATCGTGGTATCTGACAACTATCATTGTTCTAATGACTGTTGTTGGATTTATTATGATAAGTATCTTCCCGACATTAAAAAAATGTTCAACAACAAGACTCAGAATACTATCAGGTGGATATGAGCTTTTGCTTTTATTTATCATTACATTCACAGTAGATATAGCAATTTTAATAACAGCAGGAATATTGTTTGTGCCTAATAAACTTGGAATAATTGGATTTAGCATTCATATTCTGTTTGTTCTTTTTATGAATCTTATATTAGTACTTAACGGAACATTAAGAGCGATTGCCACATCAATTCAGCTTGGTATTAAGTGGCGTTTGCTTATAATACTGTTATGGTGGCTGCCGATCTTCAATATATATCTCATTATAAAAGTTTGCAGACTTATTCGAAGTGAATGTGAGATTGAAGAAGAAAAATTCTGGCTTAATAATACCCGTGCGGAAAATGAAGTGTGCAAGACAAAGTATCCATTATTGTTGGTCCATGGCGTATTCTTCAGGGATTCACGATTTTTTAATTACTGGGGTAGAATTCCAAAGGAACTTATCCGTAATGGTGCAACAGTCTTTTATGGCGAACAGCAGTCCGCTGCTTGTGTTGAGGATAGTGGAAAAGAACTTGCAGAAAAAATTAAGAAAATTGTTGCTGATACTGGATGTGAAAAGGTTAATATTATTGCTCACTCAAAGGGCGGGCTTGATTCAAGATATGCAATAAGCTGTCTTGGAATGGATCAATATGTTGCAAGCCTTACAACAATCAACACTCCTCACAGAGGATGTGCTTTTGCAGAATATTTGCTTGAAAAAGCACCTAAAAAGTTGAGAAACTTTCTTGCAAACAGATATAATTCAACTCTTAAGAAATTCGGTGATGATAATCCTGACTTCCTCGGTGCTGTAAATTCTCTTACAGTAAAAGGCTGTAAAGAGCTTAATGAAATTGCAGAAGATAAAGAGGGAGTCTTTTATCAGAGTGTCTGCTCAAAAATGCTAAAACGCACTAGCGGAAAATTCCCTTTAAATATATCGTATGGACTTGTAAAAAGGTTTGATGGTGATAATGACGGACTTGTTTCTATAGAATCAGCAAAATGGGGTTCTGAATGTAAGATCCTTGATGTAAAGGGAAATAGAGGGCTGTCGCACGCTGATATAATCGATCTTAACCGTGAAAATATAAAAGGCTTTGATATCAGAGAATTATATGTTGGCATTGTAAAAGAATTAAAGTATAAGAATTTCTAAAGATATTTAATGGAGATTATAATGAAAAAAGAATTAAAGAGATTGGCATTGCTTTGTAGTGCTCTTGTTGTATGCTCAATAGTATTCAGCGCCTGTGGAAAAAAAGAAGAAAGCTCAAATACAAAAAATGAAAGCACGGCTTCAGCTTCAATAGCAGATTCATCTTCTCAGGTATCTTCAGTTGAGGAATCTTCATCCTTACCTGAGCTTATTGATGACGGAAAGCATATTACAAAAATCGGCCTGTATCTCCCCGACGACAAGACCTACATAAGAAAGTATATCCCGTCATTTCAGAGTAACTGGATAAAGGGGAAAGACATTGCCTGTTTTGAAACATACTATTCAAATGATCCTGAACTTCCGCCAACGCAGGCTGTTAAGCTATGGCAATCTTTCCTTGATAAGTATGTTGATTCAGCCGAGTACAAAATGGGTTATTATATGACATTTACCCTTAAAAGCGGTGAACAGCATTCTATAAGGATTCTTAAGCCAGATGATACAATGGTTTATAGACCATATATCGAAACCTATCTTTATGATGATTATCACCAAACTCCCGGTCATTTTTATAGTCATCTTCTTCCGAGCCAGATGAATGATAATACAATGACCTCATCAATAAAGTTGACAGTAGGACAAAAGGGTGACGAGGTTGATAATATCCAGCTTACAGTTTTTGCATACAAGAGTAACGCCGATTTTGATTCGTCAAACAAATATATAGGTAGGATAAGCAACACTATTAATATTACAAGAAAATTAAATAAAGCCTGATGAAATTCATCAGGCTTATTTTTATATCAGTCAAAAAAGCTCAACTGCGTATCTCCGTATCCAAGCTTGTATGCGCGAATAATTTCAGGCATTTTATATATTAATCCATACTTGTCACATTCAGTTCTGAATATCTGACTTAAACGCCTTGCGTTTAGGCTCCCACAGCTATAATTGTTGCCATAGTTTTTAATATATTTTTCTTTAGCTCCGGGGAATTTCTTGTCCAGCTGTTCATAAAAATATTTACGCTGGTTATCCCTTAAAGTTACACCAAGTGCTGAGTATATGAACTTTGCGCCATTCTCGTGGGCAAGTCGCACAATATTTATTATATTTTCTTCTGTGTCGTTAATGAACGGGAGAACAGGCATAAGAAGAATTCCTGTGAATAATCCTGCGTCTGATAATTGCTTTATTGCAGCAAATCTTTCTGATGAAGGGCAAACATTCGGTTCTATTATTTTAGATAGCTTGTCATCTGCGCAAGTAATAGTCAGCTTGCAAAGAACAGGTGAATGCTCCTTTATTTCTGACAGTATATCAATATCCCTTGTAATAAGACTGCTTTTTGTAGCAATAGCGACACCAAATTCAAAAGCATTAATCAGCTCAAGTGCGTGACGCGTGAGTAAAAGTTCCTTTTCAAAAGGGTTATAAGGATCACTCATTGCTCCTGTTCCGACAACCCCCGTCTTGACTTTTCGTTTTAAGTCATTTCGTATAATTTCAAGCGCATTTTCCTTTGCCTTTACCCTGTCAAAGTTTTCAACACGATAGCAATCGCTTCTGCTGTCACAATAAATGCATCCATGACAACATCCCTTGTAAATATTCATATTGTAGTTTGTTCCGAACCAATTTGAATTAGTAGCATATGAAGATACAATTGTTTTGGCAGGGATGTAGTCAACTTGCATTTTTATTTTCTCCTTACTGGGAAACGTAATACTGTTTTACAGTTTTGTACCTTAGTCTTTCTTGGGTCTGAAAGATAAATCTCGTGATGTTTTCGCTCATCTGAAAAGTCAAGTTCAAGTCCGTTGCTTTCAATAAACTCATAGATTTTTTTTATGGTAGCAGGCTCATCATCATATGCGCCTATGTGCATACACTGAACACATAAGCCTTCATTGAATTCAACAAACTTTGCCTTTGAAATATCAATTTCAGGCTTTTTCCGTCTGATGATTTCACAAACCTGGCTAAATATGTTTTCATCAACAAATTCTGGCTGACGTATCATTGAAATCCATTTTAATTTATCTTTGTCGATGATATTGTTATCAGGTTTCTCAGGTAGTGTCCATAAGCCTTCAAGTGGCGGAACTACATAGCTGAAATAATCTGGAATTACAAAGTCAGACTTTGGTGACATTTTTATAGTGAAGGAAACTGAATAAAGTATCTGAACGGCTTTTTGATATTCGCCGTTAGGAATATTCGGGTTGCCTTGCCCCTGCACCTGAACAAACTTCATTGTTGGAACTTCAATAAGCTGCGGCGTTGTCTTGGGTAAGTATAAGTCCTTGTATTCTTTTTTGTAATCAAAACTGTCAGCCATAATAATTCTCCTTATTTTAAAGCAACATAAATATTAATGTGAGCATTTTCCATTTCGCAATCCAAATATTCTTCAAAATCAGCGGTGAAAGCTCTGTCAAGATCCATTGACCAGATTTTAGTCCAAGCATCATTTACTGCTGTAACAACATGACCGCAAATGCTGAATTTAGCATATTTTCCTGCTGGTATCGATTTTGTGATGAGTTCTGGATTTTCTGCCTTTGAAACTTCCATGCCAACATTACAATCATAGTCTGTTTCAGTATAGTTTGAGTAAATTCCATAAGACAGCTCGCTCTTTTTATTTTTAATTGTGTCACAAAGCTTTTCATTCATAAGCTTGTTCCAGAGTCCGCCGATTTTTTCCATTCCGTGTGGGTCATTAACTCCTGATCTTGCAAAAAGACCTACTACTGTTTTTTCTTCAATTGTTACGATTTCATAATTCATATTGAATTACCTCCTTTATGTTTGTAATTCAATAATAAACCTATTAATATGACATCTATATGTCATATTATAAATAATTTTTGGAAATTTGTTTTATAGTATTTTTTATACTGTCCCTTATTTCCTGCGGTTCCAACACCTCACAGTGTTCACCATAAGACAGTATGTAGCTTTCAAGCCAGTTTGCTTTTGGCATATTGGCTGTAACAAGAAAGCTCCCATCTGACATTACTTCAAAATTATCAAAAACATCATAAACCATAAATGCCATTTTATGTGAAAACTTCATTTTTATTGTAATATGCTCACTTTCAAAAGGCAGTTGTTCCTGTTCAAAAACAGTTTCAGGAGCAACTCTTTCAATCTTTTCATCAAGAACAAGTATATTGTTCATTCTTGAAAGCTTAAAAAATCTATTGTCCTTTCTCTGTCTGCAATATGCATAAAGATACCAATCACGGCTTTTAAAGCAAAGCTTTAAGCACTCAGCAGTACGCTCTGTTTTTTCACCCTTTGAACTATAGTACTCAAACTCAACAACATTTTTATTAATTATTGCATTTTTTAAAACAAAGAAGTTATCCTTCTTTTTATCGCCGTTTCCCCAGTCGGAAAAGTCAATCTCAATCCAGTTACTGTTTTGTTTGCCGAAAAGGGAACTTAGCCTCCCAATAGCAGGGTTGGAACTCTCTACGTCAATGGTTTTTATTGCATTTAGGGCGGATATAATATTATCCTTTTCATCCTGTGTCAGCACAGTTTTATTAAGAACAAAATCTGAAAGTAGCGATATTCCACCGCCCTTTCCCTTGCTCATAAAAACAGGAATCCCAGTGGCTGAAAGGCTTTCAATATCCCTATAAATTGTCCTCACTGAAACCTCAAAGCGTTCAGCAAGCTCTTTTGCGGTTACAGTTTTTTTCTCTAAAAGTATGTATATTATTTCAAACATTCTGTTTATCTGCATATTATCACCCGAATACATTATATTCCTTTAATATGACATTTACAAGTCATATTAAAAAATATGGGTCAAAAAATGTAAATTTATTGACCTAATTGTTATTTAAAAGTATAATTAATATATATGAATTTACAAGAGGTGTAAAAATGCAGTCGATACTCATCGTTGAAGATAATAATGACATTAACAATCTAATTTGTGACGCTCTTTCTAAAAATGGTTATACTTGTACGCAAGCTTTTTCGGGAACAGAAGGGCTTATGCATATTAAGAATAAGGAATTTTCTCTTGTGCTGCTTGATCTGATGCTCCCAGGAATGAGCGGTGAGGAACTACTTAAAAAAATCAAGCCGCAATATAAATCACCTGTAATAATTATTTCTGCAAAGGACGAACTTGACAGCAAGGTTGATTTACTCGTATGTGGTGCTGATGATTACATAACAAAGCCTTTTGAAATTAAAGAGCTTATTGCCCGTGTTGGTGTTGCAATAAGACATAATTCAACTGATGTATCAATGCAGATATTATCATATAAGGATTTGATACTTAACAAGACAATCTTCCAATGTCTTTTAAATAATGAGGAAGTAAGTCTTACAAAACAGGAATTCAAGATACTTGAGTTGCTAATGACATATCAGAATAAAGTCTTTTCAAAACAGGATATTTATGATTATGCGTGGGGTGACTTTTATATTGGTGAGGACAAGACAATCAACGTCCACATAAGCAATATCCGTCAGAAATTCAAGAAGATAACTGATACTGAATACATAGAAACAGTGTGGGGAATAGGTTTTAAACTTTCAAAATAAATCTTTATACTTTCTTTAACTTTACTTTGCGATTAATTTGTACTTGCAGAATATAATACAGTTAATGAAACAAAACGGAGGGAATGGAATGGATTATTTATTGAGTACAAATTGTCTCACAAAGAAGTTTAAAGAGCAAAAAGCTGTCAATGAAGTCAGTCTCCATGTCAAGCAGGGCGATATTTATGGTTTTATTGGAAGAAATGGAGCAGGAAAAACAACATTTCTTAAAATGATTAGCGGACTTTCCAAACCAACAAGTGGTGAAATTACACTTTTCAATTATAAGGGCAAGGAAATAAGAAATGTCCTATCAAGAATAGGAACATTAATTGAAGCTCCTGGTATTTATTCAAACCTTAACGCTTATGAGAATCTTAAGCTTAAGTGCATATGTGCCGGAATAAAAAAACAGGGCTACATAGAAGACCTGCTTAAAATTGTTGGTCTTTCAGATGTCGGAAAGAAGAAGGCAGGGAATTTTTCTCTCGGCATGAAGCAACGTCTTGGTATCGCTATTGCACTTGTCGGTGAACCGGATCTGCTTGTTCTTGACGAGCCTATCAATGGCCTTGATCCACAGGGTATTGTTGAAGTGAGGGATACAATATTAAAACTCAACAAGGAAAAGAATATTACAATAATAATATCAAGTCATATTCTTGAGGAACTTTCAAAAATAGCAACAATTTATGGTATCATCCATGACGGAGTTCTTATAAAAGAACTTTCAAAGGAAGATCTTTTAAAGCAATGCAGAGAGCATATTGAAATAATGCTTGAGCATCCTGAATCAGCGTGTACTGTTCTTGATGGAATGGGCATAAGTGATTATAAGGTAATCGATAAACAGACTATCCATGTTTTTGAACAGCTTGACAAAAGTGCTGATATTAACTTTGCACTTGCTGATAAGAAGATTATGGTCAACTCAATAAGAGTTGAAAACGAAGCTTTGGAAGATTACTTTATCGGACTTACAGGGGGTGCTAATAATGATTAATGCAATAAAAATGGATTTATATAAAATGTTCAAGAGCAAGAGTACATGGATTTTGCTTTTCTGTATAATCGCTGTATCTTTTGCTACTGTTGGTGTAATGAAAATTACTATCAATCAATTTAAAGATAATCCAGCTTTGCTTGAACAGATTGAACAAGCTTCATCAGATGAAAATGTGAGCATAGGATTTACCGCAAAAACTGATAACATAACGGATCATATTAACGGAATGAAATTTACTGTCAATGAATTGTTTTCAAGTATGACAAACGGCAGCATGATAAGTATGTTAGTTGCAATCTTCTGTCTGATATTTTTCAACTCTGAACTTAAATCAGGATATATTAAGAATCTTGCAGGACAGTTCACGAGGCGAAGATATCTTATCTTTTCAAAGTTGGTTGTAGCGTTTTTATTCACGATTTTTACTTTTGCATTTTCAATATCTGCAATGATTCTTGGAAGTAAGGTATTTTTAGGCTATGTAATTTCAGGTGGAATGTCATCATTAATAAAGATTGTACTTACACAATTTATTTTGATGTTTGCAATTTGTGCACTAATACTTTTTATTGTTGAATGGCTAAGAAATACTGCGGGCAGTATAACGGCAAGTATGTGTATAGTTGCTGGAATCGCAGACGTTTTAGTTATGTTCCTTAGCAAGCTACTTACAGGAAATAATATTATTAAAGACAAGGACTTTACTCTTTCAAAATATATTCTTACTGGTAATATTTCAACTATCGGACCAGCAAGTTCATCAAAAGATATGATTACGGCAGTAATAGTAGCTGGTGTATTCTTAATCTTATCAATAGTCGGAAGTGTTTTTGTCCTTGAAAAACGAGATATTAAGTAGAGGGTTTTATGAATATTTTAGCAGTATTTCTTATAATTTTTGCTATACTTCTTTCTTATATAATATACATCCAGAGGCGACAGATAAAGCTTATCTGCCGCCAATTGGCATTCATAAATAACAACAATACCAATAAGATGGTTACTCAGGAAATTAACAGTAAGTATATCAGTGAGCTTGTTGACAGCATAAATGGTATGATTGCAAATCAGAAGACTCATGATATAAATGTCATGCGCAATAATAACAATCTTAAAGAAACCATAACAAATCTTTCACACGATATAAGAACACCGCTTACATCATTGGATGGTTATTTTCAGCTTATGAAAGAAAGTACATCTGATAAAGAAAAGGATAAATATAGCACGATTATTCAGAATCGTATTGACATTCTTAAAATAATGCTTGATGAGCTTTTTACCTATACTAAACTTCAGGATGATAAGTATACTCTTGAACTTGAAAAATGCAATTTCAACAAGCTCATTACTGCTACACTTTTTTCTTTCTATGATGAATTTAATGCAAAAGGGATTGAACCTCAGATTGATATATGCGATGAGCAATTATCTGTTTTTTGCAATCATGCAGCCGTTATAAGAGTAATTCAAAATATTATAAAGAACAGCTTTGAGCATAGTCATTCAGAAATTAAAATAACTCTTAAGAATGCTGATCAAAGAGCAGTACTTGTTTGCTACAATAATGTCGATGATGAAGATAATATCGAAATTACACAAGTGTTTGATAGATTCTACAAGTCTGATGTTTCACGCACACAATCTTCAACAGGTCTTGGACTTTCAATTGCAAAGGGGCTTACTGAAAAAATGGGCGGAACAATTTCCGCAAGTCTTGAAGATGGAATGTTTTCTATAACTGTAATTTTTGATATAGAAAAATAATATAGAATTGGTTTAAGTATTGAGTTAAATATTGATAAATGTTGATTTATGATAATGCTGAAAAGTTTGTTAGGTTGCTCTCTGACAGGATATAATAATTTGAAAGCCGGATATACTGTTATGAACAGAATTTCCGGCTATAATTATGTTTGGATAATAGTGAATAAAACTGCTGATAATAAAGTCTTAAAACATTTATTGTAATATTATAAGGTTAGTAATGCAAAACTATTTAACAGGTTTTGTATATAATGCTAAGATACTAAAAAATATATAAACTATATTTAATAATATTCACGAAATTGAAAGTAAATTTTTTATTTTAGTTGACGAATAATATTATATGATATACAATATACAAAGTGGTATAATACTATAAAATGTGTGAATATAGTAATAATAGCAAATTAGAAAAGGAGTATAGAAATGGGAAAAAGCATTCTTAAAACAAAAAATCTTTGTAAAAATTTTAAAGCAGGCGATACAGAACAAAAAGTATTGATAAACCTTGACCTAGATATCTATGAGGGTGATTATACAGTAATTATGGGTTCATCAGGTGCAGGTAAATCAACGTTATTGTATGCATTATCAGGTATGGATTCACCAACAAGTGGTGAAATTGATTTTAATGGTACATCTATTATTAACAACAACAATGATAAGCTGGCTGTTTTTCGCAGAGAAAATTGTGGATTTGTATTCCAACAAATGTTCCTGCTTGATAATATGAGTATTCTCGACAATATACTTGCAGCAGGACTTCTTGTTAGTAAAGATAAGAAAGAAATCGTTACATATGCTAAAGAACTTCTCACAAAGGTTGGCTTGTCAGAAATAATATGGAAAAAATTCCCTTCACAACTTTCAGGTGGTGAAAATCAGAGAGCAGCTATTGTCAGAGCACTTGTAAATCGTCCAAAAGTTGTTTTTGCTGATGAGCCTACAGGAGCATTGAACTCAGCAGCGGGTAGATCTGTACTTGATACTTTGACAGAAATCAACAATAACGGACAGAGTATTATTATGGTTACTCATGACCTTAGTTCTGCACGTCGTGGTAACAGAATTCTTTACATCAAAGACGGAGTTATTACTGGCGAATGTGATTTAGGTAAATATGTAAGTGGCGATAAGGAACGTCACGCCAAGCTATCATCATTCCTCGTAGAAATGGGGTGGTAATAATGGGCAAACTTTGGATGCAGGCATACGGAAATATAAGAAAAACTAAATCAGTATCAATTACTTTAGGGGCATTGTTCCTTATTGCAGCATTGCTTATTAATACTGGTCTTCTTGTATTTTTTAATTACGGTAGTTTTTTTAAGGATGTAAAAAAGGAGCTTAATGCTTCAGATGCTTATTTTTATCTTCCTGATAGTCTTTATAATGATCAGTCGTTAAATTATATTGAAAACAATGAGCATGTAAAAAAGACGCAGATCAATGATATGATCGTAACAGAAGTAGAATTCAAATACCAGGATAAAAACACATCTTTTAATGTTGGCTTTTTCAATATGAACGATGATCGTGAAATGTCTAAATGGCAATATGTTGGCGAACATGAAACTGCTGATGATATGAGCATATATGTTCCAGATTTATTAAAAGCAGTTAGTGGTTACGAAATTAATGATAAGATAACATTAAAATATAAGGATGAAGTCACAAAAGAAAAAAAAGCTCTCACCTTCACAATAAAAGGTTATACTGAGGATATATATTATAGCTCTGTGGATACAGGAATTATGGGGTTCTATCTCCCTGAACAGACATATAAGAATGTGAGCAATATTTTAAATCATAAAAACAATAAAGCTCATATAGTTTTTGTTAATGTTGATGATGTTGCAAATGTATCAAAGATTGAGGATGGGTTAAGAGAAACATTAGGTTTGGATTCTGCCTCAATGATAGCAGGTGACAGCTCACAGATGATTTTTTCAATAGATATTTCACTTATTGAAATGGCACGTTGCATGATGCCCAAAATGATAGCAGGAATGATGGTTTTATTTGCAACTATTATAGTAATAGTATGTCTTCTTGTTGTATGGTTCAGAATTGTAAACAGCCTTGAAGATGACATTATGAAGATTGGTTCACTAAAATCAATCGGTTACACAAACAAACAAATTACAAGCTCAATTCTTATGCAGTTCTGTCTGATTGCAGGTATCGGAAGTATTGCTGGTATAGGTCTGACATATCCACTTCTCCCTTCAATTTCAAAGATATTTGAACAACAGTCAGGTCTTAAGTGGTCACAGGGCTTTGACCTGGGAATAAGTCTAATTACAATCTTTGCTATTATTGCAGTAGTAATTTTAGTTATTAATATTGCAGCACGTCGTGTTAGGAAACTTACCCCAGTACTTGCATTAAGAGGAGAAACAACAACAAAGAGTTTTAAGAAAAATCGTTATCCTCTTGAAAAGACAAAAGGGAATTTATCATTTGTTCTTGCCCTTAAATCAACTATTCAGAATATGAAACACAATATAATGATTATAGTAATTCTTATTGCAGTAGTTTTTGCAGGTGCATATGGCGTAATAATGTATTATAATACTTCAATAGATACAACCGCCTTTGCAATGGTTCCTGGTATGGAAATTACAAACGTAGTTGTTGCACTTGACAATAAGAAGGATACTACTGAAGTAGTTAACAAAATCAAAAATATGGATAAAGTTAAAAAGGTAGCCTTCGTTGATGAGTCAAAATATAAGATTGATGGAACTCAGGCATCAGCAATAATTATGGATGATTTCTCAAAGAAAAATTCAAACTTTGTATATGAAGGACATTATCCTAATAAGCCTGGCGAAATTGTGCTTGCTGGTGTTCTTTCTGAGAGATTGAACAAGAAAATCGGTGATTATGTAACAGTAAAATATAGTGATAATGAATTAAAATTAAAAGTAGTAGGACTTTCAAACGGTTCTTCAATGGGTGGGATAAATTCAAGTATACAGTTGAGAGAGTATAAAAAGCTTAACCCAGATTTTAAGCAACAACTTTTATACGTTTATCTTGATAAAGGAACAAATACAGCAGACTTTATAAAAAAGATTGAATCAACAATTAATAAAGAAGACTACGTTGGTATAACAAACTTTGATAAAGAACTGGAAGAGGGTATGCTTGCTTATCAGGTAGTTGTAGCAGCAATGGGTGTTTCAATGGCAATAATTACATTGTTTGTAATTACGCTTGTATTGTACTTCATAATAAGTTCTTCAATCGTAAGAAAGAAAAAGGAACTCGGTATAAAGAAGGCAGTCGGCTTTACCACTCTTCAGCTTATGAATCAGGTTTCAATATCCTTTGTATTCCCGATATTTATAGGAACAATTGTAGGAAGTATACTTGGTGCATTACTTACAAATCCATTTATGTCATTAGTAATGAAGAGCATGGGCATAATGAAGTCAAACTTTATTATTAATCCTTTATGGGTCATATTATTTGGGGTCTTTGTACTTGCATTCTCATATATATTAGCACTTCTCATAACATGGAGAATTAGAAAAATCTCAGCATACGCTCTTGTCACTGAATAATCAACATAAAAAGCCTGCTTAAGCAGGCTTTTTTTATTTATAGAATAACGGTTGTTATAGGTATTTTATTGTGATATAATTTATAAAATTAGATTTACATATTATGATAGAGGTGTATTATGAAAAGAGAGTTTGGTATAGCGAGATGTGGGTTAGCATGTTGCCTGTGTTCAGAAAACGCAAGCTGTAATGGTTGTGATTCAGGAGAATGTACGGATAAGGGCTGGTGCGAAAACAGAAAATGCTCTATTGATAAGGGCATAGATGCTTGTTTTTCCTGCAACGAAGATTGCAATAAGGGCTTACTTAAAAAAGTAAAACCCAAAGCTTTCACGAAATTTGTTAAGCTTTATGGTTTGGATGAATTGCTTAATTGCCTTGAACGCAATGAAAAGAATGGTGTAGTTTATCACCGCGAGGGTATTGTCGGCGATTATGATGATTTTGATAATGTTGACGACGTTATAGAGTTCATAAAAAACGGTAAGAATTAACTATCAGCAATACATATCTCCCATTAAATATAACTGATCTTTAAATTGTATTGATTACCTACAAATAACATTCAAATTGAGCCACTGCTGAAATAATATATAGCTAAAGACAAAACTAAGCAAAAAATATCAGGAATTAATATTGTAATGATGTTACTATTATATCAGACAAAGGAGAAATGAAATGGATTGGATAGACGGACTTCAGAATGCAATAAAGTACATTGAAAATAATCTTTGTGAGAATATCAGCACGCAGGATATTGCAAAAAGAGCTTGTGTTTCTGAATTCTATTTTCAAAAAGCTTTCAGTATGCTTTGTGGCAATACATTAGGTGAATATATCAGAAAAAGACGATTGACTCTTGCCGGCACTGAGTTAATGTCATCTGATGAAAAAATTATTGATGTTGCTCTAAAGTATGGATATGACTCACCGGAAAGCTTTTCAAAAGCATTCACAAGATTTCACGGGATAACTCCTTCGTCTGTCAAGAAGAACGGAGCAATGCTCAAGTCATTTGCTCCTGTAAAAATCACATTACAATTGGAAGGCGGTTATATTATGGATTACAGAATAGTTGAAAAGGAAGCTTTTACAGTACTGGGCATTAAAGGCAAGTTTAAATACGATACAGCATTTAAGGATATTCCAAAGTTCTGGCAGGATATATGTAAGTCAGACAAGGGAGAAGTTGTTTGTGGAATGTTCGGAATTAACATTGATGAGGAAATGGGTAATCAGCAGTTTGAATATATGGTTGCTGATAACTACATTCCTTGGAAGGATATCCCTGATGGCTGTGAAACAAAGGTTATTCCTAAGCTTACATGGGCAGTATTCCCATGCAAAGGACCTTGCCTTGAGACACTTCAGAAGACAAACAAAAGGATTTTTTCTGAATGGTTACCAAACAACAAGGATTATGAAATAGCTGCTGGTTTATGTATTGAACTATACAGTAATATTGCGGATTTCCCAAAGGGAATTGAAGACGAGAATTATTACGCAGAAATGTGGATTCCTGTTAAAAAGAAATAGTATAGTAAAACAGCCGCCTGAAAAGGTGGCTGTTTTTTTCTCTTGCTACTCTTTTATTGATATAGTATAATAAAAAGACAAGCTATGTTATAAAAACTTTCATAACTCGTCATAACCTGTACCTTATCCACATAAAATTCAATAAGAATTATTGTAAATAAGGAGCAGTATTATGAAAATCAGAAAAAGTTATGTAGGCGTTGTTTTCACATTAGTGGTCGGATATTTTCTGGTCTATTATGCAATGCACAGCATAGATGTATACGTACCAGTGTCAACCCCACAGGCTAATGATAATTTCGTTATTGTACTTGATGCAGGGCATGGTGGTATGGATGGTGGCGGAACCAGCGTAAACGGTGCTCTTGAAAAAGATATAAATTTAAGCATTGTTTTAAAGGTCCGTGATATGTGTGAATCCTTTGGATATAAGGTAGTTTTAACCCGCGATACCGATAAATCAATTCACGACGACGGTGTTAACGGTGTTAGAAAGCAGAAATTATCTGATATGGATAATCGCCTTGCAATTTTCAATAAATATGATAATTCAATTAACCTATCAATTCATCAGAATTTATACACACAGCCTCAATATAACGGAGCACAGATGTTTTATGCAAAATCAAATCCAATAAATGAAAAGCTTGCAAGAGTTATGCAGAGTGAATTTGTCGCAAAGATTCAGCCAGATAATAAACGTGAAACAAAGGAAGTCGGCAAGGAACTTTATCTTTGCTATTTCACAAAGAATCCTTCATTGATGATAGAATGTGGCTTTCTTTCTAATCCTGAAGAAGCTTCAAAGCTTGAAACTGCAGAGTATCAGAGTCAGGTAGCATTCACAATCTTCAGCGGAATTAATAAATTTTTAAGTTCAAATAAATAGTATAAGGAGAACAAAATGGCCGGGAAAGTAAAAAGCGTTTATGTCTGCAATGAATGTGGTTATCAAAGCCCGAAGTGGAACGGAAAATGTCATAATTGTGGTGCGTGGAACAGCTTTGAGGAAGAAACAACTGTTGTTACCTCTTCAAAAGCTTCTGCTTCAAAAGTAATTGATATCACATCACAGATTATGGAGCTTTCAGAAGTTGATACACTCATAGATGATGTCAGATATTCAACAGGAGTAGGCGAACTTGACAGAGTGCTCGGTGGTGGTCTTGTTAAAGGCAGTCTTGTACTTCTCGGTGGTGAGCCTGGCATAGGAAAATCAACGCTTCTTTTACAGATTTGCGAGTATTTCGGCAAGGATAACAGTATATTATATGTATCTGGAGAGGAATCTGCACGACAGATAAAACTTCGTGCTGACAGACTCGGTGTTACAACAGAAAATCTTTACATACTTGCACAGACTGATGTACAGTCAATCTGTGATGCCGTTGTTAAGAATAAACCTGGTATAGTTATAATTGACTCAATCCAGACAATGAGCATTGCTGAAATTTCTTCAAGTCCGGGAAGTATCACACAGGTTCGTGAATGTACAAATATGTTTATGCGGACAGCAAAATCCGAAGAAATACCTATGTTTATTGTCGGTCATGTTAATAAGGATGGTGCTATCGCAGGACCAAAGGTAATGGAGCATATTGTTGATGCTGTTCTTTATTTTGAGGGACAGCGTAATATGAGCTACAGAATTCTCCGTGCTGTCAAGAATCGTTTTGGCTCAACAAATGAAATCGGCGTTTTTGAAATGGTGGATAATGGACTCGCAGAGGTTGAAAACCCATCATTGATGTTATTGTCAGGAAGACCACAGAATGTTTCAGGTAGCTGTGTTGCCTGTGTAATGGAAGGCTCACGTCCTATATTAGCAGAAGTTCAGGCACTTGTTACAAAAAGTGGTTTTACTACTCCGAGAAGGACGGCAACAGGTTTTGATTTTAATAGAATGGCAATAATAATTGCTGTTTTGGAAAAACGACTTGGCTTTTATTTTTCAGCACTTGATGTATATATCAATATTGTCGGTGGGCTCAGACTTGATGAACCAGCAGCTGATTTATCAATAGCCCTCGCTTTATATTCAAGCCTTACCGACAAGCCTGTTGACGACAAACTAATAGCTTTTGGTGAAATCGGCCTTGGCGGTGAAATCAGGAATGTTTCCCACATTACCCAGAGAATTAATGAAGCACAACGACTTGGCTTTGAAAAATGCCTTGTTCCAAAGCAGTCACTTAGTGCGATAAACAAGGAAAAGTATAATATTAAAATTGTTGGTATTAATTCACTAAAACAGGCTTTTGATATTGTAAAGAATAATAAAAGTTGAAATAATAATTAACTAAATATTGACTTTAAAATAATAAAATGTTACGATACCATATATAATACTTTAGGAGTGGTATAATGAGCAGACTTTTTAGTTCAAAGCCAAAATGGTTAGCATATACAATTGGAGTTATTCTGCTATTCATCTGCGGGCTTCTTTCGGTTTATCCGCTTGATATGGTTTTAGCCACCGATAATTATTATTGGTTGTTAATATACATACTTGATGCAATTGTAATAGCAATATCATCTCGTTATTGGACTATGCTTGTTAAGGAATCACACAATGATATATAAATAATCAAAAGCTCTTTTCTGTTTATTTAGAAAAGAGCTTTTATTGTTATTTGATATTTTACATAGTCAGGACACTTTCAGGTGATTCAAACATTATCAGAATTTGCTCTTCATCATTAGTCTTGGCATTTACATACACAAGAACTCTTTGCCCTTTTCTGCTTGAACATAAGAATTCATATGTCAGAACTTCGTTTTGTCCACTTGTCGGAATAATTGCAAGCTTTGTTTTTTCGACAGTAAGAAGAGGTGAAAGTGATTTTTGCGCATGTTTTGCTGATATAATAGAATCTGGTATGGTTCTGTTATGGTGATTTACTATAAATCCGCGCCCGTCAAAACCAAGAATTTCGCCATTATCCATAGCAACAGAAACCTTTATAAGATCAGTATAAACTGTTACATTTTCATCAAGATAAGCAAAATTTATTGTGCAGATATTATCGACAGTTTCATAATAAGTCGTTACGATATTTTCGTATCCTTTGTTGAGTAGAAATGCAGTGCCGGTCGAAAGTGCATCGTTAATCGTTATCCTTGAAGTATCGACTCTTCTTGATTTCATCATATAGGAAACATATCCGCCAGCTTTTGTTATGCCGATATATGTGTTTTTGCCGTCATCAAAACAGTATGACGGCATTTTTCCTGCCTCGTCATTTCTGTTTTTGAGCTTGTCAGCAGATACACCAGTGAATTCACTTGCTGTCTTAAGAGCCTGAGAAAGCTCAACAGTTTTTACATTTTTAAGCAGTTCAGGTTGTCTGTCAAGAATATGATCTGAAAATGGTCCGTCGTAAATCAGTGTTGGATACTTGTCAATGCCATCCTCAAAGCTTTTGAAACCATCAGTTATGCTTGGTGTCTGTGCAGTCTTTTTGTCATACAATAAATCACCGGTTTCCTCAAAAGTAATAAGACCGCTCTGTACCTTTTTTTCTAAGTCCCACATCTGTTTCGAAAGCACTTCTGAATAGTCATATAGCTGTGCGAGCTTTACATATTCGTCAAGTGTCAATACATCACCGTCTGTTGCTTTTTCTGAAACTGAAACCGAATAGTTTCCAACCTGTGAAAGGAATCGGTTTATGTTATCGGTCTGAGTGCCTTTTAAAGGAAGTGATGATAAAGCCTGTTTTGCGTTTGAGGCATCACTCCAGAGTTTAGCTGAAATGTTAGAAAGCTGGTTTGGAGTGCCACAGTAAATCCCCTTTGATAAGGTGTTTTTTATATTATCAGTGCTTGTTGCAAGCTGTTCAATATTTCTTAAATAAACATAATTGAGCTTGTTTTTTGAGCCGTTTGATTTATTGATATTAATAATTGTTAGAGCAATAAGTGCTATAATTATTGCCGCAGAATAAGTAATAATTCTGATAATACTTCGCTTTGAAAGATATATATTCATTAAAAAACCTCCGCATAATAATTAGAAATAGTATTGCCTTATTAAACCATTTTATCCATGAATTATTGATAGGGTAGCCAAAATTATTAATTTGTAGTATAATTAATATAATTGGCATTAATTAAGAGAGGTTGAAATGCATTTATGATATATCTTGATAATGCTGCCACAACGAAACCAAGTGAGCAGTCTGTATCAGCAATAATGAACATTCTAAGCAATAATTTTGGTAATCCCTCAAGCCTTCACAGACTTGGTGTTGAGGCTGAACGGGAAGTCACAAAAGCACGAAAGATTATAGCAGCAGCTTTAGTTGCCGACCCCGAATGTGTGTATTTTACATCAGGAGCAACCGAGAGTAATAATCTTGCTATAAATGGAATAGCCGAAAACTACGGGAAAAGAAGAAAGAAAATCATTACAACAGCAATAGAGCATCCGTCCATCACTGAGCCTATAAAATGTCTTGAGGAGCTTGGCTTTGAAGTTGTCCGTATTCAACCTGACCCTAATGGTGAAATTGAATATGAATCAATTATTTCTCAGGTGGATGACAGAACCTGTATGGTGTCCTGTATGCTTGTTAATAATGAAACAGGTGCAGTATTACCAATAAAAAAAGCCTTCACATATATCAAAAGAAATTTCCCTGAAGTAATTACTCACTGCGATGCAGTTCAGGCTTTTATGAAAATTCCATTTAAGGCAAACCAGCTTTTTGCTGATGTAATTTCAATCAGTGCCCATAAAATCAACGGGCCGAAGGGCGTCGGTGCAATTTATATTAAGAAAGGCATAAGAATTGCCCCACAGATGAACGGTGGCGGACAGGAAAAGAAAATTCGCAGCGGAACAGAAAGCGTTCCACTCATAGCGGGTTTTGGCGCTGCAGTTGAAGAAAAGATTCAGACAGTATCACAAAGACTTGATTATGTTCAGGAGCTTAAATCGTACTTTTTAGAGGTTGTTGATGTACTCAAAGGTATAACAATAATTTCAAGCCCTGACGCATCACCATATATCGTTAATTTTGCAGTTGAGGGGATAAAATCCGAAACGATGCTTCATTATTTAGAAAGCAGAGATATCTTTGTTTCAAGCGGGTCTGCCTGCTCAAAGGGGAAAAAAAGTGAAGTATTAAAGGCTTTCAATGTCAATGAAAAGCTTCTTGATTTTTCAATAAGAATAAGTTTTTCTGATAAGAATACAAAAGAAGAAATTGACGCACTTATT
This sequence comes from Bacillota bacterium, assembly GCA_023440965.1. Lineage (GTDB taxonomy): Bacteria > Bacillota > Clostridia > Oscillospirales > Ruminococcaceae > SZUA-444. The sequence continues at coordinate 133,035 of JAEZRC010000002.1, forward strand.
GAGGCTATTGCTGACGGACAGGCTATATTGCAGAAGGCCAAATAAAAAGTAAAAGGAAGTTATTAATGAAAGAAATTATTCTTGCTAAATACGGTGAAATTGCATTAAAGGGATTGAATAAGCATACTTTTGAAGATACGCTTATAAAAAATATTAGATACAAATTAAAATTAATTGGTCAGTTCAATATTACACGTGCACAGTCAACTGTATATATTGAGCCGAAAACTGATTATATAGATATAGATGATGCTATTGAAAGGCTCCGCAAAATCTTTGGAATAGCAAAGCTTTGCAGAGCTGTTGTGATTGAAAAGGATTGGGATGAAATTGCAAAAATTGCTCCTGATTATCTTGAAGATGCACTTTCGGGTGTAAGAAGCTTTAAGGTTGTTGCAAGAAGAGCTGATAAGCGTTTCCCGATGAATTCACCACAGATTATGATGGAGCTTGGTGGAGTTTTACTTGAAAAATACCCTCATCTTAAGGTTGATGTCCATAACCCTGAAATTATAGTAACAGTAGAAATCCGTGAGCACAACGCTTTTATTCACGCTGATAATATTGACGGTGCAGGTGGTATGCCGATAGGTTCATCAGGCAGAGCGTTGTTATTGCTTTCAGGCGGAATTGACAGCCCTGTTGCTGGATATATGATAGCAAAGCGTGGTGTAAAGGTTTCGGCAATACATTTTGAAAGCCCGCCATATACTTCCGAAAGAGCAAGAATGAAAGTTGAACGCCTTGCTGGAAAAATGGCTGAATATTGTGGAGCAATAGATTTCTATTGTGTTCCATTCACAAGAATTCAGGAGGAAATCCGCAATAATTGTAATGAAGAATTCTTTACTATTATAATGAGAAGAATTATGATGGAAATTGCACAGAAGGTCGCTGAAGAAAATAATCTTCAGGCACTTATTACAGGCGAAAGTATCGGGCAGGTCGCAAGTCAGACTATGAGTGCTATTGCCTGCACTGATGCAGTTGCAACAATCCCTGTGTTCCGCCCTGTAATCGGAATGGATAAGAGCGAAATTGTCATAACTTCAAGAAAAATCGATACCTTTGATATATCAATCGAACCGTTCGAGGATTGCTGTACGGTATTCACCCCAAAGCACCCAAGAACAAAGCCAGTTCTTGCTGATGTAATAGAGGAACAGAACAAATATGATTTTGCTCCACTAATTGAACAGGCTATTACTGATACACAGAAGTACACCATAAAATCTTAAATAAATCTTAAAAAGGAGCAGTTGAAATGATGAATAACCTACCAGAACTCAATGCTGAATTTATTGACAATGACGATGATACCATAAATTTCCTTGACAATCTGGCAAGTAGTGTTGTAAAATGTTTGATACACTCAGGGTTAAAGCTTTCAACAGCCGAAAGCCTTACGGGCGGAATGATAGCTGAGTATATTACATCAGTTCCTGGTGCATCAGAAATTATCGAACTTGGCGTAGTCAGCTATACAGACAGAATTAAATCGCAGGAGCTTGATGTATCAGAAAAAACTCTTGAAAAGTATACAGCAGTAAGCCAGCAGGTAGCTATTGAAATGGCAAAGGGCATAATGAAAAAGTCAGGCTCGGATATTTCTGTTTCAGTAACGGGAATTGCTGGTCCAGATGGCGGAACGGACAAACAGCCTGTGGGAACAGTATATGCCTGCGTTATTTATAAAGATAAAATCAATGTTGTTAACCTGAAGCTTTATGAAAGATATAAAGCTCTCGACAGGAAAAAAGTAAGAATGCTTACCTGTGCCTATGCACTAAAAATGATTGAAGATATTCTCTGACATAACAGGAGGAACACAGTTTGAATAGTCATGATGAAAAAGATCTGATAGAAAATACTGATGTCAGCAAATTTGAGGATGATGACGATATGAAAGATTCAGAATTTTTAAGAAAATCAGGTGATAACAATAAGAAACCTGAAAAAAAGAAAAAGAACTTTTTTATAAAACTTCGGGATATTTTTATACCTTTGCCTTCTGACAGTACAAAAGAAAAGATTTCAAAAATTTTTTCTCTGATTTGCATTGTTGTTTTTGTTATAAGTGTAGCTATTCTTTCAAAGCTTTTTTATAATGAGCATAAGCAGAAAGATTTAAACAGCAATCTTCAACAGCTACATTCACAAGCAGTAACTGAAAGTTCAAGTAGTTCTTCATCATCAAAACCAGATTCAAGTAGCAATACTACAATGCTTCCAAGCTTTAATGAATTATACAAGCTTAATAATGAAGTTGTCGGCTGGATTGAAATACCTGATTCGACGGTTAACTTTCCTGTACTTCAGACGAAGAATAATGACTTCTATCTTTCACACGATTATATGAAGAAGTATTCTGAAACAGGAGCAATCTTTGCTGATTACAGATACAAGCTCACATCAGGGAAAATGCCTGACAATACAATCATTTATGGTCATAACACATTGAATGGCACATTCTTTGGTGCACTTCATCAATATAAAAAGCTTGATTACATAAAATCACATCCAGTTATTAATTTCAGCACACTGTACAGTGAAAACAAATATAAGATATTTGCGTGCTTCTTTGCAAATGTTGACGGTGCACAAGATAACGGTGTAGTATTTGACTATCACAACAGAATACTTTTCAAGGACGAAACAGCCTTCAAGAGTTTTTATGATGAAGTAATGAAGCGCTCATATTACAATACTGATGTTGATGTTAAATACGGTGATGAGCTTATTACTTTGTCAACCTGTTCACTTGAAATTAAAAACGCAAGATTTGTTATTGTTGCAAGAAAGCTAAGAGATGGAGAGAGTCCAGAAGTAAATACAGAAAAAACAGTTATAAACAGTGATAAATATATGCCACTTGATTGGTATAAAGTTAATAAAATAAAAGCACCGAGATAATAAAAAACTGAATATTAAGAATGGGGGAATTCAATGAAGATCAGGTTTCCATTCATACGAGCGGTAATTGTACTTTCAGTTGTACTTGTATATTCTTTGTTTTTTGGAATAGTACAAAACTGTAATGACTTTCAGGGCTCAAAGATGGTAGCTGTAGGCAATGATACTTCAAGAGGAAATGACTATGATAAACTGCCTTTATCGGCAAACGAAACGAAATTATGGAAAGCACAGTTGACAGACTATGACTTTTTAAGTGAAGACAAAATAAATACAGCCTTAGGGGGAACTACAACACAGCAGACTACCAACCAACAATCTAAACCCGCTACAACGACTACTGCGCCAACTACTACAGCACCACCACCGACAACAACGACTATGTTTGTGCCACCGTTGTCACAACCCTATGTATTCAAAATGTATACCAAAGCTCTTGCGGCGAATCCGACGGTAGGAGCTAGTAATCCTCCAGCACCAAAAGCAAATACTGCTGAATTGACAATGAAGGTTAAAGTGAACGGACAGATAGTTAGCAAGCCGGTATATGAAATTGTGTGCAGTCTTGTTCAGCAGGAACTTAATAATGCTCATATAGAAGCTATGAAAGCTCAGGCTGTTGCTGCATACACAACTTTAAAGTATAAGGAACAAAGCGGAACTATTCCGACAGTAAACATGAAGTCGATGAGTCAGATTAATTCATATGTAAAAAACGCAGTATCAGCTGTACTCGGTGTGGCAATGTATTATAACGGAAAATATATTAATGCAACTTATTGCGCATCAACAGGTGGAGCAACGGGAAGCTCAAAGGACGTATGGGGCGGAGATTATGCATACCTGAGAAGCGTTCCAAGTCAATACGATTCAAAAAATGCAGCCTATTTCAAATATACAAGAACCATTTCCCAACAAACTTTGAAGTCTACTCTTGAGAGTAAATGTGGAATAAAACTTTCTTCAGATCCAACAAAATGGTTTGAATTTTTACCTGCTAATCAGGGCGGAGTACTTGATGGGAATTTTGTAGGAAAGTTTAAAGTTCATACTTCCTCAGGCGGATACATAACAACTTCTGGACGTGTTTTAAGAGAACAAATTTTAGGTTCGGGAATAATAAGATCTTCAAAATTTACTGTTTCATATTATAATGGAAACTTTACATTTGTGTCCTATGGATCAGGACATGGTGTTGGTCTTTCACAGATAGGTGCAGATTGCTATGCAAAATATGGCGGATATAAATATGATCAGATATTAAAGCATTATTATAGGGGTATTACATTAAAATAGACAAAAATTATCAAGGTATTTTATTACATAATATGGTAATTTTATTATTGACAGTACAGGCTAAAGTATTTATAATTATAATATGAATATTTTAAGTGGAGGGATAATAATGGACTTTTTCAATAAAATTGGCAATAAGGTCAGCTCAGTAGCATCTTCTGCCACATCAAAAGTAAGGGATATGGCTGATACAAGCAGTATCAACAGACAGATTGCCGCTGATGAGGGGAAAATAAATTCCCTGTATACTGATATTGGTAAAATTTATTATCAGAAACATAAGGAAAATCCAACAGATGAATTTAAGGCAGCTTTTGATGAAATAGCTTTACTCTTTGAAAAAATCAAGGAAGAAAAAGCACAGCTTCAGGCACTTAAGAAAACAAAGGTATGCACAAACTGCGGGGCTGAAATTCCGTTAGGCGTTGCTTTCTGTTCAAATTGCGGAACAAAAGCACCAGAGGATCCTGTTGTATCTGTACCAGCTCCAGCACCTGATACAAAAGTATGTCCAGGTTGTGGAAAGGAATCTCCTGCATCATCTGCATTCTGTCAGGGATGCGGTACAAAGCTTAATTAGTAATAACAGAAATAAGGTGGAATAAAATCCACCTTATTTTATTTTAAAACCTTTAAAATTGTTTAATTGTGTGTTATAATAAATTTACTATTGAGCAGGAATATATGTTCTTTAGAATTATAAAGTAAAATGACGGGGGAAGTATGAAAAACAAAGCAGCTCTTATTATAGCTTTATGTCTGCTTATGACATTGCTTTCAGGCTGTACATTTACTAGCATTGGAATTGAAGGAGTCTTGTATGCTCCGAAATTAAGCAAAGAGCAGACTGAAATTCATGATGCCCTTATTAAAAGCATCGGCAAGAATATTCAGCTCAAATATCCTAACAATGGGGACAAGCGTTCAGCTTTTGTTATATGCAATCTTGATGATGAGCCTTCGGATGAAGCAATCGTATTTTATAAAAAGATCAATACATCAACTTCTGAAAGTGCAATAAGAATTAACGTACTTGACCAGATTAATGGGAAGTGGCAGTCAGTATATGATAGCCATCAGGCTGGTGAAGAGGTTGACAAGGTTATTGTATCTCCAATTGGGAACGGGAAACAGATTTATCTTACTGTCGGTTTTGGTATTACAAATCAGACCGATAAGACAATGCAGGTATATAGGTATTTTAAAGGTGTTCTTGAAAATATTCATAGTGAAACTTATTCGATTATGGATATTCTGGATCTTGACAATGATAAGAACAATGAAATAATTTCAATTAGTAAGCCAAGCGGAAGTGAACCGCCAATATTCAATATGTGTAAGTTCTACGTTCAGGGTGACAGAGTGACATTGAATCAGAGCAGTGTTAAAATGCGAAATGATTCAGTTTCTTTTGCAAATATGGAAAATGGAATGCTTGACGATAATACAAAAGTGCTTTATATTGATAGCGTCAGGGGCGACGGAAATATTCAGACTGAAGTTATTTATTTCAAAGACAACAAGCTTGAAAATCCGTTTCTTGATAATAAGCTTGCTGAAAAAACAGTAAGACAGGCTGGATATCTTTCAAAGGATATTGACCTCGACGGAAATATCGAAATCCCCACAGTTGTACCATTTACAGGATATATTGGTGTGGACTCTTTAAAAGAAATTGTATACAATACTGTATGGAAGACTTTTGACATAAAAGGAACACTTAGCAATAAATATAATAGCTATTATAATATCAACAAGTCGTATGCATTTTTTATTCTTGATAGATGGGCTGGAAAAGTAACCATAAAAACAGATACTATTTCTGATGAAATAATTTTTTATAAGTATGATGGCGAATTGACCGATGATATGACGGAGCTTATGAGAATTAAAGTTTCAACTCATCAGAAGACACCTGAATTTATCTTAAAAGGCTATTATGTTATCAAATCTCAGGGTCAGTTGGATTATTTAATAAAACAGGTTAATTCCAAGGATAAGGATTTTCTAATGACAGATTCAGAAATTAACGATTGTTTCCATATCTTATAATTGATAGAAGGGAAGATAAAATATGAAGAAAATACTTGTTTGTGAGGATGAAGATGTAATCAGAGAATTCGTTGTTATTAATCTCAAGCGAGCTGGTTATGATGTTGTTGATGTAAACTGTGGGGAAGAAGCTATAAAGGTTTTTGACCAGATGAACGGTAACTTTGATGTTGCCTTACTTGATATAATGATGCCTGGAATTGACGGCTTTCAGGTCTGCAAAAAGCTTCGTGAGAGGAGCAGCAAGCTCGGAATTATTATGCTTTCAGCTAAAACTCAGGAAATGGACAAGGTCAGCGGACTTATGATTGGTGCTGATGATTATATAACAAAGCCATTTTCACCGTCAGAGCTTGTTGCTAGAGTTGATGCTATATACAGACGTGTCTGTATGACAAATTCTAAAAAAGAAGATATACAGTTTTTAAAATCAGGACCATTTACTCTTAATTTAAAGAGCAGAACGATATTTAAAAATGATGAACCTCTTGATTTAACTCAGGTTGAATATCAGATTATTGAGTATTTTCTCAGAAATCAGAATATTGCACTTGACAGGCAAAGTATCCTAAATCAGATTTGGGGCGAGAGCTATTATGGTGACGATAAGATCGTTGATGTAAATATCCGCCGTATAAGAATGAAAATTGAGGATGAGCCCTCAAACCCACAATACATACTGACAATATGGGGCTTCGGCTATAAGTGGGAAGCTGGCAATCAGGATAATTAATTTGGCAATAACGCTGAGGGGAGGATTCGGGGTGGCAAAAAGGAGCATAACTCAACGCTGGTTGATAAACAGCCTTGGTATTATACTTTTTATTTTAATAATAATTGAAGTTGTGTTTAGTGTTGCTGTTCAGAATTACTACTATAACTCAGCAAAGCAATATATGACGTCAAAGCTGAATTTGATTAACAGTATGCTTTTAAAAGTATCACAGGATCAGTCAGCCAACTTTTCAACAGAACTCCGAAACTATGTCCAGAATTTTTCTGATAAGGACAGTATGGAGCTTATGGCTATTAATATTGATGGTAATATTGCACTTACATCGTCAGGATTTACTCCTGATGAAGTCATTGATATGAAGGATTACCATCAGGCAAGGGAAAACTCGAACGGATATGGTTATCACATAAGCCGACTTGAAAGCGGAGAAAAGGTAATGTCAATATGTGTGCTAGTCCCTGCCACAGGCACAAGCAAGTATGAGGCTCTGAAGCTTGTCACATCCATGTCAGAGGTCGACAGTCAGATTATTAGCTTTGTATTTATCATTACTATTATTTTTGTAGCAATTATAATGCTTATGATTTTGTCTGGTTTGTATTTTGTTAAATCAATCGTTATCCCTGTAAGGCAGATTGGTTCAACCGCAAGGTTGTTTGCAACAGGCGATTTCTCTCAGCGTATAAAGAAGAAAAACGATGATGAGCTCGGTGAGCTCTGCGATATTATTAATAGCATGGCGGATGAACTTTCTAATGCCGAATCAGTAAAAAATGAATTTATATCTTCAGTTTCACATGAGCTTCGAACGCCTTTGACCGCTATAAAGGGTTGGAGTGAAACCCTTAATGGAATTGAAGACCCACAGATGATAAGAAAAGGTATGCGTGTTATTACAAGTGAAACGGAAAGACTTTCGCAGATGGTTGAAGAACTTCTTGACTTCTCTCGTATTCAAAACGGAAGATTTACTTTGCAGAAATCAACCATGGATATCCTTGCGGAGCTTGGTGAAGCAGTACTTGTATATCAGGACAGAGCATATCGTGAAAAAATAAATGTTATATATTATGAGCCTGACATGTTACCATTTGTTTATGGTGACAAAAATAGATTAAGGCAGGTTTTCATTAATATTATTGACAATGCAATAAAATATTCAGATCCTGAAGATACTGTCACAATTGATGCTTCAGAAGAAGATAATATGATTGTAATTACTATTGCGGATACAGGTTGCGGAATAAGTGACGCTGATTTATCGAAGGTTAAAACAAAGTTTTATAAGGCAAATCACAGTCGACGTGGTTCTGGAATAGGACTTGCGGTTGCTGATGAAATTATCAATATGCACGGTGGTACACTGACAATCACAAGTAAGGAAAACGTGGGCACAACAGTTACAATAACTTTACCAGCTATTGTTAAGAAAGCCGAATCTGAACAGGAATAAGCTTCTTTTAAAAGAAGAAAGGAAGAATTAATGGCAAAAAAGAAGACAGAGGAAAAATGCAAATTCAAATCTAAGATAGGTGGTCAGGCGCTCATTGAAGGAATTATGATGAGAGGAATTGACAAGTCAGCAATGGCATGCAGGCTCCCAAATGGTGAAATTGATGTTGAAGAATGGGAAATCAACAATGGCAAGAACCGTCCCTGGTACAAGAAGACACCTTTTGTAAGAGGCGTATTTAACTTTGTTGATACACTTGTTGAAGGATATAAATGCATAAGTAAATCTGCTGATAAGCAGATGGTAGATGATGAGGAAGAGCCTTCAAAGTTCGAGGCTTGGCTTGAGAAAAAGCTTGGTAACAAGATGATGCCGATTCTTACAACAATTGCTACCATAATTGGCGTACTTCTTGCTATTGGATTATTTGTGTTTACTCCAACTTTTATAGTAAAATTCTTTGATAATTATATTGACAGCAACTTCCTTCTCACACTTATTGAGGGCGGAATAAAAATAGCAATTTTTATAGTTTATCTGTGGCTAACTTCAAAGCTTAAGGATATTCAGACAACCTATGAATATCACGGTGCTGAGCATAAAACCATTGCCTGCTATGAGGCGGGCGAGGAGCTTACTGTTGATAACATAAAAAAGCATTCACGTTTTCATCCGCGTTGTGGAACAAGCTTTATAATAATCGTACTCATTGTCAGCATACTTGTATTCTCTGTAGTAACTTGGTCATCAAGATTAAAGAGAATGATTCTCAAGTTATTGCTTTTACCATTAGTTATGGGAATAGCTTATGAAATAATCAAGCTTGCAGGAAGATTTTCAAATCCGTTCACAAAAATAATTTCAGCTCCAGGACTTGCACTTCAGAGACTTACAACGCGTGAGCCAAATGAGAAACAGATTGAGGTTGCTATCGCCGCAATGGAAAAAGTTATCCCGGAAGATATAGAGGAAGATAGATGGTAAAAATGACCGTTGGCACATTATACAACAATGCAAAAGCAATACTTAAAATGAGTCAAATAGAAAATTATAGTCAGGAGGCTTTCTATATAATAGAAAAAGCAACAGGAATAAATAAGCACGAGCTTCCTATAAAAGAAAATATGCCTCTCGACAATAGTATTATTGAAGAAGTAAATGGTTATGTCAACAGGAGGAAATCAGGCGAGCCATTGCAGTATATTCTCGGCGAATGGGAATTCTACTCTTTTAATTTCAAGGTTGGTGAGGGTGTTCTGATACCACGTCAGGATACTGAAACTCTTGTTGAATCAGCGCTTGAAAGCTTGAAAAATTTTAAAGAGCCTGTTGTTGTTGACCTTTGTAGTGGTAGTGGATGTGTAGCAATCTCAATAGAAAAAATGTGCAAAGGATCAAAAGTTTTTGCTGTTGAGCTTTCTGATATGGCTATTCCTTATCTTCAAAAGAACATTAATGAAAATAATTCAATTGTCAAGCTTATTAAGGGTAATGTTTGCGACTCAAAGACTCTTGACAATCTCCCACAGGCTGATATGATAGTATCAAACCCACCTTATCTTACTCCAAAAGATATGGTCTGTCTTCAGAAAGAGGTAACTTTTGAACCTGAAATGGCATTGGCTGGTGGCGATGATGGACTTCATTTTTACAGAGCAATAACAGCTTTGTGGAAGAATAAACTTAAGGAAAACGGCATACTTGCCTTTGAATGCGGAATAAATCAGCACGAGCAGATTAAAGAAATACTTACAGAAAACGGCTTTGATGATATTTGCTTTAAAGAGGACTTGTGTGGTATAATCAGAGTTGTAAAAGGACGAAAAAAATAACTTTTAATATAAAAATACATACTAGGAGGATTATATATGGCAGCAGATAAAAAGAAACTGGCAGAAATTAAAAAAAGAAATGAAGGACCACTTTCAAGCGAGGATAAGAAAAAAGCAATAGAAACCGCAATAGCACAGATTGAAAAGCAGTTTGGCGCAGGAGCAGTAATGAAGCTTGGTCAGTCTGCTGCTCTTAAGGTAGATTGCATACCAACAGGTTCACTTGCTCTTGATGCCGCTCTTGGTATTGGCGGTGTTCCTCGAGGAAGAATTGTTGAGATTTATGGACCTGAAAGCTCAGGTAAAACAACAGTTTCATTGCAGATTATCGCCGAGGCTCAGAAGCGTGGCGGTGACGTTGCATTCATTGACGTTGAGCATGCTCTTGACCCTGTTTATGCAAAAAATCTTGGAGTTGATATTGACAGCCTTCTTGTATCACAGCCAGACTCTGGTGAGCAGGCACTTGAAATTGCAGAAGCCCTTGTACGTTCAGGTGCTATAGATATTTTAGTTGTCGACTCTGTTGCGGCTATGACAACAAAAGCTGAAATTGACGGCGAAATGGGTGACAATCATGTGGGTCAGCTTGCAAGACTTATGTCACAGGCTTTGAGAAAGCTCACATCATCAATTTCAAAATCAAACTGTGTAGCAATCTTTATCAATCAGGTTCGTGAGAAAATCGGAGTTATTTATGGTAACCCTGAAACCACACCAGGTGGTCGTGCTTTGAAGTTCTATGCTTCGGTTAGAATGGAAGTAAGACGTGGTGAGGCTTTAAAGAATGGAACTGAAATTATCGGTAACAGAACAAAATGTAAAGTCGTAAAAAATAAAGTTGCACCTCCATTCAAGGAGTGTGAATTTGATATAATGTACGGTACTGGTATTTCCCACGAGGGTGAGCTTGTTGACGTTGGCGTTGATCTCGGTATAGTTCAAAAAGGCGGAGCATGGTACAGCTATAATGATATGAAGCTTGGCCAGGGTCGTGATAATGCAAAAAAATTCTTAAAGGATAATTCTGATATTGCTGAGGAAATTGAAGCAAAAATCCGTGCAGGTTTAGCTGTCACAAAGGAAGAACCTAAAGAAGAAAAGCTAACAAAGAAAACACCTGAAAAGAAATCAGCAAAGCAGGTAAGCATACAGATTGACGCTGAAGACGATTTTGAAGAATTTGCACCAGCTGACGAAGTAGAATAATGTCAGAGCTAAAGAAAATATCAAGTATTGAGAAATACAAAGGGAATACTTATTGTGTTGAAATTGAGGATGAAGAAAATATATATCTTCATTCTTCAATTATTTCAGAATTTCATCTCAAAGCTGAAATGACTATCCCACAATCAGCCCTCGAGGAAGTTGTTTTTCAGAATGATTATAGAAAAGCAAAAGAGCGTGCATTGTATCTGCTGGATTATCGCGATCATTCATATAAGGAGCTTTACGACAAGCTAAGGAAGAATTACACTCCTGAAATATGCAAGTGCGTAATGGACAAATTATGTGAAATTGGAGTAATTGACGACAGAAAATACGCCGAGCGTTATGCAAGGTATCTTTTTGAGGTCAAAAAATCAGGGAAGTACAAAGCAAAGGCAGAAATGTTCAAAAAAGGCATAGATAAGGATATTATCAATGAGTTCCTTGATGAATATGATGAAGATACTACTGACAGACTCAAAGAATTGGTTGAGAAAAAATATGAACGCTATCTTGTTGACCAAAAGGGTGTGCAGAAGGTTTTTAATGCTCTTGTCAGATATGGATATTCATATTCTGATGTAAAAGCAGTTATAAAAGAATTTATGGATGAGGTTGAGTTTAATGGCGATTAAAGTTGGAATGGTATCACTTGGATGCCCAAAAAATCAGGTTGATGCCGAGCAGATTTTGTACAAGCTTAGGGAAGACGGCTTTGAAATTAAAGCTGATGCTGCTCTTGCTGATGTTGTGTTGATAAATACCTGTGGATTCATTGAATCTGCAAAGCAGGAATCTATCGACACAATTCTTGAATTCTGCACACTTAAAAATGAGGGTAGAATAAAAAGTGTTATTATCACAGGCTGTCTTGCTGAAAGATACAAGGAAGAAATCCTAAAAGAAATTCCTGAAGCAAGTGCTGTTGTCGGTATTGGCTGTAATGCTGATATCACAGAAGTAATAAAATCAACACTTGAGGGACAACATATAGAAAAGTACGGTGAAAAGTGCAATCTTGATATTGATGCAAAAAGAATTGTATCAACGCAACCATTCTATGCTTATTTGAAAATTGCTGAAGGCTGTGACAACTGCTGTACTTATTGTGCTATTCCTTCAATAAGAGGAAGATTCAGGAGTCGTACAAAAGAAAGCATTATTGATGAAGCAAAATGGCTTGCTAAAAACGGGGTAAAGGAGATTATCCTTGTTGCACAGGATACAACCCGTTATGGTGAGGATTTATACGGAAAATCTGAATTACCTTCACTTTTAAAAGAACTTGCAAAGATCGACGGTATCAAGTGGATAAGGACATTATATTGCTATCCTGAACGTATAACAGATGAGCTTATTGATGTTATAGCAAGTGAAGAAAAGATAGTAAAATATCTTGATATTCCTATCCAACATTGCAATGCTGAAATACTAAAGAGAATGAATAGAAAAGGCGATGAGGAAACCCTCAGAGCATTAATGAAAAAGCTTCGTGAAAGAATTGACGGTATGATTATCCGTACGACTTTGATCACAGGCTTCCCTGGTGAAACAAATGAGCAGTTTGAACAGCTTTGCAACTTTGTTTCTGAAATGAAATTTGACAGACTTGGCTGCTTTGCATATTCTGCTGAAGAAGGCACACCAGCAGCAACATTCCCTGACCAGGTTGAACTTAAAGTCCGTGAACATCGTTCAGATATAATTATGGACGAGCAGATGAGAATTTCAGATGAGAATAACGAAAAGCTTATTGGCAAAACTATTGAGGTAGTTGTTGAAGGCTTTGACAGATATGCTGAATGCTTCTTCGGAAGAAGCTATGCTGAAGCACCTGAAATTGACGGAAAGATATTCTTTACAAGTGATAAAAAGCTTACAATAGGTGATTTTGTTAAAGTTAGCATTGATAACACTATGGACTATGATTTGATTGGAGCAGTGACAGATGAATTTACCAAATAAATTGACAATATTGAGAGTTATTTTAATACCTTTGTTTTTAGTTTTTCTTTTTATAGAAAAAATTCCAGGGAACTATTTTTATGCCCTTGCAATTTTTGCAGGAGCATCAATAACAGATGCTCTTGATGGACACATCGCAAGAAAAAACAATCTTGTAACAAACTTCGGCAAGTTTTTAGATCCACTTGCTGATAAGGTTCTTGTAATGTCAGCACTTGTTGCTTTTATTGAAATTGGACTTGCACCAAGCATTGCTGTTATCGTTATTCTTGCAAGAGAATTTATGGTTACTTCTCTTCGCCTTGTTGCAAACAAAGAAGGCGGAAAGGTTATTGCAGCTGGTATGATGGGCAAGCTGAAAACAGCCTTCACAATGGTTGCTATCGTTGTAATCTTGTTCTTAAATGGACTTGATAAGGTTGTTGATATTTCTTTTAATGTTGTTTTTGTTGGAAATATTCTTATTTGGATTGCGACAGCTCTTACTGCTATTTCAGGAATTCAGTATCTGTGGCAATATAGAACGGAAATTGACCCAACTAAGTAATACTTGATTTTTGTAAAGCTTTATGGTAGTATATCATATAATGAATAAAATGCGTAACAGGTAGAGTAATATAATTAAATTCATTTCAGAGAGTGCCAGTCAGGTGAAAGTGGCATATGAAGAATTATACGAAGTGCGCCTGCCAGCACAGACGGGGAACATTATTAGTATCTGTCTGCGAATGCTCACGTTAAGAGCCTTGAGTTACAAATCGGAGTGGAACCGTAGTTATGAACTAACTGCCTCCTTGAGTTTATTCTCAAGGGGGATTTTTCATTTTAAGGGGGCAAAATATGTTTAATATTATTAAAGAAGATATAGCATTGATTAAAGAACGTGACCCTGCAGCAAGAAGTTCATTTGAAATCGTCCTCACATATTCAGGACTTCACGCAGTAATTGCTTATAGATTATCTCATAAGCTTTATCAAAAGAAGTTATTTACTGTTGCAAGAATAGTTTCACAGGTAGCAAGATTTTTTACGGGTATAGAAATTCATCCTGGTGCAAAAATAGGTAAAGGTCTGTTCATTGATCATGGAATGGGTGTAGTAATCGGCGAAACTACTGAAATCGGCGATAACTGCCTTATTTATCAGGGTGTAACACTTGGTGGTACGGGTAAGGAACACGGAAAGCGTCATCCGACACTCGGTAATAATGTTATGGTTGGTGCTGGTGCAAAGGTTCTCGGGCCTTTCAAGGTCGGCGATAATGCGAAAATCGCATCAAATGCAGTTGTTCTGACAGAAGTTCCACCAAATACAACAGCTGTCGGCGTTCCTGCAAGAGTCGTTAAACGCAATGGAGTAAAAGTATGTGATTGCGACCAGATTCATATTCCGGATCCGGTTTCACAGGAATTATGCAAGCATCTTATGAGAATTGAAAAGCTTGAAAAACAGATAAATAATCTCGACTAATAATATAAGGGCAGAGGATTCTGCCCATCTTATTTCAGGGGGATAATATGAAAATTTACAATACGCTTACAAGAGAAAAGGAAGAATTTGTTCCTCGCTTTGGCAATAAGGTTTCAATGTACACCTGTGGGCCAACAGTATATCATTATGCGCATATTGGCAACCTTCGAAGCTATCTCATGGAGGACGTGCTTGAAAAGCATATGCGTTTTAGTGGATATGACGTAACAAGAGTAATGAATATTACTGACGTTGGTCATCTTTCAAGCGATGGTGATACTGGTGATGATAAGATGCTTAAAGGGGCAAAAAGAGAGCATAAATCTGTTATGGAAATTGCAAAATTCTACACAGATGCTTTCTTTGAAGATTGCAGAAAGCTTAACATAAAAACACCTGAGGTAGTTGAACCTGCAACTTCATGCATTGATGAATTTATAAAGGTTATATTATCACTCATGGGAAAAGGCTATGCTTATGAAGCCGGCGGAAATATCTATTTTGATACTTCAAAGCTTGATGATTATTATGCGTTCCATAATTTTAAAGAGGAAGACCTTGCAATCGGCGTAAGAGAAGGCGTTGAGGAAGACTCAAACAAGAAAAACAAGGCTGACTTTGTACTTTGGTTCACAAAATCAAAGTTTGATGATCAGGAATTAAAATGGGAAAGCCCTTGGGGTGTCGGATATCCAGGCTGGCATATTGAATGCTCCTGTATAAGCATGAAAAATCTTGGCGAATATCTTGATATACATTGTGGTGGAATTGATAATGCCTTCCCTCATCACACGAATGAAATAGCACAGAGTGAAGCTTATCTGGGTCATAAATGGTGCAACTATTGGTTTCACGTTCATCACCTTAACACAAATGGCGGCAAGATGAGCAAATCAAAAGGAGAATTTCTTACAGTTTCTCTCCTTGAATCAAAGGGTTATAATCCACTTGTTTATCGTTTCTTTTGCCTGCAATCACATTACAGAAAATCACTGGTATTCTCATACGAAAACCTTGATAATGCAGTAACCGCTTTCAATAAGATTATTACAAAGATTTCTTCTATAATTAAAGAAGAAAATGGAGAAGTAAGCAAAGATGACTTTGACAAGTACAGAGCACAATTTAAAGATGCTCTTGACAATGATTTAAATACATCACTTGCTATCACAGCGCTTTATGATGTTTTAAAATCAGATATAAATGCACAAACAAAGCTTGCACTTATTGATGAGTTTGATAAGGTGCTTTCTCTGAGTCTTATTAAAACTGCTAAAGAATTAGATTCTGATTCTGAAGCTAATCAAATTCCTCAGGAAGTTATGAATCTTGTAAATGAAAGAACACAGGCGAGAAAAAATAAGGACTTTGCTCTTGCAGATGAATTGAGAAATAAAATTGCAGATATGGGATATGTTCTTGAGGAAACACGACAGGGAACAACAATAAAAAAGAAATAATGGAAGGTGAATTATGAGATCTAAAGGTTTATCAAAGCTGCTAATTATAGGAGTAGTACTGCTTGTTGTAGTATTCGGATTGTTCTTTTTTGCAAATAAGGGATATAAATTTCCTGAAGAAATTAATTCAAAGGATGTTGACCTTATTCAGCTCAGAACCCCAGAAAAGGGACAGAAAATTGCAACTGTTGACACAACAAAAGGTACATTCAAAATAGTTCTGTACGAAAAGGAAGCACCAAAAACTGTTGAGCATTTTATTAAGCTTGTAAATGAAGGCTACTATGACGGAACATATGTATATAAAATAATAAAAGACAATGGCGGAAATGGTCAATACTTCCAGGGCGGTACTAAAAAACAGGATGGTTTTGTATTAGACGCTAAAAATAAGAGTAAAGAAGGTTTCGACCAGAATTTATATGACATTGAACATACAAGCATTGATATTGAAAGAAGCAAAAACCTTTGGCCTATTAAGGGCTCTATTGTTTCAACAGGTGTAGATTCAAAAGGTAGCGGAACATTTATTTTGGGGATAAATTCTGCTGAATTTGACGACAAGTTAAAGTCAGCGCTAAATAAACAAGTTGAACAGAAAAAAGCAAATAAAGATATAGTTGATGCCTTTTTGGATAAAGGTGGCGTTCCAAATTTGCCATATAATATCACTATCTTTGCGCAGGTATATGAGGGTATGGATTCATACGAAAAAATCTTTAATGTAGATACTGATAAGAAAAGCGGTGCTCCAAAAGAAGCAATTAAGATAAACAAAATCACTCTTTCAACCTACGGTGAATAATATAAAATAAGTTAAACAGTCTCTTTAAATAAAAAGAGGCTGTTTTTTCAATACTTGATTATTAATCCATATATTGGCAACAATTATTTAGGCATATATTTGTTAATTTTTGTGATAATAACTAATTATTTTAATTCGAAAAAGCTTTTAATTTATAATAAAGTGTGTTATAATAATAAAGATATTTAATGGGAGAGTGAATTATTTGGAAAAATTATATATTCGCGGTGGCAAACCTCTCCATGGACAAGTTGAAATAAGCGGTGCAAAAAATGCAGCAGTAGCGATAGTTACAGCTACTATTCTCGCTGACGGCCCATGTGTTCTTGAAAACGTTCCAGAGATTAGTGATATTTCCATCTGTATCCGTATTCTTTATGAAATGGGTGCAAGTGTTAAGATAATAAATAAAAATACAATTCAGATCGATACAAGGGGTATTATGGAGCCTACTGTTCCATACGACCTTGCTCGGCTAATGCGCGCATCAAGTTATTTTCTTGGCACATTACTTGGTAGGTTTCACAAGGCAAAGGTTCCAATGCCTGGTGGATGTGATCTTGGTGACCGTCCGATAGATCAGCATCTTAAAGCATTTCGTTCACTTGGGGCAACTGATGTAATTGAACATGGAATGGTTGAAGTATCAGCAGACAGCCTCATTGGATCTCAGATTTATTTTGATTTCATTACGGTTGGCGGAACAATAAATGCAATGTTCGCAGCTGTTAAGGCTGAAGGTTTAACAATAATTGAAAATGCAGCAAAGGAACCTCACATTGTTGATTTAGCAAACTTTCTTAACTCAATGGGAGCAGATATTATGGGTGCTGGTACTGATGTTATCAAAATCCGTGGTGTAAGCTCATTGAAGGGTACTACTTATGCAATAATTCCAGACCAGATTGAAGCTGGAACATATATGGTTGCAGCAGCAGCCACAAAGGGTGACGTCATTATAAAGAATGTTATTCCCAAACATCTTGAATCTATTACAGCTAAACTGCGCAAAATTGGCGTAACGGTAATAGAAAATGATGATAGTGTTAGAGTTGTTTATACTGGTCCTCTTGAAAAAACAAGCTTAAAAACTATGCCTCATCCAGGTTTCCCGACAGATATGCAGCCACAGTTTTCTACATTATTGTGTCTTGCAAGCGGGACAAGCATAGTTACAGATGATATATTTGATAATCGCTTCCGTTTTGTAGCAGAGCTTCGCCGTATGGGAGCAGATATCTCCGTTGATGGCAAGGTAGCAATTATACAGGGGATTGAGTCTTTTACTGGTGCTCCGGTGAAAGCAACCGACCTTCGTGCTGGTGCAGCTATGATTATTGCCGCACTTGCAGCTCATGGCGTGACCGAAATTGACGATATCTTTCATATTGAAAGAGGATATGAAAACATTGATGATAAGCTGAGATTGCTTGGTGCTGATGTTGTTAGAAAGACCATACCAGGTTCATCAATGAGAAAAGCATTATGAATTAAGGAACGTGATTTAATGGCAAGAGTTTACCCTTTATTCAGTTCAAGCAAGGGTAATGCGACATTTATCGGCAGCCCTACATCAGGCATACTTGTTGATGCGGGTGTTAGCTGTAAACGACTATCAGAGGGACTTGAAATATGTGGAATTAATGCTGATGCGGTAAAAGCAATTTTCATTACGCATGAGCATTCCGATCATGTTTCAGGTCTGAATATTTTTACGAAGAAATATAAGATTCCTGTATATGCGCAGGAAAAGACGCTCAATTCTCTGATAAAATCAAACAAGATTTCCGCTTGTATTAAAACTGAAGTAATAAAATCTGATGGACTTGAAATAAATGGTATGTACATAAAATGCTTTTCCACACCGCATGACACGGAACAAAGCTGTGGATACAGAATTAACACAAATGACGAAAGAGTCATTACAGTATGCACTGACCTTGGCAACATAACACCTGAGGTTGAAAGTAATCTCTTCGGTTCAGATTTAGTTCTTCTTGAATCAAACTATGATGAACAAATGCTCAAAAGCGGAAGATATCCTTATTATCTTAAGAAAAGAATTCTTTCAGATAACGGACATCTTGCAAATAATATCTGTGCAGGTATGATAAAAAGATTGCTTCAAAACGGAACAACACGAGTAATTCTCGGACATCTGAGTCAGGAGAATAACACCCCTTTAGTGGCTGAAAAAACTGTACTTAATGAGCTTAATGATTTTAGCAGGAATAAGGACTACATATTGTCAGTTGCTCCAGTTGCGACAAGTGGCACTTGCTGTGTTTTATAAGGTGAAATTATGCTAACAGTGAATATAATTACGATCGGGAAGCTTAAGGAACAATATCTTCGTATGGCTATTGATGAGTATTCAAAACGCCTTACGGCATTTTGTAAATTCAATATTGTAGAACTCGCTGAACAGCGTTTGTCTGACAATCCTTCACAGAAAGAAATTGAATCTGCATTATTTATCGAAGGCAGGCAAATTCAGAGTTACCTCACAAAAGGCTCTTATACGTTTGCAATGTGTATTGAAGGAAAACAGCTCCCGAGTGAAAAGCTTGCTGAGAAATTTAATGAAATTTCATTGTCAGGGAAAAGTACAATTAACTTCATCATTGGCAGTTCATTTGGAATATGTGAGAATATAAAAGATCAAGCAGATTTCAGATTATCAATGTCAGAAATGACATTCCCTCATCAGCTTGCAAGAGTTATGCTTTCAGAACAAATTTACAGAGCGTTCTCGATATTAAACAATTCAAAATATCATAAATAGCCGTCAGGCTATTTTTTATGCAATAAAAAAGCTCCCTTTTTCAGGGAGCTTTTATAATTATTCTGCTGAACTACTACTTGTGTTTTTCTGATTTTTTTGCATTTTCTTTATTACATTTTCAGGTGTGTATCTGTCATATGAGTCGTTATTTTTCACTACCTTAAGGTCGCTGCCCCATGTTTTTGACATCTTTTCAAAGTCAACGTTCTTAAGGGATTTAAGAGTACTACTTCTGGCCTCTTTCATAAAATCATCGCGTTGTATTATATCAAGCTTAACATATACATAAATGTACGTTGTTGTAATAACCATGATAGGTTCGTTGTATTTTCCCTGCTTAACCATATCTGTTACACCAACTGGATCAACGTACTGCACACCATCATATACTATCTGTTCATTTTCGTACGGATCCGTTTCTTTATCAGTTTCTAATGAAGACTGTGGAATTCCCGTTGATGCATTATATCTATTTTCATAATATTCGTTAATAAGCTTATCGAAATTTTCGCCTGCTTTAATTTTTTTGATATATTCTTCAGCCTTCTTCTTGACTTCCTCTTTGCCAGCGGTGTCAAGCTCTGAACCATCGTCTTTTTTAAGAATTAAAGGAAGAAGCTTAACTCTTGCATATTTATTGTTAATTTCTTTATTGATATCTTCCTGTTTGACTTCTTCAAGTCCGCCCTTTTCATAATACTTGTTGAAAATTAATTCGAGCTTCTGATTTGTTGTAAAGATTTTTTCAATCGAATCCTTACTGATACCATTCTTTTCGTATTCGTCGCCTGATGATTCCCATGCGTTGTCTGTCGCAAGCTTAATAGCTTTATGGTCCTTTGATGAAAGTTCAAGACCAAGCTCCTTGAATTTATGATCTACGCCGATCATTTCCTTACATTTGTTGGTTGCGTACTCCTCAATATATTCAGGAACCTTCTTGTCGTCAATTTTCTTTGACATTATGTTCTTTTTAGTGACAGAACTATCTTCGGATAGCTTGTCAGTGGCATCGTTATATCCTTGAATAGTATAAAAAATATAAACACCAGCATTAATTTTATTTCCATCAACCTTATTAGCCCAGGTTGTATCTGCATTAGAACAGGCAGATAATGAAAAAGCCATAGTCAATGCAGAAATGCCAGCAAGTATTCTGGTTTTTATAGACATCCTGTAATATCCTCCTTATGAGTAAATATAATATTTAACTTTACTATTATAACTTAAAAAAGCCAAAAAGTCCATACTTATATTAACATTTTTTAATAGTCTTCAGCGCGCCTCTGTTTTCTAAGATTATGTCGTTTTACGCCTGACTCCCATTCCGCTTTCTCCTCATCAGTTTCGATCAGAAGCGGTGGTACCTTTGCGGGATTATCATTTTCGTCAAGTGCAACAAGTACAAGATATGCGTGATTGATTACCTTCTGTGTCCCGTCAAGTGCTTCAACAAAAGTATCAACCTTTATTTCCATAGAGCTTGTTCCAACGTATGTTATTTTACCTTTTAGCACAAGTGTATTGTTTGCATATGCTGGTGCTTTGAACTGAAGGTTATCAACAGACGCAGTTGTAACATTACAGCTTGAATGTCGTCTTGCAACAACAGCAGCAACAATATCTATCCATTCCATAAGCTGTCCGCCGAATAATCTTTTATAACCATTTATATGACCAGGCATAAGTATCTCAACGTGCTCAGTCATTGAATCGGAAACTCTCTTGGGTTTTAGTTCTTTCATCATAACTCCTTAAAATATAAGAATAAATTATATTATTAATATAACACAAGTGCTTTGTGATTACAATAAAATATTTGAGTTTAATATGTTTAGGATAAATACAAATACCATATTGGTAATTATGAAGTGCAAAATAAATATGGTTTAGATTGAGAAATTAACATGAATATGGGAATAGCTTGCAATTTATTTTATATATGATATAATTTTATAATTAACATATAAAATAAAGAGGTTAGATATTTTTATGCCTGTGATACAAAAAAAGAGTAGGTCACTGAACCCAACCAGAACAATTGTTATTAGTTTTATTCTTGTTATACTTACTGGTACTTTGCTCCTGACACTCCCAATATCAGCAAAGGATGGTAATTTCACTCCAGTAAATCACGCTTTATTTACGGCAACATCTGCAACCTGTGTTACGGGGCTTGTTATTTATGATACCTTCCAGCATTGGACAACATTTGGTCAGGTTATAATTCTACTGATGATTCAAGTTGGCGGACTTGGACTTGTTACGTTTGTTACATTCTTCAATTTTATTATAGGAAAAAAACTTGGACTAAGAAGAATGCAACTTGCATCTGAATCAGTAAGTGCCGATGGCTTTGATGATGCAAGAATACTTATAAAGAACATTTTTAAATTTACATTATCCATTGAGGCAATAGGGGCAATTATTTTATCAACAGTTTTTGTTCCTGATTATGGAGCAAGGGGAATATTCAAAGCTGTTTTTATTTCTATTTCTGCTTTCTGCAATGCAGGTTTTGATATTCTGTGCGAAAAGCAACCTTTTTTGAGCGTTATAGGTTATAACAGCAATCCTGTTGTTCTTATAACGATAATGTCGTTGATTGTCTGTGGCGGACTTGGCTTTGTTGTATGGAATGACCTTCTTTATTATAGGAAGACGAAGCATCTTTATCTTCATACAAAGGTAGTACTGATGGTAACAGCATTTTTGATTATCTCAGGTACTATTGCATTCTTGTTAGTTGAGAGGGATAATCCACTTACAATGGCAAATATGAGTTTTGGCGATAAACTGATGAATTCGATGTTCCAGTCTATCAGTTGCAGAACTGCTGGGTTTGATTCGCTAAATAATGCTAATCTCGCTCCTGTATCAAAGGTATTTTCAATTATACTTATGTATATAGGTGCAGCTCCAGGATCAACAGGTGGCGGTATAAAGGTCACAACCTTTGCAGTAATACTTTTGACTGTTGTCAGCGTATTAAGGAACAAGGAAGATACAACAATTCTTGGCAGAAAAGTTGATAAGTCAACAGTTTATAAGGCACTTACAATTACAATGCTTTCAATGGCTGCTGTATTTATGGCAACCTTATCAATATTCTATTCATTAAAACAGAATCCAGTAGTAACAGGACTTGATACACTTTTTGAAGTTGTTTCTGCATTTGCTACTGTTGGAATGTCAGTGGGAATAACTGCTGTAACAAATCTTTTCTCGGAACTTATTCTGACAGTAATGATGTTTATAGGTCGAGTTGGTCCAATAGCTGTTGTACTCTTTCTCATGATTAAGGGTGCGGATAAATCAAAGAAGCAGGTTTACCCTGAAGGAAAAATTCTTGTAGGATAAATTTTATGAATAAATATTTATACTGCTTGCAAAACTAATATTAATATGATATACTATTTTTAAACATGATGACTGAGAGAGTAGTTATCGGACGCTTATCAGAGAATGGGAGCCTGAAGGCTGAAAGCTTCCTTAAGCAGAAAAATAATGAAGTTCACTCACGAGTGGTTTTGCCGAAGATTTTTTAAAATTTGTAAGTAAAAACGTTAAGTCTGCGTTAAAGACAAGGAAGTAATAGTTATTATTATATAACTTCGCTTTTGGTATAATGGGTGGTTTATAAACAAGATGTATTGTCTTGTCCCTTATGGGGCAAGGCTTTTTATTTTTTTAAAAAGGAGTGATATAAAGAATTGTCAACAATATTTTGCTATTCGTCAACAGGGAACAGTCTTTATACCGCAAAGAAGATTTCGCAGGGAATTGGTGCAGATATAACATCAATGACAGCACAAATAACAAAAACAGATGATGATTGTATCGGATTTGTTTTTCCATGTTATTATTGGGGACTTCCGTTAAGAGTTGAGGAGTTCATCAACAATTTGGAGATAACCAATAAAAACGCATATATTTTTGCTATAATAACATATGGTGGAACAATAATGGGTATACAGGGGATTGTTAAGCGCCTTCTTAAAAGAAAAGGTTTAAAACTTTCTTATGGTATGAAAATAAAATCTGTTGAGAACTATATTCTTAACTATAAAGTAAATGACACAGAAAAAATTTTTAATAATTCAGATAGACTAATTAATTTGGCAATAAGCAATATTAAATCTCGCAAGAAAAATTTTTCTCCCCCTCCATTTTTTATACACGGTATTGTACAATCATTTTTCCCCGCAAATAAACCTAACTGTAATAGTAAATTTACGGTATCTGATAATTGTACAGGATGCGGAGTATGCGAGAAGGTTTGTCTTGTAAAAAATATAAAAATAGTTGACGGTAAGCCGTTATTTGTGAACAAGTGTGAGCATTGTCTTGGATGTATCCATGCTTGTCCCAATCAAGCTATTAATTGGAACGGAAAAACTGAAGGTAAACAACGTTATCTTAATCCGAATGTTAAACTTCAGGAACTAATGAATTTTAATTCTCAACAATAATTATGAGGTGAAACAAATGAAAGAACAACTTTTTAAAATTGAAAAATCGGCAATAGCTGAGTTATCCTCCTGCAATGACATGACAGCACTTGAAAATCTTAGAGTAAGATTTTTAGGTAAGAAGGGTGAGCTTACTGCAATTTTAAAGCAGATGGGCGGACTTTCCGTTGAGGAACGTCCACTAATGGGACAGCTTGCAAACAAAGTCAGAGCTGACATTGAAAATGCAATTGCTAAAAAAAGTGAAGATTTGAAAGCCAAAGAACTTGAAAATGCACTTGAAAACGAGTCAATTGACGTTACACTCCCAGGTAAAACTGAAACAATCGGAAAGCTTCATCCTTTAAATACTGTATTAAATGAAGTTAAAGATATATTCCTCGGAATGGGATTTGATATTGCTGAGGGTCCAGAAGTTGAATATAATTATTATAATTTTGATGCTTTGAATCTTCCACCAGATCACCCAGCAAGAGATTTACAGGATACATTTTATATATCTGATAAAGTTGCATTAAGACCGCAAACTTCTCCTGTTCAGGTAAGAGTTATGGAAAAGCAAAAGCCGCCGATCAGAATTATCTGCCCAGGCCGTGTTTTCCGTTCTGATGCTGTTGATGCAACTCACTCACCACTTTTCCATCAAATTGAGGGCCTGGTTGTAGATAAAGGCATAACAATGGCTGATTTAAAAGGAACACTTGAGCTTTTGATGAAACGTCTTTATGGTGAGGGAGCGAAAATCCGACTTAGACCACACCACTTCCCATTTACAGAGCCTTCTGCTGAGGTAGATGTTATGTGCTTTAACTGTCACGGTGAAGGTTGCAGAATATGTAAGGGCGAAGGATACATTGAGCTTCTTGGCGCTGGTATGGTTCATCCAAAGGTACTTGCAAACTGTGGAATTGACCCTGATGTATATTCAGGATTTGCATTTGGACTTGGACTTGAGAGAATAGTAATGAGAAGATATGGCATAACTGATATGAGATTGCTTTTTGAAAATGATTTAAGATTTTTAAATCAATTCTAAGACTATAAGTATTAAGCTATTTAATTATTACTATTTGTATAGGAGGAAATTATAATGAATTTATCAATGAAATGGTTGGCAGATTATATTGATGTCGACTGTACTATAAAAGAATTCGTATCCGGAATGACAATGTCAGGCTCAAAGGTCGAAGGATACGAGGTTGAAGGCGAAGAAATCACTAATGTTGTTGTGGGAAAAATCCTTGAGGTTGTACCACACCCTGATTCTGACCACCTTGTTGTATGTCAGATTGATGTTGGAAAGGACGCTCCAATCCAGATTGTTACTGGCGCAAGCAATGTTTTTGCTGGTGCTTTGGTTCCTGTTGCACTTGACGGTTCAACACTTCCAAACAGCGTAAAAATCAAAAAAGGAAAGCTCCGTGGCGTTGAGAGTAATGGTATGCTTTGCTCACTTGGTGAGCTTAATCTCACAACACATGACTTCCCATATGCAATTGCAGACGGAATTTTCATAATCGAAGAGGACTGCAAGGTCGGCGAGGATATTCACACTGCTGTCGGAATAAATGACACAAGCGTTGAATTTGAAATCACATCAAACCGCCCTGATTGTCTTTCAGTAGTGGGACTTGCAAGAGAAGCTCACGCAACATTTGACAAGCCACTTAATATTAAAGAGCCTGAATTTAAATCAAATTTAGAAAGTGTTTCAGATTATATTTCAATAAATGTTGATAACACAAAGCTTTGCCCAAGATATATTGCTGGCGTTGTGAAAAACGTAAAAATTGAGGCTTCACCACGTTGGATGCGTGAAAGACTCCGCGCAAGCGGTGTTCGTCCTATCAATAATTTTGTTGACATAACAAATTATGTAATGCTCGAATATGGTCATCCTATGCACGCATTTGACCTTAAGTATGTTGAAGATAATAAGATTGTTGTAAGAAATGCAAAGCCAGGCGAAAAGATTATGACTCTCGATGGCATAGAGAGAGAGTTTTCTGAAGAAATGCTTGTTATTGCTGACGGCAAAAAGCCTGTTGCTGTTGCCGGAGTTATGGGCGGCGAATATTCAGGAATAATGGATGATACAACAACAGTTGTATTTGAGGCTGCTTGCTTTAATGGTGTAAGTGTTAGAAAAACTGCGAAAAAGCTTGGTATGAGAACTGATGCATCAGCACGTTTTGAAAAAGGACTTGACCCAGCAAACTGTATGATAGCTTTGAAGAGAGCATTAGAGCTTGTTGAAAAGCTTGGCTGTGGTGAAATTGTCGGTAATTTCACTGACGTTGATAATTCCGAGAAGACACCAAAAACAGTTGATTTTGATTATAAGTGGAATAATACCTTCCTCGGAACATATATCCCAGAAGTAGATCAGATTAAATACCTTAATCGCCTTGGCTTTAAGGTTCAAGACGGAAAGATTAATGTTCCAAGTTACAGAATTGATATTGAATGCAAGGCAGATATTGCCGAGGAAGTTGCAAGAATATTTGGTTATAATAATATTCCGTCAACACTTTTCAAGGGCGTTGCTGAGGCAAAATTAACACCCGAACAGAAATTTGAAAATTTATTTGAAAGAACATTTGTATCACTTGGCTACAATCAAATTCTGACATATTCATTCACAACACCAAAGCATTTTGATAAGATGAATCTGCCAAAGGATAGTAAGCTTCGTGATGCTATTACAATTATGAATCCGCTTGGCGAAGATACAAGCGTAATGAGAACAACAGCAATTCCTTCAATGCTTGAAATCCTCTCAAGAAATTATAATAATAGAAATGCTCAGGCACGTCTATTTGAAATTGCAAATGAATATATTAAAACAGAAGAGGATAAGCTACCAAACGAACCTGAAAGACTTATTATCGGTGGATATGGTAACGATTATGACTTCTATGCAATTAAAGGTGCAATCGTTGAAGCATTAAGAGCTTTGAGAATTTCTGACTATGAAATCATTAATTTTACTGATGAAGCGTTAGTACCTGAACTTAACTGCTTCCATCCGGGAAGAAAAGCAGTCATCATCAAGGATAATCAGGTTATAGGATACTTTGGTGAAATTCATCCAACTGTTCTTAAAAATTACGAAATCGGCATGCGTGCTTATGTCGGAAAACTAAATATTCCTGAAATGTTTAATCTTGTCGATGATGAATCACAATACAAGCCATTGCCAAAATTTCCTGCAACAACAAGAGATTTAAGTCTTATCTGTGACGAAAAGCTTCCTGTTGGCGAAATTGAAAAGGCAATTAAAAAAGGCTGCGGAAAAATTCTTGAAGATGTTAAATTATTTGATGTATATCAGGGTAAACAAATTGAGGAGGGCAAAAAGAGTACTTCTTATTCATTGGTATTACGATCAGCAGATGCAACACTAACAGATGAACAGGCTGATAATGCTGTAAGAAAAGTTCTTAATGCCTTGTCAGAAATCAAAGTAGAATTAAGAGGTTAAAAAATACAAAAAATTGTTGATATTTTTTGATAAATCGGGTATAATATAGTAAAGTAATTATTAAGGAGGAAAGAATATGAATGATCAGACAGTTACTTTCACAGTGAATCAGGATAAAGAAAAAGAATTAAAAAAGACTTTGACTACTATTTATGATGCATTGCGAGAAAAAGGTTATAATCCTATAAATCAGATTGTCGGTTATATTCTTTCTGAAGACCCGACATACATAACCACATATAACAATGCAAGAAGTCTTATACGTCACCTTGACAGGGATGAACTTTTACAGGTTCTTGTAAAAGCTTATCTTGATGAGTAAATTTTTTTGCAAATTGTTATAGTTTTAATAACCAAAGAATGTGAAGTCTTCTTCACATTCTTTTTAAATTTAAAGAAATAGTGGTTTACTTTAAGATTATAATTACCTTCAATAAAAAAAATATAATAGGGGAAAATAACTTTATAGCACTTAATTTTTAAAAAAACTTAATAAGAAGGTAGAATGATATGAAAAAAGCTATACTAATTTTTTGTTTCACTTTTTTGCTAACATCCTGCTCTAAAAACACTGATAATAACAATAGTAAGTCGTCAGAAAGTGAAAAAACGACTACTCCTGTTTCTGCCAGAGAACTTGACAAGGAGATTCCGACGAACAATAGTCTTCCTTTTGACAGTGATAGTACAACTAACGGAGATTATAAAGTTCCAACTGTTTCGCAAAAACTTTCTGACGATCAAATTTCAAAGCTTAACACTAAAAAATGTGGCTATGGTCAGGGATTAAGGCTTGATAAGAATAACCGACCATATGGTGCTCTTGATTTTAACTCCGCCTTTAGTAAGTACAATAGCTTTGCAATCAAGGAAGATCAGAAAAAGGTCATATACCTCACTTTTGATCAGGGTTATGAGAATGGTTATACTGCGAAAATTCTTGATGCATTAAAAGAGAAAAAAGTAAAAGCAACATTTTTTGTTTTAACCGATTATGTTAAGCGAAATCCTGAATTGATAAAAAGAATGATAAATGAAGGGCATACAATTGGCAATCATTCTGTTCACCATTATTCTATGCCAACTTTGGATATTAATACTTCAAGGAAAGAAATTACAGAGCTTCATGATTATATGCAGACCGAATATAACTACACTATGTACCTTTTCCGTCCGCCAATGGGTGAGTATTCTGAACAATCGCTCGCTGTAACACAATCATGTGGATATAGAACAGTACTATGGAGCTATGCATATGCCGATTGGGATTCTAAAAAGCAAATGAGCCCTTCAGTTGCACTTGAAAAAGTGAAGAAAGCTGTACATCCTGGATGTATTTATCTCCTTCACTCCGTTTCATCAACTAATGCTAGCATCCTTGGAGATCTGATTGATAGTCTTAAAGCAGAGGGTTATACTTTTGATATTCCTCAGTAATATGTGTAAAAAATACAATACTAAAAAAGTATTGTATTTTTTTTATGAATTGACTCACCTTTTTGTAATATATAACAAATATAATATAAATTTATTGACATTTTTTACATTTATAATTATACTTATTATTGTTTAAATAATAAACAAAAATATATTAAGGAGATTGTTTATGAGCAAAAAAGCTTTAGCACTTAAAATTACTGCAATTTCACTTGCTATTATTATTATTGGGGGGATATCTGCATTCTTTTTTATAAAACCTTTTAGATATTCTATCGAGAATGCATTGATGAGACCTTCAAAGTTGTATGCAAAAGCAGAAAAGAAGTATGTTTCCGAAAAATCTGAGACATTGGGAGCAATGTATGAGAAATTATCAGATATCATTACAGGTGAATCAGAAATAGGTTATAATACAAGCACCAAGGTTGAGTTCGGTGAAGATTTTGTAAAAGAAGCTAATATTGATGGACTTAAGAGCGTAGCTTTAAAAACAAGTAATGGATTTAAAGGAACACTTAGCGGACAAAATTATTCTTTGTTTTACAATGACAAGAATGTTATTTCTTTAAATACAGTTATAGATCTTGATAAGAAAACAGCTTTTGTGAAAGTTCCTGAACTAAGCAGCGCATACCTATCAGTTGCTGAAAAGGATTTAGATTCCTTGCTTGAGAGCAGTGGCGTGTCAATGAGTGATCTTACAAAATTCAACAGTGCATCTAAGCTTCCGATTGGTGGCGCTGATATAAATGCCAAGGATCTTGCTCTTTCAGATAAAGAGGTTGAAAAAGCAATTAAGAGATATACTGATATACTTATTGATTCTTCAAAGAGAGTTGAAAAAGATACGGTTAAAGATAGTATTGATGGTGTTGATTATAAGTACATATCTCTTGAAAATAAGATTAAGTACAAAGACCTTTTCTCAATTGGTGAAGATGCACTTAATGAGCTTAAAAAAGATGATACAATCAAGAATATGATTATGAAATCAGCTGGAATTACTGAAGAACAGTACGAAAAAGGCATTGATCAACTTATTACTGCAATTAATTCCGATAACAAAGAGGAAGCTTTCGGTAAAGATATTGACCTTAATGATACATTCTGTACAATTACGACATATATCAATAATTCCCGTGAGGTAATGGGTAGGGAAATTGAAACAAGCGCTTCAGGTAAGGATATATCTTTTGGATATATCAAAGTTGATAATGACAAAAACTACGCTCTCTCTGTATGGGCAAAAGAGGATGACGAGGAAGTTTTCTCTATTGAAGGTTCAGCAAAAAATAAGAGCGGTGCACTTACAGGAACATTTGAATGTATGGTATTAAATGAGAAAAATAAATCAGAATTTACTGTATCATTGGAAGATGCTGAAATTGTTGACAAGGATAATATGCTTGTAAGCGGTAAACTTACATATGAAGAGCAAAATGGCGAAAAGTATAAGCTTGTTATGGATTGTTCTGTAAAGAATAAAAAGCAAACTGTAAAGGTTACAATTAATCAGGATAAAAAATCATTAGGTTCTGTTGAAACAAGCTATGAAAAGACAGAGGTTTCTGATATAAAACTACCTGGTTCAGATGCAAAAGTATATGATGTAAACACACAGATGGAAGATTACCTCGGAACAGTTGATGCAGAGGGCTTTACAATAACTCTTACAGATGCACTTGGTGAAGATTTAGTTGAACAGCTTATGACTGCAGCTACTACCATTAAACAACCAAGCATAGAAACTCCATCAATTGAAGATGATGAATTTGATATTGATGATGACGATGATTCTAATGTTACTGAACCTTCCTCTACGAAATATAAATACGACTTTAAAAATCTTAAGGTTGTTATGAATGGTAAATCAACAGCATTCCCTTGTCCTGCTTCACTCGTAAAAGATAAAATCATTTGGGAAGATACTACTGTTGATGCTGATGATATTACTTTTGGCAAATTAATTGGTGTTGATGGCAAAGAAGATTATGCAGTATCTTTAAGAGGTAGAAACAATACGGCAGCCGAAGCTTCAATGGATAAGGGTGTAGTAGAAAGAATAACCGTTTATTCATCTGCAAAAGGCAGATTTGATTTCTCTTTTAATGGAATAAAACAGGGGTCGACAATTGCTGAAATTAATGCTGCATTTGGCATAAAAGCAAAAGATTCTTCAACAATTACAATTGTTGATACAAAGTCAACGGAGAATGTTATATATTTAAATATGAGTAGTGGTAAGGTATCTACAATAACTCTTGATATGTGGAAATATTAATTAATAATAAAAGGTCTCATGATTATATGAGACCTTTTATGTTTTATATATCAATATTAGAAAAAGCAGCCTTATAAATCTGGCTGCTTTTTGTATTTTATTCAATAACAATATAGTGTTCAGAAGCACTTTCTTTAGTAGCATATTCACTGATCGAAAGTATTTTTACCTTTAATGGCTTCTGACCAAGATTAATTTCAATGATATCATCAACCTTGACATCATATGAAGCCCTTGCGACCTTGCCATTGACGACGATTTTACCAGCATCACAGGCCTCATTTGCAATAGTTCTTCTTTTAATAAGTCTTGTTATTTTAAGATATTTATCTATGCGCATATTTTATTCCCCTTAAACGAAAAGAAATCGGCGCAAAGCCGATTTCTGTATGATAGCAAATATTACTTTGCAACTGCATCCTTAAGAGCCTTACCAGCTTTGAAAGCAGGAACCTTTTTAGCAGCTATATTTATCTTTGCCTTTGTTTTAGGATTGATACCTTCTTTTGCTTTACGCTCACGAACTTCAAAAGTACCGAAACCAACAAGCTGAATCTTTTCTCCATTAGCTAATGATTCAGAAATAGCAGAAATTACGGATGTAAGAGCCTTTTCAGCATCTTTCTTTGTGTAATCAGCATTCTCTGCGATAAGGTTTACTAAATCTGTCTTTGTCATTTTTTTCATCCTCCAGTAATATTTTTTAACGGGTAAACCATTAAATTTTATCTTTTGCCTTGTGCCAGTATGCATCAAGAACATCTATGCTAAGGGATTTCATATCTATCCCATCTAGCCTTGTGAGGTTTTCAACCGATTCAAAACGGTCAATAAATTTATTGCAAGCCTTTGATAGAGCTTCTTCACTGTTAATACCAAGCTTTCTTGCAACATTAACACAGGAGAAAAGTACATCACCAAGCTCGTCGAATATCTGATCTTCCTGACCGCTATGAATGGCATTATTAAGTTCATCAACCTCACCACGCAAAGCAGAGAAAGCAGTATCTACATTTTCAAAATCCATTGAAGCTTTGCCGGCTCTCTTGCCGATTTTTTCGGCCTTCATAAGTGCAGGCAGTACATCGGGAACATTCCGTAAAGTTTCAGTATAACTATTTGTTCCCTTTACTTCATTCTTGATATTTTCCCAATTAGTGAGAACCTGTTCTGTATTGTCTACTTCAATCTCACCAAAAACATGAGGATGTCTGATAATCAGTTTATGACATAATTCATCAACAACGTCATTAAACGTAAACGAATCTTTTTCAGCTTCCATCTGAGCATGAAAAATGACCTGCAATAAGACATCACCAAGTTCTTCTCTGAGTAGTTCTGTGTTTTCTGTGTCAATAGCCTCAATAACTTCGTATACTTCTTCAATAAAATTGTTTCGTATTGATGAGTGAGTCTGCTCTTTATCCCAAGGGCAACCATTTTCACTTCGAAGAATTTGCATAATATTTACAAGGTCATTTATAGTGTAATATTTATTTAAAGAAAAGTCAAGCATTTTTGATTATTTTCTCCTCAAAACATAGGATTATAGGTGCATTGTGGATAAAACGCTAAAAATATAATACCCTAATTTCATGATTATTTCAATAGATTATGCAAAATTTATTTATAAAAAACATCTTTTATGCTTTTACCCTCTGTTATGTCAAGAAGGTACAGCGTAATAAGATAAATTACACCCGCAGATGCTATTGCTCCGAGCACTGCAATCTTTTCTGAAATATACCTTGTCATTACATCATTCAAAAGGTAAGCGCTTGCCCCGCATACAATTCCTGCAAAGCCAGGTTTGAGGTACAGCATTATTATATCAAGTTTAACTCCCGTCAGCTTTTTAATATAATGTTGACAGGCTATACAGATGAACAGGTAACATACTGTTGTGGAAATTGCTGCTCCGTCGACATTAATCTCTGGGATATAAATGAGCGATACATTCCCGATAAGTTTTATTATTACTCCCACAATCATTATCTTGACTGGTAGATCTGCTCTGCCTATTGCCTGAAGCATTGCAAAGGCAGGAATAGAAAGTGACAGGAATATAACCCCAATACCGAGTATAGACATTGACCGGCTTATTGACATTACCTCTTCGGGACGGGATGAAAATAGAAGATTTAAAATAGGATTGGCAAGTACAGCCATTCCTATACCAGCAGGAATAGAAATTATACCTGTGACGCTGATAACAGAGTGAATGTTTTTTTTCACTCTCTGCCTATCTTTGACAGCCCATGCCTCTGCGAGGTTTGGAAGAATTCCTTTTCCAAACATATTTGTCATTGATGGTACAAGATTGAATACGGTTATTGCAAGTCCTGTAAAAGAACCGTATATGAAATTCGGGAGCATTGAAAGGGTCATATTATCATCAAGAATACTTCTATAATGGTGGAGAAAATAAGCCGTATTGTTTTTTATTGTTGTATTAAGGCAACGTATTATCGTTCCGAGGTCAATTAAGGAGGTAAGGTTTGTCACTATTGAGCCAAGAGCAATTGGAATAACTATTCTTATGAGTTGTTTTAACAGATCTCTTTTTCGCTCTGTAGTTTTATCACCCTTTAACATTTCTTTTGTAATTCCGTCACTGAAAAGGCTATATCTTATCATCAGGTATAAAAGTGCTACTCCTGATGACAATGTAACGCCTGCAATAGCAGCCGCTGCAACATAAGGCAAAGCCATGCTTTGTGCTTGTTCAAAGCTTTCACATACTGTTCCAAATACTTTGCCAGTCTTTTCGTAGCTGTTATTTGCATACAGCATAGCACCATAAGCAAATCCGAGCCCCGCAATAAGCTTCACAAACGACTCAATAATTTGTGAAATTGCAGTCGGGAACATATTACGCATTCCTTCATAGTACCCCCTGTAAACTGAAAGCACAGCCCCAAAGAATATACAAGGAGCAATAGCAATAAGTGCTGGGTATGATTTCTCATTTTCAACAACGTATTTTGTGAAAGGAGATGCAAGAGCAAATATTGCAACAGCTGAGAGTATTCCGATTCCAGAAAAGCCGAGGATGGCAGCACGCCGTATTTTGCGAACGTTGGCATAACGCTCAAAAGCCATATTTTCAGCAACCATACGTGATACAGCAGCAGGGAGACCTGTAACTGATACTGAATAAACAGGCATGAAAATTGCGTATGCGCAGCTAAAATACCCCATACCTGTTCCACCAAGTATATTTGCAAGTGGTATTTTAAAAAACAGTCCGATTATTTTTGTTATTATAACTGATATAACCAGTATAAATGACCCTACCAGAAAGCTTTGTTTTTTCAAAAGATTAAACCTCCAGCTTGTTTGTTTGGATATACAGTTAATTTTATGTCAAGCTTTCTAAAGTTAGTACATACTTTTTATGCTTGAAAAGTAATTAATTAATGAAATCACTTCCATTTTTCGTGCTAATATAGTATAATTAAATGAATATAATTATTTAAAATAAAAGAGGTAAAAACTTATGAATTACATTTTTTCAGACAAAGTATCAGGACTGCAAGCTTCTGCTATAAGAGAAATTTTAAAGTTTACAGCAGATCCAGAGGTTATATCTTTTGCAGCTGGCAATCCAGCACCTGAAGCTTTCCCTGTTGAAGCAATAAATGAAATTTCAGCAAAGCTTTTGAAAGAGGATCCTATCCTTGCTCTTCAATATAGCATTACTGAAGGATACAAGCCACTTCGCGATATACTTAAGAATAACATGGCAAGGGTAGGGAACTTTAGCAGTGACATCGATGACCTTATAATTACTTCTGGTGCACAGCAGGCTAATGAGCTTTCATGTAAGGTTCTTCTAAACGAAGGTGATACATTAATTTGTGAAGCTCCAAGCTTCATAGGTTCACTTAATTCATTCAAGTCATATCATGTAAATCTTGTCGGCGTTGAGCTTGAAGAAGATGGCATTAATATTGAAAAGCTTGAAGAAGCAATAAAATCTAATAAAAACGTTAAGCTTTTATACCTTATCCCAAATTTCCAGAACCCAACTGGTCAGACAATGAGTTATGAAAAGAGAGTCAAGGTTCTTGAACTTGCAAGAAAATATGACTTTGTAATATTAGAGGATAACCCATATGGTGACTTAAGATTTGTTGGTGAGGATATTCCAACAATCAAGTCAATGGATACAGACGGTCATGTTGTATATACAGGAAGTTTCTCAAAGGTTTTAGCTCCTGGGCTTCGTGTTGGATATGTATCAGCACCAAAAGACATTATTCAGAAAATTGTTGTATGTAAGCAGGTTTCTGATGTTCATTCAAATATCTGGGCACAGGCTGTATGCTATGAATTCATGACAAAATATGATTTTGATACTCACATAAAGGGACTAAAAGAAATATATAGAAAGAAATGCAATCTTATGCTTGAGATGATTGAAAAGAACTTCTCAAGTAAGATTAAATATACAAAACCACAGGGTGGACTATTCATCTGGTGTACTCTCCCTGAGGGCAATGATATGATGGGCTTCTGTTCAAAGGCTGTACAGGAATACAAAATTGCTGTTGTGCCAGGCAATGCTTTTATGGTTAGTGAAGATGACACAACATACTCATTCAGAATCAATTTCTCTACCCCTACTGACGAACAGATTATCAAGGGTTGTGAAATTCTTGGAAAGCTTTCAAAAGATATGTTTGGAGAATAAGACATTATGAACCGACAGTTTGAGACAAGGGAAAAATTAATAAAAAGATATTTTGATATTTGGTTGAAAAAAGAAGCTCCCGATTTTCATAGTATTTTTGATAAAGATATTGAATATTCAGAATGCTACGGCCCTGTTTATAAAGGTATTGACCAAATAGAAAAATGGTTCTCTGACTGGCATACAAAGGGCAGTGTTTTAAGCTGGGACATTAAAAACTTCATCCACCAGAATAATTTCAGTGCTGTTGAATGGGACTTTTCCTGTCGATATGAGGATAATACAGATAACTTTGACGGTGTTACTTTAGTGGAATTTAATAATGAAAAGAAAATAATTTCTTTAAAGGAATTCCAGTCCAAATCACAACATTACTATCCTTACGATTAATTACTGCAGAACAATATAATATTACAGAAACTTTAAATAATTTTCAGGAGGCATAAAATGTTCGATCCTAACAAAAAAATAATTTTCAGTGGTATTCAGCCGACGGGTACATTCACCCTTGGTAACTATATAGGAGCAGTACGCAACTGGGTAAAGCTTCAGGACGAATACAACTGCATTTACTCTATTGTTGATATGCACGCTATTACAGTCCGTCAGGACCCTGTCAAGCTACGTCAGCAGACTCTTGACGCATACGCACTTATACTTGCGTGTGGAGTTGACCCTGAAAAGAGCATAGCTTTTATTCAGAGTCACGTTAAAACTCATGCTGAAGCTAACTGGATATTATCCTGTTCAACTCAGTTCGGTGAGCTTTCCCGCATGACTCAGTTCAAGGACAAGAGTGCAAAGCACGCTGATGATGTTAATGCGGGTCTTTTCACATATCCTGTTTTAATGGCTGGCGATATACTATTATATAAAACTGATTTAGTTCCTGTCGGTGTTGACCAGAAGCAACACCTCGAGCTTGCAAGGGATGTTGCACAGCGTTTCAATCAACGCTACGGTGACCTTTTCACAATTCCAGAGCCATATATTCCAGAAGTCGGAGCGAAGATAATGTCACTTGCTGACCCAACAAAGAAGATGTCAAAGAGTGACGAGAACCAAAATGGCTGTATCTATATCCTTGATGATGTTGATACAATAATCAGGAAGTTCAAGAGAGCAGTAACAGATAGTGACTCCGAGGTTTGTTATAAAGAGGGCAAGGATGGCATTAACAACCTTATGACAATTTTGTCAGTGGTTACTGGTGATAGCTTTGAAAAGATTACAAACGACTTTGCTGGTAAGGGATATGGTGACTTCAAGCTTGCAGTAGGTGAAGCAGTTGCAGAGCACCTTCGCCCTGTACGTGAGAATTTCGCAAGAATTTCAGCAGATAAAGCATATCTCAAGGAATGTTATGCAAAGGGCGCATATGAAGCATTAAAGCTTTCACAGAAGACTCTTTCAAAAGCATACAGAAAAGTCGGATTCGTTGACTTTCCTTTGAAATAGGTGACTATATGAAAAAGTTTTTAATTCCTTTATTCTGGATATTAGGATTTCTAACGCTTTTTGTGCCAATGATTATTGCGAGTGCGGGTCATCCATTCGGGAAGGTAGCTTCATCTATATTGTTTTTTGTAGCTTTTACATTCTTTCTTGTTGGTATACTTTTTAATATCATTCGCAATAAGGAAGAATTTGATAAGTCACAGTTTATCACACGAATAGTTTTAATAGCGGGCGTGTTTGGATATAATGTTTTCAATTTAATAAAGCGTCTTATATAGTGGGGTATTTTAATGCGACCATCTGAACTTATTTCTTTTTTAGGAATAATTGAAAAACTGAAATGCAATACACGTCATTCATGGACGTCATCTGGCAGGCACGAAAGCGTAGCTGAACATTCCTGGCGGCTTGCAGTAATTGCATTGCTTTTAAAGGACGAGTTTCCTGACATTGATAATCAAAAAGTTATAAAAATGTGCCTTGTTCATGATTTTGGTGAAGCGATAACAGGCGATATACCTTATTTTGATAAGAAAACTTCTGATGAAAAGCATGAGGATAACGAGGTAGACAAGCTTATTGACACATTACATGAGACACAAAAAAATGAAATATCAGCGCTGTTTTTAGAAATGCGAGAGATGAAAACCACCGAGGCGAAGCTTGTAAAAGCACTTGATAAGCTTGAGGCAGTTATTTCACATAATGAGGCTGATATCAGTACGTGGATACCTCTTGAGTATGAGCTTAATCTTACTTATGGCGAAGATGAATGTAGGGATTTTGAGTTTCTTGTGAAATTAAGAAAAATATTAAAAGATATATCCTTAAAAAAATTGCTGAAAATAAAAGGAAGTAACAAAATGCCTTATATTAATCTGTCACAAGAAGAGGATAAATAATGAAGAAGATAATAATATCACTTATTACAGTTTCTCTTTTATCTTTGGTCTTTGTATGTCAGTCAGTTTCTGCAATGCAGATTTTTGTAAGAACACTTTCGGGTAAAAATATCACCTTGGAAGTTGAACCTAATGATACCATTGACAATGTAAAAGCGAAAATCCAAGATAAAGAAGGCATTCCACCAGATCAACAGAGATTAATATTTGCTGGAAAGCAATTAGATGAAGGTTGCACATTATCAGACTATAATATTCAGAAGGAGTCTACTATTCATTTGGTTTTAAGAATTTTACATACATTTGATACGGCGTGGACTTCTGATAATACAAACCATTGGCATAAATGTACTGACGCAGGATGCAACGAGGTTTCTGATTTATCAGTTCACAGTTATGTTAAGGATGATTTATTATCAACGCCAACAAAAACAGCCTTTAAGTGTTCAGTATGCGGTGCTGTAAAATATATAGAAGTCGAAGCTGTGCCTGAAGTAAAAGATAATAAAACTGAATCTAACCCACACACGGGTCCTTATTCAACATTGATTTTAATTTCTTTACTTTGTATTTCAAGTATATTGATTATTATCCGAACTAAGAAAAAAGATATTTAAAAACAAAAGGGGAAGATTTCATTGAAATCTTCCCTTAAATATTTCTGAATTAAACATTGAATCTAAAAAGAACAATATCTCCGTCCTGCATAACATATTCCTTGCCCTCAAGCCTTACAAGTCCCTTTTCTTTTGCTGCAGTCATTGAGCCACAAGCCATGAGGTCATCATAAGCAACGATTTCAGCTCTGATAAATCCTTTTTCAAAGTCAGTGTGGATTTTTCCGGCAGCCTGCGGAGCTTTTGTGCCTTTTGTAATTGTCCATGCACGGACCTCCTGAACTCCGGCTGTAAGATATGATATAAGTCCAAGTAAAGCATAGCCTTCTTTTAAAATTCTATTAAGGCCTGAGATTTTTAGCCCAAGTTCTGATAAGAACATTTCCTTATCTTCATCATCCATATCAGAAATTTCAGCTTCAATCTGTGCACAAATTGGTAGCACGGCAGCGTGTTCAGCCTTTGCTATTTCACAAACTGTTTTATAGTGTTTGTTTGTCTCAATATTATTCTTAAAATCATCCTCGCAAAGGTTTGCAGCATAAATTACTGGCTTGTTTGATAAAAGTGGGGTAGTC
This sequence comes from Bacillota bacterium, assembly GCA_023440965.1. GTDB lineage: Bacteria > Bacillota > Clostridia > Oscillospirales > Ruminococcaceae > SZUA-444. The sequence continues at coordinate 172,939 of JAEZRC010000002.1, forward strand.
TTGATGATTTCTCTTTCATCATCTGTATAATCAAAGCTTCTTGCGGGCTTTCCTTCTTCAAGGTGAGCTTTTAGCTTTTCTAAAAATTCAACTTCAGCAAGATGTTTTTTGTCACCTTTAGCAAGCTTCTTGCTCCTGTCTATCCTTCTGTCGAGAAGCTCAATATCTGAAAAGATAAGTTCAAGATTGATTGTTTCAATATCTCTTGCAGGATTAATTTCACCGTCAACATGAATGATATCAATATCCTCAAAGCAACGTACTACGTGAACAATTGCATCAACCTCACGGATATTGGCAAGGAACTTATTGCCCAATCCTTCACCCTTTGAAGCACCCTTTACAAGTCCTGCAATATCAACAAATTCAAGTGCAGCAGGTGTAAATTTTTCAGGATTGTATATTTTAGCAAGCTCATTAAGTCTTTCATCAGGAACAGACACTACACCAACATTAGGTTCAATAGTGCAGAATGGATAGTTTGCTGACTGTGCTCCAGCATTTGTAAGAGCATTGAAAAGCGTACTTTTTCCTACATTAGGAAGTCCGACCATACCAAGTTTCATTATTAAAATGTCCTTTCATTTAAGAAAAATATTATTCTTTAGATTCTTCTTTATCAAATTCTTTAGAAGCATTAGGTCCGTAATAATTACCACTGTTATTCCCTATTGAAACTCCGTTCTTTGCAGGAGCAAAAGCAAATCCGACAATAACTCCGATAAAAAAGAATAAAGCAGATGTAAGAACAGTTGTTGATTTTTTCATCAAATTACGCCCTTTCTAATATAAGCAATATAAATATAATACCATATTATTAATCAATTCACAATACTAATTAATATCTTTCGGACCAACAACTAAAGTATAAAGAGTAACCCCCTAATGTCGATAAATTCTTCATTATTCAATTGACTTCAATGACTCAACCATATCAACCTTCTTGAGTTTGAAATGTAAAATAAAATTGACAATAAAGGTAAAAGCAAGAGTCAGCGTACCAGAATAAACAAAGCTGTGCCATTTGATTATTCTGTTGAACATTACAATATCAACTTCGGCCGTTATAATGACAAATCTGTGAAGAAATATCCCGAGAATCAGTCCAACTATCATACCTATAATTGATGATACGGTATTCTCTCTATTAATGTAATTTGAAATCTCTTTGTCATAGAAGCCAAGTACCTTTATCGTCGCAAGCTCTCTTGCACGTTCAGTAATGTTTATATTTGAAAGATTGTATAAAACTATGAATGCAAGTGCTCCTGCACATATAATCAGGACGAGTACAATAGAATTAAGGCTATTTGCCATGTTAAGAAATGTTTTGCCCGAAGCTGATGAGAATTGTATGCCGAGAATATCATCATTTTTAAGTATTGACGATGATAAGGCATCTTCATTATCAGCTGTTGCATCTTTCATATTGAATACAATAGAATTATACTTTGGCTCTGATCCATACAACGAATTGTAGAGTTTTGGTGTCATATAAATATAGTGGAGTGTATAATTTTCATTAATTCCTATTACCTTGACTTTTTTAGGTTGATGGTCGAGATTCTGTATAGTAACAGTATCTCCAACCTTTATGTCAAGGAGCTTCGCAAGCTTTTCGTTTATAATCACACCGCTATCATTGAGCTTTAGCTTTTTGCCTGATACTCTTTCCTGAAGATGAATGTACTTTTCCATTTCATCAGCATTTTCAGGGATAAGTAGATTTACATTTCTTGTTCCTTTCTTGAAATAAAGGTCAAAGTTAGACTGATAAGATTGCATATTATCGCTTATAAGGTCATTGTCGAAGAGCTGTTGTGTTTTGTTTATATCGCTATCTGCTTTAACAGCAGCCATTCCGTCAAACACAAATATTGAATCAAACTGTTTTACAGCAATTGAAGCAACAGAATTGTTTACTCCAAAGCCTGCAAGCATTAGTGCTGTGCAACCAGCAATTCCTATAACAGCCATAAAAAATCTTCTCTTATATCTGAAAAGGTTCCTGAAAGTAACCTTTCTTAAAAAGCTCAATTTGTTCCATACTATTGGGAAGCGCTCAAGCAGAACTCTCTTTCCGTTCGGCGGGGATTTCGGTCGCATTATCTGAGCTGGGTTTGATTTAAGCTCACTAAGACAAGCATACAGCACAACGAGCACAACGCATACAAGTGAAACAAGGTATGTTATAATAGCATAATCCCACTTAAAAGGCTTAACAAAACCGGGAATATTGTACAGCATTTTATAGCTCTTAAAGATAATAGCCGGTAGAGTCTTAAAGCCAAGCCACATTCCGAAAAAGCATCCGAGCGTAGTAGCTGTCACACCATAAAAAAGGAATTTTGATGCAATAGCTGACTTACTATAACCAAGAGCCTTAAGTGTACCAATCTGCGTCCTGTTTTCTTCAACCATTCTCGTCATTGTTGTGAGGCAAACAAGTGCTGCAACAAGAATAAAGAAAAAAGGAAAGACTTTTGAGACGGAGTCAACCTTTTCACTATCGCTTGAAAAGTTCGCATAATCCTCATTAGAATTTCTATCAAAAGAATAAACCACAGGTTTCTTGAAGTTGTCAATCTGCGCCTGTGCGGATTTTATCTGTTGTTCATAACCCGCAATCTCCTTTTCAGTTTCTGTTTTTGAAGGAAGAGAATTAGTTTCAATCATATGAATTTTGTTCTTCGCAAGAGTAATTTTATTCTGTGTCTGAACAATTAAAGCTTTTGTTAGGTTTTTCGTTGAATCGCCTGAAGCATCCTTCCTGTCATATTCAAGCTTAAGCTGTTTTACTGTTGTTTCACCTTTTTTAACATCATTTATAAGTGTATTGTAGTTAGCTGAAGCAAGGTATTTTGCACCTTCAAGCTCGCTTTTTGCTTTTTCAAGATCTCTTTTAACTTCTGCTATTAGCTTATCATATCTTACATTAACGCTTTTTGATAGAGCGTCGTTTATTTGTGGAACATATTTTCCAAGTTTCTCTTTATATTCCTCTGAAAAAGGGTCAACATTATCAAGTCCTTTGATAGTCGCAAAAAGCTCAGTATAATAAGGCAAGTTGAAATCTTCCTCCGGAAGAAGTACAAAGCTTTCTATCTTACCATTGCCTATTTTTGTTTGACCTCTCTTATATCCAATATATGAAGGTGAACTTATTATTCCGACAATTTTATATTTGTCAGTCTTGAGGTAATTGCTCATTGGTTTTTTATCATCAGGGGTAGTGAATGTTATATAATTACCGACCTTAAAGCTTTCGGGGGAAGTGATTTTCCGTTCAATAGCACATTCTCCTGATTTTTCAGGCATTCTTCCTTCAAGTACAACAGGGCGATTTATATTATAAATATCATCGTTTCCTATTTTCTTGTTGTAGGAAATTGCCTTTAAAACAAGACTTTCTCCATCCGCCTGAACAAAAAGATCCTGTGTATAGCTGGGCATAACTCCCGTTACACCGTCAACATTATTTACAGAAGAAACATCATCTGCTGAAATACCCAATGTTGTCATTAGCTTTATATCCATTAGATTCTGGTCTTCAAAATAATTCAAGGCAGTTTTTTTCATGTCAGGGCTTGTTGACTTAAGTCCAACAAGGAAGCCTGCTCCAAGAGCCACAATAGCAAATATAGAAAGAAATCGGCTTAGCGATAAGCGTATTTCTCTAAAAGTATCCTTTTTTAAAGCATTTTTAAAAAGCATTTATATCTCCTTACCATTCGATGGTACTTACATCAGCAGGGTTATCATTTATTTTAACAGATGCAACCTTGCTGTTTTTAATTTTAATAATTCGGTCTGCCATTGGAGATATTGCTGAATTATGAGTGATAACAATTACAGTAATGCCATTATTTCTACAGGTATCCTGAAGAAGCTTTAATACATGCTTACCAGTATTGTAATCTAACGCTCCGGTAGGTTCATCACACAGCAATAATTTTGGCTTTTTTGCAAGTGCTCTTGCGATAGAAACCCTCTGCTGTTCACCACCTGAAAGCTGTGAAGGAAAGTTGTCCATTCTCTCTTCAAGTCCGACTTCTTTAAGTATAGTTGCTGCATCAATAGCGGCTTTGCTTATCTGTGTAGCAAGCTCAACATTTTCCTTTGCAGTAAGATTAGGAACTAAATTATAGAACTGAAATACAAATCCAATATCAAATCTTCTGAAGGACGTTAGCTGTTTTGGGGTGTATTTTGCGATATCATTCCCATCGACGATAATTTCACCCTCATCACAGGTATCCATACCACCAAGCATATTTAGAATAGTCGTTTTGCCGGCACCGCTTTCGCCGACAATAACAACAAATTCACCTTTATTTACATCAAAATCAATTCCGTCAGAAGCGTTAATTGTTATTTCACCCATTTTATATCTTTTATAAACATTATTGAATTGTACAAAGGGTTCCATTGTATTCCTCCTACTATTATTAATGATATAAGTATACACCATTTTATATTAATCATCAATTAATTTTAAAAAAGTATTGACAAAGCTAAAGCCATATGATACTGTATATATATAGTATATACAGTATTCGTGAAAGAAGGTGCGGGATGAAAATTGATATCAGATACAACTGCGATAAGCCAATGTATGAGCAGATAAAAGACGGAATAAAACAAGCTATTTACAGTGGTCAGTTGAAGAACAATGATGTGCTTCCTTCCGTCAGACAGCTTGCAAAGGATTTAAACGTCAGTATGATAACAACCAAAAGGGCTTATACCGACCTTGAATATGAAGGCTTTACTTACACCATATCAGGTAAAGGAACTTTTATTAAAATAGATAACATCAATGATATTCAGACTGCAAGACAAAATGAACTTATAAGTGAATTTGAATCTGTGACTGAAAAAATGAAGAAATCAGATGTAGAAAAAACTATCCTAATTAAAACAATTGATAAGGTTTATGGAGGAAATAACAATGAATAATAATGCTCTTGAAATAAAAAATCTTTCAAAATCATTCAAGGATTTCACCTTGAATGATGTAACATTCTCTGTACCTAAAGGAACAGTAATGGGGCTTATCGGGCAGAATGGTGCAGGCAAAACGACAATAATCAAACTTATAATGAACATTATCGGTAAGGATTCAGGAAATATAAAAATTTTCGACATAGACAATGTTGAAAATGAAGTTGAAGCTAAGAATAAAATTGGTTATGTCGCTGATGAAGATTATCTGTATGTGAATTCAAATCTTGCAAAGTGCAGGAAGGCTTTTAAGGTAATGTTTGAAAAATGGAGTGATGAGACTTTTGATGAGTATGTTAAAAAGTTTGATTTGCCACTCAAGAAAAGATTCTATGAGTTTTCAAAGGGTATGAAAACAAAAGCAATGCTTGCACTCACTCTTGCACATCAGCCTGATTTTTTAATTCTTGATGAACCTACTGCCGGACTTGACCCTGTTGCAAGAATTGAAGTTCTTGATATTCTTCGCGACTTTGTTTCAGACGGCGAAAAAGCTGTTTTATTCTCGACTCATCTTACAAGTGACCTTGATAAGATAGCAGATTACATTACACTTATAATTGACGGAAATATAAAGGAATCAATGTCGATTGATTTAATTGAAGAAAAATATGCTGTTATCTCTGGAAGTAACGAAGGCTTTGCTTATAAGGAAGATAAGTACATTGGAATTAGAAAAGGACAAAGCAATTCTGAGGCTCTTATTTTAAGAAAAGATTTAAATGATTTTGACAATGTTACTATAAATATACCAAATATAGAACAGCTTTTGACTTATAATATTTGGGGGAAAGAAGAGTAATATTTGACAATATTTGTGGGAGAGGTTATAATGTACAAAGATAAAGCTATAAGAAGAATTGCAAAATCGCATCGACATCTTATTGATGGCGACAGAAAATTTAGGTTTGAATATATATATTTTTTTACATTGTTGTTTTTTGATGTTTTTATAATTATCTTTGGATTTATAAAATCAAAAGATAACGACAGAGGAGAGTATATTCTCGTGTCGCAAACTGCTATGTTTATGACTATTGCATATTACTCAGTTTCGATGCTGACTGGATTTTCAACGAATTTTAAGCAAAGGAATGCCGTAAAAGGATCATCTTCATTAAATGATATGTTCGCACAGTTTCCAGTTACAAAAATTCAATGTATGAAGTATTCTTTTAATAAATGGGCAAAGATATCTTTATTTTCAGCTGTTATCTGGAGTTTTGTAATTATTCAGAGTATGCTTTTAAAGCGTCCTTCACTATATAAAGGAGAAATTGGGTTTATTGTTGTTGCTATAATTTTAATGCAAACATATTTGTTGTATGTATATGTTTTTTCATATAAAGTAAAGATAAAAATAAGATCAGCATTATTATATATAATGATATTCTTTATCTTTTTTTATATGTTTATAGCATTGTTCTTATATAAAAATGATACAGTATATTTAATTATTAAAGGATTTAAAGCTTTTTCAGGCCCCCTTGGATTAGCTTTCTTAAATATTAATATTCCACTTATGTACTTAATAGGAAAAATCTTTGTTTTCACAAACAAAAAATCGGAGGCGTAGTTTTATGAATAAAATCAGAGTCTTTTTTAAAACCACTGGACTTGCAATTTTTGCTTTTATTTTTTCTATAGTTATTTTCATTATGCTTTTCTTCTCAAAAATTTTTCGAAGAAAAAAAGCAGATTAATTTCTTTTATTAAACAGGGGGACAGATATGAAAGCTTATTTAAAGCAATATAATCAGATATATAAAACCACAATTGTAAGTCGATTGTTTGCAGTTGTTTTTCTGCTTGGTATAGCAACAGGAATAATATATATATTGTTCAATAATGAAACTGATGTGCTATCACTAACATTTCTTATGTCCTTTACGATGTTATGTGTTATTGTAAACCTATATGGAATTTCTCAGCTTCAACGTTATAATTATCTTAGTATTTTCCCAATAAAAACTGATATAAGACTTAAAGCGCTGTTCTTAACGGGAGAAAAATCTGTAATGGTTTTTTATTCATCAATTATTATAATATCATTATTTAAAGCTGATTTAAAAATAATTCTTCTTGAAGCGATTCTGATGTGCTTAATAATTAATATATGTTATATTACAACGGACGGAACAGACCGACGTAAGCAGGAATTTAAAATAGTATCATTTATTGTTCTTACTTTTGGTTATGGACTATTCGGCGGTACCACAAGTGTTGTAATCAACAAAATAGTTGAGAGCAAAAATGATACCTTTATGACAATCATTATGTCATCAGTGTTAGGGGTATTGGTAATTGTATCAGTTATAAGCAGGCGCTTTTTTTACAAAAAGTTCAAAAGAAACATTTTGTGTATGAATAATAAATAATTTCAAACAAACAAGGGACTGCTTAAATTGCAGTCCCTTATTTTTATTTTATTTTGTTTTTCAATTCACAGCAGCTACTTTTGCTGCATCCATTGCATTTACCTGTACAACGTCCCTTTGTCTGTAAAATTATATTTTTAATTAACATATAAAAGGCAAATATAATGAGAGCAATGCAGAATGCAATAATAATATATTTCATAAATTCTCCTATTTAATAAAAACTGATCCGATTTGATATACAAGCATTGAAATTAAATAAGCAATTCCTATCTGTATACCAGCACTTGCGAATGCCCATTTCCAACTGCCCAATTCACGCTTGATTGTAACAAAAGCTGAAATACATGGTACATATAAGAGGCAGAACAGCATAAATGTGAATGCTGAAAGTGGTGTGAATACCCCTGAAAGAATTGACATGAGCTCCGTTTCATTTGAAACAGAATAGAGAACAAGCATTGATGATACGACAGCTTCCTTAGCAATCAGACCTGAAAGTATTGAAACTCCAGCCTGCCAGGTCCCGAAGCCGAGAGGAATAAGTACAGGTGCAATGAATGCGCCGATTATGCCAAACATACTTTGTGTGCTATCTGTAGCAACATTGAACGATGGCGTATAAGTCTGAAGTAACCATATAAGAACACTCATTGAGAAGATAATTGTTCCCGCTTTTACGATAAAGCCTTTGCATTTTTCCCAGGTGTTTTTAATAATTGCTGATGGCATTGGCATACGATATGTAGGAAGTTCCATTACAAATGGAGCCATAGTTCCTTTAAAGACCGTTTTGTGTAAAATCAATCCTACAAGTATTGCGACAATAAAACCAATAAGGTACATGCTGAATACTACAAGTCCCTGATGCTGAGCAAAGAACAATCCAGCAAATAATGCGTAAATCGGCAGTTTCGCACCACAGGACATAAACGGTACAAGCATTATTGTAAGTCGTCTTTCGTTTATATTTTCGGTTGTTCTCGTTGCCATTACAGCAGGTGTTGTACAACCAAATCCCATAAGCATTGGTATGAAAGACTTTCCTGAAAGGCCAAGCCTTCTTAAAAACCTGTCTGTGATGAAAGCAGCTCTTGCCATATATCCGCTATCCTCAAGAAAGGACAAACATAGAAAAAGCAATGCAATCTGCGGCAAGAATGTCAATATTCCACCGACACCGCTTATTACCGCATCAATTAATAGGCTGAACGTCCATTGAGGTGCATTTGCAGCAGTTAGAATTTTCTCTACGGAAGGGGAGAGCACGTTATTGAAAAGCTTATCAATAAGGTCAGAAAGATAACTTCCGACAGGACCGAACACGAGTGAAAACATACCAAGCATTATGAGCAGGAATATGGGTATAGCAAGGAATCTGTTCGTGACAAACATATCAATTTTGTCTGAAACCGTCAGCTTGTCAGCGTTTTTTCCTTTAATAACAGTTTTCTTTACAACATCTGAAATAAAAGTATATCGTGCATCTGCAAGCATAGCCTCTCTGTCACCATATGATGAGGTTTTCTCGTATTTTGTTACAATTTCTTCAATCTGTTCAAGTTGTTTTTCATTGAGGTTAAGTGTGTCCTTTACAGTGTTATCACCCTCAAGGAGCTTCGCAGCAAAGTGTGCATAAGGTAATTCAAACTTACAGTTTCTAACAATAACAGAATATATGCCATTTAGAGCATTCTGCGTATTTAGGTCATAATTAATTTCAGGCGGGATAGACTTTGCCTTGATAACCTCATGAACTTTTTCGATAACCTTATCAATATTTTCATTTCGCCTTGCTGATATAGGAACAACTGGCATCCCAAGGAGCTTTGAAAGATAAATACAATCAATGTTTCCACCATTTGCCTTGACATCATCCATCATATTTACGGCAAGCACCATTGGTTTGTTGAGTTCAATAAGCTGGACAGTGAGATAAAGATTACGCTCAATATTAGATCCATCAATAATATTTATTATTGCATCAGGGCTTTCATTAATTATGTAATCTCCCGCAAGCTTTTCCTCCATAGAGTAAGGTGAAAGAGAATAAATACCGGGTAAATCAACAATATCAAAATTTTTAATCTTTTGTTGATAATGACGAGAGTGATTTCCTCGATGTCTAAATTGACTATGTCTATGTCTATGAGCCATATGGCCTACGCTTTTCTCAACTGTAACACCAGCCCAGTTGCCTACATACTGGTTACTTCCGGTCAGGGCATTGAAAAGTGTTGTCTTTCCGCAGTTAGGATTTCCAACAAGTGCAATAGAATGCATTATTTCACATCCTTCGTAATAAATATATTTAGAGCTTCGCTTCTCCTTAGTGATAATTCGTATCCACGGAGATTTATTTCAATTGGATCCCCAAGAGGTGCTATTCTCTTCACTTTGATTTTAACTCCTGGAGTAATTCCCATATCGATAAGTTTTCTTTTTAACGCTCCCATACTGCCAAGAGCAGTGACAGTACAGCTTGAGCCGACTCGAACATCATTCAGAGTGTTTTGCTTCATATAATCACCTTTCATAAAGTTAGCATAAGCTAACTACTAATCAAAATTATTAATAGGCAAGTTACCTATCGCTAACTAAATAATATCATAAGATATTATTTTTGTCAATACTATATTTATTATCTTTAAAACTATTAAATTTATATTCAAAAATATGAAAGCTTGTGTTTGAATATGAATTAGTTTAAGCATTAAAAAAGGGACAATTAAGTCCCTTTTTATTATCTTTTTTCAAGAAGCGCCTCGATTTTTTCGTGTGGATCAATGATATTACTGATTGAAGTATTGTGGTTGAGTGCTGAAATGAAGTACGCGATATACTTTGACATATCAACTTCATAGAACCATTCTCTTGATTTGAGAGCTTCTGTTCTGAATGTTAGGTTTGTGCCAAATACCCCATCAATTATTCCATCTTTATAAGCCTTATCAAATGTATCAAGACCATTTGTGAAAATAGTATATGTTGCATATGAAAAGATTCTCTTAGCTTTTCTCTTTTTAAGTTCATAAGCAATATCAAGCATTGATTCACCTGAAGAAATAATATCGTCAGCGATAAATACGTCTTTACCTTCAACACTGTTGCCGAGGTATTCATGTGCAACGATAGGGTTTCTTCCGTTAACAACTGTTGAGTAATCACGACGCTTGTAGAACATACCAAGATCAACCCCAAGTACTGAAGCGTAGTACATATTTCTGCTGATAGCGCCTTCATCAGGACTAACAACCATAAAATGATCATTGTTAAGCTGAAGATCCTTAAGGTTTCTGAACATTGCCTTTAGAACCTGATATGATGGCATGATATTATCAAATCCCATGAGTGGAATAGCATTCTGAACTCGTGGATCATGTGCATCAAATGTGACTATATTTGATACACCAGCAGTTTGAAGCTCCTGAAGTGCAACAGCACAGTCAAGTGATTCACGGTAGTTTCTTCTGTGCTGACGACCGCCATACAGAAGTGGCATGATAATATTAATTCTACTTGCCTTACCACCCGCAGCCTGAATAATTCTTTTTAAGTCCTGATAGTGGTCATCAGGCGACATTGCGTTTTCCTGACCAAAGAGCTTATATTTGCAGTTGTAATTACCAACATCACAGATAATGAAAAGATCATCTCCACGCACAGTCTGCTTGATAAGTGCCTTGCTGTCGCCAGACTGAAAACGAGGACAGCTTGTTTCAATAAGGAAAGTTTCATCTTTAAAACCACTTTGTGTTGACCAGTTAGTGAGGTATCTGTTGACTTTTTCACCAAGCTCAGCAGCCCCCTCCATTGCGATAATTCCAAGAGGGGCAACTCTTGTCTGTGGGTCGAATAACAACTTACTATTGATTTCCATAATATCATGCCTTTCTATTTTAAAAATACTTGATTTACTTAATAAAGCTCTTCTTTTCTTAGATATTATTATCTTCATAATAATATCAATAAAAAATAAGATAACCATAAAGGTAACAAAGATAATTTGTGTTTTTCAATTCTTGTTAATTGCATTTTTAAGGTTAAAATCAAGAATTACACCCAAAAAAATATTAGAATATTTAAACCTTTAAGCAGACACATACAATTATAATGCATTGATTTTTATAATACAATACTTTTAGACAATATTATATGTTTTCTACAAAAATGTGCCTAAAAATATTTACTCATTTTAATTTACTGATAAATGTCATTATTGCTATTTAATCTTAAATGGGATATAATATTAATTTGAAAGTTAATATTTAGTTACATAAATATGGGAGGGTTTTGAATGACAAAGGCAGAGCAGTTTTATTCAGAAATCAAGGATAAAAAGGTTGCTTTTATCGGAACAGGAGTAAGCCATAATGAGCTGATAAAATTATTCCTTGAAAAGAAAATCAGTGTTATTATTTGCGATAAAAAGAAAAAGGAAGATTTTAATCAGGATTTATATAACACATTTATATCAATGGGGGCGGAATTCTCACTTGGTGAAAACTATCTCGATGCTATTTACTCAAGTGATATTGTGTTCCGAACACCAGGAATGTATTACAATAATCCCGCTTTAATAAAAGCAAGGGAAATGGGAATTGTCGTGACTTCTGAAATGGAGGTTTTCTTTGATTTGTGCCCATGTAAAATCTATGCAGTAACAGGTTCAGACGGCAAGACTACAACAACAACATTGATTTCAGAATTATTTAAAGAAGAAGGCAGAACAGTTTACCTTGGCGGAAATATCGGAAAGGCTTTGCTTCCTCTTGTCGAAAATATGAAACAGACTGATGTTGCTGTTGTTGAGCTTTCAAGCTTCCAGCTTCTTTCAATGAGAAAGTCTCCGGATGTTGCTGTTATCACAAATATTGCGCCAAATCATCTTGATATTCATGGCACAATGGAAGAATACATAGGGGCAAAATGCAATCTTATTATGCACCAGAATGCTTTTTCAAAAACTGTATTGAATAACGATAATGAGCCAACAATGAATCTGAAGGGTATGGTTCGTGGAAAGCTTTCTACCTTTAGCAGAAAAACACAGGTCAATAACGGGGCATTCCTTAATGAGAAGGGAATACTTTGCTATTCAAATTATGGCGAAGTTACTGAAATAATCCCTATGGCTGAAATTAAAATCCCTGGTATCCATAACGTCGAAAACTTCCTTACTGCTATTTCAGCAGTATGGGGTGAAGTCAGCATTAACAGTATTAAAAAGGTTGCGTATGAATTCGGTGGTGTTGAGCATAGAATTGAATTCGTACGTGAGCTTGACGGTGTAAGATGGTACAATGACAGTATCGCAACATCACCAACAAGAGTTCTTGCAGGGCTTGCTTCATTTAATCAGAAGCTTATTGTTATTGCAGGTGGTTATGATAAGAAGATACCTTTTGAACCACTTGCTAAGCCTGTCAATGACAAAGTAAAAATACTTATTCTTCTTGGAGTAACAGCAGATAAAATTGAAAAAACAGTTACATCTTATGAAGGCTATGATGATAATAAGCTTAAAATTATTAGAGTTAAAACTCTTGAAGAAGCTGTAAGCACAGCAAGAGATTTAGCAGAAAAAGGTGATATTATTACATTATCACCGGCGTGTGCAAGCTTTGATATGTACCCTAATTTTGAAGTAAGAGGACAGCATTTCAAACGTCTTGTCAATGAATTGAATTAACGATGGCTTTGCGGTCGCCCCTGAACCCTTTCGTATATAAAATGTATAAGGAAAAATAATAGAAAATCAAACTTTAAAAAGGGCGGAAGCATAAACAGGTAAAGAACTCAAAAGTGAGCGACTTGGTCAAATCATAACGTTTGCTGAAGCCCGTCACTTAAAGGTTGCGTCGGAGTGCAGAAATGTCAAATCCGAGTTGTTGAGCGTTAGCGAAAAGTGTCTGAGGATTTGACTTGACTTTCTTTCGTTCTTTCTTGTGTCAAGAGAAGAAAGAACATAAAGGAACAAGGCTAAATAATAGCGGTGGCTTTGCGATCGCCCCCGCACCCCTTTACATACAAAACTTAAAAATAGATTAATAGGTTACCCTATATCCCTACGCACAGATAATTTATAATGAATAACAAGGAGCAAGGTTAAATGAACTTGAAAGAAAAGCTTTTTGAACTAACAAGTGCGACAGGCGTTGCGGGAGATGAATTTTCCGCATCGTTTGTTGCCTGTAATATGTTAAAGGAATTTGCATCCGATGCACTTATCGATGATTTCGGTAATGTAATCGGCAATATTGGCGAAAGAAGTGGGGATAAGCCTCATATTCTTCTTGATGCCCATATTGATGAAATCGGAATGATTGTAACCTTCATCACTGATGATGGCTTTTTAAAGGTTGCAAATTGTGGCGGACTTGACCGTCGCCTTTTCCTTGCGCAACAGGTTACAGTTCACGGTAAAAAAGCTATAAAGGGTATTATAACTTCAACTCCACCTCACCTTGAAGAAGACAGCAAAAAGGTTCCGAAAATTGAAGGAATTTTTATTGATATAGGTATGTCAAAAGAAAATGCAGAAAAAATAGTTTCACTTGGCGATAGAGTAACAATGGATAGTGAAAGCTCTGAGCTCTTGAATAACAGAGTTACCTCAAAAGCTATTGATGATCGTTCGGGCGTCATTACAATTCTGAACGCACTTGAAAAAGTTAAGGGCAGAGAGCTTGCATATTCTGTTTCAGTTCTGTTTTCCTCACAGGAGGAAACTGGTGAGAGAGGGGCAAAAACCGCAGCTTATAAAATCAACCCTGACCTTGCAATTGTTGTTGATGTTTCCTTTGCACTCACTTCCGATGATAGTGAATACAAGTGCGGAAAAATGTCTGAGGGTGTTATGATAGGGGTTTCACCGTCATTGTCAAAAGAAATGAGCAATGCTATGATAAGCCTTGCTAAAGAAAAGAAAATACCTTATCAGATTGAAGTAATGGGTGGAACAACAGGCACAAATGCTGATGTAATTGTTGTTACAAGGAACGGTGTAAAAGCAGTGACATTATCCTTGCCACAAAAATATATGCATACCCCAATAGAAGTAATTGATTTAAATGATATAGAAACCACAAGCGAACTAATGTCAGAATTTCTTTTAATCGGAGGTGTAAAGTAATGATAGAGACTTTAAAAGAGCTTTGCACAATCAACGGTATCTCAGGGCATGAAGATAAAGTCAGGGAATATATTATAAAGCAGGTTAAAGACCTGTGTGAGTATAAAATTGACAATTTAGATAATCTTATCTGCTTTAAAAAGGGTAAAAACAAACCAAAGAATAAGGTAATGCTTTCAGCCCATATGGATGAAGTCGGCTTTGTTGTAAATTATATTAATAAGGATGGAACGTTAAAAATTTCTTCTGTTGGTGCAGTTGACGCTCGCGTTGTTTTCGGAAGACAAGTACTTGTCGGTGAAAAACAGCTTGTCGGCGTTATTGGTTCAAAAGCTGTGCATAATCTTACTGCCGATGAAAAGGAAACTGCGATAAAGTTAGAAAATATGTATGTTGATATAGGAGCAAAATCAAAGGAAGAAACTGAAAGTCTTGTTTCTCTTGGAGAACCTGTTTCTTTTAGGTCAGATTTTGTTGAATTTGGTGACGGTTTTATAAAATCAAAAGCAATTGACGACCGTCTTGGCTGTGCGGTGCTATTAAAGCTTATAAAATACGACCTTGAATATGATACTTACTTCAATTTTGTTACACAGGAAGAAATCGGTCTACGTGGTGCAAAAACAGCCACTTTTTCAGTTGAGCCAGATATTGCGATAGTTATTGAATCCACTACTGCTGCGGATATTCCTGAGGTTAGTGCAGAAAAACGTATATGTGAGCTTAATAGAGGTGCAGTAGTTGGCTTTATGGACAGATCGACAATATATAATAAAGAGCTTTATAACCTCGCTTTTGAAGCAGCAAAGGAAAATGACATTCCTTGCCAGACAAAAACAATGGTAGTAGGCGGAAATGACAGTGGAGCAATCCACATTTCAAAAGGCGGAGTTAAGACATTAGCGATATCTGTCCCTTGCCGTTATCTTCATTCAGCATCTTGCGTAATTAATAAATCAGATTTTAAATCAGTTACAGATTTAGCACAAGCTTTATTACCAAAGGTGTATAATTTATGATAAAACAGATTTTCTCCAACCCGGAATTTGAATTTGATAAGCTTGCCCCAAACTGCTATACACGAAAGCTCAAATCAAATTTCAATGCTTACAATACAAAATACGATTTCTGTCGTTTTTATAAGGCAGAAACAAACGAGATAAAAGCAATAATATGTATGTTCAATTCATCAATGCTTGTTGCAACTGTTGTTGATGCAAATTATGATGATGAATTTATAAGAGACCTGATTATATTTATTCAGATGAATAAACCGACTATGGTCGAGGTTGACAGGCTTATTGCTGAGAAGTTGCAGACTTTCCTATCAGATGATTATGACTTTAATATTCGTACTGAATACGAGTATGATAAAAAAGTTGAGCCATTTAATATAATTGTTGATGAAAATCCTAAGCATGATGAAATTTTTAATATTGTGAAAGTAGCTTTTCCAGCACTTGCTGATACTTATAAAATGTGGATAACAGATTCCTCACATAGGTTAAGACGTAATCAGGCATGGCTGTATTGCTATAAAAAATCATCAACCTTAATGGTGAAGTACATACTTGACGGCTATGCTCTTATAGGACAAGTTGGTACGTTGCCTCAGGCTCGCGGAAATAACTACGCTCGTGAGCTTTTATACTACACAATCAATAAAATGCAGAGTCAGGGCATAAAAGTATGTCTTTTTGCAAGAGAAAAAATGTTCAGCTATTATGAAGAACTTGGCTTTACACCAGTTTTAATGGACTTGGTTTTAGAAAGGAAAACTGATAAATGATAAATGATTTTTTTAAGATAGATAAAAGACTTTTAGAGCTCTCAGAAAAAGCTGAAGCACTTTGCCATGATGAGTTTTCAGAGATTGACAGAATTGCTGAATATAATTCCCAGAAGGTTCTTGCTGCTTTTATAAATAACAAAGTAAGCGAGGTTTCATTAAAAGGCAGTACAGGCTATGGCTATGGTGACAGTGGAAGAGATACTACTGATAAGGTTTTTGCTGAGGCTTTTGGTGCTGAGGATGCACTTGTCCGCCATAATTTCGTTTCAGGAACACATTCACTTTCTGTTGCACTGTTCGGAGTTTTGAGAACATGCGATACATTGTTGTCAGTAACAGGCAAGCCTTATGATACACTTGAAGAAGTCATTGGAATAAGTGGGGATAATGGAAATGGTTCACTTGCTGACTTCGGAGTAAAATATTCACAGGTTGACTTGTTGCCAAGTGGCAAGGCTGATCTTGCTCAGATAAAAGAAAAAGCAAAAGATGCAAAAGTTGTTTACATACAGCGTTCAAGGGGTTACTCTCTCCGTCCGTCACTTACGGTTGAAGAAATTGGTGATATTGCAAAAGCCGCAAAAGAATCAAATCCTTCAGTAATTGTTATGGTTGATAACTGCTACGGTGAATTTGTTGAAGAAAAAGAGCCTGTTCAGGTTGGTGCTGACCTAATAATCGGCTCACTTATAAAAAATCCAGGTGGAGCTATTGCCTCAACTGGTGGATATATTGCAGGACGTGCGGACCTTATTGAACTTTGCTCATATCGCCTGACCTGTGTCGGAATGGGTAAGGAAGTTGGTTGTACCTTAAATCAGAATAGGGAAATGTTGATGGGATTTTTCTTTGCACCTACAGTGGTTGCAAGTGCAGTTAAAACCTCAACCTTTGCTTGTAGATTATTTGAGCTTTTAGGGTATGAATGCTTCCCTAAAAAAGGCGAAAAGCGTTCTGATATAATCGCTGCAATAAAGCTTGGCAATGAAAAGTCGCTGGTTGCTTTCTGTCAGGGAATACAAAAAGGTGCACCGGTTGATTCCTTTGTTTCACCAGAAGCGTGGGATATGCCTGGTTATAACAGCAAAGTTATTATGGCAGCAGGAGCCTTCACAATGGGTGCATCTATTGAGCTTTCAGCTGATGCTCCTATAAGAGAACCATTTGCAGCATGGCTTCAGGGTGGCATAACATACCCGACTGGTAAAATGGGTATACTTCTTGCGGCACAGGAAATGGCAGACAGGGGAATTATTTAGTCGTATTTCTTGAAAATATATATTATTTAATATATAATTAAAATATAATAAAATTATGGAGGTGCAACAATGGCAGAAATTTTTACAGTACCGCTAAAAGCAATTATTGATGAGCTTTCACTTGAAAGTATTTATCTCCCTGCGGCAGCAGAGGACATCAACATAAGTGAAACTGAAGTTACTCGTCCTGGAGCACAGCTCATGGGATTCTATGAGTACTTTGTTGCTGAAAGAATTCAGATATTCGGTAACATGGAATTTGCGTATCTTCACTCACTTGATAAGAGTTTAAGACGCGAGCGTATAGAAGAACTCTTCTCAAAGAAAATTCCTTGTGTTATTGTTGCACATGGTCTTGAAATATATCCTGAGATGACCGAGCTTGCTGAAAAATATGGTGTCCCTTTATTGAGAACACTTGACCAGACTTCAAGCTTTCTTGCCGCAATAATAGCTTTTCTGAATCTTAAGCTTGCTCCAAGAATAACTCGACATGGTGTTCTTATTGAAGTTTATGGCGAGGGAATCCTCATCTGCGGTGAAAGCGGCGTTGGAAAGAGCGAAACAGCTATTGAACTCGTAAAACGTGGACATCGTCTTGTCGCTGACGATGCAGTTGAAATTAGAAAAGTATCAAATATTAGCCTTGTTGGCCAGTCACCAGCAAACATTCGACATTTCCTTGAATTGCGCGGTATTGGTATTATCAACGCAAGAAGAATTTTTGGTATGGGTGCTGTTAAGGTTGCTGAAAAAATTGATCTTATCGTCGAGCTTGAGATCTGGGATCCTAATAAGGTTTATGACAGAATGGGTATGGACAATGAATACACCTCTATTCTGGGGGTAAAAGTCCCTTCGCTTACTGTTCCAGTAAAACCAGGTAGAAATCTTGCTATTATTCTTGAAGTTGCTGCTATGAATAACCGTCAGAAGAAGATGGGATACAATGCCGCACAGGAGCTTCTTGACAAACTAGGCCTTAATATGGACTCAACAGATAAGGTCAAGAAATGGGACTTATTCTAATATAATTTAAATATAATTCAGGAGATTTAAATGCAAATTATCGCAGACTTGCACACGCACACTATTGCATCGACACATGCTTATTCAACAATCTTGGAAAATTCCGTCTGTGCAAAGGAAAACGGATTAAAAGCAATAGCAATGACAGACCATGCACCAACTATGTGGGACGCTCCGCATATATGGCACTTTGACGGACTTGGTTCAATCCCACGATATCTTAATGATGTTATGGTGATAAGAGGAGTCGAAGCAAATGTAATCGACTTTAACGGAACAATTGACGTACGAAGATATACACTCGACAGGCTTGAATGGATTATCGCCTCACTTCACGGTCCTTGTTTAACACCAGGAACGATTGAGCAGAATACTCAGGCTTACATTGAAGCTTCAAAAAATCCTGATGTTGATGTTATCGGACACCCAACAACAAATGAATATGTATGGGACTTTGAAAAAGGGCTGCCATATATAAAAGAAAACGGCAAGTTTATGGAGATTAACGAAAGCTCAATTTCAATCCGTGAGGGCGCTTATGATAATGCAAAAAGAATGCTTGTAATATGCAAGCGTCTTGAAATTCCTATTGTTATAAACACTGACTCACACTTCTGTCAGAGAATTGGAGTTATTCCAAATTCAACGAAGCTTATCGGTGAAGTGAACTTCCCAGAAGAATTGATTGTAAATCTTAATTGGGATAAGCTAAAAGCTCATATACTTTCAAAGCATCCTGACGGATTAAAGTAATAATAATCATATAAAATGAGTAATAATCTATATGAAAGTGCACTTAGTGTAAAAAACAAACAGGAGAATTTTATGCGAAGAAATAAAGCTATCTGCGAAGAAGTAGCAGACAGAGCAAAAGAACTTGGCTGTCGGGTTAGCTATGATGAAAAATTAGCTAAACATACGACATTTAAAGTCGGCGGAAGCTGTAATGTTCTTATATTTCTTAATTCCGTGGAATCTTCACGGGAGCTTTTTTCTCTTGCAATTAAAAATAAAGTGTCTTATCTTATTATAGGAAAAGGCTCAAATCTTCTAATTGATGATAATGGCTTTGACGGAGTAGTTTTTATTATAGGAAAAGACTACGCAAAAATCCGCCTTATTGATGAAAATACCTTTGAATGTGACGCTGGCGTACCACTTGCTAAGGCTGCATATTTTGCTTATGAAAATTCCCTTACAGGCTTTGAATTCGCATGGGGTATACCTGGCAATGTTGGGGGAGCAGTGTTTATGAATGCTGGTGCCTACGGTGGAGAAATCAAAGACATAATCGTTTCTGCACAGGGTATCGACAGCAATGGGAATATTAAAGAATTTAAAAAAGATGATCTTAAATTAAGCTATCGTCACAGTATTTTTACTGACGAAAGTTATATGATAACAAAAGCAGTTTTCAGGCTTAAAAAGGGCGATAAAACAGCCATTCGTGCCCGTATGGATGAACTTATGGGAAGACGAAAGAGCAAGCAACCGCTTGAATTTGCGAGTGCTGGGAGTACCTTTAAACGCCCAGAGGGTAGCTATGCTTCCTTGCTTATTGAACAGTGCGGACTAAAAGGCTTTCACGTCGGTGATGCAGAAGTCAGCACAAAGCATAGTGGTTTTGTCATCAATAAAGGTAATGCGTCCTGTAAGGAAATAATAGAACTTATTGAAAAAGTAAAGGAAATTGTATTTGAAAAAACAGGCTATAAGCTTGAAAGTGAAGTAAGAATTATAGTATCAGACATAACAGAACAGGAGAATTAACATGAATTTAGTGGTAGTTACAGGAATGTCAGGCTCAGGTAAATCAAGTGTAATCAATGTCCTTGAGGATATTGGTTATTATTGTATTGATAATATGCCACCAGAGCTTATTCCGAAGTTTGCTGATATCTGTGCTCAGTCAGAGGGCAGCATTGAGCATGTAGCTATTGTCACAGATATTCGTGGTGGAAACCTTCTCTTAAAGCTTAAAGATACAATTAATTCACTTAAAGCACAGGGAATAAAAATTAAAATGCTTTTCCTTGATACCAAGGACGAAGTTCTTATAAAAAGATATAAGGAAACAAGACGAAAGCACCCGCTTGACGAAAGTGTTCATGGCAGTCTTCAGCATGCTATCAAGATCGAACGTGAACGCCTTTCTTCTTTAAAAGAAATGGCCGATTTCTATATTGACACATCTGCTCTTTCTGTTTCTGCACTAAAAGAACGTGTAAACGATATTTTTCTTGACAATGCCAGTGATTTTATGCAGATTACTGTTGCATCCTTCGGTTTTAAGTTTGGAACACACGCTGAGGCTGATTTAGTATTTGACGTAAGATGCCTGCCTAATCCTTTTTATGTTCCTGAGTTTCGTGGACACACTGGGGTTGAAAGTTGTGTAAGTGATTATGTAATGCAGTATGATCAATCAAAAGAGCTATTATCTCGCCTTGAAAGCCTAATTGATTTTCTTATTCCGCTATATATTAAGGAAGGTAAAAGTCAGCTTGTAATCGCTTTCGGTTGCACTGGCGGAAAGCACCGTTCAGTAACCTTTGCTGAAAAGCTTTCTGAATATTTAAAGAATAAAGGCTTTAAAGTAAGAATACAGCATAGAGATATTGCTATTCGAAACTAACTTTTGGGGGGGAGGTTTAAAATGTCTTTTTCGTTCACCGTAAAAGAGGAAATTATAAGTTCAGTGTCAAATAAAGACAAAACCAAAGCCTGCTTATATGGTATGTTGCTTTTTAGCAAGATACTTTCAGAGTCACAGATACTTTTCCAGACGGAAAATAACATAGTTGCTGAATATTTCACTTCTTCAATTACCGACATTCTTCACGATCAGACAGCAGTGAGACAGTCAATTATCAGCAAGAAAAACAACGTCGCACTTTATTCACTTTCAATAGATGATAAAGATAACATTAAAAGGCTATGTGATTATTTCAATACTGACATAATCCAGAAGAATCGTTACATAGATACAAAAGCAATTGGCAAAAAGAAATTCATCAGCTTTTTTGTAGCGGGTATATTCCTTGCCTGCGGTAGTGTTAATGATCCACTTAAGGAGTATCATCTCGAATTTGTTATACCATCAAACGAGCTTT
This sequence comes from Bacillota bacterium, assembly GCA_023440965.1. GTDB lineage: Bacteria > Bacillota > Clostridia > Oscillospirales > Ruminococcaceae > SZUA-444. The sequence goes on from JAEZRC010000002.1 coordinate 194,649, forward strand.
CATCACAATTAATGGAGGTTCTTTTTGAATGTGGAATTACGACCAAGCAGACTGAAAGAAAAAATGCTTTTATTCTTTATATAAAAGAAAGTGAAAATATTGAAGATATTCTTACTTTTATGGGTGCTCCAAAAAGCTCGCTTGAATTAATGAACGTGAAAATTTTAAAAGACGTCCGTAATAAAATCAATAGGGCAGTAAACTGCGACAATGCGAATATAGAAAAAACCCTCAAGGCCTCAGAAAAACAGGTTGAGAGTATTCAACTTATTGATGAAAAAATGGGAATAGATAACCTCCCTGAAGAGCTTTATGATATAGCATTATTAAGGCTTGAAAATCCTGACTGGAACTTAAAAGAGCTTGCTGAAGGGCTTAACCCGCCAATCAGCCGTTCAGGCGCAAACCACCGCCTTGCAAGGATAAACAAAATAGCAGAAGAAATTAAAGGCTGAAGATATAATGACATTAACGGAATGACATCGGAGGATTTATGAAAAAGGTTCTATATGGCTTGCTCTTTTTTGTCATTGGTATAGGATATTTCCTTTTGTCTTGGGTTAGCTGGGTAGCGGCTGCATTAATTGCTTTTTTTATAGTAATTCTGGACATTTTACTTATTTATTTGGGCTATAAGTTATATAGAAAAATGAGAACCAGATGTACTGAAAATTATCAGCAGAAAATGATATTTATATTTGTATTATTAATGCCTTTAGTATTAAATTTAGCTATTAATTGTTGGATTGTATCTTCGTGTATTCTTGACGGTTGGAGCGACCAAGACAGCGACATTCAACCCTTTGCTGTTGCAGGTATATGTCTTAAGGCCTTAATATTCAGCATTGCTTTGTTTGTATACAGTATTAAAAAAGAAAAGAAAGCCAAACAGGAACTATCCAACTATATAAAAGAGAAGATAAATACCAAGTAAGGAATTTAAAAAGGAGGCATTTTATTATGACGGATTTCGTACATCTTCATGTCCATAGTGAATACAGCCTTCTTGACGGTGCTTGCCGATTAAAAGAGCTTGTTCAGCGGGTGAAATCTCTCGGGCAGTCAGCTGTTGCTGTTACTGACCACGGGAATATGTATGCAGCTATTGACTTTTATGATGTCTGTAAAAGTGAAGGGATAAAAGCTATTATCGGGTGTGAGGTTTATGTTGCACCAAGAAGTCGCTTTGATAAGACACACGCACTTGATTCCTCGCCATATCACCTTGTTTTGTTATGCAAGGATAATGAAGGCTATCAGAATTTAATAAAGCTTGTGTCAATCGGCTATGTTGACGGCTTTTATAACAAGCCACGTATAGATATTGATGTTCTAAAGCAGTATTCAAAAGGTCTAATATGTCTTTCTGCTTGCCTTGCTGGGGAAATCCCAAGAAAGCTCAATAACAATGATTATGAGGGCGCAAAGGAAACTGCCCTTTTATATAACAGTATTTTCGGACAAGGTAACTACTATATTGAAATTCAGAACCACTATATAAAAGAACAGCAGGCTATCCTACATTTGCTTTTAAAGCTATCAAGAGAAACAGCAATACCACTTGTTGCAACAAACGATGCACATTATCTTGAAAGAGAAGATGCAAAAATGCAACAGGTTTTGATGTGTATTGCAACAAACACATTTCTTGATGACCCTGATGCAATGGGCTTTGCAACAGACGAGTTTTATATAAAAAGTGGGGATGAAATGTCCTCACTTTTTGGTAGCTTCCCTGATGCAATTTCAAATACAGTTGAAATTGCAAAGCGTTGTAATGTTGAGTTTGAATTCGGGAACACCAAACTCCCTCATTTTGAGATTGAGGGAGTAAGTGATAATACTGAATATTTTAGGGAAATGTGCAAAAAAGGTCTTAAAAAGCACTATGGTGAAAATCCTAAGCAATATGTCATTGATAGAATGAACTATGAAATTAATGTAATTTCATCAATGGGATATATAAATTACTATCTCATCGTTTGGGATTTTATTCGCTATGCAAAGGATAATGATATCCCTGTCGGTCCGGGAAGAGGCTCCGGTGCGGGCAGCTTATGTGCTTATCTCATCGGAATTACCGGTATTGATCCAATAAAATATAATCTTCTTTTTGAGCGTTTTCTTAACCCTGAAAGAATAAGTATGCCTGATTTTGATATTGATTTCTGTATTGAAGGAAGGCAAAGCGTCATTGACTATGTTGTAAAAAAATATGGTAGTGACCATGTTGCACAGATTATAACCTTTGGAACAATGGCTGCCCGTGGTGCAATCCGTGATGTAGCAAGAGCAATGGGCACATCTTATCAGATTGCCGATACTGTGGCAAAACAGATTCCATTTGAAATTAATATAACTATTGACAAGGCACTTGAAAAAAATCCTGAACTTAAAGCAATGTATTATGGTGATGCAAAAATACATGAGCTTATGGATATGGCAAAAAAAGTTGAGGGTATGCCTCGCCATGCTTCAACACACGCTGCAGGCGTTGTAATAACTAAAGACCCTGTAAGTGATTATGTGCCATTGCAGAAAAATGAAGAATCTATCGTCACACAGTACACAATGACGAATCTTGAACGCCTTGGACTTTTAAAAATGGACTTTTTAGGACTAAGGAACCTTACAGTTATAAGAGATTGCGTTAGAAGTGTTCAGAAGAAAACCCCTGACTTTGATATTGAGAAAATTCCACTTGATGACAAAGCAATCTATAAAATGCTTGCAAAAGGCGATACACAGGGAGTGTTCCAGTTTGAAAGTGCGGGAATGAGAGCAACAATAATGAGGCTTATTCCTGAAACTATTGAAGATTTAATTGCAGTAATTTCGCTCTATCGCCCAGGTCCAATGGACTCTATTCCTAAGTATATAAAAAACCGTCACAACCCAAAGCTTGTGACGTATAAGCATCCTATCTTAAAGGATATCCTTGATGTAACCTATGGCTGCATTGTTTATCAGGAACAGGTTATGCAGATTTGCAGGAAGCTTGCGGGATATTCCTACGGAAGAGCTGACATAGTAAGACGAGCAATGTCAAAGAAAAAAGCAAGTGTTATGGAAAAGGAACGTCAGAGCTTTATTTACGGTGAGAAGAACCCTGACGGAAGTGTCAGCTGTGCTGGTGCTGTTGCCAACGGAGTCCCTGCTGAAATCGCGAATGAAATCTTTGACGAGATGATTAGCTTTGCTTCCTATGCTTTTAATAAATCCCATGCCGCTGCTTATGCAACAGTTTCTTACCAGACCGCATATTTAAAATGTCATTTTTACAAGGAATATATGTCTGCACTTATGACAAGCGTTATTGACAATACAGGGAAGATTATTGAATATTCATCTGAGCTTGAATCAAATGGGGTTAAGCTCCTTAACCCTGATATTAATGAGTGCTTTGAGGGTTTTACTCCTTCAGAAAACGGAATAAGGTTTTCACTTCTTGCACTTAAAAATATGGGCAGAGGTGTTATCGCAAACATTATTGAAGAACGCGAACAGAACGGAAGGTTCAGGACCTTGCAGGACTTTTTGTCAAGAATGTACGGTAAGGATTTAAACAGCCGTGCGGTTGAAGCTTTGATAATGTGCGGAGCACTTGACAGCTTCCCGACAAACCGTAAGCAAATGCTGCATAATTACGATAGGATAATGTCAGGACTTTCAGAGCAGAACAGAACCAATATTGAAGGTCAGCTTGATCTTTTTGGTTTTGCAGGAGAAAAAAAGGACGATATGCTTGAAATGGAGATTCCATATGAAGAGGAATATGGTCTGCTTGAACTTCTTGAAATGGAAAAGCGTGCTACTGGAATTTATATTTCTGACCATCCGTTGAGCAATTATTCAGGCTTTATGTCTGCTGCAAAACTTAATAATGTTATGCAAATTATTGATGGTGCAAAGGAAAATCTTTCAGAATACACGGATGGAGAAAATGTAAAATTACTTTGTATGCTTGTTAATAAAAAGATGTTCACAACACGCTCGAATGCACAAATGTGCTTTGTAAATTTTGAAGACAGGACAGGAACAATCGAGGGTATAGTTTTCCCTAAGATTTACGATGCTTTCAAGCAGAATTTAACTGACGGACATATTTTGTATATCGAAGGGCATATTTCACTCAAGGATGAGGAAGATGCAAAAATTATTGTAGATATTATAAAAACTCCTGAGGCTTTTGTTTCTGAATGCAAAGCAAAATCCTTGTGTGTTCTTGTGAATAGTAACGATACAAATAAAATAAAAGCAATTAAATCTATTGGAGAAAAATATAAGGGAGATAGTCAGCTATTCTTTTATTTTGCGGACGTAAAAAAACTTACAAAGTCAGTTGATTCTGGTGGTATAAATATCAGCAATGACATGATAAAGGAACTTTCAGAAATACTGGGAAAAGGAAACGTTGCTTTTAAAAAATAAACATAAAGGGGATATTATTGTGGCAATTGTATCTTTCATACTTACAGAAGTTTTTGCGGCATTTTTTTTCTTAAACAAGGCAGTTGGTAATCCTGATTTTAACATTGTGTTTAAAATAACTGCGAGTGTATTTTTTGTTCTCACGCCTATTTTTGCTTATAAGAAACAACCTGGCGACAAAAAATATTTTTCTATGATTATGTTTGGTCTTTTATTTTCACTTTTCGGCGATGTTCTTCTTGCAATAAAAGGCTGGAATTTAGGATTTTGTTTAGGCATAGCTACTTTTACATTTGCACAGCTTTTCTTTGTCGCTGGTTTTTCGTATCTTGAAGGTTATAAGCATATAGACCTTGTGATTTTCGGGGGATTGTCTGCATTCCTTATCCTACTTGAAAATTTAAATAAGAATTTTAATTATGACGGAAAGTATATTTTTATTCTTATTTATTCGATTGTAATAAGTTATATGGTATCAAAGGCATTTTCACTTTCGAGAATCAAAAAAGGCAATGAAAAAGCAGTTGTTTTTACTACAATTGCAATGGTTTTATTCTTCCTATCAGATTTAACTTTGTTGTTTGTTTATTTCTATAAAATAAAGTATGTTGCACTCTCATATGCGAATATAGTTTTGTACTATATGGCACAGGGAATTCTCGGGTTAAGCTTTATAAATCCAATAAAAAAACTTGACAAGCATAGCGGCTTATGATAAAATAATTAGGTAGCAAATTTGTTACCTATATGCCGGTGTGATGGAATTGGCAGACGTGCGGGACTCAAAATCCCGTGGTGGCAACACCGTGTCGGTTCGACCCCGACCACCGGCACCAATAATTAAAGCTTAAGGAATTTATCAAGTATAGATAGTATCCCTAAGCTTTTTTACTTATATATTAAAATAACACACTTGAAAAATCATTTATAATTTTATATAATAAGGTTACTATTTAAATAATTCAGGTGATAAAATGAAAGCGCTGTTTGTTATTGATATGCAAGAAGAATATGTCGGCAAGGATAATCGTTATGGCTATGATTCAGAAGATTTGTTAACAAAAGTTAATGAACGAATTGAATATGCACAGTCAGCGAAAGAACCTATAATATATGTAAAGAACAGAAAGCAACTCAAAAGTGGCGGATTTATTCCTGAGTTTGCTAAGGGTCTTGAAGTCATTTCAGATAATATTTTCTATAAGGATAAATCAAGTTTATTCTCAAATAAGGAAATTGTATTGTTCCTGAAAGAAAACAATGTGAAGGAAATAGAGATTATCGGTGTTGATGGCAACTGCTGTGTTGCATCAAGTGCGTTAGAAGGTGTAAAGTTTGGATATAAAGTGATTTTTCCTTTGCGTTACATTGGAGTTAAAAATACAGAAAGATTTATCGCAAAGAAAGCCTTACTTATTAAATCCGGAGTAAATGTCATAGAATAAAAAATAACCGCCTGCAATGTGCAGGCGGTTTTAGTTTTAGCCAAGTATTTTTTTCAAATCTTCCTCAGGTGTGCTAATAGGAGTTATATTGTAATTTTCTACAAGGAAGTTAAGAACATTTGGTGACACGAAAGCAGGGAGCGTTGGGCCGAGGTAAATATCTTTGATTCCAAGATATAAAAGTGTAAGAAGAATAGCAACAGCCTTCTGTTCATACCAGGATAATATATATGAAAGCGGGAGGTCGTTAACTTCACATTCAAATGCTTCAGCAAGAGCAACTGCTACTTTTATTGCACTGTATGCATCATTACATTGACCACAATCCATTATTCTTGGTAATCCCTCAATCTCACCGAGTTGTAAGTCATTTATACGATATTTACCACAAGCAAGTGTTAGAATAATAGTATCCATTGGAGTTTTCTTAGCGAATTCAGTATAATAGCTTCTTCCCGGAGCAGCACCATCACATCCACCGATAAGGAAGAAATGTTTAATCTTGCCCGTTTTAACAAGGTCAACAACTTTTCCTGCAACAGATAATACAGTTCCGTGTCCGAAACCTGTTGTAACAGTAGCACCACCATTGATTCCTGTCATTGGATGATCTTCATCATATCCACCACATTCAAGTGCTTTTTCAATCACAGGAGTGAAATCCTTATCTTCGCCGATATGAACAAGCTCAGGATATGATACAACTGATGTTGTGAAGACTCTGTCGGCATAGCTTTGTCTTACAGGCATAAGGCAGTTTGTTGTGAAAAGGATAGGTGCTGGGATATTATGAAATTCTGATTGCTGACTCTGCCAAGCTGTTCCAAAATTACCTTTGAGATGTGAATATTCTTTTAGCTTTGGATAACCATGTGCAGGGAGCATTTCAGAGTGAGTATAGATATTTATTCCTTTGTCTTTTGTCTGTTCAAGCAAAAGCTTTAAATCGTGGAGATCATGACCACTGACAACGATAAAAGGTCCTTTTTCAATTGTTAGTGGAACTTCTGTAGGAACAGGTGTGCCATAGCTTTCAGTGTTAGCAGTGTCGAGCAAAGCCATACACTTTAAGTTTGCTTCACCGGTTTTTAATACAAGAGGCAGAAGTGTTGCCATGTCATAATCTTCGCCGATAGCATACATACCCTCGTAGAAGAATGATGTAACCTCATCATCTTTATAGCCGAGTGCATATGAGTGATAAGCATAGGCTGAAATACCACGAAGTCCGAATAGGATAAGTGATTTTAATGAACGGATATCCTCATCATCATCCCATATTTTCTGGACATTATAATTGTCTATATCTTTTGCTATTTTTTCTTTTTCTGTATTAATTTCATTAATAAGCTTATTAATTGTATCATTGTAGAAATTAACATTAGTGATAGTAGTGAACAAGCCTTTCATTATAAGCTCATCTGAAGCTTTTGTTGCTTTTGCTGATTTTACAGCTCTTGCAAGACCAATCAATGCCCCCGTTAATTCATCCTGATAATTTGCGGTATCAGATTTCTTACCGCATACGCCTGCCTTTCCCTCACATCCAGTGTTGTGAGCCGTCTGCTGGCACTGAAAACAAAACATTTCTCCCATTCTTTACCTCCTTAATTATTTTCAGGGAATACTACTGTTAGCATCATCTTAAAGGCTTCCTTTGCAAAAACAGCATGAGGAATATTTGCAGGCATTATAAGGGTTTCGCCCACATTGACAATATGTTCTACTCCGCCAACTGTTAATAGCCCTGTACCTTCAAGAACTGTAACCATAGCATCGCCCTTTGAATCGTGACTACTGATTTCTTCATTCTGTGCAAATGCAAAAATAGTAATGCTAACAGCTTTATTCTGGGCAAGTGTTTTACTTACTACTTGACCATCCTGAATCTGAACCTGATGAGCAAGTGACAAAACTTTTTCGTGCTCAATGTTTTTAATAAAATTGCTTTTCATAATAAATTCTCCTTTTCTATATATTTTCCTTGTGGTTTTGTTTTATACTGATAATTGAATTATTACCTTGTGATTTGATAATATAATAATATCATTAATCTGTATGTTGCATTTGCAACATATGCAAAATATTTTCAAAATTTTTCTTATTTTAAATTTAATACTTTTATTTTCCTTGAATGATAAAGTATTATATGGTAAAATACTATTTAGTAATAACCAGTTGAAAATGGAGGAACATTAATAATGAGCGAATCATGTACACACAATTGTGAAAGCTGCGGTCAAAGCTGCAGTGAAAGAGAAAAAGAAAGCCTTCTGGAATCTCCACATCAGCTTTCAAAAATTAAAAAAGTAATAGGAATTGTCAGTGGTAAGGGCGGAGTAGGAAAGTCACTTGTGACTTCATTGCTCGCTGTAAAATCACAAAGGAACAATTTTAAAACAGCAATCCTTGATGCAGATATAACGGGACCTTCTATTCCGAAAATGTTTGGAATCAATAAAAAGGCAGAATCAAGCAAAATGGGCTTATATCCAGTAAAATCGAAAACAGGAATAAGCGTTATGTCAATTAACCTTCTTCTTGAAAATGATACAGACCCTGTAATATGGCGTGGACCAGTCATCGCTGGCGCTGTAAAACAGTTCTGGACTGATGTTATCTGGGATGATGTTGATTTTATGTTCATAGATATGCCACCGGGAACAGGTGATGTTCCTCTGACAGTATTCCAATCTATCCCTGTTGATGGCATTGTTATTGTGGCATCACCACAGGAGCTTGTTTCAATGATTGTTGAAAAAGCAGTCAACATGGCAAAGATGATGAATATTCCTGTTCTTGGACTTGTTGAGAATATGAGCTATGTTGAATGTCCAGATTGCGGAAAACAGATTAAGATTTTTGGTGAAAGTCACATTGATGTAATTGCAAAAACATATGGCGTTGATGTTGTAGGAAGAATTCCTGTTGATCCAAGGCTTGCAGCAGCAAGTGACGCAGGCGCAATAGAGCTATTTGAAGGTGACTGGCTGGATAAAGCTGATGAAATTTTAGATAATCTTAATAATTAGAAATAAAAAAACAGTTCTCAAAAACGAGAACTGTTTTTATTATGCTTTACTTTATAAACTGTTAGCTACCTGTTCCTGCATATTTTAATGCACCCCTCATCCATGCTTTGTAACCTATATAGAAAACTATTATTCCTATTACAGGTGATAAGAACGAAAGAAAATAATTACTATCAGGTCGCAGGAAGAACATTACAGGATAGAATGCCATAAATCCAAGTGGGAAGATGAATGTGAATATAAATTTGAATACTTTGCTGAATATTGTAATAGGATAACGTGCATATTCTCTGAATTGATTGAAAAACACTAGTATTGGGCATCCATATACAGTAATGAATGCAGAAGATGCGGCAAATGTCATTATGCCGATTAAAACAAGTGATGCACCAAATATTGAGAGAATAAGCATACCAAGCTTTGCTATTGAGAAGTCAATGCCAAGCTTTAGCCAGGAATAAACGAACATTCCAATTCCCATGACTAAAGTTCCAATGCCTTTTACGTCAAAGGTTTCTGCTGTGTAATAGAAGAAAAGGTTTATTGGCTTAAAGCAATACTTGATAAAATCACCCTGTTCACAGTGAATCCATAATTGCCATAAATTATCAAAAAGCAGTTGCATAGGAGCAGCAGCAATAAGCGAAAATGAGTAAATAAATAGTACTTCGTAAAAGTCAAAGCCTCGTATATTTGGAATTGCCTTAAAAATAAGCCAGAATGTTACGAAACCACCGAGGTTTACCATAATTAAAGCAATAGTACTCACAAAAAAGTCAGCACGATATGCCATCCTTGACTTTATATCCTGTGCAATCATTTTAAAATATAATCTTAAGTAACTTAATACGCTTCTTTTTTTCATTAATGTAAACATTCCTTTCTATGAAATCAAAGGATAATTAACCGCCGTTTACTATCATTCGTCTTGCAGCTTTTCGATAACATAATGTTGATATAATAAATAAAATAACAAGCCATACAAGCTGAATGAGTATCTGACCAACATAATCCTTAAAATCATAATTTTTATTAATAAGGATTTGTAGAGGCAGATTATAAATTGTCTGGAATGGGAGCCATTCAACAACCTTCCTAATTGGTTCAGGGAAGAAAGCAAGTGGAACAATAGCACCAGCCAGAAGAAGTACAATACTATCTTTCATTGTGCTGATACCCCATACATTTTCTGTTGAGAATGACAATATGCCAATAAGGAAGTCAAACATCATACTGATAGGAACAGCAATGAAGAAAGCGATTACAAACATAATAATGTTGACTCCGATATCAATATATCCCTTTGTCAGGAAAAATACAAAGATGAAAGTAGGAATAAAAGTCATAATAAAGTTTGCACTTATATTACCAAAGCTTCTCGAGCACATATATTGTGGATAACTGATAGGTTTAATAAACCATACTGCAACATCACCCGATTTTACATCACTTGACATATTCCATTCAAGAAATGAAACAATTGAGCTGCCTATACATCCGGATAATGCAAGGTAAATAAAAGTGTCCTTAAATGTCATACCGTTAATTATTCCGTTAGGAGTACTGTCAAAAATAGCCCTCCATAAGAAATAGATCATGAACATATATATTCCATTAGTTGCTATAGAAATGAACATGGAGGATCTATAAATCAGCCTATGCATAAAGGACATTTTTACTATGCAAAGAAATGATCTAATTTTTCTCACTATTATCAGCCCCTTCGTAGATTTTTCTGATAATATCTTCAGTTTGTATCTCCTCAATCTTAATATCATCAATTTTACTTGATTTCATCATCTGATTAAGAACATCGGCAAGAGCTATTTGATCCTCGTCTATGAGGAGTGAGAACCATTTTTCATTTTCTTCATCGTTATCTTCTTTGTTAAGAAGACTCACTGAAGAACCTTGAGCAATTGCAGAAATAGCTTTCTCGAGTTTAATGAATTCGTTTTCATCATCGCTTTTTGCTATTTTTAAAGTTCTGTATTTGCCAAAGCGATTTTTTAAATGCTCAAAGTTATTGTCAAAAACCATTTTTCCTTTGTCAATAATAACAGCACGCTTGCAAAGTGCTTCAACATCACCGATATCATGAGTTGTAAGGATTATTGTCGTGCCTCTTATACTGTTAATCTGCTTGATAATATCACGAATTTTACTTTTCATTGAAACATCAAGTCCGATTGTTGGCTCATCAAGGAAAACTATTTTAGGATTATGTAAGAATGAAGCAACAATGTCACACAAGGTACGCTGACCAAGTGACATTTGTCGAACAGGCTTCATATAAAGCTTGCTAATATCAACTATGCTATTGAATAATTCAAGATTATCATTATATGTTTTTGTGTCAATTCTGTATATTTCCTTTAAGAGTTTAAATGATTCAATAACAGGTAAAGACCACCAAAGCTGAGAACGTTGCCCGAAAACTACACCGATATTCTGAGCATTCTGTTGTCTGTTCTTGTAAGGTACAACACCATTAACTAATATTTCACCAGATGTTGGTTCAAGTATGCCTGTCATCATTTTGATTGTTGTTGATTTACCTGCACCGTTAGGCCCTAAGTATCCGACAATTTCACCAGGATTAATTGACATTGATACACCATCAACAGCATTGAGATATTTATAATCACGTGAAAAAAGATCTTTAATACTGCCAGAAAGCCCTTCATGCCTGTTAAGAATTTTAAATGTTTTTGTCAAGTTTTTGATTTGAATAATACTGTCCATAAATTCCGTCCTTTCTTGCTGCCATTGAATACAAGAATAAAAAAAGGACACACCTGTTCAGTATGTCCGTAATTAATGCATATGCATAATTTCAGATATAGTATTCGAAAGGCTTGATTCTTACATGGAACATTAATTCCACATAAAATATTTAGTTAGAGTAATATCACCTTTGCAATCATATTTACACTCCTTTCGTAATAAAGTAACTAAATATTAACACTATAAGATAATTATGTCAATAATAATTTACGTATTTTTTTACTTTTATATAATATTTACAATATATAAAAATAATGCTATAATTTTTTAAAACATTTAGGGGGATTATATTTTGAAAAAGTTTGTGGCTTTATTTTTATCTGTTATGTTGACTATATGTTTTTTGGCTTTACCTGTAGGTGCTGAAAAGTATGAGTATAAGAATGGTTTTTCCATTGATATTCCAAGTACATATAACAATCAGAGTGGTTTGTACAAAGCGAAAAGTTCACAAGTCGTTGACAACAATGCATGGGTTATGCAGGATGAAAAAAATATATGTGTTTTTATGACACAGGTCAGTAAAAATACAGATAATGTAAAAATTAAAATAGCAACACATTCACAGGTTTTAGAATTTGAAAATTTATGTAAGAAAATGATAAGTACCAGCGAATATGAAATGGATATGAATACAAAAAAAGAAAAGATAAATGGTTATTATGCACTTCATATGTATATGAACGAAATAAAAGATGCTAAGGGTAATGTTCTATATGGAGATATGTATATCTATTCATCAAGGAAGTATATATACTATGTTTACTTCGTTTATTCTGATAAGAATTATTCAACAACAAGTGAGTTCAATAATATTTTAAACAGCTTTGAAATAAAAGATAAAATGGATATGTTAGGCGGTGGCAATCTGCTTATATATATTGGTGTAATTGTTGTTGCAACGATTCTGTTGTTAGTTATTTTTATTACAAAGAAAAAGCAGCGTACAGTATACTTTAATGACCCAGGTAATTTTAATAGCTTTCAGCAGAATGTAAATCAATATGGTAATAACCCATACCAGCAGAACGGATACACTCAGCCAACTATAGACCAGTATGGTAACAATACATATCAGCGGCCAGACAACTATAATCAGCAAAGTATCTATCCGCAAAGCAACTTGAATAATAATTATAACAATTCATTGAATGGTTATAGAACTTCGTCACAACAGGATACAAGTGAATGGCTTTCTTCACCAAGTAAGCCAGCCGACGATACTGATCCAAACAAGTTGGTTGATGAATTCTGGAATAATAATAAATAAGAAAAAAAGCGGCAGAGTACTCTGTCGCTTTGTTTTTTCTCTTATTATTCATCACAAAAGTATTTAGATTCCATATAATGATAGCAAGCATTATATGCTATATTATTTAAAGGAGTACAAGTATGAGTAGAGAATTTGATAGTCGTTATGACAGAGATTGTGACGGAATGAATATTTATCATAGATGTGAAAACAAATGCCCATGTACCAGAAGCTGTTATTGTTACACAGTACCAGGGCCACAGGGACCAACAGGACCAACAGGACCGACAGGACCAACAGGACCAACAGGACCAACTGGTGTTCCAGGAACAACAACTTTATTAGCAGGTATAAATCTTGGAACAGCAATTACAGCTAGTACTCCTGTTGCAGATACAGCACCTATACCACTTGCACAGTTTGGTGCATCTATCGGAACAAGTATAACTTATACAGCACCAAATATAACTGTTATTCCAGGAACCTATTATTTCTCATGGGATGTAAATGCACAAAATCCTATAGTTGGTATCCCAATAGTTATATCATTGGTTGATATAACAGCACCAACTATTCCTATTGCAACATCAGGCTTAAATGCTGTATCTTTAACAGCACCTGCAACTGGTGACGTAAGTGGAAGTGTTGTTTTGGTTTTTACAGCAACTACTACATTAAATCTTATAAATGCTTCAGGAACCCAAATTACAAATCTTTTTGCAAATGGAACAGGTACAAACGATTTTGCAGCTTTAATGACAATTATCCGTCTTGCTTAAGCATAATAAATAATTTATGCCCTGATACAGATTTTGTATCAGGGCAATTCTTATTGTGGATAATATCGCTTAAGCCAGTCAAGTTCTGTTCTTTCAGGATTTGGTTGATACCATCCTTCCTGATGAAGCTTGTTTAATCTCTGGAAGTATTCCTCATACATTTTTCCGACACGTTCAAGTGAATAATTATTTTCTGCCCATTTTCTACAGTTTTCAGGCTTAATGTTTGAAATATTATTAACAGCCCAGCAGAATTCTTCAAAAACCCTGCAACGATATCCGGTAACGCCGTGAAGAACAGTTTCAGGGAAGGCTCCCCAATCTGATGTAATAACAGGAGTGCCACAAAGCTGTGCCTCAACATTAACCCCACCAAAAGGTTCAAGATAATATGTCGGCATAAGTACTGCCTTCGCATTTTTAAGAAGCTTTGCTCTTTCTTCTGCCCCAACAGCAGGTAAGTACTTAATATGCTTTTCGCCTCCAAGGTTAATATATTCGTTTGGATTATCAAGTGAACCCTGACCGACAATATAAAGCTGATGTCCTGTTGCCTTAGCAACATCTGAAGCAACCTGAACTCCTTTTCTGTGAATTATCCTGCCAAAGTATAAAAGGTAATCCTGTTTATTCTCCTGATATGGGAAATCCTTAAGGTCAAAATAATTGGGGATAACTGCATCATACCATACTCCGTCCTCAATATGATTGAGTCCATATATATGGTGCATCCAGGCGTAAGATTCAAAAACGCGAAAGGAATCTGACATAATTCCAGTATAACCTATTCCAGATTCAACAGTAATAAGGCTTACATTTCTTGCTATTTCATAATTATCAAGTCCCATTGTGCATAGAAGAATATCATTGTCATTTCTTCTCTTTAGTATTTCCTCAATAGCATTCTTATTAAATTCTTGATGTGCATAGTCGTTTGATTCACTTCGGAAAAAGGTGGTTTTTCTATCATATTCTCCATAGCATTGCTTAAGGACCTCTTGCGTTGAAACAGGTATTAATTCATCACATTCAATGTCGGAACCTTCAACTCCATAGAAGTATAATGTATGTCCGTAGCTTTTTATCATCCTTGCTAGTTTGATTATTTTTTGAGTGTATGCACAGGATGAGTTTTGCTTTGTGGTTTCAAGATGTGCGAGCCCTAATAGGTGAAAAGTCAGTTTTGCCATAAAAGCCCTCCCCAATATAAAATAAAGTCTTTTTTCATTATATGATTGAGAAGCTTTTTGTTGCAGATAACTAACTTTTCAATAGTTATTGACAGTTTAATCATTGTGTGGTAATTTAAAGTTGTAAAAGTATGGAGGCGTATTATGAAAAATAAATTAATATTTTTTATGGTTGTTTTAGCTGTTCTATTGACAGGATGTTCTGGTTCAAAAAATAAATCAGAGGATAATAGTGAAAAAACCGTTATGCTTAAGTATCTTTCTTTAAAATATAATCAGAGCTTCACTCTTGAAAGATACAAAGCAGGAAGACAACTTAACAAAACGTCATCGTATGCTTATGTAAAAGATAAGCTTGGACGCAAGGTGTGTGTTAAAGCAGTAAATAACGAGGATAAATACGGAGATAGTTATATAGGTGTATTGAAATCAGATCAAGTTAAAAAAATTTTGTCAACCACGCTTGAAGATTTTTATACGGATTTTTCAATTCATGAGAACTTTTATCAATGTGTTTATTATAA
This sequence comes from Bacillota bacterium, assembly GCA_023440965.1. GTDB lineage: Bacteria > Bacillota > Clostridia > Oscillospirales > Ruminococcaceae > SZUA-444. Next base: position 210,089 of record JAEZRC010000002.1, read on the forward strand.
TGAAACAGATATGAATATATCTATTGAGGACTATCTTGCCAATTATAAGAATGGTATAAGATTTATGGTTTACATTAACTCTAATGATTCTATTGAAGATCAAAGAAGAAAAGTAAAAGATTTTTCAACCAAACTTAAGGACAATAATATTAAAATTGAAGCATTGTATTTTGCTTTCTTTGATGATTCTGTTGATGTGAAGGATATAAAGACTGATTATACTTATGAGTATGTTCTTGATGCAATCTCAAGGAATTCAAAGTATTCAAAAGCTTTGAAGAATGCCTACGACTCAATGTGGCAGATTGACAAAGGCGATTATAACTATATGCAGAAGAAATAAAAATAAGTGGGTTACATTAATATGTAGCCCACTTATTTTTATGATATAGTAACATAATCTGCACTTGCATATCCGATGGCACCCTTATATTGAACAACATACCAGTTTTGGTATTTACCGACTATCTGAAGTTCAGCGCCTTTTGGTGCACGAATGATAACATATGAATCGGTACTTGGTTTTGAACGGATGTTGAGAGAACCAGATGTTACATTGACTCTGCCTATCTGGACAGGCTGTGGCTCAACAAAAGGAATTCCAAAGAATTCTGTTATTGAAAGGACAACACTTTTTGCGATGGGATCTATGTTATTTGCAATCCATTGCATATCAGTAAGGTTATCGTGGTAAGCAAATTCAATAAGAGCAGAAGGTGCACGTGTTCTTAAAACCTCACCCAGAAAATCTGTTGGTCTTGCTTGAACCTTATCTGGCTGATAGTATATTTTCTTGAGATTCTTTACTACAAGGTCAGCAAATCTTTTACTTTCTGAGCTTGACGGTGCATAATAAACATCTGTTCCTGTCAGCTGTCCTGCAAGGCTTTCCGGTGAAGCGTTTGAGTGCAGTGCAACGTGTAAATCAACATTGCTGTTATTAGACTGTGTGATTGAGCTTCCTGCGGTCATTTGTGGTGTATTTCTTATTACCTGAATACCGCTTGATCTTAAGTAAGGCATCATAGCATCTGCGATGAGATTCATATAGTATTCTTCTGAATTACCCAGTGCAGTTACATTATATTCCTGCGTAGACGGACTTAAATATATTTTTGGCATAGTATCCTCCTTATATCAGTGTACTAATTCATAATATGACATAAGGAATACTTTTGTTATTAAAATCCTTTATTTTTCTGTATTATGGTAATACTATTAGCGGGTGTTTATTTATTTTCTATTTAAATTAAACTATCCTATTTATATATATGTAGTTTATCTCACTTCAAATTAGTGAAATTACAGTACAAATACTTGCATAGATTGTTAAAATGTTGTATAATTTTATTTTAGTATTAGTGGTAATATTGCATTTTTGTAATATACTAAAAAATCTGGAGAAAAGCGTGGTAATAATTATGGATCTTAAAATGGTCAGCTATCTATCAGAGCTTGGAAAGCTTGAGTTTTCCGATAAAGAGCTTGATAAAGTTGCAAATGAAATGACACACATAATAAATCTTATGGATACTATTAAGGAAATTGATGTAAAATACGATGCAAAATTAGATAATAATAATATTTACCTCAATGATTTGAGAAAAGATATATCGCAACCATCAATGCCAACAGAAAAAATTCTGCAGAATGCAACAAGTACTAATAATTATTTCGTTGTTCCAAAAGTAGTAGAATAAAGGAGTTTAAGTATGAACATTTCAACACTGAAAATCAGAGATATGCGAAAGCTCCTTGATGATAAAAAAATATCAGCACCGGAGCTTACAAAAGAATATCTCACAAGAATAAATAAATACAATAAAGACCTTGAGGTTTATATTACTGTAGCTGAAGAAAATGCACTAAAGGATGCAGAAAAAGCACAGGAAGTTATTGATTCTGGTAAATCAAGTGACCTCACAGGTATCCCACTTGCCATAAAGGATAATATCTGTACAGAAGGCGTAAATACAACCTGTTCTTCAAAAATCCTTGAGAATTTCATTCCACCGTACAATGCTACTGCTATGGAAAATCTCAATAAGCAGAATATTGTTATGCTCGGTAAGGTTTCAATGGATGAATTTGCAATGGGTGGGTCAACACAAACATCAGCATTTGCTAAAACTAAAAATCCTTATGATAAGACAAAAGTACCAGGTGGTTCTTCTGGTGGTAGTGCAGCATCAGTTGCGGCTTCACTTTCAGCAGCAGCACTTGGCTCAGATACAGGCGGATCAATTCGTCAGCCAGCAGCATTTTGCGGTGTAACAGGCATAAAGCCAACATACGGACGTGTTTCAAGATACGGACTTGTTGCTTTTGCTTCATCACTTGACCAGATTGGTCCGATAGCAAAGGATGCTCATGACTGCGGACTTATTCTCAATTCAATCTGTTCATATGACCCGCACGACGGAACATCTTCAAGAGAATCTGTTCCTGATTTCACAGCAAAAATCGGTCAGTCCTTAAAAGGCATGAAAATTGCAATCCCCGCTGAATTCTATGGCGAGGGAATTGACGATGAAATAAGAAAACAGGTTATGTCAGCAGCAGAAAGCTATAAGTCAATGGGTGCAGAGCTTATTGATTGTTCAATGCCTTCACTTAAATATGCAATCCCTGCATATTACCTTATTTCTTCAGCAGAAGCTTGTTCAAACCTTTCACGTTATGACGGTATCAAGTATGGTCACCGTGCTGAAAATGTTGTAAGTTATGATGAACTTATTAAGAAGTCACGTTCTGAGGGCTTCGGTGACGAGGTTAAGAGAAGAATTCTTCTTGGTAACTATGCGCTTTCAAGTGGATACTATGATGCTTATTATGCAAAAGCACTTGCGCTCCGTCAGAAGATAAGACAGGAGTATAAAGAAATTTTTACAAAATGTGATGTAATCCTTACACCTACAACACCAACAACAGCATTCGGAATAAATGACAATATCAGTGATCCAGTAAAAATGTATCAGGCAGATATCTGTACTGTTACTGTTAATATAGCATCTCTTCCTGCTATTTCAACCACCTGTGGCTATGATAAGAATTCAATGCCTATTGGTATGTCATTGATAGGGAAGCCTTATGATGAGGATACATTGATTCAGGTTGCTGATGCATTTGAGCAAGGCTTCTTGCCTGTCGCTCCAAGAATATAAGGGAGGACGTGCAAAATGAGTAACTATATCACCGTAATCGGTCTTGAAATACACTGTGAACTTGCAACACATTCAAAAATCTTCTGCACCTGTTCCGCTGAATTTGGCGGCGAGCAGAATACCCGTGTCTGCCCTGTATGTACAGGTATGCCTGGAACACTTCCAGTTATTAATCAGACAGCAGTAGAATATGCAGTAAAAGCCGGTCTTGCACTTGGCTGTAATATCAATAAATTTTCAATGTGGGACAGAAAGAATTACTTCTATCCTGACTTGCCTAAGGCATATCAGATTTCACAGCTTTACTTCCCACTTTGTGTCAATGGTAATGTACCTGTTAAGGTAAATGGCGAAGAAAAGAACATCAGAATTCATCAAATTCACCTTGAAGAAGACGCTGGAAAGTTAGTCCATGATGACTTCAACGGTGTATCTCTCCCCGACTATAACAGATGTGGTATTCCACTGATTGAAATTGTTTCCGAGCCTGATATTCGCAGTGCTGAAGAAGCGAAAGCATATGTTGAACAGATTATCCTTCTTCTCCAGTACGCTGGTGTCAGTGACTGTAAGCTTGAAGAGGGTTCAATCCGTTGTGACGTAAATATCTCTCTTATGAAGCCAGGCGATAAGGAATTCGGTACAAGAGCCGAAATCAAGAACCTTAACTCACTCAAATCAATTGTTCGTGCTATTGAGTATGAAGAATACAGACAGGCAAAGCTTCTTGATATGGGTAAGAAGGTTATTCAGGAAACGCGTCGTTTCAACGATAACCGTGGTGAAACTAAATCGATGCGTAACAAAGAAAACGCACACGATTACAGATACTTCCCAGAACCTGATATTATGCAGGTAAACTTTACTGATGAAATGCTTGACGAAATCAAGAACAAGCTTCCTGAAATGCCTGATATAAGATTAAATAGATATATCAACACATTTGGATTAAGTGAAGTTGATGCGAAAATCATTATCCAATCAAAGCTTGTTTCTGACTTCTTTGACGAGGCTGTTGCTACCTACAATAACCCAAAAAGCATCTGTGCTTTCGTTCTTACAGAACTTTTGAGAAGAATTAACCTCGGCGAGGTATCAATGGAAAGTCTTCCTTTCACAGCAAAGGACTTTGCACAGCTTGTTGAAATGGCTGATACTGAAAAGGTTTCAAAAAATGACGCAAAGACAATTCTCCGTCAGATGATTGAAACTTCAAAGAAGCCAATGGAACTTGCTAAAGAAAACGGATTTATTATTGAAATTGATACTGCGAAGGTTGAAAGTACAATCGACGCCGTTCTTGAAAAGAATAAGGCTACTGTTGACCAGTATATCGGCGGGGAAACAAAGGTTATCGGATTCCTTATCGGTCAATGTTCAAAAGAACTCAAGGGCGTTGCTACTCCAAAGATAATTAAAGAAACATTGGAGAGCAAGCTTGCTTCGTTGAGTGCAAAGGCTGGCACAGATAACACAAAAGAAGAAGTTGCCCAGTCAACAGAAACTGACACCTCAAAGCTCACAAAAGACAATAAAGAGAATTCCTATAAGCCATCACAGAATGGCGAGTTCTTAATGGTCGGCGGAAATGATCTTATCAATGAATTCAATCTTGATAAAGTAAAAGCAAATATAGGTAAGGCAATTGAATTTTCAGCTTGTGTTCATAGAGTCAAGAACATGGGCAGTATTTCATTCATCGTTTTAAGAACAGCAAGAAACGTTATCCAGACTGTTTACAGTTCTGATAACTGTAAAGACAGTATTGAGGGACTCAAGGAAGGCTTTTTTGTAAAAGTCAAAGGAACAGTCAATGAAAATCTTAGGGACCCAAATGGTATTGAAATTGTCCTTTCTTCAATAATGCTTATTTCAACTCCTGCACAGGAATATCCACTTAAGATTTCTCAAGGTAAGCTTAATTGCTCGCTTGATATAAATCTTGATAACCGTTCTGTTGCATTGAGAAATCCATATGAACGTGCAATCTTCAAGCTTCAGGAAGGCTTGGTTCACGGTATGCACAGATTTATGCAAGATAACGGCTTTACTGAAATTCACACACCAAAGATTGTTGCACAGGGAGCAGAAGGTGGAGCAAATATATTCCATATTGACTACTTCCAGAAGCCTGCATTCTTAAATCAGTCACCACAATTCTATAAACAGACTGCTGTCGCTTTCTTCGATAGGGTTTATGAAATTGCGCCTGTTTATCGTGCAGAAAAGCACGCAACTTCACGTCATATCAATGAATATATCGGACTTGACTTTGAAATGGGTTACATCGACAGCATGTATGATGTAATGAATATGGAAACTGCAATGCTCAAATTCATTATGGAGTACATTCGTGAAAGATACCAGCCTGAAATTGAGCTTTTGGATGCTGAAATTCCTGTTATTAAGGAAATTCCATCAATAACTTTCCTTGATGCTCTTGATTTATTGAGAGGTGAGGGTAATGGTGCAAATAAATTTGATCTTGAACCAGAGGATGAAGTAAAGCTTTGTGAATATGCGAAGGAAAAGTATGATTGTGATTTTATATTTGTTACTCACTTTCCAAGCTCAAAGCCACCATTCTACGCTATGAACTCAAAGGAAGACCCAAGAGTTGCATATAAGTTTGACCTCTTGTTTAGAGGACTTGAAATCACTTCAGGCGGTCAGAGAATTCATGATTATGATGAGCAGCTTGAAAAGATGAAGGCTCAGGGGCTTGATCCTAAGGACTTTGAAAGCTATCTTGAAGCACACAAATACGGTCTTCCACCACATGGTGGATTAGGTATCGGACTTGAAAGACTTCTCATGAAGATTTTGAATATGTCCAATATTCGTATGACAAGTATGTTCCCAAGAGATATCAACAGATTATTACCATAGTTATAATGCAAAAACGCTTTGATAATTTTGTCGAGGCGTTATTGCTTTAAGTAAACAAATATTTATAAAATAAATTTATGGGGGTAAATTTATGCCAGAAACAATCAAAAGCGAGTCAGTAACATCTTTTTTCGGCTGTAATGTTTTTAACGATGCTGTAATGAGAGATCGGCTTCCAAAGCAAGTTTATGAATCAATGAAGAAAACAAGGGAGTTTGGACAGGAGCTTGAGCCTAATATTGCAGCAGTTGTTGCTAATGCAATGAAGGACTGGGCAATTGAAAAGGGCGCAACTCACTATACTCACTGGTTCCAGCCTATGACAGGTATAACAGCAGAAAAACATGACTCTTTTATCAATCCTTCAAGTGATGGAAAAGTAATAATGGAGTTTTCCGGCAAGGAGCTTACAAAAGGTGAGCCAGATGCATCATCATTCCCATCAGGCGGACTTCGCGCAACTTTTGAAGCAAGAGGATATACAACATGGGATCCTACATCATATGCATTTGTTAAAGACGGAACATTATGTATCCCAACAGCGTTCTGCTCATATTCAGGCGAATCTCTTGATAAGAAGACACCACTTTTGCGTTCTATGGAAGCTGTAAACAAGCAGGCTATGAGAATTCTCAGATTGTTTGGTAATACAACATCAAACCATGTTTCAACAACAGTCGGTGCTGAGCAGGAATACTTCCTTATTGATAAAAAACTTTATGATAAGAGAAAAGATATAATCTTCTGTGGTAAAACTCTTTTTGGTGCAAAAGCTCCTAAGGGACAGGAAATGGACGATCACTATTTTGGTACCTTGAAGGATAGAGTATCAGCTTATATGAAGGATCTTGACGACGAGCTCTGGAAGCTTGGCATCCCTTCAAAAACAAAGCATAATGAAGCCGCACCAGCACAGCACGAACTTGCACCAGTTTTTGAAACTTCAAATATTGCAGTTGACCATAATCAGCTTACTATGGAAGTTATGAAGAAAATGGCTTTGAAGCATGGCTTATATTGTATGCTAAATGAAAAACCTTTTGAGGGTGTAAACGGTTCAGGAAAGCATAATAACTGGTCAATGTCAACAGACGACGGTATTAACCTTCTTGAGCCAGGCAAATCCCCACAGCAGAACATTCAGTTCTTAACATTTCTTTGTGCTGTAATTAAAGGTGTTAACGAATACGCTGATTTATTGAGATTATCCGTTGCGAGTGCAGGCAATGATCATAGATTGGGCGGATATGAAGCACCTCCAGCAATTGTATCAGTATTTATCGGTGATGAGCTTTCAGCAATACTTGATGCTCTTGCAACAGGTGAGCTTGTTAAAACTGATAACAACAAGCACTTTGAGCTTGGCGTAAAGACTCTTCCAACATTCCCTAAGGATACAACAGACAGAAACCGTACATCTCCATTTGCTTTCACAGGGAATAAATTTGAATTTAGAATGGTTGGCTCTTCTATGTCAATTTCCTGCCCTAACATTATGCTTAACACAATAGTAGCAGAAGAGTTAAGACAGTTTGCTGACAGACTTGAAGGCAAGGAAAACTTCGCTGAAGAGCTTAATAAGCTCCTTGTTGAAGCAGTTGCTGGTAATAAGCAGGTTATATTCAATGGAAATAACTATTCAGAAGAATGGCTTATTGAAGCTGAAAAGAGAGGACTTCCAAACTATAAAACAGCTGTTGATGTATTCCCACGTTATGTTGATAAGAAAAATATTGACCTTCTCACAAAGCATCATGTATTTTCTGAAATAGAAATCCGTTCACGTTGTGAAATTCTTATAGAAGAATATATTAAGACAGTCAATATTGAAGCGCAGACTATGGTTCATATTGCAAAAAGACAGATCCTTCCTATTGCTATAGAGTATTCAAAACAGCTATGCGAAAGTATTATTGCTAAAAAGCAGATTGGCATAAACGCTCATGCAGAGAATAATCTTGTCAATAAGCTTTCAGATCTTATTAACAATTTTGATGAAGAAATTGAAAGTCTTGAAAACAAGCTTGCAAATAAGAGCCCAGTTCTAAACATTGATTCTGCAGCATATTTCAAGGATAAAATAATTCCTTGTATGAATGAAGTAAGAAGAATCGCTGATGAGCTTGAATCCTATATTGCTGAAAAATTCTGGCCATTCCCTACATATTCAGATTTATTGTTTAATTTATAATATAATAGAAGCCCGTGTAAAATTTATACAATAGTTTCAAAATAATGCAAAATTCATTAATTGGTAAAAACTTTGAAATATATATTGGAAGATTGAAATGCTTAAATATATATAGTATAATTAAGAAAAGGGAGGGATAAGTATGCGAATAAAAAAATCACTAATAACGTTTATACTTTTGCTATCACTTATCCCTATGTTTTTCTTATGGCTTTTCCAGACAATTTCAATATCTGATATGAAAATGAAGAATGCTGCAAAGTTTATTTCAACATCTGTATCTCAAAAAAGCAGCGTCATTACTTCTGTGATGAAAAAAGTTGAAAATAATGCAAATGAACTCGCAAAAGAAACCGATACAATAAAATTTGCTACAGCTAACTCTCAATATTCTAACGAGAAATCCAATAATACAACAATAAACAACTATTTCAATTTATTTAAATTGAATGCAGAAATAACAATTGGTAGTAATGATAATATTAAAAATATTATACTTCTTAACAATAAAGGCTCATTAGCTTTTTCTGCAACTCAGTTTGAAAATGGTATAGCAAAAAGACTTGGTAATGATATAAAAGTCAAGGATGGGTTTTCAGAATTTTTTATGACTGAGCAAGCAGTTAATAATTTCCCCGCTTTTGCTTATGTTACTGAATTATATGATGAAGCAAAGGTTTACATAGGAAAGCTTATATTTATCTGTGACACTTCTGAAATTCAGACGTTGCTAAGGACAAATAATGCTTATGAATCAACAAATATAAGTCTGGTTGATTTTTCTGGAAACATGGTTGAATTCCCTTTTACAGAATTGATTAACTACAAAGTAAATATCAAATATAATTATATAAGATCTAAAATCACATTGGCGCTTGATAATAATAAATCATCTTTTATCAAAAGTTTTAAAGCTGAAGGGCAAAGAAAGCTTGCATATATAAAACCTTTACCTTCAATAAACTGTTCAATAGTATCAGTTACTAATAAGAGTTCTATTGTTGCTTCAAACAATATAAATTCTAATCTATTTTTGTTGCTAATAGTGTTTACAGTAATAATAACGACAACTGCTATTATATTTGCCTGTCGTTTTTCAAAACCAGTTTTTACAATAATGCATACGCTGAGCAAAAAACAGCATGGTAATAATTTTGTAAGATTCAATATTGATGCCGAGAATGAATTCGGTACAATAGGTAATTCCTTTAATGATTTGCTCAATGATATCAGTGAAAGCGAAGAAAGATATCGTCTCATTAATGAGATGAATAATAATATAGTATTTGAATATAATTTCAGGAAAGACTATGTTTCATTTAGCAAGAATTATAATAAGATGTTTGGTTACAGACCAAAGACTGATAGATATGAGGACAGTTTCTTTACTCATGCACAGCTTCATCCAGAAGATTCACAGCGTTATCAGGATTGTCTTGAGCATGCTTTTGAGAAAAAATCAACAGCTCAGGGTGAATTCAGGTTCAAGACTATTTATGGAAGCTATGTATGGTTTCTTATTAAAGCCCAGATGTTATACGATAATGAGGAAAGACCTTATAAGATTATTGGTGTAATGGTTGACATTGATAATGCTAAGCTAAGTGAAAAAGCTTTGATTCAGCGTGCGGAATATGATTGCCTTACAGGGCTATTTAATCGTGAAACTTTTGAAAAACGACTTGCTAATGAGTTTGTTCTTTCAAAAGTCAGAAAACAGGTCAGTTCAGTAATATTTATTGATATTGACGACTTTAAGAGTTATAACGATACTTACAGCCATGCGTGTGGTGATGAAGTGCTTAAGTTTATTAGTGACACGATAAAAGACCTAGTAAGAAATTATGGCTTTGCAGGAAGATATGGCGGAGATGAATTTATAGTCTGCATAAACTCGCATGATTCAAAGGATGAAACTAAGAAGTTTGCTCAAAGTATTATTGATGTTCTTAAGGTTGGCTTTGATAGTCAGGTTATTAAGCAACATCTTATTGTAAATTGCAGTATTGGTATTTCATTCTTCTCAGAAACCGGTAATAACCTTGAGACGATTATTGATGAAGCTGATGAAGCTATGTATAAAGTTAAAAAGCACGGCAAATCAAATTATTCAATATTTTCAGCATTTTAAAAATAAGAGGACTTCATTAGAAGTCCTCTTATTTTATTAAATTTAACTATTTCTCTGCGTAGCCTTCAATCATTTTCTTAACCATCTGTCCGCCGATTGATCCAGCCTGCTTAGATGTCAAATCTCCATTATAACCCTGCTTTAGTGAAACGCCTACTTCGTTTGCTGATTCCATCTTCATCTGGTTTAACTTTTCTTTAGCTTGTGTTGAATAATTTGTTTTCATTTGTACTACACTCCTTAATAAATTTTAGGTTATTGGGGTTTGCAATAATAGTATAACTCTCAGATTAATTTATATTACAGGTAATAATTTTCAAATCAATCAAATTTTTCTTGATTTAAGAATTTAAAAATAATAACAAAAACACCTTTGAGCTACTATATAAATAGTATGTTCAAAGGTGATTGATTTATTTATGGTGCATATGTTTCCATAATTTTTAAAGCAATTCGAATTCCGTCAACGGATGCGCTCATTATTCCACCTGCATATCCAGCACCTTCACCGCATGGATATAGATTTTTCGTTGAAATTGATTCGAAATTTTCGTTTCGTCTTATTCGTATAGGTGAGGAGGTTCTCGTTTCAGGAGCAGTCAGAATTGCTGATGTATCACCAAAGCATCTCATTTGTGAAGAGAATTTTCTGATGCCGATTTTCATCATGTCTGCAATTTCTTTTGGGAAAAGTTTATTGAAATCACATTTTTCTACTCCACGCTGATAAGATGGTTTAATGATGCTTTTTGAAAATCTGGAATCATTTAAGAATGTGCCGACATCAGTAGCGGGAGCAGAATAATTACTTCCAGCCAATTTGAAAGCTTTTTGCTCAAGCTTCTTTGCAAATTCAAGCCCTGCAAGTGGCTCATTTCCGAAATCTTTTTCAGAAACTGAAACAACAAGAGCTGAATTTGCATTTTCTTGATTTCGCAAAAATTCGCTCATACCATTTGTTACAGCACTATTCTCTTCACTTGCTGCAGGCACAACAAAACCACCAGGACACATACAGAAGGTGTAAACAGCCCGTCCGTCTTTTTCTCTGTGTGAAAGCTGATATTCACCAACAGGGAGAAGGGAATTGCCAGTATGCTTCCCATAAAGGCTGTTATCAACATCACGCTGAAGGTGTTCAATTCTTGCACCAACCGAAAAAGGTTTGTTTTCAATAAAAATTCCTTTTTCAAGTAACTTTACAAATGTATTCCTTGCACTGTGACCGATAGCAAGAACGAGTGCTTGACAATTAATATACTTTCCGTTTGATGATACAGAAACCAACGTGTCATTTTTAATTTCAAATTCATCAATTTCTGAGTTGAAACAGACTTTTCCGCCAAGTGAAATTATCCGCTCTCTTATAGCTTTAACAACATTTCGAAGATTATCTGTGCCGATGTGTGGTTTTGATTTTGAAAGTATTTCCTTTGGAGCACCCATTTCAACAAATTCTTCAAGAACATACCTACAAAGTGGATCATTTATTCTTGTTGTGAGCTTGCCGTCAGAAAATGTACCAGCACCACCTTCGCCAAACTGAACATTTGAATTTGTGTTAAGTTTTCCGCCATTCCAGAACTCATGTACTGTTCTTACTCGTTCTTCAATAGCTTCACCTTTTTCAAAAATTATAGGGTTATAGCCGTATTCGGCGAGAACAAGACCAGCAAACATTCCAGCAGGGCCAAATCCAGCTATTACGATTTCCCCATCACGCTTGTTTTTTGATATAACAGGAGAAAGCCTATTGCTCTCAACATAAGAGCAACAGGCATTTTTGTTACATATTTTTTTCTCAAGTTCAGGATTTCTGAGGGTAACAATAATCGAATGAACAAAATGAATATCGTTTTGCTTTCGTGCATCAAGTGAAGTTTTATAAATTGAAGCATCAGAAACTTCCGAAAAACTCAAATCAATTTTTTTCAAAGCCTTACTAATAATACTATCTTTATCACAATCAAGTGAGGCTTTAATCTGTTGAATAATAAACGGCATATTTCTCCTTTAAAGCTTATAGTATTATTTATCCGACACACTTATAGTAGCATTATAGTTGCCATAAGCCCAGATATTATGATACTGTGGTGAATATATCTGAACAGGCATACTGTAAGTTGATTGATTAAGGTTAGCTTCCAATAGATCAATTTCAGCGATAACATTAGAGGCTGTAATTTTATCAATTACACTCTTCGGACCGATAAGCTTAATGTTCCAGATGTTGTTTGTCTTTATTTTAATATTAAATTTTGAAGGAGCGTTTACAACGAAAATCTTACTTTTGTCAAGTGTAATAGTCTTTGATGAGTAATTAACCCAGTCAAAGTTTACATTAATGGACGAATAACCTGAAAGATTTTTGTACTTTTCAGGTAGTTCAACATTATAAACAAATGAAGAATTTAAATCAACACTGTGAAGATTGAGATAGCCAAGATGAACTTCTCCAAGATCCCTGATTGAATTAACAGGTGCTGCAATATCAATTTTGCTCTTTGAAAGTGAATATTTTAAGGAAGATAAATCGAAATCTGGCGGGGCATTCTGAATACCGAGCTTAAATGGTAATGACTTCTGCATTAAAATCGGTATTCGTAATTCAATTTTATTTGTATTAAAATTAAGATTTTCCTTACTCATTATGGTTTCACCATTATATACAACAATGCTTGCTTCACTGATTATAAGGGATTCGCTGAGAGATTTCTTTTCTTCAGTCCTTGCAACAACTTTTGTTATTTTTTCGATTTCCTCTTTTGGACCTTTTACTTTTATTGTGTTTGGGTTAACTGTAATAGGCTCAATAAGATATCCGCTCGCAACAGTAATATTAGGCGCTTCGACTTCAATAGGGAATTCCTTTTCAATAATACTATCGAACTTAACTTTAATCTTTGATGGGCTAATATTCTTAATATCAAAGTTTGTCTTCTTCTTTGATACAATTTTAACTTCAAGTTCGTATTCACCCGGCTTATTTACGTTGCTGTCAACAATAAGCTGTGCCTGTAGGTCTTCAGCCGATAAATCGCCAATGTTGTATCTTTTCCCGAAAATTCTTACGGAAATCTCTTTTTTATCAATATTAACAGGTCTGAGTCCGAAATCTTCGGCGGCAGTGCCTTTTGTTACGATAGGTACAACAGGAACGTTATTAATGGTTCTTGTCACCGTCGGATATAATGTGACAGATATTATAAACCATATAAGTACTGCAAGCACAACAGCGTAAATTTTGAGGACAATATCATTTGTGGTATTTGTGAGAAATTTGATTTTCTTTAATTTCATTTTGTCTTCACCTTCCCACGGAAAATTTTTCTAGCTCTTGTTGATTTATCATCAGGTTGCTTTTCTGGGATAAGCTTGGACTTTAAGAGCTGTAATAAATTATCTTTGGTAAAGCCTCGCGTGAGCTGACCTTCTTCAGCAATAGAAATAACTCCTGTTTCTTCAGAAACAACGATAATAATGGCATCTGAATTTTCACTCATACCAATAGCAGCACGGTGTCTTGAACCGAGAGTTTTTGTAATGAGTTCTTCCTTCTGCGGCTTAGGAAGGAAGCATCCGGCAGCATGAACACGTCCGTCGCGGATAATAACAGCACCATCGTGAAGAGGAGTATTCGGAAAAAATATATTTTCAAGAACAGCGGAACTCGGCTTAGCATTAATAATTGTACCCGTATCAATCTGTTCGCCAAGTTTAGTCAGTCTTTCTATAACAATAAGCGCACCTGTTTTAGTTGCAGAAAGGTCAACAGAGGCATCTACTATTGCACGTATTGCCTCTTCCCATCTGTAAACCATTGCATCACTTGAATCCGAACCTAAAGAGAAAACATTAAAATTCGAAACTTTTGCTCGTCCCATTTTTTCAAGTGCACGTCGTAATTCAGGCTGAAACATGATAATAATTGCAAGAATACCCCATTGAAAGAAATTATGAAGTAAAAATCCCATCGTTTTCAGCTCTAGCTTGTCCACGATGAAATAAGCAACGCATAATAATGCAATACCTTTAATCAACTGTTCCGCACGCGTTTCTTTAATAAGTTTTATGCCTTTGTATAAAAGATAAGAGAGAATGATCATATCAATAATGTCAGCTATTGATATAGATTTTACTACGCTTGATATATTACTGAAAACATCTATAATATAATTCATACTTCACTTCCCTTTGTTTTATACTGCAATAATTAATAAAATCTTTAGTTTTGCGGGCTATATTGTCAAAGATAGCCCGCTAATATATATTGATACGTATATTAATTTTAACACATAATTGAATAAATACAAGTAAATATCAAAAAAATGTTGAGATTTTTTTGATTGCATTTACAAGCATGATAACTTCTTGTTCAGTGTTGAATGAAGAGGGTGCAAACCTTACCGTACCCTTATCATCTGTTCCATTACATATGTGAGCAAGTATAGCACAATGCAGACCACCACGAAGTGCAAAACCTGCCTGGTCAAGCTGTGATGCAAGTTCTTCTGCAGTCAGATAATCAAGATTAAACGAAACAATAGGAACATAATTACAGTTCCTTTTCCGGTAAATTCTTAATCCTTTGATTTTTGAAGCTTTCTTTATGAATAAATTACATAGTGAATTTTCGTGCTCAAAAATTTTATTAAGTGTTTTTTTATTTATATAACTAAGACCTGCTCCAAGTGAAAGAATTCCAACAGTGTTCAACGTTCCACTTTCAAGTCTTTCAGGCATAAAATCAGGTTGTTCAAGCTTGTCGGAGGTTGTTCCTGTTCCGCCCTCAACAATAGTTGAAATGGGATATTTCCCATCAGAAATTAATAGTCCTGTTCCTGTAGTACCATAAAGCCCTTTGTGACCTGCAGTACACAAAAAGTTGAATCCATCAGCCATTTTAAGTGGGATAACACCACATGCCTGCGCTCCGTCAGCAATATAGCAAAGATCATACTTTCTGCATAGCTTGGCAATTTTCTTGTAGGGAAGAACCTGGCCTGTAACATTACTTGCTATTGTGCAGGCGATAGCTTTTGTTTCAGGAGTAATAAGTTTCTCAAAATTTTCTATTGTGACATCATCGTTTTCATCAACTTCAGCAATACTGAAGGTACAGTTCTTGCCTGATAAAGCATAAGCAGGTCTTGCAACAGAATTATGCTCAAGGGAGGAAACAATAATATGACCTCCGTCAGCCATTATACCCTTTATTGCAAGATTTAAAGCATAGGTGCAGTTTTGCGTAAAAACAATATTTTCAATATTAGCGCCGAAAAATTCTGCACATTGTGCTCTTGTCTTAAAAACCTCCTCTGCAACTCTAAGTGAATATCTGTGACCGCTCCTGCCTGGATTCCCTCCATATATCAGTACAGCTTTGTTTACCGCCCTCTGAACTGAAGGCGGCTTCGGGAAGGTTGTGGCAGCATTATCAAAATAAATCATATCTGCCACCTCTATACTTGCATATAATCTTTTACTGTTATATTCTCTGAAGCAAGAATAGATAGTATAAGATTAATGTCATTTTTAACACGAATGCTGTATCCGCACCCTTTGGACAAGTCTTTTGGAGTTCTCTCTATTTCACAATAATACCCAATGCTGTTAAGCAGATTTTTTGCTTTTATAGCGTAGGTAATTGAGGTTAGTGCAATCAAATGCTTATTGTTATACAGACCGTTCAAATTATTCACCTCTTGCATATTATGGATATACTCTATAATATGCAGAAGTGACAGTTTTGGTATAGCTAATTCAAGAAGCAGATAGCACTGGCACTGATACCAGCTTCCTGTCCTGTAAAACCAAGATGTTCTTCTGTTGTTGCTTTGACTGAAATCTGATTGATATTAATAGAGCAAGCAACAGCAATATTTTCTCTCATTTTATCAATATATGGTGCAAGTTTTGGATTCTGTGCAATAATTGTGGAATCAATATTGTTTATTTCATATCCGCTGCTTTTTATAAGTTCACATACTTTTTTTAAAAGTTCAATGCTGTCAGCATTTTTATATTCAGGATCATTGTCTGGGAAGTGCTTACCGATGTCACCGAGTGCACACGCACCAAGAAGAGCATCCATAATAGCATGTACAAGTACATCAGCATCAGAATGCCCGAGTAGTCCTTTTGTATGCGGAATATCCACACCACCGAGAATCAGCTTTCTTCCTTTAACAAGTCGGTGTACGTCGTAGCCTTGACCTATTCTCATTTAGACACTTCCTTTAATAAATTTTCAGCAAGCTTAATATCATCTGGCGTTGTGATTTTAATATTAGAGTATTCACCAATTGTCATAAAAACCTTATATCCGATATTCTCAACAAGCTGACAATCGTCAGTGAAATCATGACCACTTTTTATAGCACCTTCAACACTCTCTGTGTATAGATTTTTCTCAAAAACCTGTGGTGTCTGTGTTATATAAAGAGTATCTCTTTCGGGTGTATTTATTATAAACCCATTTTGAACAACCTTTATTGTATCCTTGACGGGAACACCAACAGTTGTCGCACTATATAGCTTAACATTTTGAATAAGCTGTTCAATAACACTTTTGCTGATAAGTGGTCTTGCACCATCATGTATTGCAACATAATCGCTTTTCTCATCAACCAGCTTAAATCCGTTGAAAACTGATTGTTGACGCGTTTCGCCACCAACAGTAATCTTGATTTTCTTATTGAAATTGTATTTTGCAACAAGTTTTCTCATTGCTTCAAAACTATCAGTACTTGTTACAACTATTATCTCACATATTTCATTAATATTATCAAAAGCTTTTATTGAACGAATAATAACAGGAATTCCGCATAGCTCAATAAATTGCTTGTTTATGCCATTCATTCGCGAACTCTTACCACCGGAAACTATTATCACAGAAAGCATTAATTCACCTCGCTATAATTCCCGAGGAACTTGAAATATTCAAGTTCTTCCTTTAATGCATAAATAATTTCGATAACCTCTGGTTGATTTATACTACCCTCAAAATCAAGATAGAAAACGACGTTAAATTCCTTGCTTGCTATAGGCTTACTTTCAATTCTCAATAGATTTAAGCCGATTACAGAAAACTTCGTGAGAAGTCTATATAACGCACCAGGAGTATGAGATAATGAAAGTGAAACTGAAATAATATTTGCATTATCTGAAATGTAAATGTCCTTTGAAATACATATGAATCTTGTATAATTCTCATCAAAATTTGATATTTCGGAATTAATAATTTCAAGTCCCATTATATCTGCACAATCTTTTGAGCAAATTGCAGCAATGTCCTCACTACTGTTCAGTACAAATTCTGCCGCAAGGGCTGTATTTGCATACTTAACAGGAGTATATCCGTTTTCTTTTATAAATTCCGAGCATTGAGCTAAAGCCTGTTCATGTGAGAAAACTTTTTTGACTTTTGAAATGTCAGTTCCTTTTCTCACAACAAGACAACTAGATATTTTCAAAGAAGTGCTTGCACAAATGTAAAAATTGTATTTTCTCATTAATTCATAAGTAAGCGAAACCGATCCTGCCGTTGAATTTTGAATTGGAAGTACGCCGAAATCAATTTCTCCGTTTTCAACAGCATCAAAAACATTTTCCCAGTTGTGATAAAAATTAATATCATTATTAGGAAAAAGCTTTTTTGATGCAACATGTGAATTAGCACCGATTGTACCAGGACAGCCAACCTTATAGGATGCTTTCGGTGGGAATAATTTGCCCTTAATTTGAGGGCTCTCTTTATAAATTTCCTGTTGCTGACGGCATTTGCTGATGTCCATTATATTTTTAAAAAGCACTTCAGAACTATTTTTAAATTCATCAGGGGAATTATCTCTGACCTTTTCAATAATTTGATCTTCTCTTCCTGCTTGAAAAACAGGAAGATTGTGCTCTTGTTTATACAAAGCAACCTCTCTGCTTATCTGTAGTCTTTTTGTAAATAAATCAAGAAGTTTTTCATCAATCTGATTGATTTCTTCTCTTAGATTTTCAAGTGACATTCCTTCACATCCTTCTAATTTAAACCAGTATATAACACTTATTTTATTATACATAAAATGGTCGATAAAAACAACCTTTTGCTTGCAAAAAATCTTTATGTATGCTATAATAAATCGTTAATAAAATGACGTATTATACCTAAAAATGAAAGGCTGATGATATGCGTATTATTGGAATAGACCCTGGATATGCAATAGTTGGCTTTGGGGTTCTTGAATATATGGGTAACAAGTTCAGCGTTATTGATTTTGGTGCAATAACAACTCAGGCTGGCGAACCTTTTGATCAAAGACTCAAAATCATATATGATGACCTTTCATATGTCTTTGAAAAATTCAAGCCTGAAACTATGGCTATTGAAAAACTGTTTTTCAACACAAACCAGAAAACTGTAATTGATGTTGCACAGGCAAGGGGAGTGATCTCTCTTTGTGCCACACAGCATAACCTTGACATTGCTGAATATACACCTCTTCAGGTCAAACAATCAGTTGTTGGTTATGGACGTGCTGAAAAGAAACAAGTTCAGGAGCTTACACGTCATATTTTAAACCTTCGTGAAGTGCCAAAACCTGATGATACTGCCGATGCGCTTGCTCTTGCAATATGTCATGGGCATACTGCACATTCAAATTTTGCGTACAAGCTTTTAAAAGGAGAATAATTGATGATATATAGTGTTAAAGGTGAGCTTATTCATAAAGAACCTTCACTCGCAGTAATCGAATGCGGTGGAGTCGGATATGCCTGCCGTACAACATTTTCAACACTGTCACAGCTTGGCTCTGTTGGAACAAAAGCAACATTGCTTACATATCTTCATGTTCGTGAGGACAACGTCGAGCTTTTTGGCTTTGCGACTTCACAGGAGCTTAACTGCTTTAAAATGCTGTTGACAGTATCAGGTGTTGGTCCAAAGGCTGCACTTGCTATACTTTCAGATATAACGCCAGAAAAATTCGCCTTGACTATAGCAACAGGCGACTCAAAGAGTATTACTAAAACAAAGGGAATAGGCCCGAAGCTTGCGCAGAGAATTGTTCTTGAACTTAAGGACAAAATAACAAAAGAACAACAGATCCTCACAAATGGAGCAGACCTTGATTTTACACCGGTTATGTCAGGTTCAAATTCAGGCGAGGCTATTTCTGCACTTGTAGTACTCGGCTATTCGCAGGGTGAGGCTACATCAGTTATTTCAAAGTTAGACCCTGAAATGTCAGTTGAAAATATGATAAAACAGGCGCTTAAAGCAATGGCAAGCAGATTGTAAAACAACAGGAAGTGAATTTATGTTCTGTGTCGGAACTGACTGGAATCCAAAACAAGCTGAATTGAAAAAGATAATTACTAAGCCCGATGAAATCGAGAGAACTAAAAAGCTTTTGTATGATCTTCACTCAATAGTGCATTCATCAGTGGTTTATGAGAACAATAATTCTTATTATGATGAAATTATCAATAATATAAATCAGAATAACTTTTCTGCTATGCCAACTTCTAAGGATGTAACAATAGCTTGGAATTTATGGCATATTACCCGAATTGAGGATATAACAACAAGTACTTTCATTCTTGATGAACCTCAGACATTCAATAATGAATGGAAGAAAAAGCTCAAAAGCAGTATTACTGATACTGGGAATGCAATGACTTATGACGAAATAAAAGATTTCAGCGCAAAGCTTGATTTAAAAGCCTTACTTGAATATAGAAATTCAGTCGGAAAGCGTACAAAGGAGCTTATATCGATAATCAGCATCAAAGATATGAAAAGGAAGTTCACTCAGTTGCAGATTGATAGATGCCTGACAGAAGGTTGTGTCACACAGCAGGAAGATTCAATATGGCTCAAGGACTTCTGGGGTAAAAAAACAGTAGCGGGAATTTTCCTTATGCCAGTCACAAGACATCAGATAGTTCACGTTAATGATTGCCAGAAGTTGATAGAAACAATTGAGTAATACATAGAGTATAAAATAATAGATTATATACAAAAGGAGGAATAAAGTTGATTGAAACAAGTGAATTTGATCTTGAAAACCGACTTGTAGCTCCGCAGGAAATTAAAGATGACAGCGATTTTGATTTTTCACTTCGTCCTAAAACTCTCAACGAATATATCGGACAGGAAAAAGTCAAAGAAAATCTTTCAATATATATTGAAGCCGCAAGAAACCGTGGAGAGCCACTTGATCATGTTCTTTTATATGGACCTCCTGGTCTTGGAAAAACCACATTGTCCGCAATTATTGCTCACGAGCTTGGCGTAAACATCCGTATTACATCAGGACCAGCAATTGAAAAGCCTGGCGACCTTGCCGCACTTTTGTCAAACCTTTCAGAAAATGACGTTTTGTTCATTGACGAAATTCACAGGCTTTCACGTTCAATAGAAGAAGTCCTTTACCCAGCGCTTGAAGATTACGCACTGGATATTATTATAGGAAAAGGCCCGGCAGCACGTTCAATAAGAATTGACCTGCCAAAGTTCACACTTGTCGGTGCAACAACCCGTGCCGGACAGTTAACAGGTCCTTTGCGTGACCGATTTGGTGTTATATTAAGACTTGAGCTTTACAGCCATGAAGAGCTTTGCGATATTATTATGCGAAGTGCAGTTATTCTTGGGATTGCTTGCGATAAATCAGGTGCAATGGAGCTTGCTAAGCGTTCAAGAGGAACCCCTCGTATAGCAAACAGATTTTTAAAACGTGTCCGTGATTTTGCTGAAGTAATGGGAAACGGTAAAATTACTGAAGATATAGTTAAGATAGCACTTGATAGAATGGAAGTCGACGATCTTGGACTTGACAGCCTTGACAAGAGAATGCTGACAATGATAATCAAGGGTTATAATGGTGGACCAGTCGGGCTTGAAACTCTTGCTTCGGCTATTGGCGAAGAATCTGTAACACTTGAAGATGTATGTGAGCCTTATCTTATGCAGCTTGGTTTTTTATCAAGAACACCGAGAGGACGCTGTGCAACTCAACTTGCTTACAGGCATTTAGGGATATTGCAAGACGGACAGACAATGTTATAACAACAATTAAGGAGCAGTGATATGAAAAAATCTTAATAGCTTTTATTCTGGTTCTTTTTGCAATTTCAGTATGTGGTTGTACTGTAAGCAGCGGTGTTTCTTTAAATATGACTGAAAATAATTCATCACATCAGATGACGGCAAGTTACAGCAAGTATTCTGGTTATAAAAAGACTTTTATAACCGTTAAAAGTGGTAAAATTAAAAAAGTTAATGTGAGTGTCGTAACAAAAAAAGGTGATATTTCTTTAAAGATTACAAATGATGACGGAAAGTTAATTTATCAGGGCGATAAAATGAGCACTTCTGATTTTGTTGTTAATTTGGATGAAGCGGGAAAATATACAGTAAAAGTCGAAGCAAAAAAGCACTCAGGTAGCTTTGATATAAACTGGAATTAACATAAAATTTAGCTAAAATAAAGGGGAAAAGACAATGGGTAGATTATTCGGAACAGATGGCGCAAGAGGAGTTGCTATTACTGAACTTACTTGCGAAATGGCAATGCAGATTGGACGTGCAGCGGCACTTGTACTGACAAAAACAACACACCACAAGCCACGTATTCTTGTGGGAAAAGATACACGAATTTCATCAGATATTCTTGAAGCAGCATTAGTGGCAGGTATGTGCTCTGTTGGTGCAGATGCTCATATTCTTGGCGTAATTCCAACACCTGCTGTTGCTTATCTTGTTAAAAAGTATGAGGCTGATGCTGGCGTAATGATTTCAGCTTCACATAATTCTGTTGAATTCAACGGAATAAAATTATTTGCAAGTTCAGGCTTTAAGCTCAGTGATGAAATTGAAAAAGAAATTGAAAGACTTATTCTTGATAATCCTGAGGAAATCACACTTGTAGACGGAACAGATATTGGAAGAATAACATACGAAAAAAATGCTGAGTGGGATTATGTCCGCCATGTTATGAAATCTATCGACGGTGATTTGAGAAATGTCAAGGTCGCTATAGATTGTGCAAACGGTAGTGCATCAGATACAGCAGTAAAGCTTTTTAAAGGTCTAGGTGCAACCTGTATATTTATTAATAATGAACCTGACGGAACAAACATTAATAAAAACTGTGGCTCAACCCACATGGAACAGCTTCAGCAGTGTGTTGTTGAGAATAAATGTCACGTTGGTCTTGCTTTTGACGGCGATGCAGACAGATGTCTTGCTGTTGATGAAAAGGGAAAGATTATTGATGGCGATAAGATGATTGCAATTTTCGCACAGTATATGAAAAAGACAGGACAGCTTAACCACAATGCAGCAGTTGTAACAGTAATGTCAAACCTCGGATTTTTCAAGTTTGCAAAGGGCAATAATATAGTTGTCGCTACTGCAAGCGTTGGCGACAGATATGTTCTTGAGGAAATGCTCCGTGGTGGTTATAACCTCGGTGGTGAACAGTCAGGTCATATAATCTTTTTAAATGAAGCAACAACAGGTGACGGTGAGCTTTCTGGTGTAAAGCTTCTCCACATCCTTGAGCATACATCACTCCAGCTTTCTGAGCTTGCACAGATTATGCAGGCATACCCACAGGTCCTTGAGAATGTAAGAATCAAGCCAGAACAGAAAGGCTTATGGAAGCAGAACCCTAAGGCTCAGGAAGCTATACAGTTCTTCTCCGACAAGCTTGGTGATGACGGACGTATACTTGTTCGTGAATCAGGTACAGAGCCTCTGATTAGAATAATGCTCGAAGGTAAAATTCAAGGTCAGATTGAAGAATATGCTAAAACGATTGCAAGAGTAATTAGAGAAGGATTCGCTGAATGAGAGTAGCTGAAAATTGGAAAGACTTTTCAATAATTGATACATCAGATAATGAAAAGCTTGAAAAGTGGGGCGACATTGTACTTGTCCGTCCTGACCCACAGATTATATGGAAGAGTGAGCACAAATCCCCTTTGTGGAATACTCCTCATGCCAATTATCATCGTTCAAATCAGGGCGGTGGTGCCTGGGAATATAAAAAGAAAATCCCTGAAAGCTGGTTGATTGATTACAGAGGATTAAAGTTCAACATCAAGCCAACAGGCTTTAAGCATACCGGATTATTCCCTGAACAGGCAGTTAACTGGGATTTTATGATGGAGAAAATCAAGAAAGCAGGCAGACCTGTCAATGTACTAAACCTTTTTGCATATACAGGTGGAGCGACACTTGCCTGTGCAAAGGCTGGCGCAAATGTGACTCACGTTGACGCTTCAAAAGGCATGGTAGCCTGGGCAAGAGAAAATGCAGCAAGCTCATCACTTTCTGACCGTCCCATAAGATGGATAGTTGATGATTGTGAAAAGTTTGTGACACGGGAAATCAAGCGTGGAAAAAGGTATGACGCTATTATTATGGATCCACCTTCTTATGGAAGAGGTCCGAATGGCGAGGTTTGGAAGCTTGAAGATTGTATATACGACCTTGTGAAGTTATGTTCAGGTGTTATGACAGACAAACCACTGTTCTTCCTACTGAACAGCTATACAACAGGGCTTTCACCATCAGTTATGGCATATCTTCTTGGTGATATTCTCGGCACAAAATTCGGTGGGAATGTAACAGCTGATGAAATAGGATTGCCGGTTGAATTAAGTGGCTATGCATTGCCATGTGGTTCATCTGCAATCTGGCAGGCTGAATAGCCAACTCTTACAGAAAGGCACTTTCAATGGAGAAAATTATTGAAGCGAAAAATGTTTTTTTTAGCTATGAGAATGAAGATAAAGAGGTTTTTGACCCTATCAATGTTCTAAAGAATGTTTCACTTGATATATATAAGGGTGAGTTTGTTGCAATTCTTGGTCATAATGGTTCAGGGAAATCAACAATAGCCAAGCATTTCAACGCAATATTACTTCCACAAGGTGGAAAAGTAACAGTAAATGGTATGGACACAAAAGATGAAGATAAGCTTTTTGACATTCGTCAGACTGTGGGAATGGTATTCCAGAACCCAGATAATCAGATCGTAGCAACTATCGTTGAAGAAGATGTTGCTTTTGCTCTTGAAAATCTTGGAGTTCCGCCGGCTGAAATCCGTGAGCGTGTTGACGATGCGCTTAAAACAGTTAATATGTATGAATATAAGGATCATGCTCCGCACAGACTTTCAGGTGGACAAAAGCAGAGAGTTGCCATAGCGGGAGTAATCGCAATGCGACCTTCCTGTATTGTTCTTGATGAGCCTACAGCAATGCTTGACCCTTACGGACGTACTGAGGTTTTAAAGACTATAAAACATCTTAATAAGGAATTCGGAACAACTATTGTTCTGATTACACACTATATGGATGAAGCTGCACAGGCTGACAGAATTATAGTAATGGATAACGGTCGTGTAATAGATAATAATGTTCCAAAAAAAGTTTTCTCACAGGTGAAAAAGCTCAAAAGCGTTGGTCTTGATGTCCCGCAGGTAACTGAACTATGCTTTGGACTTCAGCAGAATGGACTTGACATTAGTACAGAAATCATCAGTGAGGATGAATGTGTGGATACATTGATTACCTTGCTAAAGCAATAAGAGGTAATTATCAAAATCGGAGGATTTATTTTGGCAGTAATTAAAACTGAAGATCTGACCTACGTTTACGGCGAAGGAACGCCTTTTAAGAAAACTGCGGTCGACAAAGTTAATATAGAAATTGAAGAGGGCGAGTTTGTCGGAGTAATCGGTCATACTGGTTCTGGTAAATCGACTCTTATTCAGCATTTTAACGGACTTCTTAAACCAACATCAGGTAAGATATTTATAGACGGCGAAGATTTATGGGTTGACAAATCAAAGTTAAGGCAGACACGTTTTAAGGTAGGACTTGTTTTTCAGTACCCTGAATATCAGCTTTTTGAGGAAACTGTTTATAAAGATATCGCTTTTGGTCCAAAGAATATGGGCTTGTCCGATGATGAAATTGACAAGCGTGTCCGCGAAACTGCCCGTCTGGTTGGCTTAAAGGATGAAACTTTGGAAAAATCTCCATTTGATTTATCAGGCGGACAAAAAAGACGTGTTGCTATTGCGGGAGTAATGGCAATGGGGCCTAAAATCCTGATTCTTGACGAGCCAACTGCTGGTCTTGACCCAAAGGGAAGGGACAAAATTTTAGGTCAGATAAAAGAATACCATAAAGAAAAAGGAAATACCGTCCTGCTTGTTTCACATAGTATGGAGGATGTTGCAAAAACAGTCAAAAAAATTCTTGTAATGAATGACGCAAAGATTTTCTGTTATGATGATACAGTCAATGTATTTAAAAGAGCCGATGAAATCTCAAAAATGGGGCTTTCTGTCCCACAGATTACAAGAGTTTTCAATCGCTTAAAGCAAGCAGGAATTGATATAAAAGATGATGTTTATACAGTAGAATACGCGAAGAAACTTCTCCTTGAGCTCCTTGCAAAAAAGGAGGGTAACTGATGCTTAAAGATATAACAATAGGGCAGTTTTTCCCTGGGAAATCAGTTGTCCATAAGCTTGATCCAAGAATGAAAATCATCCTTACAGCACTATACATTGCATTGCTTTTTACGGCAAGCAACCTTTATGGGTTATTAGTGGGAGTAGTATTTCTTATAATAGTCATACCAATATCACAGATACCTATGAAAATGGTTCTGAAAGGCTTAAAGCCGATTATTCCAATCATTATTTTCACAACAGTATTGAATTTGTTTTTTATTACTGGCGGAGATACTCTGGTTCACTGGTGGATATTCAAAATCACGTCAAACGGCGTAAAAACAACAGTTTTTATGATTGTAAGAATTTTATGTCTTATTGCGGGAACATCACTTCTGACATATACAACCTCACCGATAACATTAACCGATGCTATTGAAAGATTATTGTCACCACTCAAGAAAATCAAGGTTCCTGTTCATGAGCTTGCAATGATGATGACAATAGCACTGAGGTTTATTCCAACTCTTATTGAAGAAACCGACAAGATTATGGCAGCGCAGAAGGCTCGTGGTGCAGATATTGAGTCTGGCGGATTGATGAAAAGAGCAAAGGCACTTATTCCTATTCTTATTCCTTTGTTTGTATCAGCTTTCAGAAGAGCAGAAGAACTTGCTCTTGCTA
Source organism: Bacillota bacterium (assembly GCA_023440965.1). GTDB lineage: Bacteria > Bacillota > Clostridia > Oscillospirales > Ruminococcaceae > SZUA-444. Next base: position 236,621 of record JAEZRC010000002.1, read on the forward strand.
TGGAATGTCGTTGCTATCGTGGTGGCGAGGGAAGAACAAGATTAAAACAGCTTAAAACAGCGCCACGCGATTATATCGCTTTTGTGATAACACTTATATTTTTAGGGCTTGTAATAACAGCAAATATTTTATTATAAAAGGCGGGAAGTATGCGGAATTTCAAGGTAATGATGTCTTATGACGGAACAGCATATCACGGCTTTCAGAGGCAGGAAAATGCGCTGGCTATTCAGCAGGTAATTGAAGAAACTATTAAGTCAATCATTGGTGAGAAAACTATTATATATGGTTGCTCAAGGACGGATACTGGTGTCCACGCCAATGAGTACTGCTTCAACTTTCTTCATAATAACTCCATTAATCCGCATGGACTTGTCCGCTCACTCAATAGCCTTTTACCCGATGATATGGCTATAAAGTCTTGTGAAGAGGTTGATGAGGGATTCCACGCAAGGTATCATTGCAAGGGTAAGGAATATAAATATCTTATTCATAATAGTAGTATTAAGGATCCTTTTTTAAAAGACAGGGCATACAGATATGTAAGACATATTGATGAAGAACTTTTAAATAATGCAGCACAGAATTTTGCCGGAACGCATGACTTTAAAAGTCTATGTTCATCAGGATCATCAAGTATCAATACAGTAAGAACAATCCATAGCATTGATTTTACCCGAGATGGTGACCTTGTTACTCTGACAGTATCGGGTGATGGCTTTTTATATAACATGGTTAGAATAATTGTCGGTACTCTTATATTTGTGAATGAAGGTAAGATAGACCCTTCACAGATTTTACAAATTCTTGAAGGGAAGGACAGAAAGCAAGCTGGTAAGACAGCTCCGGCTTGTGGTTTGTATCTTAACAGAGTATTCTACGACAATATATGACAAGAGGTGCAAAATGGCAACTACGAATGACCTTCGTCAGTTAAGGAAGAAAAAGAAACGAAAAAGTCTTGTTAAAAAAATAATAATATTATTATGTATAGTTCTTGTTTTTTTTACAGGTTATATTACAAAGGATAAGTGGCTGCCTGTATTTGACGGAATAGTATATAAAATTCAGCACATTATTACAAAAGAAGATTTTTCAAAGAACTTCCCAATAAAAACAGGTTCAAGTTCAGAATATAAGCTATACAGCTTTAAAGATAAGCTTGTACTTTTGACTGATACAAAGTATACTGTTTTTGACAGGGATGGCAAGGTTGCAAGAACAAATCAACACACCATGACTTCTCCGATTATTAAAATCTTTGATGAAAGAATGCTTATGTATGATATGGGTGGTTCAAAGTTAAGGGTTGAAAGCCGTAGTGATACAGTTTATACTAAAAATTTTTCTGAAAAAATTATATATGCAAAACTTGGCTATAATGGCTATCTTGCAGTAGTAACAAGCTCAGATGTTAATGCCTGTGAAATGACAGTTTATGATTCAAAAGGCATAAAAGTATTTTTCTCATCACTCAATCAAAAAATTCTCGACATAACCTTCAGTAAGAATAGTAAAGGATGTTATGTTTCAACAATGTCTGCAAAAGGCGGCCAGTTTGTTACAAATCAATATTCTTTTAATTTCAAGAAAGACAAGGAACAATGGATAAGTAATCCTGTAGTAAATCTTGTTCTTCATTCAGCACTCAACAGTAGCGGAAATATTGTTCTTGTCGGTGATGTACAATATGATATTATGTCGCCATCAGGTGCTCTCAAATACTCATATGTATATCCAAGTCAGCTTATTGACTATGCTGTTTCTGACAATATGACAGCACTTATATTACAGAATTCACAGCGCAGAATGACTGAATGTGTGGTTTTTGATAAGTCAAATAATCAAAAATCAATAATAATCAATGGTGAATATAAGAAAATACATATTCATAACAATAAAATATATCTTCTATGCAATAAAACTCTTGAGGTATACTCTTCTGACGGAAAACTCATAACAAAAAAAGATCTTGGGGAATATTACACTGACTTCGCGATAATTGATGAGCATATGTATCTTCTCGGCTCACAGAAGATAGATATTGTTAAGCTCTAGACTAAAAGGAGGAATAGACAATGGGAGAAAAATTTGCTTGGTTTTTTGATATTGCATTAATAGGTGTACTCTTAATATGTATTTATAATGCAGGGAAAAAAGGGTTCGTAAAATCAATAATATTACTTATAGGATATGTTGTTTCAATGGTTGGAGGATTTTTAATAACAAGTGCATTATCACCGATTGTATATGAAAAATTTGTTCAGTCAAGAGTTGAAAAAGCAGTTGAGAAAAAAATTGATAATATTGATATAAGATCAGAGATTAAGTCAGCATTTAAAACACAGAATATTAACGTTACTATTTCTGATGATGAAATTCAGGCTCTTATTGAAAAGGATGGGGATCTTGCAAAGAATTTTGCAGATTTTGCAAAGCAAAAGGACCCAACATTACCTGATTCATCACTTGAAAGCAATTTTAATAATGTATTTTCAAAAAATGTTGTACTTGATTCAATAAAAGACAAGGTACCTGACAGCGTTTATAACGAAGTTAAGAAGTATCTTGACAATAGTAAGAATTCAATAAACAATATTATAAAAGCACTCAATAATCCTTCTAAGGAAGAGGGCGCAAAAGAATTGACAGCAATTGTTGTTGAGCCTTTTGTATTAATGATAATTAAAATAATAGTTTTCATTATCGCATTTTCATTATTAATGTTTATTGTAAGATTAGTATCGACGATTTTATCAAAATCGTTGAATATGGTGCCTCTTGTAGGACCATTAAATACTTTTTTGGGCGGAGCACTCGGTTTTGCACAGGGAGCAATAATAATTATTGTTGCTGTTCTTATAATAAAACTTCTTGTTTCACTCACAAATAATCAAATTTTAGTGTTTAATACACCAACTATCGAGGAAACATATATATTTAAGCACGTTTATGATATTAAGCTTTTTAAGTAAAAATTAACAAGCTAACAGAAGCTTGATTCAGATTTTGGAGGAACTATGATTTGTACCAGATGTAAGAAACGTCCTGCTGTAGTTTTTATAACAGCTATGCAAGGCGAAGAAAAGAAAAATGAAGGACTATGTCTTGTCTGTGCTAAGGAGCTTGGACTCCCACAGGTTAATGATTATATGAAGCAGATGGGCATTACAGATGAAGACCTTGAAATGTTCTCTGATCAGCTTATGGATATTTCCGACGGTGATTCCTTTGAGCTTGGCGGAGCTGAAACCATGATGCCTTCATTCCTGAGTAATCTGTTCAGTGGTTCTTTTCCAACTGAAAGTCTTGAATCGGACAATTCCGAAAAGGGAACTAAGAAGGAAAAGGATAAAAAATCAAAAGATAAAAAGTTAAAATTCCTTACTTCCTACTGCACAAACCTTACGCAGAAAGCGCTGGAGGGTAAGCTTGATAATATAATTGGTCGTGATAAGGAAATAGCACGTGTTGTTCAGATTTTATCAAGAAGGCAAAAGAATAACCCATGCCTTATCGGTGAACCTGGTGTTGGTAAAACTGCCATAGCAGAAGGAATTGCACAGAAAATTGTTGCAGGTGAAGTGCCATTCCATCTTGCAGATAAACAAGTATATCTTCTCGACCTTACAGCACTTGTTGCGGGAACACAATTTCGTGGTCAGTTTGAAAGCCGTGTAAAGGGACTTGTTGATGAGGTTAAAGCAGAGGGCAATGTCATCTTATTTATTGACGAGGTCCACAATCTCGTTGGTACTGGCGATAGTGAAGGGTCAATGAATGCTGCAAACATTTTAAAACCTGCTTTGTCACGTGGTGAAGTTCAGGTAATCGGAGCAACGACCTTTAAGGAATACAGAAAATACATTGAAAAAGATAGTGCCCTTGAAAGACGATTCCAACCAGTTACTATAACGGAGCCTTCTATTGAGGACACAATAACTGTCCTTAAGGGTATAAAGAAATATTATGAAATGCATCATAAGGTGCATATAAGTGATGCAAACTTAAGAATGTGTGCAATACTATCTGAAAGATATATTAATGACAGATTCCTTCCAGATAAGGCGATCGACCTTCTTGATGAAGCCTGTGCTTCCGCAAGTATCAGGAGTCCTGAGCTTGGTGAATATGAAAAGCTTAATGACGAATTAAAGAAACAGCTTAATCTTGAAAAAGCAATGGAAGAAAAAGACGAGCCAGATTATGAAAAGCTCGCTTCAATAAAAGCAGAAATAAGCAGAATCAAGGCACGTCTTGTTGATATTGAAGAAAAGATTAAGAATATCAATGTTACTGAGGATGACCTTTCTAAAGTTATTGAACTCTGGACAGGTATCCCTGCATCAAAAATTATTAAAACTGAATTTAATAAAATCCGCAACCTTGAAGCTGTATTAAAATCAAAGATAATAGGACAGGACGAAGCTGTTGAACTTGTTAATAAGGCAATTCGAAGAACAAGAGTTCAGCTTGCAAAACGTCGTCGCCCTGCATCTTTCATATTTGTCGGACCAACTGGCGTCGGAAAGACAGAGCTTGTGAAAGTCTTAGCTGCTGAGCTTTTTGACACAACCGAGCCGCTGATCCGTCTTGATATGTCCGAGTATATGGAAAAGCATGCCGTATCACGTCTTATTGGTTCGCCTCCTGGATATGTCGGTTATGATGAGGCTGGTCAACTTACAGAGAAAGTCCGTCGCAAGCCTTATTCAGTTGTTCTATTTGATGAAATTGAAAAGGCTCACCCTGATATTATGAATATCCTTCTTCAGATCCTTGATGAAGGGAAGGTAAATGATGCACAGGGCAGAAGCGTTTCTTTTGAAAACACAGTAATTATTATGACTTCTAATGCCGGTTCAACCGATAAGAATATCGGAGTTGGTTTTAACAAGTCACAAAATGATATTTCAAAGGAAAAGGCAATGAAGGGTCTTTCAGATTTCCTAAGACCTGAATTTTTGAGCCGTATTGATGAAATCGTTGTTTTCAAGCCATTGTCAAAAGAAAGTTACGCGAAAATCGCTGGTCTGATGCTTGATGAAATGAAAGAGCCTCTCGCAGAGAAGAATATTACATTCAGATATGATGATAAAGCACTTGAAAAGATTGCTGATAAATCATATGGTCAAAAATTTGGCGCAAGAGATATCCGAAAGGTTATCAGAAAAGAAGTTGAAGATAAAGTTGCTTCTTTGGTTATTGACAGCAAGGATAACATCACAGGAATTGCCCTTACAGCAAATGAAGAACTTGAAGTCCAGTCAATATAGTGAAGTTGTAAATTTTTTATTAATTTATCAATCAAACGCATTGACATACTATATACATTGTGATAAACTAATTAAGCCGCATATGCTCGGCCTTAAAGTTAATAGTGTTATTAATACTGTTACGCCGTTTGTAGCGAGTTTTAAGAAAAAGGCAGGTGCCACATAAATGTACGCAATTATTGAAACAGGCGGAAAGCAATATCAGGTAAAAGAAGGCGATGTTGTTTTCATCGAAAAGCTTGAAGCAGCAGCTGAATCAAAGGTTTCTTTTGATAAAGTTATCGCTGTTGGAAAAGATGATGGTTTGACAGTTGGAGCTCCTTTTGTTGCAGGTGCAGCAGTTGAAGCTACAGTTCTTAAGAACGGTAAGTCAAAGAAGATCACAGTTTTCACTTACAAGTCTAAAAAAGGCGAGAAGAGAAAAATGGGTCATAGACAGCCATACACACAGGTTAAGATTGAAGCAATCAAAGCATAATGATTACCGCTGAATTTTATACTAAGCAGTCAAAGCCATATGGTTTTGTTATAAAAGGCCACGCAGGATATGCAGATATGGGCGACGATATTGTTTGTGCAAGCGTTTCCTCAGCTATTCAGCTTGTTGCCAATACTATTACAGAGGTCTTGAAGATTAAAGCCGAAGTAAAATTGCTTAATGACAAAATTCAATTGAAGCTTCCCGAACTTGATATAAATGCAGTCAACCTTCTTGAAGGATTAAAACTTCAGCTGACTGTTTTATCTGAGGATTACGAGGGAACAATTAAAATTACAACTTTGGAGGTGTAATAAATGATTAGAATAAGTATGCAGTTTTTTGCACATAAAAAGGGAGTAGGTTCAACAAAGAATGGCCGTGACTCTGAAGCTCAGAGACTTGGCGCTAAGAGAGCAGACGGACAGTTCGTTCTTGCTGGAAACATTCTTTACCGTCAGCGTGGTACACACATTCATGCTGGTGAAAACGTAGGCCGTGGTTCAGATGATACATTATTTGCAACAATTGATGGTATCGTTCGTTTTGAACGTCTTGGTCGTGACCGTAAAAAGGTTTCAGTTTATCCGCAGCAGTAATGTCGGATAAACAAATAATTTTAACTACTTAAATCCCGAGCCTATGCTTGGGATTTTCGCATAGTTTGGGGGTAAGGAAATGTTCGTAGATGAAGCGAAAATATATATCAAAGCAGGCGACGGCGGTGATGGAGCCGTTTCCTTTCATCGTGAAAAATATGTAGCGGCAGGTGGCCCTGACGGCGGTGATGGAGGAAAAGGCGGAGACATAGTGTTTGTGGCTGATGATAATCTTTCCACCCTCATTGATTTCAGATATAAAAGAAAATATCTTGCTGATAAAGGTCAGGATGGTTCTTCCCGGAATTGTTCAGGAAGAGGCGCAGAAGACCTTGTAATTAAGCTCCCAAGAGGAACAGTTATAAAAGAGTTTGAAACAGGACGAATTATTGCTGATATTTCATCGGACGAGCCAGTGGTAATTGCAAGAGGCGGAAAAGGTGGAAAAGGCAATCAGCATTTCGCTACGCCGACCCGTCAGATCCCTCGTTTTGCTAAGCCTGGTTTTCCTGGTGAAGGCTTCAATATCAAGCTTGAGCTTAAGCTTCTCGCAGATGTCGGTCTTGTTGGCTTCCCTAATGTAGGAAAGTCCACATTAGTTTCTGTCGTAAGTGCAGCTAAGCCAAAGATTGCAAACTATCATTTTACAACCTTAACCCCAGTGTTAGGTGTTGTTAAGATTGAAGAGGGTAAATCCTTTGTAATGGCTGATATTCCTGGGCTTATTGAGGGTGCAAGTGAAGGTGTTGGTCTTGGTCACGAATTTTTACGTCACGTTGATCGTTGTAGGCTTATTGTTCATGTGGTTGATGTATCAGGCGTTGAAGGAAGAAATCCAAGCGAAGACTTTGAAATTATAAATGATGAGCTTAAGAATTTCAGTGAAGAGCTTTCAACCCGTCCTCAGATAGTAGCAGCAAATAAATGTGATATGGCTACTCCTGAGAAGATTGAGGAATTTAAAGCTTATATTGAGTCAAAAGGATTAAAGTTCTTCCCAATTTCAGCGGCAACAACACAAGGTACAAAAGAACTTATTATGGAAGTTGCAAAAGAGCTTGAAAAGCTTCCACCAATCAGACAATATGAACCTCAGCCACTTACTCAGGAAGAAATTGAGCATCGTGCATTTGAGGCTGGCAATAAATTCGACATTAAGGTTGAAGACGGTGTATATATCGTCAAGGCTGACTGGCTGTGGAATGTTCTCAAGACTGTTGATATGGATGACTATGAGTCATTGCAGTATTTCCAGAGAGTTCTCCGCAACAGCGGAATAATTGATAGGCTTGAAGAGATGGGAATTGAAGAAGGCGACACTGTTTCAATTCTTGATTTTGAATTTGATTATCTGAGATAATCCTTCCGGAGTGAACTCCGGTACATATATAAATTTGGAGGTATAATTACGGGTATTCAGCTTGATAAAAGAGAGTTAAACCAATATAGCCCTTTAGCACTTGCTTTTCTCGGCGATGCAGTTTATGAGAGAATGGTGCGTGAAAGATTGCTACTCCAGGCAAACAGACCAGTCGGTCAGCTTCATCAGCTTACTATTAAAAGAGTCTGTGCTGCTTATCAATCAAAAGCTTCTGAGGCTATAAGTGCTGTTCTTACTGAAGAAGAAGCAGATGTATTAAAGCGAGGAAGAAATGCAACCGGGACAACAGTTCCAAAGCATTCATCAGCTATTGAATACCGTAAAGCCACCTCACTTGAATGCCTTTTCGGATACCTTTATCTGAAGGGCGATGAAAAAAGGATTGAAGAGCTTTTCAATATAACATGGGATATTGAGGCCGAATAATATATTATTTTTTCAAAGGGGAAGATACTATGTCAGGACATTCTAAATGGGCAAATATCAAGAGAAAAAAAGAAGCTACTGATGGCGCAAGAGCAAAGATTTTTACAAAAATCGGTCGTGAAATGATGGTATGCATTAAAGAAGGCGGACCAGACCCAAACAATAACTCAAGGCTTCGTGATTTAATTGCGAAAGCTAAATCAAATAATGTTCCTAATGATAATATCGACAGAATGCTTAAAAAAGCAGCAGGCGACAGCGATAAGAACAATTATGAAACACTTGTATATGAGGGCTATGGACCTTGTGGTATTGCCGTTATAGTTGAGTGTCTTACAGATAATAAAAACAGAACAGCAGGTGACATTCGCCATTACTTTGATAAGTTCGGTGGAAACCTCGGGACAACTGGTTGTGTATCCTTTATGTTCACATTAAAAGGTGTTATTATTCTTGAATATACTGGACAGGATGAAGATAAGGTTATGGAAGATTGTTTCGAAGCAGGCGCTACTGATTTCAACATTGAAGATGATGTAATTGAAGTAAACTGTGAGCCTAATGATGTTTCATCAGCTCGTGAAGCTCTCTCAGGTTTCGGCTATAAAGTAGTATCAGCTGACGTTGAACAGATTCCTTCAACATACTCAACACTTGAAGATGAAGATGCAATCAAGAAGATGAACTTATTGCTTGAAAATCTTGAAGATAATGACGACGTTCAGAACGTTTATCACAACTGGGAAATGCCAGAAAGCTATGATGAGGTATAATTAATATAAATTAAACACCCAATGCTTATTAGCAAAGGGTGTTTTTCTTATCTTTGAAGCCCGCGGCTATGACTGGGATTCTAAAAAGCTTATAGCTTTTTGAAAAACCACCCGATAGTGGGTGGTTCTTTATTTTGTGAAAACTATTTTTACAGTAGTGCCTATGCCACTGTCACTGTGTATTGACAAATCAGCATCGTACAAAGCGCAGATGTGTTTTACAATAGCAAGACCAAGTCCTGTTCCACCGGTCTTTTTAGAATGAGATTTATCAACACGATAAAATCGTTCACAAAGACGAGGAAGATGCTCCTTTTTAATTCCAATACCATTGTCGGCAACAATCAGAGTTGCATATTGATCATTATCTGAAAGTATAATGTCAACCTTACCACCGACTTTGTTGTAATTAATAGCATTACTGCAAAGATTTTCAATAAGCTCAAACATCTTTTTATGATTAGAAAGTATCGTTGCCTCGCCAGTAACGGCTATTGTTACATTTTTTTCTAAAGCCGTATCATTCAGCTCTGTGGCAACCTCTTTTGCAACATTATTTAGGTTTACTTCTATCTTTTCATCTTCCTGAAGGCTTTCGAGGTTGCTTAGCTTGAGCATATCTGAAATCAGACTTGAGAGCCTAATGGTTTCCTTATGGATACGTTCTATGTGCTTTCTGTCATTTTCAGCAAGAGTATCCTTTGAAAGCATAAGCTCAGCGTGCCCACGCATTATTGTTATTGGAGTTTTCAATTCATGCGATGCATTAGCAAAGAAATCACTCTTCTGCTTGATTATTGTTTTTTCAGTTGTTATGTCAGTGAAAATAATCAGATTTGCCATTGATCCGCCGACTTTTTCAGCAACAAGATGCTTACCCACAACAGATAAGTCCTTGCCCTCGTATACGTACTCGAATTTGAATACTTCATTAGAAAGCGTTGATGTTATTTTTTCATAAAGTGAAGAGTCCTCGATAAGATAAACAAGGCTTTTTCCGATTATCTGATTACCTGATGAGAAAAGCCTCAATGCACTTCTGTTCGCAAAGGTAATAATACCTTTCTGATTAAGGGCAACAATACTCTGAGAAACATTTTCAAGAACAGCATTGAGCTTTTGACGGTCACGTTCAGCTTTGTTAATGTATTTATGTGTGCTTTCATTAAGCTCATTTATTTCATTGAAAATAGTATAGAATTCAGGTTCGGCCGAGTCGGTTGCAATCGGGAAGTATCTGTCACTGTTTAAGCTTTTGAGGCTTGTGCCCACAGCAGATATTTTTCTTGATATATTTTTTGACATTCTCCTTGCGAATATAGCAGAAATAATAATTGCAACGAGCAATGATACTATCAAAGCTGGTAAGCTTGAAAGCATATAAGATTTAATATCACGGCTTTTCACAGCAAATCGAACAACAATAATACTTGAGTCTGACAAAGTTGTTCTTACTGCATAATAAGTCATTTTGCACTGAAAGGTTGAAGAATATCTCTCAATTGTCTTTGAATCATCGTTAAGCGCGCTCTTTACTTCATCACGCCCAAGATGATTTTCAAGTTCAGCGTTAGTGTCGCTTTCAAAAAGCACGTCGCCATTTTCATCAATAAGAGTTATTCTGATCTGGTTGTCCTTTTTATAATTCTTTAAAAGCTCAAAATCGGATTTTTCTTTTATAAGATTTGCAGCAAGTCTTGTTTCATTTTTCAGTTGCTTTGAGATATTGTTTCTTCCCTGAACATACATAACAAATATGCTAGAGAAAAAAAGAATAGCGGCTGAAAAAACAGTAATTAAAAGCGTTTGGACAAATATTTTCTTTTTCATATCTAAGCTTCAAAGCGGTATCCGATACCACGCACGGTAATGATACAGTCTTTTCCTCCTGCCTCACGAATTTTATCACGGAGGGATGCCACGTGCATATCCAATGTCCTTGTTTCACCAATAAACTGCTCGCCCCATACTTCTCTGAAAAGCTCTTCACGTTTAAGAGTTATACCAGCCTTGCTGATAATAAGCTTTAAAAGCTTGAATTCTTTTAGTGTAAGTGGCAGAGCCTTATCATTATAGGAAATCTGATAAGTGTTATTGTCGATAACAAAGCCATTGGTTTTCTCAATGTAAAGGTTTGAGTGACGGAGGTTTGTTTTAACTCTTGCCATAAGTTCAAGGATAGAAAAAGGCTTAGCCATATAGTCATCAGCGCCCTTGTTTAAGCCTTTTACAAAGCTTATTTCGTCTGATTTTGCACTGACTATAATAACAGGAATCCTCTCATCAACTTCTCTTATTTTTGTGAGTATAGTGTATCCATCCATATCAGGGAGCATAATGTCAAGAATTATTAGGTTAGGCTTTTCTTCATTAAATGCAGAAAAGAAATCCTTTGCATTGGTAAAAATCTTTATAGAATAGGTGTCCTCAAAAGCACCTTCATATACCTCACCTATGCCCTCATCATCCTCAACAATATATATCATTGAGTTTTTTTGTTCCATCAATATTTAAGATGCACCCCCGTCTCATTGTATTTTGTCCACTCGGCAACATTGACAGCATGATCGCCGATTCGTTCAAGATATTTTGCAAGCATCATAAGTGTAATAGCCTGCTCACCGTTGTTGCTGTCCTTTTTGATCAGTTCTATCAGTTCATTCTGAACAGTTATGAAAAGCTTATCCATTTCATCATCAAGAGTGATAACCTCATCAGCAAGCTTTTCATCATTGAGAACAAACGAATTTACGCTTTCACGTACCATCTTCTGTGCAAGAGATCCCATAGCTGGGATGTGTACAATATTTTTAATGTACTTTTCACCAGGCATATTAAAAACAAGGTCGCCGATATCTGCCGCCTGATCACCAAAACGCTCAATATCGGTAATCATTTTAAGTATAGTAGAAACTTCTCTGAAGTCCTTTGCGACTGGCTGTTGCTTTAATAGAATTCTCATACATTTCTTTTCAATATCCATCTCATATTCATCAACACGCTTGTCAGTGGAAGCAATACATTTTCCAAGTTCTCTATCGTGGTTGATTAAAGCAGTAATGGAGTCATCTATCATTTTCTCTGTTAATCTGCACATTTCAACGAGTTCATTCTTGAGGTTTGTGAGTTCTTCTTCAAATATTTTTCTTACTGACATATTGTTCTCCTTTGATTATAATATTATTACTCTTAAAAATCAACCGAATCTACCAGTTATATATCGCTCGGTAGCTTCTTTTTTCGGGCTTGTGAAAATATCTTCTGTATCACCGTATTCAACAAGCTCGCCAAGAAGAAAGAACCCTGTTTTATCAGAAATTCTTGTGGCTTGTTGCATATTATGAGTGACAATAACAATAGTTGTTACTTTTTTAAGTTCACTGCACAATTCCTCAATTTTACCTGTTGAAATCGGGTCAAGCGCGGAGGTAGGCTCATCCATAAGAATTATTTTCGGCTTAACAGCCAATGCTCTTGCGATACAGAGCCGCTGTTGCTGTCCGCCAGAAAGACCAAGAGCAGATTTATCAAGTCTGTCCTTGAGTTCGTCCCACATAGCAGCTCCACGCAGAGATTCTTCAACAATCTTATCAAGTTCACGACGGTTGTGTATACCAAAAGTTCGCGGTCCATAAGCGATATTATCATAAATACTCATAGGGAAGGGATTAGGTCGCTGAAAGACCATACCGACATTTTTGCGGAGTTCATTTACATCAGTTTTGCTGTAAATATCAACATCGCCGATTTTGAATTCACCCTCAATGCGACAGCCTTCTATCAGGTCGTTCATGCGGTTAAAACACTTAAGAAAAGTTGATTTACCACAGCCTGATGGTCCAATGAATGCGGTAACACTATTTTCAGGTATTTCAATATTTATATCTTTAAGAGCTTGAAAATCACTGTACCAGAGGTTAGCATTCTTTACACTGACATTCTGGCTGAACTCAAGGTCAGGCTGTTTTTCTTTGCTTTTTTGTTTTAACATAAGTATCTCCTTTTAGTTTTCTTCCAAGCTTTGCGGCAATAAATTCTGCCAGAAGATTTAATCCAAGTACAAGTATAATTAGTACAACTGCTGAAGCGTATGCCTCGTTCAGATACCAACCCTCGCCTGAAAGCTGATAAAGTGCAACAGAAAGGGTAGCACCACTGTCAGTGAAGCCTTTTGGGTTTGCTGAAATTACAGAGCCTGCTGTGTAAAGGAATGGTGCTGACTCGCTGATTACTCTTCCCATACTGAGAATTATCGCTGATACAATCCCAGGCAATGCCGACGGAAGAACAATTTTAATTATAGTTCTCAATTTACCGGCACCTAAGGCAAAGCTACCCTCACGCATACTGTCTGCAACAGACTTTAGGCTTTCTTCTGTTGAACGTACGATAGTCGGGAGCAACATAATACTTACTGTCAGAGAACCCGCAAGTATTGAGCTTGAGCCACCGAGAATTTTAACAAAAGTAATCATTCCAAATAAACCATAAACTATCGATGGAACACCACTTAAAATATCAATAGCTACTCTGACTATTTTTATAAGAAAGTTGCCCTTTTTTGAATATTCATTAAGAAAGATTGCGGTCATAATTCCAATCGGTACTGCAATGAGAAGGCAAAGCGCAACCGCCATAATTGTCGTAATAATAGCAGGGTGAATTGTAATGTTATGACTTCCAAATTCATACTTGCCAAAAACCAGATCAGGATTTGAAAAAAGCTCTGGACAACCTTTTATGAAGATAAATCCTATTACAAGAATTAATGCAAGCCCTGAAAATACTCCAGCTAAGATTGCAGCAAACTTCCCGATAGAAGAAAACTTTGCTTTATATGCTATAAATCCAATAGTATCCTTGACTTTTACTGTCTGGATGCGGAATTTTCTGTGTATTCTTGAAAATACATTATCTTTATCCTTTGACTTGCGTTTTCTTACTGCTGACTGAACAGCCTTACCTGAGATAGTTGTGAAAATAATATTAACAATTAACACAAAGATAAGAAGAACAACACCTGTCGCAACAAGTGCCCCCTCCTGAACTTCACCTGCATAGCCCATTTCCATAACAATATTTGCAGTCATTACTCTAAAACTGTTAAATAAACTATTAGGGAAAGTTGGAGCATTTCCAGCAACCATTACTACTGCCATTGTTTCACCGAGTGCTCTGCCTATTCCTAATATCAAAGAGGCAGAAATGCCCGACTTTGCCGCAGGCACAACAGTTTTAAAAACTGCCTGGGTGTGATTTGCTCCAATAGCTACAGCACCCTCATAGTAGCTTTGTGGTACTGCCTCAAGACTTGTTTTTGAAAGTGAAACCACTGTCGGCAGAATCATTATTCCAAGAATAATTGATGTTGCAAGAAGCCCGCTGCCATTGTTTGGCGCAATGTTTGCCAGAAGTGGCAGGAGAAATACAATTCCGAAAAATCCGTAAACAACCGACGGAATACCAGCAAGAAGATTTATTACAATAGAAAATATCTTTGTGAGCTTTTTAGGGCAGAAGAATACAAGAAATATTGCTGTAAAGTATCCGAAAACCCCACCGAAAAGTAAAGCTCCGATTGTTGCTGATATTGTTCCGATAACCATAGTGAAAATACCATATGTACCGGAAAGCGACTGACTATATGTGTCAAGCCTGTCAGGAGACCATTGATCTCCCAGCAGGAAATCAAAAAAGCCGATTTTTTTAAATGCAGGAAAGCTTTTAATTATCAGGAAAATAAAGATTGCGGCAACAGCAACGATACATACTGCCGCCATTGTCGCAAATATTGTTTTACCTGCACTTTCTTTGAGTTTGGTTTTAGTCATACAGGTTACTATCCTTTTACTTTATTTCGCTGAACTTTTTGATTTTGCCAGAGAAGATATCATAAAGCTGGCTAATACTTAGGTCAGTTACATCCTTATTGTCATTGTTGACTATTACAACTACTGCATCAAGGCATACATTAAGGCTTTTTATACCGTCTTGTTTAACTTCAGCAGATGAAAGACCGATTACATTTCCTGTTGTATCACTTTCAACAGCTTTTCTACCCACTGACGAACCTTCAAGCTGAATGTCGAAGATTTCTTCTGCTTTTGCACCATACATATCTGCATAGCCTTTTGCGGCAGAATTAATATACTTTTCCATTGATGTTGAACCACGTACGACGATTTTATCACCGGCTGGCAGAGTGGATAGCTGTTTGTATTCTCCGACTTCATAACCACGTTTGTCTTTATCAGTGAGGAATATTGTTCCTGCTTCTTTTGAGTGTTCTTCTGATTTGTTGCTGTAAACATAGTTTATGAAATCCTGTGCTCTTTCTGTTAACTTTGCTTTCTCATTTGTCATTATAACAAATGGACGCTGAATTTTGTAACTACCGTTGAGAACATTTTCTTTGGTTGCTTCGACACCGTCAACCTTTAGAACCTTGATTGTGTCATTTACTGAACCGAGTGATATGTATCCTATTGAATTTTTATCATTTGCGACAGATGAAAGAACATTACCAGTCTTTGTCTGTTGAATTGAATCCTTTGTTGTGTTATAAACCTTTTTGCCATTTGAATCCTTTTCCTCGAGGAAATGCTTGCCGTCAGTGACAACCTTATCAAAAGCTTCTCTTGTTCCGCTTCCTTGTTCACGAACAACTACTGAAATATTTTTTTCAGCTTTATTACATCCGGTGAGTCCTCCCACCATACCAATAAGACATACAGCTGAAATTAATCCTATTAAAACCCTGTTTCTTTTATTACTCATTTAAATTCATCCTTTCGTATCGTATGACCTTATTATATATAACCAGAAAAATGTCAACTATCATACAAACGTTTGAGGAATGTAAAGTTCTTGTAAAGTGCAAAGTTTTAAATGTTATATTTGCTTTTTATACGATTTATTACAATTAAGTAAGTAAATTACAATATAATTACAAAATATTGACATAAATATTAAATATGTTATAATATAGAAAGTAACAAGTTAGGAGTGGCAAAATGAAAAAGCTTTTAGCATTTTTGTCTGTTATTTTATTATTGGTATGTGTTGGTTGTAATTCTGGAAAGCAAGATTCAAGTAGTCCCAAAGATAGTACTCATATGAACGTAATTGAAGGAAAAATAATTGAAATAAAGGATGATAATACAATACTTCTTGAAATTAAAAAGGAACGTGGTGGATACAAGATAGGTGATAAAGTCTTGATTCATTATAAAGAGTTTGGTTTTGATAATGGTCAAGTTACTGATAATAATCAAAATATCATTATACCATCATTACAAGATGAAGTAGGTACGCAGTTCCCGCCTAATGATGATATTAAGCAAAAGGACGGATATGACTATATAGAAGTATTAAAAGTATACAAACCAATTAAAAAATAAGTATTTTGATTAGTAAAAAACCAGCCACAGAGATTATCTCCGTGGCTGATGTAAATTATGTTGACAAATAATATGGAAGTGAATAAAAACCTGCTACTCCCTCATGTTAGGGCTTAACAGGTTTTTTAAAACTAATTATTATTTATATATATTTCCATTATTAACCAAGTATTCTATATTAATACAGTTCCAACTCAATATTCAGATTTAATAATTATCACACGGTATAAATTAATCTTTGACATGGATATTCAAATACTGTAAGCAATTTACCACATTTAAATCCAATACTTTCATACAATTTCCTTGCAGCAATACCTTGCAAGTCACCTTCTCGATATGTAATAACACTTAACTGCGTCCCTTTTGGGAATAGAGATGCCAACTTTTTTATCAAATTCTGAGCAATCCCCATTCTACGATATTCTGGATGAACCGCTAAAAAATTTATTTCATTATTATCTTTGGAAAAAGCGATGGCTCCAACCACCATACCATTTTCTTTAGCTACCAGAGCTTCCTTTTTCATGATACTTACACTAAGACCTTTTTTATAAGATTCCTTATCCAACCCAGGAAAATTCTCCTCAACTAATTCTAATAATTCCATCCAACTACTGATATCTTTAATACTAGCAAAATCAAAAATTATAATAATTCCTCCAAACGTTATCTTATCTTAGGATATAAACTCTATTTAGTCGTACTAAGCGACAAGACATACTCACTGTTTTAATTGTTATTTTTACCTCCATAGATGATGCGATTTTTCATGTTAGAAATGCAATCTTTTTGATACCTGTTCTTTTATTTTTTTACCTTCGAATAATATAATTGCTGTAATTGAAATAAGACTTAAGCATACGCATATTGCAGATGGATAAATAGTATTCAGACTACCTGTGAAAATGAATATTACTGGAACAATTCCGTAAATTGCATCAAGTACAAGATAAAAAAGGTGTTCCTCTGGGGGTACCTTCATTATTTTTGATATAATCACCATAGAAAGCATTGAAATTATACAGGCACAAGGTATTACATAATCCAGCGACCAGCGTTTCCAGCCCATACATAAATCCCATAGTACCAGTGCACCGGTAATGAATATCAGTTGCCAGGTTATTGCCATAATAATGTTTCTTCTCTGAATAATTGCAGTTGAAATACTGACCCATAAGCATCCGGTAGCTGCTGTAACAACCAGCGCCCACCATATCCCATTAAAAGATATAAGATTTATGGTAAAAGACAAAATAATATTTACAATAGCAATAAAGCTTATTAATCTTATAGCAAAATTGCGATTGAATTTTGTTTGCTTCACGTCTGGGAAAACATCATTGTCAGGTTCACCAGTAATTTCTCCACGGCACAATGGGCAGCAGCTTTTTGCTCCGTGAATCTGCACTCCACATTTTCTACATTTCATCATTTTTATCGCCTCTGCTCCCGTTGAAATCGTTGCAGAATACTTCTACATCAAGTCCTAGTTCAGTAAGTGTACGGAAGAAATTTTTCTGCCGTTCTGTATCAATAAATGCCGATGTAAAGCCAAGCTCAAGGTTATCTCCAAAAGAACACACGCAAAGCTGTGTTGATAAAGTGCTTGAAAATACACTGAATGAATGAATATATTTCCGTACAGCTTCAGGCATGTCAATTGCTCCAACATTTGAAACCACCGTTGTACCGTACTTGTCCATATTATGGCGCTTAGCACTGATGGCAAAGTTTTTGATTGGAAGTGGTACAACACGAATAACAGGATTATGTTCCAGCTTTGCAAAGGATTTCATAATCTGTGACAGCCGTTCTTTTGTTATTTCATTTTTCATTGCCTCGGAGACTGTCTTAATAATTGCATTAAAGCTGTCATTTTTGTCTTTAAAGTTATACTTTACGCTAATCATTGCAAAAAAGTTTCTTGTAGTTTGAGATGAAAAATACTTGCGAAGATTGACAGGAATATCAATAACAACAGGAAGCTTTCTGTTTATTTCAGTCATTTCCTTACCAATAGAGTATATAAAAGCAGAAATTAAAAATGCAGTAAGAGTAGTATCATATTTATGTGCGAGTTCAAGTACTGCTTTTACTGAAAGTCTTCCCTCTATAACAATCACAGAGTCGTCCTCGCGTTTTGCACCACGAAAAATATATGCTTTTTCTTTTTTTATCTTAAGATTATTTTTATCTTTCTTATAATAATCAAAAAAGCTGTCCTTGCCACGCTCGGTGACAGATGAGTTGTTATTAAGAAAAGGAATATTTTCACCAAAATCGGACTTATACTTTTCAATAATATATTTAAGTACAATTGTCTGGAAAAACTGTATTCCGCCCAGGCCATCGGCAAGCGAATGAAATATTTCAAGGTTTATCCTGTTTCTGAAATATGTTACTTCGAAAAGTAATGTTTTGTATCCTGATTTATAAAGCTGTGAACATGGCATTTTTGATTCAGCGCTTACTATTGGCTTTATATTGCATTGCTCAAGATAATACCAGAACACGCCTTTTCGCATTACGGAAAGAAAATGAGGAAACTCTAATACTGCCTTATCAAGAGCATACTGAAGTGTTTTTTCATCAATTTCTTCAATAAGCTCACAACTGAATCTAAAAACTCTTGTATCAGATTTTTTCACCGTTGGCGGGAAAGCCTTTGCTGCGTTATCCAGTTTACGCCAGCCGATGTTTTCCTGTTTGCTCATATTTCACCATTCTTTCGATAATATATAAAATATAAAAAGTAAGCAAAAGCTTAAATTTCATCAAGAAATCTATTGATATAATTGTAGCACCTTCGCACCTGTGAATATTTTACACCAAGTGCAAAGAATCCATGCAGAGCATCTTTCATTCTGTATAATCTGACGTCGTTTCCAGCCCTTTTGAGTTTTTTGGCATAAGCCTCACCCTCATCACGAAGAGGGTCAAATTCCGCAGTAATAACCAGCGTTCGTGGCATATCTGAAAAATTATTGGCAAGCAGTGGTGCAACAAGCGGTGAAGACAGATATTCATCATTATCAACATACATATCCATATAGTCCTCAATACGTTTTGAGGTCAGAAGATAATCTGTACCATTTTCTCTTATTGAGTTAAAAGGAGAATTTTCTGTATGGTCATTCCAAGTTGCAGGATATATTAGTATCTGGTTATTTACTTTTACATTACCATCATCACGAAGCATCATTGATACAACTGCGGCTATATTTCCACCTGCACTGTCACCGATAAGCACAACATTTTCAGGATTAGAAGTTAGTTCAGAACAATTTGTAAGAATTTCCTTTGCGACCGCATAGCAATCATTAAGTCCGGCAGGGAAAGGGAATTCAGGAGCAAGACGATATTCTACAGATGCAACATGGCAGCCTGTGTTATCAGCAAGTCCCGCACATACTTTATTATAGGTGTTTACATTTTCGGTTACCCAGCCCCCTCCATGAAAAAACAAGAGAAGCTTATTACGTTCAACAGCACATTTGGATTTATCGGGCTCATATATTCTTGTAAGGATTTTATGGTCGCCGAAACTAATTTTTTTATCCCACATCTTATAATGAGCAAGATGATTAGATACACTTAAGTTTTGTAATGCACGCTGAATTTTATATACTTTTTTCAAGTCGATATTGGGATAAGACAGTGCTTTGAGTGCAAGGCGCATTGCTTTGTTTATTGCCATATAAGTCCCCTCATTTCAATATATATCTATTGATTTTTGCCTCATCCATATTTATTTTATTATAACAGGTTATTAATGTAAAGTCAAAATAAGTACGCATTATATATTAATAAATTATAGTAGTATCAGTAGTATAAAAGCAATTAATAACAGTTTTTACAGCATAATAAATTATAAATATAAATAAAAATAACGCCCCCACATCAGATGAACTAATGTGAGGGCGTTATTTTATTTTTTAACTTTTTTCGATTTTACCTTGCCAGTCTTTTATGCCGCCGAATTCAACAATATTAGTATATCCTAACTTAGCTAATTTCTCTGATGCTTGTTTACTACGATTACCACTTCTGCAATATACCATAATAAGCTGATTCTTATTTGGTAACTTATCTATTTCCTTATCACCAATTGTTTCATTAGGAATACATATTGCATTAGGAATATGTCCTTCTTTATATTCATCTTGGGTACGAACGTCAAGAATAATATAGTCTTTTTCTTTATTCATCATATCTTGGGCTTCACTCATTGATATTTGACGGTAGGTGTTTTGTGAATGTGCAATAGTATCCTTTTTAGTCTGAGCGCATCCAACAAGAAATATATTAATCAATAATATAAACACGGGTATTATTACTTTTTTCATTTTTTACCTCAATCCACAGTCTGTACTGCATTTTTCATCGAATGAGTTATCATATACACTTTTATAAAATCTATATCCACCAGCAAAATTATAACAGTCAAAGCCTTCCTGAGATAAAATTCTGCACGCAATATAACTACGAAGTCCAGATTGACACATGATATAAATCTTCTTTGTCTTATCCAGTTCACCTAATCTATCTCTTAAATTATCAACAGGAATATGTGTATAAAAGCCTTTTGCGTGTCCATTATTGTATTCCCAATCAGTTCTTGTATCCAGTAAAATAGCATTTTGGTCATTAATTAGATTTTCTAAATCTTCATAATAAAAATGCTTAACTTTATCTGTCCTTACATTTTCAGCTACAAAACCTATCATATTTATTGGATCCTTTGCTGATGAATAAGGAGGAGCATAACTCAGATCCAGATCTTTTAGTTCGGTTGCCTTCATGCCAGCCTGCATAGCGGTTGCAATAACATCAATTCTTTTGTCCACACCATCAAAGCCTACTATCTGAGCACCAAGTATTCTTTCATTGACTTTATCAAACAAAAATTTAATAGTCATAACACTACCACCTGGATAATAGGAAGCATGTGAAGCCGGAGAAATAATTATTTTCTCATAATCTATTCTGTTTGCTTTTGCAGTTCTTTCATTTATTCCTGTTGTTGCAACAGTAACATCAAATACTTTCAATACTGATGATGCAACAGAACCTTTATATCTGCTATCAAGACCAGCAATATTATCTGCGGCAATTCTGCCTTGCTTGTTAGCTGGCCCAGCAAGTGAAATTGTTGAAAGCTCATTGGTAACAGCATTCATTATAGATACTGCGTCGCCTACTGCATAAATATTCTTATCGCTGGTTTGCATATGGTCATTGACTGCTATGCTGTTTCTGATACTCAATTCTAAGCCAGCCTCCTTGGCCAGTTTGCTGTCAGGAACCACACCAATAGATAAAAGTACAATATCAGCATTAATTGAAGGATGCTTGTCAAGCTTGACATTAACACCATTATCAGTGCTTTCAAAACCTTGAACTCCGTTCCCAAGAACAAGCTTAATTCCCTTTGATTTAAGATGAGAATGAACAAAACTGACCATATCCTCATCAAGCTGACCAAGAACCTGATTTTGCATGTCAACAGTAGTTACATCAATGCCAATTTCTTTAAGGTTTTCTGCAGCTTCAACACCGACATATCCACCACCGACTACTACTGCTGATTTTATATTTTCATTGGTCACCATATCACGGATACGTAGAGTATCTTCAACAGTTCTAAGAGTTAAGATTTTTTCATTATCAATACCAGG
This sequence comes from Bacillota bacterium, assembly GCA_023440965.1. Classification (GTDB taxonomy): domain Bacteria; phylum Bacillota; class Clostridia; order Oscillospirales; family Ruminococcaceae; genus SZUA-444. Next base: position 258,635 of record JAEZRC010000002.1, read on the forward strand.
CAAGTCAGGTCTGATTGCTACTGCCCCCGGTGCTAAAACAAGCTTGTCATAGCTTTCTTCATAATATTTATCAATTTTCAAATCATGGACTAAAACTGTCATCTTCTCACGGTTGATAGAAACAACCTCTGAATTTACTCTTGTATCTATTTTGAATCTATTCCAGAAGCTTTCAGGTGTCTGTAAGGTAAGCTCTTCCTTGTCTTCAATAACCCCACCAATATAATATGGCAAACCACAGTTTGCATAAGATATATATCCTGAGCGTTCAAAAATTATAATTTGAGCATCTTCATCAAGTCTTCTCAGTCTTGCAGCGGCAGATGCACCGCCAGCTACACCTCCGACAATTACAACCTTCATTTACCTTACCACCTTTTCCTTATAATTAATATAACCACCAATATTTTCAACGTTAGTATATCCTATTCGTTTTAAATAGTCAACAGCTTTTGTGCTTCTTGCACCACTACGGCAATAAACAAAAAGTGGCGTTTCTTTATTCTTAATTGTTTCCTGAACAAGCTCAAGCCTATCTAAAGGAATATTTATACTTCCTTCGATATGTCCTTGATTATGCTCTTCCTTTGTTCTTACATCCAAAAGTACGGAACCCGCAGTATTACGGAATTTATCTACTCCTTTATTAATATCCTGATTACTGAACAAATTGAAAAAACTCATAATTGACCTCCAATAATAATATAATTTTTCTTATACAATACAAAGTGTTTACGATTTTCAGGCTAATAATACAAAAAAATTAGTTTAAATCATATTTATAATCCCACTGCTGAATTTTTTTCAATCACTTTATTTGTATCAATAATATATCATTCTTTAATTTTTTACTGTGACCAAGTCACATAATAAATTTTTAAATAATAAATATCATATTGACAAGCATCTATGCATATGATATTATATAGACAAATATCTATATGAGGTGAAGATGCATGGATGAAATTGAGATTGCTCTTATATGTAAAGCACTAGGAGATTCAAACAGATTAAAGATAATAAAAATGTTATCTGACGGTGAAAAATGCGCCTGTAAGATTCTTGAAGAATTTGAAATAACACAGCCAACACTATCCCATCATATGAAAAACTTATGTGATTGCGGTCTTGTGAATGTTAGAAAGAACGGGAAATGGTCACATTATTCTATTAACTGTGAAACGCTCGGACTATTTAAATCATTTATTTCATCACTTGAATGTAATTGTGAGGGGGAATGTGAATGCAAATAATTGAAAATATTGGTTTGTTTATTCAAAATCAGATTTTAGGAATGAAGTGGCTTAATAGACTTATTGGATCACTTCTTTCAGCTCTTGGTCTTGATTTATCTTCACGAATAGGAGCGAGCATCCAGTTTTTTATATATGATATGATAAAGATTCTGCTTCTTTTGTCTATCTTAATTTTTATTATTTCATATATTCAAAGTTACTTTCCACCTGAAAGAACAAAGAAAATATTAGGTAAGTACAAAGGAATATGGGCAAACCTTATGGGTGCAATACTTGGAACGGTAACACCATTCTGTTCATGTTCATCTATTCCGTTGTTCATTGGTTTTACTAATGCAGGACTTCCTGTTGGTGTAACCTTTAGTTTCCTTATTTCGTCACCACTTGTTGACCTCGGAGCGTTTATTCTTCTGACAAGTGTTTTTGGGTTTAAGATTGCACTGGCTTATGTTGTTGTTGGAATAATACTTGCTGTAATTGGTGGAACACTTATTGACAAGCTTGGGCTTGAAAAGTATGTTGAATCATTTATATTAACTGGTTCAAGTGTTAATCTTGAGTCTCCTGACCTAAAAAAACATGAGCGTATATTATATGCAAAAGAACAGGTTTTTGCTACAGTAAAAAAAGTATTCTGGTATGTAGTAATAGGAATAGGAATTGGCGCTGCAATACATAATTGGATTCCAAAAGAATTTATTCAATCAGTTCTTGGTGCAAATAATCCGTTTTCCGTTTTGCTCGCAACAATCGTCGGTATTCCTATGTATGCTGACATATTCGGAACTATTCCTATTGCTGAAGCATTGTTTTATAAGGGAGTCAGTCTTGGCACAGTGCTATCATTTATGATGGCGGTTACTGCACTTAGCCTTCCATCAATAATAATGCTCCGAAAAGCAGTCAAGCCGAAGTTACTTGCTGTTTTTGTTGGTATAGTTTCAATTGGAATAATAATTATCGGTTATCTTTTTAACGTATTTTCATATATTCTATTATAATAACAGGAGGAATTAAAAATGACACACAAGGAAAAAGCATTATCCTATTTTGGTAACAATTTCAACTGCTCGCAGGCTGTATTTACAACTTTCGCAACAGAAATGAGCATAGATGAAGAAACTGCATTAATGATTTCAACAAACTTCGGCGGAGGGGCAAGATGTGGCGAACTTTGCGGAGCGGTCGCAGGTGCACTTATGGTTTTAGGATTAAAGCACGGGCACAGCCACTCTGATAACGCTGATGAAAAAGCAAGAGCATATGACCTTGCAGTTGAATTTAACAAGAGGTTCTGCGAGAAAAATGGTTCAGTAGTATGCAGAAATTTACTGGGTTATGACCTGTCTATTCCTGAAGATGTTGAAGTTATTAAGGCAAAGAATTTATTTAAAACAATATGTCCTCAAATGGTGGCTGATGCAACAGAAATAGTTGAGCAGATGCTTTTAGAAATTGAGTAAAGGAGTTTATTATGGGACTTTTCAGTAATAAGAATAAAGAAACAAAACCTTGTAGCTGTGGTGGAAACTGCAACACAAATGAAGAGAAGAAGGCAATTAATACTCAAAACAGTAATTCTTCTGTCAAAATCTTGGGTTCAGGCTGTGCTAAATGTAATCAACTTGAAGCAAATACTATTGAAGCATTAAAACTGCTTAATCTTGATACATCAATAGAACACGTTACAGACTTTTCAAAGATTGCAAGCTATGGTGTAATGACTACCCCTGCAATAGTATATAATGGTAAGGTTATTGCGTATGGAAAGGTTTTAAATCCAAATCAGATTGTTGCACTACTAAAGAAGGAGTGTATGTAATGCCTTGCTCAAATGTTAAAGAATGTGCCTGTCCAAAAATTACCTGCACTAACCACGGTCAGTGCTGTAAATGTGTAATTAAGCATAAAAACACAGATAGCTTGCCATTCTGTCTTTTTCCTGATAACAATGGTGACAAATCCAACCGTAATCATTATGAAGTGCTTAAGAAAAGGTTTGAGAAGGCTGAGTAAAATATACAGTAAATACCCCCCTCCACTTTGTGGAGGGGGGTATTTACTATATATTGAATAAAGTATAAACTATCTCTTTGAGAACTGTGGAGCACGACGAGCAGCTTTCAAGCCGTACTTCTTTCTTTCCTTCATTCTTGGGTCACGTGTCAAGAATCCAGCTTTCTTAAGTTCTGGACGAAGATTTTCGTCGAACTGGAGAAGAGCTCTTGAAAGACCGTGTCTGATAGCACCAGCCTGACCTGTTACGCCACCACCTGCAACTGTGCAGATAATATCAAACTTTTCAATATTGTCTGTGAGAGCCAAAGGCTGACGAACGATAAGTTTTAATGTTTCAAGACCAAAGTAATCGTCAATTGTTCTGCCGTTTATTGTGATGTTACCTGTTCCTTCGTATACACGAACTCTGGCAACTGAATGTTTTCTTCTGCCTGTGCCATAAAAATATGGTTGTTTTGATTCGTACATCTATAATGCTCCTTTCTTATTTCTCGTAATTTTCTGGCTTCTGAGCCTCGTGATCATGGTTTGCATCCTTGTAAACACGAAGTCTTGTAGCTTGTTTACGTCCAAGAGAATTGTTTGGAAGCATTCCTGTTACTGCAATAGTCATTGCTCTGTCTGATGAGTTAGCCATCATTTTGTCGTACTTAATTTCCTTAAGTCCGCCAATCCAGCCTGTGTGCCATCTGTAAGCTTTGTTTTCAAGCTTCTTACCAGTTAGAACAGCTTTGTCTGAATTAATGATAATTACGAAATCTCCGCAATCAGCGTGTGGAGCGTATGTTGGTTTGTGTTTACCGCGAAGAATGTGAGCAGCTTTAGCAGCAGTACGGCCGAGAGCAACTCCATCAGCGTCTAAAACATACCATGTACGGCTAATATCGTTAGCCTTTGGCATATAAGTTGACATATATATTTCCTCCATTTTTAAATTTTTTCAATCAATCATAAAATAAATATCCCGATTGAAACAACATTGTCTATTATAAAGGCATAAAACAATTATGTCAATAGCTAAATTGATGAATTTTCAAAATATATCCCTATATCTCTTAATATCTCTGCAATTTGCTCTTAATCTCTCGATTTCTCTTATTTCATTTTAGTTTTAAACATAAAAGTAATAACGTTATAAGAAAAATATTATAAAGCATTGTATATCCCACTGAAATACTATATAATAATTGTATTAAATATAGGAGATTTAAAAAAATGCAGAAAATTTTAGGATATATGAGAAAAGCTATACAGGAATTTGATTTATTACAGGATGGCGACAGAGTCGCTATCGGAGTTTCAGGCGGAAAAGACAGTTTGGTACTTTTAAAAGGACTTGTTATGCTCAAGCGCTTTATAGGTATAGATTATGATGTTGTTGCAATAACTCTTGATCCAGGCTTTAATGGTGAGTGGGGAAATTATGATTTAGTTCAGAAAATGTGCGATGAAATGGGAATACAGTATGTTCTCAAGAGAACACAGATCGGTGAAATAATATTTAATGTGAGAAAAGAATCGAACCCTTGTAGCCTTTGTGCAAGAATGAGAAGAGGCGCTCTTCATGATGCAGCAAAAGAATATGGCTGTAATAAAATAGCGCTTGGTCATCATTATGATGATGCTGTTGAAACCTTTGTTATGAATCTATTTAATGAAGGAAGACTTGGTTGCTTCTCACCAAAAAGCTATCTATCAAGAAAAGACCTTACATTAATAAGGCCCCTTGTTTTTGCTCCTGAAAGGGAAGTAAGAAAGGCTTGCACAAAGAGTAATCTTGCTGTTGTAAAATCAAAATGCCCAGCTGACGGATATACCTCAAGACAGAAGACAAAAGAATTCCTTCGTGCAATGGAAAAAGAAAGCGACGGCTTTACATATAGAATTTTCGGTGCAATGAGAAGAGCCGGGCTTGATGGCTGGGGTTATAAGGAAAAAGGCACAGATAACGATATAAAAAATGATGAGGATTAAGTGGCATAAATTACACTGTATATATCAAAAAAACTTGTTGACATTCAATCCGTATTATGATAAACTTAATAAGTCGTCAAAAACGACAGTATAAATATGCGGATGTGGCGGAATTGGCAGACGCGCTAGATTTAGGCTCTAGTGGGTAACCCCCGTGAGTGTTCAAGTCACTTCATCCGCACCATAACAAATAAACTTAAGAAAGTTTTCGAGTAATCGACAACTTTCTTAGGATTATCGTTTTATATTAATAATATTAAAGGGCAGGCTAAAAGCCCACCCAATAATAAATGTATTTTTTTAAACGTCGTTTGCGAATCCGACGGGTGCACTGCTGTGCGACGGCTACACCATACCTAACCGTTACTTTGATATCGGTGAGGAACGGTTGCCTAGAAAACACCGCAGTCAAAAAGACTGAATAATATTCAGTTGATGTATTTAAACGTTGTTCTAGAACGTTTAAAACAAAAAGATGAGTCCCCAGATATGTGACATCTGAGAACTCTTGTAAAATAATATTCAAAGTGCTATAATATAGCACAAGAACGGCATTTTCACTAAGTCATTCAGATATGTGATTATCTGGACTGATTATGAGCTACATGGTTATTGCTAGTAATCATGTGGCTCGTGGAGTGCTTTTTTGAATTTAATGAAATTATAACAAGCTTGATAATATATGTCAAGCTTGTTTTTTATTTATATAAAATAATTTTATTTATTTTAATAATAATCTATACAAAATTGTGGAAAAATGTTGCAAAGGTGCTGTTTATTTATTATAATATGTATATAGAAAAAAATACTAATTTTGTGAAATGCTTGTAATAGCAATAATGGGAATTTTATTCTATAGGTTTTGATTTTTATTAAAAAAGTTATTTATAATATACAACTTCTAACAGAGAACCGATTACATTATAGAGAGGGAGATATGCGTGTATATTCATTCTGTGTTGTTAAAGAACTATAAATCTATTGGCGAAAATAAAAATATAATAATTTTAGAGCCGAAAGTAACCACTATAATTGGGAAAAATGAAAGCGGAAAAAGTAATGTGCTTGAAGGTTTGTCTCACATTTCATTATTAAGAACTATGCAATCGGCTTTTAATACTGATAGTATCAACCGCAATAACGGAACAAATGCTGATATAGAATACACTATTATCGTAAGGCCGACATCAGAAGAAAAAGATTCTATAAATATTCAGAATGATACTAAAATAGTTGTTAGCAAAGATAGTTATACAGCCACGGGAGGTGTTGTGGATTATTATAATGAGCACATACGAGAAAGTTCTGATAATTTGATTTCAGTTTTAGGGACAAACCCTTTTCAACTTAGGGATCAGGAATTAATTAATTATCGAAATTACATTACTGCCTTACAAAAAACAGATTCCTTAAATTTCAATAAAATTAATAATGCCTTGGGCTTTTTTAAAAATCTAATTTCAAGAGTAAATGCAGAAGATCGGAGCACCATTTTGGATGCCTTAACTGATATGCAATCCAAATGGGAAACTTTAGAACGCATATTGCCTACAGTGTTCTATCGAAATGCAGATAAAATGCTTAAAACTCAATATAAACTTGACGATGTTCAGAAGGAATTAGCAAATCCTGCATCATATCCGAATAGCCTTTTAACTGATTTTGTACATTTAATTGAAGTCTCGAATACCGAATTTATTGATGCAGTACAAGCAGGAACTACTGGTACAAAAACTACTATTAGGAAAAGAATCAATAGAAATGTAGAATCAATAATTAATAAAAAATTTCAGGATTTTTACACAGCCGAAAGAGTTTCATTGAACGTTGATACTGATTCTAGTGTTCTTAGTTTTTCCGTTCAAACTAGCAATGGAGAAACATTGCTTTTATCTGAACGCAGTAATGGACTTCGATGGTATCTCAATACATTCATCGATGCTATGGCGCATGGAATATCCAGAAAAAATGTACTATATTTATTTGATGAGCCAGGAACTTCCTTGCACATTAATGCTCAAAAAGAACTAATTACTCTGTTTCACGATTTAGCTGCGAAAGGAAATCAAGTGGTTTATACCACACACTCACCATATATGTTGGATATGAAGAATGATGGTATACATCGCATTCGTGCTGTGGAGAAGGACTTAGAAGGATATACATATATTTATAAAACAGCGTATGATGCGCAATTATCTCCTGACAGCCAAGAAGATACTTTGGCTCCAATTATAAATGCTATTGGAATGAATCTCAATGACATATTTGGCCCTTCTAAAGATCAACTGAATATCGTAATTGAAGGTGTAAGCGACTATATCTACATACACACAATGGCTAAACACTTGGGTTATAATTTAGATAATTATAATTTTATTCCTTCTGTTGGAGCAACCAATTGCATTAATATATGTACCATCCTACATGGTTGGGGATGCCCGTTCTTTGCAATATTTGATTATGACAATGAGGGTGTTATTAAGGGAGGAGAAGTATTGAGAAAAGAATTTCTGTTTGAATTCGACAAGCAATATTGCTATATTAAATCAATAACACAAAAAGATGTAGATGAGCAGACTTATAAGAAATTTCCATGTGTAATTGAAGATATAATAACGAAGGAGGAGCTGGATAATTTTATAAAAGTAAAGGGTATTACAGAAAAAGTTGGTAAGCCGTTGAAAGCTAAATTGTTCTGTAATGCTGTGGAAGATGGTTCGTATACAATTGGAATCCAGTGTAAAAAAAATATTACGGATCTCCTTGACAGAATTACTAAAGCATATCAATAGATCTATATTTTGTATCCTGATTAGCGGTATAATGAGCTATATTTTGTTAGAAACTAAAGAACCAAGAAGCAATTACTTATAGTCACTATTAATAATTTTTATTATTTTATGATATGAAAGAGATCATAATAGCAAAAAATGTGTAACCTGCTATATAGCAATAATAGGATCTTAAAGAATATTTAAACTTTAAAAATAGGAGGATGGATATGATAAAATCACCACGTGGTATGTCAATAATGGAAGCTTATGAACTTTACAGAAAGAATGCTATATGTTAATAGAAAGTATCAAAGAAAATTGGTTTGGTCTGTTAAAGAAAAGCAATCACTAATTGATTCGATTATTAAAAAGTATCCTATTCCATTAATATTGTTAGCAGAAACTGATAACAATAAATACGAAATTATAGATGGAATGCAAAGATTAAATGCGATTTTCTCATTTATAGATAATTAGTTTGGTATGATTGAAGATGGAAAATATTTTAGTGTTAAGGATTATACTTTTGCACAATCTATATCTGATAAAAGGATATTTGAAGTTGCTACTGGCGTAGAAAATATAACTCAGGAAATTGTTTCTGAATTTATATCATACCAATTTCCGGTTACTATTTTTGAAAGTAATAATACGGAAGATATTAACGAAACGTTTAGAAGAATTAACGCTAATGGAAAGCATTTATCTGCTCAAGAAGTTCGCCAAGCCGGTAATGTAAGCCAGCTTTCGCAATTGGTTAGAGAAATATCTTGTGAAATTAGAGGTGATGTATCTAAAGAAAAACTATTGCTATCTGAAATGCCAACTATAAGTATAGATTCAAAAAACATTTCAGTTGGTTATGGAGTTGTTGCGGATGAAACATTTTGGTGTAAACAAGGAGTATTGACTGCAGCAAATGTAAGAGATAGTGAAGATGAACAATTTGTAGCAGATATTATTATATCTGTGTTATTAGAACAACCGCTTGCTGCTAGTAAAACAGAATTTAATAATTACTATGGAGTTGGGCAAACTGATAAATCTAAAGAATTAGAAATTAAAATTAATGCAATAGGAAAAGAAAATATTAAAAGAAACTTTAAAACTGTGTTTTCATATATTATGAATTTTTGTGATGATTGCTTACTAGGAACTAAGATGAAAAATGTATTAAATCCAAATTCAGGTAGTAATCCAGTTAAAGAAGCGTTTTATACTATATTTATGTCATTTTATGATTTAATAATTAACAAAAATATGGAACCTTTTGATAACATTGAAATCAAAAATGCAATATACAATTTGCATTCAAAAATACCTAGAACTAACAATTATACTACAACTAAAGTAAGAATTAAGAATATAAATTTAACTACTGGATTAATTCAAAATTATTTTAAAATATCATCAAATACTTTTAGAAGTTCTACATCATATATAATTGATTTTCAAAATTATCTGATGAAATCTAAAGTTGAAAGTTCAAACTATGATTTTAAACAGGGATTATTTGATCTGGGAAATAAAGAAAGAAAAATAAATAATAAAACATTTGAAGATTCAATCATTAAAAACATTGCTGCAATGGCTAACCTAGGAAAAAATCAAAAAGGATTTTTATTTATTGGCGTAACTGATAAGGAAGAAGATACTAAGAGAGTTGAGGAAATAGATTTTATAAAAGGTATACCACGATATTATGGCTTTGGAGTTGTGGGACTAGAAAGAGAGGCAAAATTAAAAAATGTTACTATAGATGAATATATTTCAGAAATAACATCAAAAATCTCAGAATCTGAGTTACCTAATGATATAAAAGTTCAAGTTACCAAGAATATAACTCCTATTACATATAGTGATAGAACCGTTTTAATGATAGAAGTAAAAAGTGGAAATGAACCAATATACTATAAAGAATGTATGTATATAAGAGATGGTGCTAAGTGTGTTGAAGTAAAAGGGTCCAAACAGGGTTCAGTTTTTAAACTGTTTTAATTTTTTCTAGTTAATTTAATTAATTTTCTTAACTGCAATATAAACAAAACTAACTTAATAGTATATTGAATGTGAATTTTGCTTAATTTTTATGATGGAAATGTAATTATAATTAAGAGAATTCTTTTATTCAATCGATAGGGGTGATATTTTAATGTGCATGAAAAATGATATGTATGCTGAACTAAAAAAAAGAGCTATGAATCATATTTTAATTCATCATTATACTACAATCAAGTCACTGGAAAATATTATTACTAATAATTCACTTAGATTATCAAGACTTGATATTGTAAATGACACTTATGAGAATAAACGCATCAACGATGTGTGGAAAAATAAAATATTTACGTCCTGTTTTACATACAGAGAAAATGAATCATACATGTTTTGGAAATTGTATGCAGGTGAGGAAGGCGTACGTCTATCATTTGATAGTGAATACTTTAGAACTAATCGTATATCTGTGTATGCAGATAGTGAATGTAGGCAATGCTTTGAGTATTATGAAAAAAGTGATGTAACACATAAAAGAAATATTGATTATTTAGATTGGGCCATTCGAGATATTACATATGCTGACATTAAGTATACAAGTGAGTTTTCTCAATTTGAAGAAATAGACCCTGAATCAGCCACTTTCTTTTATAATTGCAATATGCTGGGAAAGAATAAAAATTTTACCTTTTCTTTGTGTCCAGGGCTTATTAAAGGGATTGAATGGGATTCGGAACAAGAAGTGAGATTACGAGTTGCTCTTTCGTATAAAGGAATGTCAAATTCAGTAGTAAACGGTTCTCCATGCACGCCTTTCAAATATATTTATATTCCTATTAATGAAGCTGTTAAAGCTATAACCATAACTATGAATCCATGGCATTGTCAGGATTTCAAAGAAAGACTAATTAAACTGTTGAAGAGTAATCCATTAACTTGTAACTGTAAGGTAGCCGAGAGTTCAATGATAAATCAAGTAAAGAGCACATAATATATTCAAGTGGGCTAACTTTCCATTATGTTTACACTGTACCCTGGCATTATCATACGGACAAGTAAAGAATAGTAAAACATCATTTTTTAGGGTACGAATATTTTATGGAAGTATTACTTATCTAATTTGATTGAAGATATAACAATATTATTTGTTAAAAAAATATGTAGGTGAATTAATTGATAATAAAAAAGCCATTTCGAAAGATAATAGCATTTATACAAAGGGACACTAAAAAAGGTGTAAAAGAAATAAAAAAGACCAATTGGACTCATTCAATTTTTATTATTGTTTTAGGATTAATTGTTGGATTTGTTATAACTGTTTCATTTCAGTTTGTAATACAATCTAACTCAAATGGATCATTAAAAGGTAATAAACTAAAAGAATATTTGATAAGTGAATTAAGCAGTAAATTAAATATCAAGAACAAAATGTTACAAGTGGATAATTTCACAACATTTAAAGTAGATGATATGTTTAATGATGATACAATTGTAATTTGCGGTAATTATTCTGATAACAATTTAAATGGGAGATATGTAGCGCTTTTTGAAAGGCGTGAAAAAACAATATTTAATTATATATTTGGTACTAATCCAAGCTATCAAATGAAAGGGTTATTAAATTATAAAAGTAAATTCGCAGATAAATACTTTTTTTATAATCCTAAAATTAATATACGTGATATTGATATGGATGGTCAAAATGAAATCGTATTAAGTTACATAACTAATTTTGCTAACAGACAGGCTCAAAGTATTGTGTTACTTAATCATTGTGATTCAACTTGGAGTGTAGTAGTTCCCGATTTAATTAAAATTCAAGAGGAAATTAAAAAAATAGATCATAACATTGAGAATATATATATGGATACATATAAATTTGAATTTAATAATAAACCTGAAAATATTTATTTATTATCTTCTAATGGATTCTATTATTTTGATGAAAATCCTAATTCAAACAAGCCAATACTAAATGTTAATATTACACTATTAAAAAAGGGTGAATCAAATATTGGCAAACATGATTTTGTAAGTATTATGTATTCAATAAAGGATGGTGAAATAATAAGAAACAATGTATGGAACAAGGGTAACCCTAAAATCTGGAGTATGGAGCATCCTATTAATATTTCTGATGGATGGGGAACAAGTCTTGATGAAGTTTATTTTTATAGATTGGATTAAAAAACAACTTCCCATTATGTTTATATAGCAAACATAATGGAAAGTGAACTAAGAGCTTTTTATTATAAAATGGAAAGAGGAAAAAGTAAATGAAAATTCAAGATGTTCTTTTTTGTACAATTGATTGGGATAAAGTAATACCTACAACACACCCAGGTGTAACAGGAGAAGCCTATTGGCGTACTTTTGAAATGGGCAATATAAGGGTTCGCATGGTTGAATACACACCAGGTTATTTAGCAGATCATTGGTGTAAACGAGGACATGTACTTCTCGTTCTTGAGGGCGAATTAGTAACTGAACTTGATGATGGGAGAAAATTTGTTTTAACACCTGGTACCAGCTATCAGGTAGCGGAAGATGTTAATCCACATCGCTCATATACAGAAAAGGGTGCTAAATTGTTTATTGTAGATTGATTTTGATTACATATTATAAGCGAACTCGGTAGTGTGACGTAAACATAAAAAGAAGCTAACATAGGAACAACATATTTAAATAACGGGGGTAATTATGAAAGATTTCCCGAAATTTATGAAGAACCAATCAAATCACATTAGTGGCAATCAGCAGAATACGAAAGACATTGACGGCTACTATTATACAGCAAATGACGGTAGCCAAATGGCCTTCTGGACTTGTTATTCAGATCAGGTTTCAAAACCACATCAGCATCCATTTGATGAATATACGATTGTTGTTTCTGGTCAGTATATTGCAATAATCGATGGAAAAGAAATTATATTAAATCCTGGTGATGAAATATTTGTTCCGAAAGGAACATTACAGGGCGGAAGATACATTGCCGGAACAAGAACAATTTCAGCATTTGGTGGCAGGCGGATAAATAAAGAGTAATCGAGCTATTGAGAATAACTTATTAGTAAAGCACACCATATTTAAATTGCTAGTTACGTTAATTTCCCATTATGTTTATGATGTACAATCATAAGATTCCAATTAGTCAAAGAGTATTGAAATTTTGGTTTGTAATATATTAAAATACAAACCGACTTCAATGAAATGAAAGGGATAATTGAATATATGAGAATAAAAAATTCAAAAAATAAGCTGTTGCTCATATTTATAGATTTTTTGATTATTATTATGTTTATCTATTTAATATTGGGTTTTTATGACTTGAGTAAGGAAATGTATATTCGTAATAGTCGTAACTGGGTTAAAGTTAATGCAGATATAACAAATAGAACATTGCATACTAGTGGAAGATATGAAGAGGATGCATATTATATTGAATATAAAAATATAAACAAAAAAATATACTAATTCTATCAGGACACACAAAATTCCTATTTTTGGTAATGAATATAAGCAAATGGTAATTTACTATAAATCGAATGATCCTTCTATTGTATATCTCCCAACGACAGCTGTTTATTATATAGGTAAAATAATATTAGCTTTTTTCTTTTTGATATTATTTATTTTAATGAGAAGGAAATGTTATTATCTTAATTCAAAAAGAAATAACTATAACTGGTAAATTTATCATGGCTTCAGTGCTTTCAAAGTTTGATTTGAAACACATAAAGGTATTTAGCAAGCCTTTTTTCATTCTCACCGCCATGGACATGTAAACTTAAAAGATGTATTTTTACCATCTTACTGCTGGTTAGAATAGTCTAATGATGTGGTTCCATAAAATATTGGAAAATGTGGACCTTGAAAATACCATGATCAAAAACTATTATTTAATTATAAAACGTTATTTGACATTAGGAGGCTAAAAAGAAATGGAGCTAAATATTAGACAATTAAATCAAAAGATACAACCTCTTGGTATGGGGGGGTGGGCTATAGGCGGTACATGGGGACCAAAAGATCTCCCACTTGGATGGTCAACTGTTGATGATAAAGAATCAATAAAGGCACTAAGA
>JAEZRC010000007.1 GCA_023440965.1 Bacillota bacterium
TTCAATCTGTTACAACAGAACACCCGTTGTCATCCACCTGAAGTATCTCAATCCATACTGGATATATATGCTCGCTCGAACTAAAGTTTGTCATGGCGTAGCTATTACAGATTCGCAGATGTTATAACATAAAAAGGTACAGCTATTCAATTCTATTTGTATAAATCCTGTGCGAAAGGATTTATAGCAAAAAATCAAGAGTCCCCAGAACGTATTATCTGAGAACTCTTGCAACAATGTATTCAATGTGCTATGATAGAGCACAAGAACGGCATTTTCACTAAGTCATTCAGATATTCTGGTATCTGGACTGATTATGGGCTACATGGTTATTGTCAGTAATCATGTAGCTTGTGAGGTGCTTTTTTTAATTTAATGAAATTATATCAAGCTTGATAACATATGTTAAGCTTGTTTTTTTATTTTTAAATAATACTTCTATTTGTTTTTGTTACAATCTATACAAATATGTGGAAAAATGTTGCAAAGGTGCTGTTTGTTTATTATAATAGTATTATAGTTTGGAAATAATTCTAATTAAATGAAGTGCTTTCAATAGCAATAATGGGAAGAAGATGCAAGAAAGAAGGACCGAACATGCCAATAACATTTTCAGAACAGTTTAATTTACCAATCGCCGTGTTAGAAAAGACCGGTGTATTTGATGTAATTCTTGATGTAGATACTCGGGTTTTTATTGATCCTGCTTTACTAGAACTCTGCACAGAACCAGAATTTATTGAGGCAAGAGAAAAATTGGAAAGGTACTTTTCTAATATAATTACCCTTCTTGCACATTCAAAAAACAATCAAGATATTTATTGGAAAAAAGCGGATCAACTCTTAAAATTCAAAGAATTATCTGGTACATGTTTTGGCTATTCTAAATACGGAACCGGTGGCAATGCCATTGGTCCGGTACTACGGAAAGCTATTTTAAGCACTATCAAGGAACTTATGACTGCGGGTGAAACGGATCCAGTATTATTTGAATTGCTAGGTGTATTTCAAGAGGGGGTGGGATGAGATCGTGTAAGCGATTTGATAACCTTTATTCTTTAAGAAGACATCCTAAAATATACAAATCGTGTTATAATGGAAAGTGGCATTGAACCGATAACAATGCGCTTTGCTCAAAAGCAATATCTCACTTGTATAAATCCAAATAGCGTAAACCATTACTGCTTTTGCCGGCTACTATTCTTAGCCCGTTGCCAGTGGCAGACTGTTTTGATGACATCGATTGGATCTGCCAAGAAAATGAACGAGTGCGACAAGAAATCAACGATTACTTTGATCTTGGAAGAAAAAACAAATTTCTCAAGTCACAAATTCTTGCTTTGATGCACAATAGTTCGAGTTTCAGATCTGCCATTGTTACTGCATATAAAACCATGCCTAAAACGGCATATGATTTTTCTGTTGATCCAGCTGGAGAATACGCTTGGCTTGCCGCTTCTCGAGAATATGCGTGTAAATATCCACTGTCGATTCCAGAGGTTTCGCTTGATACTATTGATGATGTACTCACTGTAACGAAAACGATATGTGAACGGTTTAAGGCTTTAATCGAGAATAATGGACTTTCAAAGCTTTTGTATAATAACGATGGTTCATCTAAACATGAGTCCGCTGCGAAATTACTTTTCTACGGAATTATGGATTCTTATTGTGAATCTAATGGCATTGATCTCACAAAAGAGGGAAACAACGGTAGAGGCCCTGTAGACTTCAAATTATCCAGATGTTCAAGAGATAAGGTCGTTGTGGAAACAAAACTGACGTCAAATTCGCAGTTGCGCCATGGCGTTGAAATTCAGCTTCCTATATACATAAGCAGGAAAAGACAAAACAGGCAATTTATTTGATTATAGATAACGGACATCCAACTGCTCTGAAAAATTTTAATGACTTTTACAACGCTTTAGACAGAGAGATTAAAGATAAAATATCCTATATAGTTATTTATGCTACTCCGCAACTTTCAGCAAGCAAAGCGTAGTATTTTGCCTATCATGGAAACTGCCATATTTTATATACGTAAACGGCATTACTCGTATTACGCATAATGTTCAGAATATTTAGCATTATTAGTATTATTCTTAAATAAGATAGTAAAAAAATAAAGACGGAAATTAAATATATAGTGACAACAAAGGAGATAATATGAATAATTTTGGGAAAGTAATTAATAGTGAAAAGGTATATAAAAGCGTAATTAAAATAGGTGAGTGGGTAAGTAGTTCTGAGGAGGCTTTAAACGAAGAATCTATATTAACAATCAGAAAAAAAGTTGAGCCTTGGCTAAGTGGCATACTTCAGAGTGAACATGTTTCAATGCTTATAGGATCTGGATTAACGCAATCAGTATGTAAGGTTGCTAATGTCTCTTCTTCATCAATGGCTAAAGCAGATTTTAAAGAATTTAATAATAAAATTAGTGAGTATGCATAAAAAACAGCAAAAAGTATGGGCCGTGCCATTCCAAACATTGAGGACCAGATTCGAACAAGTTTTCAATTGTTAGAAGGGAATAAAATTATAGGAGATATGCTAAATGCTACAAAGCTAGAAAAAATTATAAATGATGTTCTTATAAATTTTACTAACAATGTTGTAGCTTCAGAAAAAGATTTTATCAACAAACTTGAAAGTAGCGACGATAATGCAAAATTAGCTTTAAACCTTTTAACATCTTTTCTTCTCACTTTTAGTAGTAGAAATGCAACAAGAGATAGATTGCATATATTTACAACAAACTATGATCGTTTTATTGAATATACATGTGATAATGCATGTATTAAAATATTGGATAGATTTTTTGGAAAAATACAACCTACATATCAAGAAACACTACCAAATATTGATTATTATTATAAAACACCTGATACAAATAATGAATTTAGATATGCAGAAGGTGTAATAAGATTTACGAAAATTCATGGATCTATTGATTGGTCCTGTAAAGGCAATAAAATAATTCAGTCATGTCTTCCTTTTGGATGTGATGATTTTACATCCAAATTGGATGACTTACAAAACAATCTTATGATATACCTGAATTCTATGAAATCCATAGAGACAGCATACTATCCATACTCCCAGTTATTTAGAGATTTCAGTTCTGCCATATGTCGGCAAAATTCATTATTGTTTGTGTATGGCTATGGATTTGGAGATTCTCATATTAATAAAATATTAATTGAAATGTTACAAATTCCTTCAACACACATTGTAATTGCTTCTTATCAAATTGATGATAGACTTAAAAACTTTTTACGTCAAATCAATATGGATCAAATCACCCTGTTATGCGGTCCTGAAATTGTGGCACTTGATAAATTGGTTACTAATTATTTGCCTATTTCAGCAATCGATAGGATTACTGAGGTAGTTGCTGAATTAATTAAAAAAGGGAAACAGCAAGTAATACTTCACCTGATAATGATAATGTAAATGGAAGTAAAAACGAAGAATTAGTTGATGAGCCAGATGAATCTCAAGGAAGACTTATCGTTGAGGGTGAGGTAATATCCTGTGAATTATAATATGGTAAGTTCAAGGTGTATTGGAATTGTTGATTCCGTATCACCTAATGATATAAAAGGGTTTCTTTTGGATAGTGCTCCAAGCAGTTTGTCAATTTTTGAAGGTAATTTGACGTTTTTCCACGTATTAACGGTTATTTGGTTATTCCAAATGAAACTGGTTGGCTTGTATGTATGATTTCATGGATTGGATATAATCATTCTAAAGAATCGAATGAAGTAAATTTGCCACAAGGTTCTAGAATGATATATCTAAATACATTAGGACATATTTTAAAAACATTTAATGAAATGACTTTCGAAAGAGGAGCTTTTTCTTTACCAACAGTAGGTGATAGTATATTATTGCCTACGATAGATCAATTAAATTGCATAGTAAAAAACACAGATGAAAACACTATTACTATTGGTACATCACCTCTTGCAGGAAATCAAGAAATAAAATTATCTGTAGATAGTTTATTTGGTAGGCATTTAGCTGTGCTCGGAAATACTGGTAGTGGAAAATCATGCACAGTATCCGGACTAATTAGATGGTCAATTGAACAAAGTATTAAAAAACTTAATGACAGTCAAATTTCGCCTAACTTCAGGGGAATTATCCTAGATCCTAATGGTGAGTATAAAAATACATTCGATGACTTAAATAAGAATATAGAAATAAATAGATTTTCTGTTATGCCGAGTCAGGAAGAATTGGATTCTGGCGTTAAACAACTTAATGTTCCTGCTTGGATGTGGACTAGTGATGAATGGGCAAGTATTGTTAGGGCAACTAATGCAACGCAACTACCGATATTAAAACAAGCGTTAAGGGAGTTAAAGGGTGCTAATAATGTAAGTATGGAGTTATCAATTTTTAATCCTACAATGTTAAGATTAGAAGTATATAAATTTATGTTATTTATTAAGACATCAATATCTAGTCAATGTTACATAAATAGTGATAGAAAAAAATTTGGCACAAGTTTAAAAGAAAGAAGTTTGAATTTAAAGCAGTTTACAGAAAATATAAAAGATATAGATTTTTCTGAAAATGGAATATTATCTTTGATAGATTATTTAGAATTATTAGATACAAAGCATTATAGGCCTGGTTCAGATCCTTCGTTAAGGTATGCAACTTATGAGCCTTTTGAGATTGATGAATTAAATAAAATATTTGAGGATGTTAATAGTATTATTGATGTTATTGGGAAACCAATTGAAATTTATTTAGCAAGTGAAGATAGTCCAATACAGTTTAATAATAATAATCTATCAGCATATGTTGATAAAATCGCGGATGAAAACGCTTCTTTGCAGTTTGTACAATTTATGACTATGAGGATTAATTCTTTGTTAAGTAATACGGTTATTTCTTCTGTAATTAACAACAAGTCAGAAGAAACACTTTTAAATTGGATAAATGACTTTTTATCTAGTAAGGATTATAAGGGGAAAATCTGTATAATTGATTTATCTTTACTTCATTGGATATTATCCATCTTTTAGTAGCAGTTATTGCCCGTCTAATATTTGAGAGCTTGCAAAGATATAGAAAATGTTATGGAAATGAACTTCCTACGTTATTAGTTATGGAAGAGGCACATACTTTTATTAAAAGATACAGTGATAATGCAGATGAGTTTTCATCAGATAAATTAAGTACTAAAATATTTGAACGTATAGCTAGAGAAGGTAGAAAATTTGGTATTGGAATGATAGTATCATCACAAAGACCATCAGAACTGTCTCCAACTGTTTTATCACAATGTAACTCATATATATTACACAGAATTGTTAATGATCGAGATCAGGAAATGGTTAAGAGGTTGGTTCCTGATAATTTGGGAAGCCTATTAGATGAATTGCCATCATTACCACAAAAGAAAGCGATAGTTCTTGGCACTGCTGTTCCTATTCCAACAATAGTGGATATAAATGAAATACCATTATGTCAAAGGCCAAAATCAGATGATCCTAAGTTTTGGGATGTATGGATTCGAAAAGATCTAAGAGAATGCAAATGGGACCCTATTATTGATTGTTGGCAGAAAAACAATAACAAGCCTGAAGAAAAATAAAAAATTATTATAAGGAGAAATTCTTATGTTTAACAGATATTTTGAGACAGAGGATGGAAATACTGATTTTATATATGCTAATATAGCAGTAAAAAATATTTATTTTGCCTTAATTTCGTTAGATTATATATTAAACAATGATACTATTGATTACAGTATTTATCATGATGAACATACTTTTTATTTTTTTCATATTCAAAGTTTACTAACTGATTGCGGAAATATATCCAATATATTTTATAATTCTGGTTTTAACTTAAGAAATAGTGATCAAGTAAAAGCAAGATGCGAAAGATTGCGCGAAAACCTAACAATTAATAAAACTGATTTCCCACTCGTTTTTCTAAAGGAAGTACGAAATACAAATGAACATTTTGACGAGAGGTATCATGAGTTTAATGGTAATATAGGGGACTATAATATAATAGATGAACATACTGATGAAAATATGAGGCGAATAATATTTGACAATCCGCATTTAAGAACATATGATAGAAGTTTAGGTATCTATTATACATATGGAAGATATAGAAGGCGAATAGAATATAACTTTCATAAACTATCTGGCGAGTTAAATGAAATGATTAATAGGATTATGAATAATCCTATATTAAATTCTGGTTGGGCTGATGCCATACCAGGTGAAGTATTACATTAGAGAAAGGAATGAAATATATGCGAACGAAATTAATAAATTCTAGAGTAGAATCACATCCAGGTTATGGAGCAGGAGATGGTGACACTGAGCTTTATGAGTATGAATGTCCTTGGTTATACTTATAATTATGTGGATCCTTATCATGCAGAAATATTGAGAAAACTCCTTAAAATTGATAGTATTACATTAAATCCAATATCTAAACAGGCCAATATTCATCCAAATCAAAAAGCAATAAAGTGAAAAGTTTAAGCTAAGACATTTTTTAATTAATGCCTCTAAAATACTTTAGAATGCAAAAAGAAACGGATATAAATAATGGATGATAATTGCAGTAATCAAGTTATATCATATTATCCATAAGTATATGCTCGTATTATGGGAAGCATAGACTTTACAATTTGCGTATTTTTTAAAATATAATTGTTTTTGAGTTTCTCATTATGTTTATAATGGACAAGTATATTTACCAATGCACCTCCTCCTGCTGTTAAGCCTTTACAGCAGGTCATAGCAACGGATAAAACTAACACAACAACTTCTACAATTAATTCTGAAACAGTATATAACTGCAACAGGAAAAAATTATAGAGATAGATGTTCATCATTGAGAAAAAGTAAAATAGCAATATCATTATCAGATGCAAAAGCTCAAGGATTTGAACCTTGTGGTAATTGTCATCCTCCACAATAACTTATGGATACTAAAAACAAGATTTCTGAGAATTTTGATATTATATTGCAATACATATTTTTAACCATTATTAACATTTAAGGAACTTACCAGTTTGTTTATAATTTTATTTATAACTATAACAATGTCTTATTCTATGTAACTTTTTAAAGAAATAGGAGGCATTGAAATTACTGGTATAACAATGTTTTGTATATTATGTGACAGCATATTTATCTAATTACAATAAGAGAAAATTATTTATGATAGCAGTGAGGTGAAATATGAGGATATCAATTTGTGATGATGATAAATTAGTTATTAATACTATCAAAGAATATATTAATTCTTATCCTGATAATAACATGAAATTTGATATAACTGAATTCAGTTGTGGAGAAGACCTCATAGAATATTATAAGCAGGATGGTAAATCAGATATTATATTTCTAGATATTGAAATGAAAGAGAAAAATGGTATTGAAACTGCAAGAGAGTTAAGATCAATAAATAACAATGCAATAATTTTTTTTGTCACAAATCATGAAAATTATGTGTACGACACATTCAGAGTAGGAGCATTTCAGTTTTTAAAAAAGCCCTTACTCAAAGATGATTTTTATAATGATTTTAAACGTGCTATTGATACATATAAAAACCTTCATTATAAATATGAAATAAATTATAAAAATGAACTTACTGTAGTTGATGTTAATGAAATTATATTTATGGAAGTTTTTGATCATAGCATTATTATCCATTGCACAAACAAAACATATAGAAAATCTGGCAAGCTTAAGGAAGAAATAAAGATATTGAATTGCTATGGATTTGTTCAATGTCATAAAAGCATGATAATAAATATGTTATATATAAGAAGCTTAACAGAAAAAGACGTTATTCTAAAAGATAATACTATTCTACCACTTGGAAAAACTTTTAAGAAAAATACTTTTGTTTGTTTTAATAAGTATTTATCAGAAAGGTGTATATGAATTATTTATTTGACTTGATAGATATATTTGGTCTTTTATTTGAATTATTTATAATTGATGTTTTTTTAAAGATTTTTTTAAAAGATAAAAAACCAAATAAGATTATAAATGCTATAATTTATTTGATTTATCTACTTATTATGTATTCAGGTGTAAAGGTTCAATTTTTAAACCCATACTTTTTCTTTATTGCTTTGGCTTGTACTTATTTAGTTTCGCTTACTTATTTAGATAGAGTATATGCAAAAATTATATATTCTACAATTATTTTTTCAATGTTTATTGCATCTGAAATAATAGTCGGTTTATTATTAACTTTATTCTTGCAGGTTGATGTAAAATCAACGCAAGATAATGTTTTTTATTATTTATGTGGCGTTGTGTTTTCAAAGTTTATTATTTTCATTTTGATAAAAATAATATCTTTGATTAAGCTAGAAAAAAGTAATTTTTTAAAAACTAAAAAAGTATTGCCTTTAATCGTTTTGGTATTAAGTACTGCTTTTGTAATTTGTATTATTTCATACTCTGCATATTCTTATAATAGTGAATATCTCACTTTCTTAACTGTTATTGCGGTAATGATACTAATACTATCAAATATATTAGTTATATATTTAATAGATAAATTGATTAATTTAGAACAATCAAAACAAAAGTTGGATTTTGCTGAAAAACAGTTAAATATTCAATCCAACTACTATAATCAACTTATTGATAAACAGATTAGAATAGCAAAAATAAATCATGATATGAAAAATTCATTAATTTCTATTTTAGGTTATATAAATGAGTGTAAATATGATAGCGTTAAAGATAAGATTACATCACTATATAATGATGTAACAGATTCAAAACAGGCATTTACATGCGCCAATCCATGCCTATCAGCTATACTAAATTCAAAGTTTGAGATAGCATACAGACTTAACGTTAAGGTGAATAGCTATATTTGTATTCCTAATACTATTAATATAGATAATATTGATTTATGTATAATTATAGGTAATGCATTAGACAATGCACTTGAAGCTTGTGAAAAAATGGAGATGAATCAGCAAAAGTATATTGTTATAAAGATTAGTTATTCTGAAGAATATATATCTATTTATATAGAGAATTCTCTTTCATCAAAAAAGAATAGTAAAAAAAATGATGAATTATTACATGGATATGGACAAATGAATATAAAGTCATTATGTGAAAAGTATAGAGGACATGCTTGTTTTGAAAAAGATAAAACTTATTATAAAACTTATATAATGATAAAAAATGAAATATTTTGACATTTTACGTATTTTATATACCCTTTTACGTATTTTATATTGAAAATAAGAATGTAATGTGATATTTTTTATGCATAAGGAGTGGTTTTATGATTGCTCATTTTGCAAAAAAGATATCACATTTTTTTATCAAAAAAGAAGTGATTAGTCAGGATGATTATGAAGTATATTCATATAGTTTAGAGTTACTAATATCTACACTAATTAATTTTGTTATGATTATATCAATTGCAATTATTAGCAGAAAAGTTCCAGAGACAATATTCTATATAGCAGCGTTTATACCTTTACGTATTTCTGCAGGTGGGTATCATGCAGATACGCACGCAAGATGTTTATTAATACTATTATTTTCATATATAGTTTTTTTAATTGTTATAAGTTGTGTATCTATAAATCTTAGTATAATCATTTCTCTTGTTTCCTTAGGATTGGCAATATTAATAATATATATTTGTGCACCAGTTGAAGATATAAATAATCCTATGACCAAAGAACAAAAAATGAAGCAAAAAATAAAAAGTAGGGTAACAATTAGTTTTATCTCAACAATAGCATTATTACTTCTTTTATTTGATAGTTACTTGTATCTATCATTATCACTCGGTTGTATCTCTGTTGCGTTAGCTATAGTTGCCAGTAAAGTAAAATTCCATATTAGAGTTAATACTACTTATTAGTATTAAAATATAAGAATAAGGGGTTTTTAAAATGAGTAAATCAAAGAAGCTATCAGTCAGACTTGCCGAAATAATCGCTGCTATTTCACTTTTAATTGGAATCGTGTCAGTTAATTCAACGTGTTATTGTTGGTATCATCAACCAAAAGTGCCCCAAGGAATGCAGAAATTTAAAAAATAAATATTTTTTAATAGCTATGATTCAATCATAGCTATTAATATTGAAATAGGAGAATAAACATGTTTATGTATTGTGAATTAGTAGAAAGTAAAAAATACATTGATGATATTGGAGAAATATCTGTGTATGGTTTAAAAATCTACCAGGAATATTTTCTATGTGAGAAAACTACAATTGTAAAAGATATCTCATCCAATATCTGCTACGTTAAAAGGTTACTCAAATCAATAAATAGAAACCATGTAAGCTGCATTCATCTATATGATGTAATATATGACTATTTAGTTAGTTGATTTACTTGGAATATATAACTTAGATGTATAGTAGTCTGATCATGTAAATTAAACAAACCGAATTTTTAAATTATATTTAATTTGTTCACTCTACTTGCCAACTAATTATGTTATTTTTGATTGTGCATATACTGACATATTAACCTATTCAACGTCGGCCTTGAAATCTTAAGCTCCCTTGCCAGCTGAGCCTTGCTGACTTCACGCCGCATATATCTCTCATAATGCTTCTCAAAGTCAGGAATGGTTACAGATTTTCTACCTTTGTATTTGCCTTTAGCTTTTGCGATTGAAATTCCTTCACGTTGACGTTCAAGAAGATTGGTTCTCTCAAATTCATTTATTGCTCCAATCATTGTGAGCATAAGCTTATGTTATTGTAACAAACACAAACAATTCAGTTAACGGAACTAAAACAGCGACAATGATAAGTGGTATCAAAAAAGTTATTGTAAATAATCCAGCGGTAATTGAAACACCTAAAACAGTAGAAGTTATTGAAACCCCAGCTGAAATTAAAAATCCTGAAAAGATTTCAGTTAAGCCAATTGGTGAAGCATTTTCACAATCAGTTGAAGTAAGAATGAAAGACGATCCAACTGTTAAAAAAGCAATTGAAGATTCTTTAGATAAGGTTCTTAAATCAGACTTAAAAGACGTAACTGTTTTCCCACTAGATATAAGCCTTTATGTTAAGGGAACAGACACAAAAGTTCAGCCAAATGAGGGAACATCAGTAGTTATTACA
Source organism: Bacillota bacterium (assembly GCA_023440965.1). GTDB lineage: Bacteria > Bacillota > Clostridia > Oscillospirales > Ruminococcaceae > SZUA-444. Next base: position 11,129 of record JAEZRC010000007.1, read on the forward strand.
ATTCCAATTCCTGAAAATTTATTGGCAAATAAGGACAAAATTAAAGTAGTTTGCATAATTGACGGTAAGCTAACTGTTTTGGATACAAAGGTTATTCAAATTGATGGAGTATATTGCGTTCAATTTACAGCAACTCACTTCTCGCCTTATGCAATGGTGGTAGATACAGCTAATGAGCTTAGTAATACAACAAACCCAAAGACATCTGGAAATAACACAGTAGGGACTTTCTCAATAATAGCAATCTTATCCGTTGTAACTCTTGCTGTTGCAAGAAAAAAGTACAAGTTTAAGGTTACTAAATAGTAGCAAGCTTTTCTTATATTTCAACTTTGCATCATGTTTAATTAGTGGACAGGCTTTAAGCGTTAGGATTTGAATAAGGAAATCGATGTAAATGAAGTGCTCTTTATGTTTTATAATTACTGCTTGGAACACGAATTGACAGATATTTTGATTGAAATTAAATGAGTAATCCATCTTGAAAGTATGATTTTTTGATACTCAGAGCATAGGAAACACAAATGAAAATCAAAACAAAGAAAAATAGCAAGCAAAACGTTGGCAGAAAAGCTAATCAATTTCTAGATCTTATATTTTTAAACAAAAAAACGCCGTAATGGCGTTTTTGTTTTTTTATAAAGTAATAGCATACTCACTATCGTACATTTTCTTGGTATGACTTATTGTGTTGTGTTCTTCGGTAAGGCAAAATTCCTTTGACCAAGTCATATAATAAGCCCATGGAATATGACTTTCGGCAAGAATTGACGCGTCGGGAATTACACCAACCTCTCCAAGTGCAGCGATCTTTGGTGATTGCGTAATTTTAATTAGTTCCTCATACTCTTTCTTGTAGTCAGTACTGATTGACTGTTTTTTAAAATTGCCTAAAAACTTTTTCAGATATACATCCCTTGAGATTACATCAACATAATCGTCCCCAGGATAGCCCTCTTTAACAGGCGAATTCCACACCCAGATAAGGTTATCAAGATGCTTTACATTTACATAATAGTCAAACATTTTTTTATACAGTTCTCTGCCTGTTGCGTGACCATTTCTTCCCCACCAAAACCATTTTCCATCAGCTTCATGAAACGGACGCCACAAAATTGGAATATGCTCTTGTTTAAACTTTTCTAATATTTCTGCAATAACATCCATATCACTGTAAAAAGCTTCCTCTTCGGGAGTACCCGCAACAAGCACTCTGTCGGGGTTAAAATCAGTATGTTCGGAATAAAAGCTTTTATCTCTGCCACCCAATGGAGAGAACCAGTGAAAAGAAAAAGTAACTATTCCGTCATTCTCCTTAGCCCATTTCAAAGCAGTATCAGCTGTCCCCTGATTTTCATAAACTTCAGTTAGACAAGCTTCTGATGCGTCTTTATAATTAATGTTCGGTGAATAGGCGAGCAATTCAAAACCTCTCAGCTTCGGTTCTCTGCCTGTAATTTTCTTGATATATGAAATTTCCTCCATAGGATTTGTTTGTGTATGCTGTCCAGTAATAATTGATTTACCTGCCGTATCGTATAAGTATTCCAACAGTTTTCTTGCTTCGGGAGTTGCATTTTCATTTACAGGCTCCATCATAATGTTTATCCTCCATAATAACGGCTTTTCTATATTATTGAATTAATAAATTTAGTATAACATTACAAATGCATAAAATCAATTAGCTACAAAAATAAAAAGCATTCTCAGTCTTAGAGAATGCTTTTTGTAATAAGAAAGTAAATATAATATATGACTTAACCTGCGTAATGTAAAGAAAAATAGATAATAACTCTATTTTTACAATAAGCGAATATAATCATTATATAATGTTCTAATAAAATGTTAAATGCTATGAAACTGCTAAAACAAAACTTGAAAAGTTGCAATCGCAACATTAACAACGGCTTGCAAAGCATGATTCCATTGGTGCTTTTACGTTTAAGTTGAATGAACGAGATGAGGTGCTTAACGAGTTTGATTAGAGGTTGTTTGGTATAGTGGTTGAGAGGATTACTTTTATGGAGCAATTTAGAAAAGGTGATATTAACGACATTAAATATAGACAAGCCTTAATTGATACTTTTGTAAATAAAATTTATCTCTACGACGACAAAATGACAATCTTATACAATGTACAAGATTGTCATTCTGATGTGACGATTGACGAAATAAGTTCGTCTACGGTCGATTTGGTGGAGGCGAGGGGAGTTGAACCCCTGTCCGAAAACCTATTCATGCAACTTTCTACGAGTGTAGTTTATCTTTTGAATTTCCCTAACATCTTCGCCGACAAACAGGCTAAGAAGCTTAGTAGCCTGTGATACATCAAAAAGCTACAGGCTTTGCAAATTGACGTTCCCCACTAATCGACGCCTGTTCTAAAGCCGTGGGAATCTTCAGACAGACGAGCTGCAGACTAAGCTGCTGCTAATTCAAAATTATTTTTGTCGTTTAATTTAAAACGTTGTGCCGTTTAAAGAGATGACACGACCTCTACTCGCTTATCACACTTCAAAATCTCCGTCGAAACCTTTACGCCCCCATATTCATATTACTATTAATAATATGATTGTCATTGATTATTAATAAGATAAAAAGGAGTTACTGATTGCGTTCCTTTAAAGCTCTGTCAATTTCTCGTTTTGAATCACGTTCTGCCATGTCGTCACGTTTGTCGTGAAGTTTTTTACCCTTGCATAAACCAAGCTGTAGCTTTACTCTTGAGCCTTTAAAATAAAGTGATATAGGAATAAGTGTTAAACCTTCCTGCTTGACCTTGCCGAAAAGTCGGAGTATTTCTTTTTTATGGATAAGAAGTTTTCTTACTCTGTACGGGTCACGGTTAAAAAGATTGCCTTGCTCATATGGCGAGATATGCATACCTTTAACAAACATTTCTCCGTCATCAATAGAACACCAGCTGTCTTTTAAATTGACACCGCCTTGTCTTATTGACTTGACCTCTGTGCCGACAAGTTCAATTCCTGCTTCAAGAGATTCAATAATAAAATAGTCATGTTTTGCTTTTCGATTTTCAGCAATTGTTTTAGTGCTTACCTTGTCCACTTTGGTCACCTCACTTTTATGGTAGTATTTTATTATATAATTATTTTATGTGTTTGTCAAGGAAAATCATCGCAATTAATTAAATAGTAAACATAAAAAATAACGCTTCCAAATAATTAGAAGCGTTATAATAATTAATTAAATAATGGTACATATTTTTTCTCAAATTCCTCTGCGGGAACAGGCTTGCCGAACAAGTAACCCTGAATAAGGTCAGTATTAAGATCAGCAAGTCGGTTATACTGAATTTCCTGTTCAACACCTTCAGCACATACCTTCATATCAAGAGCGTGTGCTAACGAAATAATTGTTTTTACAAAAACTTCCGTGCAGGAGTCGTTGATAAGGTCATCAATAAAAGATTTATCTATCTTTATAGTATTAAGCGGCATTTCCTTAATGTTATTAAGTGAGGAATAACCAGTTCCGAAATCATCAAGAGAAATTGAAATTCCAAGTTCTGATAATTTCTTTAAAATTTCTTTTGTAGATTTGAAGTCATTGATGGCTAGTGATTCGGTTACTTCGAAGGTAATATTATGGTAAGGAACCTGAGTTTCATTTATAATTTTTTCAACTTTATCAAGGAAGTTAGCTTCATAAATTTGATATACAGAAAGATTTATGCTTATCTTAAAATCCTTCATACCAAGTGAAATCATTTTCTTGCACTGAAGGCAGGCTGTCCTGAATACAAATTCACCCAGCTCGACGATAAAACCAAGATTTTCTGCAACTGGTATAAACTCAGCAGGCGATATATTACCAAGGTTTTCGCATGACCATCTTAATAGTGCTTCAGCACCTTCAATTGCTTTGGTTTCAGCATTGATGATAGGTTGATAATAAACACTGAAGCCATTACAGGAATTTGAAACGCTTTCTCTTAGATAACGCTCAAGCTCAATGTTCCTAATAGAATCAAAACCAATTTTATTCTTATAAAACATTGCACGGTTTTTCCCTTGGTTTTTTGCTCTATACATTGCCATATCAACTTTTTTAAGAATTTCAAAAAGAGTAATTCCATCATAAGGATATTTGGCAATACCCATACTCATCGTGCAGTAATATGTAGTGTTTATAAGGTCCCATTTTTCCCTAAAACGTTCAAGAAGGGTATTGACAATATCATTAATCTGATCACAATATTTATTTTCAACTAATAGAATGAATTCATCGCCACCAAAACGATATGTATAATGACCTGTATACGGTAATGTTTTTAAGAACTCAGATATATTCTGAAGAAGTGTATCTCCATACTGATGACCAAGTCCGTCATTAACATTCTTGAAGTTGTCAAGATCAAGGAAAAGTATGTATCCGAAAGTATTATCCCTAAGAGATTGATCAACAAGGTCCTGAAAGTCTTTTTCGAGACGTCTTCTATTAGGTAGCCCAGTAAGATGGTCATTCATTGCCTGCATTTCAATGAGCTTTTCATATTCAATCTTCTGAGTAATATTGTTTAATGTTGAAAGACTGACAATACTACCGTCTACCCAGATTATATTCATTTGTGTTATATCAATCCATTGTTTTGTCATAGGGCTATAAATTTCATAGTAACGAGCACGCTTGCTGTTAATTTTACTATTGCTATTTGTGATACTTTCGTAATCTTCAGAATTTATCCCAAGACATTCCCATAAATGCTTTCCGATACTATCATCACCAAAATTGTCGCTGAATTTCTGATTAGTGAAAATTATATCCTGACCTTCAAGTGTCGAAACACAAACATACGAGCCAATATTGTTCAAAACCGTTTTAAATGTATTAAGTGTTGTCATAAGTTCAAGTTGCGTCAGATACCGCTGGAACATACTGCTGATAATCTGTGTAATATCACTAACAACAGATATGGTTTCATTATCCCAGGTTCTTGTATTATCTTTATCAATAAGAATTATAAATCCGTCAGAAGAATCTGTGAATTTAATATTATAAATTAGATAAGAATAATCTCCGGTAGATAAGAATTCATTATAACAGTTTTTTGATGAGCCAAGCTTATCCCGATATGCCATACCAAAGCTGTTTAGTCTTTTAATTATATTAGGATATTTATCTTCAAATAATTTGAAATTAATGATTTTCTGTTGAATATTGTGTGATTTATTATAACTGTAAGTAATATACTTCTGGGATGTACTATATGGGACACATATTTTAATTTCTGAAGCATTTAAAAAAATAGCTAGCTTTTTTGTGATTGTATTAATTGAAGTCTTAAAATCATCAGATTTTTGAAGATGCTTGAGAATATCAGAAATAAACTGAGTGCGATTAAGGTTGTTTTCAAGAATCATCTGATTTTCATTAAGCTTAATTATGCGTTCTTTCTGCTCTGTAAGATCATTAATAACGGAATTAATATAAGTAGGAACATCATCCTTATAATAGACGATTGTCTGTATGAGAATCCATATTATTTCACTATCAGGAGTAATAATCCTATATGTACCGGCAAAATAATTATTCTTTTTTTCTATTGTACTATTAAACAAGTAACAGAATTTACCATAATCCTCTGTATGAATAAAATCAAAGAAATTAACTGAGCTTTCTGAAAGGATATTGTTGTCAAAACCATAATAAATCAATGAATCAGAAGCGAATTCAAGCATAAGTTTGTTGCTATTTGAGCAGTTGCAAATCCTGTGTTGAAGCAATGCGATATCATCAGAAATTATAATAGATATTGCCCTTTTTTCTTTTGACCTATCAACGTATTGATTTGTAATATCAATAACCATACAATTCAAATAAGAAATTTTTCCTGTATGCGTTATAACCATGTGGGCATAAGTATGTCTTGTTTTCATATTTGAGTCAAAGAATTTCATATTGCAGATAAAATCAAAATTGTTATCTTCTATCTGTTTATTGAATATATTTTTAAAGTAGTCAAATTCAGCGACGGACATAAGATCATTGAATTTCATATTACCTGAATTAATAATATCTGTATTATATCCAAGTTCTTCAATTCCTTTTGTTGAAAAAATAATAGAAAAATCATTCTGATAATCAATTTTTAATTCGAATAATGGATAATAACTATATTCTGTACTGTCAGAGGATTCAAAATCAGTGTAGAAGTGGGTATTATTACTTAATAACAGCTTATTATTATTTAAAGTAGTTAGTTCATCCATGATGCTTCCTCCATTCTATTTACTAAAATATATTATAGCATTATATAGAAAAATTAGCAATAATCTGATTGATTTTTGTTATACATTAACAAAAAATGCCTTTAATTTTATTTACTTGTAAATAAAATATTCATATAATAAAATAATATATTAATTTGATGTTTATATTTAAATAATTATATGTTATAATATAATTTAATATTTAATAAAATTTCATATATGAAGGGTGATTGCTATGGCATATTTAAAAAACCTCAAGGAAATGCTTAAGCTTAACATCAGAAATGCAATTAAAGATAAGGAAAATAAAGAGGAAATTATTGATGAAATAATTAATGATTTGCATTCACAGACAAAACGTTTGGAATTCATGGTTGAAAAAGCAGAAAAGGATCAACAGCACGCTGAGACTTCTTATAGTATTAATAAGGAGGAAGCTGATAATCTTGTTCACAAAGCACGCTCTGCCCTTAGAGAAAACGATAAACAGCTTGCCAAAGAAGCTTTGACTCAAAAGCTTGAAAAGGATATGAGTCTTAAAGAGAAAGAAATTATATACGTGACTCTTAACGCACAGGCTTCTCAACTTAAGGAACAACTTGAAACATTGAATTATAAGCTGTCGGAAGCTATTGAGATTAAAAAAACATTATCATCAAGCATACATATATATAATTATGTTCACCCAACGAATCAAGAAATATTTAATCATGATAAAAGTGAGATAGCAAGCAGATGTCATTCAAATAGTGAGGGTGTTCTTGACGCAGAGATAGAAAGACTTATGCAGGAAATCAAAGATACTCACAATATAAAATAAACTACATAATTGTAATAACCAGCCATCTTAGTGGCTGGTTATTTTTATATTTATTCTTTTGTTGCTTCGTTAACACTACCAGCTGATGACATTATATCAAGTACCTTTTCCATTAAATCAGCTGACTTTGTCTTTGGCGGTATTTTGACAGAAATGTATGACTTTTGTGTACTATTGAATAAAACACTACCCTTGAATGCTGTTGATAGGCTTTTTATCTGCTCAATAGTAGGATGCTTTATATAGAAAAGCAGATTCTCGCCACGCTGTGAAATTTCAGTAATTCCAAGTGAAGCAGCAGTATTTCTCATAAGAGCAACATTAATAAGACCAATAACTGACTTTGGTGGGTCGCCGTATCTGTCAATAAGTTCATCCATAACATCCATACTGTCGTCTTTATTCTGAATATTAGCAATATGACGGTATGCTTCAATGCGAAGTGTAAGGCTTTCAATATAATCATCAGGAATAAATGCATCAATAGCGACATCAACAAGACAACTTTCAGGATTATGTGGAAGTGCTTCACCTTTCTGCTCGGCGATAGCTTCAGAAAGTAGCCTTAAATACATATCATAACCAACAGACTCCATATGTCCGTGCTGTTTTCCGCTTAATATTGAGCCAGCGCCTCTTATTTCAAGATCACGCATAGCAATTCTGAAGCCTGAACCAAACTGTGTAAATTCTCTTATAGCTGTTAGTCGCTTTGAAGCTATTTCAGTCAGGACCTTTCCACGTCTGAAGGTGAAATATGCAAAAGCACGTCTGTTTGAACGCCCTACTCGGCCACGTAGCTGATAAAGCTGTGAAAGACCGAGTCTGTCAGCATCCTCAATAATAAGTGTATTGCAGTTTGGTACATCGACACCAGTTTCTATAAGTGTAGTACATACAAGTATATCTATTTCGTGGTCGATTAACTTTCGCCATACTTCACTCAGATCATTTTCTGAAATCTGACCATGTGCAACACCAATTCTTGCTTCTGGTATTGCATTCTGCAATCTGTAGACACATCCGTCTATTGATTCAATTCTGTTATGAATATAATAAACCTGTCCGCCACGTCTTAACTCTTTCAGTATTGCCTGAACAATTACACCGGTATTATGCTCAATAACATAAGTCTGAACAGGGTATCTGTCCTGTGGCGGTTCTTCGATAACTGACATATCCCTTATTCCACTCATTGCCATGTTAAGTGTTCGTGGGATAGGCGTCGCTGACAATGTCAGAACATCAACACCACTAAAGGCTTCCTTGAACTTTTCCTTATGAGCAACACCAAAGCGTTGCTCCTCATCAATTACTACAAGACCAAGGTTTTTGAACTTGATATCCTTTTGTACAAGACGATGTGTACCGATAATTAAGTCAATTTCACCACGATTAAGTTGTTTTACAATTTCCTGCTGTTGCTTTGGTGTTCTGAACCTTGACAGGAGCTGTATATTAACAGGGAAGTGCTCAAATCTTTTTATTGCAGTCTGATAATGCTGCCAAGCAAGAACAGTAGTAGGAACAAGTATAGCACATTGCTTTGAATCAAGTATGCACTTAAAAGCTGCGCGAAGAGCAACTTCGGTTTTTCCAAAACCAACATCACCGCAAAGCAGTCTGTCCATAGGAACAGGCGTCATCATATCGGCTTTAATTTCTTCAATGCTACGGAGTTGATCATCGGTTTCGTTATAATCAAAGCGTTCTTCAAAATCTCTCTGCCAGTCATTATCAGGTGAGAATGCAAAGCCCTTGCTCTGCTGACGTATTGCATAAAGCTTTATAAGTTCTTCAGCAATATCCTTAACAGCAGAACGTACTTTTGTTCGTGTCTTTTGCCACTCTACTGAATTAAGCTTGTGGAGCTTTACTCCGCTGTCATCACGTGGACCAATATATCGCGAAACAAGGTCAAGCTGTGTTACAGGAACATAAAGAACATCTGAGCCAGCGTACTTTATAGTAATATAGTCTTTCGTTATACCTTGTGTTGCAATTTTTGAAATACCTGCAAATCTTCCTATACCATAAAGGCTGTGAACAACAAGGTCGCCTTCATTGATGTCGGAAATACTCCTGATTTCTTCACCCTTTTTACGCTTCTTGATCTTTCTTTTTGAAGTCAGAGCTTTCGCCTGAGTAATAAGAGCCTGCTTAATTTCAGGGTATTCGTATCCACCTGAAACACTGCCAGGCATAACGATAACCTTGCCTGTCACCAGCTGTGATTGTTCAGAATAAATATCAGCGGGAATGTTATTATTTCTTAAATCATTTACAATAATAGGAACTGTCTTTTCGCTACCTACCATTACAATAGTTGAGTAATCTCGCTCACAGAAAAGTGACAGATCCTCAATAAGCTGTTTTATATCACCACTCCATGGTGAAGTCTGGAGCGGGCTTGCTGAAATTAGCTTTTTAAACCTTAAATCACTTCCACCACGCATAAATGTATCAAGATATACACATGGGAGCTTTTCGGCGCGACTAAAAATCTCACCAGATTCAAGGCAGAAGCTGTTTAATGCTTTGAAAAGAATTCCTTGTTCAAAAAGAATTTTTATATCTTCATTAAATTGTCCCCAGAAGCCCTTAAGTTTTTCAATGATGTTGTGATATTCACAGAAGCAAACGATACCATTATCAAAATAATCAAAAACTGTAGCGGGTTCTGAATATGCAAGAGCAATATATTTATCAAGGTTTGAAAGCATAACGCCAGATTTTAGTAAGTCAATATCCTGATTTAAAAAGTCAATAATATGATCAGATTTCTTGCCTTTTATATCAGGTATTAGTGCTGAAATTTTTTCTGCAAAAACTTCTGCAGAAGGGAATAGTATTTCAAGAGCAGGAGAAATTTCAATCTTTTCAAGATTTTCTGTACGTCTCTGGCTTTCTATATCAAAATATGATATTGTATCAACATCATCGCCCCAAAGCTCAATTCTTACTGGCAAAGCTGATTGAACAGGGAATATATCAATTATTGAACCACGAACCGAAAACTGAGATTGTCCTTCAACCTGCGTTGAACGCGTGTAACCAGACGCTATTAATTCTGAAGTAAGGTCAGTAATATTGACATTTGACGAAAGCGAAACTTTGATAGTCCTTTCTTTTAATACGTTAGGCGGAATTGTTTTTGCAGCGGAAGCCTCAGCACTTGCGATAAGAATTTTTCTGCTATTATTTTGAATTCTTGATAGTGCTTCAAGACGTTTATGTTCATATTCGCGTGAAATACTCTCTATTCTTGCAAAGGTGTAATCCTTTGCTGGATATACTACACAAATGCTTTCACCAGCCATTTCATTTATGTCAGTGGAAAGTCTTGTTGCCGTTGCTTCGTCTTCTGCAATAACAAGAACAGGCTTGTCTTTACTTGCAATACCAAGTATGAACTGAGCCTTGTGTATCCCAGATATTCCAGTAACACAACAAGGCGTCATTCCATTATTAAGTGCATTTTCAAGTTCTTTGAAATGACCGTATTGTCGGATAACATTATTAAAAATTTGCAAGTCTTTCACCTCAGGAATTAAAATTGTTCATTGCTTTGTCTATGTCGCCATTGACAATCATTTCAATTGCTTTTACTGCTTTATCGAAAGCTTCATCCATTAAAGGCTGTTCATCTTTTTTGAATGTGGATAAAACCCAGTCAGCAAGGTCATATTTCGGATGCGGCTTTTTGCCAACACCTATTTTTATTCGAGGAAAGGTATCCTTCCCAGTTAAATATATAATATTTTTAATTCCATTATGCCCGCCATCGCTACCTTTTCTTCTTATGCGAAGCTGTGAGGGATCAATTGAAATATCATCAAATATTACTATAATATTCTCAGCAGGGATCTTATAAAAATTCATTGCCTCAACAACAGCCTGTCCACTGTTATTCATATATGTGGATGGTTTCATAACAAGACATCTCTTGCCTGATATAACTGCATCACCACAGAGTGATTTGTATTTAAGCCTATCAGCCTTAAAGTTATATTTATCACAAAGTTTTTCAATTGTCAAATAACCAGCATTATGACGAGTATTTTCATACTCCTTGCCTGGGTTACCAAGCCCAACAATAATATATTCAATTTTTCCTGTTGGCGCAGACTTTGAAGAACTTTTTAGTTTTTCAAAAATATTCATTTTACTCTCCTTTTATATATAACACTTTAACCCCATACTTTCAAAGCATGGGGTATATGATGTCTTAATTTGTCACAAATTATTTTTTGCATTTTTTGAGCTTTCTTAATGCAAAGTCTTCTTTTATTCTATATTCGCCCCTGTCAATAGCAAGTGCATTGTCAGGAACATCCTTTGTAACAGTCGTACCTGCTGCTGTGTAAGCACCATTACCTACAGATACTGGAGCAATAAGATTAGTATTGCATCCGATGAAAGCATTATTGCCGATTGTACATCTAGATTTTTTAACTCCATCGTAGTTTACAGTAACACATCCACAACCGAAGTTAACGTGTGAACCAACATCACTATCACCAATATAAGTCAGGTGTGCAACAGCGGTACATTCGCCGATTGTTGAATTCTTAATTTCAACAAAGTCACCGATTTTAACGCCTGAGCATATATGGCTGTTTGGTCTTATGTGAACAAAAGGTCCAATTTTGACATTTTCATCTATTATTGACTCAAATGCCTGAACATAATTGAGTTTTACATTTTCCTTAATATTACAGTTTTCAATAAGACAGTTAGGTCCGATTATGCAGTTTTCACCGATTCTTGTGTTTCCTTTTAAAATCGTTCCTGGGAGGATTTCTGTTCCAGCACCGATAACAACATCACGTTCAATAATAATTCCATCCGTGCAGATGAATTCTACTCCATTTTCCATATGTTTTTCAATTATCTTCATTCTTGCAATATCGTTTAGCATTTTAAGTCCCTTTCTGTCATTAGCACCAAGTACTACATCTGAATTTTCTGAAGCAAATGCGTCAGCTCTTAGTCCTTTGTTTATTAGTATTGAAACTGTATCTGTGAGATAATATTCGCCCTGAGCGTTATTTGGCTTAAGTTCATCAAGTGCTACTAAAAGAGCAGAAGTTTTGAACCAATATGCTCCTGAATTAATTTCGCAGATTTTCTGCTGTTCTTCATCAGCATCCTTCTGTTCAATAATACCCGAAATTCCATTATCGTTTCTTATAATTCTTCCATAACCGAATGGCTCTTTAACATTAGATGTAATTACAGTTACAGTGTTATTATTATTTATATGATGTTCAAGAGAATCTCGTATTGTCTTTTCATCGATAAAAGGAGCATCACCACATAAGATAAGTGTATTGTCATTGCTGTATTTATTTAAGAAATCAATGCATTGCATAACAGCGTGACCTGTACCAAGCCTGTCTGACTGTAAAACTGTATCGTGGCGACCATTAACAAAGCTTTCAATAACCTGTGCATTAAAGCCTTTAACAACACATATTTTATCAACATCAGATTTCTCGCAAGCTTTTATAACCCATTCAAGCATCGGCTCACCGAGAACCTTAAACATTGGCTTAGGTAGTTCCGATTTCATTCTTTTGCCTTGCCCTCCGGCAAGAATTACAGCACAATTCTGTGACATAAAATGACCTCCGTTAATATTGAGATATTAAATTATTTATTTTTTCAAGCGTAGGTGGATTTAATGGAATAGGGAAGTTCATACAAGCAATTGCCGCAGTTGCACTTGCAAATTTAACACAATCATCGTCACTCATCTTTTTAAACAAAGCATAAACGCACCCAGCCTTGAAGCAGTCACCAGCACCCAAAGTACTGACTGGCTTTATTTTAAAAGGCTCAAGGAATTTTATTTCCTCATTTTTTCTTCCATACATTATTGACTTTGACCCAAAAGTAAAAATAATCAGCCCTGATGAATTTTCAGTATACTTATTAAAAAGCTCTGTTTTGTCTATGTCTTTATAGTTATTACGGATATATTCATTTGATATTACACTTATACTTGCATATTTATTCATCTCACTGTCATAAGGGCAGTCAATAACAACATAAGGCTTGTTATAATCTTTGCATATTTTAGCAACCATTGTGGATTGTTCATTAAAGAAAGGGTCAAGTCCAACAACCTCAGCATTAATAATATCACTTTTTTTAGGAATATTCCATCTTTTTTTGGAATCAGAAAAATATTTATTGAACATTCCAAAAGGCGTTCTTGTTGTTTTATCAATAAGAACGTAATCCTGAAGCCCATTATAATTATTGTCAAAAGTTAGCGAGGAAATATCTACTCTGGTATTCTTATAGAAATCTTGAATTTTATAAAACGTATTGTTTCCCATATGTGTACCGTCCATTTTAACAGAACATCCTAACGATGAAAGAACAGTTGCACAGGTGCCGGTTTCACCACCAGGCAGAATATATTTTTCGTTTATTTCACCGTACGTGTCAGCTTCTGGGTAATCGCCAGCAAGAAGAAAGCTGTTAGATATAAGAATCATTCCATAAAGATAAATATTTGTCAAGGAAAGTCCCCCAATGCATTTCAAATTATTACCTTAATTATCTCAGCTTTTCTACAATTTTTCAAGTACTTTTTTATATTTGTATAATTAGCTATTTATGGAGGACTTACCAATAAAAATTTGTATATATTTTTTTTTACAAAATATATGGAAATTTATAAATTTATCTGTTATAATACTAATATGTCCGCAAACTCATAAGAAATGACAAAATTATCATATCTTATAGAATTTAAAACAACAATTTAGGTAATAATTTAATTTGCGGAAAACAAAAATTTGGAGGTAGATTTAAAGTGGGCAAAAAATGGGTTTATTTGTTCAGCGAAGGTAATGGCTCAATGAGAGAACTTCTTGGCGGTAAAGGATGTAACTTAGCAGAGATGACAAATCTTGGTCTTCCAGTACCACAGGGCTTTACAATTACTACAGAAGCTTGTACTCAGTATTATGAGGATGGCAGACAGATTAATGATGAAATCATGGCTGAAATCATGGATAATATTTCCAAGATGGAAAAAATCACTGGTAAAAAATTCGGAGATTTGGAAAATCCTCTTCTCGTTTCAGTTCGTTCAGGCGCTCGTGCATCAATGCCTGGTATGATGGATACAATCCTTAATCTTGGTCTTAATGATACTGTTGTTGAAGTAATGGCAAAGAAGTCAGGTAACCCAAGATGGGCTTACGACTGCTACAGAAGATTCATTCAGATGTATTCAGACGTTGTTATGGAAGTTGGTAAAAAGTTCTTTGAAGAACTTATCGATAAGATGAAGGAAGAAAAGGGTATTGTTCAGGATACAGAGCTTACAGCTGACGATTTAAAGACATTGGCTGAACAGTTCAAGGCTGAATACAAGGCAAAGATTGGCTCTGACTTCCCAAGCGATCCTAAGGAACAGCTCATGGGAGCAGTTAAGGCTGTATTCCGTTCATGGGATAACCCACGTGCTAACTACTATAGAATGCAGAATGAAATCCCTTACTCATGGGGTACTGCAGTAAACGTACAGGCAATGGCATTCGGTAACTTGGGTGAAACATCTGGTACAGGTGTTGCATTTACACGTGATCCAGCTACTGGTGAAAAGAAGCTTATGGGTGAGTTCTTGATGAACGCACAGGGCGAAGACGTTGTTGCTGGTGTTAGAACACCAAATCCGATCGCTAAGCTTGCTGAAGTTATGCCTGATGCTTACAATGAATTTATAAAAATTTGTGGAATTCTTGAAGGTCACTACCATGACATGCAGGATATGGAATTCACAATTGAAGACAAGAAGCTATATATGCTCCAGACAAGAAACGGTAAGAGAACAGCAGCTGCTGCTCTTAAAATTGCTTGTGACTTGATTGACGAAGGCATGAAGACAGAAGAAGAAGCTATTCTTATGATTGATCCAAAACAGCTTGATGCTCTTCTCCACCCACAGTTTGATGCTAAGGCTCTTAAGGCTGCAACACCAATCGGAAATGCTCTTCCGGCTTCTCCAGGAGCTGCTTGTGGTAAAGTCGTATTTACAGCTGAAGATGCTGTTAAGCTCGGCGAAAAGGGCGAAAAGGTTATTCTTGTTCGACTTGAAACATCACCTGAAGATATCGAAGGTATGCACTATGCACAAGGAATCCTCACAGTTCGTGGCGGCATGACATCACACGCTGCTGTTGTTGCTCGTGGCATGGGTACTTGTTGCGTATCAGGTTGTGGCGAAATCAAGATGGATGAAGAAAATAAGAAGTTCACACTTGCTGGCAAGACATATGTTGAAGGCGATTATATTTCACTTGATGGAACAACAGGTAACATCTACGGTGAAGCTATCCCAACAGTTCCTGCTTCAATCGGTGGTGATTTCGATAGAATTATGCATTTAGCTGATAAGTTCAGAACTCTTCAGGTTAGAACAAATGCTGATACACCAGCAGATGCTAAGCAAGCTGCTAAGTTCGGCGCTCAGGGTATTGGTCTTTGCCGTACAGAGCATATGTTCTTTGATCCTGAAAGAATCGGCGCATTCCGTGAAATGATCTGCTCAGATACAGTTGAAGAAAGAGAAGCTGCTTTAGCTAAGATTGAACCAATGCAGCAGGCTGATTTCGAGGCTCTCTATGAGGCTCTTGAAGGTAACCCAGTAACAATCCGTTTCTTGGACCCACCTCTTCATGAGTTCGTTCCAACAGAAGAAGCTGACATTGCTGCTCTTGCTAAGACACAGGGCAAGACAGTTGCTGATATAAAAGCTATTATTGATTCACTTCACGAGTTCAACCCAATGATGGGTCACCGTGGATGCCGTCTAACAGTAACATATCCTGAAATTGCAGTAATGCAGACAAAGGCTGTTATCAAGGCTGCTATAAATGTTCAGAAGAATCACCCAGACTGGGCTGTACTTCCTGAAATCATGATTCCACTTGTTGGTGAAGTTAAGGAACTTAAGTTTGTTAAGGATGTAGTAGTTAAGACTGCTGATGAAGTTATTGCTGCTGCTGGTGTTGAACTTAAGTACGAAGTTGGTACAATGATTGAAATTCCAAGAGCTTGCTTAACAGCTGATGAAATTGCTAATGAAGCTGAATTTTTCTGCTTCGGTACAAATGACCTAACACAGATGACATTTGGTTTCTCACGTGACGATGCTGGTAAGTTCCTAACAGCTTACTATATGAGCAAGATTTATGAGAATGATCCATTCGCTCGTATCGACCAGAACGGCGTTGGAAAGCTTATGGAAATGTCAGTTAAGCTTGGTAAGCAAGTTCGTCCAAATATGCACTTTGGTATTTGTGGTGAACACGGTGGAGATCCAACATCTGTTGAATTCTGCCACAAGATCGGCTTGAACTACGTATCATGCTCACCATTCCGTGTTCCAATAGCTCGTCTTGCTGCTGCACAGGCTGCTATTAAGAATAAGTAATTATATAACTATAAGCCCCTGTATTTCGAAAGAGATACAGGGGCTTTTGTTTTTTACTGACATATTGAAATAAAATTGCATTTACAAACTAGCAATTTTATGGCATAATAAGAAAATAAAAAACATAACCTGCAGGAGGTGTAATGTGATAATTTTAAAAGAATTAAGCATTGAATATATAGAAGAAATTAAACAGCTATTTGTAGAAGTCTTTACAAATGAACCTTGGAATGATGATTGGAGTGATCCAAAACAACTCCACGAATATCTGATAGATTTAATTGATAACAGGAATTCCATGACATTTGGCCTCTATGAAGATGATTATCTGATAGGTTTGTCAATGGGGAGTATACTTCATTTTCATAATGGAACAGAATATTATATTTTTGAATTCTGTATAAAAGAAGAAAAGCAAGGCAAGGGCATAGGAACAGAATTTTTGAAAAAAATTGAGGATTTTATTAAAGAAAAGCAAGTGTCGATTATATTTTTACAAACTGAAAGAACTGTTCCAGCGTATGGCTTTTATAAAAAGAACGGTTTTGTTGAACTTAATGATCACATTTCATTATATAAAGATATTCATTAGATAATAAATATAAAAAATCACAAAGAGGTATTGAGTGATGATATCATATTTAAAAATGTTATGCTACGGGAAATTCAATAGTTTTCGAGTAAATACTATTGCTATGCAGGCGATTACTGAGCTATACCAATTTGTATTTCGTGTCTTTTCACACTGTGATGTTTCTCCAGTTAATAACTAATTAAAATATTATGGAGGTATCACAATGAAAGTTAAAATTACACACATTGGTGTTTATACTAAAGATTTAGAGAGAATGAAAGCATTCTATATAAAATATTTCGGAGCAATCAGCAATGAGAAATATATAAATGATAAAGGTTTTTCAAGTTATTTTCTGACACTAAGTACTGAAGTTAGATTAGAGATAATGTCACATACGCAGCTTGAAGGTAGAGAGGTACTTGATAAAGTTAATGGGCTAAGTCATATTGCTTTATCCGTTGGAAGTAAGGAAGAAGTAATTGCTCTAACAGAAAGAATTGTGTCGGATGGTTATCTACTTTATTCAAAGCCTCTCGAAACTGGTGACGGATATTTTGAAAGTGTTGTAGCTGATCCTGATGGTAATCGTATAGAAATAACTGAATAATTATTAAAAGCAGTCAATATTAATTGACTGCTTTTGTTTACATTATAGGTATTTTATAGTAAAATACAATATATGATAGTAGTGAAAATATGACAATATAGGTGAATGACATGAAAAATAAGCAGAAAACGGTTCTTATTCCTTCAATGCTGGATTTTCATTTTCCATTGTTGCAATATGCTTTCTGTTCAAAAAAGTATAAAGCAGTAATTCTTGAAAATACTAATGATGTTGTACAAACAGGTTTATTCTATGCTCATAATGATTTATGCTATCCTTGTGTTTTAATAATAGGACAGATGATAAATGCCCTAAAGAGCGGAAAGTATGATTTAAAAAACACTATTCTTCTCATACCACAAGCTGGTGATGCCTGCAGAGGTTCTAATTATATACATATGATAAGACACGCTTTGAAAAAGGCTGGATACAGTGATATACCTATTATTTCACTTAATTTTAAAGGACTTGAGGGGGAAAATCAGTTTACTGTTAATCCATTGATGGTTATGAAAGCAGTTGCTGCAATAATGTACAGTGATATACTAATGATTTTAAAAAATCAGATTAAACCTTATGAAAATAATATTGGAGAAACAAAAAAATATGTTGATAAATGGACTAATACTCTTGAAAATCAGATAAAGCGAGGGAAAAAGCTTTCGTATTTCTCCATTAAAAGAAATCTTAAAAGAATAGCAGAAGATTTTAAAAATATTCAACAGATAGAAAAAAGTATAAATAAGATTGGAGTGGTGGGGGAACTATACATTAAATACTGCAAGCTTGGCAATTCAGATATTGAAAACTTTCTTCGAGGGGAAAACTGTGAGTATATTGTTAATGGATTCTCGTGGTATATTCTTTACTATATTGATACTCATTTAACCGAGGAAAGTAAAGCAATAGGTTTGTTGTATCGTATCGCTCTTAAATATTTATCAAGTCTTCAGAAAAGCATTGTAAATAATTTAAGAAAAAACGGCTTTAGGTGTATTTCTGAATATAAATGCTTTAAAAACAATGCGAAAGGAAAAATCAGTTTTGGCTTAAAGGTAGCTGACGGATGGTTAATAAGCTGCGAAGTAATTAATTTAATAAAAGAAGGTTATAATAAAATATTATGTATTCAGCCTTTTGGTTGTATGCCTAATCACATCTGTGGAAAAGGAATGTATGCAAATCTTCAGCGACAGTTCCCAGATGTAAATATAGTCAGTGTAGATTATGATTCAAGTGGCAGTGAAATTAATATTCACAACAGAATTAAAATGTTGATAGATATTTGATTTATAATAAATAGCATTGATTTTATAAGGATATTATGTATAATTATATTATATAAAAAATGACAGGAGTAAGATATGAAATTTTACAGTTGTAATCGTGAAGAATTATTATCAGGTTTAAATTCTGATAAACAAAATGGATTGACCAGTGAAGATGCTAATAAGCGTTTAGCTGAAAATGGTGAAAACAGATTAAAAGCCGCTAAGAAGAAGAGTACAGCGCAAAGATTTTTTGAGCAGTTTAAGGACGTAATGATTATTATTCTTATATTTGCTGCATTGATATCATTTGGCATAGCAATATATGAACAAAATCTCAAGGAATTCTTTGAGCCTTGTCTGATACTCCTTATTGTAATAATGAATGCAATAATGGGTGTTGTTCAGGAAAGTAAAGCCGAAAAAGCACTTGAAGCATTACAGAGTCTTTCTGCATTAAATGCGCGTGTAATCAGAAATGGTAAGGAAGAAAAAATAGACGCTGCAACCTTGGTAACAGGTGATATAATTCTCCTTGAAGCAGGTGACTTTGTTCCTGCTGATGCAAGATTGCTCATATCATCTTCACTTAAATCAGAAGAATCTGCCCTGACTGGTGAATCTGTGCCATCAGAGAAAAATGCTGATGCAATTGTTGAAGAAAATGCCCCAATCGGTGATAGAAGCAATATGATATATTCGGGCTGTAGTATAACATACGGAACAGCACGTGCTGTTGTCACAGAAACTGGTATGAATACAGAAATGGGTAAGATAGCAAAAATGCTGGATAATGAAAAGGAATCACAGACTCCTCTTCAGAAAAAACTTGCTGATCTTGGAAAGTATCTTGGTATCATAGCATTAATAGCATGTGCAATTATTTTTGTTATTGGCTTGCTTGCTGATATGGCTTTACTTGAGATATTTATGACTTCAGTATCTTTAGCAGTATCTGCAATACCGGAAGGTCTACCTGCTATTGTAACTATAGTTCTTTCAATTGGTGTACAAAGACTTGTTAAGCAGAACGCAATAATAAGACGTCTGCCTGCTGTTGAAACTCTTGGTAGTGCTTCAGTAATATGCTCCGACAAGACAGGAACACTTACACAGAACAAGATGACTCTTTTAAAAGCATATAGTGATAAAACAGGTGAAGTTGAGGACATATCATCTTCAAATTCTGATATAATTAAAGATGTTCTTTTATATGCAACATTGTGCTCAAATGGATCTGTTGTTGTTGAAAACGGGAAAGAAACTCACCTTGGTGACCCGACAGAAACTTCTATTGTATTTGCTGCATATAAGAATGGTATTGTCAAGGATGAGATAAATAAGAAATATACACGTATTGCAGAACTCCCATTTGATTCAGATAGAAAGCTTATGTCAACGATTAACAGCATTGATGGCAAGAATATTGTCATTGTCAAGGGTGCTATTGATATGCTCCTCACAAGATGCACTAAGGGCAATCTTGAAAAGGCAAAAGATAGTGCTGAGAATATGAGTAAGGATGCTCTCAGAGTTATAGCAGTTGCATTTAAAGAAATAGAAACAATCCCTGAAAAACTTACAAGCGAAGAAATTGAAAACGATCTTGAATTTATGGGGCTTGTGGGAATGATTGACCCACCTCGTGAGGAAGTTAAGGACGCAGTAAAGGTCTGCAGACAGGCTGGTATAAGACCTGTTATGATAACAGGAGATCATATTGTTACAGCCTCAGCAATTGCTAAGCAGATTGGAATACTTGAAGATGGCGATAAATCAATTACAGGCTCACAGCTTCAGGCGATGTCAGATAAACAGCTTGATGAAGACGTAAGAAATATATCTGTTTATGCACGAGTATCACCAGAAGATAAAATCCGTATAGTCAAAGCCTGGCAGAAGCAGGGTGAGGTTGTATCAATGACTGGTGATGGCGTAAATGATGCACCTGCACTTAAAGCCGCTGATATTGGATGTGCAATGGGTATAACAGGCACAGATGTTGCTAAGGGTGCTGCTGATATGACACTGACTGATGATAACTTTGCAACTATTGTTAAAGCTGTTGAAGAGGGAAGAGGAATATTTGATAACATTAAGAAGGTTGTTGGCTTCCTCCTCGGAACAAATGTTGGAGAAATTTTTACTGTATTAACAGCTATGCTTCTATGGAACCTGTCACCGTTGCTATCAATGCAACTGTTGTGGATAAATCTTGTTACTGACAGCCTTCCAGCTATAGCACTTGGTATGGAAGCTGTTGAAAAAGATGTAATGTTCAGGAAGCCAAAGGCAAAGACAGAAAGTATTTTTGCGCATGGTCTTGGAGTGAGAATACTTCTCCAGGGTATTATGTTCGCAGGATTAACTCTAATAGCATTCAATATTGGTAAACAGACTGGGATAGTTGAAGCACGAACAATGGCATTTATGGTATTGGCACTCACACAGGTAGTACACGCTTTCAATATGAGGTCTGAAAAATCATTATTCAAGATTGGTCCATTCTCAAACAAGAAGCTTAATGGTGCGGCTTTGATATCATTGATTTTGGTTGCATTTGTATCATTCATTCCACCGGTATCAAAAGCATTCGGCCTCAAAATGCTTGAACCTTTACAGTATTTTATAGTTTTAGGATTAGCACTTGTTCCTGTTGTTGTTCTGGAAATTTCAAAAGCATTCGGTTTGATAAAACATAGATCAAAGTAAAAATAAGCGCTGTATCAATTTAAGATACAGCGTTTTTACTTTTATAAGTGTAATACTATGTTATTGCATTTTAATTTATTTCAAGATATAATAAAAAGGAACTGTATTAACAGTTCCTTTTCAAAAACATTGGTGCGGCAAATGGGACTTGAACCCATACGTCATAGACACACGCCCCTCAAACGTGCCTGTCTGCCGATTCCAGCACTGCCGCATAACGCTTAATTATTATAGCATCCATATACAATCTTGTCAATACTTAATATACAAAAGGAGATATTAACTTTTTATGACCAAGAAAGAAAAAGCAAAATTAATAACAGCAAAGCTTATAGAAACCTATCCTGAAGCAGTTTGCTCTCTGGACTTTAATCACGATTATGAATTACTTATAGGAGGAAGATTGTCTGCCCAATGTACTGACAAAAGAGTTAATATTGTGACGAAAGAGCTTTTTGAGAAATATCCGACACTTGAGGCTTTCGCTAATGCTGATATAAATGACCTTGAAAGAATTATAATGCCTTGTGGCTTGTATAAGACAAAAGCAAAAAGTGTTAAGGAAATGTGCCAGCAGCTTATTAATAATTTTAATTCAAAGCTACCTGATACTATTGAAGAGCTTACTACACTTTCAGGTATTGGAAGGAAAACAGCAAATTTGATTGTCGGAGATATATTTCATAAGCCAGCTATTGTCACAGATACACATTGTATTAGAATATGCAACAGGCTTGGACTTACAAAAAGTTCTGAACCAGCAAAGGTTGAGTCAGATTTAAAAAAGATTATACCGCCTGAATTATCATCAAGATTCTGTCATTGTATAGTTTTTCACGGGAGAGAAATTTGTAAGGCCCGAGGAGAAAAATGTGAAGAATGTAGTTTAAAAGAGCTTTGTAATTATAGAAAAAAAAGGAGTGCTATTTAGCACTCCTTTTTATCTAGAATTAATCTGTGTACTTAACGGAAGCAATAATTGAATCTGCCTGAGCTTTAGCACTTTCTTTATAAGTAACAACAAAAACCACAGGGATTTTACCATCAAGTATGTAGCCTTTTGACATCATACCTTCTTCAGTCTCAGTATAATATAATGCATCTTTTCCGCCAACTTTAACTTTTTCAAACTTAACGCCATCTTCAACCTGCATGGTCTCGCTGAAAGCTGCTGGGTTATTCACTATATCACTGAACTTAACTTCCTTGCCATCTGTAAGTTCTTTTGTCATTGCCATAAAGATAACACCACAATCTACATCTTCAGCAGTAGGATCTTTTGCAAGAACAGTCATCATCATTATTTCTGATGAAGTCCAGCCTGAAGGAACTTTAATAGAAATTCCGCCTGTTGCAAATTTGTATGTTCCATTTTCTATTTTGCCACCTGAAACAAGCGATGGATCTGTAGTAGTTGTTGGTTCCTTCGTCTCATCTGGCGCCTTTGTCTCATCAGGCTTTGAAGTTTCAGCCGCACTGCTTTCTGAAATTGAAGCTTTCTTTTCTTTCTTGCTATCTTTTTCTTTATCACAAGCACAAAGAGAAACAGCAAAAACCACACATAGTAATAGAGCTAATATTTTTTTCATATAACCTCTCCTTTTTTAAGATATTAATAATATTATAATATTTTCTATAATTTTTCAATATTTTCATAAAAACTATTATATATTTTGTTAATATAATACAGTTTTAAGTGTTAAATATTTTTTATACATATAACATTTAACATATATTACAGCTTATATATTAAATTGACTAATGAATTGACATTGAATTAAATATTAGATATAATATAAGATGTTTAAAAATAACGTTATTGATTAAGGTGGAATGTAAAATGGGACTTCTCGATAAAATTTTCGGTAATTACAGCAAGAAAGAGCTTACAAGAATTGAGCCTATCAAAAATGCTGTAATTGACCTTGAAGAAAAATATAAATCAATGTCTGAACAAGAACTGAAATCTCAGACAGGTATTTTAAAAGAAAGATTAGTAAATGGTGAGACACTTGATGATATTCTTCCAGATGCATTTGCAACTTGCCGTGAGGCAGCAGATAGGGTATTAGGAAAGCGCCCATATCCAGTACAGATTATTGGTGCAATTGTTCTTCATCAGGGCCGTATCGCTGAAATGAAGACAGGTGAAGGTAAAACTCTTGTTGCTTGTCTTGCTTCATACCTTAATGCACTTACTGGAAACGGTGTTCACGTTGTTACTGTTAATGATTACCTTGCAAAATTCCAATCAGAAGAAATGGGTAAGGTTTATAGATATCTTGGATTATCAATCGGTGTTGTTCTTCACGGACTTGACAATGATGAGCGTCGTGAAGCTTATAACAGCGACATTACTTATGCAACAAACAATGAACTTGGCTTTGATTACCTTCGTGATAATATGGTTATCTATAAAGCTGACAAGGTTCAGAGAGATCATGCTTTTGCCATAGTTGACGAAGTTGACTCTATACTTATTGATGAAGCAAGAACTCCATTGATTATTTCAGGACGTGGTGATAAATCAACCGAGCTTTATACAATTGCTGATAAGTTTGCAAAAACTTTGAAAATGACAAAGGTTGTTGAACTCGACGATAAGCAAGATAATGACCTCTTGGAAGGTGACTTCATTGTTGATGAAAAGGCTAAAACAGCTACATTGACAAAATCAGGTGTCGCTAAGGCTGAAAAGTTCTTTAACCTCGAAAATCTTATGGATGCTCAGAATATGACAATCCTTCATCATATTAACCAGGCAATTAAAGCCCATGGTATTATGAAATCTGATGTTGATTATGTTGTAAAAGATGGTGAAGTAATTATTGTTGACGAATTCACCGGTCGACTTATGCTTGGTCGTCGTTTCAATGATGGCTTACATCAGGCTATCGAAGCAAAAGAAGGTGTAAAGGTTGCACACGAATCAAAGACAATTGCAACTATCACTTTCCAGAATTACTTTAGACTTTATAACAAGCTATCTGGTATGACTGGTACTGCTTTGACAGAAGAAGACGAATTCAGAGAAATCTACAAACTTGATGTTATTGAAATTCCTACTAACAAACCACTTATAAGAATAGATAATCACGATGTAATATATAAGACAGAAAAAGGCAAGTTCAATGCTGTTATTGATCAGATAATTGAATGTCACTCAAAAGGACAGCCTGTTCTAGTTGGTACTATTTCTATTGAAAAATCAGAAATACTAAGTCAAATGCTCAAAAAGAAGGGCGTTAAGCACGAGGTACTGAATGCCAAATACCATGAAAAAGAAGCTGAAATTGTTGCACAGGCTGGTAAATATGGTGCTGTTACTATTGCAACAAATATGGCTGGTCGTGGTACTGATATAATGCTTGGTGGTAATGCTGAATATCTTGCAAAGGCACAGATGAGAAAACTTAATATCCCTGAAGAAATTATCGTTGAGGCAACTGGTTTTGCTGAAACTGATAATCAGGAAATTCTTGATGCAAGAAATAAATATATGGAACTCTATTCACAGTACAGCAAGGAAGTTGCTGATAAGGCAATTGCTGTTAAAGAAGCTGGGGGATTGTTTATCCTTGGTACAGAACGCCATGAGTCAAGACGTATTGATAATCAGCTTCGTGGTCGTGCTGGCCGTCAGGGTGATGAGGGCGAAAGCCGCTTCTATCTTTCGCTTGAAGACGATCTAATGCGCTTGTTCGGTGGCGATAGAATTACTGGTATGATGGAAAGACTTAATGTTGATGAGAATACACCAATTGAGAGTAAACTTCTTACTAATGTAATTGAAAGCTCACAGAAGAAGGTTGAAGGCAGAAACTTTAATATTAGAAAGAACGTACTCAACTACGACGATGTAATGAATGCACAGCGTGAGATTATCTACAATCAGCGTGCTAAAGTACTTAATGGCGAAGATATTAGTGAATACATCACAAAGATGATTAAAGATTACGTTGAGAATACTGTAAATCAATATCTCGTTGATGATGATGATCACGATAACTGGAATATGGCTGGTCTTCGCGAACAGCTTGACGGTTTTATTATAACTAAGGATGACTTAAAGTACACTTCAAAAGAGCTTGCTGAAATTGAACGCACAGATATAATTGAAAAGCTTACAGAAAAAGCTCTTGCTGTTTATAAGAAGCGTGAAGAAGAATTAACTGCGCCTGTTATCAGGGAAATTGAACGTGTTGTTCTTCTTAAGGTTGTTGATACAAAGTGGATGGCTCATATTGATGATATGGACGAACTCAAGAGAGGTATTGGACTTCGTGCTTACGGACAGAAGAACCCTGTTGTTGAATATCGTATCGAAGGCTTTGATATGTTTGATGCTATGATTGATTCAATCTGTGAGGATACAATCCGTATGCTCTTTACAATTCAAGTAAGAGTCAATGAAGAACCAAAGCGTGAACAGGTATTAAAGGCAGAGAAGACACAGGGGAGTGACGGTTCATTAGCTAATGCACCGCGTACTGTTAAGAAAAAGCCAGGTAGAAACGATCCATGTCCATGCGGAAGCGGTAAAAAATATAAAAAATGTTGCGGTATGAATGAATAAGTTTTAAACATTAATTACAGAAGGGAGCCTACTAATGGCAGACATTAAAGCTTTTAAGGGACTTCGTTATACAGAGAATGCAGGTAAAATAGCCCAACTCGTTTGCCCTCCATATGATATCATTAGTGATGAACAGAGAATGGAATACTTAAAAACAAATGAGAATAATATTATAAGACTTGAACTTCCAAAGGGTGAAAATGCTTATAAAACAGCTGGTGAAACATTAAAAAGCTGGCTTAGTAATAACATTCTTACTAAGGATGATAACGCTGGTATATATGTTTATGAAATGGAGTTCTCTGTAAAAAAATCTGAAACAAAGAAAGTCAAGGGTTTTATATCTCTTGTTAAACTTGAAGAATTTTCAAAGGGAATTATACTACCCCATGAAGAAACTTTAAGTAAAGCTAAGACAGACAGATTCAATCTTATGAGCGAAACCTTCTGCAATTTTTCACAGATTTATTCATTGTATATGGATGAGGATAATTCAACATTCTCATTAATTGAAAAGGCATCAAATCGTCCAGCTGATGTTGAAGTTACTGATGGTGACGGTGTAATCCACCGTTTGTGGTGTGTTTTTGATAAAGATATCATTACAAAAGTTTCTGATAAATTCTCTGATAAGAAATTATATATTGCTGATGGTCATCATAGATATGAAACAGCATTGAATTTCCATAAGCATCTTTGTGAACAGGGAATTTCTGATGAAAACAGTGAATCTGGCTATGTATGTATGATGCTTGTTAATATGGAGAATGACGGACTTGTTGTTTTCCCTACACACAGGATTGTCCGTGATTTAACAGATTTCAATGTTCAGCAGGTTATAGAGAAATGCAAGGAATACTTCGATATTACCTTACATGATAATATAAGTACATCAGAAGAAAAGCTTTCAACACTATATAATGAAGGTAAAAAGGCATTTGCATTATATACAGGTGATAAGAAATATTATCTTCTTATTTTAAAAGATACAGAAGTAATGAAAAAGCTTTTACCTGATATGTCAGGTGCATATTGTCAGCTTGATGTAAGTATTCTCCATTCACTTGTTCTTGAAAGATTGTTTGGAATAGATAAAGAGAATATGGCAAATCAGAAAAATCTTACATACACAAAGATTTTAGATGAAGCTATAAAAGCCGTTGACGATAAAAAAGCAAACTGTGCATTTATTCTTAACCCTACAAGAGTTTCAGAAATTAGGGATGTTGCTCTTGCCAGTGAAAAAATGCCACAGAAGTCAACTTATTTCTATCCAAAGCTTATTACTGGACTCGTAATGAATAAATTTATAGATTAGCGGGGTGTTAAAAATGGCACTAGTAAATATGATGGAACTTGTTGTAAAGCAACGTCTTGATGAAATTCTTGAAACAACAGATTGCTGTAAATGTGAAACCTGTTATCTTGATATGCTTGCTATTGCTCTTAATTATTGCAAACCTCGATATGTTAATACTCTTCAGGGCGAATTGATGGTAAAAATCGATTCAACAGAACGTCAGAAATCAATTGACCTTGATATTGCTATATTAAAATCTATTGAGATTGTGAAGCAGCATCCGCATCACGAATAATTTTAAAGTCCTCTTTGATGAGGACTTTGTGTTTTATTGACTATAATAAAATCAAGTTTAAATTAATCATGTCTGAGGTATTTTTATGGGAATTTCTTTAATAGTATTGTCGCAAGTAATTATTATGTTTCTGCTTATTGGTGTAGGATTTTTCTGTTATAAAATAAAAATGATAAGCGAACAGTCAGCATCACAGCTTTCTGATATTCTTCTATTGATTGTCACACCTGCTTTGATTATCAATGCCTTTCAAATTAAATTTAAAGCGGAATTGTTAAAAGGTCTGTTAATATCGCTGTCTTTAGCAATTATAAGCATTTTCATAGGAATTTTGATTTCTATAATAACAATAAGAAAAAAACCTGATAACAATGACTATAAGGCAGAAAGAATGGCTTGTGTTTACAGCAATTCTGGTTTTATGGGTATTCCTCTTATTCATGCTGTTCTGCCTGTTAATGGAGTTTTCTTTGCAAGCATTTATATAGCTATTTTCAATGTTTTTGTATGGACTCATGGAGTTACAGTTATGAAAGGTAATTTTTCAAAAAAAGATATTAAAAAAGTTGTTTTATCTGCACCGATAATCAGCGTAATTGTTGGTATCCTTCTTTTTGTATTTCAGATGAAACTGCCTAATGTAATTGGTTCAACTATCGGATATATTGCTGATTTAAATACTCCGCTCGCAATGATAATCACAGGAATTTACATAGCAAAATCAAATCTTCTTACAGCTTTCACTGATAAAAAAATATATAAAGTTGTTATTATAAGATTACTGTTAATACCTTTGATTATGGTTTCATTCTTTATGTTCATTAATATATCGGAAGAATTCAGAACGATAATGATTGCAAATCTTATTGCGACAGCTTGCCCTACAGCAGCAGTAACATTGCTGTTTGCAACAAAATTTAAATCAAATCCAGAGTATGCTTCTAAAATAATAGCAGTAACAACGCTGTTTTCAATAATAACAATACCTCTTATTATGCTTATTATGGACAAGACTGCTGGTATGTTCGCAATAATATAATTTTTATATAATTGTCTTTATCTTTTTTTAATAATACTTGTCATTTTAAGATTATTCTGTTAAAACAAGTAGTTGAGAAATACTGTGTAAATACGTAGTTGTCGCACATTGATTTTTTCTGCATAAAATACTATAGTCAGAAGAAATAATGTCTGTGACATGTTGATTGAAAGTGGCACTTATGTGTCCACAGGGGAGCTTTCAGTCCGTCTTGCACATTTTCTTTTGTATATATAAATGAGGTTAAGGGCGTTGCCCTTAACCTCTTTGTTTTGATAACTAAAAATAAATCGAATTATGTCGTAATCTATTGACGATTTTTAAAAAAAATACTATAATTATATGGTATGTAAATCAGTTAATAACATTTATTATGGAGGATTAATGAAAACTTTAGTTTCAGCTTCAGTATTAAGTGCAGATTTTTCAATTCTTGCTCAAGAACTTAAAAAAGCAGAAACATCGGGTGTTGATATGATTCACTTTGATGTTATGGATGGTCATTTTGTCCCTAATATCAGTTTTGGTATTCCTGTATTGAAAAGTATAAAAAAATGCACAGCACTTACTTTTGATGTGCATCTTATGATAACATACCCTATTGATTATGTTGAGCAATTTGCAAAGGCGGGAGCTGACATTATTACATTCCATGCAGAATCTTCAAGTGATATAGATAAAACTATTGATAAAATTCATTCGTTTGGCTTGAAAGCTGGTCTTTCAATAAAGCCTGGAACACCTTGTGAAGCTATTTATAAATATATTGATAAACTTGATATGGTACTTGTTATGACTGTAGAGCCTGGCTTTGGCGGACAAGGTTTTATTGACGGCACTATAAAAAAAATATCTGAAATTAAGAAATATATTGATGATAATAATTATTCAGTTGATATACAGGTTGATGGTGGTATAAACGACAAAACTGCTCAGCTTGTTAAAAAAGCTGGAGCAAATAATCTTGTTTCGGGATCATATTTGTTCAATTCAAATGATATGGCGAAATCCGTCAAAACTTTGAATAATTAATTCGGATATTTTCTGCTGATTTCCTCAATAGCGTTTATCGGGAATATACAGGTATAATGCTCTCTGATAGCGCTCGCTTCAATTTCACTATTTCCCGAAATCTGACAGAATTCGCCAAGAATAGTTCTGAGTTTTTTATCAGCTTTTTTAAATATCTGTAATATAAGCTGATATGTTCCATCGCTGTAATAAAGCTCGCTGTTATGTAATATATGATTAAACATCTCATATATTTTTGATGTAACTTCCAGCAGTACTTCGGGCGAATCTATTTTACATATTAAAGTGATGTATAAACTGCTTTTCTCGGGTGTGACCTTGACATTGCTGTTTAGTATTGAAAGATAAAGTAGGCATCCGCCGTCATCTTTTGGAAATGCTTCTACAAATAATCTTTCGGATGACAGATCAATGTTTTTTTCATCTTTTATATTGTCAATAAGATCAATCAGCAGTCTTTTCGTTTCAGGATTTGAGCGATCCAATTTATCAAAGCTAATGTCATAAAGCGACATATCATTTTCGTTCAAAATAATTTTTATTGTGTTGGAACTGATTATTTCTATAATCATTGAAATCACTCCGTTTCAAAATCATGTTGGAAGGATAGTGAAATATGTTAAACAATAATACAGAAAAAACTGAATTATCATATTTTGTGGATGCACTTTTTTGTTTGCTTGCTCTTGTGGTAATGTCAGTATTTTATTACGGTTATCGGGTGCTGATTGTCACATCACTTTCAGTGTTTGTATGTTACGCTACCGATTTTTTGTGTTCGTATCTCAGAAATAAGAAATATGTATTTAATGACTATACATCAATTACTGGAGGATTTATATTAGCCCTCCTTATGCCTGCATCAATACCGTATGGGGTCATAATAATTGCAGCTGTAGTAGTTACTGTTATCGGTAAGCAGGCTTTTGGTGGAAATGACAATCTTATTTTTAATCCTGTTGCAGTGGGCTATGCTTTAGTTACACTATGCTGGAGTAAGGTAATGTTAATGTTTCCTTCGCCGATTCCTTTGGGTCAGTTAAGTCTTGCATCACAGATTTCTGAAACTCAGTCTCATTCTTTAACATATTTTTTAAACATGGGTAATATTCCATTTTTTTATCGTTTGGATATCCTGCTTGGTAGATTTGAAGGTCCTATGGGCACCTCGCACATAATAATTTTATTTGTATGCTTATTCTGTTTTGTGTTGAGAAAATCAGCATCAATATTTACAGTTGTATCATCATTAATTACATTAGTTATAGGTGCTGGGCTATTTCCATTGGCTTATAATATTTCTTTGAAAGCAGCTATAATTTTTGAAATTATCAGTTGTTCCACGATTTATGTTCTGTTACTACTGTTATGCGATCACAGAATTATTCCAAAAACACGTACAGGTCAAAGTCTTTATGGTATCCTGTTTGCTATTATGACATTGTTCCTGAGAAGGTATATTGGTCTTGAGCTATCAGCAATTTTTGCAGTCTTGTTCTCCAATGTACTTGTTAGCACAATGGATGATTTAGGAATATTATTAATTAAACTTTTAAAATCAATAAAAAAATTAATTCCACAAATAGGCAGATTGTTATTATTTATTGTTATATCAATAGGAAAATTGTTTAAAAAGCTTTTTATAAAAATGGTAAGAAAAACAACTCAATCTAATAGTGAAGATATAAACAAAGCTTATAATAAAGCTAATGAGGAATCTGTCGAAGATGTTTCAGGACCAGCATTAGAAGAATCTAATGATAATGTATTAGCTGTTGAAAATGCAAAGCTAAAGAATAATTCAAATAAACTAAAACCTAAGCAAACAATTATATTAGAGATTACTGATAAAACAAAACATAATGATAAATCTCAAGAAATTTATGAAGATACTGTTAAAAAGATAACAGTTGAAAAAGCATTAATAATGAATTCAGAGACAACTGATAAAAGGTCAGTTGAATCAACGCAAAAGAAAAAACAAAATAAGAATAGAAAACGTTCTCCGAAAATAGCTGTTACTGAAAAAAATAATGAAAAGATTACTGAAATTCAATTGGTTGAACTAATGACTTTAGACAATAAGTCAGTTGAAGAATCAAGAGATGATATTGAGAATGAAATAGTTATACAAACAACTCTTGAGCAGACTTCTTTGATTGTTAAAGAAAAACCAGCAGTTCCTCAACCAAAGAAGCGAAACTATAAAAAGAGAACTTCACAGAAGGCAAAACAAGAAGAAAATATAAATGAGCAGACTACATTAGATGAAGTTATAATTGAAAATATTGAAGATAAAAACGATTCTAAAGTTAAAAATGATACTGGTATTGTTCATGAACAGCCTCAAAAAACAACAATTAACAGGAAAAAAGCTTTGAATACAGATGATACTATATTAAGTACACTAAAAGAAAAAGCGGATAGTAAAAACATATCTTCGACAAAAAATACATCTTCTTCTAAATCAAATTCCAAAACCCATCCTGGTTCAGAAAAGGGGGAAAAGTAATTGTTAAAAGATACTAATGGAGGAAATAGTGTAAAATCTTCGTTACTGGATGGTATTTATACTAAAAATACTATATTGGTTAGTGGACTAGTAATTGCTCCAGCAGTTTTTGTTGCAAATACTGTATATAAAAGTTTAGCTCTAATTTTCACTTTTTCAATAATAACTTTTCTGACCGTTATCATTTCATCATTTATTTCAAGAAACATCGTTTACACTATCCGCATTATATTATATACTTTAATAGCAGCATTGGTGTATGTACCTATAGCAAGCATATCAATGCAGATTTTCCCTGAATATGTTATTAATGAAATGGGAATAATGCTCCCTTTACTTATTACAAACTCTTTAATTATGACGAAAACCGAACTTAGATTTTTTAGACAAAAGAAAAATAAGATGATTTTTGATGTTTTATCATATATAGTGGGATTTGATATAGTAGTTTTTATTTTAGGATTTGTAAGAGAAATATTTGGAACAGGCTCAATATCTAATAAAATTCTTGGTGTGCCACTTACTTTCCCAGTGCTTATTTATCCTTTCGGTGGCTTTCTACTTATTGGATTGTGCGCTGCACTGTTTAGAAAAGTACAGTCGTACTTTTCAGAATAGAGGTATATAAATGGAATTTTTTATGGAAATATTACTTGTTGCTTTAACAGCAATGGTTTTTGAGAATACTATTTTTACACGTGCAATTGGAACAAGCACAATGCTGATTGCGGCAAAAAACAAGAAGGAATTAATTCCTTTCGGTTTGTCAATAACATATATTTGTACTTTTTCGAGTGTATTGACTTATTTTGCTGATAAGTACCTTCTTTCAAGCGAAGCTAGCGTACTTTATATGCCGCTAGTTTATGTATCAATTATCGGTATTGTTTATGTTATAACTTTACTTTCAATGTGGAAGTGGGCATACAATCTTTTTATAAGAATTAAAAAATTTGTTCATTTATCAGCATTTAACTGTGCTGTTCTCGGAACACTATTTTTAAATAGATATGAAAGTGATAGCTTTCTTGGATATATCATATTCGGGTTGGGAACAGGTATCGGCTTCTTTTTTGCATCTTATCTAGTTTCGGTTTCATATGAAAAACTTAATTCCCCAAAGGTCCCGCAGGCTTTCAGAGGATTTCCTATTACAATGATTTATATCGGCATAATTTCTATGGTGTTTTTTGTACTTACTGGTACAATGCCTAAGATTTAGAGCTTAAGGAGGATAAAATGAAAAAAAAATACCGAGGCAGAAAAGTTAAGCATACAAAACGCTTATACGTTCGTAGAAAATCTCTTCCTAAAAAGATTCTATCTGTTGCTATAGTTATTGTTATTATAGGTGGTCTTGGATTTGTAGGATATAGTATTGCTCCGCCATTAATTAAATTTTTCAAGGGATTAGGAAAAGATAATGATGATTCGTCAAGTAAAGTATGGACACCGCCAGAGGTATCATCTTCTCAGACTGATAGTTCAAAAAATGACAGTTCAGAGCCTGACAAGCAAACTCAAGATGCAAAGACAATGACTCTTACAAAAGAATCATTGTTAAGCGAACAAGCTTTAAAGGATGCACTAGTTAAAGCTAAAAATAGTGGATATCATGAAGTTTCTGTACCGCTTAAAATTCAGGGAGGAGAGTTATATTTCAAGACAGAGAATGCAACGGCTGTAAAAGCAAAAGCAGTAAAGGGAACATTAACTGCTTCTCAGATTCAGAAATTAATCAAAGACAATGGTTTGACTCCTGTTGCACAGTTAAGTATATTAAATGATAATCTTGCTCCGAGGGCAGATTATCAAATAGGATATAAGTTTGAAAATCAGGAAACGATGTGGCTTGATAACAGTCCTGACAGGGGCGGCAAGCCTTGGATGTCGCCATTTTCTCAACAGGCAAAGACATATATTACTCAGCTAATTGATGAGCTTGGTACTGCTGGTTTTACAAAGTTTATCACAACGGATTACGTATTCCCGAACTTTCTTCCAGGTGACCTTAACTACATTGGTGCTATTGTAAAAGATGCGAACCGTAAAAATGCTTTGATTGCATTTGCTCAGCTGGTTAAAACTGATGTAGATAAGTATAAGGGACAGACAATGATTAAGATGTCTGCTGTTGATTCAATTGCAGGAAAAAGTGAAGTGTTTGTTCCGGCAAGTCTTAATGGGCTTACTATTTCTACACAGATTGATGCTGCGACGCTACCACCGAAAATAACCTTAAAGGATAATAGTGTTATTGATTTATCTACACTAAATATTTATGACAGGGTAAAAACAATTACAACAAAAATCTCAGAGCTTTGTGGTGAAGAAAAAATTATTCCTGTTCTGAACACAGCTGGTCTTTCACAGCCAGATATTGATAGTGCAATAAAAGCATTGACAGACCTTGGATATAAGAGCTTTATAATTGCATAGTCAAGTCCTATAAGGGAATTTTATTGGCTGGGGCTGATGCCCCATTGAATATCTACCAAAAGCATTAGTTTTTCTGGCTGCCCCTAAAGGGGCGGCTTATTTTTTGCCAACATTTACCAGTCTCCCGTAAAAGGGTATGTATATTTCCTGAGTGTTAATTGGTATGATAAAATGTCGCCCTGAAACTGGTTTCTAACATATTATGCAATCCGCTTTTATTTTTTCCTACGTATCCACAAAATAACCTCTGAACTCAAAATGCCTGTTTCCATCCATTATTGGATATATCCTCTGATTTTAGTTTGGTTGGCAGACCTTAACTTTATTATATTTGTGGAGGTTTTATTTTCTACTCATAGCTTAAGCTTATTTGAACCACCAGCTTAGTAGGTGATTTTCGTTACACAATAAAAAAACACCTTAAAGTAATATACTTTAAGGTGTTAATTTTTTATTGATTTAATGTACCAAGGCTTAGAGCTTTTAGGTAAGCGTTTATAAATCCGTCAAGGTCGCCATCCATTACAGCATTGACATTTCCGATTTCAAAGCTTGTTCTGTGATCTTTTACAAGAGTATATGGCATAAATACATATGAACGTATCTGTGCACCCCAGGCTATTTCTTTCTG
The DNA here is from genome assembly GCA_023440965.1 of Bacillota bacterium. Classification (GTDB taxonomy): domain Bacteria; phylum Bacillota; class Clostridia; order Oscillospirales; family Ruminococcaceae; genus SZUA-444. Next base: position 46,627 of record JAEZRC010000007.1, read on the forward strand.
AATACCTTTTATATCTTCAATCTTTTCAAGATGTTGTCTTTCTTTTATTTCAAGTAGTTTTGATTTAAGCATTTTCATTGCATAATCTTTGTTCTGGAACTGACTTCTCTGTGTCTGACATGAAACAACAATTCCAGTAGGAAGATGCGTAATTCTAACAGCAGAATCAGTTTTGTTGATATGCTGTCCACCAGCTCCGCTTGCTCTGTAAGTATCAACCTGAAGGTCTTCAGTTCGTATTTCAATTTCAGCATCATCATTAATTTCAGGCATAACTTCAACAGAAGCAAAAGATGTATGTCTTCTTCCTGAAGAATCAAAAGGAGAAATTCTTACAAGTCTGTGTACACCAGCTTCGGACTTCAAATATCCAAAAGCGTTTGTGCCCTCAATCAGAATTGAAGCACTTTTTATTCCTGCTTCATCACCATCAAGATAATTTAGCGTTTTCACTTTATAGTTATGGCTTTCTGCCCATCTAGTATACATTCGAAATAACATTTCAACCCAGTCCTGTGCTTCTGTTCCACCGGCACCAGCGTGAAAAGTAAGAATAGCGTTGTTGCTGTCATATTCACCAGTAAGAAGTGTGGACAAAGTCTGTACTTCAAGATTGTTTTTAAATATTCTTATTTCGCTCAGAATGTCCTGTTGTTCCTCGTCACTACTACTTTCCTCAATAGCAATTTCAATTAATGTTATAATATCTTCAAGTTGCGATGATAGCTTATTATAGCTGTTTACTTTTGATTCAAGGCTTTTTGTTTTTTGAAGGATTTTCTGTGAGTTATCCATATCATTCCAGAAGTCAGGGTCAGAACTAAACTTTTGCAACTCAGAAATTTCCTTATTTGCGTTATCAATATCAAGCACTTCTTTAAGCTCTTTTATCTGAGGACGGAAGCCTTCCATCTCAACTTTAAGTTCATCAAGTAATATCATTTATTTTCTCCTTATCAGAAAACTGTTCTTATTATACATTATTTTCATTGTTTTGAAAAGAAATTTTTTTGCGTACTTTAAATTAGATAATAATTGTGTTATAATAATAAGAAATAATATTTTTCTGGAGGAAAAAATGTCTGAATATATTGGATCAAAATGTATAGTTTGTGATGATTATTTAAAAAAGGATGATGACATAGTTGTTTGCCCTGAATGTGGAACTCCATATCATAGAGAATGCTATTTAAAAGAAGGCAAATGTGTTAATAATGTTCTTCATTCCAAGAATCAATCATGGAAATCAACATATAAAAAAAAAGAGAATGATACAGAAATTATTAAATGCACAGTTTGCGGAGAAGAAAATCCAGAGAATGGGTTATTCTGCTTAAAATGTGGAAATCCAATTAATAAAATGGGTTCTCAAGGACAACAAGCTCAGCAAGGCGGATTTAATCCTTTCTTTACACAGGCTGTTAATATGGCACAGCAAATGAATCCTGAAAATGTTTATAAGCCTGATACTGAAATTGATGGAGTAACAGTGAAAGAATATTCTGATTATTCTGGCTCAAATCCATTGTATTACTTAGCACAGTTTATCAGATTTGATAAACTCAAAAATAAGTTTTCAGTAAATTTCAGCGCTTTGCTATTTCCAAGTCTTTATTTTTTCTACAGAAAAATGTATGCTCAAGGAATAATATATTATTTAATTTCTATGATTATAAAAATCCCACTTATTTATGGATTTTTGCAGGGCAGCTATTTTGACGGTACTTCCTTTCAAAATGCATTTTCCTCTGCTCTGTCATCCAATACACTTGAGTGGATGGTTACAGGATCAAATCTTCTAAATACTTTTATGATGTTTTCTGCGTCTCTGTTTGCTAATTATTTCTATTTTAAAAAAGCTAAAAAAGATATTATAAAAATAAAGTCCATGGATAAACCTGATAGTGAAAAGGCGGATTTAATTAAAGCAAAAGGTGGAGTTTCGCCAAGAAATGTTTTTATAGCAGCTGCTTTTCCTTTTGTTTCTTTAATCATATTATTGGTTATCGTAAAGTTTTTTTAATGAGGGAACGATATGAAGATTAAAAAGGCTGTTATTCCTGCGGCAGGATTAGGTACAAGAGTGCTTCCTGCAACAAAATCAATGCCAAAAGAAATGTTACCGATTGTTGACAAACCAGCAATTCAATATATTGTTGAAGAAGCTGTAAACAGTGGAATTGAAGATATTCTTATTATTGTTAGCCGCGGTAAAACCACTGTCGAGGATCATTTTGACCGTTCACCAGAACTAGAAAAAAGACTTATTGAAACAAATAAACTTGACATATATCAAAATATTGTTAATATAACACAAATGGCAAACATAGTGTTTGTACGTCAGCAGGAGCAGAAGGGCTTAGGCCACGCAATACTGCAGGCAAAAAGTTTTGTAGGAAACGAACCTTTTGCTGTTTTGTATGGTGATGATGTTATTATTGGTGATGATCCAGCATGTGGGCAACTTTGCAGAGCATACGAACAGTACGGTTTAGGGACTGTCGGAATGAAGCAGGTATCCGAAGAAGCTATTTTAAAATATAGTTCTTTAAAAACCTCACTTGTAAAAGATAATGTTTTTTCAGTTACTGATATGATTGAAAAACCAAGACAGAATGAGATTCTTTCACTTTATTCTATTCTTGGGCGTTGTGTACTTCCATCAGAGATTTTTTTGATTCTTGAAAATACCCCCGCAGGAGCAGGTAATGAAATACAGCTTACTGATGCGATGAAGGTTCTCGCAATAACACAAGGAATGCTTGGAGTCGATTTTACTGGAACTAGATATGATATGGGAAGCAAGCTTGGGATACTTCAGGCAACAGTAGAAGTTGCGTTGAAACATCCTGAGGTTAAGGATGAATTCAGAAATTACCTGAAAAATATTGTAAAAACGTTATAATTATTGTTGACAAGCTACATACATTCTGATATAATTTTAATGTTATCCTTGCTCACAATTATATTTGTGGGCGAAATCCAGAAGGAGGTGTTTTAACAATGGCAAAAATTAATGAAAGCTATGAGGCTGTTATGGTCTTTAACACAAAGCTTGGCGAAGAGGGTGTAAAAGCTCTTGTTGCAAAGTTTACAGAGTTAATCGAAAGTAACGGTACACTTGACCTCATTAATGAATGGGGAAAAAGAAAGCTTGCTTATGCTATTGAGGACGAAACAGAGGGCTATTATGTACTTTACAACTTTACATCAAAGACTGATTTCCCTGCAGAGCTTGATCGTATTCTAAAGATTACAGACGGCGTACTTCGTTCACTTATCACAGTAAAGTAAGCAACGGGAAGGACGATTAATTATGCTTAACAGAGTTATTTTAATGGGTAGAATAACACAGGAATTGGATTTGAAATCAACTCCAAGTGGCGTTTCAGTTTTGCAATTCTCAATTGCTGTTGACAGAGGTTTTGTTAAACAGGGTGAAGAAAGACAAGCTGATTTTATTACTTGTGTGGCATGGCGTCAACAAGCTGAATTTATCTCCAAGTATTTTGGAAAAGGTCGTATGATTGCTCTTGAGGGTAACCTTCGAACAAGAACATATGATGATAAAAATGGCACGAAACATTACGTAACAGAAGTTTATGTTGATAGTGTTTCATTCACTGGCGAGCCAAAACAGGGTGGAAATTCAAATACTAATTATTCATCTAACTATAATAATTCACCAGCTCAGAACACTAATCAGCAGAATGCTACAGTCAGCATTGGTGATATCAGTGATTTTGAGGAAATTTTAAGCGATGATGGAGTTCCTTTTTAAGATTAACTGACTGATTAAAATAGTGTTAAAGGAGGATTATACAATGGCTATGGATAGAGAAAGACCTCAGAGAAACAATAAAAGAGCTCGTAAAAAGGTTTGTATGTTCTGTGTTGACAGAGCAGAAAAAATTGATTATAAAGATATTGCAAAGCTCAGAAAATGTTTATCAGAAAGATCAAAGATTTTGCCACGTCGTGTAACAGGTACATGTGCATATCACCAGAGAGAGTTGACAATCGCTATTAAGCGTGCTCGTCACCTTGCTTTGATTCCTTATGTAAGCGACTAACAAGTATTTCAAGCCCGAACATTGTTCGGGCTTTTTCTTTTATATTGACAAGTGGAAAATTTAGTGGTATCATTATGTAAAGTGTTATCGGGCTGTGAGGATATTCTGAACAGTTGGATTTCTATAATGTAGATATTATATCCTTTAACATTTTGTTAGAGGGTATTTTTATTTTTAGGGGTGCTTGTGTTGGAGAAGAGAATTGCGGTAGCAGGAATTATTATTGAAGATATTGAGGCTGTCGAACAGGTTAACAGTGTTCTCCATAAATATGGTTCAATTATTATTGGAAGATTGGGATTGCCATACCGTGAACGTGGTGTGTCGGTTATCTCAGTGATCATTGATGCTGATCCTGATGAAATAAGCGCTTTGACTGGTGCAATAGGTAAAATTCCTGGCATTTCAGTAAAGTCGGCTATATCAAAAAAATAAGGAGAAAAGATTATGTATAATGTTAGATCAAAAAAGGCTGAAGAATTCATCAATGATGAAGAAATTCAAAAGTCGCTTAAATTTGCAGAGGAAAATAAATCAAACCGTGAATTGATTGAGAGTATTCTTGAACGTGCAAAAGATGCAAAGGGAATTTCTCATAGGGAAGCTGCGCTTCTGCTTGAATGTGTTTTGGAAGATTTAAATCAAAAGATGTTTGATATAGCTTTTGATATTAAGCAAAGAATATATGGTAACAGAATTGTTCTTTTTGCTCCGCTATACCTCTCAAATTATTGTGTAAACGGATGTGTTTATTGCCCATATCACGCAAAAAACAAGCATATTCAAAGAAAAAAGCTTACCCAGGAAGAAATAAAGCAGGAGGTTATTGCTCTTCAGGATATGGGACATAAGCGTCTTGCTCTTGAAACAGGTGAGGACCCTGTAAATAACCCTATTGAATATGTCCTTGAAAGTATTAAGACAATATATAGCATTAAGCATAAGAATGGTGCAATAAGACGTGCAAATGTAAATATTGCAGCTACTACAGTAGAAAATTATAGAAAGCTTAAAGAAGCTGGAATTGGAACATATATTCTATTCCAGGAAACTTATAATAAAGAAGCTTACGAAGTTCTTCATCCAACAGGACCAAAGCACAACTATGATTATCATACAGAGGCAATGGATAGAGCAATGGAGGGTGGCATAGACGACGTAGGTATCGGTGTTCTTTTTGGACTTGATAGGTATAAATACGAGCTTGTTGGTCTTATGATGCATTCTGAACATCTTGATACAGTTTATGGTGTTGGACCTCATACTATCAGTGTACCTCGTGTAAGAGCGGCTGATGATATCGACGCAAGCGAATTTAAAAATGGTATTACAGATGAAATCTTTGAAAAGATTGTTGCTATTATAAGAATAGCTGTACCATACACTGGTATGATAATTTCAACAAGAGAATCAAAGGCTGTTCGTGAAAAGGCATTGAAAATTGGCATTTCACAGATAAGCGGTGGCTCAAGAACAAGTGTCGGCGGTTATTGTGAAGAAGAAAGAGATAACACAACTTCACAGTTTGATGTTAATGACACAAGACCATTAGCAGAAGTAATGCAATGGCTTGTTGATATCGGATATATTCCATCCTTCTGTACAGCTTGTTACAGACAGGGAAGAACAGGTGACAGATTTATGCCTCTTGCAAAATCGGGTCAGATTCATAATACTTGTCTTCCTAATGCATTGCTTACTTTATCTGAATATGCAATTGATTACGGCGATGATAAATTTAAGGAAAGTACAAAAAAACTTATAAAAGCTGAACTTGAGCATATTGATAATCCAACTCGTAAGGAAAAGGCAAAAGAATATCTCAAGCTTATCGAAGAAGGTCAGCGTGATTTCAGATTTTAATACTTAGGGGGAAGCTAAATGGTATCAGAAATTAATCAGACACCAAAAGCCTTAAGATTGCATATTGGTGTTTTCGGTGGAACAAATGCAGGTAAATCTACACTAATTAATGCTGTTTCAGGACAGAATATTTCTATTACTTCGCCTTTTGCCGGAACAACAACAGATCCAGTATTCAAGCCAATGGAAATTATTCCGCTTGGTCCTGTAGTTTTTATTGATACAGCTGGACTTGATGATAGTTCAGAGCTTGGTGAAATCAGAATGGAGAAATCCCTTCAGCAGTTATCTTCCTGTGATGTGATTATCCTTGTAGTTTCTGCTATGACTTCTAATATAAAAAAAGAACTTGAATATTATAAAATTATAAAAGAAAAGAATATACCTGCTTTCGCTGTTATAAATACTTTCGGTAAGAATGTTGATAAAGAGAGTTATAATGATATCGAGCTTGATAAGATTTTCGTTGATTTAGAAAAGGATGAGATTACTCCAGTTAAAGAAAAGCTAATCAGTCTTTTAAAAGATAAGGTTGAAGATCCTGTTCTGACCGGTGATTTAGTCAAGCCTGGCGATTTAGTAATATTAACAGCTCCTCAGGATATTCAGGCTCCGAAGGGAAGATTAATTCTCCCGGAAGTTCAGGTAACCCGTGATTTGCTTGATAATGGTTGTATGGTAATGACAGTTACATCGCAGAACATAGAAAAAGCTTTTGAAAGTATAAAAATAAAGCCTGCTCTTGTAGTAACAGACTCACAGATTTTTAAACTTGTCAACGAAACAATACCAAAGGATATTCCACTAACTTCATTTTCATTGCTTATGGCAAAAATAAAGGCAGATATGCATTTGCTTATTAAAGGAGCAAGCACCATTGATACTTTGAAAGATAATGATAAGGTGGTAATTCTTGAAAGCTGTGCTCATCATCCGCTTGAAGGTGATATAGCAAGAACTAAAATTCCAATGTTATTAAATAAATATACTGGGAAGAACATTGATGTAAAAGTAATTTCAGGGCCTGTTGCTCCTGATGACTTATCTGAATATAAACTTGCAATTCATTGCGGTGGTTGTATGCTTAACAGGAAAGCTATGCTCGAAAAGCAGAAGATGTTTGAAAATGCAGGAGTTCCAATGACGAACTTTGGAGTTGCTATTGCTTATATGAATAAAATGCTTGAAAGAGTATGCTACTAAATAAAAATCCTTGCATAAATAATATGCAAGGATTTTTTTATATCTGTATTTCAGTAAGTTCATTAAGATTGAAAGGAGTTTGTTGGTAAACACAGTAGTTAAGCCAGTTTGAGAACATTAGATTTGCATGGCAGCACCATTGTGATTTTGGTGTTTTTTCAGGATCATTATCTGGGAAATAATTATATGGTACTTTAATGTCAAGTCCTTTACTTAAATCTCTAAAGAATTCTGAAGCCAGTGAATTTCTGTCATATTCTGAATGACCTAATATGAAAAATTGTCTGTTTAAGTTGTCGCAAACAGTATTAATACCGCTTATAGCTGATTCAGCAAGTATTTCAAGTTTGGGAATTTTTATAATATCTTCTTTCCTTATTTCAGTATATCTTGAATGTGGCACATAAAAAATATCATCAAAACCTTTTAACAAAGGATTGTTTTCGGACAAAATTCTATGAGGAAACACCCCGAACATTTTCTCTTCGAGAAGATATTTTGGAATACCATAATGATAGTATAACCCAGCCTGTGCTCCCCAACAAATATGTATAGTTGAAAAAACATTAGATTTTGACCAATCCATTATTTCGCAAAGCTCATCCCAATAATCAACCTCTTCAAAATCAAGCTGTTCAACAGGAGCACCGGTAATAACAAGCCCGTCAAACTTTTCATCTTTAATTTCATCAAAAGTCTTATAGAATCTTAACATATGTTCAGCAGAAGTATTTTTTGATTGATGTGAAGAAAGCTGAATAAGTTCAATATCAACCTGCAAAGGTGTATTACTTAGAAGTCTTAAAAGCTGTGTTTCCGTTTCTATTTTTTTAGGCATAAGATTAAGAATGCCTATTTTTAATGGACGTATATCCTGATGGTCAGCTCTATCGTCTGACATAACAAATATATTTTCATTTTCTAATGTAGAATATGCTGGCAAATTATTTGGTATTTTAATCGGCATAATTGCCCCCCCATATACAAATTTAATTTAAATTATAGCATATTAATTGTAATCTTTCAATATATTAGTCACAGAATAAAAGCTTATTCATAATTAATAGGTTGTATAAAACGGAAAACTGTTGAAATTTATTAAGCTATGGGGTATAATTATTATATCATTTTTAAAGGAGCGGAAGATAATGAACGATAAATTAGTTGATACTATTGGTTATGTTACTGAGTTTGATAAAGAGGTTGGTGACACACTTAATCTTGAACTAAAAAGACAAAGAAGAAATCTTGAACTTATTGCGAGTGAAAATATAGTTTCGCCAGCAGTAATGGCTGCTATGGGAACAGTTCTTACAAATAAATATGCTGAAGGCTATCCAGGGAAAAGATACTATGGCGGTTGTGAATGTGTTGATATTGCTGAAAATATCGCTATCGAAAGAGCATGCAAGCTTTTTGATGCGAAATTTGCTAATGTACAGGCTCATTCAGGAGCGCAAGCAAATACAGCAGTATACTTTGCTTTGATTAACCCAGGTGATACAGTACTTGGTATGAGTCTTGCTCATGGAGGACATTTAACACATGGTTCACCAGTAAATATTTCAGGAAAATACTATAATTTCGTTCCTTACGGTCTTGGCGATGACGAAACAATTGATTATGATAAGGTTGAGGCTCTTGCTAAGGAGCACAATCCAAAGCTTATCGTTGCTGGTGCAAGTGCTTATCCAAGAGCAATTGATTTTGAAAGACTTTCAAACATCGCAAAAAGTGTTGGTGCATATTTTATGGTTGACATGGCACATATTGCAGGACTTGTTGCTGCTGGTCTTCACCAGTCACCAATACCATATGCTGATGTTGTTACAACAACAACGCATAAGACACTTAGAGGTCCTCGTGGCGGACTTATCCTCACAAACAATGAAGAAATTGCACTGAAAATTAATAAAGCTATCTTCCCTGGTATTCAGGGCGGACCATTAATGCACGTTATTGCTGCTAAGGCTGTTTGCTTTGGTGAAGCATTAAAGCCTGAATTCAAAGAATACGCGCAGCAGGTTATTGATAATGCACAGGCTCTTGCAAAAGGACTTGTAAAACGTGGATTTAACCTTGTTTCTGGTGGAACAGACAATCATCTTATGCTTGTTGATTTACAGCCATTCAATATTACAGGTAAAGAGCTTGAGAAAAGACTTGACGAAGTATATATCACTGTCAATAAGAATGCTATTCCAAACGATCCACAGAGTCCATTTGTAACAAGTGGTGTCAGAATTGGTACACCAGCAGTAACATCAAGAGGACTAAAGACTGAGGATATGGAAAAGATAGCAGAATATATTTATCTCACAGCTACAGATTTTGAGAACAGCGCCGAAAAAATTCGTGCTGGTGTAACAGAAATATGCAATAAATATCCACTATACGAATAATAATTAAAAGCAGGGTTATCCCTGCTTTTTTGGGAGGTAAGTTATGCAACTTGAAATTCGTGACGCAAGAAGAAATGACATTAATCAGATACTTGAATTATATACAAACTTGCATAATAATCCTATTCCTTTAATAGATGATAAAATCAAAGCAATATGGAATAAAATTATTGATGACAGGGACCATCATATTATTCTTGGATGCCTGAATGAGAAGATTATTTCTTCCTGCGTTTTGGTGGTTATTCCGAATTTAACACACAATCAACGTCCATATGCACTTGTAGAAAACGTAGTAACACATGAAAAATATCGCAATAGGGGTTATGCCTCGGCGGTTCTGGATTATGCAAAAAGAGTTGCGAAAGATAATGATTGCTATAAGATAATGCTGCTGACTGGAAGTAAAGAGAAAAGTACTCTTGATTTTTACAGAAAAGCAGGGTTTAATTCTGAAGATAAAACAGCATTTATACAACGGCTATAATAAAGAGGTGAAACAATGTCAGCACCATTAGCGGATAGAATTCGTCCTGAAGAACTTGACGATGTAGTCGGACAAAAGCATTTACTTGGAGAGGGGAAGGCACTAAGAAGAATAATTGAAAGTGGAAATATTCCTAATCTTATTTTTTATGGGCCTTCTGGTGTCGGTAAAACAACAATAGCAAGAATTATTGCAAACAATACAAAGAAGCAAATGTTTAAGCTTAACGGAACATCTGCTTCTGTTGCTGATATTAAGGAAATTATCAGTCAGACTGAAACGATTGATGGTTATAACGGAATTCTTCTTTACCTTGATGAAATTCAGTATCTTAATAAAAAGCAACAGCAATCTTTGCTTGAATATATTGAAAACGGTAAGATAACATTAATTGCATCAACAACTGAAAATCCTTATTTTTATGTATATAATGCAATTTTAAGCCGTTCTACAGTTTTTGAATTTAAGCCTGTTACTGATGATGAAATAATTCCAGCTATAAAGCGTGCTTTTAAGATAATGGCAAGTGAGCTTAATCTTAAAATTAAGCTTGAGGATGGCGTAGCAGAGCATATATCAAAAGGTTGTGGGGGAGATGTTAGAAAATCCCTCAATACTGTTGAGTTGTGTGTTCTTTCTGGTGATAATAACGGTGAACGTCTTCTTGTTACACTGGAAAATGCAAAAGAGCTAACTCAACGTAGTAATATGCGTTATGACAAAGAAGGCGATGAGCATTATGATATAATGTCAGCTTTTCAGAAGTCAATACGTGGTTCTGATGAAAATGCGGCTTTGCATTATGCTGCTCGTTTAATGGAGGCTGGCGACTTACCATCTCTTTGCAGACGATTGCTTGTTACAGCAAGTGAAGATATTGGTCTTGCATACCCAATGGCTATAACAATTGTTAAGTCATGTGTAGATAGTGCTTTGCAGTTAGGCTTGCCAGAGGCTCGTATTCCTTTGGCTCAGGCTATTATTCTTTTATGTACTTCTCCAAAATCTAATAGTGCGGAAATTGCTATTGATTCTGCACTTACTGATATACGGAATGGAAATGTCGGAAATATACCTCGACATCTCCAGAATAAGCATTATGATGGTGAAGATGCTTCAATAAAAGGTCAGCATTATTTATATCCGCATGATTTCTCCGACCATTATGTAAAACAACAGTACTTGCCGGATAAGATTAAGAACAAGGTTTATTATCAATTCGGTGACAATAAAACTGAACAATCCGCGTCAGAATATCGTAAGAAAATCCTTAAAGGTTAATGACAGGTGAATTGAACAACATGTTTCTGCATAGAATTATAGATAGGCATATATCTGTAATTGAGGTGATAGCTTTGATATGCAGTCTTGGTGATTTGAGAAATAAGGAAGTAATAAATATCAAGAATGGTGCAAAGCTTGGCTTCGTTGATGATGTTGAAATTAATATGAAAGAGGCAAGTGTACTTGCATTAATCGTATATGGTCGTCCAAGGCTTTTTGGGCTTTTTGGACGAGAAGAAGATTTGATAATTAAATGTGATGAAATTGAATTGATTGGTGAGGATACTATTCTAGTATCCTATGATGATTTGTCTTATCATACAAAATCAAAGTCGTTTAACTTTGAAAGTTTGTTAAAATAGACAAAATTATTCTGTTGAATATAATTATGTTTTATGGTATAATATTAGAGCAATTCACACGCAGGCATTTTTGTGTTTGGTCCTTGTTTTTCAAGGTGTAGCACAAGTTAAATCCTGCGGAGGAAAATTTAAAACCAAACAGGAGGTAACTACCATGGGTGTAGTATCAATGAAACAACTTCTTGAAGCAGGTGTTCACTTCGGACATCAGACAAGAAGATGGAATCCGAAAATGGCTCAGTACATTTTCACAGAAAGAAACGGCATTTATATCATCGACTTGCAGAAGACTGTAAAAAAGCTTGAAGAAGCTTACATGTTTGTACGTGAAGTTGCTGCAAACGGCGGAAATGTTCTTTTCGTAGGAACAAAGAAGCAGGCTGGAGATTCAGTTAAAGAAGAAGCTCTACGTTCAAATGCTTACTATGTTAACGCTCGTTGGCTCGGCGGAATGATGACAAACTTCAAGACTATCCAGAGAAGAATTAAAAGACTTGAACAGCTTAACACAATGAAAGAAGACGGAACATTTGATCTTCTTCCTAAAAAAGAAGTTATTAAGTTGAACCTTGAAATTGAAAAACTCGAAAAATTCCTCGGCGGAATCAAAGACATGAAGAAGCTCCCTGGAGCATTGTTCGTTGTTGACCCAAAGAAGGAAAAAATCGCAGTTTCTGAAGCTAAAAAGCTAGGTATCCCAGTAGTTGCTATCGTTGATACAAACTGTGATCCAGATGAAGTTGACTATGTTATTCCTGGTAATGATGATGCTATCAGAGCAGTTAAGCTTATCGCTGGTTGTATGGCTGATGCTATCCTTGAAGGCAGACAGGGTGAACAGGCTGAAGTTGAAGCAGTTGCTGTAGAAGCTACTGATGAAACAGCTGAATAGTTTAAATAAATACGTATGCCCGACTTAATACTCGGGCATATTTTGAATAATAATATATTATTTGGAGGAATTATAAATGGCTAATATTACAGCAAAAGACGTCGCTGATTTAAGAAAAATTACTGGCGTTGGAATGATGGATTGTAAAAAGGCACTTGTTGAGGCTGATGGCGACACAGAAAAGGCAGTACTTATCCTTCGTGAAAAGGGTCTTGCTACACAGGCAAAGAAGGCTGGCAGAATTGCTGCTGAAGGTCTTGTTGCTGCTGTCGTTGAAAACAATATAGGTGCTATTGTAGAAGTTAACTCAGAAACTGACTTCGTTGCTAACAATGATCAGTTTAAGGATTTTGTAAATACAGTTGCTAAAACAATTATTGAAAAGAATCCTGCTGATGTCGATGCTCTTCTTAAGACAACAGCAAGTGGTATGTCAGTAACTGTTGAAGAAGCTTTACAGGAATTGTTCCTTAGAATCAGAGAAAACATGAGCATTCGTCGTTTCACAAGATTTGAAGGAAGCATCGTTCCTTATGTTCACGGTGGCGGAAAAATTGGTGTTCTTGTTAAACTTGAATCAGATCTTGCTGCAGATAAGATATTTGAAGTTGGTAAGGACTGTGCTCTTCAGGCTGCTGCTATGAACCCATCATACCTCAACGCTGAAGCTGTTCCTGCTGAAGTAATTGCACAGGAAAGAGAAATTATGTTAAAGCAGATGTCAGAGGATCCTAAGATGGCTAATAAACCTGAACAGGTTCTTGCTAAGATCGTTGATGGTAAGGTTGGCAAGTACTATACAGAAAATTGTTTACTTGAACAGGCATTCGTTAAGGATGACAAGGTTTCTGTTGCTAAGCACGTTGAAGCTGTTGCAAAAGAACTTGGCGGCTCAATCAAGGTTGTTGATTTTGTTCGTTACGAAAAGGGCGAAGGAATTCAGAAGAGAGAAGACAACTTTGCTGATGAAGTTGCAAACATGGTTAAATAGTAATTTTACCCGCATTTTTATAATGCGGGTATTTTTATAATGCGGGTATTTTTATGCCCTCATATATATTGAAGTATGCTTTCTTTTATTATATAATTAAAGAAAAACAGTTGAGGATGATATTATGCATGAAAATCAGTTTTTCGCAATGCTTTCAAGAATGAAATATATAAATCGATGGGGACTTATGAGAAATGTTCGATCAGAGAATATTTCTGAACATAGTCTTGATGTGGCTTTTATTGCACACGCTTTAGGGATTATCAAGAATAAGCGCTTTGGTGGGAATATAAATTGTGACAGGCTTGCTGTACTCGCTATGTATCACGATACAACTGAGATAATTACTGGAGATATGCCTACTCCAGTAAAATATTATAATAAGAGCATTAAATCGGCTTATAAGGAAGTTGAAGCTGTTGCGCAGAATACATTGCTTTCATATCTGCCCGAAGACATACGTGAAGAGTACCATAAGGTCTTCGACAGGAAAGATAATGAAGAATATTTATGGAGTCTTGTTAAGGCTGCAGACCGAATTTCTGCTCTTGTGAAGTGTATTGAGGAAAGAGAAATGGGCAACAAGGACTTTCAGAAGGCGGAAGAAACTATTATGCTATCAATAAATCAAATAGATTTACCGGAAGTCAGATGCTTTATGGAAGAATTTATCCCGTCATTCAGGTTGACTCTTGATGAACAGGTATAGAATAAACTCACAACGTTATGTTGTGAGCTTTATTTTGCGCTGATTTATATAAAAATAAGCTTATAATTAATCTATGCTGTGTGTAATTAGTTTTTACTTATTAAGCAGTATGAACCAACTATTAAGTCAGATTATTTTTTTAATAAATATCTTAAAAAGTTATATTAATTATGTTTGTATAATGATATACTATTTATATTGAAAAAAGTTTGTTTTAGAAAGGAATCGGTATATATGGAAAACTTTAATTTTTATAGCCCTACAGAATTTATTTTTGGTACTGAACGCGAGAATGAATGTGGAAAATATATTAAAAAATTCGGTGGCAAAAAGGTTTTGATTCACTATGGCTCTGGTTCAGTAATTAGATCAGGCTTACTCGACAGGGTAAAAAAATCACTTGATTCTGAACAAATTGCGTATGTTGAACTTGGTGGTGTAAAACCAAATCCAAGGGATACAAAAGTTTATGAGGGAATTGAACTCTCTAAAAAAGAAAATGTTGATTTCATACTTTCTGTTGGCGGTGGTTCATGTATTGATTCGTCAAAAGCAATAGCAGCAGGTGTTTTATATGACGGCGATTTCTGGGATTTCTATTCAAGAAAAGCTATGATAACAAAGTCTCTTCCTATTGGAACAGTTCTTACTATTGCTGCTGCCGGAAGTGAAGGGTCAGGAAGCTCAGTTATAACAAAAGAAGATGGGATGATTAAGCGTGGCACAGGTTCTGATCTTATTCGCCCGAAATTTTCTATCCTAAATCCACAGCTTACATGTACTTTACCAGCATACCAGACTGCCTGCGGAGCAACAGATATAATTGCTCATATATTTGAAAGATACTTTACTAATACAGAAGAGGTTGAAGTTACTGACCGTCTTTGTGAAGCTTTATTGCTGACAATGATTAAGGAAACTCCTCGTGTAATTGAAAACCCAAATAATTATCAGGCAAGAGCAAATATTATGTGGGCAGGTACTGTTGCACACAATGATATTGTTGGTGTCGGAAGAAGTCAGGACTGGAACAGTCACGGAATTGAGCACGAGCTTTCAGGTCTGTATGACTGTGCTCACGGCGCAGGACTTGCTGTTATAATGCCTTCGTGGATGGAGTTTGTTGTTGACCATAATGTATTGCGTTTTGCTCAGATGGCTGTAAGAGTATTCGGAATCCAGATGAATTTTGAAAATCCAAAGGATACTGCTCTTAAGGGTATAAAAGCATTCCGTAGATTTCTGTCTGATATCGGTATGCCAATTAATTTTGAACAACTTGGTGCAAAGGAAGAAGATATTCCTGCACTCGTTGAAAAGTTTGGGCTTGGCGATGGAAGAACAGGCGGCTTTGTTTCACTTAGCTCAGCTGATATTACACAAATTTATAAGATTGCTGCTCATGCAAAAATATATAATTAAATGATCGATATGAAGGTATTGATATTGTTATAACATATATAATAATCAATTTTTATTTTAAAGAATTATTGTTTTAATTTAAAAGAACATATCTATTGATATGTTCTTTTTGATTTATTATACAAAGTTATAAAATTATATATTTTTTTATATTCTTCTCTGTTAATTAATTAACTTATGTGCTATAATAACAAATATATATAAAAATGTAAACGATTAACTCTTAAAACAATAAATAACTCTATTTTTATAAAAACAGAAAGAAGGAACTTATGCTACAAATTAAAAATGTAAATAAGCAGTACAAGACAGGCGATCTTATTCAGACTGCACTTGATGATGTAAGTCTTGCACTGCGTGATAATGAATTTGTTGCTATTCTTGGAGCGTCTGGTTCAGGAAAAACAACATTGTTGAATATTATCGGTGGACTTGACCGCTATGACAGCGGAGATTTAATAATCAATGGAATATCTACAAAAAAATACAAGGACAGAGATTGGGATTCTTATAGAAATCATACTATTGGATTTGTTTTTCAGAGTTATAATCTTATTCCACATCAATCAGTTCTATCAAACGTTGAACTTGCATTGACAATTTCAGGAATATCACGAGGAGAGCGTAGAAAGCGTGCCAAAGAAGCTTTAGAAAAAGTTGGACTTGGAGATCAGCTTCATAAAAAGCCTAATCAGATGTCAGGCGGACAAATGCAGCGTGTTGCTATTGCCCGTGCGCTCGTAAATAATCCTGATGTACTTCTTGCCGACGAGCCTACTGGTGCACTTGACTCCGAAACAGGCATACAGGTTATTGAGCTTTTAAAGGAAGTTGCAAAAGACAGACTTGTTGTAATGGTAACTCATAACCCTGAACTAGCTAATCAATATGCCAACCGCATTGTTAAACTCAAGGACGGACATATTATTGAGGATAGTAATCCATTTGAGGCTGAAGCTTCACAAAAAGAAGCAGAACATAAAAATATGGGCAAGGCAAAAATGTCATTTCTGACTTCATTGTCTTTAAGCTTCAATAATCTCAGAACAAAAAAAGGGCGTACATTACTGACATCCTTCGCAGGTTCAATTGGTATCATTGGAATTTCTCTGATCCTCGCATTGTCAACTGGTGTAAACACATATATTGAAGATATACAGAGAGATACAATGATTTCCTATCCTATTACATTAAAAGATACTACTCTGGATATGAGAAGTATAATCAACAAACACGAAGATATGGATAAGGAGAATAATAAAATATCTAAGAATCGTAAAGGAGTTTATGCTGATAATACATTAATTGAGGCAACTGCATCAAGTGTTGCTAAAAACAACCTTGCTGAATTTAAGAAGTATCTTGATAATCCTGACAGCAAAATTCATAAACACCTTGGTAAAAATGGTATAGTATATACCTATAATATAAGCTTTAATGCTTTCTCATATGATAAGAACAAAACTATTGTAAATTCAAATGCTGATGTTGATGCTGTTGTTGGGAAAAAATCGCCGTTTAGCAATAATAATGAACAAATGCAAAGCATGTTCGGAGTACAGTCTTCAAGTGCTAAAAACTTTGAAGAACTTATGAAAAGCGTCGACGATAAACCAGTAAATTCTGTTGTATCTGATAACTACGATGTATTGTACGGTAATTGGCCGAAAGAATATAATGATGTTGTTCTTGTTCTTGATCAACATAATTCAATCCCGTCTTCAGTAATGTATCAGCTTGGTCTTATCACAGCAAATGAATATAAGGATATAAATGATAAAATAACAAAAGGACAAAAGGCACCTGAAATCAAATTTGATTACGCCGAGATTTGTGGGCATACATTTTATATGGTTCCTGCATGTGATATGTATAAAAAAAATGCTGATGGAACTTATACTAATATTTCCGAAAACACAATGTATCAGAATAAATTGATAGAAAACGCAGTTAAGTTGAAAGTTTCTGGTGTAATCCGTGTAAAGAAAGATGCAAAAAGCCCAAGTATTAATTCAGCGGTTGCGTATTCTTCAAAGTTAACTGATTATGTTATTCAGTACACAGATAAAAGTGAAATTGTAAAAGAACAGCTTGCAAATCCGCAGGTTAATGTTTTAAATGGTATTAATTTTGAGGTACCTGATGATAAATCAAAAATTGCAGAAACGAAATCATACATTACAGGACGTCCTGTTTCTGAAAAGGCACAGCTATTCCAGATGATGATGATGAATCAAGGTGGAAAAAATAAGGGTGACGGAAAAACAATGCCAAAAGCTATGGGTGAAGAGGCAATGGCAAAATCACTTGACAAATGGCTTGCTGAAACTCCTGATGATGCATTTCTTCTTTCATTTTACTCACAGTTCTTAAAAGCGGGAAGTTATCAGGAAAATATGAAAGCTTTTGGAAAAGTTAGCTATGATTCTCCAAATTCAATCAACATATATGCTGATAGTTTTGAGGATAAGGAAGCTATATCTGATTGTATCACAGATTATAATAAAACTGTTAAAAAAGAAAACAGAATTGTATATACTGATTTTGTAGCAATGCTTACAGAATCACTTACATCAATAGTTGATGTAATCGCTTATATACTCATTGCATTCGTTGCAGTTTCACTTGTGGTTTCAAGTATAATGATTGGAATTATTACTCATATTTCTGTAATGGAACGTACAAAGGAAATAGGAATTCTTCGTGCACTTGGTGCTTCAAAACGAAATATTTCTCAGGTGTTCAATGCGGAAACATTTATTATCGGATTCTGTGCGGGATTGCTTGGTGTTATTATTTCAATGCTACTAACTATTCCAATTAACGCTATTATAAAAGCTTTAGTTGGTGATGGTTCAGTAAAGGCAACCTTATCAATAGGATATTCTGTAATACTTGTACTGATAAGTATGATTATAACAATTATCGGTGGACTTCTTCCAGCAAAAAAAGCTGCAAAGAAAGACCCAGTAATAGCACTTAGAACTGAATAATACAAGCGATAAAGCTCACAACATTATTGTTGTGAGCTTTATAAATATAACATTATAAATAAGAATTAAATGCATTATTTTGCAATTACTAATACTCAAGATTTATTATATATTAAAGATGTTTATAATAGATTAATAGATAAAAATAATGATAAGGTTAACAAAATAATTTTGCTAATTCTAATTAATAAATATAATAATTAATTGAAATTAAAACTTAATAAATAAGTTAAATATTGTAATATAATAATTTATAATTATATATTATGGATATATTATAATAATTATTTATATTATATTCTTTAAAAGCCCTTGTATTTTAATTTGAAATATAGTAAAGTAATCAAGGCGGTTAAAAAACACAGTACGGAGGATTATAATGAACAAAACATATGATGTAGCAATTATTGGCGGTGGTATTGGTGGTATAATGACTGCATATCGCTTGCTATACAAAAATCCAGAATTAAAAGTAATTATGTTTGAAAAAGGAAATTCATTAGACAATAGAAAATGTCCTATTCTTACTGATAAAATTAAGAAATGTGCAAGATGTAAAACATGTGCTATTATGGAAGGTATGGCTGGTGCTGGTGCGTTCTCAGATGGTAAGTATGTTATTACTACTGAATATGGTGGATGGCTAACTGATTTTCTTCCTGAAAAAACAGTCATGGACTATGTAGAACAAGCTGACAGTATTCTTGTTGAGCATGGTGCAACTACAAAACGTTATCAACCAAATGATGAACTTAAAAAACTGTGCCTTCAAAATGGTTTACATATGCAGCAGGCACAGGTTAAGCATCTCGGCACTGATTCAAACTTTGCAACAATGATGAAAATTATTTCAGATATCTCTAATAAATGTACAATAAAAACTCTTACCGAAGTAACAAATGTTGATAAAAAAACTATGACTGTTTCTTTCACCGAAAAAGGTAATGAAAATGAAATTACAGCAGACAATATTGTTTTTGCTGTTGGTAGGGTAGGAAGTAAGTTCCTTCAAAATTGGTGTAAGAACAATAACATTGCACTAACAAACAATCAGGTAGATGTTGGGGTGCGTGTTGAACTTCCTTCAATTATCTGGGAAGACTTTGCTAAAAAGATTTATGAACCAAAGATATGGCATTTAAGCAAGCAATACGGTGATGTGACAAGAATGTTCTGTTTTAATGACAGAGGTAATGTTGTTGCAGAAAATACTGACGGTGTTATTACAGTCAATGGTCATTCATATAGGGAAGAAGAAAGGAAAACAAAGAATTCAAATTTCGCTCTTCTTTCAACTCAAAAATTTACTACACCTTTTGAGGAACCAATTGAATATGCAAGGCATGTTGCTCAGCTTGCAAACCTTATTAGTGGTGATGGAATTCTAATTCAGCGCTTCGGTGACCTTATAAATGGAAGAAGAACAACAGAGGACAGATTAAAGCGTTCTACTACTATTCCTACATTAAATGCTGTTGCAGGTGATCTAAGCTTGTGTATGCCAAAGCGTCAGCTTGATAATATAATTGAAACTATATATGCTCTTGATAAAATTGCTCCTGGTACAGCAAATTATGATACGCTTCTTTATGGCATAGAGTGTAAATATTATTCAGCTCGTCCGATTGCTAAAGATTTTGAAATTGACGGCTGTAAGAATGTCTTTGCAATAGGGGATGGTGCTGGCTTTACTCGTTCACTTGCTCAGGCTGCTGCAAATGGCTTGTTTGTTGCTGATAAAATATTATCTAAATAAAATAAAACAGTTTATCTCAAAAATACACTGTTTAAACAAGAAAATCCCATCAAAAATGATGGGATTTTAATTTTGTCTTTTAACTCTATTTTATCTGTTCTTTGCAAAAATTCTTAAAAGCTTTAAGAAAAGATTGATAAAGTCAAGGTATAAATTCAATGCACAAAGAATTGCAATTGAGTAAGGTGATAAGCCATTATCACTTGTAGCTAATCTTCTGATCATTTGAGTGTCGTATGCAGTAAGTCCAACAAATATTAATACACCAACATAGCTAAGAACAAGGTCGAGTCCTTCACTCTTTAAAAAGAAAATATTAATAATTGTAATAAGAATTATTCCAATTAAAGCCATATAACAAAGGCTACCGATTGAAGTAAGATCCTTTTTAGTTCTTGAACCGTATAGTGCCATAGCACCAAAAATTGCAGCTGTAACAAAGAATATAGCAACAATAGACTGCATTTCATATGCAAGGAATATAACTGAAAGTGTTAATCCGTTAACAATACAGTATATTGTACCACAAACAGCTGCTGCGGCAGGTAAGTTTTTTCTTACAAGAATAGTTGTTGTTATTACAGTAGCAAGTTCAACAAAAATTAAAATTATGAATGTTCCATTACGAATCATTTCCTCTGCGTTGCCTGTTGCATAAGTAACAAAAGCAAAAAAACCAGAAACTATTAAAGCAAAGAACATATACATAAATGTCTTAACTGTAATGTCCTGAACATAATCCTGAGCATTGCTTTGGCTATCATAAGAGGTATATCCATTAAAATTGTCCATATCAAGACTCCTTTCTTTTTAATATTTATTTTACTACACATCCAATAATAAGTCAATAATTTAAACAATTAACCCCAAATATTATTTATGTTTTTATATATGATTTATTAATGTATTAAATAAAATAGTAATGTTTATATTCGGCTTTTTAAATCAAAATCTATCAGGTCTTTTATTACCTCACCAGCAATGATTAATCCAACTACAGAAGGCACAAAGGCAGTTGAGCCAGGTATATCACGTCTTGCTGTACACTTTCTTTCAGTGCCAGCTGGGCACACACAGTGCTTCCTGCAACTTATTGACATATCTTCATATGGTCTTATTGGTTGTTCTTCAGAAAAAACAACTTTAAGCGTCTTTATCCCCATTTTTCTGAGTTCATATCTCATAACTTTTGCAAGAGGACATACGCTTGTTTTATATATGTCCGCAACTTTAAAAGCGGTTGGGTCAACTTTATTTCCAGCACCCATCGAAGATATAATTTTAACTCCCGCTAAATTAGCTTGTCTTACGAGTTCAAGTTTTCCTTTAACGGTATCAATAGCATCAACAATATAATCATATTGACTGAAATCAAATTGGTCAGAAGTATCAGGCATATAGAAGCATTTATATTTATTTACGACAATATCTGGACATATATCATGAATTCTTTTTTCTGCAACATCAACCTTATATTTTCCTATACTTTTATGTGTTGCAATTATCTGACGGTTTATATTTGTAAGGCATACTTTATCATCGTCAATAATATCGATAGTGCCGACGCCACTTCTTGCTAGAGCTTCAACAGTATATCCGCCAACACCACCAACACCAAAGATGGCAACCCTGCTATTGCGTAATTTTTGCATTGATTCTTCACCAAAAATTAATTGCGTTCTTGAAAATTCGTTTAACATATTATACCCCATAAATTTAAAGATAGATTTATTATATCATTAAGCCTCAATATATACAATATATAAATAATAACATCCTCTGTAATAGAGGATGTTTATTTAAATTAATATCTGTTATCAAAAATCCTTGTTGATTTCTTTTCACTTCGTGGCAATTCACCGATAGAAACAGGCTTAGTGATAGGAATAATATTGATTTGTTCTTTAAATACCTTTTCAACATGTTTAGAAAGTTCCTTGCGTTCTTTTTCATCATTAATTGGGGTTTCAAAGAATAGTGACAGAATGTCTTTTCCGTTAAGATGATCAATTATTATCTGATATTCACTGCTGACGCCTTCAATTTTTGAAAGTACTTCTTCAACACGGGCAGGGAACACAATTGCGCCCTTGACTTTAACCATATCATCTGATCGTCCAATAATTGTATCTATTCTAGGATATTTTAAGCCACATTCACATTCGCCTTCAATTTCTCTTGTAAGGTCGTGTGTACGATAACGTATTAGTGGTGCGCCTTCTTTTTCAAGAGTAGTGATAACAAGCTCACCAACTTCGCCTTTTTTAACGTGCTTACCTGTCTTTGGATCAATTATTTCATAATATAAATAATCTGTCCACATATGCATACCGTGCTCAAAATGACAGCTCATTCCTATACCAGGGCCATAAATTTCTGTAAGACCATAAATATCAAAAAGCTGAACACCAAGCTCATTGGCAATACGCTTTCTCATTTTCTCGCCCCAGCGTTCTGAACCGATAACTGCTTTTTTTAATACTATTTTATCCTTTATTCCTCGCTTTTCAATTTCTTCAGCAAGCAAAAGTGCATATGATGATGTTGCACATAAAACTGAAGATTTTAAATCTTCCATCATTTTTAACTGTTTGTCTGTGTTGCCAGGTCCCATTGGAATAGTCATAGCACCGAGTTTTTCTGCACCTAACTGAAAACCAATACCAGCAGTCCATAATCCATAACCAGGAGTAATATGTATTCTATCAGTGTTAGTAATTCCAGCAGTTTCGTAACATCTCTTGAACATTGTTGCCCAGTCATCAACGTCTTTTTGTGTATAAGGAATAATAACAGGTGTTCCTGTTGTTCCTGAAGAAGAGTGAATACGAACAATTTTCTCGTCAGGTACTGCCTGCAGACCGAGAGGGTAAGTATTCCTTAAATCTCCTTTATCCGAGAATGGGAGTTTTTCAAAATCTTCTTGTGAATTAATGCTTTCTACATCAATTCCCTTAAAATGCTCTTTGTAGAATTCACTGTTCATTGCATGACTTATTGATTTTTTAATTCTGTTTAAAACCTCAGTTATCATTTGCGCACCTCTTTCCAAAATCATAAGCTTTCATATTCAGGTCCAAGAACTTTTCAGGAATACTTTTCTTAATTACACTTTCTAAAGTTTCTGAACTGAAAGGTAATACCTCTGTATTTGCAGCAGTACCGAGCAAAGCAACATTCAATGCTTTTGCATTACCGCAACATTCCATAAATTTTTCGCCATTGAAAATAGTGAGATTTTTAACTTTATTCTTCAAAAAGCTAACTGTTTCATCAATATCATAACCGCCACCTAGTGAGCTTGTAACAGGCATTATCGGAGAATCACATACCAGCATAGCGCCATCTTCCTTTAAATAAGGAAGGACTCTTACAGCCTCCGAAGGTTCAAAAGCAATAATAACATCAGCACTTTTTTGTGTAACGATAGGGGAATCCACTGTTTCTCCCATTCTTATATGGCTAACAACAGAGCCACCGCGCTGCGCCATACCTATTGTTTCGGTTGTTCTGACTTCAAGTCCCGACTCCATAGCAGCCTTTGCAAGAAGCTTTGATGCAAGAACTGTACCTTGACCACCGACACCGGATAATATACAACTAATCATATTTACCTCCAAAGAATAAATCTTATCCTATTATTGAATAGCACTGAACTTGCAGACACTCTTGCATATTCCGCAACCTGTACATAGGGTTGGATTAATCTGAGCTTTTTTATTGTTAAAAGAAATTGCAGGGCAGCCAAGCTTGTTAATGCACATTTTGCATCCAGTACACTTGTCGGTAGAAATACAGCATTTTTCTTTACCTTTATGAACTACAATACAAGGTGCCTGATAAATAATTACTCTTACACCTTTTTCATTAATAACGCTCTTGACTGCATCCTGTGCCTCGTCAGTATTGAATGGATTAGCTTTTACAACTTTATCAACATTCATTGCTTTTACCATTGCTTCAATGCTTATCTTCTGTGATATGCCATTCATCATTGTCTTGCCTGTACCAGGGTGAGGCTGACTTCCTGTCATTGCAGTCGTTAAATTATCAAGTATAACAACAATTATATCAGTTTCATTATAAACTGCATTGATTATTCCTTGTAATCCAGTGTGGAAGAATGTTGAGTCACCAATAAAAGCAAAGTTAAGTGTATCAGGCTCAACAATATGTATTCCTTGCGCAACAGTAATGCCGGCACCCATACAAAGACAGGTATCAACCATATCAAGTGGCTTAGCATTACCTAAAGTGTAACATCCGATATCACCAGAAAATACTGCTTTCATTCCTTTTGTTGCTTCTTTAACTGCGAAGAATGAAGCTCTGTGAGGGCATCCAGCACATAAAACAGGTGGGCGAACAGGTAGCTGTGGTAATTCTAAGCTTTCTTTTTCAGGTAACTTTTTGTTAAGATATTTGTAAACAACACTAATAATATTATCAACTGAATTTTCACCAGCGTTTGGAACATCAGCAGTTAGCTTTCCTTTTATAGTAACCTTAATATTATATAAACCGCAAAGATAGATAAGTTCCTTTTCGATAACAGGGTCAAGTTCTTCAACAACAAGAACCTCATCAACAATATTAAGAAAATCTACACAGGTTTTTTCAGGAACAGGATAGGTAGATATTTTAAGCAGATTATATTCTAATTCATCAATACCTTTTAAAGCTTCTTTAACATAAGCATAACTTCCGCCACCACTTGCTACACCTTTTTTTCCTTTGCCGTTGGTAAAATTTCTTTCATAATTACAGAAGTCAATGCTCATTTGTTTCAGATCTTCTTCAAGTTTAATATGATTCAAGTATGTAAGGCGAGGGAAGATGACCCATTTACTGTCTTTAATAAAGCCTTCTGGCTTTGGAACATTAATTTTTTCAAGTAATTCAACAGGAGCACAGCTGTGGCAAACTCTTGTTGTTGGTCTGAAAATTACAGGTCTATGATACTTTTCTGAATATTCAAAAGCCTTGCCTATCATGAGATAAGCTTCTTCAGCATTTGATGGATCAAAAACAGCAATTTTTGCGAACTTCCCAAAATGTCTTGTATCCTGTTCAGTCTGTGATGATATAGGGCCAGGATCATCAGCAACAACAATAACCATTCCGCCTTTGACACCAATATAATTAAGGCTCATTAGCGGGTCAGATGCAACATTAAGACCGACTTGCTTCATTGTTACCATAACTCTTGCACCAGTATATGATGCACCAGCAGCAACTTCAAGTGCAGATTTTTCATTTGTAGACCATTCAACGTGAATTGAACCATCATTATGCTTTGCTATAGTTTCTAAAACCTCTGTTGATGGAGTTCCAGGATAGCCTGTTACAACAGAAACACCTGCTCTGATTGCGCCGAGTCCTATTGCTTCATTACCCATAAGTAACTTCTTTGCCATGATATTTCTCCTTTGAAAAATAAATGTAAAATAAAAAACGTCCATGACCAACGGTCAAGGACGAGTTGTTCTCGTGGTGCCACCTTGATTTACAGGGAAACCCTGCCTCATTAAGAATACTAATATATTCTCTGACTTTTACGCAGTCAACGTCATGGATACTCAAACTAATTTTTCACCATGCCCTCCGCAGTCCATTTAAAACACCGTACCTGCAAGCTCCCAGCAAACACTTGCTCTCTGTGAGGCCGTATAATCTGAATATCAGACTTTGTTTTTTTATCTCCGCATCAACGGTTTATATTTATACAATATAGTGTATAACCATTACTTTCATTTGTCAAGGATAATTATTATAATATGTAATTAAATTTATAAATTATAAATTAGTTGTAGACATTTTTTGCAATTATAGTATAATTAATTTTGGAATTTATTTATGAAAGGAATTTATACGATGATAAATTTTTTGCCAAATGATAGTTTTATACATGAAGCTAAATTAGCAAAATTTCAGCCTACAGTAGTTATTCAGATATTGATTTTTATTATTATTCTTATAGCAACTTCATTTGCACAGGCAATACCAATTGGTATAGTAATGTTTGCACAGGTATTTACTTCAAATAATTTTGATATCAAAAATCCTGATAGTATTCAAAAGCTAATAACTAAAGTTGAATCTTCAAGAACAACTTTAGTTGCCGAACTTATTTCGACGGTTATTATTACATTCCTTGTAATAATCTATTGCAGATGTATTGAAAAAAGAAGTTTCAGATCAATGGGATTTGTAAAAAAGAGAGCAGTTCCACAATATCTGATAGGTATGATAATTGGTTTTGCAATGTTCAGTGCTTGTGTTTTGATTTGTGTACTTACAAATTCTCTTGAGTACAAGGGAATAATAGCTCAGGGAAATGTATTAATTATTGTTCTTTTCTTTATTGGTTTTCTATTTCAAGGGATGGAAGAAGAAGTTATTATGCGTGGTTACTTAATGCCATCACTTTCAAACAAAATTCCAATAGTTGCAGCAATATTACTTAATTCTGTTCTTTTCTCTATGCTTCATCTTGCTAATGACGGAATTACTGCGCTTGCTTTTATTAATCTTATTCTTTACGGAATTTTTATTTCAGTTTACGTAATTAGAACAAACAGCTTATGGGGTGCCTGTGCAATACATTCAGTATGGAATTTTGTACAGGGTAACTTCTACGGTATTTTTGTGAGCGGTTTGGATACTAAAACATCAGTTTTCAGTTTTACTACTGTTGACAATGGTGAATTATTCAATGGCGGTAAATTCGGTCTTGAAGGTGGTCTGGCTGTTACTTTTGTATTAATTCTTACTACTACCTTGACTTTATTAATAACAGGGAATAATAAATCCAAAGAAAACACAGAGCAAGGAAGTTCAATAAGCAGTATACAATAACATAGCAAAAAGAGCCATTAAGCAAAATGCTTAATGGCTCTTTTCTAATTGATTGAAATATTTTTATTTTCAAGTGCTGTATTTACTTTTGTTCTTGTAAGATCATAAATAAGCGACATTGTCGGTACAGCAAGAAGCATGCCTAATATACCAAATAGGCCGCCACCAATAATTATTGCAACCAATACCCATAAAGCTGGGAGACCGACTTTTGTTCCAACTACTCTTGGATATATAAGATTACTGTCAATCTGCTGAAGGCAGACTATAAATATTATAAACCATAATGCTTTTATTGGATCAATAAGTAACAGAATAAATGCACCTGGTACTGTACCAAGAAATGGTCCAACAATAGGAATTATATTTGTCACACCAACTAGTACGCTGATTAAGAAAGCATATTCAAATTTAAACAATGACATTCCAATAAAGCATAGTGTACCAACAATAAATGCATCAATTAGCTGGCCTGAAACGAAGTTTGAAAATGTTTCATTAGTGGTTTCAAAAGCATTAAGAATTTTCTTTGAAGTCTTTTCTTTAAAAAGAGCAATAATAATTTTCTTAAATTGACGGATGAGTTTTTTCTTACTGGTAAGAAAGTATATCGAAATAATAATACTGAGGAAAATATCTATAACAACGCCAATCAGACTTTGTGTAAAGCCGAATGCACCCATAAGTAAAGTGCTTAATATGTCAGGAACTTTTTCAATGTAACCGTATAGTTTATCCAGAATATTAACATTCTCAGGTAATTTATTATTTAGTTTATCATAAATATCGTTGGTATAGTCTTTAAAGTTGGTTAAATAATCACTTATGTTTTCACCAAATTTTTCAATACTGCTTACAATTTGAGGGATAACAATAATGATTACAGCTGTAACAAAAGCAAAGAAAAGTATATAGACGGTTAATAATGCAAGCGCTGAAATTAGATTAGTGTGCTTGCTTTTTTTAGGTATCTTTGCATATAGAGAGCAGAACCTCTTATACGGCTTGTTTAAAATGAATGCTATAGCAAATCCAATGATAATCGGACGAAGTATCATTAGTATCCTTGAGAAAACTGTAAATAAAGCTTTATAATGCCATAAAGCAAATATAAGCAGAATTGAAGCTGCTATTATACTAAATATGAATTTAAATTGTTTTCTGTCCATAAGTGCTCCTTCCAATTTTTTATAAGTATAACATACTTTTATTAAAAATAAAAGAGAAATTTTACAGGTATATTTATTTAAGTACAAGCATATTATTTCACAAAGGACAAACATAATGGAGGATTTAAAATGAATTATAAAATACCTGATGAGGTTATCGCTGCATTACCCGATGTTTTAAAAGCACCAGTTTGCAGAATTGCATCTTCTTCCGCTTCAACAATACAGGAAATAAGACTAAGGCGAGGAAAGATTTTATCAGTTTCTGTTATTGATGAGGAATTCTATCTTACTATTGACGGAAATCTGACAAAGAATTCTGAGCAGGGAATAAGAATTTCAAATAATGATATTGAGGATGTATTTATGGCTGCATGCAAATACTCTATACATAGCTTTCAAAATGAAATAGCATTAGGTTTTTTAACAATAAATGGTGGGCACAGAATAGGTTTGTGCGGAACACCTGTTATTAAAAATGGCATTATTGAAAATATAAAAGATATATCATCACTGAATATAAGATTAGCAAGGCAGATAATAGGTTGTTCAGATAATATATATTCACAAATATTTAGAAATAATCTTAAAAGTGTTCTTTTTGTTGGATCACCATCAAGTGGAAAAACAACAGTTTTAAGGGATTTATGCAGAAAACTTGGTGACAGGCACAAAGTATCGATTATTGATGAGAGAAATGAAATATCAGCAACAATAAACGGCCAGCCACAGAATAATATTGGAATGTTCAGTGATGTTTTTAATTCATACCCAAAGGCAGAAGGAATACTCACAGCTATACGTGTTATGTCACCTGAAATAATAGTATGTGATGAAATCGGGAGCAATAAGGATATATCAGCTTTGAAGAATGCAATCAATTCAGGTGTGAAGATTGTTGCAACAGCTCATTCAGGTTCAATTAATGAGGCTATTGATAAAAAGGGATTATCTGATCTTATCACATTAAAAGCCTTTGAATACATAGTCTTGTTAGGTGTTAAAGACAAGCTTGGACAGATAGTTGATATTAGAAAAACAGGTGACGGTGATGTTTAAGATTATTGGAATGTTAGCAATTATTATTTCTACGAGCATGATAGGAATATCGTGTTCAGAAAAATTGAAAAAGCGTGCAGGAGAATTAGGTTTAGTCTGTCATATGTTAGAGGAAATGTCTATCCTTATCAGGTATAAAGCACTCACCGTATATGAACTGATAGATAATCTTAAAAAAAATACGATGGTATGCTCTTTGCCTTTTTTGTCTGAATTCAAATCAGATGTGAGAGTACCTTTTAAATCATCCTGGGAAAATAATATAGACAATATTAACACTTTTATGAATGATGGTGATGTAAAGCTCCTAAAAACTTTAGGAAGTACTCTTGGGACAAGCGATATAGATGGACAGCTTCGGAGTCTTGAAGTTTTTAAAGCAGATTTTAATCGTCTTGAGAAAGAAGCAATCGCAGCATATGAAAAAAAATCAAAGCTGTATCGTTCCCTTGGGCTTTTATGCGGAATGTTTGTATCAATAATGTTAATATAACGGAGGTATAAAATGGACGTAGACTTGATTTTTAAAATAGCAGCTATTGGTATTATAGTAGCTGTACTTAATACTCTTTTGAAAAGAGCTGAGAGAGATGATCAGGCTTTTATGGTAACACTAGCGGGAATTATTGTTGTTCTAATGATGATGTTACCTGAAATCGGCGCGCTTTTTGACACGATAAAAAGCGTATTTGGGTTATATTGATGAACATTGTGGCTATAACCGGACTATGTATTGTTGCAACTATTGTAATAAAACTTTTTGATAAGACAAATAAAGAATATGGTCTGGTAATCGGACTTGCTACTGCTGGCTTTATTCTTCTTCTGGCAATATCATATCTTTCTCCTATAGTTTCTGCTATAGAAAACCTTTTTGATATTTCAGGCGTTCCTAAGAATTATCTTGAAATTATCTTCAAAGCCATAGGAATATGTTATCTTACTCAGCTTGGGTGTGATTATTGTAAGGATGCTAATGAAAATGTATTGGCAAGTGAGCTTGAATTAGCGGGAAAGATTTCATTACTGATTATCGCTTTACCGTTGTTCTCGGAGCTTGTTGATATAATAAAAAGGATAATAAGTTTATAGACGTTTAAGGAGCAGGCTATGGCTAAAAGAGTATTTCTGATAATAATTCTTCTGCTTATATGTTGTGTTGGTGTAAATGCTGAGGATAAAACACTTCAAGAGCAGTTTGTTGAGGATAATGGTACATATATGGATGAAACAATAACAGATGGAGCACAGGATTATTTTAATGATAATGGAATAACTATGGAGGATTCATCAGCTTTTACAAAAATCTCAATAAAGAACGTTTTTTTATATTTATTCGGTCAGATAAAAAGTACAATAGCAAGACCAATAAAACTACTTGGAATTCTGATAGGAGTAGTATTGCTCCTTGCTATAGTTGAAAATCTTGGAACTCAGAGTTCATCTTCATCATTATCAAAAGTTATTGATATAATCGGTGTTCTTGTATGCCTTGGAATAATATTTAATTATGTAGCAGAATGTATCAATACTACAGCAAGTACATTATATGACGGATCAAACTTTATGATGTGTTATGTTCCTGTTTTTGCTGGGGTTGTTGGAGCAAGTGGTTCTATAACCTCAGCAAGTGTTTATAATATCGGTGTTTTAGCTGTTGCAGAGATTGCAGTTCAGATAGCAGTAAACTTTTTATTACCAATGATGGGTGTATTCTTTGCAATGTCAATAATAGAGTCTATTAACCCTGCTTTATCATTAAGCGGACTAACAAGCGGAATAAAGAAATTCCTACAATGGACATTAGGGCTTATAATGACTTTCTTTGTAGGACTTATTACAATTCAAAGCATTGTGGGAGTATCTGCAGATACGGTTGGAATCAAGACGGGAAAGTTCCTTGTATCAAGTTTTATACCGGTTATAGGTGGAGCAATTTCAGACGCATACACTACTGTAAAAGGTAGCATTGGGTTGTTAAGATCGGGAGTAGGTACTTTCGGAATAGTAATTCTTCTCCTTACTATTCTTCCTCCATTAATTACTGTAGTTGCTTTTAAAATTTCAATTTCAATAGGAAGCTTTATAAGTGAAATGCTTGGAGTAAAAAAAGTTTCATCACTTCTAAAGAATACGTCATCAGTACTCTCAATATCTATCAGCTTAATTGTATGCTTTTCATTAATGTTAATTATAGCAACAACTATTATGATGCTGGTTAGTATGAATATAGGATGATAAAGGGGAATATAAAATGGATACGCTAAAAGCAATAACATTTATTGCGTGTTTTCTTGGAATAGCAATTTCAATGCTTGATATCATTACGCCTTCAGATAAGCTTAAGAAGCAGATGCGTTTTATTTTTTCTCTTGTCTTTATAATTGCTATAACATCTTCAATACTTAATAGTGAAATTAATTTTGAAATTCCTTCAAGCAAGGATATAGAGCAATCTGAACAGTATCAGGCTGTTATGAAAACCTATACTCAGAATCTTGCTGATAATTTTAAAACCAATATTGAAAAGAACCTTAAAGAAAAGTTAAAGATAAATAATATCGAAGCAAAAAATGTTTCGCTTAATGTTGATATAGATGAAAATGAGTGTATAAATATAAAGGGTGCTGACGTTGTTCTTGCTAAAACAGATAAGAATATTTCTTTAAAAGTAAAAACAGTTATTCAGAATGAGATTGGAAGCACACAGGTTAATATTACATATACGGAGGAAAATGATGAACAAAGTAATTGATAATATGAAAAAAAATCTGACAGAAAAAATAAAAGGAAAAAATAAAACTACAGTTTTTGTAGTGATTGGAATTATTGGAATGTTATTAATTCTATTATCAGGTTTTTTAAAATCGGATGGTAATAAAAAGCCGGCTGCTAAAATTAAAACAATGAGTGTGAATACTTCTGAATATCAGAATGAAATAGAGAACCAGCTTGTAAATATTCTTGAAAAAATAGATGGTGTCGGCAAAGTCAAGGTAATGGTTACAATTGAAGGTTCAACTGAATTTGTTTATGCAGAGGAGTATGACACTAAAAATGATAAAGGAAAAGATAAAGAATCTCAGGATTATAAAAATAAGGTAGTGATTGTTGATAACGGTAAAGAGAAGGAAGCTCTGGTTAAGAAGGTTCTTAAACCAAAGGTCAGTGGAGTCATTGTCGTATGTGAAGGAGGAAACAGTCCGACAACTAGTGAAAAGATATACAGAGCTGTTTCAGCTGTACTGGATATACCTTCAAATAAAATTTGCGTAGCAAAAGGTTAAGAAGAAATAAAAAAACATAATAAAACAAGTATAAAATGATACGAGCCTAAATATATTTTAATAAGCTTATACTTTTTAAATACTTGCCGATGTGCAGAATGGAGAATTATATATGAAAAAGTCAAATTTAATGATTGGAAAGAAGCAGATAATTCTTGCTTGCCTTACTTTAATTCTTGGAATTGCTATTTATGTTAATTATTTGTTGTCTCCAACAGCAAAAGATCTTAAAGCAACCGATGTAATCAAGGATACAGGTTTTAGCTATGACAATGTTGCATTTGTTAACGCTGAATCTGCTGGTAATGATTACTTTGCACAGTGCAGAATTGATAGAATGACTGCAAGAGATGAAGCAGTTGCTACACTACAGAGTATTATCGGCGGAGGAGATATCACAGAAAGCGAAAAAGCCGTTCTTACTGAAAAAGCTGTAAATCTTTCTAAGCTTGTTGAAACTGAAAAAACTGTTGAAAATCTTATTAAAGCCGCTGGATTTGAGGATTGTGTAGTATATCTTGACGGCACAAATGCTAACATAGTTGTTAAGAGTCAGGAATTACTTCCAAGTCAGGCATCACAGATTTTTGAGATTTTATTAAGTCAGACTCAGGTAGATAGAGAAAATATAAAAATTCTTCCTGTAAAATAGTTGTGTCTTTTAAAAAATATGTTATAATATTTATATATGTATTTTGAAAAAGCACTAACGAAGATAGAATTTCCTTCGTTAGACTCACAAGAAGGAGGCTGCGAAATGGAACGTAGCGAAAAGATGCAGACTGGAACATTAAAGGTTTCTGAAAGTGTTATAGCAACAATTGTAAGACTCGCGACACTTGAAGTCAATGGCGTTGACAGCCTTTCAAGTTCAAATGCAAGTATAAAGAGCTTTCTGTCAAAAACTAATCAGTCAGGTGCTATTAGAATAAGACTTGCTGGTGATGTTGTTGAAATCAACGTAAGAGTTGTTGTTAAGTATGGGCATAAGGTAGTAACTCTTGCCGAACAGATTCAGAGCAACGTTAAGTCTTCCGTTCAGTCAATGACTGGAGTTGCTGTAGCAAGAGTAAATGTACAAATTGCTGGCGTGGTTTTTGAAGATATCAAAAAAAATTAATATAGCAAAGCAAGCTCTTATAGGGCTTGCTTTGTTTTGAATTAAAAAGAAAGAGTTGAAGGTATGCCAAATTCAAGACGTGAAAATAGAGAGTCAGCTTTTATCCTGATTTTCGAAAAAATGTTCAGGAGCGATACAGTAGATGAAATAGTTGAGCTTGCTGAAAATATTGATGACTTAAAGATAAATTCTGATGTTATAAATATTTTTTCTGAAACAGTTAATAAAGCAGTTGAACTTGACAATATTATTACGAAATTTAGTGAAAAAAGATCTGTTGACAGAATTCCAAAGGTCAATCATGCAATTTTAAGACTGGCTTTATATGAAGCTATTTACGATGAAAGAGTTCCACAGAATGTTGCTATAAACGAAGCTGTACTTCTTGCAAAGAAATTTGCGCAGGAGCCTGACGTTGCATTTATTAATGGAGTTCTTGGTGCATATTCTCGTAGTGAAGAAGGAAAGCAGAATGCCTGAGTACTTCGGCATTGATACAAGCAACTACATGACCTCTGTTGCTATATATAATAGTGAAACCAATACTATTGAGCAGTTCAAAAAGCTCCTTCCCGTAAAAAAAGGTGAGCTTGGAATTCGCCAGAGTGACGCTGTGTTTCATCACGTAAAACAATTGCCTGAAGTGATCTCAAAGTTATTTGAGGACAAGCACGATATTAATTCTGTCGGAGTATCTATAAAACCACGTAATTGTGATGGTTCGTATATGCCTTGTTTCCTTGTTGGTGAAAGTTACGCTGATAGCATTTCAGCAATATCAAAATGTAATGTTCATAAGACTTCACATCAGGTAGGACATATTCTTGCTGCATTATATTCTTGTAATAAGCTTGAATATATAAAAAAGCCTTTTATTGCTTTTCATGTTAGTGGAGGAACAACAGATTGCCTTTATGTTGAACCTGATGATAAGGATATGATAAGAATTTCTTTAATATCCTCATCGCTTGATTTAAAGGCGGGACAAGCTGTGGACAGAGTTGGTCTGATGCTTGGGTTGACTTTCCCTTGTGGGAAACAGCTTGAGGAACTTGCGATTAAAAGTAATAAGAAATTTAAAATTAAGCCAACAATGAAGAATATGAATTGCTGTCTTTCGGGACTTGAAAATAAGTGCAGGGATATGCTTGACAAGAAAGAACTAAATGAGGATATTGCACGTTTCTGCCTTGAATATATATCTGTTACAATTGAAGAAATGACCAAACGTGCATTATCAAAGTATGGTGAACTTCCACTGGTATATGCCGGCGGCGTAATGTCGAATTCAATTATAAGGCAGAATATTAAAAGTAAATTTGATTGTGAATTTGCTGATCCTGAATATTCCTGTGATAATGCAACAGGCGTTGCTGTATATGCATATTTAAAGGAGAAATAAATGAGTATTCTGACAATATCACAACTCAATAATTATATATCATTTAAATTGAAAAGTGATATTAAGCTTAAAGGCATAATGGTTCAGGGCGAAATTTCAAACTTCGTAAATCATTATAAATCAGGTCATCTTTATTTTACTTTAAAGGATGAAACTAGCTTGATAAAAGCTGTTATGTTTTCATCAAGCGCATCAAGACTTAAATTTATTCCACACGAGGGTATGAGTGTTATCGTTTCCGGAAATGTTGATGTTTATGAACGTGATGGTGTATATCAGCTTTATGTTACTGATATGCAACCTTCAGGTTATGGTGCACTTTATCTTGCTTATGAACAACTTAAAGAAAAGCTTTCAAAAGAAGGACTTTTTGATGAGGAGTATAAAAAGCCGCTCCCACAGTTACCAGATAGGATTGGAATTATTACTTCGGCATCAGGTGCTGGGCTTCAGGATATGCTCAAAATTATTTCAAGGCGTTATCCTGTTGCAAGTATTACTGTATATCCAGCAATTGTTCAGGGTGAACAGGCACCTGATTCATTGTGCATGAGCTTGAAAGAAGCTGATTCTGACAATAATGATGTTCTTATAATTGGACGTGGTGGTGGCTCTTTTGAAGATCTATTTTGTTTCAGTGATGAAAGGGTAGTAAGACAAATATTTTTATGTAATACTCCAATTGTTTCTGCTGTCGGGCATGAAACAGATGTCTCTCTATCAGATTTTGTTGCTGATTTAAGAGCACCAACACCTTCAGCAGCGGCTGAACTTATCGTTCCCGATAAGAATTATCTGTTTGATGTTTTAGATGGCTACACATACAGGATAAAGAATGCAATTAATAATAAAATTGATCAATGTAATGCACTTCTCCAAAAGAAAAATACACAATTAAAATCATTATCACCTGAAAGTATACTTGATCTTAATTATTCAGAAGTTATAAGTCTTTCATTAAGGCTCAAGAACAGTTTTTCAAATATAGTTAATAATAAGGATTATGAGTTATGTGAAAAGATATCATTACTTAATTCGTTAAGTCCTTTGAATATTCTTTCACGTGGATATTCTCTTGTATATAAGGATAATACTATTGTTAATAGTAATAGAAATCTTGAAGTCGGTGATGAATTACTAATTAAATTCAGCGATTCACAGATTAAAACTCAGATAACAGAAATATAGGAAGTGTAATATGAAATTTGAAGAGGCAGTTTTAAAATTAAATGAAATTGTTGAAAAGCTTGAGAGTGGTGAATTTTCTCTTGAGGATTCAATTAAGCTTTATCAGGAGGGGATTGAGTTATCAATGTCCTGCAAAAAAGAGATTGAGAATGCTAAGATAAAAATAACACAATTTAATAGCGAGAAAATAGGTAATGGTGAAATATGAATTCAGACAACAAACAAATTCTGACTAATTACTGCAATAAGATTAATAAATATCTTAATGATTATATGACGATTGATGACGATCTTCTTCAAGGTAATGTTATAAAAGCAATGGAACATTCATTATCAGCTGGCGGGAAACGAATAAGACCTGTTCTTGTAATGGAATTTTATAAGATGTGTGGCGGAAAAGGTGATGTTCTACCAATCGCCTGTGCAGTTGAAATGATTCATACCTTTTCGCTTATCCACGATGATTTACCTTGTATGGATAATGACGATTTCAGGCGTGGGAAGCCATCCTGTCATAAAGCTTTTGGTGAAGCAGTTGCACTTCTTGCTGGTGATGCACTTGCAACAATGCCATATCAGGTTATTACTGACGAAGCAATAAAAGGCAACATATCTTTTGAAAGTGCTACTAAAGTAGTGAATGAACTTGCTACAATGGTTGGCATCGACGGAATGATAGGTGGACAGGTTATTGATCTTGAAAATGAAGCAAAGCAAATGACAGAGGAAACTCTGGTAGGCCTTAATTCCTTAAAAACTGGAGCTTTAATATCGGCTTCTTGTGTTATAGGATGTATACTAGCTGGTGCTGATAATAAGAAGATTGATTACGCAAGGCAATATGCAGCAAGTATAGGGCAAGCTTTTCAAATAATTGATGATATACTTGATGTAACAAGCTCTTTTGAGAAGCTTGGTAAACCTATAAACAGTGATGAAAGTAACAATAAAACAACATACGTTACTTTATTTGGACTTGAAAAGTCTAAAGAAATTGCTTCGCGTCTTACAGAACATGCTTTGAAAATGCTTGACAATTTTGAAAATACAGCTTTCTTGGTTGATCTGACAAAAATGTTATTAAATAGGGAGAATTAACTTTTACGTTATGAAATCATTTTTGCAGAATAACTATAATTATATTTTATATTCAGCTATAATCTCTTGGTTTTTTGCTCAGGTTATAAAGGCTTTACTAAATTTCTTCATTACAAAGAAATTTAGCGCTGAAAGACTAATAGGAGCTGGCGGAATGCCAAGCTCTCACTCTGCGTTTGTTTGTTCTGCTGCTGTTGCAACATTTCGGATATGTGGGTTATCTTCTCCTGAATTTGCAATTATACTAATTGTTGCATTAATAGTGTTGTATGATGCAATGGGAGTAAGGCACGCTGCTGGGCTTCACGCAAAAGAAATTAATAGAATAAATAAAGCTTTTAACGATCATGTAAATTCAGATGATAATATTATTATTAAAAATAAAAGTAAGGAGCTCAAGGAGTTCTTAGGACACACGCCATACGAAGTTCTTGGTGGTGCGTTGCTTGGAATTATTATTGCGCTTATGGTGCCAATGAAGTAATGAAAAATATAAATATTGACTACTCAAATGTAAGGTTAAAGGATCTAAATTTACCTGAAGATATTAAAAAACTTTCATATTCTGATCTTGTTAAGCTAAGCCCACAAATCAGAAGTTTTTTAATAAAAAGTGTTTCCAAAACTGGTGGA
The DNA here is from genome assembly GCA_023440965.1 of Bacillota bacterium. Classification (GTDB taxonomy): domain Bacteria; phylum Bacillota; class Clostridia; order Oscillospirales; family Ruminococcaceae; genus SZUA-444. The sequence goes on from JAEZRC010000007.1 coordinate 84,878, forward strand.
CATTTAGCTTCTAATCTCGGTACAGTTGAACTGACGCTTGCTTTGTATAAGATTTTTGATGCTCCACATGATAAAATTATCTGGGACGTGGGACATCAGGCTTACACTCATAAAATTCTAACAGGTAGATTGAATTCTTTCTCTACCTTAAGGCAAGAAAACGGAATTTCAGGTTTTACAAAGCCAACAGAGTCGGAATATGATGCCTTTATCAGTGGTCATAGTAGTACTTCAATATCTGCTGCACTTGGATTTGCTACTGCTATGAAAAATAATAAAGATAACCACTATGCAATTGCTGTGATAGGTGATGGTGCTCTGACTGGCGGGCTTGCATATGAAGGCCTAAATAATGCTGGGAAAAGTGATACTAATCTCATTGTAATACTTAATCATAATGAAATGTCAATATCAAAGAATGTTGGTGCCTTATCAAAATACTTATCTACAATGCGAACAACTCAATCATATCAGAAGACAAAAAACATAATTGAGAAAACTCTTAATAAAACTCCTTTGGTAGGTAAGCCTATTAAAACATTGATTAAATCTCAGAAGAACACTATAAAGGAAATGCTATTGCATAGTACTATGTTTGAGGATTTTGGCTTTGAGTTTATTGGTCCTGTTGATGGACATAATATCCACGATCTTTGTGAGGCTTTCAATAATGCACGAGCAATGCATCGTCCGGTATTTATACACGTTAATACTTATAAGGGCAAGGGCTATGCTCCTGCCGAACTGAATCCAGGACGTTACCATGCTGTAAGTAGATTTGAAATAGCAACAGGCAATCCTGATGTTGCAGAAGGCAATAGCTATTCTTCTGAATGGGGAAAAGAACTTTCACGGCTTGCTGATTCTGATGACAGAATTTATGCGATTACCGCCGCTATGAAATATGGTACCGGATTACAGTATTTCAAGCCAAAACATATTAATAGATTTTATGATGTTGGAATTGCTGAACAGCACGCCGTGACATTTTCTGCAGCTTTGTCAAAAATGGGATGTATACCTGTTTTCTGTGTTTATTCTTCTTTTCTTCAAAGAGCATATGACCAGGTTCTGCACGATGCTTCAATAGATAATTCACATATTGTTTTGGGAATTGACAGGGCAGGAATAATCGGTGAAGACGGCGAAACTCATCAGGGACTTTTTGATGTTCCGTTCCTGACAACAATTCCAAACGTAACATTATATTCACCTTATGGGTATGATGAGATGAGATTATGTCTTAATAATTCGTTATATAAGGATACTGGTATTGTAGGAGTAAGGTATCCAAAGGGTGCACAGAATAATCAGATTGAGAATATTTATCCTTGCACAGATTACCATCATATTAATAATAACAGTGATATATTACTTATTTCTTATGGAAGACTCAGTTTAAATATAGTCAATGCGAAAAACATACTTTCCATGGAAAATATAAATTGTGATGTTTTGAAGCTTACAAAGATTTTCCCTATAGAAAATGAAATTATCAATATTGCTGAAAAATATAAATATATCTTCTTCTTTGAAGAATCAATGCAGAATGGTTCAATATCAGAAAAGCTTGGATTTATTCTTTGTTCTTCAAATTTCAAAGGTAAGTATTTCAGCAAGGCTATAACACAATATGTTAAGCAGGCGACTGTTGAAAATGCAATTATTAACGTTGGACTTGACAGTAATTCTATTATGAAAACCATTAAACAGGAGTTAAAACAATGGCAGTAAGACTCGATAGCTTGGTCGTACAGAAAAAGCTGATATCAAGCAGAGATAAAGCAAAAGAACATATTATTTCAGGACTTGTAACTGTTAATGGTGTTGTTTGTAAAAAACCCTCTCAGCAAGTTGATGAAAATGCTGATATTTTAATTTCTGGCGAAATATTAAAATATGTTGGAAGAGGCGGACTTAAGCTTGAAAAAGCTATTGATTATTTCAAGCTTAATTTAAAAGATAAAATATGTGCTGATATTGGTGCATCAACGGGTGGATTTACTGATTGTATGTTACAGAATGGAGCTAAAAAAGTATATTCTGTTGATGTTGGTCATGACCAGCTTGCTCAAAAACTCCAAGAAGATAAGCGAGTAGTTAACTTAGAGGGTGTGAACGTAAGATATTTGACAGATGAACAGATTAATGAGAAACTTGATTTTATAAGCGTTGATGTTTCATTTATATCATTAACGTTGATACTCCCAGTATTAAAAAGTTTTCTTGCAGATAACGGAGAAATGGTTTGTCTGATTAAGCCACAGTTTGAGGCTGGGAAGTCACAAGTAGGGAAAAAAGGAGTAGTAAAATCTCAATCTGCCCACATTGAAGTATTAAATAAAATAATAAGCTTTGTTGAAGAACAGAATTTTAATATTAAGTGCCTTACTTATTCACCAATCAAAGGTTCTGAGGGTAATATTGAGTATCTGATTTATTTGATAAATGAAGATAATAGCAAATTTATTTTTGATATTAAAAGTTTTGTAAGTTCGGTGTTTGATTCTTTTAAAAAAACTTGATGGAGGTAATAGTGTGAAAATCATAATTTTCCCTAACCTTAACAAATCCAATGCAGAGAAATGTGTAATAGAAACATGTGAAATATTACATAATCTGAATGTTGATATTTTTATGGATAATCAGTATTCAGAGGCTTTTTCTGAATATAGGTATATTGTTTTTGATGATTTTGAAAAATCAGTAAAACAATGTGATGCAATAATTGTTATTGGTGGGGATGGAACAATTCTTAAATGCTCAAAAATTGTCGCACCTTTCCACAAACCAATATTAGGAATAAACAGTGGGCGCCTTGGCTTTATGGCTTCAATAGAATCTAATGAGTTATCTTACCTTAAAAACTTAGTTGAAGGAAATTACACCATAGTAAAAAGAATGATGATTAAAGGTGTAATTAATTTTAAAGACGGAAGAAAGTTTGAACAGTCAGCATTGAATGATATTGTTGTTGCACGAGCACCTTTCTGCAAGATTGCTGATTTTGAAGTATCTATGAACAATAATGTTATAAGTTCACTTCGTGCTGATGGATTGATTTTCAGCACCCCTACAGGTGCAACGGCTTATTCATTATCAGCTGGTGGGCCAATTATTGAACCAGATATGGAATGTATTGAATTCACACAGATATGTCCGTTTTCATTATTTGCAAGAACAATGATTTTCTCATCTGAAAAAACACTGAAAGTATGTTATTCTTCAGCAAAGGATACAGATGTTGTAATCAGTTTTGACGGTAATGAGGAAATTCCTTTTTCGACTGAAGATGAACTTTATATATCAAAATCAAATAATTATATTTATCTGATTGATTTTAACGGATCAAATTTCTATAATTCTGTTAATAAGAAGCTTATGAAACCATTGAAGGAAGAAAACGAGGCGATGAAGTAATGAAAAGAAAAAGGCATGTAAAGATACTTGAGCTTATTGAAAATTTTGATATAGACACACAGGAATCTCTGCAACAGAAATTACTTGAGTGTGGATTTGATGTTACGCAGGCTACTGTTTCAAGAGATATTAAGGAACTTAAGCTTGTAAAAATACTTTCATCATCTGGCGAATATAAATACTCAGTGCCACCGAATCTGAAAGAGAAAAATCCACTTTCAATGCTGATTTCTTTATTTAGTGAATCAGTTGTTGCTATTGATTATGCAATGAACATGGTAGTTATTAAATGTCATGTAGGTATGGCGAATGCTGTTTGTGCAAAGCTTGATAGTGCAGATTTTCAAAATATTGTTGGAACACTTGCGGGAGACGATACAATTTTTGTTGTAATGAGAACAGAAAATGACGCTGTTCGATTGGTTGAAAATCTTAATAATCTTATTTCTAAGTAGGTGATTGGATGCTCAGAGAGTTGTATATTGAAAATTTAGCTGTAATTAAAAAAGCTTCAATATCATTCTGCGATAATTTAAATATATTTACTGGTGAAACAGGTGCAGGTAAATCAATCCTGATTAACGGTATCAATGCAATTCTTGGACAGAGAACAACAAAGGATATTGTCCGAACTGGTTGCGATAAAGCCGTTATTTCTGCACTTTTTACTGATATTCCAAAAGATACAATGGACAAGCTTAATGAATACGGACTTTCCTGTGAAGATAATCAGATTACTATTACCCGTGAAATTTCTTCCGACGGTGGAAGCGTTGCAAGAATAAATATGCGTATTGTAAATATTACTGTTCTTAAGGAAATCGGAGAAACTCTTATAAATATACATGGACAACACGATAATCAGATATTACTCAAACCAGAAAAACATATTGAAATTCTTGATAATTTTGGTTCACTAGGTGATATTCTTAATGATTACCGTGAGTGTTTTAAGATATTACAGGATACAGCAAGAGAAATAAATAATCTTGTAATAAACGAAAAAGAAAAAGAATTACGTGTAAAAGAGCTTCAGGAACATATTAATGAAATTGAAGAGCTTGAAATATCCGAGAATGAAGATAAAGAAATTGAGGATGAATTTAATCACTCAAAGAATTTTTCTAGGCTTTTTGAAGGTCTGAATAACTCAAATATATTACTTTGTGGCAATGATGATATAAGCGGTTCTATTGTTGATGTTGATAATTCAGCGGAAAAGCTTATTGCTATGGTTGATATTATGCCTGAGCTTGAGCCATTATCAAAACGTCTTAAGGATGCAAGTATTGAACTTGATGATATTTCTTCTGAAATTTCACACATAATTTCAAAGATAGATATTTCACCTGAACGTTTTGAGTATATTACAAAGCGACGCGAGTTACTTAACAAAATTAAACGGAAATATGGACCTGAGCTTTCTGATGTAATTAATTATTATAACAAATCTGTTAGTGAGCTTGAACAGCTTACAGGTAATGAAAGTAAACTTGAAGTCCTTAAAGAGAATAAAGCTATGCTTTTAAATGAGGTAACTATAAAAGCAAAGAATATTTCTGTTGCACGAGAACAGGCATCTGAAAGATTTATCAAACAGGTGACAAATGAGCTCGCATTCCTTGATATGCCGAGTGTAAAGCTTGAAGTTTTACAGACAAAAGGAAAACTTACTGTTCACGGAATGGATAACATTGAATTCCTTATTTCTGCAAATATTGGCGAGCCACCTAAACCGATTGCAAAGATAGCTTCTGGTGGTGAGCTTTCAAGAATTATGCTTGCACTAAAAAACGTCCTTGCGGATAAAGATAATATCCCAACATTGATTTTTGATGAAATTGATACTGGTGTGAGTGGCCGTGCTGCACAAAAGATAGGAATAAAGCTTGAAGAAATTTCAAAGTTCAGGCAGGTTTTATGTGTAACACACCTAGCGCAGATTGCTGTAATGGCTGATAATCATTTGTATATCGAAAAGAATGTTGTTGATAATGTAACTGTTACTCAGGTAACTACTCTTGATTTTAATGATCGAAAGAAAGAAATAGCAAGAATAATGGGTGGCGATAATATTACTGATCTGATGCTTAAAAATGCTGAGGAACTAATAACAACATCAAAAAAGTTAGTTAAAAATTAACATTGACATTATTTTTCAATTGTGATAACATAATACCAAAGCTGTGAAGAGAGCAAGTAGCATTAATTGATAATTAAAGAGAGCCTTTGTTTGCTGGGAAAAGGTATTTAGATTTTTGTGAATACATCTTGGAGCTTATATTCTGAACATATAAGTAGGAATATACGGTTTTGCGCCCGTTATAGTGTCAATGAGGCTGAAATATTTTTTCAGTAAATTGAGGTGGTACCACGGGGTAACATTATTATGTTAATCGTCCTCTGTTAAGTATTTTTACTTGACAGAGGATTTTTTGTTTGTATTAAATTAAATAAGGAGATAATTATGACAATTTTTGAAGAACTAAAAAGACGTGGTCTTGTTGCACAGACTACTAATGAAGAAAAAATCAAAGAATTACTTGATACGCAGAAAGGTGTAAAATTTTATATTGGATTTGATGCAACAGCTGACAGTCTTCACGTTGGGCACTTCTTACAGCTTGTAGTTATGAAAAGATTACAGATGGCTGGGCATATTCCTGTTGCACTTTTAGGAACGGGAACAACAATGGTTGGTGACCCAACAGGCAAAACTGATATGAGAAAAATGCTCACTGTTGATGAGATTAACCATAACGCAGAGTGCTTTAAAAGACAGATGTCAAAGTTCATTGAATTTGGTGATAATAAAGCGTTGATGGTCAAGAATGGCGACTGGCTAATGAATATGAACTATATTGAGTTTCTCAGAGATATCGGAAGATATTTCTCAGTTAATAAAATGCTTACGGCTGAATGCTTTAAGTCACGTCTTGAAAAGGGATTAAGCTTCCTTGAATTCAACTACATGCTAATGCAGAGCTATGATTTCTTGCATCTAAATAAAGAACTTGATGTAAAAATGGAGCTTGGCGGAGATGATCAGTGGTCAAATATTATTAACGGTGTTGACCTTGTCAGACGTGTTGAAGGAAAAGAAGTTTATGGTATGACATTTACGCTTCTTACAACAAAAGAAGGTAAAAAGATGGGTAAGACTGAAAAGGGTGCTTTATGGCTTAATCCAGAAAAATGCTCGCCTTATGATTTCTTCCAGTATTGGAGAAATGTTAGCGATGATGATGTTATAAATTGTCTGAAGCTTTTGACATTCCTACCTGTTGAAGAAATTGAGGAAATGGAAAAGTTGCAGGGTAGTGAACTTAATAAAGCAAAAGAAATACTTGCTTTTGAAGTTACAAAAATGGTTCATTCAGAAGAAGAGGCACAGAAATGTCTTGATGCAGCAAAAGCTGTATTCGGCGCAGGAAGTGCATCAGATGATATGCCGACAACAGAAATTACTGATGCTGATTTTGTTAATGGAAATGTTTCAATTCTTGATCTTCTTGTTAAATCATCACTTTGCCCATCAAAAGGTGAGGCAAGACGTCTTGTAATGCAGGGCGGTGTTTCAGTGAATGACAAAAAGGTAGATGCAAATGAACTCAATCTTTCAAAAGAAGATTTTGCTGAAGGTTTTATAATTATTAAAAAAGGAAAGAAAGTATTCCATAAAATTATTCTTGCATAAAAAAGTAACAGCACTTCGAAATTGAAGTGCTGTTTTTTTACTTGTTCATCGCATGAATAAATCTTATATCTTTTCCGATAAAATTAATTATTGAATACATTCCTGTAATTCGTGATATAATTCGATCATCGTATTTATTCTGAAGTTCGTTAAGTGAAAGATTTGAACTTACTATTGTCGGTAATTCTTTGTTTAGTCTTGAATTAATTACATTATAAAGTGCTGTTGAATAGAAAGAAGACGAAAATTCCGAACCAAGATCATCAAGGATAACAAGATCAGCGTCAATTAATGTTTGTAGAGTATCAGTGTTTATCACACGACCAAAATGTTCATTTTCAATAGCACGAAGGAAGTTCTGTATTGAGTCAAATGCAACATTATACCCCTTCTGTAATAAATCTTTCGCAATGGCTGAGGATAAGAAAGTTTTGCCAAGACCAGTTTTTCCAATAAAGAACAGGCTTGGTGACTTATCAGAAAAATCTTTTACATAATTCTTGCAAAAGTTAAGATTAGCAGCCATTTCAAGTCGTGGAATGATTCCGGTTCCTTCATCGACTGTTTCAGGGTAATAGTTTAAGTTGAAATTACTGAAATCTTCAAGCTTAATATTGCTGTTACGGTTAATTTCTTTTACAGCATATTTTTTTAGAAGCTCATTAAAGCATTCACAACGTATGCCTTTAAAATATCCTGTATCATTACATTTTTCACAGGTGTAGTGAATGTCAAGGTAATCTTCAGAGAAGCCAAAGTCTTTTAAAAGAATTTTTATTATCTTTTGTGATTTTAAGTTTTCTTCCTTTATTTTCTCAATAGCTTCCTTAACATTATCGTTCTTATTCATGATTGCTTTTGAAAGTTCAACGCTTGTGTTAATTAGCTGACTATTAACCGCCGCGATTTCAGGAGCTATCTGTTCAATTTCAGCCTGTCTTTGCTCAAAAATTGTCAAAGCTATTATATGTCTTCGGCTTATTTCAGTTTCAGCCTGAGTAAAAACCTCTTTACTATAAATCATATATTACTCCTTTAGTTTTTTGTTGCAGTCCTGAATGACTTTTTAAATATTTCGTCAAGGTCATATGAGTGTTCATTTATCTTATCGGATTTTTTCTCATAACGTTGTACTGGTTTTTGCTCTTTAACATCTTCTCTTTTTGTGTATTTATTATCAGCCCAGCTCACAAGGATTTTGTTTATGTACTCAAAGCTTAATTTATTGGTATTATCAACGCATTTTTCATATGCAAAAGTAATCATATCAATACTTAAACCAAGCTTCATCCAATTATCAATAAATTTTTTCTGTTTTGGGGAAGGTTTTGTTTCTAATCCAAAAGCAAATTTAATCTTATTCTCAAAAGAATTATAGTCAATTAATCTTATAATTTCTTTTTCAACAGCTTCATGTGTGATTATATCACGTTCAAACCAGTCTTTTGCAATAGCTTCAACATATGCAATTCTTGTCTTACCGATGCTCTGACAATAGTCAAAAAGCATAAGGATGATTCCAACAGAAAAGCCATAGTATTCATGAAGATTAACAAGTGAGCATTGTTCGGTATATGTAATAGGTTTTCTTAATACCATTTGAATGCTGTCCATCATAAATTTTAAATCAGCAGAGCTTTGAACAATCTTTTCAATTTCCTTCGGTGAATACTTAACAGAAGTTTTAGTTGATAGAGTATTTTTTGCTGGATTTTCAGCTTCAATAATTGATATATTATCTGGCTTGTGAACAATCACTTCTTTTTTCATATCTTTAATATTGGCCGGTTTATTTATATATTCTATAACTTCAAGCTGACACCAGAATTCAATAGCATCATCAACTTCAGAAATATTAATTCCTATCATGGATGATATATCTTCAGATTTGAATTTATTAGAATTACTGCACAACAAACAAAGCAATACTTTAACAGCATTACCACTTGCAAGTTTTATGTATTCATCAACAACAGTACAGGGAACAGTGAACATTCTGCCCCAATTTTTAATTAGTATATTATACTCCATATTAACCCCGACTTAAAATTATGTATTTTATATTATAACATATTTTTTTTAGATTTGCATTATTTATCGGATGCTAATATTATAAAATTAATATGTATTACTTTGTTGATAATTTCTGTCGATTATGCTATAATATAACATATGTTTATAAATGAGGGGAATACATGGATAAGGGAATTTCTGTTAATATAAAATCTCAAAATGAATATATGATTAATGTTAAAGACATCATAGGAAGTTTGTATGTTGAAGCTCCTCCGCTCGCTCATATCCATAGTTTTGGCTGTCAGCAAAATGTCAGTGACGGTGAAAAAATAAAGGGAATGCTTGCGCAAATGGGATATGGTTTTACTGATAATCAGGAAAAAGCTGATTTAATTATATACAACACTTGTGCAGTCCGTGAAAATGCAGAGTCAAGAGTTTTTGGTAATATTGGTGAGCTTAAGCACCTTAAAGCAAAGAACAATAATTTGATTATTGGAATATGTGGGTGTATGGCTCAGCAACAACATATTGCTGATAAAATTAAAAAAACATATCCTCAGGTTGACCTTGTTTTTGGAACATATGTCTTTCATAAGTTACCTGAAATGCTTTATGAATTATTTACTGAGAAGAAAAGAATATTTAATCTTGAAGAAAATAAATTAGAAATCATTGAAGGTATTGATACCCTAAGACAGGATAAAATTAAAGCAAGTGTACCGATAATGTATGGATGCAATAATTTCTGCACATATTGTATTGTACCATATGTAAGAGGAAGAGAAAAAAGCAGAAAGCCTGAAGAAATTGTCTGTGAAGTGAAAAAGCTTGTCAGCCAAGGGTACAAAGAAATTACTCTTCTTGGTCAGAATGTTAATTCCTATGCCTATGGCTTCCCGCAATTATTGCGAGAGCTTAACAAAATTGAAGGTGACTTTAGAATAAGATTTGTTAGTTCTCATCCAAAGGATGCATCTAATGAACTTATTGACACAATTATAGAATGCGGCAAGGTTTGCAAGCATCTGCATCTTCCTTTTCAGGCTGGAAGTAATAGAATTCTCAAAGCAATGAATCGTAAATATACAATAGAAGATTATTATAAAATTGTTGACTATGCGAGAAGCAAGAAAGCTGATTTTTCATTTTCTTCTGATATTATTGTAGGTTTCCCTGGTGAGACCTTTGAAGAGTATCAAGAAACAGTTAAAGCAATAAAGCGTGTTGGTTTTGACAATCTTTATACTTTTGTTTATTCAAAAAGGTCTGGGACAAAAGCGGCAGATTTTCCTGATGATATTTCCGATGAAATAAAAGGAAAGTGGCTTAGAGAACTTCTTCTGATTCAGCGTGAAATCGTAACAGACAGATTTTCACGATATCTTAACAAAACTGTAATGGTGCTTGTTGAGGGTGAGGGTAGAAAGTATAACACTTATCTGACGGGTAAGAACAATGAAAATATAATTGTTGAATTCAAAGGTGATAAGTCTTTGATTGGACAATTTGTTGATGTCAGAATTAATAAAATTACTAACTGGGCTTTGCTTGGTGAAATAAAAGAATAAAAGGGGAATAAAAAATGAACGTAATTGATAAGGCAAGAGAACTTGGTGTAGCATTACAGGCTGATGAAAGATATTCAAAATATCAGCAGGCAAAGACAAGTAATGATAATGATCAAGAGCTACAGAATATGATTCAGGAGTTTAACATGAAGAGAGTTCAGCTCAATACTGAAATGTCAAAAGCTGATAAAAATCAAGATAAACTAAGCGAGCTTGATTCTGAAATCAAATCTCTTTATGGGAATATTATGGCTAATGAAAATATGAATAAATTTAATGAAGCAAAAAATGAAATGGATACTCTTCTTTCACAGGTTAATATGGTTATTACAATGTCAGCAAACGGCGAAGATCCATTAACTTGTCCTGTTGAAGTATCATCTTCCTGTTCAGGTAGCTGTGGCTCTTGTTCAGGTTGCCACTAGGAGTGAATAAGCTTGAAATTAGCTGAAGTAGATATTTCAAAAGTATCCCCGATGATGCAGCAATATATTGATATTAAAAAACAATATATGAATCATATATTGTTTTTTAGACTTGGGGATTTCTATGAGATGTTTTTTGATGATGCGCTTATCGTTTCAAAAGAGCTCGAGCTGACCCTAACTGGTCGTGATTGCGGACTTGACGAAAGAGCACCAATGTGCGGGGTGCCTTATCACGCTTGTGAAGTATATCTGAAAAAACTGATTGACAGGGGATACAATGTCGCAATCTGTGAGCAGATAAGTGACCCAGCGTTATCAAAGGGCCTTGTAACTCGTGATATTGTAAGAATTGTTACTCCCGGTACAATTATTGAATCTAATCTTCTTGAAGATGATTCAAATAACTATATGTGTGCGATTTATTATCAAGAGAAGGATTGCTCAATCTGCTTTGCTGATATTTCAACTGGTGAAGTTCATCTTTTCGAATATGATTCAAAGGATTTACAGACTCGTATTATTGACGAACTTTCTCGTTTTGCTCCTGTTGAAATTCTTTTTAATGACGAATTTTTAAATCTCAGGGAGTGCACTGCTTTTATTAAGGACAAGCTTAAAGCAAGTGTTCAGATTATTGATGATTCTGAATACGACTTTATTAGCAAAACAGATATTATATTAAAGCAATTTAATGTAAAAAGCTTTGATGGATTAAAGCTTAATGTTGAGAGTTCTGGAATAAGAAGTGTTTCAGCATTATTTTCATATATAAGTAACACTCAAAAGGCGCTAATAGGCAGGTTTTCTGAAATCAATATTCATAAGACAGAAACGGCAATGAAATTAGGTTTTACTGCAAGGAGAAATCTTGAACTTATTGAAACAATGCGAAACAAGGAACGCAGAGGTAGTCTTTTGTGGGTTCTTGACCAGACAAAAACTTCAATGGGTAAGAGGCTTCTTAAAACTTACATTGAACAACCTTTAATTAATCCTGCAAAAATTATAGACCGACTTGATGCTGTTGATAAGCTACTTTCAAGTCCAGTTGAGTTATCCGAACTGCAGGAAAGTTTATCGGGAGTGTATGACCTTGAAAGATTAATGACAAGGGTAATGTTTAAAACAGCTACACCTCGTGATTTGAAATCGCTTTCTATCACAGCATTAAAACTACCTCATATAAAAGAAATTCTTTCAAGCTTTTCATCAAAACTGCTATTATCATTAAATGATAATATTGATACACTTGATGTAATTTCAAACCTTGTTGAGAATTCTATTGTTGACGAGCCACCTGTAAATGTCAAGGATGGTGGAGTAATCAAAGATGGCTTTAATGAAGAACTTGACAAGCTTCGTTTGATAATTTCCGGCGGTAAGGGAATTATTGATGAGATTGAACAGCGAGAAAAAGAAATAACAGGAATAAAGAACTTAAAGATTGGTTATAACAGGGTATTTGGTTATTATATTGAAGTAACAAAATCAAATTTTGACCTTATACCTGAAAATTATATTAGAAAACAAACTCTTGCAAACTGCGAAAGATTCATTACAGAAGAGCTTAAAAATGCTGAAAATACCATTCTGGGTGCAAATGATAAGATAATTTCACTTGAATCTGATATTTTTGTTGAAGTGCGTGATTTTATTGCAACTCAGCTTATTAAAGTGCAAGAAACTGCCTCGGCAATAGCCACTGTTGACGTTCTTGCTTCTTTTGCTGTTACAGCAATGAAGAATGGGTATACAAAGCCTGAAATTGCAATTGATGGAATAATTGACATCAAGAACGGACGACATCCTGTTGTTGAACTTATGCAGAAGGATGAAATGTTTGTCCCTAATGATGCTTACCTTGATTTAACAGATAATAAGATGATGATTATCACTGGTCCTAACATGTCAGGTAAGTCGACATTTATGCGACAGGTTGCGTTGATAACTTTAATGGCGCAGATGGGTTCATTTGTTCCTTGCGATTACGCAAAAATATCGATTGTTGATCAGATTTTTACAAGAGTCGGTGCTTCTGATGACCTGACAGCTGGTCAATCAACATTTATGGTTGAGATGAGCGAGGTTGCTGAAATAGTAAAAAATGCAACAAAGCATAGCCTTGTTATTCTTGATGAAGTCGGGAGAGGTACATCTACTTTTGATGGAATAAGTATAGCAAGAGCAGTGTCAGAACATATTGCTACATCGAAACAGCTTGGATGCAAAACATTGTTTGCGACCCACTATCACGAACTTATTGAGCTTGAAAATGAATTACCAGGTGTTAAGAATTACAGCGTTGCTGTTTCAAAACGTGGTGAAGAAATAAAGTTCTTAAGAAAAATTGTTCGTGGTGGCGTTGACGACAGTTATGGTATTGAGGTTGCAAAGCTTGCGGGAATACCAAGTAAGATTATTTCAAGAGCAAGGGAGCTATTAAGTGACCTTGAAGTTGATAACGAAAAGAAGATTGCTTCTGCAAATGCGGCAAGTCAGATTTCTTTTGAAACAATCGGCGAGAATATCTTATCCGACAAATTAAGAAAGACAAATATTGATGAACTCAGTGATGAGGATCTAAGATATTTTGTCAAGGATTTATTGAAATACATATAAAGGTTGATGGTTATGAACAGAATTAATGTGCTTTCTAAAGAAATATCGGAGCTTATTGCTGCTGGTGAAGTCATTGAAAGACCTTGTTCTGTCATAAAAGAGGTTTTAGAGAATTCCATTGACTCTGGTGCAAACATTATTACTGTTGAAATTAAAAACGGTGGCATTTCTTATATGAGAGTTACTGACAATGGCTGTGGAATATCTAAAAATGATATTCCCTTAGCTTTTTTGCGTCACGCAACAAGTAAAATTAAATTGAAAGCTGACCTTGAAAGCATTTTAACTTTAGGTTTCAGAGGCGAGGCACTTGCGTCAATTTCTGCAGTTTCAAAAGTTGATGTAATAACTAAACGCCTTGAAGAAGAATATGGAACACATTACACAATAGAAGGCTCAGAAGAAAAACATCTTGAAAAAAGCGGTTGTCCTGACGGAACAACAATTATAATCCGGGATTTATTTTATAATGTTCCAGCCCGTTTGAAGTTTTTAAAAAAAGCTGTATCTGAAGGCAATGCTATAGCCTCGGTTGTCAATAAAATTGCTTTGTCGCATCCTGAGATTTCTTTTAAATTTATAAGGGATAATAAACAGGAGCTTATAACACCAGGTGATGGCAAGCTCTATTCGACAATTTATAGTGTTTTCGGTAAGGATTTTGCTAAATCGTTAATACCTGTTAATTTTGACTATAATAACATTAAGGTAAGTGGATACACAGTAAAGCCGTTACTTTCACGTTCAAACCGTTCTTTCCAGAACTTTTTTATTAATAACAGATATGTAAAGTCTGTTACCTGTACAGTATCATTAGAAGAAGCATACAGAAATTCAATTATGACAGGAAAGTTCCCTTGTTGTGTACTAAATCTTGAGATAGCTCCAAATATAGTTGATGTTAATGTTCATCCTGCAAAAATAGAAGTTCGGTTTTCTGACGAAAAACTGGTTTTTGATGCTGTGTATTTTGCTGTTAAAAATGCACTTCTTGAAAATGATACTCCAACAGAATTAAAAATAAATAGTCAGCCTAACTTCACAAAATCAGAGCTTTATGATGTAAAACCTGTTGAGAATGAAAAACCACAGCAGCTGCAGATGAATCTAAATAACGTTTCTTTCAATAGTAAGCAGGAAGAGTATCTTCCTAAAAAGGAAAATGATTTTGTTTCTGAACAAAAGACTATACCTACTGAAAGCATTGTTGAAAATAAAAAAGTGATCGAAATAAAACAAATTGAAACTTTAGAAAACACTAAACCACCAGTTATAAAAGAAGATTTATCTTATTTTAAATACATAAATAATAATGCTTTTATAAAAAAAGAAGAACCTGTTTATAATTGTATTGAAGAAGAACAGGTGAAAGAGCATGTAATTAATATTATCGGTGAGGCTTTTACAACATACATTATTGCACAGATTGACGATGAGTTGTTGCTTATTGATAAGCACGCAGCTCATGAAAGATATATCTTTGAGAAAATTAAGAATGATAATTCAATGCTGAATACGCAGTTGCTTTTAGAGCCAGTGGAAGTTCTTTTAAGCTTTGAAGAGTATGATGCACTTATTACAAATAAAGATAAGATAAACAGTCTTGGCTTTTCCTTCACAGAAGCTGATGGTTCAAAGATTATTGTTGAGGGTATTCCAACAGTATTAAATAATACAGATATCAGTGATTTAATACCAGAACTTGCAGTTAATCTTATTGTGCAGAAAAAGAATCCATCTAACAATATATTCGATGAGCTTTATCATTCGATTGCCTGCAAATCGGCAATTAAAGCTAACGATAAATCAGATGAAATGGAATTGCTATCTCTTGTTAAAAAGATATATAATGATAATAATATTAAGTATTGTCCACACGGAAGGCCGGTACTTATAAAACTAACAAAAAAAGAAATCGAAAAGCAATTTAAAAGAGTCTTATAAATGGGGAATGTTATGAAAACACCATTAATTGTTGTTGTTGGACCGACTGCATCGGGAAAAACTTCTTTATCAATCGAAATAGCAAAAAAAACCAATGGTGAGATTATTTCAGCTGATTCAATGCAGATTTATAAGGGTATGGATATTGCCACAGCAAAGCCAACTTTTAAAGAAATTCAGGGAATCCCACATTATCTTATCGGCTTTTTAAATTCTGATGAAAGCTTTAGTGTTGCTAATTATGTCGTGTTGGCAAAAGAGAAAATTGAAGAAATACATTCCCGTGGTAAGATACCGATAATTGTTGGTGGAACTGGGTTATATATTAATTCATTAATTGACAATATAAAGTTTGACGATACTTCTTCAGATATGAAAATTAGAGAAAGATTACTTAAAGAAGCTAATGAAAAAGGGAACAGATATCTTCTCGACAAACTTTATGAAATAGATCCTGAAACTGCCAAAGAGTTACATGAAAATAATCTTACAAGAATAATTCGTGCTATAGAGGTATATGAGTTAACTGGTGAAAAAATCAGTACTCAGAAAATCAAGAGCCGAATGGAGGAAAGTCCATATAATCCTTGCATTATCGGACTTGATTGTAAGGATAGGCAAAAGCTTTATGATAGAATTAATGTTAGAGTGGACAAAATGGTTGAAATGGGACTTGTTGAGGAAGCTAAAGAGGTCTTTCATAACAAAACCCTTAGTACTGCCTGTCAGGCAATAGGGTATAAGGAGCTTATTCCATACTTTAATGATGAAGATACTCTGGAGCATTGTTTAGATATTTTAAAGCAACAGACAAGGCGATATGCAAAACGACAGCTAACATGGTTCAGACGAGATAAAAGAATTAATTGGATTTATGTTGATGAAGATAATTTCATAGAGGAAAAAATAATAAATAAAGCTGTAAAAATAATAGAATTATCACAAATACTGTGATATAATAATATTATTATTTGAAAGGTGGAATCAGTATGACCAAAGGTATGAATTTGCAGGACGTTTTCTTAAATCAGGCAAGAAAAGACCATATTGCAGTGACAATTTACCTCACGAATGGTTTCCAGTTCAAGGGCATGGTAAAAGGCTTTGATAATTACACAGTAATACTCGACTGCGAAGGAAAGCAGAATCTTGTTTATAAACATGCGATTTCCACCATCATTCCAGCAAGAGCAATAAATATTCTTGACAGCAATGACAATTCATTATAAGAGGTCTTTATGAATTCTTTGACAATTAAACTGACAGCCTTTGCAATTTCACTTTTTATTGTTATAATGGTTGCCAGCCAGTTATGTAATGTATTTTCTGATAAAGAAAAATATGAGCAGGCAGTTTTATACACAGTAAATGACTCTTTAAGTTTCGAAGGTATTTGCGTCAGAAACGAAAAGGTTATTCCTTTTGATGGAAAGGGAGTCCTTAATTATCCTAATTCAGATGGAAGTAAAATTGCTAAAAATTCTGTAGTAGCTCAGGTTTATTCTGATTCTTCACAGGTAGCCTCTCTTAATGAGATTGAAAAGCTAAAAGAAGAGCTTAGCCTTATATCAAGATCAATTAATACGGGTACTGTTTCTGCAGCACAGCCAGAATTTATTTCAAAACAGATTGATGAAAAGTATCTGCTTCTTCAGAATTATATTGAGAATAATGATATCGACAAAATTGCAAGTACAAAAAAAGAAATTTTAGTTCTCATGAATATATATTCTGTCGCAACTAATGCGGAAAATGGAAGTTCATTTATAAAACGTCAGCAGGAGATAAATGCTAAAATAACTGAACTGAACAGTAAGCTTGGACAACCTATTTCAACAATTACTACTGAAAATTCAGGATATTTTGTTAATTACACAGACGGATATGAATCCAAGCTTAATTTTGAAACTATTAAGTCAATTACTCCAGAAGAAATAAAGAAAATATTATCTAGAAGCATCCAGAAAAGCTCTGATTCAGTTGGTAAAATTATTGATGATTATAAATGGAAAATAGTCGGTGTAGTAAGTTCAGAAAATAATTACATAGAAAAAAAGACAATAAGTATTAAAATAAATGGTATGGCAGAAAATATACCGGCTCATGTTGAAAGTATGACTTCATGCGGGAATGGGAAATACAAAATAATAATGTCATGTGATTATCTTAATTATGAGCTTGTTCAGGATAGAATAAGACATATTGATATTATTTTCAATGAATATTCAGGTGTGAAAATTCCTAGAAATGCAATTAACTTTAATAAATCTGGTGAGCGTGGGGTTTACGTTTCTTACGGTCAAAAAATAATATTCAAAAAATTAGATATAATTTATGAAGGTGATGATTATGTTTTATCACGGAACACATCAGAATCTGATTATGTATTAATACATGACAAGATTGTTTTTGAGGAGGATAAGGCTCTTGGAACAAATTCAACCCAATAATTCAAATAAATATTTGTATGTAGTTGAAAATTATCACAATATTTGTTATAATGTTAATCAGTTAAAATCTAAATATCATTCTGACAATGATATTATTCAGATTATGGCTGTTACAAAAACTGTTGAGCCAGAAATAATTAACGTTGCTATTCAAAACGGGATTAATTTATTAGGTGAAAACCGCGTTCAGGAATTTTTGTCAAAAAAGGATTCTTACGATAAAAAAGCAGCTGTTCATTTTATTGGCCATTTACAGACAAATAAGGTTAAATATATTATCAATGATGTTTCAATGATTGAGTCTGTTGACAGCTTCAAGCTTGCAAGTGAAATTGATAAGCATGCACGACAGAATAATCTGACGATGGATGTACTAATTGAAGTAAACGTCGGTAATGAAATTTCAAAATCCGGTGTTGAGTTTAGTGAAGTTAATTCTTTATTAGATGAAATTTCACAACTTCAGAACGTAAAAGTAAAAGGATTGATGGCAATTCCACCTGTAAATTCTCCTGAAAGCCTTTATGAAAAAATGCAGAAGCTTTTTGTTGATATCAGGAGTAAGAAATCTGAAAATATTAATATGACATTTTTGTCGATGGGAATGACTAATGATTATCCTTTAGCTATAAAATATGGTTCTAATATTGTCAGGATAGGAACTGGGTTATTTGGAAAACGAAAATAATTGGAGGTATTAACATGGGTGTAGTTCAGAGTTTTAAAAATTTCTTTATGTCAAATGACGAAGAAGATTATGATGATGATTTTGATGAGGTAGAAGAAGAAGCTCCTGTATTTGAAAAGAAGAACAGAGAAGTTAAAATAAATACTTCAACTACTCTTCAGATAGTATTGGCTCGTCCTACTGATTTTTCAGAAGTAAAATCTATTGGTGATGACCTTAATGCTTCTAAAACTGTATTGCTTAACCTTGAAACAGTCAAGAATGAAGACGCAAAGAGAATATTAGACTTTCTTTCCGGTGTTGCATATGCAAACGGTGCTGATATAAAGATGATGGCACAGAAGACATTTGCAATTATGCCTAGAAATGTTGGTTTTTCAGGAGTTGATCTTATGGGTGAACTTGAGAATAGTGGCTATACTCTTTAATGTTATTTATTGATACCGATTATTTTAAAAGTCTGTCAGATGATGATAAGCTATTGTCAAGGCGTGTACTTGACTGGATTGAATTGTCTGAAAATAAATATACCGTTAAGTATTCAACTTTTCTTGATAATCATCAATTGGAAGTTTGTAAAAGTATACTATCCTATATGAATTTTAATAATTATTCATTCTATGGTGGATATGAAAATGCTTTAAGAGTTATTCTTGGCATCTTTCCGCCTTATAGTGATTTTGCAACTAATGCAGACTTTCCTATTAAGCCTGTATTGTTTTCATACAGGACTGAAGATAATTTATCTCACAGAGATTTTCTTGGCGCATTAATGGGGCTACAGATTAGAAGAAATATGATAGGTGATATTCTTGTCAATAATGATAAATGTCTAATCTTTCTTATTGAATCTGTTTATAATTTTGTTATTAACAATGTTAGAAAAATTGGTTCTGCTGGAGTAAAAATATCTGATGATATCAGTTCTTTTGATTTTAGTATAAAATACAGCTTTAATCATATTAACAGAACAGTATCTTCTTTAAGACTTGATTGTATTATTAGTCTTGTTACAAAACTTAGCAGAGAAAAATCATCAGCTTTAATTAGATCGGGCAATGTTAAGGTAAATTATGTTGATATAAATAATACAAGTTATATTATGAAAGAAAATGATATTTTTTCAGCAAGAGGTTACGGAAAATTTATATTTACATCTATGACTGGAATGTCAAAAAAGAATAGATATTGTATAGAAATAGATAAATTTGTATAGGGGGATTATTATGATAAGTCCAAAGGAAATAAGCGAAAAGAGATTTGAAAAAGCTGCACGTGGATACAGAATTGATGAAGTAGACACATTCCTTAAAGAAGTTGCTTTTTCTGTTGCTAAAATTATAAAGTCATATGACGAAAGTGAAGCTAAAATTCATAAGCTAGTTGATAAAGTTAATGAGTATCGTGATGATGAGGATGCAATTAAGGTTGCTATTCTTGGAGCTCAGAAGCAGGGCCGTCAGATTATTGTTGATGCTGAAATGGAAGCTGAAAGAATTGTTGCAGAAGCAAAAGGCAAGTCTGATAAATTGCTTGAAAATATTCAGGATTCATACATCGATGAGCAAAATAAGCTTGAGAACCTCAAAAAGGAAGTTACTGCTTTTAAAGCTCAGCTTACAGAGTTATATAACAGACAGTTACATCTTATTATGGAAATTCCTGAATTTGATGAAGAAACACCCGAGGAGTCAACTGAACAGGCTAAAGAACCTGATGATGAATTTAATCTTGACATTGACTTTGATGTTAATGAGCCTTTATCAGAAAATATAGAAAATTCTGATGAAGAACCATTGCTATCAGCTAATGCAATTCCTGATTTCAAAGATGATAATTATACAAGTCCGATAAAGTTCGGTGATTTAAGATTTGGTAATAACCAGATTAAGTAAAATTAGCAAGGAGAATTTTAAATGCCACAGGATTATAACAAGACACTTAATCTTCCACAGACTGAGTTCCCAATGAGAGGCAACCTCCCTCAGAGAGAGCCTGAAACGCTTAGTAGCTGGGAAGATAAAAGACTCTATTACAAAATGATTAACAATAATGCAGGTAAGAAGAAATACATTCTTCACGACGGTCCTCCATACGCAAACGGTGATATACATCTTGGAACTGCGTTAAACAAAGTATTAAAAGACATTATTGTTAAATATAAGAATATGAGTGGTTTTTGCTCACCATATATTCCAGGTTGGGATACACACGGTCTTCCTATCGAGCTTAAAGCTATGAAGAAGATTGGTGTTGAGAATGGTGCAATTCCTCCACTTGAATTAAGAAAGCATTGTAAGGAGTTCGCTCTTTCTTATGTTGAAAATCAGAAGGAACAGTTTAAGCGTCTTGGCGTACTTGGAGATTTTGATGATCCTTATTTAACATTAAAACCTGAATTTGAAGCAAAGCAGGTAAAAGTATTTGGCGAAATGGCAAAGAAGGGTTATATCTATAAAGGTCTAAAGCCTGTTTATTGGTGCCCTGAATGCCAGACAGCACTTGCTGAAGCTGAAATTGAGTATGCTGATGATCCATGTCATTCTATTTATGTAAAATTTAAGGTTGTTGATGATAAGGGAATTTTTAGCGCATTGAATCTCAACCTTGACAACACATATTTTATTATATGGACAACTACTACCTGGACATTACCAGGTAATCTTGCTATCTGTCTTGGACCTGATTACGAGTATTGTATTGTTAAGGCTAATGGTGAGAACTATTGTATGGCAAAAGAACTTGTTGATTCAACAATGGCTGCTGCTAAAATCGAGAACATTGAAATTGTTGGTTCATTTACAGGTAAAGAGCTTGAAGGGATTCAGACAGCTCATCCGTTTATGGACAGAAATTCGCCAATCATCATTGGTGATCATGTAACACTTGAAAGTGGTACAGGTTGTGTTCATACAGCACCTGGCTTTGGTGTTGACGATTTTGAAGTATGCAAAAAGTACCCTGAAATTCCTATTATAGTTCCTGTTGACGGAAAGGGAATTCTCACTAAAGACGCAGGAATGTTTGAAGGACTTACAACTGATGATGCAAATAAGAAGATTGGTAAGCACCTTGAAGATATTAATGCATTGTTTGCTTTAGAAAAAATCAAGCATCAGTACCCACACTGTTGGCGTTGTAAACAGCCTATTCTATTCAGAGCAACAGAACAATGGTTCTGTTCAGTTGAGGGCTTTAAAGATGAGGCAATAAAAGCTATTGAAAAAGTTGAATGGATCCCTGAATGGGGTGAAGATAGAATTAAGAATATGGTTCGTGACAGAAGTGACTGGTGTATCTCACGTCAGAGAACTTGGGGCGTTCCTATTCCTATAGTATATTGTAAGGATTGTAATAAGCCTATCATTAATGCACAGCTGATTGACAATATTTCTGACTTGTTCAGAAAAGAAGGATCTGATGCATGGTATTCTGTTGATATAAAAAACCTTCTTCCTGATAACCTTAAATGTGATTGTGGTTGCACAGAATTCACAAAAGAAATGGATATTATGGATGTTTGGTTTGATAGTGGTGTAACTCATACTGCTGTTCTTGAGGAAAGAGAAGGATTGTATTCACCAGCTGACTTGTATCTTGAGGGTGCAGATCAGTACAGAGGATGGTTCCAGTCATCACTTCTTACTTCCGTTGTATGGAATGGTCACGCTCCTTATAAATCTGTCTGTACTCATGGTTGGGTAGTTGACGGTGAAGGTAGAAAAATGGCTAAATCTCTTGGTAATGGTATTGAACCAAAAGAAATTATCAAGGATTATGGTGCTGATATCCTGAGATTATGGGTAGCTTCATCAGATTATCACGCTGATATCAGAATCTCAAAAGAAATTTTGAAACAACTTTCTGAAAGCTATAAGAAAATAAGAAATACAGCAAGATTTATCCTTGGAAATCTTGATAATTGTGATGGCTTTGACTATGATAGTGATGCTGTAAGCGATGACCAGTTGCTTGACCTTGATAAATGGGCACTAATGAAGCTTGATGAGCTTATTGATAAGGTAAATACTGCTTATGATGCATTTGATTACCATATTGTATTCCACAGTATTCATAGTTTTTGCGTTGTATATATGTCTAACTTCTACCTTGATATTTTAAAAGATAGATTATACTGTGAAAAGAAAGATTCTGTTGAAAGAAGAGCTGCTCAGACAGTTATGTACAGAGTTCTTAGTGCAATTTCAAGATTAATTGCTCCAATTATGTCATTTACAGCTGACGAAATTTGGAAGTTTATGCCTCACTCATCAAATGATAATACTGAAAGCATTTTCTTAAATCAGATGACAGATAAATCAGGTATTGTATTATCTGATGAATTTAAGGATAAGTGGGATATAATCTATAACTTAAGAGAAGATGTAAAGAAGGCTCTTGAAAATAAAAGAGCTGCGAAAATTATTGGTGCTTCTCTTGAAGCAAAGGTAACAATTCACGCAGATGAAAAGCTTTATAATAAGCTTATTGCATTCAAGGATGAGTTACCGGTTATATTCATAGTTTCTGCTGTTGAAATTGTAAATGGTGGAGATGGTGAATTTAAGGGAGAATTTGAATCTGTATCTGTTACAGTTGAAAAGGCTTTCGGAGAAAAATGTGAAAGATGTTGGGTATATTCAGATTCTGTTGGTAAAGATGCAGAACATCCTACACTTTGCTCAAGATGTATAAAGGTTATTGAATAGCTTAAATATTAAGTTGCTGCTCAATATAGAGTGGCAACTTAAATTAAGTTTTATGGGGTGAATTATGATAATATTCTGTTTGATTACTGTTGCTTTATTAGTCGGAGCTGATCAGATAATAAAATTACTCATTATTAAGAATTTCGATTTGTTTGAGTCTGTTTCAGTAATAAAATTTGGTAAGCAAAAGATTTTTGACCTGACTTACACTTTAAATGATGGAGCAGGCTGGAGTATCTTCAGCGGGAAAAGAATCTTTTTAATATTAATAACATCAGTTTTTATGATAGGAGTAATTATTTTTCTTATTAAAAATGCTAAAAGCAGTAAATTCTTAACCCTTTCTATGTTACTGATTATATCTGGTGGTGTTGGTAATCTCATTGACAGAATTTTTAGAAATGGAAAAGTTGTCGATTATATTGAAACAAAGTTCATGAATTTTCCTATTTTTAATTTTGCGGATATATGTGTTGTTATTGGTGCAATTATGTTCTTGGTATATATTTTATTTATAGAGAAATCTCATAATAATAAAGCTATTGAAGAAATTAAATCTGAAGGAGAAACCAATGAATGATTTTTCATTGATTGTTACTGAAGATAATGTCGGTGAAAGAATTGACAAGTTGATTTCTGACCAGGATTTTGGATTAACAAGATCATCTGTTCAGAAGCTAATTGAAGATTATTATGTTTATGTGAATTCAAAGCCTGTTTCAAAGAATTACAAGCTTAGAATGAATGATATTGTAGAAATCCATATACCTGAACCTGTTTTATTGGATGTAAAGGCACAAGACTTGCCACTTGAATTTGTGTATCAGGATGATGATTTAGCTGTTGTTAATAAGCCAAAAGGCATGGTTGTTCATCCTGCTGTCGGTAATTATGAAAATACTATGGTAAATGCATTGTTATATCATTGCAAAGGACAGTTGTCAGCAATAAATGGAGTTATAAGACCAGGTATAGTTCACAGAATTGACAAGAACACAAGTGGATTATTGATAGTCGCGAAAAATGATTTTTCGCACGTTCATCTTGCTCAGCAAATTAAAGAACATTCATTAACACGTGAATATCAGGCATTTTTATGTGGTCGCCTTAAAGATGAAAAAGGAACAATTAATGCTCCTATTGGTAGAGATAAAAGTGACAGAAAAAAAATGTGCGTTACACAAAGCAATTCAAAGCAAGCTATTACTCATTATGAAGTTCTTGACTTGTTTGAGAAGAACAGCCTTGTTAAGTTTAATCTTGAGACAGGTCGCACTCATCAGATAAGGGTCCATTCTGCATATATTGGTCATCCCGTTTATGGTGATGAGGTTTATGGAAAAGCCGTAAAAGGTGTCGAAGGTCAGTGCCTTCATGCAAAAAAAATTGGCTTTATTCATCCGCGTACTAATAAGTATATGGAATTTGACAGTCAGCTACCGGAATATTTTATTGAAATACTACGAAAACTTAGATAAGAGGTAATAATGCTTAATGAAGTATCAAAAGTACTGCTTATAACTGATTTGGACGGGACATTGCTCCCACATAACAAAAAGTTATTACCGGAGGATATAAATGCAATCAATAGGTTTATCTCTGATGGTGGTAGATTTTCAATCGCAACAGGTAGGCCAATACAGTCGGTTGCAACTTATTTAAAAGCACTGAAAGTAACAGATCCAGTTATTTTATATAACGGTTCAGCTATTTATGATACAATTAGTGATAAATTCTTATGGTGTGATTATCTTAATGATAAAGCAAGGAAATTAATAAGTGATGTACTTAAAGCTTATCCTGATGCTTCTGCTGAAATTCTTACTGAAGATACTATTTATGCTTTTCAAAAAAACGAACGTGAAGAATATCACATAAGAATTACAAATACAAATCCTATTGAGTGCAGTATAGATGAGGCTGGCGACAAATGGCTTAAAGCACTCTTTGCTATCGAGCCAGAAAGAATTGATAGACTGATAAAGTTTGTTGCTGAGCAGAATTATAATGATTTTACTTATGTTCAATCATGTGCGTTTTTCTATGAAGTATTACCTAAGGCAAATTCAAAAGGAACTGCATTAAAAAGGCTGAGGGATATGACAGGGCTTAATAATTATACTGTAGTTGCTGTCGGTGATTATGCAAATGATATTGAAATGCTTGAATATGCTGATATTGGTGTAGCAACAGCTAATGCTAGTGATGATGTAAAAGCAATTGCAGATATTGTCCTTGATAAGACTTGTGATGAAAATGCAATTGCAAGCGTTATCGACTACATATATAATAAATATGAACATTCAGAAATTAAATAAATTTGGAGGTTAAATTATGGACTCAACCACAAAAAAACAGCTTGAAATAACAGCTTGCAAAATTCGAATGGGAATTATCGAGGGTGTTTATAATGCAAAATCAGGACATCCAGGTGGATCACTTTCTATAGCAGATTTGTTGGCATATCTATATTTCTACAAAATGAATATTTATCCTGATTTTCCAAAATTAGATGATAGAGACCGGCTTGTACTTTCAAAAGGTCATTGTGCTCCTGGACTTTATGCTGCTTTGTCACAAAGAGGATATTTTGATGAAAGTGAATTGAAAAAGCTTCGTCATATTGGTTCAATCCTTCAGGGACATCCAGATATGAAGCATATTCCTGGTGTTGATATGACAACAGGCTCACTCGGTCAGGGTATTTCTGCGGCTTGCGGTATGGCGCTTGCAGGACAGATAAATAATAATCCTTACAAGGTGTATGCAATACTTGGTGATGGTGAAATTGAAGAGGGTCAAGTATGGGAAGCTGCAATGTTTGCCGCACATTATAAGCTTGACAATCTTGTTGCTATTGTTGATAATAATGGCTTGCAGATTGACGGAAAAATTACTGATGTATGCTCACCAGAGCCTATTACTGATAAATTTGTTGCATTTGGATGGTATGTTATAACAATAGATGCGCATGATTTTGACGATATTGGTAGAGCTTTTGAGGAAGCCGAAAGTATAAGCGGACAGCCTGTTGCAATTATTCAGAAGAGTACAAAGGGTAAATGTATTTCCTTTATGGAGAACAATGTTTCATGGCATGGTGCTGCTCCAAACAAGGAGCAATATGATATCGCAATGAGTGAGTTGAACAAGCTTCTAAAAGAGTTGGAGGGTTAAAATTATGGCAGATATTATTAAAAAAGCAACAAGAGAAAGCTATGGTGAGACTCTCGCTGAGCTTGCTGATGAATATAAAAATTTAGTTGTACTAGATGCAGACCTTGCTGCTGCAACAAAAACAGGCGTTTTTAAGAAAGCCTGCCCTGAAAGATTTTTTGATTGTGGTATTGCTGAAGCAAACATGATGGGCGTTGCCGCTGGATTATCAACCTGTGGAATGATTCCGTTTGCAAGTACATTTGCTATGTTTGCTGCTGGAAGGGCTTTTGAAATAATCAGAAATTCTATTGGTTACCCACATTTAAACGTAAAAATCGGTGCAACTCACGCAGGAATTTCTGTTGGTGAAGATGGTGCTACACATCAGTGTAACGAAGATATCGCCTTAATGAGAACAATACCTGGCATGACTATTGTTAACCCTGCTGATGATGTTGAAGCAAGAGCTGCAGTAAGAGCCGCTGTTAAATTCAATGGTCCTATGTATCTAAGATTCGGAAGATTAGCTGTTCCTATATTTAATGATAAGGATACTTATGAATTTGAGCTTGGTAAAGGTGTACTCCTTCGTGACGGTAAGGATATAACAATTATTGCAACAGGACTTATGGTTTCTGAGGCTATCACAGCCGGTGATGAACTTGAAAAGGTTGGGATTGATGCAAGAATTATTAATATCCATACAATCAAGCCAATTGATAAGGATATTATCTTTAAGGCAGCAAAGGAAACAGGCAGAATTGTAACTGTTGAAGAGCATAGCATAATTGGTGGTTTGGGTTCTGCTGTTGCTGATGTTGTTACTGAACTTTGCCCTGTACCAGTTCATAAAATTGGTGTTAATGATGTATTTGGCTTCTCTGGTCCTGGTGATAAGCTTCTTAAAGAATTCGGATTATCAAGCGAAAATATTATTGCTACTGTAAAAAAAGTTTTAGCCAATAAGTAATTAAATAATTATTATCGGATAGCAGTTTATTCTGTTATCCGATTTTATTAAAAATGCACTTTTTTAATAAGTATTTGAATATAATTAATAAATACTCTTATAAGGTGTGATAATATGCGACGTCCTCCTTCAAAAACTGAAAAGAAACTTAAACCTTCTTTTTTTATTAAGATTACTATTATTTTAATTATTCTTGCTATAATACTATTGGATATGCAGTTAAAACCTCAGATGGTTAAGGTTGCAACATATCAAGGTAAACAGACTTCTCAGCAGCTTATAGCAAAATCTGTTTCTAATATTCTTAATTCAAATAATATTACTTATGATAAATTAGTCACTATAACACAAAATACCGATGGAAGTATTTCTTCAGTGCAGACCAATATCGTAGAAGTCAATAAACTTCAGGCGGAACTTACATATAAAATTAATGAGGAAATGGGTAAGCTATCAGAGGAGGAAATTGAATTAGATACAGGTACACTAAGCGGATTAAATATTCTATACGGCAGGGGACCTAAACTGACTTTTAAGCTTGAGCCTCTTGGTTATGTAAAGTCAGATATATACAGCAAATTTACTTCGGCCGGTGTTAACCAGACCTTGCATCAACTTATATTTAAAGTAAACGGAGAGACATCAGTAATTATCCCTGGGAAGCATTGTGATATTGATATTGATATGGATGTCATTGTTGCTGAAACAATTATCGTTGGTAAAATACCTGATAGCTACATAAATATTAGTGATGCTAAAAAATCAGACTTAGAAAAAGTTATTATTTCTTCAAAATTAGGTAGCTAAAACATTATATTTTATGGTATAATAAAAGGAATGAATATATTTTTGGAGAAGTATATGGAAAAAAGAGAAGCTCAAAAAAGAGTAAAAGAGTTAATTAAAGAAATTAACTATCATAATAAAAAATATTATGTGAATGATAATCCTGATATAAGCGATTATGATTATGATATTCTTATGCAGGAACTTAAAAAGCTTGAGGCTGAATTTCCCGAATTAGTGTCAGATAATTCTCCTACACGAAAAGTAGGCGGATTTGCACTCAATCAGTTTGAAAAAGTTACTCATACTGTACAGATGGGAAGTCTTCAGGATGTATTCTCGTTTGAACAGGTTGAGGAATTTACTAACAGATGTAAATCAGCACTTAGCAATCCTGAATTTGTGGTTGAACCGAAAATTGATGGATTGTCGGTTTCACTTGAATATACTAATGGCGTGTTTACACGTGGTTCAACACGTGGTGATGGTTTTGTCGGTGAAGATGTTACCCTGAACCTAAAGACAATAAAATCTATTCCACAGACTCTGACAAAGCCATTGCCTTTTCTTGAAGTAAGGGGAGAGGTTTATATGCCTCGTAAGGTTTTCTTTGACTTAGTTGAAGAGCAGGAAGATAATGACGAGCAGCCTTTTAAAAATCCTCGAAATGCCGCAGCTGGTTCATTAAGGCAAAAGAATCCAGCTGTTACTGCAAAAAGAAAATTAGATATATTTATCTTTAATATTCAGCAGATTGACGGAATTGAGTTACATTCTCATAAGGAATCACTTGATTTCCTGACAGAACTTGGCATTAATGTAATTCCTGATTATATTAAGCTTAATGATTATGATGATATAAGGCAACGTATTAACTGGATTGGCGATAATAGAAACAGTTTTTCTTTTGATATTGATGGTGTAGTTATAAAGATTGATGACTTTAATCAGCGTACTGCACTTGGTTCTACAACAAAAGTACCAAAATGGGCAGTTGCTTATAAGT
The DNA here is from genome assembly GCA_023440965.1 of Bacillota bacterium. Lineage (GTDB taxonomy): Bacteria > Bacillota > Clostridia > Oscillospirales > Ruminococcaceae > SZUA-444. Next base: position 114,341 of record JAEZRC010000007.1, read on the forward strand.
TCCCACCAGAAGAGAAAAAGACAAAACTTGTTGATATTGAAGTAAATGTAGGAAGAACGGGAGCAATTACTCCTGTTGCAATATTTGAACCTGTTTTACTTGCTGGTACAAGCGTTGGAAGGGCAGTTCTTCATAATCAGGATTTTATTGACGAGAAAAAAATATCATTAGGTGATATAATTACTGTTCGAAAAGCTGGGGAGATTATCCCTGAGGTTTTGAATGTATCAGAAAAAGGTCCTAACAAACTTACATTCAAGTTGCCAGAATATTGCCCTGAATGTGGCACTAAAGCAATAAGATATGAAGATGAGAGCGTTCTCCGCTGCCCTAATGTTGATTGCCCAGCACAGATAAAGAGAAGTATTATTCATTTTGCTTCTAAAGGTGCAATGAATATAGATGGACTTGGTCCTGCTATTGTTGAGGTTTTGCTTGATAAAGGTCTTATTAAATCTGTCGCAGATTTATATGAAATAAAAGTTGATGGTTTATTGGCTATTGACAGATTTAAGGAAAAGTCAGCGAGTAATCTTGTTAGCGCAATTGAAAAATCTAAATTAAATTCTCTTGATAGGCTTATTTTCGGACTTGGAATAAGAAATATAGGACAAGCTTCTGCAAAGCTACTATGCGATAAATTTGGTGATATTGAGAATATTATTTCTGCTTCTGCAAATGAAATTGCCGAAATAGAAGGCTTTGGTGATGTGATGGCGGATAGTGTAGTAAAATCTTTCAAGGAAAAACACAGGCTTGAACTGATTGAGAGATTAAAAAGCTACGGAGTAAATACAAGCTATAAAAAAACCGTTTCTGATACGAAATTTGCTGGCATGACATTTGTTCTTACCGGAACTTTGCCAACAATGACACGAGATGAAGCTAAAGAAATTATAGAAAATAATGGTGGTAAGGCATCATCATCAGTTTCTAAAAAGACAAGCTATGTACTTGCTGGTGAGGATGCTGGAAGTAAACTCACGAAAGCACAGGAACTTGGCGTGAAAATAATTGATGAAAATGAATTTAAAGCTATGCTTGAAAATAAATAGGAGGATATATGAATATTGATATTAAACACATTGCAAAGCTGTCAAGATTAAGAATTGAAGATAGTGAGCTTGAAAAGTTTGAAAAAGAAATGCATAATATAGTTGATATGGTTGAAAAGTTACCTGATATTGACGATGAACTTATTCTTGATGCTGCAAATCCTATGAGATTAAGGGAAGATATTGCAGTTAATGACAAATTTACAAGAAATGAACTTTTAAAGAATGCACCACATATTCAGGCTGGATGTCTTGTTGTGCCAAAAACAGTAGAATAGGAGTTGGACAAATTGAATTTATACGAAAAAAGTGCTTTTGAACTATCAGAAATGCTCAGAAATAAAAAAATATCTTCAACAGAGCTCACTAATTCTGTTTTTGAACATATAGAAAAGGTTGAGAATAAAGTTGACGCGTATACTACTTTAGCAAAAGAATCTGCTTTAAAAACAGCAAAAGAAATTGATGAAAAGCTTGCAAGAGGTGAAAATCTTCACGCTCTTGCTGGTATTCCAATTGGAATAAAGGATAATATCTCAACCAAAGGCTTGAGAACAACCTGTGCTTCAAAAATGCTTGAAAATTATGAGCCACCATTCAATGCAACAGTAATAGAAAAAATTAATAATGCTGGAATGGTCATAACAGGAAAACTTAATATGGATGAATTTGCAATGGGTTCATCAACGGAAAATTCTCATTTTAAGATAACAAAGAATCCTAATGACCTCACAAGAGTTCCTGGTGGATCATCAGGCGGTAGTGCTGCTGCTGTTGCAGCTTGTGAAGCTATTGTTTCTCTTGGTTCAGATACAGGTGGATCAATCCGTCAGCCTTCATCATATTGTGGTGTTGTCGGATTTAAGCCAACATACGGTAGTGTTTCACGTTACGGACTTGTTGCTTTTGCATCATCACTTGATCAGATAGGACCTATAGGAAGATGCGTTAAAGACGTTGCTATGCTTCAGTCTGTAATCAATGGCTATGATAAAAAGGACTCAACATCAAGTTTTAGAGAGTATACTGATATATATGCTAATTTGAGACAGGACGTAAGAGGGCTTAGAATAGGTATTCCAAAAGAGTACTTTGGTGAGGGAATTGATTCAAACGTTAAAGATGCTGTAATGAATTCTGTTAAGGAATTACAAAAGCAGGGGGCAGTTGTAAAAGAAATCAGCTTGCCATCAACAGATTATGCTTTGTCTGCTTATTATATTATATCTTCAGCTGAAGCTTCTTCAAATCTTGCACGTTTTGATGGTGTTAAATATGGCTTCCGTGCTGAAAATTATGATGGACTTACTGATATGTATGAAAAAACAAGAAGTGAAGGCTTTGGTGATGAAGTAAAAAGGAGAATAATGCTCGGAACGTTCGTTTTAAGTTCTGGTTATTATGATGCTTATTATAAAAAGGCAAAATTAATTCAGAAGAGAATTTCAAGTGAGTTCTCAAATGCATTTGCTGATGTTGATGTTATTGCAACACCAACCGTTCCTTCAACTGCATTTAAAATTGGTGAAAATATTGATAACCCACTTAAGATGTACTCAACAGATATATGTACTGTCACAATTAATATTGCTGGTCTTCCAGCTGTAAGCATTCCTTGTGGCAGAGATGACAATAACCTTCCTATCGGTTTACAGCTGATTGGTAATAAATTCAGTGAGCAGACATTGCTTAATACGGCTTATTCTTATGAACAGCTTGTAGGTGTTTTTGCTATGCCAACAATTTTGTAAGGAGGGCTATTGATGAGTTATGAAGTTATAATCGGACTTGAAGTTCACGCTGAATTAAATACAAAATCAAAAATATATTGTGATTGCAAAAATGCATTCGGACTTGAAGTAAATACACAGGTTTGCCCAATATGTATGGGTATGCCTGGAACACTTCCAACGCTGAATGAAAAGGTAGTAGAGAGTGCTATAAAAATGGGACACGCATTGAATTGTAATATCAATTCTGTATGTAAGCAGGACAGAAAGAACTATTTCTATCCTGACCTTCCAAAAGCATATCAGATTTCACAGGCTGAAGTTCCTTTATGTGAAAATGGTTATCTTGATATACTTGTTGACGGGGAAGAGAAGAGAATAGGCATAACAAGGATTCATATTGAAGAGGATGCCGGAAAGCTCCTTCACTCAGATGCATTTAATGGCTCACTCGTTGATCTTAATCGTTGCGGAGTTCCTTTGATTGAAATTGTATCTGAACCTGATTTAAGAAATTCAGTTGAAGCTAAAGCTTATCTTGATACAATAAAATCAATTTTACAGTACATCAATATTTCCGACTGTAAAATGCAGGAGGGTTCAATCCGTTGCGACGTTAACGTTTCAGTAAGAAAACCTGGCGAACCATTTGGTACCCGTTGTGAAATGAAGAATGTTAACAGCTTTAGTGCTGCTGTTCGTGGCATTGAATATGAAGCAAAGCGTCAGATTGAAGTTCTTGAAAATGGCGGGGAAATCATTCAGGAAACTCGTCGTTGGGATGATGTAAAGGGAATGAGCTTTACAATGAGAACTAAGGAAGATGCTCAGGATTACAGGTACTTCCCAGAGCCTGATTTAATGACTATTGTTGTTGATGAATCTGATATTAAGAATCTTAAAGAATCCTTGCCGGAACTTCCTAATAAGAAAATACTCAGATATGTTAAAGAGCTTGGCTTATCACAGATTGATGCAACTATGATTGTTGAAGTACTTGATAAAGCGAAATTATTTGATATGTGTAATGAAATTGGTGGCGTATCACCTAAAAATATTGCTAACTGGGTACTTGGTGATATTTCAAAGTATATGAATGATACTTTGAAAAGTATTTATGATACTTATCTCACTCCAAAACGTATGGTTGATCTTATTAATGTAATTGAAATCGGAAAAATATCAAATACAGCTGGTAAAACTGTATTTGAAACAATGATTAATGAGGATAAAGAGGTAGATACGGTAATAACAGAAAAATCTCTTGCTCAGATTTCTGATACTTCTTTCCTTGATGAGATTGCTGACAAAGTACTTGCTGAAAATGATAAGTCAGTTGCTGACTACAAGAGTGGAAAAACTAATGCCCTCGGCTTCCTTGTCGGACAATGTATGAAGGCTTCAAGAGGTAAGGCTAACCCAGGTATGATGAAGGAAATTCTTATAAGCAAAATTGAAAAGTTATAAAAATATAATAAAAAGAGTTACTTGAATTTTCAAGTAACTCTTTTTTGTTATTATTTAATATCCTAAAACTTCAGGAACAAGAATTACTTTTATTCTATCCTTATGTCTTTGTCTTGCTGAAATAAAGTAGTTACAGCATATTCTTGTGTCGCTGTTACAACCATCGCAAATTTCAGGATTTTCATTTAGATATGACATGCACTGACCTTTTGAGTTACAATATGAGTTTACTTCAAGTCGTCTACAGTTATTCGGTGCACATATTGTTTTAACTCTATTTATTGCCTCGTCAATGTTTTTTACTATCTTGTTGTAACCGACAACCATAATAACGGAGTCAGGTCCATATGCAATAGCAGCAATACGGTTGCTGTTTCCGTCAACATTATATAGTTCGCCGTTTTCTGTTATTGCATTAGAGCTGCAGAAATATGCATCTGCTGAAAAAGCTTTTATATAAGCTTCTTTTGGTTCAAGCTTAGTTCTGTCAATATAGTTATAATCACCTGAATTTAATATGTTAATTATACCACATTGTTTTAGTGATTCAGAACCACCGTTTGAAACAGTATCTCCCTTTTTAATTAGTTTCTTAATAAGGTCAGCTACCCCATCTTTATTGTCGACAATATAAGTTTTTATGTTGTTCTTCTCTAAATTCTTCGCAGTCGTTTTAAGTAATTTCATTATATCATTCATATTATTACATCCTTAAAATAAATCAACAGGATATTATCCTGCTGAAATTTATGTATTTATTAGATTGAATCGTCTTCTACTTGTTCGATGTTAAGCTGCTTAACAGGTATTCTTTTAAAAGGAGAATAAACGTATCTTGAGCAGCTGAAATTAATATCAACTAAGCCTTGCTTTTCACATAAAATTCTGTTACCTTCTTTTGTTCTTTGTCCAAAAGTACAGTACTCGCATCTTGGGTGAATTGAATTGCTGAATGCAGTGCTTTTCATTTTATCAGTCCTTTCGAATATATATCCGAGATACATTATAACACACCTTCCTTAAAAAATCTATATTTTTTACTATATAAAAGAATAATTACCATAAATATAAGACATATAGATGGAATTATAGAAATATTTTTACTATAATGTATTTTCTGGTAGTATACGGTATTAATGCATATATTATTTGTAAATGATTTAATTAAATAATAACATAAAATTCCTGATATTGCAATATGAAAAACGCGTGAAACTGCAAATTTTTTTAAATTAATTTTGCCTGTAGTGATGCCAATTATCTGCGTAATCACACATATTCCACCAAAGGCTGCAATGCATGTCATAAGCGGAAGATAATAATAGCTGTTTTTACTCATTGTGGTTATTTGACTTATTTCAAAAACGCTCATAAGCGATGATTCTGCTATTAAGTAATCTGAGTGAAAAATATGCATCAGATAATTTGATAAAATATTTAGAATTCCTGATGAGCTTAATATAGCAATAACGGAAGCGAAAAATATTAGCATTGCGCAAATTGTAAACAAAACTTTTGCAGCTGAGGTTATTGAATCTATTAATATATTAGTATTAAGTTTGATGTTAAGTTTTATCTTGCTTTTTTCTGGGATTTTATTTTTCAACCCTAAAAATATGGCTATAATAAGATTTGCTAAAACTATTGAAAAATATGCTATAAGTCCAATAAAATAATTATTGAACACAACAACTCCGACTGCTCCAGCGAAAAAAGATGGGCTGTTACAATAGCAATAACACATCATATTTTCTGCTGTAGTTTTTTCAATTTTATTATCATCAATCAAGTCAGTCAATAGCTTAGCACCGATAGGGTATCCACCTATATTACTTAACAGAAATATTGAGAATAATTCAGGCGGTATTCTGAAGAGATATCTTGATATTAGATAAAATGGTTTACTTAAAAGAACATAAATATTACTTTTAATAAGAAGATTTGATATTACCATAAAGGCAAATAAAGAAGGTATAACAATTTTTAAACAGGATTCAATAGAAAGAGTAATGGCTACAGAAACATCTTTAGAATATTTAATGAGGGATACAGCAAAAAGTATAATAAATATCGAAATAATTATTTTTGCTGGAAAGCTGATTTTTTTCCTGATATTTCTTTTGTTCATAAATTCACTCCTATCCAGTAATACAAGTATATGCTGGTACTTTTTTTAATATAATTCAATAGATGCTGTTTAGGGAGGATTTATTTTGAAGAAGAATAATACCGAAGTCATAAGTAAAATCCAAAAGAATGCAAGGAAGGCATTGTTTCTTAATACTTACATTCAGATAGTAGATAATACAAAAGCCATTATTGAGAACTGTAAGCATATAGTAGAATGTAATGATATTTATGTAAAAGTAGTTACTGTTGATTATAATATACAGATATGGGGCTTTAATCTAACTATAAGTGATTATAATAAGGAATTTGTAATAGTAAAAGGTAGAATTAATTCTGTTGAGATTTTTCCAAAGGGGGAGGTATCTGTCTAATGGTTTTCAAGCATGTATATGGTGTAATTAATTTTAAAGTAACAGGCGATAATATAATTAAATTTATTAATGATATTCGAAAATCTAATTTTATATGTAAGGATATATTTGTTTCAAACAACGAAGTAACAGGGAGAATCTATGGAAAAGATTATAATAAAATATATGAAATATCAAAGAAAAACAGCATGGAAATCGAAATAGAGAAGAAGAAAGGTGTAATATATAAATTACTCAAATATAAGGCAAGAGCAGGAATTATCGCCGGATTACTATTATCCCTTGCAATAATACTATTTCTGTCAAATTCAATTTTAAAGATAAGAATTGTTGGTTGCGATGGTGAAGTTTACGATAATGTTTATAATTCAATTGCTGCAAGCGGAATAACCCCTGGGAGGTTTATTCCTTCTATTGATTTTGAGGAAATAGAGAGGAATATAGTTATGAATGTTGATAATGTTTCTTGGATTGCTATACGAAGCAATGGTGGAATAATAACTGTAAATGTTCATCAATCAACTTCAAAACCAAATATGATTTCAAAACGTCTTCCTTGTAATCTCGTGTCAACAAGAGATGCACAGGTAGTTGATCTTGAGGTATATGAAGGTCAGTTAATGGTTGTAAAAGGTGACGGAGTAAAGAAAGGTGAAATTCTCGTAAGTGGATATATTGTGGATGAAAAGGGAAAGCCTTTACAGTTCCATTCACAAGCGAAAATAATCGGTCAGTATACTGAAACAATCAGTATTAAGCAACCATTAAAAGAAACAATAAAAGTAGTTTCTGACAAATCCGAAAAAAGAAATTACCTAAACTTTTTCAGTATTAAAATACCTTTGTCTTTTGGGAAAGATTTAAAAGGCGAATATACATATAAAGAGAATACAAGTGCTTTTTCATTCTTTTCTTTGAAACTTCCAATTGGAATTACTCATAAGAAGTATTCTCCATACATTTCTAAAAAAGAAACATATACTCCTGACCAGGCAAAGCAGATAGTACAGAATAAAATGCTGATTTATGAAGAAAACTTTTTAAAGAACTGTGAGATAATTAATAAAGATATTAAACAAGAAGTTACTGATAAATATGTAAGTTATAAAATAACCTATACAGTTCAGGGCGATATTATAAAAGAGAGTGAAATATTAATGAAAAATGATAATAACACTTTAAAAAAATAATAGAATATGATATAATATTTTTAATAATACATCGAAATGAGTTTTAAAATGGTAGAAAAAATAATTAATGTTGATAAAATGGAATATGTTCTAAGCTTATTTGGAAATTATGATGAAAATATAAATCTTATTCAGCGAAATTATAATGTGGTTATACTTAGTCGCGGTGGAGATATAAAAATTACCGGCTCTGAAGAAAATGTATACAAGGCTTCATTGGTAATTGAACAGTTACTGAAATTAGTTGAAAAAGGTGATATAATTTCTGAACAGAGTATTCGATATGTTATTTCAATGGTTGAAGATGGAACTCATGAGGATATGCAGAAATTAAGCGGTGATGGAATATGTGTGTCTGTTAGCGGTAAAATAATTAAGCCAAAAACAGTAGGACAAAAGCAATATGTTGATTCAATAAAAAACAATACTGTTGTTTTTGGTATTGGACCTGCTGGAACAGGTAAGACTTATCTTGCTGTTGCTATGGCAGTAAAGGCATTCAAAGCACATGATGTTTCAAAAATTATTTTAACAAGACCTGCTGTTGAGGCAGGAGAAAAACTTGGTTTCTTACCAGGTGATCTTCAAAATAAGGTTGACCCATATTTGCGCCCTTTATATGATGCTTTATTTGATATGTTGGGTGCTGAATCATTTCAGAAGCAGATGGAAAGAGGTTGTATTGAAGTTGCGCCGCTTGCATATATGAGAGGTAGAACTCTTGATGATTCTTTCATTATTCTTGATGAAGCACAAAATACAACGAATGAACAGATGAAAATGTTCCTTACACGTCTTGGCTTTAACAGTAAGATGGTTATTACGGGAGATGTTACACAAATAGATTTGCCTGACTCAAGGAAGTCAGGATTAATTCAGGCTACAAGACTTCTGAAGGGAATAGATGATATAAGTGTCAATCATTTTACTGAAAAGGATGTAGTAAGGCATAAGTTAGTTCAAGATATTATAAAAGCATATGAAAAATCAAATGAGGAAGGAAAGAAAAAAATATAAAATGGGGAAGGTAAAAGTTTATATCAGAAATAATCAGTCGGAAGTAAAAGTACCTGTTGGCATAAGATTACTCATTAGAAAATGCTGTATAGCTGTTTTAAATAATGAAAAATTTAAGGAAAATGCTGAAGTCAGCGTTACTTTTGTTGATAACAAAGAAATCAGAGAGCTTAATAATCAATATAGAAATATTGATAAATCAACTGATGTTTTGTCCTTTCCTTTAGGTGAGAACGGAATTTATGATTATAATAATGAAACAGAAAGCTATATGCTTGGTGACATTGTAATATCAATTGAAACCGCTTTTAAGCAAGCTAATGTTTATGGACATTCTCTTGAAAGAGAAATCGGTTTTCTAACAGTACATTCAATGCTTCATCTTTTAGGATATGACCACGAAACAGGCAAACTTGATGCATTGATAATGAGAGAAAAAGAAGAAGCTGTATTAGAAAAGCTTGGTGTATCAAGAAATATAAGCTATGTGATAAAAAATGAGGAGTAATTCTTTGTTGAAGTTTTTTAAGAGTTTTGTTTATGCTTTTAATGGCATAAAATATTGTATTCATTATGAAAGAAACTTCAGATTTGATATTGTAGTAATGACTTTTGTACTTATTTTTAAAAGATTTTATGAATTAACAGACATAGAAAATATAATAATATTTATAACATTTGCTTTAGTGCTTTCTGCGGAAGCTATGAATACTGCTGTTGAGGCTGTTGTCGACTTAGCCTCGCCAAAGCATCATAAGATCGCAAAAATAGCAAAGGATACGGCAGCAGGTTCTGTATTAATAAAAGCAATATGTTCTGTATTTGTTGGAATATATATTTTCTGGGACATACAAATCTTCAAAGAAATTGCATTGTATTTAAAAAATAATATTATATTTTCTGTCAGTATTTTACTACTGATTTTAATTTCATATATATTTGTGTTTAAAATAAATAATAAGGATGTAGATAATGATAACTAAAAATACTTTTGTTTCAATAGTAGGAAGACCAAATGTCGGAAAATCTTCACTTTTAAATAAATTGATTGGTGAAAAAATTGCTGCAGTAAGTGACAAGCCACAGACAACACGTACAAAGATTACTGGTGTTCTCACTAAGGATAATGTACAATATGTATTTATGGATACACCAGGTTTTCATAAAGCAAGAAATAAGCTTAGCGAACATATGATTAAGGCAGTAAATGAAAGTGTATCAGAAATTGATCTGGTTATGCTCGTTGTTGATTGCACAAAGAAAATAAGTGAAGCTGAAAAGGAACTTATTAATAGTTTTAAGGCTTCGAGAACGCCTGCAATACTTGTAATAAATAAGATTGATCTAATTGAAAATAAAAATGATCTTTTGCTAATTATTAAGAATTATTCTGAGCTTTATGATTTTAAGGCTGTAATTCCCGTCAGTGCATTAAATGAAGATGGATTAGATATTATCTTAAAAGAGCTTGAAAATAATGCAGAAGTTGGGCCTCATTATTTCCCTGATGATATGCTTACAGATCAACCTGAAAAGGTTATTGCGGCGGAAATAATCCGTGAGAAAATTCTTAATCTGATGAGTGAAGAGATTCCACACGGCGTTGCTGTTATGATTGAGAGTATGAAGGAACGTGAAGATAAAGATATTCTTGATATTGAGGCATTAATTTATTGTGAAAAAGATTCTCATAAAGGTATGATTATTGGTAAAAATGGTTCTATGCTTAAAAATGTCGGAAGTCAGGCTCGTGAAGAACTTGAATCTTTTTTCCGGATAAGTGTTAACCTTCAATGCTGGGTAAAAGTTAAGGAAAGCTGGAGAAATCGCGAAGGAATAATAAAGAATTTCGGGTTGTCATAATTTATTCTTTAAATTGCCACTGATATTAAAACCCATACGGGAAATAATTATAGTAATACAACACTGGGGGTAATTACTATGATTGAAATGGATCTTTCTTTATGGAACCTATTTGAGAAAAGTGGTAAAATTGACGACTATCTTGCTTATAGATCATTAAGTACAACGTCAGAAGAGGAGCAGGATAATGCTGATTACAACGGAAGGTATTGTAATTCGTGAGAGGTTTGTCGGTGAAAACGACAAATATATTGATATACTTACAAAAGAATACGGCATTATTGAAGTCTCAGTAAAAGGTGCAAAAAAGATAATTAGTAAAGCATCAGGCTCAACGCAGATATATACCTACTCAAAATTCTGCTTTTCGCAGAAAGGGGATAGGTACTTTATGAATAGTTGTGAGCCTATTAAAGTTTTTTATAATATAAGGCTTGATGTTAATAAATTCGCTTTGGCTTCTTATTTTTCCGAGTTATTAAAGTTTTCAGTTGTATCACAGGTTCCTTCTGAAAATGTTTTGCGTCTATTCTTAAATACTCTTCATTATATGACAGAATCAACACGCTCTGAAGCCTTTCTAAAAAGCGTGTTTGAGTTACGTCTTATGACAGAAATTGGTCTTATGCCCGATTTGGTTGCCTGTGCTAAATGTCATGAATATACCTCTACAAAAAATTATTTCTATATAAATAATGGCTGCTTTATTTGTGAAAAATGTTATTCTGGAAATTTATCAGATGATGTTATAGAAATAAATGAAGCTGTCTTACATACTTTGCGTTTTATACTTTTTTCAGAATTTAACAAACTTTTTAATTTTAAAATAAGCGATAATGTTCAGAAAGTGCTGTCTGTTCTCACAGAAAGATATCTGTTATCTCATATGAACAGGAATTTCAAAACATTAGAGTTTTATAAATCATTATAGGTGGTGAAACCTTGAATAAATATTTTGAAACACTTGAATTACATAAAATACTTGAAATGCTTTCAAACGAAGCATCAAATGAAGGCACAAAAAGAATTATAAATGATTTAAACCCTATAGCAGATATTAATATTGTAAGAACTGAAATTGAAAAGACTTCTGAAGCATTAGAAAAATCAATTAAATTCGGAAGTCCGTCTTTTTATAATTTTAAGGATGTATCAGGTTCTATTAACAGGGCACAGGTGGGTGGAAAGTTATCATTAAGAGAAATCCTTGACATTGGTCATATGCTTTATCAGATACGTCAGTTATCATTATGGTATTCTGAATGTGATGAAATTACAACAGAACTTGATTATCTATTCAGAAGCTTGTCGCCAAATAAATATATTGAAGATAAAATTAAAAATACTATAATTGACGAAGATGAAATTGCAGATACTGCAAGTCCTGAACTTGCATCAATACGCAGAAAGATTGTACAAGCTGGTGCAAGAATACGTGATAGCCTTGATAAAATGATTAAATCGAGTTCGACACAGAAATATCTTCAGGAAAGCATAGTAACTATTCGTGACGGAAGATATGTTGTTCCAGTGAAATCTGAGTATAAGAATGAGATTTCCGGACTTATTCACGATACTTCTGGAAGTGGTTCTACACTTTTTATTGAACCTATTTCTGTTGTTGAGGCAAATAATGATATAAAAGTTTTGCAGGGTAGGGAAGTTGACGAAATTGATCGAATAATTTCTGAGCTTTGTGCTGAACTTGCTGCATTTGGTGATTCAATAATCCAATCATACAAATTCTGTGTAGAACTTAATTTATATTTTGCAAAAGCGAATCTTGCTATAAAAATGAATGCAGTAGCTCCTGAAATTGTTGATGACGGGCAGATATTCCTAAAAAAAGCACGACATCCTCTTATTGATAAAAATCAGGTCGTTCCTGTTGATATATCGCTTGGAACTGATTTTGATGTTCTTGTTATTACAGGTCCAAATACAGGAGGAAAAACTGTTATTTTAAAGACTGTAGGTCTACTGACAGTTATGACAATGTGTGGATTGCTTATTCCTGTTTCAGATGGCAGCAAAATATCGGTCTTTGATAAGATACTAGTTGATATTGGTGATCAGCAATCAATTGAGCAAAGTCTTTCTACATTTTCTTCACATATGAATAAAGTAATAGAAATCCTTGAATCAGCTGATAATTCCTCATTGATTTTGCTTGATGAATTGGGTTCGGGTACTGACCCGATTGAAGGTGCAGCTTTGGCTGTGTCTATTATTGAGGATCTGAAAAGCAAGGGTGCAAAGCTTATTACTACAACTCACTATCAAGAGCTTAAAATGTTTGCGTTAGACACACCAAATGTCGAAAATGCATCGTGCGAGTTTGATATAAAAACTTTAAAACCAACATACAAACTTATAATTGGTTCACCTGGAAAATCAAATGCTTTTGCAATATCATCAAAACTTGGTCTACCTGATGATATTATTGATTATGCAAAAAATATAGTTGGTGTTGAGAACAAGCGTTTTGATGATATTATGGAAAAGCTTGAGGCTAACCGTATAGAAACTGAAAAGTTCAAAAACGAAACTGAAGCTTTAAAAAATCAGACCGAAGGGTTGAAAATAAAGCTTGAAAATGAAAAGGAAGAACTAATCAAGCAAAAAGAGATAGAAATTCAAAAAGCAAGAGATGAAGCTTCAAGGATAGTTCGAAAAGTAACTATTGAATCGCAAAAGCTTATTGATGAACTTGATGAAATCAGAAAAGCTAAGGACAGTGAAAACTTCTCAAAATTAGTTGCTCAGGGAAAAGCAAACAGTAAAACTGCCTTGGATAAGTTATATCTTGACTCAAATCCAGTATCTGAACAGAATAATTCTTATAAACTGCCAAGGCCATTAAAAAAGGGTGACAGTGTTTTAATTTCTGACACTAACAAAAAAGGTATTGTTGTTACTGAACCTGATAGTTGCGGAAATTTATTTGTGCAGGCTGGAATAATGAAAACTAAAATTAATATAAGTAAGTTAAGGCTAATTGAAAAAGAAAAAGTAACATATAACAGTAATAAAATTTCCACAAAAAATGTCGAAAGTCGTGCAACTCGTCAGGTCCAGTTGGAACTTGATATTCGTGGTTACGCCTGTGATGAAGGTATACCTGAAGTTGATACTTTTTTAGATAATGCTGTTATGAGTGGTATGCATCTTGTTACTATAATTCATGGTAAAGGTACAGGTGTTTTGAAAAACGCTGTCCGTCAGCATTTAAAATCACATCCGCTTGTCAAGTCATATAGAAAAGGCATATATGGCGAAGGGGAAGATGGGGTTACTGTTGTTGAATTAAATTAAATAGAGCAAGGCAAAAGCCTTGCTTTTTTCTTTGACCTAATGTCTGAATGGTGGTATAATGTAAGTAACAAAATTTTACTGCTAATTGCACTAAATAAGGTAATTTCGCGCAGTGTGGGGGAGCGTAAAGAAAAATCAAGCGATTTAGTCGCGCCGATTTTTTAGCCCCCCACATTGAGCGAAATTGAAATTTAGTGGCGAAGCTTGTCGGAGCGGACAATTAGACTTATGCGCCGTAGGGCGCTTTAAATATTCCCCCATAAAATGAGTGTATGCGGATAAGTCCGTGTATGCTCTCTTTTTTTTTTGCTATGTTTTTTCGCGCTCCCCGCCTTGATAGGCGGGGCGGGGGGGTGGTAGACCGTAACCCCAAGCAGAAATAAAAGAGATACAACAGCCCGCCGACAGCGAAGCCAGCGACCGAGAGGGCGCTCGGCGCACTGCGCGCATGAGCATGGCGCGACCAAAGAGGAGCGTCACGCGGAATTCGCGGTAATCGGCGGGTGCTACTTGACATAGTATCATATTTCTGTATTTGGGGGGGAAATCGTGGTCTATAAAATTGAAAACTATGGCGGGCGCTTCAAGCTGACTTGTATTAAATCTTTCTTTCAATTCGACAGAATGACGGCTCAGAAGCCTTTGACGGCTCTTGACTTCATCACTGATATGGACATTCAGCTTCGCCATAATGAAATGCGGGAATCGTTTGCAGATATCTGCAAGCCAACAGAACGAAAGAAAACCGCGAATAATCTTTCAAGGACAAAGGGGCGCGTTCTTGAACTCTCTTTGTGCAATCCGTGGGAATACTTCGTGACTATGACTATTAACGCGGACAAGCAAGACCGCTACGCGCTCCCTGATTACATTAAGGCTCTTGGAATATGGATAGGAAACTACAACAAGAAGTATAACACTAAGCTGTCTTATATTATCGTTCCAGAGCAACACAAAGACGGCGCGTGGCATTGCCACGGCTTATTCAATGGGGTTGCTTCCGACAGCCTTATTAAGAACAACAACGGCTATTTAGATATGCCGTACTATCAAAACCGCTTTGGATATATCAGCCTTGACAGGATAAGAGAAAAGAACAAATGTTCTACTTATATTTCAAAGTACATAGTCAAGCAATATTACAACAACCAGCTTGACGGAGTGGAGTGCGGAAAGCATATGTTCTATGCAAGCCGTGGACTTCAAGGAAAACAGCTTATAGAGTGCGGGAACATAGATGAATATAAGCTTTGGTGGCTTAAAGAATTAGAAAGGGTGGAAGAAAATGAAAAACTTATATCCACAGAAAGAGACAAAACCATTGGAATGGCAGACAAAAATCAAGAGGACAAAAGAGGCGGGGAACAAGCTGAAAGTATTCAAGGAAGAAACAGAATGTGGAGCAATGACTACATTGACGTTCTGTGGTCTGACAACCTCGCCGATTTGGAGAGAATTATTGGAGATAGCGCAGAAGTATAAGCACCGCGAAGCCGTGGAAGAAGCGCGCAACCGCGAAAAAGCAGGGGAGTTAACATTTTTAGGAAAGTTGAACCACATCGATGAGCCGTAGTAAATGGGTCGAAACGGACAAAATGCGCCTTATACTCGCGCTCTTAACGTGGGAAAATCAACTTGCGATAGAGGTATCATTGCGTTATGGTCTGCGTATTGGTGACATACTCAATTTCAAGACGGAGCAAGTACGCAAAGGCTTATTTAGCTTACGTGAAGAAAAGACGGGCAAACGTAGGCGCGTGAAACTTGCGCCGTCACTTCAAGCTGACTTATTGAGTATCGCGGGAAAAGTGTACGTTTTTGAAAATCGGCTTGACTGGAAGAAGCACAGAACGCGTCAGGCGGTCTACAAGGACATAAAGCGCGCAAGCAAGGCGCTTCGCCTTGCTGGGTGTATCTCGTGCCATAGTGCGCGCAAGGTCTACGCAGTGGATAAATACGAGCGCACAGGACACAACCTCAAAAAAGTGCAGGAACTTTTAAACCATTCAGACGAAGCTGT
Source organism: Bacillota bacterium (assembly GCA_023440965.1). Lineage (GTDB taxonomy): Bacteria > Bacillota > Clostridia > Oscillospirales > Ruminococcaceae > SZUA-444. The sequence continues at coordinate 130,499 of JAEZRC010000007.1, forward strand.
GACAATGATATATGCGCTTGCTGATAAACTGTAACCATTTTGTAACTTGTATTATCTTTCCACGGGCGGTATAATAAAAGTGCGGAGAGGCACAGAAGAAAAAACTTCTTGTACTTTGAAATACAACCTTTGACTTGTGAGAGATTGCGAGCAAAGGTTGTTTTTCTAACCAGCATACACTCATTGACAGGGGGAAATTCCATAAGGCTAATTGCACTAAATAAAAATTTAGTGCAATTAAGGGAGGAACAAAATGAATAATACATATAATGACGATAGCCCAAGTTATTTATCTGATTTTTTATTTCATTTAAAAGTTGTAAAAGCTCGTGGTGAACGAACTGTTGAAGCTTATTATATTGATATCAGAACTTTCCTACGCTATATTAAACTTTCAAATAATCTTATTCCACCTGAAACACAATTAAATAAAATTACAATAAAAGATGTCCCTATTGAGCTAATACAAAAATTTACTTTAAATAATGCATATGAATTCTTATATTACACTTCTTCAGATTTAAATAATACAACAACGACCAGAGCTAGAAAAACTTCAGCATTAAAGCAATTCTTTAATTTTCTTCATAAAAAGGCTGGGTTGCTCCAGACAAATCCTTTAATTGATTTAGAAATTCCTGCGGTAAAAAATAAGCTACCCAAATATCTAACACTTGAGGACAGCATTGAGTTACTTACAAAGGTTGAGGGTGAAAATTCTGAGCGTAATTATTGTATTTTAACCTTGTTTCTAAACTGTGGAATGCGTTTGAGTGAATTAGTTGGATTAAATTTTAAAGATATAAACCTTCAAAATAGAACTATGAGATTGCTCGGCAAAGGCAATAAAGAGCGAATTATTTATATGAACGATGCATGTGTTTCAGCTATAAGCAACTATTATAAGGCTCGCCCTGTCAATCCTAAAGAGCCAAATGCTGTCTTTTTAAGTAAGCAAAAGACCAGAATATCAAAAAGACGTGTTCAGCAGATTGTAGAAGAAAGCTTGTTTGCAGCTGGTCTGGATAATAAAGGAGTTACAACGCATAAATTAAGACATACCGCAGCAACACTAATGTATCAGCATGGGAATGTAGATCCCTTGGTTTTAAAGGAAATACTGGGACATAAAAGCATAGCAACTACTGAAATATATACTCATTTATCAAATGATAATATGAAAAAAGCTGCTGAAAGTTCCCCACTTGCCAATGTTAAAAAAATTACAAAGTCATCTTCTGAAAAGAACAAGAAAAATAGTGAATAATAAAAAGCTGAGGATTTTCCTCAGCTTATATTTATCTTTGTTTTCTTATAATAGAATTTTTCGGGAAGCCGTATTCGCATGGCATTGAGAAATCCATTGTTGCATGACAGGCACTTTCAATACTCTCCCCTTTTTCGTTATACAGTTCATTTATTGTGAGTGTTACAGGTTTTCTTCCGCCTGGGGATAGTATTTCTACGGAGTCTCCTACTGAAAATTTATTTCTTTGAGCCCCGTAAAGTACATTATCTTTACACTCATTAACTATGCCGACTACATCATAATCTCTGATATATCCGCTGTTTTCATAGTACTGACAATCCTTTGGATGCCCAAAAAAGAAACCTGTGCAGTATTTTCTGTGGCTTACTTTAAAAACTTCTTCTTTTAGCCAATCAGGGAGCATGAAATTATCAGGATCGTTTCTCAAAATATCAACAGCCTGTCTATATGCATTTGTTACTACGGATACATAATATGATGATTTAGCACGGCCTTCAATCTTTAAGCTGGTTACGCCAGCTTTAGCAACCTTATCAATATTGTCAAGCATACATAAGTCCTTTGCATTAAGAATGTACGTGCCTTGCTCATCTTCTGTAATCTGATATAGTTCATTAGGTCGTTTTTCTTCTACAAGATAATATCCCCATCTGCAAGGCTGAGCACATTCGCCTCTGTTAGCATCCCGGTTTACCATATAGCTAGACAGAAGACATCTTCCGGAGAAAGATACACACATTGCTCCGTGCACAAAAGCCTCAATATCTAAATCATTCGGTGTGTTCGCTCTGATATCAGATATTTCATCAAGTGATAATTCACGTGCAAGTACAACTCTTTTAGCGCCCATATTGTAAAATTCATTTGCTGTAGCATAATTTACAATGCCAGCCTGCGTTGATATATGAATTTCAAGTCCAGGTGCATATTTTTTAATAAGAGATAAAAGTCCAATATCTGTAGTAATTATAGCGTCAATATTACAAGTAACAGCTTGTTCAATAAAGCCTTGAAATCCAGCAATTTCATTATTCCTTGGTAATGTATTGCAAGTCATATATACTTTTACGTTTTTACTATGAGCTTTCGTTACAGCAAGTTTTAGATTTTCAAATGTGAAGTTCTGAGGGCTGGCTCTCATACCGAAAGCCTGTCCTCCAAGGTATATAGCATCCGCTCCATAATCAAGTGCAGCATCAAATCTTTCAAAATCACCAGCAGGTGCAAGTACCTCTAATTTTTTATAATCAATCAATAAGTGCCTCCAATTTTCTATTCAAATACTATTTTAATCCAGCAATTTTTAGGTTGCGCTCGTGCTGAGTCAGTGTTTTTGAGTAATAGAATTTCTTTGTCTTAATATTTGAGCAGAAATATAAATAATCAGTCTGTGCTGGATTTAGAACTGCTTCAATAGCTTCAACACCTGGGTTACAGATCGCTCCAGGTGGCAATCCCTGACCTTTATAGGTATCATAAGCTGTAAAAATCTTATCTTCATTTATTTCATTAATATTAGGTTTAATTATTTCATTCACATATTTTGTTGTCGGATCCGACTGAAGAAGAGGATAATTTTTGCTATTATTTAGTCTGTTCCAGAATACAGAAGCAACCTTTTCCATATCTTCTTTTACTGGTGCTTCTCTCTGAACCATTGATGCCATTGTTATTACCTGATCAAGTGTCAGACCTTTTTTCTTAATTTGATCATAGTATTTTGAATAAACTTTTTTGCTAAATGTTGTTTTTATGGTTGCGCATATAGCATCAGGTTGAGAATTCTTATAAAATTCATATGTGTCTGGGAAGAAATAGCCTTCCATTCTATAGAATTTAAGTTGATTATCAGGAACCAGACTATCAAAATCAAGGTCTTGATAACTTTTATTAAATTCACGAATAAAATCTTTGGAATTGCATATTTCGTTTTTCTCAAGCTTTTCAGCAGCTTCCTGAAGAGATATGCCTTCCGGAAACATAATCCTTATAAGGTCCTTTTCAGACTTGCCCTGCGATCTTAAGTTCTTTATTATATCATTATATGACATTCCATCTTTTAGTTCATGCCTGCCAGGATAGATAGACATCTTTTTATCATTCATCTTGCAGAACTGAATAAAAAGCTTTTGATGACTAATAATTTCTTTATCCTTAAGTATTTCTGCAATTTTTGTAATTGATGTTCCTTTTGGAATATCTAGAGTTACAATATCCTCACTTCCACTTAATCCCAAAACGTCAGATGAAAATACAATAACAGCAGTCGAAAGAATTACAGATATGGCCAAAATAATTGTAATTACTATAAGAGTGCTTGCTATACTGCGCTTTTTCTTCTTTTTCTTTTTAGATGGCACTTTTTTTGCATTTGCATTGGAAGAATTTACACCTGCTTCTTTATTGTCGTTCTGGTTGTCGCCATCCATGTTGTTAAATTTTTCGTCCATTAATTTACCTCCTATGAAAATGTTCTGTGAATAAATTTATCCGTAATCAGTATATCAACATTTCTATCGAATTTTCCTTTAATAAGCTTATTTAGCGTGCAGGAGCAATAACATATACCTATGGTTGTTCCATTATATCTGTTAAGAAATCTATCATAATAGCCTTTTCCGTAGCCAAGTCTATAACCATTCAAGTCAAATGCAAGACCAGGGACAATACATATTGAATTTCCAAAATTCTCAAGAATCGTACATTTATCAGTTTTTGGTTCAAGTACTGAAAATGTAGCAACTTCAAGATCATCAAAGGATTCTATAAAATAAAATGCCATATTTCGTGTTCCAGAAATACATTTTGGAACAGCAACCTTCTTGCCTTGTTCAAGTGAATATTTTATTAGCTTGTGAGTATCTACTTCTATATCTGTAGAAACAAACGTCAATACAATATCAGCTTGATTATATGCTTTCAATGATATCAATCTGTTGAAAATATTATTATCAAGCTTACATTTATACTCATATGTCATTGACGTTCTTATTGACTTGTATTTAGTGCGAAGCTTATTTTTATAGTCTCGTATATCGGGTTTAACTATTTGCATTGTAGCGAATCCTTAAGCAATTTTGCCCTTTCTTTTGATATGAGAGTTTCAACTAATGCTAATGAAAATTCTATTGAAACACCGGCACTCTTACCAGTGATAATCTTACCATCCTTGCAGACAATATCTTCTGATAACGTAGCACCTTTTAGTTCTGATTCATATCCTGGAAAACATGTTGCTATTTTATTATCAAGAAGGCCCTTATGACCAAGGATAGACGGTGCTGCACATATTGCAGCAATATATATATCATTTTTTACGCAGAAATTAATGGCATCGTGAACTTTTTGTGATTTTTCAAGATTAAGTGTTCCTGGCATTCCACCGGGAAGAATAATCATTTGAAGGTTATCATCAAGAATTATTTCATTTGCTTCAAGATCTGAAATTACAGGAATTCCACGAGAGCTCCGTATAATATTGCTATTGATTCCTACTGTTTTTACATCAAGTTCACAGCGCCTCAATAAATCAACAGGTGCAAATGCTTCGATTTCTTCAAAACCTTCAGCTAAAAAAATATAAATCATATTTCCTCCGTATATTCATATTTATAAAAGAGCAGCTAATTTTTTATGAATGTCTTCAATTGATAAGGGTTGTCCATTCTTACTGCACTCAATAACAATCCAACCAAGTTTATTAGCACAATACAATGCTGATTTACGGCATTGTATCAAGTATTCTACATCAGCTTCATGTATATCTTTTTTATTGTCATCACCATGATATCTGTTTGAAAGCAGAATCTGTGAAACTTCAACAGGCATATCAAGGAATACAACAGTATCAGGCTTAGGTAGTTTTAATTTATTATACTCGTAATCTTCCATCCATGCAAGATAATTATCCCATTGACTCATTTCAAGCTTTTCCATTTGATGAATTGCATTGGATGTAGTATATCTACTTGCAAGAATAAAGTCACCTTTGTTATAATTATCTTCCCAAAACAGTTTGTAGCTTGCATATCTGTCAACAGCATAAAAGCTTGACGCTGCATATGCATTTACTCCATCAGGAGAAGATGAAAACTCACCGCTAAGATACATTTTTACTAACGTTGATGAAGGTTGTTCGTAGTCAGGAAAGCTTATTGCTTTATAATTTATATTTTTATTTTCAAGATCTTTCTGCAAAAGTTCAAATTGAGTTGATTTCCCACTTCCGTCGAGACCATCAATAACAAATAACTTACCTTTAGTTATTCCCATTTTTGAGCTCCTTATAAAATGCTCTATTTTCATCTGGTTTACCACAGGACATTTTGCCTTCACTGCAGTTCCCTCTCACGCAGGAAGGACCAGCATTTTTAAAGAGTATTGGTGCTACTTCACTGCATAATTTAAGCATTTCATCAGCCACAGCTTTAATTTCCCACTGGGCTCTCTGGCAGCATCTTAATTCAAAAAAATGCTTAAGGCTTCTAGCGTTCATTGTTACAACAATTTTTGTTTCACAAGCGTTAGGAAGAACAAATCGTGCGTCTTCTATTGCCTTTTTCTGTGCTTTCTGTTTTGCTGTTTTATTATCAAGTCCCTGTTCAATAAATGTGTTATAATGCTTGTCCTTTAAAATTTCTGTGAGCTTATTATAAGCTTCAATAGAGCTGTTCATTTGATTGTTGAAAACTTCAACGGCTTCAGGGCAATCAGTAATTTCAGGCGGAGTGATGTAATTAAAATCTTTTTCTTCAACGTATCTCTGGCTTTGCTGAGAATAGCTTGCTATTCTGTGCCTTACAAGCTGGTGACTACAGGTACGTGAAATACCTTCAATTCCAAAAGTAAAGCTGATATGTTCAATAGGACTTTCATGACCAATATTAGTAAGCATTTCAAGGAATTTTGCAGTTTTTTGTTCGTCAAGTCCATCTAAAAGGTATTCAATATCTGAATTTGCATAGCAAAGTTTTGCTGACGCGGCAATTATTTTTTCAGGTTCTGGTGTGTGAGTTATTAAAGTAACCTTCATTTTATACCATTCCTTTTTTACAATTTTCATACTTTATAAGTATATCATTTTTAGATTGCTCCGTCAATCAAAACTAACACATAAATAAGAACAGCCATTACCAGTTAAGGTAACAGCTGTTTGGAAAGAGATTAGTCACGATTATCTGGTTCTTCTTTTACATCTTCAAGACTTAATGGGAAAAATTCGTTTGCTGGGAACTTGATTTTTTCAAACAATTCACATGGACTGTCATTTGAAGTTGAGCAATCCTTGTTAGGTATGCAATAATCATATGATGGGATCAGTAATGAAACTGGTCTTATCAAAGAAATAATTGAGAATAAACCAATTGTGATAAACACTCTCTTATCTGGTGTTGTTATTGTTGGATCTACCGACTGAGTAGGACAACAGCAATCCTGACATCTTAAAGTTTTTGTAACGAGCTTTGCATCAAGAACAATTGGCTCAACAACCTGAACTGTTGCAGTAGGTAGATTCTGATAACAACATCCCTGTGGAACAGGTGTTATTGTTTCATCAGATCTGAAAATTTTAGCGTTTCCATCACTACCGTAAAGGATTACCTTTTTACAGAATTGTGCTGAACCAGAAACAGTCTGAGGAGTAGTAGTTGAACTTGTGTATGCTTCGATTACTACATTGAAGAAATAAGTAATATCAATTGAATAAAATCCTTTATTGAATGGGACTGGCTCAATTGTAAAATATGTGTTTAAAACCTCTACACACTTACATTTGATAAATGTCGCATTATCAATAATTGTTTTTGCAGCTCCATCTGTAAATACAACTTCCAAATCCTCCAAGCAATCCTTATCGCTACAGGAATCGAATATGCGTTGTGCTTCAATACATACTGCTTCTCTGAAGTTGTTAGAATTAGCTCTATTTTCGATCATAATTATCCCCCTTTTGAGTATATTAAAGTATTTAACTTCATTACATATTATTCAAGAGATAATTATTTAGTGACAATATTTTTAAGGACAAAACAAGAAATTACTAAAAATTATGTATTTTTGTCCACAATTTTGAAATTCTTAAGGTTTCCAATTTTCTGTCTTCTTTCTTCAAGAACAGCCTCAACTTCTGAGTATGGCAATCCTTTTTCTGCGCACAGAACAAGGATATGATAGAATAAGTCAGAAATTTCGTTAGCAAGCTCAGCATTATCATCATTCTTTGCTGCGATAATCATTTCACTGCATTCTTCACCACATTTTTTAAGGATTTTATCCTGACCTTTTGAGAAGAGATAACAGGTATATGAGCCTTCTTCAAAATTATCTTTCCTGCTCATTACTATATCATATAAATCATTAAGTACTTTTGACATAATTATTCCTCCATTATTTTATTAAAAAAGCAACTGTATTCACCTGTGTGGCAAGCAACGCCCGTCTGTTTAACATTAATAAGCAAAGTATCTTTGTCGCAATCACCATAAATACTGATAATTTTCTGTAAATGTCCTGATGTTGCTCCTTTATTCCATAATTCATTTCGTGAACGGCTATAAAACCAAGTATAACCTGTTTCTAAAGTTCTTTCCAGGCTCTCTTTATTCATATAGGCAAGCATAAGGACAATTTTTGTATCATTTTCAAATACAATAGCCGGTATAAGGTCGCCTTTTACAAAATACTTATCAATATTATCTATATATACCTTCATATACCCTCCTTGGTGCCTCTTACAGCTATGTTCTTATCAGTAAGATAGTTCTTGACCTGACCTACTGTAAGCTCTTTAAAATGGAATAATGAAGCTGCAAGAGCAGCTGATGAATTTGTTTTCTCAAACACCTCAGAAAAATCTGAAAGCTTACCACAGCCACCACTTGCAATAACAGGAATTGAAACAACATTACATACAGCATTGAGCATATCAATATCAAAACCTGCTTTAGTGCCGTCTGTGTCAATAGAATTCAGGCAAATTTCGCCAGCACCAAGCTCCTGAACCTTTTTTGCCCATTCAATTGCATTAATGTTCATATCAATGCGTCCACCGTTTATTACAACAGTAAAAGTACCGTCAGGTTTTCTTTTTGCATCTATTCCGACAACCACACATTGACTTCCGAATATGTCAGCAGCTTCCGAAATAAGCTTTGGATTTTTGACAGCTGATGAATTTACAGAAACTTTGTCAGCTCCTGCTCTTAAGGTTTCCCTGAAATCTTCTATAGTAGAAATTCCGCCGCCGACCGTTAGTGGAACGAACACTTTTTTAGCAGTATTTCGCACCACATCAAGCATTGCTCCCCTACCCTCGTGGGAAGCTGTTATATCATAGAAAACAAGCTCATCAGCACCTTGCCTGTTATACATTTCTGCGCATTCAACAGGGTCACCGACTTCTTTTATTCCTTCAAAGTTAACGCCTTTAACAACCTTGCCATTTCTTACATCAAGACAAGGAATTATACGTTTTGCAAGCATAAATAATCCTCCTTGTCCTTATTTTATTAATTGAGTAAAATTCTTAAGCATTTTAAGTCCAGCGTCACCACTTTTTTCAGGGTGAAACTGTGCTCCGTAAATATTCTTATTAAATACCAGTGCAGGAATTCTTACTTCATAATCGCAATAGGCTGATATATTTTCATCATTGCAGTAAGCCTGATATGAATGAACAAAATAAACATATGTGTCATCATTCAGACCATGCATCAATGGGCAGTCATTCAAAACCTCAAGCTTATTCCATCCCATATGAGGTATATTCAAGTCGGTAACATTTATTTTATCAATTTTTCCTTTAATTAAGCCAAGACCATCAGTTTCTTCAAATTCATATCCTTTTTCAAAAAGCATCTGCATACCAAGACAAATACCAAGGAAAGGTTTAATATGTGATTGCTCTTTTATTGTCTGAACAAGTCCAGTATCATTAAGCATTTTCATAGCTGAAGGAAAAGCACCGACTCCAGGAAGAATAATAGCATCAGCATTTATTAAATCTTCTTTTTTACTTGTAAAGCAGTTTTTTATATTCAGGTAATCAAGAGCATTTTTTACTGAAAATAAATTTCCTGCGCCATAATCAACTATCGCTATCATTTATAAAACTCCCTTTGAAGAAAGAACCTCTGTTCCGTTGATTTTTAATGCATCCTTTAAAGCGTGTGCTACTGACTTGAATAAAGCTTCATTCTTGTGGTGATCGTTATTGCCGTAGCCACAGGATGTGTGTAATGTAATCAATGAATTCATAGCAAATGCTCTGAAGAATTCTTCAGTAAGACAATTATCATAATCTCCTGTTTTCGGATTGTGGAATTTGCACTGGAAAACAAGAAAAGGACGACCGCTAATATCAAGCGAAGCAAAACCTAAAGCATCATCCATTGGGATAAATGCAGTTCCATAACGTGTTATTCCCGCTTTATTGCCAAGCGCCAGGGCAAAAGCCTGACCTAAAGCAATTCCTGTATCCTCAACAGTGTGATGACCATCAACAACTAAATCACCAATGACATTTAATTCAATATCTATTCCACTATGAACTGAAAAAGCTGTGAGCATATGATCGAAAAATCCTATTCCTGTTGAAATTGAATGCTTACCTGTACCGTCGAGATTAATTGTAAGCTTTATATCAGTTTCATTTGTTTTTCGTGATATAGATGCAGTTTTCATAACGACCTCCTGATTTATTATTTTGTATACCAGTCTTTTATAAATTTACCGCTTTCAGTAAGCTGACTATCAGACCAATTCCCGGTTTTTAAATTTGTACCTGGTTTGAAGATACAACAACTTTCATTCTTATCAGCAAGTGCCCAGTTATAATACCCTATATGATATGAATCAAGTAGCTGTAACCACTTTCTTGCCTCATTAAAGTCATTACCACCGTTACCGTCAGCACTACAGTTGCCGAATTCAGAAACAAGTACAGGCAATCCAGCTTTATAGCACTGCGTCAGTCTGTCTCTTAATGATTGCTTATGGGTTGCTGCATAATAATGCAAAGCGTATACAACATTCTTATCACTTAGTCTGTTATTCACTGGATCCTGTATATCCTGACTCCATGTACCAGTTCCGACAATGATTATAGCTTCCTTATCATATTTTCTTATTGTGCTGATTATCTTTTCTGCATATGGCTTGATGTTAGCATTCCAATTAACATTATCATTTGGTTCATTACAGATTTCATATATTATATTTGGATACTTATTGTATTTCTTTGCAAATTCGTCAAAAAAGCTGATTGCTTCTGAAGTATATTTATTCGGATCACCTGGGTTCAAAACATGCCAGTCGATTATTACATACATTCCAAGATCAATACAATACTGAATACCTTTGTTCATAAGTTCTTTGTTTACTTGCTTGTTATTAAGATAGCAGGAACCATTGCCATTTTCATCAACATACATAGCAAGTCGTATACTGTTTACATTCCAATCATCACGAAGTGTTTTAAATGATTCTTTTGTAACAATGTCAGGAAACCATGCTATGCCATGAGTTGACAAGCCTTTAAGCTGATAGATATTATTGTTTTTGTCAACTATATTAGCTCCGTTGACTTTTAATTGTCCGTGCTGATTAACAGGAATACCTGTATTTGCAGTAGTTGTTTTTGAAGTGTTTGAAGATGAATCTGTTATTGAAGAACTATCAATCTCAGAAGATGACTCAGAACTTGTGGAACTATCAGAATTATTTGAGCTATTAGTATTTTTTACTGAGCCAATATTGATTTTGCAGGATGAAAACATGAACATTACTGCTACTAATAATAAGAGTAAAGACTTTCTTAAATGCTTCATAAATAAGTCTCCTTTTTAATTCCTATATTAATACTTTTTGATTATATTTTCAAATACTTTGAGAACGATATCATGTTCTTCTTTTGTTCCAGTTGATATTCTTAAATATCCATCGAAGCATCTTACGGCGATTGAATGATTTAATAATTGTAAGTATATATCTTTCGCTTTATCGGTTTTAATAAATAAAAAATTAGTGGAAGTCTGATATATCTTTTCTAAGCAAGAGTATTTATTAGCCAATGCAACAAATGAACTATAAAAAGCATTTGTATTGTTAATTATTTGTTTCGTGTTTTCTTTTAATATATCAGGATTGCTGAAAGCAACTTCAATTAGTTTTTGTGAAACTAAATCTGTGTTATAAGGCGATTTTGCAGCTTTTAAAGCAGTAGTAATAGTTTTGCCAGCAACAGCAAAACCAAATCTTAATCCTGCAAGACCGATTGCCTTTGAGCAGGTTTTCAATATAATAAGATTATCAAAGTTCTGAACTTCACTTAAAATACTCTGATCCCAGAAATCCATATAGGCTTCATCAACAACAACCAGACAGGATAAGCTCTTCAAAACTTTCAAAATACTTTCCCTATCAATACCGATTGAAGTCGGATTACATGGGTTTGAAAAAATAAGCATTTTTGCATTGTAATTCTTGCAATAATCAATAAGTTTATCACAGTCAGTTTCAAAAGTATCATTATCCTTTGCAAAATTTAAAACTTCAAGCTCATAAAGACTTCCATAAAAAGCATACATTGAAAAATCAGGTGTTAAGGTAACAACCTTGTCACCACTTTCAAGAAAACAGCTTGTAATTATTGATATCAATTCATCAGAACCGTTGCCTGCTGTAACAAATTTATTATCAATACCATAATAATCAGCGAATGCATCAACAGCTTTTGTTGCATAAGGGTCTGGATATCTGTTAAGGTCAAGCTTTATTATTTCCTTAGAAATAATACCTGACAATGAATCATTAAGATTTATGTAAGATTCATTTGCATCAAGTCTAATTTTATATTCCCCTTCGATCGGGTCATAAGGTTTTAGGTTTATAAGTTTATTATTAAGTTCATAAGCCATTTGTTAAAACCTCACTTTAATTGAGTTTGCGTGTGCTGTTAAACCTTCCTTTTCGGCAATGAGAATAATATCACTCTTTGCATTTGCAAGTGCATTATCAGTGTAATATATATAGCTTGAACGCTTTGTAAAGCTATTTACTGATAAAGGCGAGAAGAAGCGCGCTGTGCCACTAGTAGGTAGAACGTGGTTTGGTCCAGCGTAGTAATCGCCCAAAGGTTCAGGAGCATAAGCACCAAGGAATATTGAACCAGCATTATCAAGACGTCCGAGGTATTCCATTGGATTTTCAAGTAAAACTTCAAGATGTTCAGGTGCAAGACTATTAGCAAGTTCTATGGCTTTATTTGTATTATCACAGATAATTATTGCACCAAAGTCTTTTAGTGATCTTTCTATTATTTCGGCCCTTGAAAGCGTTTTAATCTGTCTTTCAACTTCAGCAATTGTTGCATCAGCAATAGTTTCACTTGTAGTAACAAGAATTGATGATGCAAGCTTATCGTGTTCAGCCTGTGACATTAAATCAGAAGCAATATACTTAGGGTTAGCCTTGTGATCAGCAAGAATAAGTATCTCACTTGGTCCAGCAATCATATCAATATCAACAATTCCGTATAGAAGCTTTTTAGCAGTTGCTACGAAAATATTACCAGGGCCGACAATCTTATCAACCTTTGGTATCGTTTCTGTACCAAAAGCAAGAGCAGCAACAGCCTGTGCTCCACCAGAAAGAAATATTCTGTCAACTCCGCATATTGCAGCAGCAACAAGTATATCTTTGTTTGGTGTGCCATCCTTAAGAGGAGGGGTTACCATAATAATTTCTTTAACGCCAGCGATTTTTGCTGGTATGGCATTCATCAGCACAGATGAAGGATAAGCGGCTGTTCCGCCAGGAACATAAAGACCAACTCTATTCAATCCCATTACCTTCTGACCGAGAATTGAACCGTCAGGTAGTGGATTAATAAAACCTTGTTCCTTTTGTCTATTATGGAAGTCTGAAATATTTTCCATAGCATTAAGCAAAGCATTAACAAAGCTTTCATCAGCTTCTGTCATTGCGTCGTTAATAACTTCTCTTGGAACTTCATAGTATTCAGGTAGCTTACCGTCAAACTTTTCTGTATAAGCAAGAACTGCCTTATCACCGTTTGTCTTAACATTTTCAATAATCTCAGAAACAACAGCTGTAACCTTTTTATCTTTTTCAGCATTTCTGGTATCAAGCTTTTTTAAGAATTCATATTCATCTTTCCCATTTGCATATATCTTTTTAAGCACTTTATCACCTCAAATATTACTTTCTATCTGTTTAATCAACGCTTCTATTTCATTTTGTCTTAATTTCATACTTACCATATTTACAATTAATCTTGCTGAAATTGGTGCTATATCTTCAATTACTTCAAGACCATTTTCCTTAAGTGTTGTTCCAGTTTCAACAATATCAACTATTCCGTCTGATAACTCAAGCAATGGAGCAAGTTCAACAGAGCCTTCAATCTTAACAATTTCAATATCCATACCCTTACTTTCAAAGAAAGCTCTTGAAACATTAGGATACTTAGTAGCAATAGTTTTTACATCATAACCGCCGTAAAATGAACTTCCCTTTTTTGTTGCAAGAGCAAATCTGCATTTCCCAAAGCCTAAATCAACAAGCTCAAAGAACTTGCCCTGCATTTCCATAATTGTGTCCTTCCCGACAACACCCATGTCACAAACGCCGTGTTCAACGTATGTAATAACATCAGCAGCTTTTGCAAGTACTACTTCAAGGTTTGCATCTGGTATTGAAAGAATGAGCTTTCTGCCCTTTTCATGTAATGCGGTGCAATCAAAACCTATTTTCTCAAGCAGACCCATTGTATCTTTTTCAAGTCTACCTTTTGTCAAAGCAATTCTTAATGGCTTATTCATTGTTAGCACCACCTTGCAAATTGATAAATTCTATGTTTTCAGAAACTATGCATATTTCTTTTATTAAATATAATTTTGCGTATTCTTTTACTTCTTCAATAGTTTCAAAAACTGCATTCTCAACTTTTCTACCTTCATTGTAGAGCTTTTGAGCAACTGTAAGCGCTTTCATTTCATAACCCTTATCTCCAAAAACAATTATATCTGTTTTTGGGCTGTTTGAAGATTTATTGTTTTTTCTTATTATCGATGAAACTGCATCAACATTTATGCCAAAGCCGATTGCCGGAACATCATAGCCAAATTCAGATATAAGCTTATCATATCTTCCACCAGAAAGAACAGTCTCGCCATAACCCTGAAGATATCCTCTAAAGACAATTCCTGTATAATAATTTGTACGGTTAACAATACCGAGGTCAACAGCAATTTTTCCGTTAAATCCTAACATTTCAAGTTTGTTATATAAGTCCTTTAAATCAGATAAGATAAGTTCAATTTTTTCATCTGAAAACAATGTAGAAGCTTTTTCAAATACTTCAACCCCACCAAATAATCTTGGGAGTTGCTTTAATGCTTTTGTTATCTGATTTTCACCAATTGAATCAAGGAAGTCATTTAATGCTGGATAATTCTTTACTTCAATTAGTCTTCTAATATCTTCTTCAACAGATGAATCAACATTCAGTCGCGAAACAAGCTCTGTAAAAAATCCAATGTCGCCAATCTCAATTCTAAAATTCTCAGAATCATATGAAGATAAAGCCTGTATAGCAAGCGACAAAACTTCAAGGTCAGCTTTCTTGGATGATGAGCCGATAAGTTCTATACCAGCCTGAACTTCCTCATCACTTCTACCAGATAGAGCAGGATTGATTGAATATATACTCTGATTATAGAATAAACGTAAAGGCAAAGCATAATCCTTAAGTCTTGTTGCAACCATACGTGCGATTGGAATGGTAGAATCAGGTCTTATTGCAATAAGTCTGCTCTTTGCATCGGTAAGTTTGTATATGCTTTCCTGTGGTATGTAACTTGATATTTTATTGAATACATCAAAGAATTCAATACCTGGTGTCATAACTTCGCTATAACCCATGCCGATAAAAATATTTCTAAGATTATTTTCCACTTCTCTTCTTGCCTGACATTCGTCAAAAAGTAAATCCTTTGTTCCCTCTGGTGTTATAAGATCAAATCTTTTCATAATTCGCCTCCACTTTAGTGTAGTAACGTGATATTATGATATCATAATATCACAATGTATTATAATTGTCAATAAGGCACAATACCTAAATTAAAACAACGTCATCTGGCTTGTATCAGGCAAACAGCCAAAAGCACCCATATTTTTTAGCACTTCTATGACAGTTTTTGAGGCAGAGCTTCTCGACTGAAATTCTTCAATTGAAATAAATTCGCCCTGTTGAGCTGCTTCATAAAGGCTCTTTGCTGCGTTTTCTCCAACACCTTTTAATGAACAGAACGGCAGTCTTAATTTTCCGTCTTCTATTTTATATATCGTTGCGTGTGATTTATAAATATCAACTGGTAAGAATTCATAACCTCTGCATAGCATTTCGTTTGTGAGCATAATCATTTCAAAAATATTGTCTTCTTTTGTGCTTCGGTCATTTCCCTTTTGTTTAAGCTCATCAAGCTTATATCTTGTTGCCATTTTACCTTTCACGGCAACTTCAGCGTCAAAATCTTCACCACGAACAGTGAATATAGCTGAATAGAATTCAAGAGGTTTATGAACCTTAAACCATGCAAGTCTGATACCAGCAATTACATAAGCAGCAGCATGAGCTTTCGGGAACATATATTTGATTTTAAGACAGCTATCAATATACCATTGAGGTACATTATTATCAAGCATAGTCTGCTTCATTTCATCAGTAAGTAGCTTTGGCGCATTACCTTTTCGGGTAATCTCCATAATTTTAAATGCAAGCTTTGGATCAACACCGTGATAAATTAGATAAGTCATAATACTATCACGTGTTCCAATAACTTCACTAATTGTGCAGGTACCTTTCTTGATAAGCTCCTGAGCATTGCCAAGCCAAACGTCTGTACCATGTGAAAGTCCAGAAATCTGTAGTAAGTCACTGAAATTCTTTGGTTGCGCATCAAGAAGCATTTGTCTTACAAAAGCAGTTCCCATTTCAGGAATACCGAGTGTTCCTGTTTCACAATCAATTTCTTCAGAAGAAACATTCAATGCTTTTGGCGATGTAAAGAGGCTGTAAACATCTTTATCGCTCATGTTAATGTCCATAACAGACAATCCAGTCATATCTTCAAGATACTTATACAAGGTTGGTACATCATGACCAAGTTCGTCAAGCTTAAGTATAGTATCATGCAATGAATGGAAGTCAAAGTGTGTTGTAATAATATCAGAATCAGACTTGTCCGCTGGATGTTGTACCGGTGTAAAATCATATACATCATAATCTGAGGGAACAACAACCATTCCACCAGGATGCTGACCAGTAGTTCTCTTTATTCCTGTGCAACCGATAGTAAGTCTGTTTTCTTCAGCAGAGCTAACAACCATATTCTTTTCTTCAAGATATTTTTTTACATAGCCGTAAGCCGTCTTATCAGCAACAGTTGCTATTGTTCCTGCTTTGAATACGTGGTCAGAACCGAACAATTCTTCTGTGTATTTATGAGCACGGGATTGGTAGTCGCCTGAGAAGTTAAGGTCAATATCAGGAGCCTTATCCCCGTCAAACCCAAGGAATGTTTCGAATGGAATATCGTGACCGTCACGTTTCATATCTATATTGCAGTTCGGGCAATTTTTAGATGGAAGGTCAAAGCCTGAACCAACTGAACCATCAGTTATAAATTCACTGTGCCTGCATTTTGGGCATACATAGTGAGGAACAAGTGGGTTAACTTCTGAAATCCCTGACATTGCTGCAACAAATGAAGAGCCAACAGATCCTCTTGAACCAACCTGGTAACCGTGTTCCATAGAATTTGCTACTAGTTTTTGAGCAATCATATAAAGAACAGCAAATCCGTGCTTAATAATAGAAGTTAGTTCCCTGTCAAGTCTTTTTGATACAATTTCAGGTACTGGGTCACCGTATATTTCTTTTGCTCTTTCCCAGCATATTCGTTGAAGGTCTTCATCTGCGCCCTCAATGTAAGGAGTGTATGTACCTTTGGGAATAGCCCTGATATCACCATCAATCATCTCAGCTATTTTATTTGTGTTTGTAACAACAACTTCAAAAGCCTTTTCTTCACCAAGATAAGCAAATTCTTTGAGCATATCTTCAGTAGTTCTAAAATATAGTGGTGGCTGAAAATCTGCGTCTTTGAATTTGACAGAAGTAAGAATTGTCCTGAATAACCCGTCCTTTTTATCCATAAAATGAACGTCACCTGTTGCTACAACAGGAATTTGAAGTTCATCACCAAGAGCAATAATTTTTTTGTTAATATCTCGTAACTGCTCTTCACTTTCAACATTGCCATTCCTAAGCATAAAAGCATTATTTCCAATAGGCTGTATTTCAAGATAATCATAGAATTTTGCAATTTCTATAAGCTCATCGTGGCTTGCACCCTGAAAAACTGCCTGAAATAGTTCACCTGATTCACAAGCACTACCTACTATAAGACCTTCTCTGTACTTTATAAGTTCAGATTTAGGAATACGTGGAGTCTTGTGAAAATATTTAAGATTAGAATATGAAACAAGTCTGTAAAGATTTTTTAGTCCGATACTATTTTTTACAAGAATAATTTGGTGAAAAGATTTAAGCTTATTAATATCAACTCCACCAATATTAGAATTTACTTTATCAATTGATAAAGTAGGATCTTTTTCTAATAATCTTTTTGAAAGAACAATAAAAATTTTCCCTAATACAGTTGCATCATCGCATGCTCTGTGGTGATTAAAATCCCCTACTTTAAGATGTTCTGCTATAATATTAAGCTTATGTTTTTTTAGTTCAGGAATCATACTTTTTGACATAACAACAGTATCTATTGATGTATATTGAAAATCAATGTTATGTCGACTGGCACAAGAATTAATAAAAGAAGTATCGAATGGAGCATTATGTGCAACAAGCACAGGCTTGTCCCCACAGAATTCCATAAACTGAATGAGTGCATCCTTTTCGAGAGGTGCATCATGAACCATATCTTCAGATATTCCTGTCAGTTCAGTGATTCTTTGAGGAATAGGCTTCTGTGGATTCACAAATATATTAAAAGTATCAATTATTTCAAGATTTTTAAGCTTGACTGCTCCAATTTCAGTCATGCGTTCAGTATTTGCACTCAAACCTGTCGTTTCAAGGTCAAAAACAATAATTTCATCTGTTATTTTTCGTTTATCCATACCAACAACTGCATGCTGATTGTCATTAACCTGATAAGCCTCTATTCCGTAAATTAGCTTGAATTCTCCGCCATTCTTCTTAATCTTATCAACTGTATTCATTGCTTCAGGGAAAGCCTGACAAACACCATGATCAGTAATAGCAATTGCATTATGGCCCCATTTAAAAGCCCTGTTTATAAGCTGTTCAACCGGCGTAATAGCATCCATTGCTGACATATTTGTATGTAAGTGAAGTTCAACACGTTTCTGTTCGCTGTTGTCCATTTCAATTTCTTTTGAAACATTCATTATATCTCGTGGTCTGATAACAACTTCATTATCAAATTTATCGTAATTTGCTTCACCAGAAACAATAAGCGTTGAGCCGTTTTTAATCTCTCTTATTGCATCAGCCTTAGTAACATTTTCAATGAGCTTTAATACTATTGAGGAAGTATAGTCGGTAATCATTATTGAAATGATTACTTTACTTCCATCACGGGTTACTTTTTCAGAATAGCTGAAAACATCGCCCCAGATAATAACCTTTCCGCACTCTTGTGAAACATTTTTTATTTCAATCATCTGACCATTATCAGATATTTTACTTCCTTTAACAATTGTTGCATTACTTTTAAGAAATGGCAAACCTGTAAAACTAACAGAATTGACAGTTTTAAGATCAAAAGGAGTATCATTCTTTTCAGCTGGTTTTGGTTCAGGTGGGACATATACAGGCATTTGTGATATAATATCTGCCTTCATTTTTTCGTGCTTGTCCTCATCATTTTCAAGAATACCTGTGACATTTACAGTAATATTTTTACTGAATTCTTCATAAACAATCTGAGGAATAACAGTTTCAATCTTTGCCATTTTCAAAAGATTATAACCACCGTTTTTAAGTGTAATTGTAAGAACGTTTTCTGAAAAATCTGCGTCAGCATTATCAAGAAAGCCATTTACAACTGAAAATCTGGTTTTAAGCTTATGTACAAGCTCAGGAAAATAATCTGTACTTAACATATCAGGGGTATACTTGCATTGCAAATTAACGCCCTCAAGTCCGAGAGCGTTTTTCATATTATTATTAAAAATATTTATATTTGTATAAGTCTGCAAACTTGTGAAAGCAGAAATAATTGTCATATATTTATTGTTATCTGAAAAAGATATTTTTATTATTTTTCCGTCTTGTAACTGTTTTGGAATATTATCAGAATATTCATCAAAAAACTGTGATAACTTCATTTCGCTCATTTTATTAATCCTTTTACAATTTATCTATTTCTTCCATCAATTCTGAAATTATATTTTCTTCGCTTATTTTGCGAATAATTTCACCCTTTTTGAACAGAATTGCACATCCATCGCCACCAGCAATACCAATGTCAGCTTCTCTCGCTTCACCAGGGCCATTCACAACACAACCCATAACAGCAACAGTGATATTTTTATCAATGTTAATTATCTTACTCTCTATTTCATTTGCAAGTTTTATGAGATTAATTTTTGTTCTTCCGCAGGTTGGGCACGATACAATTTTAACTCCGCCCAATTTATTAATACTCTTTAAAATATCTTTAGCAGCAGCAATTTCAAGCACTGGATCAGCGGTAAGAGATACTCTTATTGTTTCACCTATTCCGTCAAGAAGAAGTGAGCCGATTCCTACTGAAGATTTAATAAGTCCCATTCTCTCAGTGCCAGCTTCTGTTACACCAAGGTGTAATGGATAGTTACATTTCTCAGCAAGTAGGTGATATGAATTTACCATTGTCTTTACATCTGAAGATTTTAATGATATAACAATATCATTAAAATCATATTTTGTTAGCATTTCAGCGTTATTTAAAGCGCTTTCAACTAAAGCTTTAGGCGTTGGTGAACCATACTTTGCAAGTAATTCTTTTTCTAATGAGCCAGAATTTACACCAATTCTTATTGGAATATTCCTTGCCTTGCAGGCATTAGCGACCTGTTTTACCCTGTCACTATCGCCGATATTACCAGGATTAATTCTTATTTTATCTATTCCAGCAGCGACAGATTCAAGCGCAAGCTTATAATCAAAATGAATATCAGCAACAAGTGGTATTGAAATCTTTGATTTGATTGCTGGAATAAGTTGAACAGCATTTTTATCTGGAATTGAAACTCTTATTATCTCGCAGCCAGCTTTTTCAAGCTCTACAGCTTGTTTTACATTGTTTTCAATATCATCTGACGGAATATTTAGCATAGATTGTATATATATTTTGCTTCCATCAAGTGTAAAGTTACCTACCTTTACAGGAATAACATCGCGCTTCAATCTTATTACCACCTTTAAATCAGCTTAACTATATCATTAAATGTTACTACTACCATTAAAACCATTAATAAAGCAAGACCAATGAAGTGTACCATACCCTCGTGCTCTGGTTTTACTGGCTTACCTCTTACTCCTTCAATAATTAGGAACATTATTCTGCCACCATCAAGTGCCGGTAAAGGAAGAAGATTGAAAATTCCAACATTAATTGTGATAAATGAAGCAAGATACAATAAATTCTGTAACATCTCAGCAATATTTGCTGAGTTAGAAGGCTTCATAGATTCGCCTATTACACTTACAATTCCGACAGGGCCAGACATATCATTAAGCCCGTATTTACCTTTAATTAAGTCGCCAAGCGAAATCCATATTGTTTTAGCTGTTGATACTGTATCTTTAAAAGTGTGTGACAAAACAGTACCTACATTTTTATTATCTCTTGTAACAGCAAAATCGATATGAATCTTACCTTTTCCGTTTTCACCTTTGTCCTTAACTAATGTTACACCTGAAAGATTTACCTTTTTGCCATTTCTGACAACCACCATATCAAATACTCCATCATCATCTGTTGTAAAACAGTAAGAAAGATCGTTAACGGTAAGAATTCTCATTCCATTAACTTTTACTATTCTGTCCCCTACGTTAAGTCCTGTTTCATGAGAAGATGAATTTTTTGCAAAGCCACTTATTTTAGGTATAAGTAGATTTTCGCTTGTTGAAACCATAATAAGTACAAGCAGTAAACCTAAAATAATGTTCATTACTGCGCCGGCAACACAAATAAGAATACGCTGATGAACTGGCTTTTTGCAAAGAGCACGTGAATCATCACTTGATTCATCCTCGCCTTCCATTGCACAAAAACCACCAATCGGGAATAATCGCAATGAATATTGAGTCTCCTTCTTCTTTTTCTTAAGAATTACAGGACCCATTCCAATTGCAAATTCATTTACCTTTACATTACAGGCTTTAGCAACTATAAAGTGACCAAACTCGTGAATTGCAATAATCAGACCAAAAATAATTATGGCTATAATAATACTCATAATAAACCTCTTAACATTAAATATTGCTTAAAACAAATTCTCGTGCAGACTTATCCGCTTCAAAAATATCATCTATTGATTTAATATCTTTTCTTTTTATAGTCATAAGAGCCTTTTTTACAAGCTCACCGATTTTTAAGAAAGAAATTTTACCGTCAAGGAATAATCTCACTGCCTCTTCATTTGCACCATTTACAACAGCTGGAGATGTTCCACCTAATTTTATTGCCTCAATACAGCTTGTAAGGCAATTGAAAGTTTCAAAATCCGGCTTCTTGAATGATAATGTTCCATAATCAGTAAGTGATAATCTTTTTGTTGGACATGATACTCTGTCAGGATACAAAAGAGCGTATTGTATCGGTATTTTCATGTCCGGTACACCCATCTGAGCAATAACTGAATAATCTTTATACTCAACAGCTGAATGAATAACGCTTTCACGATGAACAACTATTTCAATTTGGTCTGGATTCAAATCAAAAAGCCACATAGCCTCAATAAATTCAAGGCCTTTATTCATTAACGTTGCTGAATCAATGGTGATTTTGTTACCCATTGACCAGTTTGGGTGATTAAGAGCATCTTTTACTAAAACATTTTGTAATTCATCTTTTGTTTTTCCAAAGAATGGCCCGCCAGATGCAGTAAGAATTATTTTATTAAGGTGTTCTTTTTTATTTCCCTGAAGACATTGAAAAATAGCAGAATGTTCGCTGTCAACAGGTAAAATTTTTACATTATTATCTTTTGCAAGTTTTGTAACAATTTCTCCACCAACAACAAGCGTTTCTTTATTAGCTAAAGCAAGAGTTGTTTTCTTATTCAAGGCTTTTATAGTTGGCAAAAGTCCAACCATTCCAACAACAGAATTCAGCATAATATCGATATTGTCCATTGAAGCAATTTCGCATAATCCATCCATTCCACAAATTACTTTTACGGAAGTATCAGATAATCTCTGCTTTAAATCAAGATATTTATCCTTATGATATATGCAAACCACTTCTGAATTGAATTCTCTTGCTTGCTGTTCAAGAAGTTTTACGTTTGTACTTGCTGCAAGTGCTTGTATATTAATATTATGCGCTCTGGCGACATCTAATGCCTGAGTTCCGATAGAACCTGTTGAACCGAGAATAGAAATGTTTTTCATTAATGTAACCTCAAGATGAATTTGAAAAAAGAGCTAACTTTTAGGATAGCTCTTTTTTATTGTTTATTGAATTAATGTAATATACTTTGTTGCAAGACTCATAAATGGAACAACAAAAAGTACGCTATCAAATCTATCAAGAACTCCACCATGACCTGGCATAATGTTTCCATAGTCCTTTATATTACATTGTCTTTTTAAAAGTGAAGCTGATAAATCGCCAAGCAAGCCGAGCAGTGAACATATTGCACCAAGAACAGCAATAAAGATATAATTAATTTCAATAGGATTGCTGTCTTTTTGACACAAATAAGAATACAGCATACCAATACCAACAAAAAGCAAAGCATTAGTAATTGTACCACCAATCAAGCCTTCGACTGTCTTTTTAGGGCTGATATTCGGGCATAATTTGTGCTTGCCGAAGAAAGTTCCAGCAAAATAAGCACCAGTATCTGCAAGCCATGCACCACAAAGAGATAATATCAACAGGAATAAACCATGGTCAGTATCTGACAGCATTAACTCAAGAAGTGAATTCATAGCAAGCGTTATCAAAATACTTGTTGATAACATTACACATAACTTTTCAAAAGATAGTCTTTTGTATTGCATTAAAAATGTTATAAATATAGCAATAATACATATTATCAAAAATGAATATCTATATTCTTTTAAATCCTTATATAAAAATATAGGTGTCACAAAAGAAAAAATAAAGCATATAGATGTCGTTGACTTGAACTCAAGGCAATTAAGTGCTGAAAATACTTCAAACAGCATAATACTAGAAAATGCAGCAATGGCAATATATATCAATATTGTATCATGCAGAAATAGAATTACTGCTGCTAAAATTATTGCAACTATAGCAGATATTATACGGGTTTTCACTGGTTAAACTCCTCCAAATCTTCTGCATCTTTCGGAATAGCTTTGTATGGCAGCATTGAAGTCTTTTTTAGTGAAATCAGGCCATAAGATGTCAGAAAAGTACAATTCAGCATAAGCTGATTGCCAAATTAAAAAATTGGATATCCGCATTTCTCCACTAGGTCTAATAATAAGATCAACATCAGGAATATCCTTAGTATACAAACATGAATTAATAATATCTTCGTCAATATCTTCCGGTTTTAAATAACCGTCCTTGACCATGGTGGCAATATTCTTAATACTGTGAATAAGTTCATTCCTTCCACCATAATTAATAGCAAGAATAAGTGTCATTGCATCAAAATCTTTAGAATCTTCCTCAAGTTTGAGCATTTTATTTTTAAGACTATCAGATAATTTTGATTTATCACCAATAAAAATAACACGCACATGTTCTTTTATGTGTTCTCTGACATCATCAAGATATTTATCAAACAAATCCATAATACTTTCTACTTCTTCTTTTGGTCTTTTCCAGTTTTCGGTAGAAAAAGCATAGAATGTGATGTATTTTATACCAATTGATTTAGCATACTTTGTTATAGCTTTAAAGGTTTTTGCTCCTTCGCGATGTCCATATTTACGTGGCTTACCACGTTTTTTTGCCCATCTACCATTCCCATCCATAATTATACCAACATGAGTTGGTAATGTTACTTCCGTGTTATTATTTGCAGTAATTTTCAATAAAATTCCTCCAAATTATTTATATTGACATTATTTCTTTTTCTTTTTCAGTAACTACATCATCAATAACTTTAGTATATTTATCAGTAAGATTCTGAACATCTTTTTCACAGGTCTTAAGATCGTCTTCAGTAATTTCACTGTTTTTCTTCATTGCTTTGAATTTTTCAATAGTATCACGTCTGATTGAACGGATTGCAACTTTGCTTTCTTCTCCGTATTTGCTTACTTCCTTAACAAGCTCCTTACGACGTTCTTCTGTAAGCTGTGGGAAAGTAATACGAAGAACAGAACCATCATTTGTTGGATTAATACCAAGGTCAGAAGCCTGAATTGCTTTTTCAATCATTGTAAGAGCAGATTTGTCCCAAGGCTGAATAACAAGAATTCTTGCTTCAGCAACAGAAATAGCTGCCATTTGATTAATTTGTGTTGGTGATCCATAATAATCAACGTGTATTTTATCTAAAACTGCTGGGTTAGCACGTCCAGCTCTTATAGTTGCAAGTTCGTTTTTAAGTGCATTTACGGATTTATCCATTTTTTCTTTAGCAATATTCATCTGTTCTTTCATAAAATTACTCTCCTTTTACTAATGTACCAATATTTTTTCCTATTACTGCATCATAAATATTATCTGGCCTATTTAGATTAAACACAAGAATAGGAATATTGTTATCCTTACATAGAGTTGCTGCAGTACTATCCATAACAGCAAGGTCATTAACAAAAATATCATTAAATGTCAAAGCGTCATATTTTACAGCATCGTCAAATTTATTGGGATCCTTATTGTAAACCCCGTCAACCATTGTAGCTTTAAAGAAAATGTCAGCTTCAATTTCAGCAGCTCTTAATGCAGATGCTGTATCTGTTGAGAAAAATGGATTACCTGTACCACATCCGAAGATAACAACTCTGCCCTTTTGCATGTGTCGCATTGCACGATTTCTGATGTAAGGTTCAGCAACTTGTTGCATTGAAATTGCAGTCTGAACCCTTACAATTACACCTAAGTTTTCAAGAACATCAGCAACAGCAAGAGCGTTCATAGTTGTAGCAAGCATACCCATGTGATCTGCTCTTGTTCTATCCATAGCACCACTTGTTCTACCACGCCAGAAGTTACCGCCACCAACGACAATAGCCATCTCAACACCTATGTCAACACATTTTTTAATACTAATGCAAATATCGTTTATTACTGAATAATCCAAACCAAATTTCCTGTCGCCCGCAAGTGCTTCTCCGCTTAATTTCAGAAGAATTCTTTTGTACTTTGGCTCCATTTAAACACATCCTTTTAAAGAGTTAATGAATAATTATCATTAAACATTCTCATATTATTTTACTATAAAACCAATCTTATGTAAAGTACATTTTAGAATTTTTATGTTTAATTATATTATAAGTATTAAGTAACAGCTTAATAAAAAAATGTTATAAAAAAACAGCTCAATTAATGAGCTGTTTTTTTAACTATTCTTTTCAATCCACTTTGCTTCTGATTCATGGCATTTTGGACGTGCCATAAGATCCATAAGTGCATTTTTTACGTCTTTTCCATTAAACAAAACACTATAAAGCTGTTCTGTAATTGGCATCACAACGTGTTCCTTTTGTGCAAGTTCATAAGCAACCTTTGCACACCAATAACCCTCAACTGTTCCAACCTGTTCTATAGCTTCCTGAGGATTAATTCCCTGCCCAATCAATATTCCAGCACGTCTATTTCTGCTATGCATACTTGTACAGGTTACGATAAGGTCACCTATACCAGTAAGTCCTGCAAATGTATCAGCTCTTGCACCCATAGCAACGCCAAGACGAGCAATTTCAGCAATGCCTCTTGTCATTAATGCTGCTTTTGTGTTATCTCCATAGTCCATACCATCACAGATCCCAGCACAAAGTGCAATAATATTTTTTAATGAACCGCCAAGTTCACAACCGATTATATCATCACTTATATATATTCGGAATGAATCATTTGATAATGTATCCTGAACATAATATGAGGCATTGATATCAGTACTTGCAACAACAATTGTTGTCGGCATTGACATTACAACCTCTTCAGCGTGCGATGGTCCAGATAATGCAACAATACTATTATCAGGAAATTCCTGTTGAAGAATAACGCTGAGTCTGTTAAAGGTTTCATCCTCAAGACCTTTACCAGTATTTAATATTATAGTTTCTTTTGAAATATAAGGAACAGCCATTTTTGCAACTTTTCTTAAGAAAAGTGATGGAATAGCAAAAACAACTAAATCTTTTCCTTTAATTTCAGATATATCTGTAGTCAAATTTATTTCTTTTGAAATCTTATGGCCTGGTAATAACTTTTTGTGCTCGCCATCTCTTTTAATAGCTTCAATTTCATCAGCGAAAGCTGACCAAACCGTGATGTTATGTCCATATTTATGCATCATAACAGCAAGGCTTGTACCAAAGCCACCAGAACCTAAAATAGCTATATCTGCCATAATTACATCTCCTGCTTTCTTTTGAAAGAAAATTTATTTTCAGTACCATTTTTAAGACGCTGAATATTTGCTCTATGCATATATATTATTATAATTGACATTAAAAGAGCAAAGCCTGCATCTATTAATGGGGCATCAAAATACCTCATTGACTGAGTTATATAAGTAATTATAGGATAAGCAATCGCAGCTAGAATTGATGATACTGAAACATATCTTGTTATATAAAGAATTAATGCGAAAAAAGGAATTACTATTACAAATGTAAGTGGATCAAGGGCAAGCAATGTCGTTGCTGCCATTAATACGCCTTTACCACCCTTAAATCCATAGTATAGTGGAAAAATATGCCCAAGAAATGCTGAAATTCCAGCACAGTAGCCGACTATCAAAGTATTATCAATGCCAAAGAAATGAGCTATGATGTGTCCAATCAAAACAGCAATTACGCCCTTCAGAAGGTCACAAATAAGTGTGACAAGTGCAGGTTTTTTACCGAAAACTCTATGAACATTAGTAAGTCCAGCGTTTTTGCTACCGAAATCCCTGATATCTACTTTTTTCCATACTTTGATTACTATAATTGATGAATTAAGACTACCAATCAAATAGCCTATTATTAATGAAATTATTATTGAAATTGTAAGATTAAAATCCAAACAAAACACTCCCCTATTTATAATCGTCTTTTCCACGTTCACGAACTATAAAACGAACAGGTGTCCCTTCAAGTCCGAATGTTTCACGAATCTGATTTTCTATATATCTTTGATATGAGAAATGGAACAGATCAGCTCTGTTTACAAAAGAGACAAATGTTGGCGGTTTTGTAGAAGGCTGAGTCATATAATAAATTTTTAATCTCTTTCCTTTGTCAGAAGGCGGCTGAACTCTTGCAGTTGCATAAGCTAGAATATCATTAAGCTTACCTGTCGAAATTCTAATTGAATTCTGATCGTTTACGAATTTGATTAGTTCATAAAGCTTCTCAATTCTCTGCCCTGTTTTTGCAGAAATAAAGAGGAATGGAACATACGACATAAAACTGAATTGTTCAGAAAGGTTCTTTCTGTACTCATCCATGGTGTTAGTTTCTTTCTCAATAAGATCCCACTTATTCACAGTAACAATACAAGCTTTTCCCTGCTCATGAGCGTAACCGGCAACTTTTGAATCTTGTTCGGTAAAGCCGACTTCAGCATCAATTACAATTACAGCAACATCTGCTCTGTCAACTGCCATATATGAACGG
Source organism: Bacillota bacterium (assembly GCA_023440965.1). Lineage (GTDB taxonomy): Bacteria > Bacillota > Clostridia > Oscillospirales > Ruminococcaceae > SZUA-444. Next base: position 158,863 of record JAEZRC010000007.1, read on the forward strand.
AGAACACTATATCTCTCAATAGTTTCGAGAACTTTTGATTTTTTTCTGATACCAGCAGTATCAATAAATACGAATTTTCCACACTCGTTTTCTATAACTGTATCAGTGGCATCACGGGTTGTTCCTGCAATATCAGATACGATTACTCGTTCCTCACCTGCAATTTTATTAATTATTGATGATTTTCCGACATTAGGCTTTCCAATAACGGCAACCTTAATATAGTCCTCACCATAATCCTCCTCGTGTTCATCAGGAAGATACTTTAATACTTCATCAAGAAGATCACCAGTACCATGACCATGAGCAGCAGAAACACCGATAGGATCACCAATTCCTAAATTATAAAATTCATAGAATTCGGCTGGTGGCTCACCAAGGGAATCACATTTATTTACACATAAAATTATAGGTTTACCTGATTTCTGGAGCATTGCAGCGACTTCATAGTCGTTTGCTGTAACGCCACATCTAATATCAGTAACAAGAATTATTACATCGGCTTTTGAAATAGCAAGTTCTGCCTGTCTTCTCATCTGCGAAAGAATAACATCATCAGAATTAGGTTCAATACCTCCGGTATCTACAAGCATAAACTCGTGATTAAGCCATTCACATTTTGAATATATTCTATCTCTTGTAACACCCGGTGTATCTTCAACAATTGAAAGTCGTTGACCTATTAGCTTATTAAAAAGTGTAGATTTACCTACATTAGGTCTTCCAACGACTGCTACAACTGGTAATGCCATTTTTTCAACTCCTTTTCTATTTGTCTGTCAGTATATCTAACAATTCACTTCCATTATTATTTATTACTTTAATTTTAATATTAAGTTTTTCTTCTACTTGTGAAACTGTGTAATCATCAAGGAAAATATCACTATCCTGCTTAAGCATTACAGAAGGAATAACAAGATAATCACCGAGTTCCTTGCCCTTAAGCTGCTCTACAAGATCAGTCCCTGTAATTAAACCAGCAACAGTAATATTCTCACCAAAATAATTATTTTTAATAGCATAGACCTTACAATCAAGATTATGCCACTTTTCTTTTGCTTTTTCAATAAGTGAAGAAATTGTATCAAAAGCTGCATAACCAGTGGCTATTGATAATTTACTATTTGTATCGTTGATTTGAGTTTTATTTAAAGCAACATTAAACTCGTTGACAAGAACTCTGATAAGACCAACACCATTTTCATATTGAGGATAATCCTCATAATAATCTTCTTCAGGTATATTTCTTTTTGCTTTAAGATAGAACTCATCTGCAGCATAAGCGAGCCGAGTTCCGTGCTTTTCTAAAAACTCATTCTGTTTTAATTCAATTAAATCCAATGCATCTGCCGCGGTATTTTGTGTGAAAGGCTCAAGTTGATATAAACCCTCTCTAAACTTTGATAAACCTACTGGCACAATAGCAACAGATTGAACAGCAGGATAAAATGCCGAAAGATCATTTAAAGTTCTTTCAAGTTCTTTTCCGTCATTCAGGTTTGGACAAAGAACAATCTGACAATTCATAGTTATTCCCGCATCAGCGAGCCTTTTGAGATACTTAAGCTTTTCACCAGCAAAACGATTATTCATCATTTTAACTCGTAATTCTGGATTTGTTGTATGAACAGAAACATTTATATTTAAATGCATATTAATAATTCTGTCAATATCGCTATCCTTCAGATTTGTAAGTGTAACATAGTTACCGTGAAGGAACGATAATCTTGCATCATCATCCTTAAAGTAAAGTGTGTCACGCATACCTTTTGGCATCTGATCGATAAAACAGAAAACGCACTTATTTGTGCAGGATTGTTTATCATCCATTAGAAAACTTGAGAATTCAAGCCCGATGTCGTCATATTCATTTTTCTTAATTATGACTTCCTTAATTTTCTCATGTCTTTCAAACTCAACTTTTACCTTATCTTCAGCAATATAAAACATGTAATCGAGAACGTCATGAATATCATTATCATTAATTTTCAGCAAGATGTCATCAGCTTTAATTTTTGCCTTATCTGCCGATGAATGTTTCACGACAGATGTGATTTTTACAGCCATAAATTCCTCCTGAAAAATGATTATTGTTAAAAAAAAGAGAAGGATTTCTCCTCCTCTTATTTTTGAAGAAGACGTTATTACGCTTCTTTCTTAATAACCTGAACACCCTTATAAAATCCGCATTCCTTACAAACTCTGTGAGGTACAGTAAGAGCTCCACAGTTTGTACATTTGCTGAAAGCTGGTGCATCTAATTTCCAAACAGCTGAACGTCTTTTATCACGTCTTGCTTTGGATACTTTTCTCTTTGGTACTGCCATTTTCGGCACCTCCTTATATATCGGGTATGTTAAAAACTAATTTAACTGTTACGACTATTCTTTGGGGCAACCACAGTCGGAAGTATTCTTATTAATACCACACTTTGAGCATAGACCTTTACAGTCATCACTACAAAGTATTTTTGACGGTAGTTGTAGTAATACATCAGAAATAGCCAATTCGTCTAAATCGAGTGTGTTATCAGGACATTCAATATATTCATCATCATCGTGGTTAGTGGAACGAACCAGTAAATGATGAAAATTATAAGAATATTCTCTATCAAACTCATTAAGACATCTGTCGCAATTCAGCTTCATCGTAAATTTAACAGAATAGTCAAGCTTAACTACTCCTGCCCTATTTACAAGGGTGCCATTTATTGCAATTGGAGAAATAAATGGATAACTTTTATGTTGCTTAAGATTTTCAAGAGAAATATCATATTCAAATAATTTTAAATCCCCTGATATGTCAAAGAGCTGTTTTAATTGTAATACCATTATTTCACCTCAGAACATCACAAATTATATTATATCTGTTTAATTTATAAATGTCAACAGTTTTTTAAAATTTGATGTTAAGTAAGTATAAATTAATCTAAGAATGCTTTTACACTCTCAGGAAGATCGCTTTCGTCAGCAGAAACTGTAAATACAATTTTAACGTCTTTTGAAATTTTATCAATTTTCTGAAGAAGAATTCCAAGTGCGTCAAAATCCTTGCCACCGATTTTCAAAATAGAATCAACAAATACTTCGCATATATCAAAGTTTCCAGCAAACATACCAGCAATAAAACCGTAAAATGCATCATAACCATTAATGTCGTATTCTTCAACATCAGCGAGTCTTACTGAATGAGGAATATCATAAGTAAGCTTTGCACCCTTTTCAATACAAACAATGTTGCCTTTAGATGCTTTTGCATCAGCATTGATCATATCGATTAGAATTTTAGTTTTGCCTGTTCCCTTTTTTCCTGTTATTAGTTTAATCATAATAACACTCCATTTCCGCCATAAAGGCTTTCTATTTCCAAGTCAAAGACTATTGGAGCAATTTAATTAGTGTAGCTTTGCTTCAAGTGAAGCTTTCTGAGATTCGTAACCTGGTTTTCCAAGGAGAGCAAACATATTTTTCTTGTAACTTTCAACTCCAGGCTGGTTAAATGGATTAACACCGAGCATATATCCAGAAATAGCACAAGCTTTTTCAAAGAAGTAAACCATATAACCAAAGTTAAACTCGTTTATTTCTTCAACTTCAAGAACCATATTAGGGATTCCGCCTTCAGTATGAGCAAGAATTGTTCCTTCAAGAGCTTTTCTGTTTACAACAGACATATTCTGATTTGTAAGGAAGTTAAGCCCGTCAAGATTTTCTTTATCATTTTCAAGGAATAAATCCTTCTTAGGTTTCTTAATATCAACAACAGTTTCAAAAATAATTTTTGAACCATCCTGAATGAACTGTCCTAATGAATGTAGGTCGGTTGAGAATGTTGCAGCTGTTGGGAATATGCCCTTATTGTCTTTTCCTTCACTCTCTCCAAAGAGTTGTTTAAACCATTCAGCCATCATAGTGAAGCTTGGATCATAGCTAACAAGCATTTCAATTGACTTGTTCTTTCTGTAAAGAATATTTCTGTAAGCTGCATATTTATAGCAGTCATTTGTATCATTATTTTCAGCCAATTCCTTCTGAGCTGTAGCGGCACCCTGCATAATTGCATCAATGTCACATCCAGCTACTGCGATAGGTAGAAGACCAACAGCAGTAAGAACTGAGAAACGTCCGCCAATATCATCAGCAATTACGAATGTTTCGTAACCTTCTGTATCTGAGAGTTCTTTGAGTGTTCCCTTTGACTTATCAGTTGTAGCAAAAATACGTTTTTTTGATTCTTCCTTGCCGTATTTCTTCTCAAGAAGTTCCTTAAATATTCTGAAAGCAAGTGCAGGTTCAGTAGTTGTTCCTGATTTTGATATTACGTTAACAGCAATATCCCTTCCTTCACATATTGAAAGAACTTCATTTAAGTATGTCGGGCTTATGTTATTTCCAACAAAATAAATGTCAGGTGTGTCTTTTTTTAGGTTGTTGTAGAATGGTGACTGGAGTAGTTCAATTGCTGCTCTTGCACCAAGATATGAACCGCCGATACCAATAACAATCAATATATCCGCCATATCTTTGATTCTTTTAGCTGCAGCTTTAATACGTGCAAATTCTTCTTTATCATAATCGGTAGGAAGATTAACCCAACCAAGGAAGTCTCTACCTAAACCGGTTTTGTTATTAAGAGTCTGATGAGCTACCTCAATCTGTGCTTGAATACCTTCTAATTCATTTTCATTGACATAATTATTAAGATATTTTGCATTAAGTTTAATAGACATTTTTTTATTATCCTCCGTATATTTATCTAAAATTATTTTACTATAAAACTATATCCTTTTCAAGATGTTTTATAAAACAAGTCCAGTTTTGTATGATTTATACAAAATAATTCTTACATTTTAAGCAAATAATCCAAAAGCTTATTAAAACAGAATTTTATTGAAATTTTATTGATTGATTTATCAGTAACTATATTAGTCTTGAACAATAACTTATCCCCGTCATAAAATTGTACTTCTCCTACAACCTGACCTTTTTTGACTGGTGCTTGTATTTCTTCGCTTAGAATAATACTAGTTTTAATATTTTGTGATGTACCTTTAGTAATTACTATGCCTGTTTTATCCTCACATCTTATTCTTACTTTCTTTTCTTCTCCACCCTTAACTCTTACGTCTTTTAACTCGTCTTTTGTGAGTTGTGGGTTGAAGTATTGATTTGTTGAAAAGGCATAATCAAGTAATACTTTTGCATCAGCGAATCTTTGCTTTGGATCATTGCAACCAAGCATTACACATATAAGATGAAGGTTATTACGTTTTGAAGATAAAGCAAGACAGTTGCCAGCTTCTTTTGAAGTGGCAGCTTTAAGTCCTGTAATTCCTTTATATGTTCTTACCATAGTATTTGTGTTGACAAGATTAGTTTGCCCGTTACGGACATCGGTCATCCATGTGGTCATATACGGGATAAGCTTTTCATGTTTCAATACTTCTTTTGATAATAAAGCAATATCCCGAGCACTGGAATACTGTCCACTAATTTCAATACCTGTACAGTTAATAAATGCAGTATTGATCATTCCAAGTTGTGCTGCCCTGTTATTCATCATTGCAACAAAATCTGATTCAGTGCCACCTATTGCTTCAGCAAGAGCAACACTGGCATCGTTTGCGTTGCCAATAGTGATTGCTTTTAAAAGCTCATCAACTGTAATCTGTTCACCAACTTTAAGCCATATCTGCGGATCACCCATTTTATTAGCACTATTTGAAGTTGTTACTTTAGAGTCAAACTTGATTTTTTCATTATCAATAGCCTCTGCTGTGAGTAGCAAGGTCATAAGCTTTACAAGGTATGAAACCGGCAATTGTTCATCAGGCGAACTTTCAAAAACTACCTGGCCAGAATCAGCATCAAGAATAATCACTGATTTAGCAGAGATAGCAGGAACTTCAGCCGAAACGATAATAGTATTATTATCACTATCGGCAAAACCTGAAATTGAAATACTAAGCATAAAAATTATACTTAAAATTAGGGCTGAAATTCTATTTTTTGTCTTCATATGAATCTCCCATTCCGCAAAATGCTTTTTGTAAATTCTATGCAGACAAAGTGTCATATAAAACAATAGTGGGTCAGAAAAATCTGACCCACTAAAGGAATATTAATTAATCAACAATGAATTGCTTGATTTCTGCAAGAAATGCATCACAGTTCTCAGTTTGAGCCTGTAATTCAATCTTCTTAGAAAGATCAAGACTGAAAATACCCATGATTGACTTAGCGTCGATAGCATATCTTCCTGATACCAAGTCAACATCAAAATCGTACTTAGCAACAGTATTAACAAAGATCTTAACATCGTTAATTGTGCCTAACATAATATTTACTTTTTTCATATTAATTCCTCCATACACAATTTGATTACATATTTAATATAGCAACTTTTTCCTAGTTAGTCAACACTTATTTGAAAATTAGTTTTAAATATAGTATAATAAACAATTAGTTACATTATCCTCGTGTAATAATGTACAATTTTTAATGTTGTGAGGTTTAAATGAAGATTTTTTATTATACTTTTGGATGTAAGGTAAATCAATATGAGACTGAAAATATTATGCAGAATTTTACAAACAAAGGTTTCGACACTACTGACGCAATAAGTGATGCAGATATATTTGTAATCAATACCTGTACTGTTACATCAATGTCCGATAGCAAAAACAGACAGCTTATTCATAAAATCAAAAGGATTAAACCTGATTCAATTATTGTTCTTACTGGATGCTTCCCACAGGCCTTTAAAGATGAAGCAGAAAAAATGCATGATATTGATATTATAACAGGCTCAAGCAATAAAAATGATATTCCAAGATTTGTTGAGGAATTTTTACTACACCATACAAGAATAATTGAAATAAATAAACATACAAAAAATGAAAAAATTGAGCCTATGAAAAATGAAAAATACACAAACAAAACACGAGCTCATATTAAAATACAAGATGGTTGTGATCAGTATTGCACATACTGTATTATTCCATATTCAAGAGGCCATATACGTTCAAAGCCACTTGATGAATTAAAAGAAGAAGTTATAGTACTCGCTGATGCCGGTCATAAGGAAATTGTTCTTGTCGGTATCAATCTTTCCTGCTATGGCAGAGAATATGGATATAGATTAGTTGATGCTATTGAAACTGCCTGTTCTGTTTATGGCATTGAACGAGTAAGGCTTGGATCTCTTGAGCCTGAATTAATAAGTGATGATGATATAAAAAGAATGTCAGCACAGCAAAAATTATGTCCTCAATTTCATCTTTCACTTCAAAGTGGTTGCGATAAGACATTGAAAGCAATGAACAGAAAATATAATACTAACGAATACGCAGAAATAGTCGCTAAATTAAGAAATGCTTTTGAAGATTGTGCTATTACTACAGATATTATGGTCGGCTTCCCAGGGGAAACTGACGAAGATTTTGAAGAATCATTGAATTTCGCAAAAGAAATTGGATTTGCAAAATCTCATATATTCCCCTACTCAATCCGTGAAGGTACTATTGCGGCAAAACGACCTGACCAGATAACAAAAGCAGTCAAGGAACACAGAGCAAAGCTTATGGCTGAAGTAACTGATAAATCTCATTTTGATTTCTTATCAAAAATAGTTGGTAAAACTGTTTCAGTTCTTGTAGAAACTAAAAAAGATGACGGATATTACAAAGGTTACACCAAAAACTATGTTCCAGTTAAAATAATGTCACAAAATATCGAGAAAGGTTTGAAAAGTTCCATTATTTATGTTAAAATATTAGGGTTACAAAATGACTGTTGCATTGGTGAAATTTCAGATTAATAATAAGGAGCGTAAAAAATGTCCGTATTTCGTATTTATGTTGAAAAGAAGCAACAATTCGCAGTAGAGGCAAAGTCTGTTTTTAATGACATTAAAACAGCTTTGAAGCTTGATGGACTCAATGGTATCAGAATTATTAACAGGTATGATGCTGAAAAAATTACTGAACAGGATTTTAATCTTGCTATCCCAACAGTTTTTTCTGAGCCTTCTGTAGATAATATATATTATTCAATACCAAAACTGAAAAGTGATGAAAGAGTTTTTGCTGTTGAATACCTACCTGGTCAGTTTGATCAGCGTGCTGATTCTTGTGCACAATGTATTTCTTTACTTACACAGGCTGAAAGACCTACTGTTAAATCAGCAAAAATCTATATAGTTTCCGGTAATATAACAACTGATGAATTTTCATTTATAAAATCATATCTTATCAACCCTGTTGAAAGCCGTGAAGCTACCCTATCTGAATTTGATACGCTTGACATACAATACGAAATTCCAACAACTATTGAAACTATTGACGGTTTCATATATTATTCGGAAGAAGATCTAAAGAACTTTCTAAATAATTATGCCCTTGCAATGGATCTTGATGATTTAAAATTCTGTCAAGATTATTTTAAGAATACAGAAAATCGCAATCCTACAATAACTGAAATCAGAATGATTGACACATATTGGTCTGATCACTGTCGTCATACAACATTTTCAACTATAATTGATGAAGCTGATATAAAATCAAGCTATATTCAGGATGCATATAACCAATATATTGAAGCACGCAAAGAGCTTTATGTCGGCAAGGATAAGCCAGTTACTCTAATGGATCTTGCTGTTATCGGTGCAAAAAAGCTTAAAAAAGATGGTTTACTTAAAGCACTTGATGAATCTGAAGAAATCAACGCATGCTCAGTAAAAATTAAAGTTGATGTTGATGGTCAGGATGAAGATTGGCTTTTAATGTTTAAGAACGAAACTCACAACCACCCTACTGAAATTGAACCTTTTGGTGGTGCTGCTACTTGTCTTGGTGGGGCTATCCGTGATCCACTTTCCGGTCGTGCTTATGTGTATCAGGCAATGAGAGTTACAGGTGCTGCTAATCCGCTTGTACCTGTTGAAGATACTATCCCTGGCAAGCTTCCACAGAGAAAAATCACTGTTGGCGCTGCACAAGGTTATAGCTCATATGGAAATCAAATTGGTCTTGCAACAGGTCACGTTAGTGAAATTTATCATCCTGGCTATGTCGCAAAAAGATTAGAAATCGGTGCTGTTGTTGGTGCTGCTCCTGCTAAAAATGTACGTCGTGAAGTTCCTTGTCCTGATGATGTTGTTATTCTCCTCGGTGGCAGAACTGGACGTGACGGCTGTGGTGGTGCAACTGGTTCATCAAAATCACATACTTCTGAATCATTGACACAGTGTGGTGCTGAAGTTCAAAAAGGTAATGCACCTGAAGAAAGAAAGCTTCAGCGCTTATTTAGAAATCCCGAAGTAACACAGATGATAAAGCGTTGTAATGACTTTGGTGCTGGCGGTGTTTCTGTTGCTATCGGTGAGCTAACAGACGGACTTATTATTAATCTTGACAAAGTACCAAAAAAATATGACGGCCTTGATGGTACTGAAATTGCTATTTCAGAATCACAGGAAAGAATGGCTGTTGTTATCGATAAAAATGACATAGAAAAATTCATGGCTGAAGCAGCTAAAGAAAACCTTGAAGCTACTCTTGTTGCAGTAGTAACAAAAGAACCAAGATTAAAAATGAACTGGAATGGCAAGCAGATTGTTGACTTGTCAAGAGAATTTCTTAACTCAAATGGTGCTGAAAAGCATACAACTGTTAAAGTCGATAATCCTGTTCTTATTTCAAAATCACCTCTTGAAAATACTGCTGACAGTTGGTTTGATATGGCTTCAAACCTTAATATATGCTCACAAAAAGGTCTTGTAGAAAGATTTGACTCAACCATCGGTGCAGGTACAGTGCTTATGCCTTTCGGTGGTATAAATCAAAAGACACCAACACAGGCAATGGCTGCTAAAATACCAGTTCTTCACGGAAATACTGATACATGTTCGATAATGGGATGGGGCTTTAATCCTTTTGTCAGTGAAAAGAGCCCATACCATGGTGCAATGCTTGCTGTTATTGAATCAATTGCTAAAGTTGTTGCTACTGGTGGTAGTTATAAGCAATGCTGGCTCACCTTCCAGGAATTTTTTGAAAGAACACAGAATAACCCTGAACGTTGGGGCAAGCCTTTTGCTGCACTTCTTGGTGCTTATAAGGCACAAATTGAGCTTGGCTGTGGCGCTATTGGTGGCAAGGACTCAATGTCAGGTACATTTGAAAATATTGATGTTCCACCAACGCTCGTTTCCTTTGCTGTATCTACTTCTTCAAGTGGCAATATCATTTCCCCTGAATTCAAAAAAGCAGGTTCTCAGGTAATTCTCATAAAACCTGAATATGACAAGAATATGTTACCTGATTTTAATAGTGTTAAAGCTTGCTTTGATAAGGTTGAGAAGCTTATTGCTGAAAAGAAAGCAAAATCAGTCTGGACACTGTCTTCAGGTGGTATTTCAGAAGCTATAGCTAAAATGAGCTTTGGTAATAAAATCGGATTTACATTCACTGATACTATAACAGATGCTGAAATGTTCCAGTACTATTACGGTGCATTTGTTATTGAACTTGATAAAGACACTGAAACAGATGAAAGAGTCATTGGTTTTACTACTGATGATTATACCGTATTTACAGGCACTTATACAGTTGACCTTAATGAACTTGAAAAAGCATGGGAATCTAAACTTGAACCTGTATACCCTGTCAAAGCAAAAGATACTCAGGCAACAGCTAATAAATATAGCTATGAATGTCAAAAGAGAAAAACCACATCAATAAAGATTGCAAAACCAAGAGTTCTCATTCCTGTATTCCCTGGCACAAATTGTGAATATGATACAGCAAGAGCTTTTGAAAAAGCAGGTGCTATTCCTGAAATATTTGTTGTAAGAAACCTTACTGCTTTAGCAATTGAGGAATCTGTAAACGGATTTGAAAGAGCAATTAAGAATTCACAGATAATTATGCTTCCTGGCGGATTTTCCGGTGGTGACGAGCCTGACGGTAGTGGCAAATTCATTACAGCATTCTTTAGAAATCCATGTATTAGTGAAGCTGTTCACGAGCTTCTCAAAAAGCGTGATGGCTTGATGCTTGGTATCTGTAATGGCTTCCAGGCACTTATAAAGCTTGGACTTGTTCCTTATGGTAAAATTATTGATATGAAGGATACTTCCCCTACACTTACATTCAATACAATAGCAAGACATCAATCAATGATGGTAAATACAAGAATTGCTTCAAATAAGTCACCTTGGCTTATGAATACAGATGTTGGTGATATTCATAGTATTGCTATTTCACACGGTGAAGGTAGATTTATTGCTCATCCTGAACTTATTAAAAAACTTGCTGAAAATGGACAAATTGCAACACAATATGTTGACCTTAATTGTGAACCAACAATGGATATTTCATTCAATCCAAACTACTCAATTGATGCAATTGAAGGTATTACCTCACCTGACGGAAGAATTCTTGGTAAAATGGGGCATAGCGAGAGAAAAGGTACTGATATATGTAAGAATGTTCCTGGCAATAAGGATCAGTTTATATTTGAAAGTGGAGTTTCCTATTTTGCTGATTAATATCAAGAGCGGTAATTATACGATTACCGCTCTTTTATCCTGTATAGTCTTCAATTGCCTGTTTTAATTGATTTGCGTCAAGAATGAGAATTCCCTTTTTTAATTCCGCCTGATCTTTTTCTGGTAATACTTTAGAATTGAATTTTATTGAATGAAATGGGCTTTGAAGATTGTCTGTCTTATAAATATTCAAAAAGCCATTTTCTACAATAATAACATATCTATACTCATATCTTGGGATACTCTCAGCTTTACTTTTGATTGTCGCACTGCAAAGCATACATAATACTATAGCAGTAAAAGAAACTATTAATTTTTTTACCTTTTTTTTCATATACATCCTCACTTTTGGGTATAATAGGTATGGCTTAATGAATATTGTATGCAATTTAATAAGGTTTATACATTTTATATTTTTTTACTTTGATATGCTTAACTTTTCTTATAAAATATGGTATAATAAAAAAATGCCAATAAAGGAGGTATACTTATGAATAAAGGACCTGCTAAAAAGAACTCAAAGCGCAAACCGAAGGGTTCTTCAGCAAAAATAAGTAAACTTAAAGTTGCAAAAAAGACTTTAAGAATTATCGGCACGACATTATTGTCTGTTTTTCTTGTAATAATTATTACAGTATCAATTCTTTCAACTGCACTTACAGTTTATGTACTTAAATTTATGGATAACTCATCTTTAGTAACACTTGATGACCTTGATCTGAGTTATGCTACAATTCTATATGCCAAAGATGAAAAAGGAACCGATACACCTATTTATACCCTTTCAGGAGGAAATAAATGTGTATGGGTTGATATTGAAAAGGTTCCTCAGCACGTTCAGGATGCTTTTGTATTTGCAGAAGATGCAAGATTTTATTCACATGAAGGTGTTGATTTTAAAAGAACATTTGCAGCATTTGCAAACTATGTATTCAATTTCTGGGGAAATGCACAGGGTGGATCAAGTATTACACAACAGCTAGTTAAAAACATTACTCACGATGATGAACAAAAAGCTGATCGTAAGATAAGAGAAATCTTCTCCGCACTTAATATGGAGAGGAACTACACAAAGACTGATATTCTTGAAGCATATATGAATATCTGTCCTTTTTGGTACAATATGACTGGTATTCAGACAGCTGCTAATTTCTACTTTAATAAGGATGTTTCACAACTTACGCCTGCTGAAGCAGCAAGTATAGTATCAATTACTAAAAATCCAAGATACAACAATCCAATCAATTACCCAGAAAACAATAAGAAAAGACAGCACTATATTCTTTCTCAGATGTACAAATACGGATCAATTTCATCTGAAGAATATGAGGCGGCTTTAAAAGAAAAGCTTAATTTTGTAGGTAATAATAAGGTTGATACAGCAGATAAACCTCAGACAAGCAATGTTTCTTCATACTTTGTTGATGCTGCTTTAGATCAGGCTCAGCAAATTATCAAAGATAAATATGGCTTGAAAGATAAAACTGAAGCATTGACAAAGCTCCGTACAAATGGATACAGAGTATATACAACAGAGAAAATTAACTTTCAATCAACTCTTGAAGCAAAATTCAAAGATCCTAAAACATTCTCATACAGAACATTAAAAGACCCACCGCAGGCTGCTACAGTAATGATGGACTACAAAGGTAACGTACTTGGCATCGTCGGCGGTATTGGTGAAAAAACTGAATCACTCGGTTTTAACCGAGCAACTGATGCTGAACGTTCGCCTGGTTCATGTATTAAGCCACTAGCTTCATACGGTCCAGCAATTGAAATGAATAGAATCCATTGGTCATCAACAATGATTGACCAGCCACTACAAGTATTCAACCCTAAAACAGGTAAAGTAGAAGATTTCACTTGGACAAATGATAAAGGTGAAAAAAAACCATGGCCTCAGAACTATGAAAAGAATTATACAAAAGCACAAAACTTCACGTATTTTTATTTACAACATTCAAAGAATACAGCCGCAGCTTATCTAATTGAAGATGTTGTTACTCCAAAGGGTGCATACGACTTTTTAAAGAATAATTTCCACCTTTCTTCCCTTATTGCTTCTGATATGGACAGAGCACCTATGGCATTAGGTGCTCTTGGTCACGGAACAAAACTTATTGAGCTTGTTGCTGCATATCAGGCGTTCGGTAATCTTGGTAAATACTATTCACCAACATTCATTACAAAAATAACTGATGCTGAAGGAAATATTATCTATGATCACCAGTATAAGCAACAGAAAGCTTTATCAAGTGATACTGCTTATGTAATGAACAGAATGATGAAAAGGGTTGTTGACTACGGAACAGCCGTTGGTGCTAACAGTGGATTTAACAACATTGAGCTCGTCGGAAAAACAGGTACATCTATGGATAATAATGACTTGCTGTTTGTAGGATGCTCACCTGATTACGTTGCGGGAATATGGTATGGTTATGATAAACTTAAAGACACAAGCAACACATATTACACGTCATCAAAGGTATGGAATAATACTTATAGAAGTATTTTCAATACTGGTACAAAGAAATCCTTTACTGCAGATCCAAACGTAGAAGCAATAAAATTCTGTAAAAAGACTGGCTTGCGTGCTGGTCCTAACTGCACTGATGTAGATATAGGATATTATAAAAAATCTTTTGAACCTGCTATGTGCCCAGGTGATCATTAACAACTGAAAGGTATTTAATATGGAATCCATAAGATATTCTTGTCCATGTCATTTTGGTCTTGAAAGCGTACTGACATTTGAAGTAAAAAAAATTGGTGGAACAGATATTAAAGTGACAGATGGGAAAGTAAATTTCTCTGGAGACTTATCAATGATTGCAAAAGCAAATCTCTGTCTTTCTACCGCTGAACGTGTTCTCATCGTTCTTGCAGAATTTGAGGCACATTCATTTGAGGATCTTTTCCAGAATGTGAAGGCCATTCAACTTGAAAATTATGTAGCAAAGAATGATGCATTCCCTGTTAAGGGGTACTCGCTTAATTCACAGCTTCATAGTGTTCCTGACTGTCAGTCAATTATTAAAAAAGCTTGTGTAGAACGATTAAAATGCAAATATAATATTAACTGGTTTGAAGAAACCGGTGCGCTTGTTCAGATTCAATTCAGCATCCTTAAGGATAATGTCTGTATATTTATTGATACTACTGGTACTGGCCTTCACAAGCGTGGATATAGACGTAATTCAAACGATGCACCAATAAAAGAAACTCTTGCTGCTGGAATTATTGACCTTGCAAGAGTAAGGCAGAATAGTATTATTGGCGATCCATTCTGTGGTTCTGGAACATTCCTGATTGAATCAGCTTATAAGGCATGTAATATTGCGCCAGGTCTCCGAAGAAAGTTTTCTGCAGAAAGCTGGGGCTTTGTACCTAAAGAAATATGGATTGAAGAACGAAATAATTGCTTATCACAGATTAATAAAACTGCAGAATTCAAGGCTTTTGGATTTGATATTGACGAAGATTGCATTGATTTAAGCTTGGATAATGCAAAAAAAGCAGGTGTAGGCAGCAAAATTGAAGTAAGTAAAGCTAATATTACACAATACAAGCCTGTTGAAAATTCAATTACAATGTGCAATCCTCCATACGGAGAAAGGCTTCTTGAAATTAAACAAGCTGAAGATCTTTACAAGATAATGGGTCAGGTCTTCTCCCCTAGCTCAAGCAACCCTTGTTATATAATTTCACCTCATGAAGAATTTGAGAATTTCTTCGGTAAGAAAGCTGACAAGAAGCGAAAACTGTATAACGGAATGATAAAATGTAATTTGTATATGTATTTCAAATAATAATAAAATGAGCTTACATTAAATGTAAGCTCATTTTACTTATCAAAATAAATAACCGGAGTAAAATACTCCGGTTTAAATTATTAATTTCTATTCAGTTACTTCTTCAGCTGACTCATCAAGCAAAGCTCTCATTGAAAGGCTGATACGCTTCTTATCAATGTCAATTTCAGTAATCTGAGCATCAACAGTTTGTCCAACAGAAAGAATGTCTGATACTTTTTCTACTCTCTGATTAGCTATCTGAGAAATGTGGATAAGTCCATCAATACCAGGAATAATTTCTGCAAATGCACCAAACTGTGTTACTGAAACAATCTTAACATTTACTACTGAACCAACATCGTATTTAGTCTTGAATATTTCCCATGGATTTTCAGAAGCCTTCTTGAATATTAATGAAACCTTTTTATTTTCTTTATCAACATCTTTGATAGTTACTTCAAGCTTTTCACCAACAGAAACAATTTCTGATGGGTGCTTAACCTTCTGCCATGTGAGGTCAGGTTTTCTGATAAGACCATCAACACCGCCAAGATCAACAAACACACCGTAATCTGTAATAGATTTTACTTCACCAGTATATGTTGCACCAACTTCAACAGATTCAAAAAATTTAATCTGAAGTTCGTCTCTCTTATCTTTTGAAACAGCTTTGATAGAACCAACAGCTCTACCCTTCTGTGGATTTACTTCAATAATCTTAAATTCAACATTTTTCTTTAATAGCTGATCAAGCTTCTGATCGCGAGCAACGTTTGACTGTGATGCAGGAATAAATACCTTAACACCATTTGTTGCGGCAATTACACCACCCTTAACAACATTAAGAACAACTCCGCTAAGTATTGTTCCGTCATCTTTAGCTGTCATAACCTTATCAAAACCAACCATTGCATCAACTTTCTTCTTAGAAAGTGTCACGATACCTTCTTGGTCATTAATTTTTAAAACGATAAGATCAATCTCATCACCGACTTTTGCAACATCAGTAGCTTTTACATTAGGATCTTCACTGATTTCAGATACAGGAACATATCCGGTATGCTTTGTGCCAATGTCAACAATTAATTCATTAGCATTAACAGAGGTTATGTAACCCTTAACCTTTTCTCCAGTATATATTTTTTTGAAGGATTGCTCTAAAGCCTCTTCAAAATTAAAGTCCTCATCCTGATTTTTTAAAATCTCACTCATTGTTGTTTGTACCTCCTTGATTATATAAGCCGGTGTAGAAGCACCAGCAGATATTCCAATAATATTTGTGCCTGAAAAATCAATGCTATTTAGTTCATCAGCATTTTCTATATGATAACACTTGCAATATTTATCGCAGATATCCTTTAGTTTTATTGTGTTAGAACTATGTCTTCCGCCAACAATAATCATAATATCTGACTTTTTTGCAAGCTCAGTCGTTTCAGCTTGTCTAATAGAAGTGGCATTGCAAATTGTATCAAAAATTATTGCATCGTTTAAATGTAGAGCAAAAAATTCCTTACATCTATTCCACATTCTAATATTATACGTTGTTTGAGCAATAATTGCAACCTTTTTTTTAGAATTCTTTAATATTTTAATAAATAATTCATTAAGCTCATCCAAATCCTTGAATATGTATACATCTGAACAGCAATGACCTTTTATACCGATTACTTCAGGGTGATTTTCATCCCCTGCAATAAGTATTGTATATCCTTCAACTGATTTTTCAGAAGCAATTTTGTGAATTCTTGTTACAAACGGACAGGTTGCATCAATGAACTTAATATTTCTACCGCTCAGTTCATCGTAAATACTTTGTCCAACGCCATGTGAACGAATTATAACTGTTTCATCACCAATGAGTTCACAACAAGTGTCAATACTATGAACTCCTTTTTGTTCAAGGTCAGAAACAACATCAGGATTATGAATTATAGGACCTAGTGTAACAACCTTGTCATGTGTATCTAAAATATTATAAACTATTTTTACTGCTCTGTCTACGCCGAAACAAAAGCCTGCAGATTTAGCTGTGTATATTTTACAGTTTGTTAACATCTGTTTCAACCAACTCCGTAATAGATTCCATTATTTTAAGCTTAAGGATTTTTAGTTGACTTGGAGATTGTGAAGTAACCTTCAGTTCATCTGGCGATATCATTTTGCCAAAACTTACAATAAGCTTACTCCTGAATTTCAGCTTACTCCCCTTAAATGAAATTCCGACAGGAATAACAGGCACCTGTGCTTTTGCCGCAATTAGCGCAACACCAGTTTTGCCTTTCCCAACCTTTCCATCTTTTGAACGTGTTCCTTCTGGGAATATAACTAAATTATAACCCTTATTAAGTCTTTTTATCGATTCATCAATGACTGACATATCACCGGCTCCCCTAATAACAGGAAAAGCACCAAAAGCTTTAATTAATGCTGTGAAAGCAAAGTTCTTTTTAAATAACTCTTCTTTTGCCATATATGCAAAAGGAACTCTTGTCGGGAATGAAATTAATACAGGGTCTTCATAGCATCTATGGTTACTAGCAAAAATATATCCACCATCTTTTGGGATGTTCTCTTTGCCCTCAATTTTAAGATTAAACCTAATATGATAAACAAGACTTATTAACGGTCTTAATATCTGATAGAAAAACATTTTAATAGGATTTACTTTTTTCTTTTTATTAGTATTATCAATTTTTTCTTTTATAGTTAAGTAAATTTTTTCTACTGATTGCTCAAGCGAAAGTACTGAAGTATCAATAAGTATAGCATCATCAGCTTGCTTTAATGGGGCAATTTCTCTATGTGAATCATTATAGTCACGTTCATTAATATCCTTAAGAACATCTTCATATGTTACTTCTGTTCCTTTTTCAATTAATTCTGAATAACGTCTTTTTGCTCTCTCTTCAGCAGAAGCTGTGAGAAAAATCTTTACGTCAGCTTTTGGAAGAACAACAGTTCCTATATCTCTTCCGTCCATAATAATATTATTTTTTTCAGCAATATCACGCTGAAGATTAAACAAGAATTCTCTTACCGCAGGAATAGCAGAGACCTTTGATGCACCCATTGATACTTCAGGTGTTCTTATTTTATCAGAAACATCTTCATTATTTAATAAGATGTGCTGTGCCCCGTCAATATGCTTTAATTCTATATTTATATTAGATAATAATGAAATTACATCCTCATTTGAATTTATATCTTTATCACTGTTTAATGTATAAAGTGCTATTGATCTGTATAAAGCACCAGTATCAATATAAATATATCCTAACATTTTAGCAACAGCTTTTGCTATCGTGCTTTTTCCTGCACCTGATGGTCCGTCTAATGCTATATTAATACCCATTGTATCCTCCTAAATATTTGTCGCAGCAGCATATGCTGTTGAAAATGCAATTTGAAGATTAAACCCACCTGTATAAGCGTCAACATCAAGAACTTCACCAATAAAGTATAAACCGCTTACTATTTTCGATTCCATAGTCTTCGGGGTAATTTCTTTTACGTCAACACCGCCGCTTGTTATTATAGCTTCTTCAACAGGTCTGAAAGATTTTACTGTCAAAGGAAAACACTTTACAAGTCTTCCAAAGTCTAATCTTTGTTGTTTTGTAATCTGATTTACCTTTGTATCTGGTTTTATATCTGATAAGCTAATAATAACAGGTATCATTTTTGCTGGTAAAAGCTTTACTAATATATTAGAGAAATCTTTATTCGGAAATGACTGAAAATCACGTTGTAATCTTGAATCAAGCTGTTGTTCTGAAAGTCCTGGTTTTAAGTCAATCTCAAATGTATATCTGTCTTCTTCCATTTTTCTTATATGTGAGCTTGCACTCAATACAAGTGGACCGGAAACACCGAAATGAGTAAAAAGCATTTCTCCAAGTTCAGAGTATATTGGCTTTTTCTCATTTTTATCCTTTAATGTAAGTGTTACATTTTTGAGGGAAAGTCCCATCATTTCAGAACAATATTTTTCTTTCGTGACAATCGGCACTAAAGAAGGATTTATCTTAGTAACAGTATGCCCAGCCTGTTTTGCAAATTTATATCCATCACCAGTTGAGCCAGTACCAGGATATGATTTACCACCGGTTGCAATAATGACAGAATCTGAAAAAAAGTCACCATTATTTGTTTTAACGCCCTTTATAGAATTATCTTCAATGATAAGTTCATTAACTTCGCAAAAATTAATATGAACTTTAAGTTTTTTAGTTTCATTTTCAAGTGCATCTACAATTTCTGCAGCTGAATCACTATCAGGGAAAACTCTGTTTCCTCTTTCTGTTTTTAACTTCACACCTAATTTTTCAAAAAAATTCATTGTGTCATATGAAGAAAAATTACTTAACGCACTAAACATAAATCGTGAATTAACTGGAATATTCTTTAATATTTCGTTATTATCGGAATTATTAGTAACATTACATCTGCCTTTGCCAGTAATAAGAAGCTTCTTTCCTACTTTATTTGAATGCTCCAATAGAAGAACAGATTTACTGTTTCTTGCAGCGATTATTGAAGCAAAAAGACCAGAAGCACCAGCGCCGACAATAATTGTATTATAGTGCATTAATTATCTTTCTCCTCAATTTTTTCATATACCTGATATTCTTCCCATATACCTTCAAGCTTTTCAAATGTCTTTGACACACTATCAGTATTTCTTATGCTTAGTGCAACAATAAGCGCATTTATTAGGCTCAATGGTGCGACTAGTGAATCTACAAACGATACCATATCGCTTTGTGCAATAAGTACATTATCAGCATATTGTGCAAGTGGTGATGACTTACTGTCGGTTATTGCAATTACTTTTGCATTATTCGAAGAAGCATATTTAAAAGCAAGAACTGTCTGTTTTGAATACCGCGGGAAGCTTATACCTATCATTACGTCATTTTCATCAATTCTCATAATCTGTTCGAACATTTCACTACGGCTTGTAGTGTGAACAAGCTTTACACTTGGAAAAATAAGATTAAAATAATAAGATAAAAAACGTGCAAGAGCTGATGCACTACGTGAACCTATAATGTATATGGTTCTCGCATTTGCAATAATCTTTGTTGCTTCATTAAAATCTTCTCTTGAAGTCTGTTCAAGAGTCTTTCTTATTCTTTCAATATCAAAATTTAATACTTTTTCAAGAACATCTTCATTACCAAGCTGGTCACTTGTAACCTCAATTCTTTGAACAGCAGTAAGTTTGTTCTTTAATAGTTCCTGCATTGCTTTTTGGAGGCTTGGATAGCCATCAAATCCAATTTCAGTAGCGAAACGTACAACAGTTGATTCACTTACACCAACCGTTGTACCAAGCTTTGATGCGGTCATATAAGCTGCCTTATTATAATGTTGAAGAATATAGTTGGCAATTAATTTGTGCCCTTTTGATAACTCTGGAATTATTTCATTAATTTTTTTAAAAAGATCAATATGCATTTTTCATCACTCCAATATATTATTCACACAAGCCGTCCTGAAGTTTTTTTATTTCATCAAATTTGCTTTTAGTTTTTTCTTTATTAATTATATAACAATTATTAGATATTTCAATAATATCTCCCTCTTTTGCACCAGAAGGAATTAAATGCTTTTTTATATTAATCGTTGCTCCATTGTCATAAATGCATACTGCAAATTCTCCTTCAAATCTATCAATAGTCAGCATTATATCACTCTTTTCCAAATTTATATTTTAAGCAAGAATTATCTGACTCAAATACTATATCAGACAACAAATCAGTTCTAAAAATATCTTTTGAATACACACTTAACCTTTTTATAGTACTATCAGATGGATGAGTAAAGCTATTATCATTCCCACAGGAAATAACGCAATATTCGGGATTAACAGCTTTTAAAAACTCATCAGTTGAGGAAGAATTACTTCCATGATGTGCTACTTTGAGCACATCTGCTTTAAGGTCATATTTTTTTGATATAAATTCTTTCTCAGATGCTTTTTCAATATCCCCAGTAAATAAAAACTTTTTATCTTTATAAGTTATCATAGTAACTATAGAAGAATTATTTAAGTTTTCTGAATCATAAGATGGTACATAGAATGTCAGTTCAACATCATTTACCTTAAGTTTCTCTTCTGAAACAGGATTTCTTATGTTAAAGTTATTATTTAAAATTACTTTATTTATATTGATGTAATCAACGTCCTTAGGTACTTTATTATTATCAATATTTAGCATACAAACTGTATCTATATGAATTTCCTGTGCAATTTTATCAAGTCCACCAATGTGATCAGTGTGAGGATGAGAAATTATCAAATAATCAATCTTTCTGACATTCTGTGACTTAAGATACTTAATGACTTTTCTACTATATACTAAATCTCCTGTATCTATAAGAATATTTTTGTCACCACATTTTATTAATGAGCAATCACCTTGCCCAACATCAATAAAATGTATAGAGAAATCTGATGTTACTTCATATTTCATTTTGAGTCCAGTAGCACAGAACATTCTGTTAAAAACATTTTTATTAACTACATATAAAATGCAAAGCAAGAAAATTAATATCGCAAAAAATATTAATGCTATTGAAGATAATTTTACTTCCTTTTTGATCCTCTTGGCTTTTTGTCTGTCTTCCATTTTGAACTTCTATCCTTCTGTCCCTGTTGCTTCTGTCGTTGCTTCAATGCATATTCCTTGTCCGGTGCAACAAGACACTTGTTGTCATTTCCTATCAAATCAGTTCTGTTGGCTTTTATTAGAGCCTCAATAACCTTCTTTTGATTCTGAGGGATAAAATACTGTAACAATGCACGTTGTAAAGCCTTATCTTGAGGATTTTTCGCAACATAAACAGGCTCCATAGTATATGGATCAAGTCCTGTATAATACATACAGGTTGATATTGTACCAGGTGTTGGGTAGAAATCCTGAACCTGTTCAGGACGAATATTATTTTGCTTAAGAAAAACTGCTACCTCAACTGCTTCCTTCATTGTGCTTCCTGGATGAGAAGACATTAGATATGGAACTAAATACTGTTCTTTTCCAATCTGTTTTGTTGTAGCATAGAATTTATCAGAAAACTTCTTGTATGCTTCGATATGTGGTTTTCCCATCTTGTCAAGAACAGCAGTACTGCAATGCTCTGGTGCTACCTTAAGTTGTCCACTTACATGATATTCAATAAGCTCTCGCATAAATTCATCATTTTTATCCTCGTTTAGATAATCGTATCTTATTCCTGAGCGAATGAATACTTTTTTTATCCCTTTAATTCGTCTTAATTTTCTTAATATACTAAGGTATTCTGAATGGTCAACAACAAGTGCCTTGCAAGGCTCAGGTGCAAGACATTTTTTGCCCTTACACATACCAAGTTCAATCTGTTTTTTACAAGATGGTTGTCTGAAGTTTGCGGTAGGACCACCAACGTCGTGGATATATCCTTTAAAATTCTCATTATGAGTCATTTCTTCAGCTTCTTTCAAAATGGAAGCTTCACTTCTTGTTGTAACACGTCTTCCCTGATGAAGAGCAATAGAACAGAAGTTACAATATCCAAAACAACCACGGTTATGAATTATTGAAAACTCAACTTCTTCAATAGCAGGAACTCCGCCAATTTTCTCATACATAGGATGATAAGTTCTTGTATATGGCAGTCCATATACAATGTCCATTTCTTCCTGCGTGAGGCTTTTTGCTGGTGGATTCTGAACAAGCATTTTATCATTATGACGTTGTATTATTGTTTTTCCGTAAACTTCATCCTGTTGGTCATATTGCTGTCTGCAAGCCTTTGCATAAAGTTCCTTACTTTCACACACCTGCTTATATGAAGGACATTCAACAGCTCCATAAGGAGTATTGACAGGTTCAGTTAAGTAAGCCGTTCCTCTTACATCAATAATTGTCTTTATATCTTCGCCATTTTTCAATCGAGTGGCAATTTCTACAATTGAATGTTCACCCATACCAAACATCAATATATCAGCTTTAGAGTCAACAAGTATTGACGGAAGAACTTTATCTTCCCAGTAATCATAGTGTGCAAAACGTCTAAGTGAGGCTTCAAGTCCACCAGTAAGCACAGGAATTTCAGGATGAAGCTTTTTTAGGCAATTACAATAAACTGTTACTGCTCTGTCTGGGCGTTTTCCACCTTGATTTCCTGGTGTATAAGCGTCATTTGTTCTTCTTTTCTTTGCAACTGTATAATGAGCAACCATTGAGTCAATATTGCCAGCAGTAACAAGATATGCAAGCTTTGGTACACCAAGCTTTTCAAAGTCCTTTAAATTATGCCAGTCAGGTTGCGATATTATTCCAACAGTAAAACCATTAGCTTCAAGCACTCTTGATATTATAGCAACGCCAAAACTTGGGTGATCAACATAAGCATCACCTGTTATATACACGAAATCAAGCTGCTTTATTCCTGCATCATCCATATCTTTTCTTGATATGGGTAAAAATATATTCATTTAATTCTCCATTAATTATTCTTTTGACATCTGAGATTCATACCATTGGTCTTTAGTCATAAGTACTGCTCGTGGTTTTGCACCATCAGGTGGACCGATAATTCCCATCTGCTCAAGCTCATCCATTATTCTTGCAGCTCTTGCATATCCAAGCTTTAATCGTCTTTGTAAGTACGAGGTTGAGGCCTGTCCAGCATCTACTATTACCTCAATTGCTTTTTCAATCATTTCATCTGAACTATCTATTGAACCACCACCAGTTGACTCACCTTTTTGAACTGGGGCATTCTTTTCAATTTCCTCTACAATTGTTTCATCATATTCAGGCTTGAATTCATTTTTAATAAATGCTACAACGCTTTCAACTTCTTTGTCTGAAACAAAGCAACCCTGTATACGTGTTGGCTTTGGTGCTCCATAAGCTGAATAAAGCATATCACCACGACCAAGAAGTTTTTCAGCACCTGCTCCATCAAGTATTGTTCTTGAATCGACCTGTGAAGAAACAGCAAAAGCGATTCTTGTCGGGATATTAGCTTTAATTACGCCAGTGATTATATCAACAGAAGGACGCTGTGTTGCTATTACGAGATGCATTCCAGCGGCACGCGCAAGCTGTGCGATACGACAAATAGCCTCTTCAACTTCTTTTGCGGCAACCATCATTAAATCTGCAAGCTCATCAATAATAATAACAATCTGTGGTAATGGGTCAATACCTTCAGTATTCTTTGCCATTTCATTATAACCAGTAAGGTTCCTTACATTATAATCAGAAAAAAGCTTATATCTCTTCTGCATTTCGGTAACAGCCCACGACAAAGCGCCAGCGGCTTTTCTTGAGTCAGTAACAACAGGTATAAGTAGATGTGGTATTCCATTATAAACTTCAAGTTCAACCATTTTTGGATCTATCATCAAGAGCCTTACATCATCTGGTGATGATTTATAAAGCAAGCTTATGATAAGTGAATTTATACATACCGATTTACCTGAGCCTGTTGCACCAGCAATAAGAACGTGAGGCATTTTTGCGATATCTGCAAAAATTACTTCACCTGTAATGTCTTTTCCAAGTGCAAAAGCAATATTACTTTTTGCTTCTGTAAACTCTTTTGTTTCGAGCATTTCACGCATTGTTATAATATCAACTTCATTGTTAGGAACTTCTATTCCAACAGCAGCTTTACCTGGTATAGGTGCTTCAATTCTAATACTTTTTGCCGCGAGGCTCATCTTTATATCGTCTGTTAAGTTTGTAATGCGACTTACCTTTACACCTGCAGCAGGTTGAAGTTCATATCGTGTTACACTTGGTCCACGATTAATATCAACAATTCTTGTCTGAACGCCAAAGCTTTTTAAAGTATTTATAAGTAATTCAGAATTCTGCTTTAATTCAGACTGGGTATTGCTGTTAACATTACTTGCAACAGGTGGATTAAGCAATGTAAACGGCGGGCATTTATACATATTAATCGAATTATCTTTTTGATAAAGACAGGTTTGTCCGTCATTCTCAACATAAATATTATTTTTGTCTGATTGAGGAGAATCTATAGATACAGCCTTCTGAATAATCTGCTGGAGTTCAGGATTATCAGTTTTCTTTGCTGTTTCTTTTAACTTTTCCTTTGTTATTTTTGGTGCTTTTACAGGGTGTATCGGGAGGATATCCTGTTCGTTCTCTATTGGTGAAGTATCAGCCTTAACTTTATCTGGCTTATCTGTATCAAGATATTTTGCAATATCTACTTTTAGATTCTTCTTATCCTCAAGATTAGCTGCTTTTTCTTCACTTGCAGTTTTTATTACTTTATAGCTCTTTGTAAATGGCGCAACAAGGAATTTAAACATACTTATCAATGATATATTTGTAAGGAGCATTATAAAAGTAAAAGTAAGAATTATAATTATTATTGACGCCCCTACTCTGTTAAACAAAGCAAGCAAAGGCCAGCCAAGAACAGCACTAAAAAGCCCGCCGCCTTTTAGGTTTGTACCATTATTATAAAGGTTTTTAAGCTTATTTATAAATTCAGTTCCTTCAACTTTTCCAACAAAAATCACCTGAACAATTGCACTGAAAAGTAGTATGAGTATAAATCCCTGAATAAGCTTTGCTGTAACAGCATTAGGGGACTTATCAAGTGCCATCATAATTGCAGCATATATCATTATTGGTGCAACAAGAAAAACTGATACACCGAACATACCAAGAAAGCCATTATGTATAGTATTCCATAATGCACTTCCCTGAACAAAAGTCAGCATAGCAACAAGAACGCCAAAAGAAAATATAATAACAGACCAGAATTGATTATTAAATTTTTTAGAACTCTGCTTAGTCTTCTTTTTAGTTGCAGTTTTCTTTTTTGCCGCAGCCATTTTACGTCCTCCTAAAATGATCTATTTATAAATCCCTGAATTTTTTTCCGTTCCTATTTTGTTGAAGTTGATCATTATCTACAATATTATTATTACCGTCTTTACATTTACTTTCTAAATACACTGAAAGCGAATTAAAAACAATTCCTATAATAAGAAGAATTTTATATATTATTATTAATATACCAAATAATGAGAAATCAAATCTGTATACAAATAATACAAGTAAGTAATAACCTACTATTATTGCAAGTTCTTTTATACCTGAATATGAAGCTAAAAAGAACAATAAAAAGAATGGTAAACAGACAATAAAGTTTATAAAAGCATCAAAACATAATTGGCTGACTGCCAATGGTAAGAGCAAAATGATACCAATAAACAAATTATAATAAGAACAAGCCATTTCTATTTTATTATTAAAATAGTTCTTACCAACTTGCGATATATCAGTTTTTTTAATCATTTTTATGTCCTCATACTATTCTGTTAATGTAAATAAAAAAATTTATCTTAAGATAAAATACAATATTACAATTACACCAAGTATGATTCGATACCAACCAAAAGCCTTGAAATCGTGCTTTTTAATATAATTCATAAGGAATTTGATAACGAATACTGAAACAATAAATGCTGTAATCATTGCTGTTAGAAGAATAGATAATTCAAATGTTGAAAAATCAAATCCAAATTTAATAATTTTTAAAATACTTGCTCCGAGCATAACAGGAACAGCAAGGAAGAATGTAAATTCTGCTGCAACTGTTCTTGAAACACCAATTAATAAAGCACCGACAATTGTTGCACCAGAACGTGATGTTCCAGGGAAAACTGCGGCTATAAGTTGGAATATACCGATTAACAATGCTGTCGTATATGTAATTTCTGCTATTGTATTAATTCTTGCTTTTTTATTCTCGTTGAAGTACTCCACAGCTATAAATAAGATACCGAATAAGATAAGCATTATGGAAACTACTTTATAATTATAGAATACTTTATCAATTTTCTCATCAAATAGTATTCCTATAATTCCGGCAGGAACACAAGCAACAAGTACCTTGAACCACATCACAAAGATATTTTTCTTAATAACAATGTTGTTCATATACATTATGTCTTTATTTTTTCTTGACTGTACAAAGAGTTTTGTTTTTTTATTGTTATCCGTTTTCGGTCTATTTGCATATCCGAACGGCCATAACTTTTTCCAGAAGAAAACTACGACTGCCAGAATTGAACCAAACTGTATCACAACTCTGAACATATTCATAAAATCTTCCGAAACATTCATCGGCATAATTTTTTCAAGCAGAATCATATGCCCTGTGCTACTTATCGGTAACCACTCAGTAATTCCCTGTACTATACCAAAAACAACTGCTTTGAGTATTTCAATTATGTCCATTAATCTCCAACTTTCTTTATTTCAAATTTGAATATGGCATATATTCATTTTTCAGGTAAAGATATGGATCAGTTGAATGAAGTCTTACGACTTGTTTTTGACCATTATATTCCCTGAATTCAACCTGACCACCCAAAATATTATCATATTGGGTGGATAAAGTATTCTGTTCATTTGCAAAAATATCATTTATATCAATTATAGTGTGTAAAATCATTATTCTACCTCTTCATATTGCTTTGGTGATTCTTCAATCATCTTATAAAGACATTCAATAGCATCACTAAGTCCGCCAAGCTCATCAATCAAGCCTTCTTCAACAGCCTGATCACCGTCAAGTACAGATCCGACATCCATTACAAGCTCGCCTGTCTTCATCATTAATTGTCTGAAGCGGTCAGCGGAAATATTACTGTTGGTTGACACAAAGCGAACAATTCTTTCCTGCATTTTATCAAAATAGGATAATGTCTGCGGAACTCCTAACACAGTGCCATTCATACGGACAGGGTGAATAGTCATAGTTGCTGAAGGAACGATAAATGATTTCTTAGCACAGACTGCAAGAGGAACTCCAATTGAATGGCCACCACCAACAACAATTGAAACAGTAGGAGTTTTCATTCCAGCAATAAGCTCTGCAATAGCAAGCCCAGCTTCAACATCACCACCGACAGTATTAAGAATTATTACAAGCCCTTCAATAGTTCTATCCTGTTCAATAGCAACAAGAGCAGGAATAATATGCTCATATTTTGTTGTTTTGTTCTGTGGTGGAAGAATATAATGCCCTTCAATCTGACCAATTACACTAAAACAATGGATAAGATGCTTGGCATTTTTAGGCTCAACCTGACCAAATTTCTCAATCTGCTCAATCTGAGATTCCTCAATATCTTTTTTATCATTATTAGTGTTATTTTTGTCCTGATCATCGTTTTCGTTATTTTTCAATTCGTTATCTTTAATCATCTTATACTCCAATAATATTTTTTTATTATTGTAAAATAAAATAATTAAAATATACATTTGCACACTATACATTGATAAAAATTTACACTATTTAATTATACCATTTATATAATCAATGTCAATTACAATTATGTAATATTCCAAAAAATGTAAATGGTAGATATTTAAAAGTTAGTGAAATTCTTGACAAACTATATATAAATGTTATAAAATAATAATTATATTAAACTGTTGAGAGGACTATATATATGGGATTAACACTTACCGAAAAAATTATTAAAAATCATCTCGTTGATGGCGAAATGATAAAAGGTACGGAAATTGGAATAAGAATTGATCAGACTCTTACTCAGGATGCAACTGGTACAATGGCTTATCTTGAATTTGAAGCTATGGGTGTACCACGCGTAAAGACAGAAAGATCTGTTGCATACATTGACCATAACACACTTCAGAGTGGTTTTGAAAATGCTGATGATCACCGTTTCATTGGCTCAGTAGCAAAAAAACATGGTATTTACTTTTCAAGACCTGGTAATGGTATCTGTCATCAAGTTCATCTTGAGAGATTTGGTATTCCAGGAAAAACTCTTATAGGTTCAGACAGCCATACACCAACTGGTGGTGGAATTGGTATGCTTGCAATTGGTGCAGGCGGACTTGATGTTGCTGTTGCTATGGGTGGCGGAGCTTATTATATTACTTGCCCTAAAATAGTTAAAATTAATCTTACAGGCAAGCTTCAGCCTTGGGTTGCCGCAAAAGACGTTATTCTTGATGTATTAAGGATTATGTCTGTTAAGGGTGGCGTAGGAAAAGTCATTGAATACTGTGGCGAAGGTGTAAAAACACTTTCTGTTCCTGAAAGAGCAACAATCACTAATATGGGCGCTGAGCTTGGTGCTACATCATCTATCTTCCCTTCTGATGAAATCACTAAGGAATTCTTAAAAGCTCAGAATCGTGAAGATGTTTGGACAGCTCTGTCAGCTGATGAAGATGCGCTTTACGATGAAGAAATTAATATTAATTTAAGTAAGATTGTTCCTATGGCTGCTTGCCCACATATGCCTGACAATGTAAAATCTGTTGCTGAAATCGGTAACATTAAAGTTGATCAAGTATGTATCGGTTCATGCACAAATTCTTCATTGGTAGATTTATTAAAGGTTGCTCATATTCTTAAAGGTAAAACAGTTCATCCAGACGTTTCATTATCAATTGCTCCTGGATCAAAGCAGGTTTTTAATATGCTTGCTGAAAATGGTGCTTTATCTGTTCTTATTTCTGCAGGTGCAAGAATTCTTGAATGTGCTTGCGGGCCTTGTATTGGTATGGGACAATCCCCAAATTCAAAGGGTATCTCGCTAAGAACTTTTAACAGAAACTTTGAAGGACGTTCAGGTACTAAGGATGGACAGATTTATCTCGTATCACCTGAAATGGCTGCAGCGTCTGCTCTTACAGGTGTATTAACTGATCCAAGAACACTTGGTGATATGCCTGAATTTAAAATCCCTGAAGTATTCACAATTAATGATAATATGATTGAACTTCCTGCATCTGAATCTGAGATGGATAAGGTAGAAATCCTCAGAGGACCAAATATAAAGCCTTTCCCTGTTACTACTCCACTTGATGACAGCATTGATGCAAAATGCTCATTGAAGGTTGAAGATAATATAACAACAGACCATATTATGCCTGCTGGTGCAAAAATTCTTCCACTTCGTTCAAACATTCCTGCAATTTCAAATCACTGCTTTACAGTTTGTGATGAGAACTTCCCTGCTCGTGCAAAAGAGTTTGGAAAGAGCATTATTGTTGGTGGCGCAAACTACGGACAGGGCTCATCAAGAGAACACGCAGCACTTGCTCCACTATATCTTGGTGTAAAAGCTGTTCTTGTTAAATCATTCGCAAGAATTCACAGAGCAAACCTTATAAATGCTGGAATTCTTCCGTTGACTTTTGCTAATGAGGCTGACTATGAACTCATTTCACTTGGTGATGAACTTGTATTAACTGATATAAGAAAGCAAATTGAAGATGGAAAGACAGAAGTTACACTTCTAAATAAGACAAATGGTAAGTCAATAATTGTTAAGTGCGAATTATCTGGTCGTGCGAAGGATATTATTCTTGCTGGTGGTCTTCTCAATTACACTAAAGAACAGATAAAATAAAATCATAAACTGAGTGATAATTTATGACCGATAACAAAAAGTATTTATCAGCAAACATACTCAAGTATATTGCAATAGTTGCAATGACAATAGACCATATTGCCTGAAATTTTGTCGATAAAATGACTCCTTTGGGTCAATGTATGCATATAATTGGTCGTTTAACATTACCTATTATGAGTTTCTTTATTGCTGAAGGATATTATAAGACAAGTAACATAAAGAAATATATCGCAAGACTTAGTATTTTTGCTGTTATTTCTGCATTTGCGTATAGTTTTTGTAGCTACGGTTTTGATATTTCAAAGTATAATAACTTTGGTGTAATCTACACCTTACTGCTTGGGCTAATTGCTATTATTGTATGGAATGCAAATTTTGATTCAGTATTTAAGTATGCTATTATTATTGCATTATGCCTTATTTCTTTATTTGGAGACTGGCCGATATTTGGAATTTTATATTGCCTTACATTTGCTATCAATCATAATAATTTTTCTTCACAATGCAAAGCATTCACAATTATTTCGATTTTTATGGTAGCCGGCGCTACATTTTCTAATGTTTATTATGATTTATCACCACTCAGGGAACTATATCAGTTTGGCGTTTTACTTGCACTTCCACTATTGTATCTTTATAACGGTAATAGAGGCAAAGTCGGAAAATTCAATAAATGGATATTTTATGCTTACTACCCTCTTCACTTGGTTTTAATAGGTGTAATTAAGCATTATATAATTTAATTCAGGAGGTTTATATGGCAGATAAAATCAAAATGTCCACCCCACTTGTAGAGATGGATGGAGATGAAATGACACGTATCATCTGGAAGATGATTAAGGATATTCTTTTGACACCTTATGTTGAGTTGAATACTGAATATTATGACCTTGGTCTTGAGAACAGAGAAAAAACAAAAGATCAGGTTACTATTGATTCAGCAGAAGCAACAAAGAAATATGGTGTTGCTGTAAAATGCGCAACCATTACGCCAAATGCTCAAAGAGTTGAAGAGTATAATTTGACTGAAATGTGGAAATCTCCAAACGGTACAATCCGTGCCATCCTTGATGGTACAGTTTTCAGAGCTCCAATCGTTGTAAAAGGTATAAATCCATTTATTCCAACATGGAAAAAACCAATAACAATCGCACGTCACGCTTATGGTGATATCTATAAGAATACTGAAATGAGAGTTACTGAAGGTTCAAAAGCAGAGCTTATTGTTACTGATAAAGACGGAAATGAAACACGTGAGCTTATCCATAACTTTAAAGATACTGACGGTATTATTCAGGGTGTTCACAATACAGATAAAAGTATTGCAAGTTTTGCGAAGGCTTGCTTTAACTACGCTCTTGATGTAAAACAGGATATATGGTTTGCCTCAAAGGATACAATTTCAAAAAAATATGACCATAGATTCAAGGATATATTCCAGGAAATCTTCGATAAGGAATATAAAGATAAATTTGATGCTGCTGGAATTGAATACTTCTATACACTTATTGATGATGCTGTTGCTCGTGTAATCCGTTCAGAAGGTGGATATATATGGGCTTGTAAAAACTATGACGGTGATGTTATGTCAGACATGGTTGCTACTGCATTTGGAAGCCTTGGTATGATGAAATCAGTGCTCGTATCCCCTGACGGACTTTATGAGTATGAAGCTGCTCACGGAACTGTTACACGCCACTATTACAAGCACTTAAAGGGCGAAAGAACGTCAACAAACTCTGTTGCTACACTCTTTGCATGGACAGGTGCGTTGAAAAAACGTGGTGAACTGGATAATAATGCTGACCTTATGGAATTCGCTGACAAACTTGAACAAGCAACAATCAATACAATTGAAGAAGGCGTTATGACTGGTGACCTTGCTTCTCTTTCAACAATTGAAAATAAAACAAATGCCTCAACTGAAGAATTCCTTTTAGCTATCAATGAAAGATTAGCTAAGCTTTTGTAATTAACATTATTTGTGGGAGGAAGACATATGTCAAAACATAGCTCAATATCGACGTCTGTAATTAAGAGATTACCTCGTTATTACAGATTTCTTGGTGAATTACTTACTCAAAATATTGTGCGTATATCATCGCGAGAGCTTTCTGAGAAAATGAATATTACAGCTTCACAGATAAGACAGGACCTCAACTGTTTTGGCGGTTTTGGTCAGCAAGGCTATGGATATAATGTTGAGGATCTCCACAATGAAATAGGGAAAATTCTTGGTATTGATAAAAGCTTTAAAACTATCTTGATTGGTGCTGGCAACCTTGGTAAAGCTATTGCCACACATATTAACTTTTCAACAAGAGGATGCAAATTGATTGGTATTTTTGATACAAGCGCCGATTTAATTGGAAAAACTGTTTCTGATATAACTATAAGCGACATTTCAGATATTAAGAGTTTCTGCCAAGAAAAACATCCTGACATAGCAATTCTATGTATTCCAAAATCGGCTTCACAAAGTGTTGCAGATGAACTTGTAAACCTTGGTGTTCACGCTTTCTGGAATTTCAGTCATTACGATTTGAGAATTGACTATGAAGATGTTGTTGTTGAAAACGTCCATTTAGGCGACAGCTTACTAACTCTAACCTATCGTGTAAATAATCTTGATATATAAAATAAAAGCTCCATAAAATTATCTTATGGAGCTTTTATTATATTCTATTCGTAATCAACAACGTCTATCCATTTCATAAGCAAGTCTTTTTCAGCTGGATTATTCAGTGTTAATTGAGCTGCTGCAACTATTGGTAACCAATCCTGAACATATTTCTTTTTTGTTCCACTCTTCTGGCAGAAAACGTCAAGATATTTTTCTGCTACTTCCGGGAAGTCAAGGCACAACATGAGATATGTCTTACCAACGTCAGCACTGGCATTACCCTGTCTTGCTGCTACCCAGTCAACAATATAATAGCCATTATCATTAATAATTATATTCTTTGGTGTGAAATTACTGTGGCAAAGCTTAATATGTTTTGGCATGCTTTCAAGTCTTGTCAACAAATCATACTTTTCAACTGCATCTATGCTGTCAAGACTCTTAATCATTCTTGCCATTTTGTCTTTTAACTTACTGAGCAAAGGCATATGCATTGAATGAATTCTTAACTGGATATCAACCATAAGATTTATATATTCGTCCATCTTATCAGGATTTTCTACCATTAAATCGTGAAGTGTTTTACCATCAATATGATCCATCGTGATTGCCCATTTACCATCAATCTTTGAAACTTCATGAATTACCGGAATAGGAAGTCCAGTTGTTTCAACTCTTGAATGAGTCAAAGCTTCATATAATGCTGCAGTTTTTGGCTGATCTTCATTAAATACCTTAATTACATAATCGCCGTCTCTATAGACATCAACAGAATCACCATGTGCAATTAATTTTTTGTTACTCATAATTTATTCCTCCTGCCGTGGTTTTAATTTATGTTTAAATTATACTACTATTATACAATTTTGTCTATAGTTTTTAGTAAAAAAAGCTAAATATATTTTTATAAATTAAGATGATAATATAATATGTAGTTAAAGAATTATTTATTAATCTAAAACACCATATAATAACATTTATCCATTATGTAAAATATTCAGTTAATCATTTGTGTAATATTAACACAAATGAGATGGAAAAATAGAAAAACATTGTACTTTTAAAAGATTGACATTTATTTAACAATCGTATATAATGATAATAGCGATAAACAAACAAATACTACAAATAGAAATTTAACAGGGGGATATAAATATGACTAAAAATGTTGAGAATAATGTCAGCAGCACAGGACTTGTTGACAATATTGATGCTTTGATTACAAAGATGAATGAAATTAAGGAAGCACAGAAAATATTTGCAACTTACACACAGGAACAAGTTGATAAAATTTTCTTTGCTGCTTCAATCGCTGCTAACAAGCAGAGAATTCCATTAGCAAAAATGGCTGTTGAAGAAACTGGTATGGGTGTTGTAGAAGATAAGGTAATTAAAAATCATTACGCTTCTGAATACATCTATAATGCTTACAAGAACACAAAAACCTGTGGAATTATTGAAGAAGATAAAGCTTATGGTATCCAGAAAATTGCTGAACCAATTGGACTTATAGCTGCTGTTATTCCAACGACAAACCCAACATCAACTGCGATATTCAAGTCACTTATTGCTCTTAAAACAAGAAACGGTATTATATTCTCTCCTCACCCAAGAGCAAAAAATTGTACAATTGAAGCTGCAAAGATTGTTCTCGAAGCTGCTGTTGCTGCTGGTGCTCCAAAGGGTATCATTGGTTGGATTGACGTTCCTTCACTTGAACTTACAAACCAAGTAATGAAGAATGCTGATATTATCCTTGCAACAGGTGGTCCTGGAATGGTTAAGGCAGCATATTCATCAGGTAAACCAGCACTTGGGGTTGGTGCCGGAAACACACCAGTAATTATTGATGAAACTGCTGATGTTCTTCTTGCGGTAAGCTCAGTAATCAACTCAAAAACATTTGATAATGGTATGATCTGTGCTTCAGAACAATCAGTTATCATTGACAAAAAGATATATGATAAAGTTAAGAAGGAATTTGTTTTAAGAGGATGTTATGTTCTTAACGCTGATGAAACTGAAAAAGTAAGAAAGACAATTCTTATAAATGGTTCTTTGAACGCAAAGATAGTTGGTCAAAGTGCTTATAAGATTGCACAGTTTGCTGGTGTAGAGGTTCCTGAAAAAGCTAAGATTCTTATCGGTGAAGTTTCTTCTGTCGAACTTGAAGAAGAATTTGCACACGAAAAGCTCTCTCCAGTTCTCGCAATGTACAAGTCAGAAAACTTTGATGATGCTGTTAAAAAAGCTGAACAGCTTGTTGCTGATGGCGGATACGGACATACTTCATCGCTATATATCAATACAACAACAGAAAAAGAAAAGATTTCTAAATTTACAGCTGCTATGAAAACTTGCCGTATCGTAATTAACACTCCTTCTTCACACGGTGGTATCGGTGATTTGTTCAACTTCAAGCTTGAACCATCACTTACACTTGGTTGTGGTTCATGGGGCGGCAACTCTGTTTCAGAGAACGTAGGAGTTAAACATTTATTGAATATTAAGACAGTTGCTGAGAGGAGAGAAAATATGCTTTGGTTCCGTGCTCCAGAAAAGGTTTACCTCAAGAAAGGCTGTATGCCAGTTGCTCTTGACGAAATAAAGAATGTATTAGGTAAGAAAAGAGCATTTATAGTAACAGACTCATTCCTTTTCAAGAACGGATATACTAAAGGTATTACTGATAAGCTCGATGAAATGGGAGTATCATACACAGTATTCTCTGATGTTCAGCCTGACCCAACGCTTGCCAATGCTAAATCTGGTGCAAAAGCTATGGAAGCATTTGAGCCTGACTGCATTATCGCACTTGGTGGCGGTTCAGCAATGGACGCAGGCAAGATTATGTGGGTAATGTATGAACATCCTGAAGTTGACTTTATGGATATGGCTATGCGCTTTATGGATATCAGAAAGAGAATTTACACATTCCCTAAGATGGGCGAAAAAGCATACTTTATTGCTATTCCAACATCATCAGGTACTGGTTCAGAAGTAACTCCATTCGCAGTTATTACTGATGAAAAAACTGGTGTTAAATACCCTCTTGCTGACTACGAACTACTTCCTAAAATGGCTATTATTGATACAGATAACATGATGAGCCAGCCAAAGGGACTTACTTCAGCTTCTGGTATTGACGCATTGACTCACTCACTTGAAGCTTATGCTTCAATGCTTGCAACTGACTATACAGATGGTCTTGCTTTAAAAGCTATAAAGAATATCTTCACATATCTCCCAAGAGCTTATGAAAATGGTTCAACAGATATTCAGGCTCGTGAAAAGATGGCTGACGCTTCAACAATGGCAGGTATGGCATTTGCTAATGCATTCCTCGGAGTATGTCACTCAATGGCTCATAAGCTCGGTGCATTCTTCCATTTGCCGCACGGTGTTGCGAACGCACTCCTTATTAATGAAGTTATGAGATTTAACGCTGACGATTGTCCTGTTAAGATGGGAACATTCTCACAGTACCAGTATCCGCACACACTTGAAAGATACTGCGAATGTGCTGACTTTATTGGAATTAAGGGTAAGACGAACGAAGAGAAGTTAGAAAACTTCCTTACAGCTATTCAGGAGCTTAAAGAAAAAGTAGGAATTAAAAGGTCAATTTCTGAATATGGTATTGACGAAAAAGAATTCCTTGAAAAGCTTGATGAAATGGTTGAGCAGGCATTTGATGATCAGTGTACTGGTGCAAACCCAAGATATCCATTAATGAGTGAAATGAAACAAATGTACCTCAACGCTTACTACGGCAAATAATTCATATTAAACAATTATAGACAAAAAGCTTCCACCCATGTGGGGGCTTTTTGTTATATACTTTACATTGCTAAAAACAAGTAAAAATAGTATAATATAATATAAAATAAATAAAAGGATACTAAAATGACCAGAAATCTAACAGAAGGCAAACCGATGAAGGTTCTTTTCTTTTTTGCTTTGCCTATGCTTCTAGGAAATGTTTTTCAACAATTATATAATATGGCTGACTCAATTATTGTAGGAAGATTTGTAGGATCCGATGCTCTTGCTACAGTTGGCGGAACATACCCAGTCTTCTTCCTTGCAATAGCATTTGCAACAGGTTCAAGTACTGGCTGCTCAATAGTAATTTCACATGCATTTGGTGCCAGTGATACAAAAAGAGTCAATAAGGCAATATGTACTGCGGTAATTTTGATTACTACATTAGGTGCAATAATGATGATTATAAGCCTAACAATGCTCAAACCATTACTTACACTTCTTCGAACTGATAAAGATGTTTTTGATGCATCATGCTCTTATCTACGAATTGTTTTCTTTGGATGTATTTTTATATATATTTATAATTGCCTTACTGCTATTTTTAATGCTTTAGGTGATTCAAAGACACCTTTGAAATTTTTAGCGATATCAACAATATTGAATATTGTTCTTGATTTATTATTTGTAGTTAAATTTAAGCTTGGATCAGATGGAGCGGGATGGGCAACTTTAATTGCTCAGGCTTTAGCAACAATAGGGCTTTCTATATACTTTGTATATAAATTTTCTTACCTGAGAAATCAGAAAAGATCGGATTTCTTTGATAAGAAAATAGCAAAAGATATGATTATCTATGCAATTCCATCAATTATTCAGCAATCAATAGTATCAGTTGGAATGATGACAGTACAAGGACTTGTCAATTCATATGGAAAGGATTTTGTTGCAGGGTATTCAGCTTCAACAAAGATTGATTCAATCGCTGGTATGCCGATGCTTAATGTATCTATTGCATTATCTACATTTACTGCACAGAATATTGGTGCCAGAAAGGTGGAAAGAGTTAAAAAAGGTTATACTTCGTCATTAAAACTTATTACTATTTTCTCAATTATTAGTACTACACTTCTTGTATTGTTCGGAAGATATTTTATCGGTTTCTTTGTTGATTCTGACGTAAGCAAGAGAGTCATTCAATTCGGTAATGATTACTTTAAAATTGTAAGTCCTTTTTACTTGTTAATTGGATTTATGTTTTGTACTAATGGTGTGCACCGTGGTCTGGGCAATATGAAAGTATTTATGACAGCCACGTTGACAAATTTTACAGCAAGAATAGTATTTGCATATTTACTTAAAGGTTCACTTGGTTATCACTCGATTTTCTGGGCATTGCCAATTAGCTGGTTCATTGGTGGTTTAATATCATTCTTATTTTATAGGTATTGGAATTGGGAAAAGAAATATACAAATCAAGAATATAAAAACCCTGCAAGAGATTAATCTTGCAGGGTTTTTTATTATTAATTCAATTTATATTTCTGCGTATAAAAAGCTGTGGAATGTTCAAACTGCTCCGATGAACCATTATGGAGAGCATCAATATATTCATGCTTGTTAAGTGTTTCTTTTGTTGACTCCTTAACAATAATATAAACACCTATATTTGAACAGTGATCTGATATTCTCTCTAAGTTGGTGAGAATGTCCAGAAAGAATACACCGGCATCAATTGCACACTTACCTTTCTTAAATCTTTGGATATGCTTTGATTTAAGTTCATCAACAAGATTGTCAATTACCTCTTCAAGTGGCTCAATCTTAAGAATAGTATTCTTATCATTTGTTTCTGAAGCCTTCAATGAAAGCTCAATAATTTCGTCAACAGCATTGCAAATTATATTAAACTCATCCATAGCTTTCTTTGAAAAACTCACTTGCTTGTTATACATCTCTTCACAAGTTTCCATAATATTAATTGTATAGTCACCTATTCTCTCATACTCTGACAAGAGATGTAATAATGCCGTAACGCTTCTGCCTTCAGTATCAGTAAGCTCAAGCTCGCTTATCTGCAACAGATAGTTATTTAATTTGTCCTCAAGTCTGTCGATTGTACTCTCATATTTTTTTATTCTTTCAATCGTTTTAGAATCATATTTTTCATATAATGTACGCATTTCTCTAAAGTTAAGTTGAGCGAATTTACCCATTTGGATAACTGTATTTGATGCTTGTTGAATTGCAAGTGAAGGAGATTTAAAAAATCTTTCGTCAAGTGGATTTGATTCATCAAATGAAACTCCGTCATCTTTGGATTTTGTATTTTTAATTGTCCATGTTGCTAGCTTTTCAAGTACACGCCAGAAAGGAATAAATCCTAATGTAACAATAACATTGAAAAGAGTATGGAAATCAGCAATTCCACCTTTATTAATAGGCTTGTCCCAGAAACTGAAACCAATTGTATACTGAATTGCATAAACACCAATAAGAAAAAATATTGTTCCGATTATATTAAAATACAAATGAACCATTGCTGCTCTTTTTGCATTTTTGTTAGCACCGATACTTGACATAATAGATGTAACACAAGTACCAATATTTTGTCCCATTATTATTGGAAAGGCAGAAGCACATGTTATTGCTCCTGTTGAGCTTAAAGCCTGTAATATACCAACAGATGCTGATGAACTCTGAATTAAAGCAGTAACTATTGCTCCGACAAGAATGCCAAGTATAGGATTTGACAGGCTTGCGAATATTTCTTTAAATGCTGGAACGTCTTTCAATCCGCTTACCGCAGCCTCCATTGCAAACATTCCATTAAACAATACTCCAAAGCCTAATAGAATTTCACCTAGAGTTTTTATCTGCTTACGTTTTGCTATCATATATAGAAGAATACCGACAATAGCAATTAGTGGAGCAAGTGTTGAAGGCTTTAAAATTTTAAGAAGAAAACCAACATTCTCATTACCCTCTAAATCACCAAGTCTTAATAGTTGCCCAGTAACAGTTGTACCAATATTAGCACCCATTATTACACCAACAGCAGAGCCAAGTTTTAAGATCCCCGCATTAACAAGTCCTACAACAATAACAGTTGTAGCAGAAGAACTTTGAACTGCTCCAGTTACAAGTGCTCCAAGTAAAACGCCTTTAAAGATATTATTAGTTAGTTTTTCAAGAACCTTTTCCATTCGCCCACTTGATAGCTTCTCAAGTCCAGAACCAAGAACACTCATTCCAAAAAGAAATAGAGCAAGTCCACCTGCAAGACTAATTACATTAAAAATATCCATATATTCTCCTAAATGTACAATATATTATTTTTTCCCCATACTTATTAATTATATCATACTTTTCTGATAAAAACATATAATATGCATTATTTCAATTGATATAAATAGAATTCAGAGTTTTACGAAAAAATTTTTAAAATATTATATATTTTTTTATTTAAAATGTAAAAAAATATTAGCTTTATAGAAGCTAATATTTTTCAAATTATTTACTTGCAATATTAATTCTGTTAAGTGCTCTCTTTAACTTTAAAGTTGCGACATCAAGTTCTTTTTCGCTCTCACTTGATTTAATTTTTTCTCTCGCAACTTCTTCAGCTCGTTTTGCTCTTTCAATGTCAATCTCATCTGCCCATTCTATAGTATTAACAAGAATTGTAACAATATTATCACCGACACTGATTGCTCCAGAACTAATTGCGGCAACCCTGAATATGCCATCTTCCTGTTTAATTTTTAATGGACCAGCAATAAGGTTTGCAACATACTTAGCATGATTAGCTAATATGCCAACATTACCTTCTGTCGTTTTGACAATAATTTGTTCTGTTTCACCATCAAAAAATATTTTATCAGGTGCTACTATTTTCAGCCTGAATGGTGTCATATTATTGATCCTTTCAAGAATACTTACTCAGCACTTTTTGCTTTATCAACTGCTTCATCAATTGTTCCAACAAATAAGAAAGCTGACTCAGGAAGGTCATCGTGCTTACCTTCAATAATTTCCTTAAATCCTCGTATAGTTTCTTTTATAGGAACATATTTGCCTTGCATTCCTGTAAACTGTTCAGCTACAGTAAAGGGCTGTGATAAGAATCTTTGAATTTTTCTTGCTCTTGATACAATCAGCTTATCTTCATCAGAAAGCTCATCCATACCCATTATAGCAATAATATCCTGAAGTTCCTTATATCTTTGAAGAATTGACTGAACATTTCTTGCAACCTGATAATGCTCATTTCCAACAATTTCAGGTGAAAGAATACGTGAGTCAGATTCAAGTGGATCAACGGCAGGATAGATACCAAGTGAAGCTATGTTTCTTGATAAAACTGTTGTTGCGTCAAGATGAGCAAAAGTTGTAGCAGGAGCTGGGTCTGTCAGGTCATCGGCAGGAACATATACAGCCTGAACCGATGTAATTGATCCACTTCTTGTTGAAGTAATTCTTTCCTGCAAAGCACCCATTTCTGTAGCAAGTGTAGGCTGATATCCAACAGCAGAAGGCATACGGCCAAGCAAAGCTGAAACTTCTGAACCAGCCTGTGTAAAACGGAAAATATTATCAATAAACAATAGAACGTCCTGATGTTCCTGATCTCTGAAGTATTCGGCCATTGTAAGGCCAGAAAGAGCAACTCTCATTCTTGCTCCTGGCGGCTCATTCATCTGCCCATACACTAACGCGGTCTTGTTTATAACACCAGACTCAGTCATTTCGTTGTAAAGGTCATTACCTTCACGAGTTCTTTCGCCTACTCCAGCAAATACTGAAATACCACCGTGCTCTTTTGCTACGTTATTAATAAGCTCCTGAATTAAAACAGTTTTACCAACACCAGCGCCACCGAACAAACCGATCTTTCCACCCTTTTGATAAGGGGCAATCAGGTCTATTACCTTTATACCTGTTTCAAGAATTTCTGAACTTGCGATCTGTTCTTCAAAGCTTGGAGTCTCACGGTGAATTTCCCATCTTTCTGCATTTTCAGGTGCAGGTTTGTTATCAACAGGTTCACCAAGGAGATTAAAAATTCTTCCAAGTGTTTCTTTTCCGACAGGAACAGAAATTGACCTACCAGTATCTACAGCATCAGTACCACGAACAAGTCCGTCAGTAGAACTCATAGCAATACAACGAACTACATCATCACCGATATGCTGCGCGACTTCGACAATTATTTTATTGTCGCCGTTCATTATTTCAATAGCATTAAGTAAGTTTGGTAGGTTATCTTTAGAAAATTTGACATCAACAACTGCACCGATTATCTGAACAACCTTACCAATGTTTTTATTCTGCATTCAGTTTCATTCCTTTCTTAGTTATTGACATTAGAGCCAGCAACAATTTCTGTAATTTCCTGAGTAATCGTTGTCTGTCTTGCTCTGTTATAGACAAGAGAAAGATTATTGATCATTTCCCCCGCATTGTCACTTGCGGATTCCATAGCAGTTCTTCGAGCCGCCTGTTCTGATGCAAATGAATCAACTATTGCACCAAAAAGAATACCAGTGAGATATCTTGGAATCAATCCATCAAAAACTGCTTCTGGAGAAGGATCATAAATTGTTGAGCTTGGCTTTTTCACCTCAGAATTATTGAGTTCAACTGGCAGAATAGCCATAGACTGTGGCTCCTGAACTAACGCAGAAACAAAAGTAGTATAGAAAAGTTCAACTTTATTCACAGAACCTGTTTTGTAGCAATTAATTACCTCTGCAGTAATATCCTGCGATGCATAAATTGTCAGATCTTCTGAAATATTCTGATAACTTGCGATTATTTCAAAATTCCTTTTTTCAAAAAATTCTACAGCTTTTTTACCTATAGCAATTACCTTAACAGTTCCATGCTCCTGAATTTCAATGGCTCTATTATAGGCAGATTTCAGAATGTTTGAATTGAATCCACCTGCAAGTCCCCTATCACCAGCAATTATAACAAGCAGAACATCTTCATGATCTGTTTTCTTTGTGAAGGTTGAGGTGAATACTGAGTCTTCTGCAATAGTACACATTGTTTCATATAACGCATTAAAAAAAGGTTGTGATAATTCAGCCCTTTGTTTTGCTTTTCTTAACTTGGAAGAAGCAACAAGTTCCATCGCCTTAGTAATTTGCATTGTACTTTCAACGCTTTTAATACGGCGCTTAATGTCCTTCATATTGGCTGTTGCCATATTGCTCCCCCTTTATTTTTCAGCTAAATACTTTTTCACAAAAGCTGTAAGTGCTTCTTTGAGAGCTTCTTCATTATCTTTTGTCAGGTCTTTAGTATCTTTAATTGAAGATATAATATCAGGATATGATGAGTCTATATAATCACATAAATCTCTTTCAAATTCGCCGATATCCTTAACAGCAATATCTTTAATATAGTTGTTTACAACAGCATAAATAATAATAACCTGATGTTCAACTGTCATTGGTGTATTCTTGCCCTGCTTCAATACTTCAACAACACGCTCACCTTTCGCAAGACGATCCTTAGTGTCTTTATCAAGGTCAGAACCAAACTGTGAGAAAGCCTGAAGTTCACGATACTGTGAATACAGAAGCTTCAATGAGCCCGAAACCTTCTTCATTGCTTTAATCTGAGCAGAACCACCAACACGAGATACTGAAATACCAGGGTTTACCGCTGGTCTTACTCCTGAATTAAATAATTCAGTTTCAAGGAATATCTGACCGTCAGTAATTGAAATAACGTTTGTTGGAATATATGCAGATACATCACCAGCCTGAGTTTCAATAATTGGCAGCGCTGTTAGTGATCCACCACCATAATTTTCATTTAGGTTTGCTGCACGTTCAAGTAAACGTGAATGTAAATAGAATACATCACCAGGGTACGCTTCACGTCCTGGTGGTCTGTGAAGAAGTAAAGAAAGTGCACGATAAGCTACGGCATGCTTTGATAAATCATCATATATACACAAAACATCCTTACCCTGTGCCATAAAGTATTCTCCCATTGCACATCCTGAATATGGGGCAATATACTGCAATGGTGCAAGTTCAGATGCAGTTGCTGACACAACAATTGTATATGCCATTGCACCATTCTTTGTTAGCGTTTCCACTACGTTTGCTACAGTAGATCTCTTCTGACCAATAGCAACATATATACAGATAACATTCTTATCCTTCTGATTAATAATAGTATCAAGAGCAATTGCAGTCTTACCGGTCTGGCGGTCACCAATAATAAGCTCACGCTGACCACGACCAATCGGAATCATAGCATCAATAGCTTTAATGCCAGTCTGCAAAGGTCTATTTACTGATTTTCTTGTAATAATACCAGGAGCAGGACTTTCAATAGGTCTTATATCATTAGTAAGAATTGCACCCTTACCGTCAATTGGCTGTCCAAGTGAGTTTACTACTCTTCCGAGTAATTCATCACCAACTGGTACAGAAACTATTTTTCCTGTTCTTTTTACCTGACTACCCTCTTTAATTTCGACATCTGAACCAAGCATAACAGCACCAACAAAGTCCTGTTCAAGATTCAGCGCCATTCCATATACATCGCCTTCAAATTGTAATAGCTCGCCAGACATGCACTTTTCAAGTCCATGTACTCTGGAAATACCATCACCGACTGTTACAACAGTTCCCACATCA
Organism: Bacillota bacterium; assembly: GCA_023440965.1. Classification (GTDB taxonomy): domain Bacteria; phylum Bacillota; class Clostridia; order Oscillospirales; family Ruminococcaceae; genus SZUA-444. Next base: position 203,707 of record JAEZRC010000007.1, read on the forward strand.
GACAATTCAATTTTTGAACTAAAGTTCTTAATCTGTTCCTTGATGAGACCTGTTATTTCATCTGGGCGTAAATCCATCTCTACACCATCCTTATGCTATTATTGAGTCGATCTGAGCCCGCATATTATCTATTCTAGATTTTACACTTGCATCAATCTGGGTATTCTTATAACTTAGCACAATTCCACCAAGAATTGAAGGATCAATCTTTTCGACTAAAGTAATTTTCTTTGAAGAAATTAATTCAAGTTTTTTAATAAGCTTTTCTTTGATATTTGGATTCAAAGGTTTTATAGTTGTAGCAATAACTTCTAAAATATCATTCTTATCATTATACATATCAATAAATTCGTTATTGATTTTATTAATAAGTGAAATTCTATTCTTATCAATAAGTACTCCAAGAAAATTATAAATAAGAACAGATATTTTTCCTTCAAAAACTTTTGATAAAGACTCAAGCTTGTCCTTTGCATTTACGGTAGGAACACAAAGAACCTTAAGGTAATCGTAATTATCGATAAAAATATCGGATATCTGATTTAATTCCCTGTATACCTCATCCAAATAATTATCTTCAACAGCTAATTGAAATAATGCATCAGCATATGTTTTTTCTAGCAAAACTGCCATTATAAATCACCCACGTTGGTTATAAATTCTTCTATGAGCTTGTCATTGTCTTTATCATCAATTTCTTTTTCAATAACTTTTGATGCAATAGCTAATGCCATATCAGATATTTCATCCTTCATCTGATTAATAGCACGCTTCTTTTCACGCTCAATATCGGAATTTGCTTTAGAGATAATATTACCTGCATCAGTTTTTGCTTCATTAATAATATCATCAGAGCGAAGCTGAGCCTTTTTAGTTGCATTCTTTACTATTTCAGCAGATTCTTCTTTAGCTTTCAAAATCTTATCACTATATTCTTCCTCAAGCTGTTTTGCTTTTTCTGTTGCCTGTTCCGCATCATCAAAAGCCTTCTGAACTTCATTTTGTCTGCTTTCAAGAACTGCATTTATTTTATTAAACAAAAAATGTCTTATAAACAAAAATAAAATAAGTAAATTAAATAAAGTAAAAATAATTGTTCCGGGTTCAATACTTAAAAATTCTGTAAACAAATTCTCCATCCCTCCTCGTCTGAACCTTGAAAGGATTCAGAATTAAAGTTTACCAATAAATATACCTGGAGCAACAAAAAGGAGTAACAAGCCGACTACGAAGCCATAAATACCAGTTGATTCTGCGATTGCACATCCGATAAACATTGTTCTTGTACAGTCACCCTGTGCTTCAGGCTGTCTTGCTATTGCCTCAATAGTTTTACCTACTGCATAACCTTCACCAATACCAGGACCGATACCAGCGATCATTGAGAGACCAGCTCCGATCGCACATCCTGCAAGAATAATTGCTTTTTCCATAGTAAACCTCCCAAATTAATTATTATTCATCTGCTGAACCAATAAATGTCATTGTAAGCATAATAAATACGAATGATTGAATTGTACTAACAAATAAATCAAAGTATAATGAAAGTACTGCTGGAATTCCTACTGTAAAAATAGGAATCGATATTCCTATTGCCGCTGTAATTGAACCTAAGCCATAATAAATCAGCATTGAAATTATCATTCCACCTGCCATATTACCAAACAGACGGAAACCCATTGAAATTGGTGTTGCAACTTCGCTTATAATATTAATTGGCGTAATAAAAGCAACAGGCTGAGTATATGACTTAAAATAACCAATGAATCCATTTGCTCTGAATTTATGAATTGTAATCATAACAAATGTGACCAATGCCAATGCCATAGTAACATTAATATCAGCAGTCATACTTCTGAGACCAGTTAAACTTATCAGGGACCCAAGAAGTATAAATGAAAACAAAGTTGCTATATATGGTGCATATCTTATATTCCTAACGCCCATATTTGAAGAAACAAGATTATTAACAGTTTTTACTGCTAATTCCGCAATAATTTGACGTTTTTTTGGTTTTCGTTTGCTAATTCCTGTCGTCAGAAATAGTATCACAGCCATAATAATCAGCATAACTATCCACTGAATAATTATAGTCTCTGTAACATTAATTCCCCCGAAAATAGGTATGCGAAAGGATATTTTAGGACCATGAACTTCAATAGTCTGATTCAACTTATATTTCCTCCTTTCTTCCAAAATATAAATTGAAAGCTAACACAATTCTTGGAAAGAACAGTGGCAGCGTAACAGCGAGAGTACTAACATATTTAGAGTAAACAGAAATTACAAAAATAATACTGAATATTAAATATCTGATAAAATAGTTGATAACAAGGTATCTTTTTGATTTAAGTCGAGACATATTAACAGATTTTACCACAGTGTAAGCAAGATAACTCATATTAAGGCAAGAGAAAAGCAAACCAATTATAGTTCCCAAAAGATAATTTAGTTTTAAGCCCCAAAACAATGAAACAGCGAATGATATTAAACAAAGAATAGAAATACCTATAATTAGATTTTTAATCTCATTATTAAGTGTTTCTCTTGTTTTCATTATTTTCTCCTTTTTTTGAACTTGGTGTATAAATATTAATTATTTTATATATAAATAAAATAATATTTACGATCATAAATAGAATGGAAGCAATTACACAGAATATAATAAATGTATCTGAAAAATTATATTTTGCTTGTAAATATAATCCACCGAGAATAAAAAATATTACTGGAGAAATAATTAAAGATACAAATTCAATTCCTAAAACTACCTTATTTATTGTTGAAAATTTTTTATTAATAATAATCACCATTCAGCTAATTATTTTTCATATTTAATATTATACCAAATAATAAACTAAAATGAAATAGTATTTCCTATATTTTTGTAAATTTTTACGGTTTTCTTTGATAATGCAAAAAACAAATTAATACATAGATTAACATCTTGACATTTTATTATTTTTGTAATATAATAATAAAGCTGTTTAACGCCGCTGTGGTGGAATCGGCAGACACAAGGGACTTAAAATCCCTCGGTAGTAATATCGTACCGGTTCAAGTCCGGTCAGCGGCACCAGAATGTTATACGAAACCAAAAAACTCATAGAAATATGAGTCTTTTGGCATAGTATAATAACGATACAAGAGAGTGGTACAACACCCTCCTGCATCGAGTATATATGTAATTTATACATCCACTTAAATCCTAATACCTGGTTGAACGATAGTGTTCATCCTGCAACAAAACGACGTCCCTACTTTATCCAATTTCGCTTGGGCGTGAACAGTCAGTGGTTATTTTTACTGCCTTTGCAATTCTTATGTAGCGGTTATAGCGAATAAGGCTATCAACTCCTTATTTAAAGACAGGTATTGTCGCTCAAACATATTATAAATATGTTATCGTTGCGTACCTTCTTAAGTCGCTCACTCCGTTTCCAGTTCAGACATCCGCTCGAATGTCAGCACTACATAAAAATAAGATATGGATTTAGTATGAAGCAAAACTTCGTTTTACTTGTTTTTCAAAGTTCGTATTCTATGGGAAATGTTATCGAAGGCACGTCCCAAAGAACAGCGTAAAGATGAGTACCCAAAGGCTTTAAAAAGGTTCACTTAAAGCAAAAGACCTTCAGATATAACATATCTGAAAGTCTTGCATAATGTATTAAAGTATGCTATAATTTTGGCATACGATAAGGCACTCAGTAAGTCATTCAGATACTTTTATTATCTGATTGGTAACGAGCTTTAAGGTTTTTAGCGAAACCTTAAAGCTTCTGGGTGTTTTATTTTTATATTCTTTACATTTTCATTATAAGATATAATGAAAATTTTGTCAACATATTGTATTAAATTTATTTACATAACTAAATTGTGCTACTAATAGCACAATTGTCAATGACAGAAAAGGAGTGACATAATGAGCTCAACTTAGAGATTTTGGACTCAATGCACCAAAATATCTTATGACGCCAGTAAGTATTCGTGTTTTATACTAAAATATTTATAGCTAAGAGTATTCTTGATTCCTTTAGGATTACAAGCATATTAATAATATTTTTGTATTGTGACTAATTAAGAAACTATAACTTATATTATGAAAATATAACCGCCTAAGCCCATATTAACTATGGATTTAAGCGGCTTTGCTTTAAATACGAAAAATATTAAATAGAAATAGTGCCCCTTAACATTAGATTAATAAGATAAAGTTTTTAATTAGTTTTCCGAGTCTCTACCTTTAAAATAAACCTAATTACAAAATTTTTATATTTATAGAAGCACTGCTGATTATCTATAGTTATACAAAAAATTAATTAAATTTTTATACACCATAGAGGAACAACAGTATTGAGACATATTTTACCCGTTTTCATATATCTGAAAGAGCGAGAAGTTGAGTAAATTAATCAATTTTCAACAATGAGAATTCGTTTGTTGGGTAACAATATCCATATAATGTTGTAAAATTTTCTTCATGTGAAAAATGTATCGACATGCGCTTGGTTAACAAATAAGATACTTTTTCATTCCATTTATAAGTAAATAGAAACAAATGGTTACTTGGATAGCCTAAATCCGTTTTTATAAATACTGGGTGTATGCTTTTATTTATAAATATTTCCTTGAATTTTATTATATGAGTTGTTGGAATTTCAAACAATTCAAAGAAAAATCCTTGTATAATTCCTATTCCCACTAAATACTTAACAAATCTAATATTCTCTATATCTTGTGCAATCTTTTTTCTATTTCCACAGTACGAATTAATTATGTTTACCACATTTTTATTATACGGATGCAAGTTGCCAAACTCCGCAGTTCTGGTTTCATATTCGCTTACAAAATTCATTTCTTTCTGAAGTAATAACACTCTCTGTGGATTACTTAGCCAACTGAAAACACCACTACGCAATACAGCTGTGGATAGTTCATTAGAACATTGTTTTATTTTAAGTGAAACGTTTTGTAAATCTATTTGTGGGTAATCATTTATCTGACTCATAAGTTGAGCTATATATGTATTAAGTATTTCCCCGTATTTTTTTGATTGGTTAAGAATGTCATAGTAATTTGCTTTACTTAAAAGAAACGATTTTATGCCAAGAACAATTCCTTTAGCAATTGCATTTTCACTATTAAGGTTCTGTTCTATTATTTCATCTACAATATTAAAGGAATAAAACCCATATTGAGAAAAATATTTAGATAACAAATTTCTGTATTCGACCGCATCTGGGTTGCTTTTGTTATTAACTATATCAGAGAAAAAAATGTATAAAGATTTTAATTCTTCATGTTCCCGCAACGATTTACCAAATCTAATAGATGAGCTTATAATATCAATCATTGTATTCCCCTTTCACTTATAGCAATGATTTTATAAATTATTATCTTTGAAAATAGATGAAATAGTTCACTTAATTCCTGATTAGTAATAGGAACAGTACTCTTCTTGTTGTGAATTAATTTCTGTCTATTTGTTTTTAACTTATTAAACAACTCCCAATCTAATGTATCAAATGTAATGTTCAATCTCTTTATTAATGCTTCTAACTTGCTTTGCACACTTGGATTTCCTTCGAAAGATGATGAAACAACACCGTTAATACGTTCTCTCAATTCTTTGTTTTCTATTTGCTCAACAATTTCTTTTATGGCCTTTATTGAAGAAGTGTATTCTTCTTTATAATCGGATAGCAATTCTTGACTCAAAGTCTTTCCTTTTTCTCCACTAACTAAAAACTCAACGCTATTGTAAAGAGAAATTATTTTTTCCTTCTTATCTGCAGCATTTCTCGATGCATTTAGCCACATAATAGCTTGCAGCATGTCGTCTGCTTTTTTATTATGAGTTAAATAAAAAAAGTTTTCCAAAACATTATCTTTGTTAAGGAGTTCAGTGAATTGTTCGTCTATCAGGACTGGCTGGACTATGTTACTGTTTAGTTTATTCAAAATTACATATTGCTGAGAATTTATTACATCTTCAATATAAAAATGTTCATTAACCTTAAAAGAAGAGGTTAATGTTTCGACATTCCAAGATTTACAATACTCTTTGGTGTCAAAAAAGCCATGCGTAGAATCATCCAATAATATTACATGCAAAAGCATTATGGACTTTTCAATCATAATTAAAGCTTCTTCCACAGCCTGTCTTAGTGAGTTATTTACAACTGCTATTTGAGCATAACAATCATTGCCTTCCGAAAGAAGTGAATTGAATTCTTTTGTTCTATCTGAATCAATTCCACTTTCGTTAGATAATGTTACCAATCCAAATCTAATATCTTTTTGAATTTTAAATCCTCGTATTGAAAAAAGAAAGAAAAATCTTTTCTTATTTACATTTATGGATTTGTGGTCATTTGTCATTTCTATAGGAACATCTCTACCACTGTTTATTATATAATCCATTATTTGCAATGCCCATTGCTTGCCTCCTGTAAGTTTCAATTTACCCATTTGAGAATGTTTTATATAATATCCAAATTCTGTACCTAAATGTAGAGAAATTGTATTGTCATCAGGACGTGCTGTTATACATATAAGTTCTCTAAAGACCGTTTTTCCATCTACTGATATAAAAAACAACTTATCATACTTGTTAATTTTGCTTCTGTTTTCTTCACTTACAACAGCTTGAATTGTTGTATCCATATTAGTTATACATGCATTAATGTTGACAAGTGGAATAGCAGAATTTAATAAAAAAGCTGCTTTTTTATATGGTACAGAATTTTTGCCAATTCTAACAATATAGTTACCGACCTTATAATCCCTTCGGCTGTTATTTAAGCTATCTAGTAGTTTCTTTATTTTATCTTTATCTGGTTTTTCAGAAGACGGCCCTTCCATATCTAATTTCAAAAGCAAAGTTAAAACCTTTCTTGCGATTTCTATTGTTGGCATAGTCTTATAATCATCCATCGTAATAGTAAAAAAGTTTTGAACTTTAAGGAATACAGCATGATAATATTCGTCACCATATCCTATAATGATATCAGCATACTTAAAGCCTTTTTTACCGTTAATTAACAATCCATCGTATTTATATAAGTGCTCTTTTTCGATGAAATCCATGTTTAAATCCCCCTTCACATTGCTACTATAATAAGAAAATGTAAAGTTAAAAGAACTAATACATATTATTAGTTGTATTTTACACCAAAATTTTCTATTTAGCAATATGCTTTTTTCTTTTACTACAAATTATGCATATTCTATTAAGGTTATAAGAATAGTGAAATAACCATGAGCAAATGTACCGCAAGCAATTGTTGTTAAATTCAAATAGTTAATATTAAAAACAAAAAAGGAAAACCCGAAGTCAATTCAGTTTTCTCCTTTTATGTTTGCTTATTTTCTTCAGGTTCAGTGATACTTGCTAATACATATAACATTTCTTCCAAGTTAGGGTGTGCTAATAGTTATTTCTTTAAGTCTGATGAAGAAACTGCTATAGGAGAAAATGGCTTAATTTTAAGTGCTTTTGCCAGTTCTCGGCGCTTATATTCTGGCAATAAATTAATAGAAGTTCGTTTGTCAACAACCCAAATGCCGTCTTCCTCTGTAAATTTAATGTATGGGTTGTTTGATTTTATGCGAGCATTTACTGTTCTTGCAATAAATTTCTTTGTGTACTTTGGTTCCTGGAGTTTTGTTGTATCCTTTTGATATTTAATATCCTCAATTGTTATCGGAATCTTTAATTTCAATATTTCAATCATAATGGCCTCTGCATCTGGATATACAGTTGGATTGTAACCGTGGTCTATCCTAAAATTATTTCGGTAATTGTAAAAAGAAACCCATGCCTGTAAGTGTTTTGTAGATACACCTTTGGCAATACGGTTAATATATCGTTCTAATCCACTATGATATCCATTAACACCATTTATGGTAAGTTTATTAGCGTCTCGGAATTTACACATTTTATCATAGCTCATAATACCAGCACCAACTACGTAGTCAAGCTTATTTTGTTCGTAAGCAGTTTGTCGAGCTTTAGCACTCTTGCATTTTTCTATTATCTTATGACAACTACTATTTTGAACATACTGTGCGATTTTATGAATACTGGCATATTGTGTATAAATGGGGTTCATATCAGAGCATAGAAATGCTATATCCTTTAAATAAGGAGCAATATTTTTTTCAAAATCATAAAGGTCCATACGGCCCATTGTTACAACTTTCGCAATAGAATGACCTGTACCGTCAATGGCACAGCATACCGTAGCAAATTCTGGTCCCATTGTTCCATACTTCGACGCAGTTGTTCTTTCTCTACCTTTTCTATGAGTTGTTCGAGTAGTATCTAGAACATCTATTGGGCTTTTTACTCCTTTTTGACTTTCATGAAAGTGTTTTTCATCACATTGAACGATACCCGATAATGTTGGTAATGGCATATAATTGAATGAATTTCGAAGCTTATTACACATTGCAGATACTGTTAATAAATCAATATTATCTACTATGTTGTTTTTATAAGGTATTGTTGAATTGATAGGATAGATTGATTGGTTAGCATCTTTTCAAGAACAGTAACCCAAACATTCCATTTATATTGAGTATTCTCAAGTGGAGTTTCCGTAAGGATAGAATATGTCTTTCCACAATTCTTACATACAAACCTTGAGACTCCAAGTCTATTTTTACCTTTCTTCCTGTAGTTGGTTGAATGACATTTAGGGCACTCCTTTGTTAAGATATTTTCAACCTTTTCATAAGAATTGCTTGGTGCGCCTACATCAAAAGAAGATAATACAAACTGGAGGTCGGAGGGTGTAAGTTGCTTTAATAATTCAATCGCTTTTTGCTTTCTAGTTTTTCTTCCCATACCATTATTATAGCCAAAAAAAGACAGTATGCAAGCATACTGTCTTAAAAAAGTCCAAAATCTCTAAGTTGAGCCACATAATGAATGATTCATTTAAATTTGAAGAAGCTATTCACTTGCATTTAATCGGTAAAACTGAATGGCTTTCCGTTGACGACATAACTGCTGTTAGACTTAATGATGAAGAGAAATTTTTTTCAGAAATGAGAGGGCGACTATACTGCCCAGAATGCAAATCAGCAAAATTACAGCACAACTTAAGCAATAGCCCTTACTTATCAACTTATCCTGGCGGCAAGCACTTGGATGGTTGTTCTATGGGATGCGAGATTGCAAGTAAAAAAGAGTGTATTGAATTTTGTGAAAATGAAGAAAACTATAAAAAAATTGAAAGAGCCTTATTTAATTGCATTGAAAAGATGCTCACCAATGATGTAGAGAAATATATTTTTACTACTAATATTGAAAGCATTAAAGACATTAATACAAATGAAAAGATGAATACAAATGGCATCAACTTAGTGAAATCCATACCTTGTAAAATCTTGACACGCAAATTTAAAGACGTAGATTATGGTTGTTATAAATACTTCTATGGCAAAGTAGACTTGGAAAGCAAAGAGAGTAAAATCGGTAATTTTAAAATTGTCGTTAAACATTCTGGTACTAACAACTGGATATGTTCTATAAACACTTCTGGAAGTGTTTATAGTCATATATCCGTATTTAATAGTGCAACGAAAATTAATAATTGCTATATAGCTTTTTTAGGAATAATGACGCAAAATAATAAATATAATAACAGCTATATTAATCACTCTTCAAAAATACTTATCAAAAAGTGATTGATTTTATCTCTTGAAATTATAATGTCTTCATCGTGAAGAAACTTGTCATCTTCATACGACAATACTTCTAAAACCAACCGTGCATTTTTGAAAAAGTCATTATAACCAGCCAAAGCATCGAATGTCTCAATTACTTTCGTACACTGATTATATGTTACTGGACTTTCAGTACACATTCTGCCGACATCTAAAAAATAAATATCAACAATATCCTCAATGTCGCATTGTACTTTGAGGATATTGTTATCCACCAAATTATCAATAACCTGGTTCTTCTCTTGCAGTAATTCCAACTCCATTTGAGTTATAATTTCTACATCAAAAAAGTCGCGGATGTCGTAATCTTTACCTTTACCTTTGTTTTTAATAGGATATACAAAATCGAACTGGATATGAAACTCTGCTATTTCTTTTTTAATACTGTTCATATTATTTCTCCTTTTGTTTCTTTTTGTGCTATTAATAGCACATTTTATTTTTATATAAATAAAAAAGGGCAAGAATAAACTCGTCCTTTAATAATTATTATGTTTTGTGCCACATATGGCACAATTTTTATATTGAAAAAGTTCGGCTTTAGTTTCGTTTAGTTTTGTGCTATTAGTAGCACATTTTTAGCAATTAAACTAAAACTTGTCCTTCAGAAAGAAAAAAGAATGCAGCAACCCCGACTTTTCTTTTCTTAACCTACAAAACGCAATTATTTTTCTTATGCAAGGCCAACATGTCTTCTTATAGTCATTTCTTACATAAAACCAGCTGACACTTTCCCTTTTTTCTTTGTATACTTGTATATTTACAGTATGTATAATATCTAAATATCTATTTTCTTTTCTGTAGGATACGTAACTTAAGTGAGTTTCTAAATACGCTTACCCAAAATTGAACTACCTAAATCAAGAAGTATTCTTTACGCTGAAACTTCGATTATATAAAAAACTTATGGGTATGAAAAACAAAGAGATTATCCGGCAGAACAAAAGAACAATACTGTTATATTTTATTCTTTTTATTACTTTCTTTACTTCCTGAAGGAAGCTACTAATTAACATAATGAAGCAATTACATATTACTTTCCTCATTGCTTCAGCTTTGCTTATAAGCCACAAGAGCGCAGCTCTGACAGTAAGGTTAAGTACAGTATGGTTATTGTTACCGAAGCATCCTGTTTTATTAATATACTGTGATTTAAGTATGTATCCTGAATCGTTGAGAATTTGCACCTTCTCAATGACTGTATTCTTTGATAATTGGCTATCTTCCTGAAGGGTTGATAAACTTGGGAAAGCTTTTCCGGCATGGTTTTTTCTCATAGCTATTGCGCAATATATTTTAAATGCTGAATTATCTATATTCTGATAAAACATTGAACGTTCTATAATTGTGTATTTTCCTGAAAGCTTCGTAACAGTATAAATGTTAGTGGTTCTTCGATGGTCTTTATGGCAGATACACTTTGTAATTAATTCCTTTGAGGTAAGCTCATTAATTGCACGTTGAGCTGTATTGATACTTATATTGCAGCGGTCTGCAATAGTCTGAAGCTTAACGCATGCTGACTTCTTCCACCAGAAGAAAGTTGATAAATATATATATACTTTAAATGCTGAAGGCTTAAGATTATAATTAAAAAGTTCATTATAAATTTTAATAATTTTATGATTTTTCATTTTTTCTCCTTTCAGTATTGACAAATAATTGGTAAAACCTTATACTAAAAGCATAAGGTTGGTAACAAGAAACTATTGCCACAGGTTCTTGTTGTCTTACTACATAATTTAGAAGAAATAACAGCTCATCCGAAAGAAATGTTATTTCTTTTTTCTTTTACAACTAAATGTAGCCTTCCAGAATTTTCACACATACATTTACATGTTTGAAAAAAACTGAAAGGCTACAAATGCTTATTTTAAAGGCTTGCGGAAGTATTTTTCTTATTTGCTGTATCTTTTTTTAAGTTTTCACAAAAAGATACAAGCTCTTCATTATAATCTTTTTGCTTTGGGAATGCAGCTGAACAGCTATACCCTTTTTCAGAATACTTCTTTATGTATTTGTCTGTTGCTTTACGTCCTGCTTCATCATTATCCAGGCAAAAGATTATTTCACTGATTTCAGTATTCTTTGATAAATAATGCTCAAGCGCAACGTCAGACGTGCCACCAAGAGAAAGCCTGTTGTGTACCGTCCAGGCCTTCTCATTATTAATTATCATATTGGCTAATGTGCAGTGGCTCATCAAATCAATTGGAGATTCAAAAACATACAGCTTCTTTCTGTTAGTACCATCAACAGAAAAGCTGTATTCTTTTTTGCTGCCTTCTATTTCCCCTCGATATCGTACGTCTGAATATGTACCACGTGTGCAAGCGTATTTAGCTTTATTCTCATAATCATACCCAACGAATACAACATTACCTTTTGTATCCTGGTACAGCTTCTTCTGGTTCTTAAGCGCAATAATTACATTGTTATCTATCTTCCTTGTTATATTGAGATAGGCAAACATACGACTTGCTTTTTCCTGGGTTTTTTCAGGTAAAGAAAAAGGCTTCTCTAATGTCTTTTCTTCCTCAACATTAATAGAAGCCTTTTGAATATCTATTGTTTTTTCACCAAGAAACATTTTGATAGTGTCAGGAAAGGACATTCCTTTCATCTTCTGACAATAATCAATAACAGATGAACCGCATTTATCCTGGCTGTTCCAGTGCCATCCACAACGGTCTGGATATATGTATAAGCTATTATGTTCATCGCATCTGTAACCCCTTCCGGCACGTTGAAAAGAGAACCCTTCATATCGGCTTAAGAAATCAATAATATCAAGTCGCCGAACGTTTTCAATGTCATTATCACTGTATTTCATTGATTATTCTTTCCTCCTGTATTTTTAATTCTGACTCTTCAAACAGGCTTTTTAAACCTTCCTGAGTATTCAAATTTAAGTAAAAATCGTTTATTTCGTTTATTTCGTTTTTGTCTGCAATCTCTTCCCAAAAATCAACCTTTTCTATGAAAACACCTACAGAACCATATTTATATGGCTCTTCATCATCACTTCTTCGCAAAGACATATCCCTTATTTCACAATTATATAAACTGGATGGTATGTAGATAGCTTCTCCCTTCCAGTATAGCTTATGATTGCTTGGCTTGATATAAACAACTACATTTGGATGTAATAATCTTTGCATTTGTAGAATTGTAATAGGTTGTGTTTTTGGAAATTCAGTTATATAATTCTGTTGTTCTATATTATCATTATCACTGTATTTCATCAATTATTCTCTCCTCCTGTATTTTCAGTTCAAATTCTCTTTGAGAAATATTCTTTACGCTCGAAGGTAAAACATTTAAGTAACCGCCTAAAAGATGTTTCATTGCTTCCGATGCAGGGTTTGGAGTGTCGATAATTACATAAACATTATGCCAAATATTTTCCTTATCGACTTCCATTAAATCAATTTGAAAGTAATTTTTCATTGCTTCTCCTTCCTATTTTTTAGGGAATTCAAATTCGATTTTTCTTGAATCCATATTAAGTTTTAATACTGCATCGAATTTTGTATTTTTCTTTGAAGTAAAACCTTTAATTATTTTTGTCTTTCCTGATGACAGCAACATCTCAACCTGACTATCAGTAAGCGTTTTTTCACATATCTTATTATTTATTGAGAAGTTACAGCTACCTTCAGCAGCTTCCTTTGAATACCCTGAACAGCTGTATCCCCAGGCTAATTTACGCATTGGTTTTTTGCAGAAAGGACATAACAACTGATTATCTTTTGAAATGTACTTATCCTGATTACTGGATGCAATTAAATTAAAATACTCTTGAGCATTATTCTTAATTTCATTGATGAATTTATCAAAGCTTTCTTTTCCTAATGATATATCATTAAGCTGCTTTTCCAAATTACCAGTACTTTCAGCTGACTTTAATGTTTCCACTGGCAACGTATCAATTAAGTAAATTCCCTTATCTGATGGAATAATCGACTTCCCTTTTTTCTTCAGATATTCTTTATCAAAAAGACTCTTCAATATCGGCGCTCTTGTTGCATCCGTTCCAAGCCCTTTTTTCTGAAGCTTCATAAGTGTACGAGCTTCTTCAACTTCAATCTTTTGCCCGGCAAGTTCCATTGCTGCCAATAAGTCAGCTTCAGTATATCTCTTTGGTGGTTCTGTTACACCTTCAGTTATTGCATAAACACCTACATAACTTGTGTTTTCAGTTACCATTGGAAGCTCTTTCTTTTTCTTCTCCGGCATAGCATCAACATTATACCAACCAGGATTAACTATAACGTTTCCTGAAGCTTTAAAAAGGTTTCCACCAACGCTTATTTCAACGCTTGTTTCTTCGATTTCAGCCTTTGGATAAACGATGCGTATTATAGATTTTGCAAGCAAATCATATAATAGTTTTTCATCTTCAGACAAGGCCTGCATATCAGGAATTTTGAGCGTAGGAATAATTGCAGTATGACTTCCCACTTTACTGTCATTAAAGTGTCTTGACGTGTATTCTTTCCACGCTGTTTGTGGAAGTGAATACTGTTTATATCCATCAGAAGAAAAAAGCTTTAATAATGTTTCTGTTACTTCAGGCTGCATCGCATCAGTCAAATGCTCTGAGCTTGTACGAGGATAAGTCATATACTTTTTTTCATATAAGTTTTGCATAACACTTGCTGTTTTGTCAGCGCTCCAGGAGAACTTTTTACTGCAAGCAATTTGTAATTGCGTTGCATTATAAAGCAATGGTGCATTTTCAGTTTTGTTATTTATTTTCTTGGCCATAACTAAGCCTTGTTTTCCGTTACAGCTTGATAATACGTTGTTTGCGATATTCTTGTCAGTAAAATTCCCTTCTGAATACTCTGCTTCGAAGCTCTGTCCTTCAGCTGTAAATGTTCCGGTAAGTTTCCAGTATGGTGACTTAATAAAGTTTTGTATTTCCTTTTCTCTATTCACCACCAGGGCAAGTGTCGGGGTCTGAACTCTTCCAACCGAAAGCAAATTACCTTTACTTCCGAATTTACAAGTCATTGCAACTGTTAAATTACATCCAGTAAGCCAATCTGCAATATCTCTTGCCCGGCCAGACTGCTGTAATGATAACATTTTAGAGCCATCAACCAAATTATTAAAGGCACTTTTAATTTTATTTTCAGTTAGATCCTCGAGAAAAACTCTCTTCCACGGTTTTTTACATTGCATCGCTTCATATACGTATGCAAATATAAGCTCTCCTTCACGGTCAGGGTCAGTAGCGTTAATTATCCAATCAGCTTTATCGAAGAAGCTTTTTACATATTCAAAGCAAGCTTTTGATGCTTCCTTTTCTTGTTTTATAAAAGATTCAGGAATACAAGGATATTCGTTCAAGCTCCATATTTTAAATCTATCATTGTAGACCTTCGCAGGAACAAGCTCTACGAGATGCCCACTTCCATGTACGATAACACAAGCTTCCCCATTAAAAGAAAGCTCCCAATGAGCTATCATTGGGAACTTCGGATGAGGAATACGAGAACCTGCATTTAATGCTTCAGCAATCGTCTTTGCTAAACTATGTTTCTCTGCATATATAACTACCATTTTTCTGTCCTCTTTTCTTTTTTTATTTAACTACAATACCAAACTAAGTTCAACTTTTCCTTTGTTATTTCTTTATAGAAAACCTCATCCTTTATTTAGGCATGAAAAAAGCACCCTATAGGGTGCTAATTAATAGCAAAATATTTCCTTGAAATCATATATCTGTCTAATTTCAACTATTTCTTTAGGCATCACATTGTAGTTATCAGGAAGTCTTATCATTGGATTTTTAAAACTCAAATATGATTTGTTTTTATTTGTCTTAAAACATAAATAATTTATGAGGTGTTTTAATATTCTATTAGACTTAGTATAAATATTTAAATTTGGCTCTCCGTCAAAAATAAAATCTTGGACATTAACATCAATGGATACTAAATAACATTTTTTATTTTGGAAATATTGCATTTGCACATCCTGTCTATCAATACTACGCATAATATCCGAAAATATTTCTGGCATTCCAGTAAGTCCAATATATGCATGATCCATTTCTTCAGCAAACAAAAAACCATTTACACAAGAATCTTTTAAGTTTTTTAATCTATTTTTTATTCGACTCAAACTCGGGGGGAGTTTTTCATAATCCACTTTTTTATTCTTATGATAAATTGAAATTCCATCTTCTTTTTTAAATATAATCTCATTATCCGCACATAAATCCGTTAAAGGATTTTTTGATAACAGCACGTTTTCTAAATTATCAATAGTAAAGCTGTTCTTATCTACATTATTTAATCTTGTTGTAACATGATGAATAGTAATGCTTTTAATCTTAAAACTATTATCAGAAATATTAAAATAGTCATAAAACTCTTCTAAGCATATTGAGTAATAATCTAAATTCAAATATTTTTGAATATTTGTCATAATATATGATTTCAACTTAGTATTACTAACGTCAAGCAAATTAGCCAAAGATTCATAAATTAATTCATCGCATCTAGTATCTATCATTATAAGCTCTTCCTCTTTATTAAATTTTTAAATATAATACCACAATATTCCTTAAATTACAACATAAAAATTCCCCTTTCTGTGCTATTAATAGCACAATTACTTTACTGTCACCATAACACTTGCATCAAGTGAGCTGCCATCAGTTGTATATGCTGTAACTATTGCTTTACCCGGAGAACGTGCAGTAACATTCCCATTGCTGTCAACAGCAGCAATTTGAGGACGATTAGACGACCAGGTAATTTTTTTGTTTGTAGCTGATATAGGTTGAATAACTGGTGTAATGTGCGTTGTCTGAGATATATTGAGAACTATATTATTATTTAAAAAAGTCGATGAAAGACTTAATGTATTAATTTTAATAGGAACAGGTGGATAGGTAGTATTAGTAGGTGTTGAAGTGTTCTTCGGCGTGGTTGTGGTTGTTCCAGAAGGAACATACGTATGCTGTGGTACTTGTGTAACCTTTGGCGTTGTCATTCCTGATGCAGGAGCTTGTGTTACTGTCGGTGTTGGTGTTGTTCCTTCAGGAGCTTTAGAAGTAGCTGTTATTTTTGTTTCTGACGGAAGCGAAGAGCTGCTATCATCTGTAGTAGTTACAATACCTTCGTATTCTGAATCTAAAGTATTAGAATCATCTTCTGAAGATATTGCCTTTGTATTATTCACAGGTATTTTTCCTTTATTATTCTTATTTACATAATACAATAAAGGTACAGCCACCAGAAAAGAAATAATCGCAATAAAAGATGCAACGTGTGACCGTTTTAATTTGAAGCGCTTTTTCTTCCGTATTATAATGGGTTCTTCGTCTTCTTTATCATCCTGAAGCCTTTCTATCTCGTTAAATTGCTGAATACAGACATCTGGAGTAATTGGAACAATAATATGTTCTGATATTTGCTCTGCTGTCTTATTTCCTATACATATTTCTGTTATCTCATTTTCAATAAGCGTTTCAAAGGTTTCTTGAAACTGCTGCTTATCTTCAACAGCTCCATAATAGTAAATAATCCTTACCTTTGCATTTTTCTGACGTAATAAAATAACACTATCAATTACATTAATATTTTTTGCTCCAGGAGTGCTGCCATCGAAGAACAATATATGCGGATTATAATTATCGGTAATAAAATCTGCAAAACCTTTTTTTACTGTTTGAACTACGCCCAACAATACCATGTCAGGCGTGTTCTTTATAGCATTGGAAAGAAAGCTTTTATTTTTCTTATTACTCACAAGAACTATATTCAATAATTATCACCTCTTTTCTTTGTGCTTAATTATATGACCTGTTATATTGGGAATGATGTTAGCGCTCTACTATAACTTGCAATAATTTTAGCAATTTCAGTTGCTTTTGATGTCATTGCAATAATTACTACTCTGTGCGTTGCTTTGTTTTCTGAAGTATAAATAGAAGCACATCTGTCAGATTTAAGATTTTCACCTTCAGGTAGACAACGACATAAAATATAACTGTTTTCCTTTTTTTCACTTAAGACGATATACTTGATATTCTCAATGTCATATGTTTTAACATCAGAATAAGGCAAAGAAACATTATTATAAATAAATATATTCATACTTATTATCT
This sequence comes from Bacillota bacterium, assembly GCA_023440965.1. Taxonomy (GTDB): domain Bacteria; phylum Bacillota; class Clostridia; order Oscillospirales; family Ruminococcaceae; genus SZUA-444. The sequence continues at coordinate 221,573 of JAEZRC010000007.1, forward strand.
ATCCTTTCTCTTGGCCTGAATAGTTTTTATTCTGATTACTTTACTTCCTGAAAAAACTGCAAGTGAAGCTAACATTAAAAAGCTTGCAATATAAACAGTATTATCAGTGGCATTTGTCAATGGAATTGACGGATCCTCGAGATTAAATACATTAACATCAATCTTCTGCGCGTAATTTACTGTTACTTCTTCGTCATCAGCTGTCAGATAACCGTAAGGAACAGAAGCGCCTTTTTCTGTTAATGTATATGTTCCCAGAGGGATTTTTTCAAAGTTAGCTAAACCTTTAGAATCTGTTATAGCTTCCAGAAGAATATCTCGACCACTGTCAGACGTACCATGAAGAATAAAAGTAATATTTGCAATATCTTTCATTTTTCTGGTGGCCTTCGATACCTTAATCGTCCCAGTCTTTTCAGCATTAGAAACATCAATATTAGTTGTCTGTGCGTACTGCACTGTTACATTCTCTGGGTCAGCTGTCATATATGCGTATGGTACGCTTGAGCCCTTCTCCGTGACTGTATATGAGCCTAATGGTACGTTATCAAAGTTAGCTATGCCATTACTATCTGTTGTGGCTTCTATGCTTATTTCTCGGCCTGTATCTGATGTTCCTGATAAAACAAAAATAAGGTCTTTAAGATTAACCATTCCTGGTGTTGTCTTTTTAACCTTGATTGTACCGGTTTTCTCGGCATTAGAAATATTTATATCTGTTGTCTGTGCGTACTGCACTGTTACATTCTCTGGGTCAGCTGTCATATATGCGTATGGTACGCTTGAGCCCTTCTCCGTGACTGTATAAGTACCAATAGGAACAGCATTGAAGGTTGCAATACCATCACTGTCGGTAATTGCTTCGATGCTTACTTCTCGACCACTATCAGACGTTCCAGATAAAACAAAAACAAGGTCTTTAAGATTAACCATTCCTGGTGTAGTCTTTTTGACCTTGAGAGTACCTGTCTTTTCATCGTTTACAAAGGCTACGGAAGTAGAAACAGGGTTAGTGTCATCTATTGTTACATATTGTGGTGTAGAATCAAGAATATAACCAGTAGGAGCTTGTTTTTCAGTAATTTTCCACGTTCCGAATTCAAGTTCTGTTTGTTTTGCTTTTCCTGTGGCATCTGTTACTAATGGTAACTTTATACCTAATGTAGTGTGTTCTAATTCAAAGACTGCGCCCTGTAAAGGATAGTTATTCTTATCTTTCTTCATTACTTCAATCTGTCCTGAAGGGTCTGGGAAATTTTTATATACTGTAGCGCTTCCTGAAGGAGTATTTACTTCAAGCTTTGCCATCCTCTGATAGTTACCGCCCAGGTTGTACATAGAGCAGGACAAGTATGGTGTTCCTGAAGAAGTAACTGAAGCCTGTATTCTTTGATTTTTCAGTTGTACATTTGATGGAATCTGAAAGTAAAAATTACTTCCACTTTTTATAACCTGTGTTCCTGTTGGAGCTTGTGAAAGATTTACAGAGTAATTGCTTGATGCAGCATTATTTACCTTTACTGTGTAACTCCCAACGTGGTAATAGCCACCAACAACTGTCACATTACTGTTATTTGTAACAACACTGACAGTATTTGTTTTAACTGGATTATATGGGGTGTTTAATGCTTTTGTAAGTATATTTTTTGCCACGGTAACAGCATTACCGTTATAATCTTTAAGATAAGTGAACTGTGCAAGCCCAGCAGGCTGTGAATCGTGTAATGTACCTTGATAAGCGTATATTGCCATCTGTGTGGCATCGTATGCGACCTCGTCGTTAGTAGCTCCAAGCGATGCAGCTGTTCGGTAAGGGAAACCATAATACATAATACTTAGAATTCCGTTATCAACATTACCGCCATAGCTTCCTGTTGTGCCGGAGTATGCAGGTGCATCCTTACCATTATCAAGGCAAAAGGCAGCATTGTTAATGTTAATATTCGTGGTGTTTTCTGAAGCTTTTAAAATATTGTTACCTGTTTCACCAGAAGTCCACTGCCAATGGTCTTCGAGGGCTTTTGTGCTGTAATAGTTTTCTGTTCCGCTAAATGCTATTGCTTGAGGAATAAAAATACTCATTACGAGTATAACTGATAACATGCTTAATAAAAATTTTCTCATTTAAAGTCATCCTTTCATCTGTCAGAAATAAAAAAAGAAACGCTCCGAAAGAACGCTTCTAATCTTATCTTATTTTATATTATTTGTTTATTACTCTTGTGTAAAAAGTTGAATACCGTAAAAAGCAACAACCTTTTGTCCTTGTCTATTAATTTCATACTTTGAATAAACTCCAACACCCATTTTTGTGTATATAGTATTAATCATACTTTTATTGTGGTCTGGTGAAGCTTTCCAACCATCGAACATTTCTTGAGCAACAGCTTTAAGCTCTGCATTAGAACATTCATAATAATTCTTACCAAAAAACAAATTATCAAAAGCAGTTAAATTTTCAGCAGCTGCACCAGCTCCGTAAGCTATGCAATTAAGTATTTCACCATTCGCACCATAATAAGACTTATTGTAAGGTGTACCATATTTAACATCAGTTAACACTGTGCTCCATTTTGAACCGTCTGGTCTTTCGTGGCCGAAACAATTTATATGACTTGCTTCTTCAGCTCTTATTCTTGCCCCCTGAATGAGTTTACTTTCTTTTGTATAAGGAGAACGACCGAGTGAAACACGATACTGATTAACTAATCTCATTACTTCGTTCTCAATAACTGCACATTGCGCAACTGTAGGAACAATAAGCTTCTTTTGTGTTTGTGTCGCTTGTGTCACCTTTGGAGCAACTGTCTGCTGTGGTGTTTTGGTTGTTACCTTCGGCGCTGCTGTTCCTGATGTAGGAGCTTGCGCCGAAGGAGCTTGTGTCACTTCTGGTGTTAGTATTGTTCCTTCAGGAGCTTTTGAAGTTGTAGTTATTGCTTCTGATGAAGAAGAATCAGGAGCTGATGAAGAAGTATCTTCTTGCGTAACAGCTGCTTTACTTGCAACCTTCTTTGCTTTTGGTTCGTTACCACAAGCAGTAAGCAAAGTAAACATAACTGTTACTGCTAATAATACTGTCAATACTTTTCTCATAAAATAGCCCCCTTTATAATATCTTTCCTTACTATAATTATACAGTATCCAGTAATATATTTCCATTGGTAAAATATACAAAAGTGCACACGTATATTTGTAAACATTTATACTTGTGTAAGTATTCGCATCTTGCTATAATTAAATAAAAATTATAGGAAGGTGTAATTATGGCAGAAGGAACATCAAGCACACGTGCAAAAAACAAATACAATGCAAAGTCGTATGACCGCATCGCACTTCAAGTCAAAAAAGGTAAAAAAGAAGAATATCGAAAGCAAGCTGAAGCAAAGGGATACAGCTTAAACGGTTACATTAATATGCTTCTTGAAAAAGATAGAACAGGAGAATAACTCCCCTGTTCTATTTTTTTAATTACTATAACAACTGGCAAGGCATCCATATATTCGTGATAAGTTATTATTACCAGTCGCAACTGCATACAATGGAAGTTCTGTACCTTGTAAACAGTTTTCTTTAAGAAACTTTAATTCTTCAGGAACGAAATAAACCTGGTACTTTGTATTATCAACTGTGAAGTAAGCATAATCCTTTGTTGAATATAAGTATTGTCCTACAACCGTATTATATTTCTTTGTAAGTACGGAATGTTTTAAACTACCATACTTTTCACCAACGTTCAGTATGCAACAGCAAAAAAGAAACGAACCGATAACACCCAGAAATATGTTTAACATAAGTAAATTATCAGGTTTAACTTTTGCTGTATTAAATATCAGCAGTAGAAACAAATTAAACCCAAAAAAGCCATTTGTTAAGGTTTTTTCTTGTTTGCCCTCTGTATCGATAACATTGTAAATATAACTTTGCTCATTATTCATTTGTGTCATTCCTTCCTGTTATTTTTTGTATTTTCTCACCACCATTCTACATTATTTTTCCAACTATGTCAATATATCGTCTACAACATATAATTGTGCTATTAATAGCACAATTTACTTTGATGTCTGTTCCTGAAAATCCTCATTGAATTTTGTACTAAAGAGCTTATACAGTTTACTTGTCGTTGGTATAGGTTTTGTAAATGGGATAATGCGTTTTCCACAAACAATAATACCAGAACCTTTTTCGCCAGTCTTTAGAAAAGCAGATTGTGTGTATGATAACTCAAACATATTAACGAGCTTATCAAAATCATTCTTTTTCTGCTGAAGCATAATTACAAACTCTGAATTTGCAAGCATACTTGCAGCATCCTTATTATCCAAAACTTCTGTAATAAGTTGAGTTATACCGGTTGCAGCACCGCCATATTTTCGGATACGTTTGAATACATTATCAAAGAACTTTCCGGACAAAGAGGTTTTATCATTAAAGAGAATAGAAAATTCATCAACCCATACCCAGGTTCTTATACCCTTCTTCTTGTTCTCAATAACTCTTTGCCAAAGGTATTCAAGGATAACCTGGCAACCTACTGCTTTAAGCTGTTCACCCATCTGGAATATATCCATAACAAGAAACTTCTTGTTTATTTCAATATTCGTCTTATGAGCAAAAATATTGAATGTTCCTGTAACATAAAGCTCAAGTACTGTTTGTATATCCTTAGCTTCAGATTCCTGGCAATCAGAAAGAAGATTATAGAATGTTGTTAATGTCGGCAAATGCTCTTTATCACCATTGCTATCAATAAAATCTTTATAGCTTAATCTTACACATCGGTCAATTACGGATTTTTCTGTAGCAGATAAAGCAAATCCTTTAATTGTTTCAATAAATGTCATTATAAAATCTGTCTTCATAGACATTGCATTTGCACCATCACATTTATATGAAAGGTCAGTGTCAAAGATATTGAATTTTGTCGGACTATCCGGAGATATTTTAAGTATTTCACCACCAAAAGCTTCAACGAGAGGTCTATATTCGTTCTCTGGGTCGATTACTATTACTTCATCGTTTGGATACCTCATAAGAACATCAATAATTTCCGATTTAGTAAACATTGATTTACCAGAACCAGAGCATCCGAGAATAAAGCCATTAGCGTTCATTTCATCGGTTCTATCCAGAATAGTAAGAGCATTGGTAATTTTGTTAATTCCATAGTTTAGTCCGTTATCATTAAAATCTGTTCTTGAACTGAACGGAAGTAAGATACTTGCTGCATCAGAAAGAAGATATGTGTTTACATCTGCAACACCGGATTTAAAATGATTTACTCCCAATGGAAGCATCGTATTTAATCCTTTTTCTTGCTGTCGGACAAATACTCCTAATCTTACCTGGTGCTTTAAGGCTTTACCCTGTATCATTTTTGTAAGCTCTTCAAGCTCTTCCTTGTCGTGAGCTGATATGCTTATGAATACACCGATGCGGAACAGTTCGGTATTGCTTCCTGATAATTGTTTTTGCAGATCCTCAAGCTCATCAATCTGTTCTTTAATCCTGAACGGTATAAAATCAGTTCCGTTCTTATGATTATTTTCTTTACGCTTCTGAAGCTGACCCTGAACGTTGAATATCTCCTTACGTATTTTTTCGAGAGCTTCTCTCTTATCAACACGTACAAGATGTTTGCTTATTGCAATCTTATTGTTATTGTCTAACAATTCAGAAATAAAACCATCGTCAAGTTCCCTGTCATAATTCTTTACAAACATCATACGAGAAACAGCACTACCAATTTCAACTTCCTTTGCTTTAAATGCAAAAGCTGAAGGAGCGATATAGTCTTTGATACGACCACCTTTAGCGTAAATGTTCTTCGGCAGGAGAAAATCTGTTGTTTCGAACGGATGATAAATTTCATATAAAAGCTTAAATACATCGGTTGGATTCAGAATGACTGTGTCACTTCCCATCCCTGTAAAATACGTTTGTATTTCCCTAAAGTATTTAAACAAGACATTTACATTATCTGTTCTGTTTATCAGCTTGTATGTCAATACAATAACCATTACTTTTTCAGCTGAAGATATTTCAGTTTTATAAATATAATCTTCTTGCATTTTACAGTAATCTTCAAAGTATTCACCATATTGCTGACGTTTTGGAATAAGAATATCATGGAGCTTATTAGAACTCGTATTTGTGTTCATAATAAACTCCTGATAATTAATATCACTCGGCAACGTATTAAGCAGCTGTCTGTATTGAGTATATTTTTCCTCTTTTTCATTTTCTCTAAGAAGTGAATAATCTATATTTTCAAAAGAGAAAATCAGTGAATATGTATCTTCAGCTACTAAAAAAAGGCCATTTTCGTAAGCTTCCAAAAAAGGTATTGTGTCTTGGGCGCTCTTTGGTAGCTTAACAATCTTTTTATTACTTTTGTTCATTGTTATTATACACCCCCTGAGATGAATATGGACGTTTGTCTATTCCCTTAAATGATTGCACTGCATATTTGAATAACGATAAGCCCTGCACTCTTATTACTCCAAATCCAATGGTTAACGCAATCTCGATGAAAACTATTGTCATTAGAAAATCTATATTTAGTTTGTCATACAGAAGAAAAATAGTAATAAATGCAATAATTAACGAAAGTATCAATGCAGCTATTTGACTTAACCTTAATCCAAGAAAAGATGTTCCGTCACGGATAATATTTTTAGTTACTTTAACTTTCATATCTTCTCCTTTCTAACTAACCAGATTTTTAAATATTCTCGGCGGTTTTGCAATTAAAATTGCCATTCCTATCATAGCAATGCAATTCGGCAATAGCGCTATAAAGCTATTATCTGGGTCAATAACTACATCCTTGAACCACATACTACCGACACAGTAAACAATTGCTATATATATTGTTTCAACTGTAAGAGAAATAAACGCTGTAATAAAATTACGGAAATACCTTGTTGTACTTTCCCCACCGGCAAGGCAAGCGAAGAAAGGTGGAGCAATAGCAACCATTGCTGCAAGTTCAATACTTCGAAGCATAAGTTTGATAATTATTATTGCGCCGGCTATTGTCATCAATGTTCCCATAATCGTCATTGGAATAGAATTTGAAAATGCTTTAAAGAAATCTATAATCGGGCCGATTATTGGAATTTTACTTTTCGATACTTTCGGTATCAAATCATTATTAAAGAAGTTCATAGTAATTCCTTGAAGTACTATTTTTGCAACCAGTCCATTATTTATATCTAAAATTGTCTTACAAACCATATAGCTTAAGTCAACCCATATCTTAGCAAGAAGTATTTGCCCTGCAACCTTTACACCACCTTTTGTAGTAAATAGTTCATATTTTAATGTGGTTGATAATAAATTTATGCCGATAAACAATAAGCATAGGCTGTAAGCAAATGTTTTGAAAATAGCTTGCATGCCTGGCATATTAGCAACTGACATAATATCAAAATGTCCTTCGTATAATGGATTCTGATTTGAAATAATAGCTTTTGGCACCATTAACCACAACATTTTTGAACTACTGATTAAGTCTTGTGAAAACTTTGTAGCATCCTTTGTATCAACATCTACACTTCCATCAATTCCTGATACATATATTTTGTTATAATACTCTGATGGATATAGCTGTTTATACTCGTCTTTTTCTGCCGGAGGTAGTTTATTGAATAATGCCGGATACTCATTAACCCAATCAAATTTTTGTTGTTTAGTAAGCTCGGAAGGAAAAACTATTCTCTTTGATAAAGCGATATATCCTGCCTTACTCGGAGTAGTAAGAGTAGATGGGTCTGTGGTAGAATTTAAAGGCTCATTAACACTTCCGGGCAAGTCATCAGGTTTGTTCGGATTGACTGGTGATGCGTTTGCCGGCAACAATCCAACAGAAAAAGAAATAATAATCATTATGAAAATCAATATAAATTTTTTCATAGTGTCCTTCTTTCTGTTAAAATAAAACAGCTTTTAATGCAAACGTAGCTCCAAATACTGCTCCAGTAACTATAAGTGTTGAAATACCGGCATTCATTTCTTTCGGGTTCTCATCGGCTTTTCCTTGTACAATCTTTTGACATGCAGGAATACCGCCGGCAGCTGCTATTGCAATTCTTGCAATCCACAATACTATATCAGTTAAAACATCGACCTTACTGGTATCTACTCCGGCAGGAGCTGCGTAAGTATTTAAACTAAAAAAGGATGATAAAGCTATCATCCATACTGCTACTATTAATTTTTTTCTTTTCATTATTATTCTGTCCTTTCTGTGCTATTAATAGCACAATTACATATTCTGTATTGCTTTTGCAGCTGCTTTTGCTGCAATTGTAACGCCACCAGCAACCGCATTTCCTGCTGTTGTAGCTGCACTGGAAACATTACTTGCTGTCGTTGCTGTAGCTGTTGCAACTTGCTTCGTGGCATCAACGGTAGTTCCATTAAGTGCATTTCTAAGTTTTGCAACTGCTTGCATCTGGTCTTTCTTTGCAGCTTCCTTGAATTGCGGTTTAGAAATATACTTCTTTCCTTCTTCTGTAAGAGTAGTAAAATGATTTTCTTTATCTATTGCTACCAACCCTTCTTTTGATGCCATCTCAAAATTACTTACTACAGCTGATTTTAATTCTTCATCAGGTAAGGAACTAATTGCAGTATGAGGTAATATTTTATTATTCTGGAAGTACTGCAAATCAGTATACTGGCCTGTAAAAATAAAAGGAAGCTCTTCCGATGCAGGAACAAACTGTTGCATTGGTGTATTTATAACTTGCTTTTGAGTAGAAGACATAATTTTTTCAGTAGCGTGTTTAACACCTTTTGCAATGTTAACTCCTTCTTTTATTGTCCTGGTTAATTCGTCAAATTCTTCATCCATAAAACCCACCCTTTCATATTAAAACTTGTTTATTATAGGATTAACTTCTTCCATGCCTTCAAAATCTGCTTCAAAGTCGGTTTCTTCAGGCTGTTCTTTTTGTTCTTCACACTCCTTAAAATCTTTTTGATTGAATATCTCGGACAATCTTTTTTGTTCTATGGCCTTTTCCTGTTCAGCTGCATATTTCTTTTCCGCTTCAGCTGCTTCAGCTTCTTCTAAATCTATATGGTTTTTTTCATATGCTTCTTTTGCTTGTTGCTCATAAAAAAGTTTCTTCTGAGCATTAATTTTACTATAAACAGCATTAATGTCTGTATTATTGTGCCAGTCCTTTTTAAATGAACTTCCGACAATACGTGATTGAGGATGCGCAGAAGTATTAAACTTCTTCAGGAAGAAAGGCCTGTAATCATCAATAAAGGCTATCATATAACCACCGTACTTATTCTTCTCTTTTCCCTTCATACGCAAAGCAAGGGCTAATTCATTCACTTCTAATAAGTCACGGCCAGAGTATTGCTCGCTGTCTGAACCACCGCCCTGTTGCCCTCTGTTTTTGGATTGTGTGTCCGTACGTACTGTTGTTTTACCAAGACGTTCAACAACATACTTTTTTGTATCCATATCATTTGTCCCTAAAAAAGTAAATATCGAACAGTTACCGATAATACTATCAAATGTTTTTTCATACAATGCTTTTAATTGTGATAAGCCTTGTAATACAGGACAAATACGTATATTATACGACCTTACAACAGAAAGCGTTTCATTAAAGTTAGGAAGCTTACCGATGTTCGCAAATTCATCAAGTTCACAAGAAACAAGCAGTGGTAATCTTCCGTTATATTTGTTATTGGCAATATACATAAGACGTTCGAATAGTTGACTGTAAAAGATATTCGCAACTGCTTTATAGGTCTGCCTTGCAGCCGGAATAATTAAAAATATTGCTGTCTTTTCCGTTCCAATAGTATCAAAGTCAATTTCATCTTCATTTGTCAGAATGTCAACACTTTCAACCGCCCACAAGCGTAATCTTGTGGATAGTGTTTTAGCAATACCGCCCATCGTTACTTCAGGAGTACCACACATGGAATTCCAGTTGATTGTTACTGCATCGTTCTGATGCTCAACCCCATGCTTTTTCATGCACCGGGCAAGTTCACAAGTAGGATTTATAAATCCATCTTTATATGAAATTGTACTTACCAATCTGATAACACGACCGAATGACTTAATCTCAGACTTACTTTTCCAAAGATACAACATAATAGCAATAAGTAAGTCCTGAGCTGCACCACTCCAGAAGTCTTCTTTGTCATTGTCGCCGGCAGAGTTCTTCATAAATAAATCAGCTACAGATAATACATCCTGTTCCGATACCATATACCTAAAAGGATTGTATGAGTTAGACATATTAATATCAATCAGGTTAAGCACTCTAATCTTATAACCATTAGCTTCAAGCATTTTTGCAGTATCTCTATACAGCTCACCCTTCGGGTCTGTGATAACGTATGAGCCATACATCTGCATAATATCAACTTTGATTTTCCTATAAGATTTACCTGCACCAGAACCACCAATAACAATTTCATTCAAATTGTTTGGCTTGTAATACTTCTCCTTCGGATTGTTTACAGTAACGTAAAAATCATTACCGATTGGAATACCTGTTCTATCTGCAAAATCTTTTTCCATTTCTTTATCCTCCCATTTGCCAGAACCATGTTCCACACCTTTATAGTCATTCGGTTTTCTATTAGTCGCTAAGTATATAAGCAAACCAAAGAAAACATATACCCACCAAATATGTATCTGATATTTTAAAATATCTATCAACATATTTTTAGTAAATGCAGTGTCAAAAACTTGTGAAGAAAACATAAAGCTTAAGAAGGTAAACATGTCTTCAACGCCTGGGCTGTGACCGTTAATAGAAATATAGCTTTTCAGCGAGTATGTAAAGTATATAAGAATGGCAAACAGAAAGAAAAAACAAAAGATTACTGTTTTAATTATTGCTTTGTTACTTCTGTCTTTACGGAGCTTGTATCTATTTTGTGTCATATTCTCTCCTTTCAAATTGTGCTATTAATAGCACAATTTTATAATGTCATTGAATTTTTCTTTTGAGCAGATAACAACTGTTCGACCTTATCCGCATCCGTAATGTCATATCGAATAATTATTTTATCTTCCGTGGAACGAGCTTCACAACTGACATTTTCTTTTTCAAGTCTTGTAAGTTGTTCTTCAGATACTTCAGCATACATGTATTTTTCTTCTGGTGGATTGTATGTATCATCAATTCTATCAGGTAAGCCATCGTTGTCACCGTCTAAAGAAAGCTTATCAACATTTTCATTACTGATATATTTATCAACCATTTTATCAATAGAATCTATAGAATTTTTATATGCTTCATTTGCATTATTCAAAGTATCTTCAAGTGTTGGCTTAACCGCATCTTCGGCCATATTATTCACACAGCTTGTAAAGATTTTATAATGCTCTGCCAAATGACGTTTCCTTGTATCAGTAAGCTCAATATCAAAGTGAGATTGTAACATCACAGAATAAATATCTGCTTCCAATTCAACCTGACTTAACAACTTATCCTTTGCATCAGAATTATGGTGCATAAAAAAATGACCCATTTCGTGGGTCATGGTAGATACTTTTTCTGTATCATTCAATTTTTCATTCAGTTCAATAACGTTCTTATGGTTATACGCTTGTCCTCTTAAATTTACCGAACCAAAGTTCGCAATTTTAACATCGCATGAGAAATCATTATTACAAACATCTACAAGAGCATTAAATATCTTCGAATGCTGCTCTGAAGAATAACCTAAGTTAAAAAACTTCGGATAGTCTTCCGCAGGGCAATTCGTCTGCGCTATATCAAATACATTTCCGAGCTTGAATTTAAGTATAGGCTTGACTTCAATAGTTCCGGCTTTAGCTTTTGCTTGTAATTTCTTCGAAGCTTTGGATAATTGTATCCATTCCCCATTATCATTTATCAAATTCACCTTAACCGGAACAAATATTTTAATGCCTTTTTCGCCATTATTGACTGAATACCCTTTTTCCTTAAAGCTCATAAAGCTTCCAACAAAATTGGCATTTTGATTCTGAAGATATATAAGAATTCGATTATTAACACTATACTGATAAAATTTTGACTGGAAAGCGACAAGCTCTGCAATTTCTTCAGGATTGTTTTTGAAATTCTCTCCTATGTCCTTTATTTTATCAAGCATTTCAATTTTTTCAGCTTCAAGTTGTTCTGGGGTCTTTTTTTGATAATCTGCCATTGCAATTCCTCCTATGCAAATTTTTCTTCAATATTCTTACGTGTTTCTGCATCCAATTCAGATAATGACCTTAAATCTGCTTCCAGGATAAAGTCGCCGATTGCTATATGCTCAGCTGGCACTTCTGTAAAATACAATTCGCAATTATCATCTTTCACAATAGCAATATTGTTTACGAACCCTACTACGCTGTTATCATATTGCATACCTTTCACCCCCTCAATTTTATTATTCATTGCCTGGCCGCCATCAGAAGAAAGAATATCATGTAAGTGTGACATACTCATACCACTTCGCCCACCACCAACAATCAAATCATTTTTTATTACTTCTTTCTGATACATAGACATTCCGCTTCCTTTTAAAGCAATAACACCATTGTTTTCGCTAAGTTCTTTATATTCTTTTTCAGCATCAAAAATCAGTATATTAGTAGCATCCATTGAATTTACTAATTCTTTTTTTAAATACATACTCATTCCACTTCCTTTTAACGCAACAATATCATTTTTCATACTTTTTATCCCCTCATATTTTTAAGGATTTCCGCAGCCATATAATAGACTTTAACCTTAATTGCTTTTTTCTTTTTAAATTTTCGAAAAAATTTATATATTGAAAATTTAGGAAAATCACATGATAAAAAGATTATAACAATAAATACTCCAATCAACATTAAGAATTGAGGACTACAAATAGTAAACCACATAATTTCCGGTAGCTTACGTAAAATATCAATCATCTATGTTCTCCTTTATCATTCTTTCTTTTTTCTTTTTTAGGTCTTGGCCCGAAATTATGTACATTCGGAATCACAAGAAAGCAAAAAAAGGCGATAATCATTATAAAGCATAGAAGCCACATAACAGTAGTCGGAATTGAACAAATGAAATCAAACATATTTACTCTCCTTTTTTATATAAATCTTCGAATTTTATTTCTGAAACGGATTTGTTTTTTAAATCTTCAAGTCTATCCCATATACGTTCACGTTCTGCCTGAATACCTTGAACAAACATATTAATTTCATTTTCAGTAAAACCTGTGCCGTATAAATTACCACTACATCCTTGGAATTCAATATCAACCATTGGATTACCGTCTGTGTCTTTGCAGCCGTTTTTTATAATAATTCCAGAAGGAATCTGAGAACTATTCCAACAGGAACTTAATTTCTGAAGTTGTTCGATAGCATTTTCAGGAGTTATTTCAACATCTCCGCTTAAAATACCAATAACATTATCTGAGATATCATTTACGCTAGTTACTGGTAAAAATAAGCAATCACTTCCACGTAGCTCAACAGGTCGTGATTTATCTTTTATTTTCATTAATGCATCAATAAGTTCCTGAACATTCATTTCTTTTAGCATAATTAATCATCTCCTTTCTATAATGTCTTGTTGTTTCTATTGCCAAACAACTGTTCCACCTTACTCACATCTGCCGATGCAACCTGAATAATCAACTTATTATCACAATCCTTCGAAACAAAGTTAATTTCAGATTTTCCTAACCTAGATAACTGGTCTTCAGAAACTTCTATGTAAATATATTTACTATCAGAAATTTCATCCTTAATGCTTACTTTACCATGCATTATGTTTACGATGTTATCAGCTAAAATATCCGGGCTTTTGTTAAAATCTAATTTATCATACTGCCATGAACCTTTTGTGTTGTTAATGCCATTAAGTATTTTTATGCCTTTTGCAGGTGGCTGCCATAAATTTAAGTTAGCTGTGTAATCATCCAAAAGGAAATCGTTATTTCTGATGCCACCGATTACATAGTCTTTCTTGTCAACCCCACAAGGGCAAAAAATCCTATGTTTTGCATCGACCTCTGGAATGTATTTATCTAACCATTTATTTTTTTCATCCAAGGCATATTTAGAATCAGAAAGATAAGCTGAAAGTATATATACTTCAATATCTTTATGGTTCTGCGTTATTTCTTTTACAGCATCAATAACATTCTGCTGTGGAGCAAGTTTTTCAAAATATCCTTTTTCAAAAAGCGGTTCAAGGGTATCCAGTGTTTTGAACTGTGCCAACGTTCCATCCATATCAACAAATATTCTTTGCTTTTCAATAAGTGCAGCAGGAAGTTCCGTAAAGCCGAAATCATCACAAAACCAGTAGCTTTTATGTTTTGTTTTTGTTTCTTCAATTTCAACAATATCTGAAACACTTAAACTATGTCCTATAAAATCATTGGGTCGGTCAACGTTAAATTTAGCATATATTTGTTCAAGGTCAACGTTTTGCACCTTTCCAGTATAAACACAATCATACAGACTAAAATCGAAACTTCCTGCAAGCATTTTCATATGTTTAAAGCTTTCAAACATAACTCTCTTTGTATCTCTTTCGCTGTTTATCTGATATATTTTTATTTTGATCATATTATCCGTCCTTTCAAATTGTGCTATTAATAGCACAATTTCTATAATGTTAGTTCTAATTGCTTTTCTTGCTGTCTTTCAAGGGCTTTATTGATTTTCTGATTATCGCTATCCAGATATACAATATTGTACTTTTCCTTGTCCTTCTTATAAAAGGCTGCGTACTTAATATCTTCAGTTTTTTGCAGCTGTTGTAATTGTTCTTCAGATATAAGCTTGTACCTTAATTTTTCTCCGGATAATGCCGACTGTGACTTTAGCTCATTATTTATACGATAATTCTTTTGATATTCTGTTTCTACTATTGCTTCCTTTGGGAAAAGTATGCTTTGTATGCGCTGCTTATCCTTCGGAGAAAATGCTATGTTAAATTTATCTTCCTTCATGAAATAAGCAACTGGTATATAATTATCCTGAAGCTGTTGAAGTTGTTCTGGTGTAATTACTAAGTATTCTAATTTTGTATTTGAAGTTACTGCATCCTTTTTTAAGTTTGTGTATATTTCTTTGTTCTTTATTCTCCGATTCTGCTCATCCAGAACAGACACATCCATCACGCCAAATATTTTTGCAAGTAAATCTTTATCTGTCTCTTTAATTGTCAATGTAGCTGTAGCTCTCGCTGTATCGAGGACAGCATTATAAAAAATAGGTTGATTGAAAAGCTTTGGGAGCAAATCAGCATTGATATAAATTCTAAAGTTATCTCCCTGAACCTGTGACAACTTTCTGTAAGAAATATTGCCGACTGTTCTAAGCTGCATCTGATTTACATTCCACCTCTTTACAGCCTTTTTAAATCTTAAATCATCTATAATCGGTGTAATGTTTAAATCAATAACATGCTTGTTGTTTTTTCTCTTCAGCAATGAGTACAGATACATTTTAAGAGAAAATTTTTGTGGAGATTTTTTAAACTCGTCACTAATTTTCTTATTACTCTTAACATCTCGTATTGGTGTTCCTGAAAAAATATGCTTTTCAAAACGCTTCCACTCTGAATTAAAAGATTTTGGTTTACTTCCTTTTTTTCTTTCTGGTGGACTTTCTTCTGGTGGTACATAGTAACCAATACTTTTCTCAATGCTATCTTTTGTGTATTTCGCTCCAAACTGTTCCGCAAGAGTATTTACTCTTATTCCTTTTTTCTCACCCCTCTTTTGAATTGTAATATGCTTGTCCGTGTATCTGACATCGTAATCTTTTTTGTTCAAAAAATCTATTAATTCTAATTTGCTATGGCATTTCTCAATTGCTGTATCTAGGTCACGAACCAAATTAACTTTCCACGACTTTCCTTTCTTTGCAAGCTGATAAGTTGTTTGGTCTAAACTCTTAAATTTGCTTTTTTTCTCAATTACGGAAACGCCATACTTTTTACAGAGAATATCACTTTCTTTGCGAAGGTTATTCAAAGTTGCCTGATTACCATGCCACTTGTAACCAGTTTTCATATTGCAAGAATTAATAATAAAATGATTATGTATATGGCCTTTATCAATATGAGTTCCAAGAACCACTTGATAACCTGGTGCTATTTTTTTTATTAATTCTAATCCCATCTGGTGCGCTTGTTCTGGAGTAATATTATCTTCAGGAGAAAAGCTTTGAATATAGTGATGAGATAATATTTTTTCATCTTTATTAAAAGCTAATCTTGTAACATAAAATTGTTTTGATACATCATATGGTTCACCACAACAATTTTCCATAGAAACAGAAAACGCTTTCTTTGGATTCATTATATATTCAATTACTTTAAAAACTGCTTCATGTGATTTAATTGTCTTTTTTGTTGATTTAACAATCGCCATATTATCACCTATACTTCAATATCATCATAATCGCCATAAACAAGTTTTATAATTTTACTCAAGATTTTTTGACATTCCGAAAGCTTATCTAGTACTAAATCCAGTTGATAATCAGAAACATTCTTTTTCTGATTTGCTACAGTAGCAATCTGATTAATATTAACGCCAATTCGTGTAAGCTCTACAACGAGTTCAGAGATACCATCAACGACATTAATTTTTTTCTGCGAGTTTAATGCCAGAAGATATTCTGTCATTGTCATTCTTGATGCCTTTGAATTATCCATAATACTTTGCTTTTCCTCTTTAGAAAGTCTTATTTGAATATAACATTGTTTAGTTAATGCCATACGATACCTCCTTTTGATTATCTCAAAACTTTTTCTCTTTCTGGGGAAACGCACTCCTAAGATTTGTGTGCAAATCTTAGGAGTGGCAAGCATAGATTATGTAATGACATGTCATTACATAATCGCTTGCAAGGTGACACCCCTTGACCCCGACTTTTATACTGAAAAGTTCAGTATAAAATTAAATCGCTACGCTCACTTTTTCTGCCAGCAGAATAAAAAAGAAGATAACATTTAAAATTACTTTTAATCGTTATCTTCAAAATTACTTTCAACTACATTTGCAACTTTTTTCGCTTTAAGTTGCTGCTTTATGTCACTGATAAAATCTTCTTTTTCTCTGTCAGAACTCAATCCACTATCGGCAAGAATTTTAATAAAATCATTTGCAAAGATTTTATTTTTTTCTTCCTGTAGAGATTTAAGCTCTTTGTTCCAAGATTTTATTTTTGCTTTTGCTTCCTCAACCTTAATTTCTTCCTTCAAGATTAAATCAGTAATTTTGTTAATACGTTCGTCCAATGTTAATTTTGCCATTTACATTTCCTCTCTTTCTCTATCTTTAATAAATTCTTCGTAACCTTCTACCATCTCACAAGCCCACTGATAATTAAACACTATTTTTTTAAGACTAAAAATTTTACTCTTAAAAATTGAGCTTAACGCAAATCTTATAAAGTTCATTCATTCAACTCACTTTCTGTGCTATTAATAGCACAATTATTTAAACTTATCAATCAAACTTAAAATTGTAAAATAATTCTCAGTATCATTCTTTTCGAGTTCTCCGAGTAAGCAAGGAAGATACATTTTTAATGCGTTAATTTCACTGGATAGCAGTGAAATATTTCTTGCTGTTTCCGTATGATTTTGAATTTCAATATCTGATTCTGTTTCTTCATCTTCATCAATATCATCTGGAACATCGTATGTATTTTCTTCTACTTTTGGTTTAGATTGTTCGCGTTTTTCTTTTGCTTCCTTACTGGATATTTCCTTAATAGGCTTCTTTTTTACAAGTTCTTTTTGTTTGTCTTCATCCAGTTTTGCAACATCATTTGCAGTTGATATACTCATCTCACCAGAGCTAACAGCTTCCTTAATTTCATCAACCGCATAACGATTAATTTTTTCAATCTTTGACACCTGAGCCGAAGAAACCTGTAAAGCTTCTGCAATTCTTTCACGAAGTCGGCCTTTAAACTTTTTGCCTTCAGCTTCAAGCTCTTTATACGTCTTTTCAAGAATATTATACTGCTGCATTATCTCTGCATCGGTCATTACTCTTGTAGTAGCATTAAGCATAATCAAGTCAAGCATGTTTTCAGCTTTGGTCTTTATTCCATCCACAAGACAAGGAACAGTTTTATTTGTTAATCTGTTTTCTGCGATTAAAAACTTAATAGCTTCAAATCGCCTATGGCCTGATTTAAGCCAGTAAGTTCCTTTCTGGTCTTTATCTTCAGACACAACTAAATTATGCTTAAGACCCTGACGTTCTATGTCTTCAGCAAGTACTTCAATTTCTGACAGAGAAAAAAAGTTATCAGCTGATGGTTTTACCAAATCAACATTTATCATTTTTATACTGTCTACAAAACTATCACTTGCAACTGCCTTTATATCTTTTTCGATACTACTATCGAATTCAAATTTTCTTGCCATTTCATCTACATCCTTTCAATAATTTCTTCTACTAATTTTTTATATTCTCCAACTGCATCAGCCCAAGGCATATACTCCATTGCTGTAAGCTTATAGCTTATACTGTTTTTAATTACTCTGGAGAACGGTATTAACGACTGAAAAGTTTTGTTGCCTAATGAGTTCTTAAGAATATCAAGTAGCTGATAATCAGCTGGATTCTTCTTATCAAACTTCGTTACGAAGCAGCCTGCGAATTTAGCGCCCACACGATTAAGTGTTTCAGTCACATTCGCAATACCCTGAATTGAGAACGTACCAAGCTCAATAGGAACTACAACGCAGTCTGATGAAGCGAGTAGTTCCTCATTAAGTACACTCATTGCCGGTGGCAAGTCAAGTAGAATATAATCATAATTTTTGCTGTGATTACAAAAAAGCGCTGATACATTTTCGGATCTCTTTTGTTTTTCTAATTCACTAAAATTATTCTGAATATTATTAATCTGTTTTGTTGATACAAGGACATCAATATTACTGTATCGAGTAGGAGAATAACAGCTTTCTGGAGAACAGCCAGTTAAAAGCGTTTTTTCAACACCACAACTCGTCTGTTCTGAAGCAAAAAATCTTGAGCAGTTTTGCTGCCCATCACAGTCAATAACAAGCACCTGTTTTCCACTTTCGGCCAGGATATACGCAAGATTGATTACTGATGTTGTCTTACCAACACCGCCCTTGTTGTTAAATAGAGAAATTGTCTTCATAGTTAGCCTACTTTCTGTCTTTTATTTTTCTGTCAGCCTTTTTGCTTATAAATAGAAAAAAGGACGGTGGCTAACTTACCGTCCTTTTATTCTATAAAAAATACTATCAATATTATAGTTGCCTGGTATCCGTTGATAAGAGCTATCTTTTATTAAGCTATTATCTATATACTATGTTTTTCAATTACATGTTAGATATAAATATAGTTTTTTATTTACTGGAACTCAATATCTTCATTAACTTTTTTGTGAATATCAATTCTATTATTAACGTCAACTTTGTTAACTAACCAACCTTTTAAAGTACAATTTTTTATAAATTCATCTATTCTGTTAACCCCATACATTTCTTTCATCGTAACAACAATACCGAAACGAACTCCTTCGCCATCTTTAGGATTTAATCTATTATTTGTTTTCACCTCTATTCCCCAGTTTTGGTTTGGATAGTAATCTTTCGGTCTAGAGGTAGGTGAAGGTATATCAGCAACATGTTTTACGTTATCCCATTTTCTAAATTCTTTTCTTGCTTCTCCTTCAAATATAAAACACCTCTCAGTATTTAATGTATCATCTTGATTTTGTTTATCTTTATTAACTGCATTCATTGTACCATCATTTTTCATTCTACCAAAATGCAAATTAAGCTCAGTATTGGTATAATCTACGCCTTGTTTTCTTTCACATTTTGGGAAATAGCACATAGTTGCTTTTGCAAAATAAGGATACTTATCATTCTTAAAAGGTATAGGAAAATTATAATTATAAGTATTCCATTCTTTGCTTATATCAGACACTACAAATTTAATTTCATCATCCTTTGATTGTACAATATCCTGTATTTTAATAGGAACTATACCATGCCCATAAAGAGCAACCTCTTCTGGAGTCGATGGTTCATTCCATCCTCTTGCAGCATCAATAATCATAGCTTTTGCAACTTCTCTATTTAATCCTAATACATCAATCAAATATGATAATTTGCGAGCAATCCAAGGCGCAGCGAATGAAGTACCAGCTACATATGCAGAACCACATGGGTCACAGACACGTATGTATTGTTCTTCACTTCCACCATAATAACAAACATCTGGTTTAGCAAAGAAAGACAACGCCAATCCTCTTCGTGAATATTTAGTAGATAAACCGCTTTTAGTTATAGAATTCACCACAACACTATTAATTGAATCTGCAGGAGAACCAATTTTAACAGTGCTTTGATTTGGTTTGTTTGTTCCAGCTATAACAAAAATAACATCATTTTCATATTGAATTTCATCTAAAACTGAAGCCTCAGCTGAAATAAAATTATCATTTATTTCTTGATTGCTTCCTAGTGAAATATTCCAGACCTTTATATCTTTATTATTAGCAATAATACTTTTTATTTGTTTAATAATTGATAAAGAAGAAAAGTTAGAGCCTGATGCAACACCAAAGTGACGTACTCGAAATCTGCCACAGCCATCATCCAACCAAGGATTTAACCTAGTTCCATCAACAATAATAGAAGATACTTCTGTCCCATGACGATAATCTGACTGATTTTTTGGAATACTATCATCCACCATATCATGGTACTCTACCCATTCACTAAAATATACTCTTTTATCAAATAAAGTATCAATAACTCCAATAGTAGGCTCAATAGTTGGTGGTGGTAAAAGATACATTCCTTCATTACTTTCAGGAATAAAATCTTCAGGAGATAATTCTGACAAATTCTCTGTTGACATTGAAACAAGATATGGAGCTTTATATAGTAAAGTTTCCAATTGGTTTTCATCTAAAAATACAGTTTGATTGTCTAAAATACTACTTGATAACACATCTATTCCTAATTTTTGCAATAATTCTTTTGTTTGGATACCTGTATCATATAACGTAATAATACTTTGTTTAAACGGCAATTTTTCTCCTTCAACAGAAAAATCATCAATGTATGAAGCATCAGCTATCACTTGTTTAAAAGAAGATTTGCTTATTGAAAACTGTATATATTGAATTCTATCTATTATGCTTCTATCGTCAAAAATAGATTTATTAATACTATCCTGAAATTTAGCATGTAATACTGTAATGGCCTTAGATAATAAATCAATACTTTTATCTATATCTTTATTATTTAAATAATAAGTAATTATATGTTTGCTCTTATCCTCGTTGAATTTTGCACCAACAATAGCTGAGTTAGAGTTTGCTCCTTTAAACAATCCAGAAATGCGATTGCTTTTTGCAACTATTTTATTGTAATTAACACTAATTATTACACCGCGAAACGGCTTGTTTTCATGTTCCCAAAAGTCTTTAATTTGCACTAGTTTAGATTTCAATTTTAACAAGTGATCACTTGAGACAACTTTTTTACTACTCATTGCAGGAATTGGTTTATTATCACCATGTTTTGATTCTTGCACAAATCTCTTTCCTTTTAATTCTAATACGTCATTCAACTTGTTCGTCCTCCTTGCTTAACTTTCTTGATACAGTACTTTTAGATTCCCCTTTTAGCTTTTCTATTTCTCTTACTGTAAAACCTTCTGCATAAAGCTGGTTAATATCAACTTCTTCTAAACTGCCAACTAGATTATTGTAAAGCCTTCTTAAGTAGTCATGTTCTAAATTCACATCACTGAATGCTAAAGATGTTTTTATAATGTTTTTAAGTTCTCCAGGAAACGGAAGATTAGATGCTGTATTAAGTATTTTTTTAAATAATCTTGTATCTTTTGAAACACCTTTGAAATTTTTAATAAATGATGAAAAGAAATATTCAGCTACTTCTATAATATCTTCTTTTTTATATCGATTAAAATTAATGACTGCATCAAACCTTCTTATTAGTGCTTTGTCAAAATTTTTAAATAAATTTGTTGTGGCGATAATTACAATTTCTTTATTTAAATCAGTTAATCTATCAAATTCTCTTAAAATAGTAGAAGTAACTCTACCCATTTCACGAACATCATTAGAATTAATTCTATCTAAAGCAATTACATCGATTTCATCAAATAATATGACAACTTTATTTGCATGCGGTATTACATTTATTTCATTAAAAACACTTGTTATGTTTTTGTTTGTTTGACCTAACTTGCTATCAATTAAGTTGTCAAAATCAACATAAAACAATGTTCTACCTAGTAATCGAGCGACATGCTTAGCGGCTTCAGTTTTTCCGCTACCAGGCAATCCCTCAAAAAGAAACTTATTGATCCCAATATTGTGATTTACAGCATTTATTAAACCCTTTATATCATCTGATATTTCTATAGGTAAATTAAGCGGTTCCATTTCACTAGAATCTATTTGCTTTAAAAACTCACTTTCAAAATCACTACTTTGCGGTGTATACAAATTTGATTCTGAAATTAAACTCATAACATATTCAGCTAACTGATCGTCACCAATACTATCAAAGTATCTTGCTATGTTTATGGATTCATTTCTAAAAGCATTCTCGTTTCTTTCTACATGATATTTTATTAAATTTAAAACGTTTTGCTTTTTCATAATATCTTACCTCCATTTTCATTTTACATTATATCATTTGTTGGGACAAAAATCTATACTTTTGGGACAAATAAATATTTATTTGTTTATTCTTAACAAATATGATAGATGACTTTTGCTAATATGGCTAATTTATCTTTTTAACTTATAAGTAAGAATTTTGTTAAATATATAATAAATCGAAAACTATTATGCTTTCTGCTAACCAATTGATGTATTTAGATATTATAACCAAAATAATAAAAGGATGGTCTTTACCATCCTTAAACATTATAATTATTGTGATATTAATATTACAATTTACTCAGCTGTTATATTTTCTATTAGGTGAATAGTTTTTTGCATCATTTTAATATCAGAAGTGACATTTCTTTGGATATTAAAATGATGCTTGTATGAGCGGATAACCTCAAATTACATTTCATATTAAAGTATTATGAGTTTTTTTATGATATAATTAAATAAAATATAATAAGAAAGAAGAACCCCAAAATGACAAAAAGCACAAAACAATTCTCAAAATGGTCTTTAGAATGGCTTGAATTTCACCGTAGTAAAGTAAAATTATCGACATACAAAATGTATCTTTTTAAAGTTCAAAAACTTAATGAATTCTTTGGTGCACAAAATATAAGTGTAATATCAACAATGGATATACAAAAGTATCTTAATTATTTAGCACAGGAGGAGAAGTTCTCAGCATCAACAGTAAAAAAATATAGGATTACATTAACAAGCATTTTTAATTATGCAATTAATAATTGTGTAATTAATAAAAATCCATGTAGTTTATCGGACATTCCAAAAACAGTAGAAAAGCCACCTCGAAGAGCATTAACAGAAAGTGAAATAGAAACTGTTTATAATTATTCAAATAACAATTTGAAATATATATATCCAGTTGTTCTTTTATATACTGGATTAAGACGCTCAGAATGTTTAGCACTAAGATGGGAGGATTTTGACTTTAAAAAGAAGAAAATCCATATTTATAAAGTTGTTTTATTTGACCATTCTGTTCCATTTATTGAATACAAACTTAAAAACGGAAGCAAAGAACGGTATATTCCTTTACCAACCCCACTTGAAAAGCTTTTAAATAAAGTAAAACAATCAACAGGATGGCTATTTTCTGATGATAACGATTCGTTATTAACGGAAGGTAAAGTAGAAATTCAATGGCGTGAATTTTTAAAAAATACAAACTTAAAAATAACTCAACATATGACAAGACATACTTATGCGACAATGTTATATTATGCTGGGGTTGACGTTAAAACAGCACAGCAATTTTTAGGTCATAAGCATATTTCAACATTATTAGATATTTATACTCATTTAGATAACGAGAATTTAAAAATGGCTGCTAAAAAATTTGATACTTATTTAATAGGAAAATACGAGGGACTTAAAATCCCTCGGTAGTAATATCGTACCGGTTCAAGTCCGGTCAGCGGCACCAATGCTGTAAGTCATTTTTGATTTGCAGCATTTTTCGTTAAAAAAAGAGAGGCATAATTGCCTCTCTTTTTTTAATTATCTTATTATTAAGAAGGTGTACCTGTAACTGTACCATCAAGCGGGAATCCAGTATACATAGTATCTTGAAGTGTTGAATCTACTGAAACTGCTGTTGGCAATTGTAATGTTAATCCAGTAACAATCTGCTGAGTCATTGGTATAGTAAAATCTGTTGTAGTTGCATTTGGTGCTGAAACCTTAAAATAAACATCCATTCCTGTTGTATCAACATAAGGAAGATTATTAATAGTATATATGCCAGATGCAGCCTGTGTGGTATCAATAACACCTGCAACTGGTGTATATCCTGTCAGATCCGATAAACTAACGTATCTTTCAAACGTAACGCCAGTAGTTATAGGATTGTCAAAGCTGTCGGTTATTGTAACTGTAGCTTGACCATCAGCAGTAAGAGTTATAGGTAAAGCTGAAGCAGTAGTACTATCAACAGTCAATGTTGCTGGAATAATTGTAGCAGTTGAATAACCTGTTACTGAACTCTGAGCAACAGTGTATGAACCAAATTCAATATTTGTTGCAGGAGCAGAACCAGCAGTGAAATTTAAGGTAAAAACCTGCGCCATAAATATATTACTCCTTTCTGAATAGGGAAATTTTTATATTTTGCGTCAGTTAACGTAAAATTCATTAAGACATACTTAGCAGAAGGACATATTCTAAAAAATATAAAGAATTGCATATTTTTACATTTGGGATTAATGGTTATCCACCTGTATGCTGCTTTAGGATTCTGCTTACAGGTTAACGGAATTATTCTAATCTGGTATTCGCCAAATCCTTCTATATTATAATGTACATATTCATTTGACGTTTGAATTTTGTGAAAAACTACATTATTATTCATATCTTTTATTAAAACATCAAAGCAAAGAGGCTCACATTCATTATTTTCACATTTAATACAAAGATTTGATACGTTAAGCATTTCCTGTTTCATATTAATCCCCCACTAATGTCATATATTATTATATTCTGGCAACGTAAAAATGACACATAATTATTGTTACTAACAAAAATATATAAAAAGCCCTGTAAATACGTTGTTTGACGTATTTACAGGGCTTTTTATGGAGCTGTTAAACAGATTCGAACTGTCGACCTCTTCCTTACCAAGGAAGTGCTCTGCCTACTGAGCTATAACAGCATATCACGATATAATATTATATTATATCGATGATAAAAAGTCAATAATTATTTATTTTTCTTCAATATAAAAAGTAGCTTCCATATCAGCTATGTTAGTAGCGAGTGCAAGCGGAAACATCTCAAGAGCATTTCCTATTGAAATTTTATTTTCCTCACCAGAAAAGCCCATATGATATCTGATTGCAAATGCTTCTTCACGGGATAACCTCATAAAACCTGTTATTATATATACGGATTTTTCGCCGTGGCCGTATGGAAGAGTATCATTAAATTCAAAAGTATCAACCTTTGTCCACTTTCCGTCGTCACCTTTTACATTTCTAAAGCTTGACTTGTATACGTTAACCTTACATAAGTCATGCAGTAAAGCAACAATAGCAATTGTTTCTTCAGAATAATCCAAGTTATATATTTTTTTAACCCTATCACTATCGAGATAAGCCTTAAGGCAGTCATATACATTCAAAGAATGTTCACAAAGTCCACCTTTATAAGAACCATGAAATCTTGTGCTTGCTGGAGCATCAAAAAAATCACAGTTTCTTGATGATAGATACTCAAGAAGCTTATCGGCTCCATCTCGCTTTATATATGTATTATAAATCTCTATAAATCTTTCTTTATAAGACATAATTACTCTCCCTATTCTTTATATAAGTATCATTATATTTATATACGGATATATTAATCTGCTGTACTAAATCTTATCTATCATTAAATCTTTGGAGGAACTGTTTTGTTCGCTCGTTCTGAGTATTTCCAAAAACTTCATCAGGCGCTCCCTCTTCGACAATTACACCTTCATCCATAAATATAACATGATCCGCAACATCACGTGCAAAAGCCATTTCATGAGTTACTATTACCATTGTCATTTTATCTTTAGCAAGGTCTTTAATGACTTTTAGAATTTCACCAGTAAGCTCAGGATCTAGTGCACTGGTTGGTTCATCAAAGAAAAGTATCTCAGGATTCAAAGCAAGAGCTCTTGCAATAGAAACACGTTGCTGTTGACCACCTGACAGGTCGCATGGATATGCGTTTTCTTTTTCACTCAATCCCATTTTCTCAAGAAGTTTATTTGCTGTTTCATTTGCAGTCTGTTTATCCTGTTTCAATACATCAATAGGAGCCTGAATAATGTTTTTCTTAACACTCATATGTGGGAAAAGATTAAAATTCTGAAAAACAAGTCCAATCTTCAAGCGTATTTCACGAAGAAGCTTTGGCTCAGCGTATAGGGGTTTATTGTTGTTATAGCCAACAATCATATCCATATCACAGACTTTTATCGTACCACCATTAACTTTTTCAAGCTGATTAATGCATCTTAATAAAGTTGACTTGCCTGAGCCAGACGGACCAATTATTGCAACAACTTCACCAACATTAACATCAAAAGATATATCCTTTAATACTTGTGTTTTATTAAATTTTTTTGATATATTTCTTACTTCTAAAATAGCCATTATTTAACCTCTTATTTATAGTAATTAAGTCTTTTCTCTGCAAGCCAGAAAACTATTGTTATAACAGAACACATTATAAGATAAAATGCACCGGCAATAAACAATGGGGTCAGACTTACATAAAGATTTCTCTGCTGTGTTGCTATTGTAAACAATTCATAATCAATAAGAACAGACGCAAGAGATGTATCCTTAACAAGAGATATAACCTCATTTGATGTTGCGGGAAGCACTCTTTTTATAACCTGCGGAAGAATAATTTTAAAGAATGTCTGACTTTTAGTAAATCCAAGACATGAAGCTGCTTCATATTGTCCCTTTGGTATTGATAAAATTCCACCCCTGAATATTTCAGCAAAATAAGCCGCATAGTTAATTGAAAATGCAACAATAATTGCAGTAAATCTTTCCATATTTTCAATCTGATAAGTTTCAAAGAATCCTTTCAGAAATCCTGGAGGGTTCTGCTGGAGCGTAGGTAACGCAAAGAAAACAACAATTATCTGAAGCATTAAAGGGGTCCCACGCATTATAAGTATGTAAAGATTAAGAAACCACGATAATGGCTTGCATTTTGACATTCTTCCTAATGCAACAAGCATACCAAGAGGAATTGAAAAAAGTAATGTAAGCCCAAATATTTTTAAGGTTGTTCCGACACCACTGCTTAGTATATTTATTACTTTTATATAATCCATTTATATTACATCCCCATACATTTAATACTTTATCATTATAACGTAAAAAAGCGTGAAAGGCAATAACTTTCACGCTTTGATAATCAGAAAAAATATCCAGTTAATTAATTGTTGTAATATCTTTACCGAACCATTTATTAGATATTTCTGCAAGCTTTCCGTCTTTTTTCATTTCAACAAGTGTAGCATAAATCTTATCTTTCAATGCATTGTCACCTTTTCTGAAGCCGATAACATACTGTTCTTCTGCAAGGCCATCTGGAAGTACAACATAATCCTTGTGATTAGTAGCGATAACGTAATCAGCAACGACTACATCAACAAATACAGCGTCAACAGTCTTCATATCAAGTTCAATAAAAGCAGAAACATTATCCTTAAGAGAAATAGTTTCTTTTACAGTTTTCTTAAAGTCAGATGCATCGAGAATTTTCTGTGCTGAAGAACCATTCTGGACAGCAATCTTCTTGCCATTAAGATTAGCCTGGGACTTATATCCTGAATCCTTACGAACAACAAGAACCATACAGTTATTCATATAAGGCTTTGAAAGTGTCATTTTTTTAGCACGTTCATCATCATATGACAAACCATTCCATATACAATCAATGTTACCTGCTTTGAGTTCCTGTTCTTTACTTTCCCAGTTAATTGGCTGAGTTTTCAATTTTATGTTCATTCTGCTACAAACTTCTTTTGCAACGTCAATGTCAAAGCCAACAATCTTATTATTTTCATCTTTAAATCCCATTGGCGGGAATGACGCATCAAGCCCTAAAACAAGTTCACCTTTTTTTGTTACTTTATTTAATGATTGATCGCCTGATTCTTTATCTTTTTTCTTTATACAACCTGAAAAAAGAAGAACAGGGATTAAAGTAAAAACTGCTAATATTCTAATAATTGATTTTTTCATAGGTGACTCCCCCTCTTAATTATTACTTTATTATATTATCAAATTAAAATACTAAAGTAAAGATTATAATCTATTTTCTACATAATGTTTATAAAATATTATTATATGTATATTTTTTTATATATTATTACTATGATATACTTTCATATATTTAAACTGGCTTGAAAAATTATCTATAATGTACATCTTTGGTTCTATACTGCTGAATTTCAGAATGGCTATATTGTCCTTAAAATCAATTGGTGTTTTTGTATCTTTATAATTTAAAGCTACTTCCGAAGTATAATTATCATTCAGATGTATTTCAAATTCGCCCAATCTTCCCTGCTTTGAAAAAATAATATCTTCATATTTAATTTCAAAACGCTTAATTTTATTACTGAATAAACAAGGCTGATAATGTATGATTTTATCATCAAATAATTTTGTATATACTTTATCACTTGAGTATTGAATATAAATCCTGTAAGCAATATAAGAAACAGAGAAATTATACATAGCAATCAATATGCAGATTATCATAACCCACCATACTTTAGAGTAAAAGGATACTGCAATAATAATAATTGAAACAGCAAAGCTAATGATAAGATTTTTTTTTAGTTTTTTACCCTCAACCAAGCTATTATTTTTTTCTGCTCTTCTTTCAAATACAGATTTCTTTTTTGGATACTGATATAAAATCATAGATACTCCTTGCGTACAAATTATTATAATAATCTTCAAAAAAGCATATATTCTCGCGAAATTTTTGTAAATTTATACAATTTGGTAAATTTTCATAAAAATAGTCAACTATATACTTGCAATTTTAGAAAAAATGTTATAAAATAAGAATATCAAATTGAGGGAGTGATCGAATATGAAAATACATGAATCTGGAGAAAATTATCTTGAAACTATTCTATTATTAAGCAAGAAAAATGGTTCTGTTCGATCAATTGATATTGCCAACGAGCTTGAATATACAAAGCCAAGCGTAAGCCGAGCAATGGGAATCCTAAAAAATGCTGGTTTGATTGTTGTTGAGAAAAACGGAAATATAATGTTGACTGACAGCGGCTTTGAAAAGGCTCAGGAGATTTATGAAAGACATGAAACTATAACAGAATTTCTAACTAATATTCTTGATGTATCATCAGAAACAGCTGAAAAAGATGCTTGCAGAATTGAACATATAATAAGTGAGGAAACCTTTAACAGAATCAAGGATAAACTAAATAAATAAATCATAACCATTTGGCTGGGAACAAAATGCTTCCAGCCATTTTATTATTTCTTAATAAAGTATTCCATTATTTTATAACCTATTTCTATATACACACCAGTAGACTTACCAGTTTCTTCAGTATATTCATTTACTCCTGATACAGGTTTTGAGCTGTCATAGATAAGGAACGGAACAGGGTCATTTGTATGAGTTTTCAACGAAAGAGGGGTTGCATGATCAGGTAAAATCATAATCTTATAATCATCAAAACCATCAAGCTCTTTTATTACATAGCTGAGAATCTTTTCATCAATTATTTCAATAGATTTTACTTTGTTGTCAATTTCATATCTATGGCCACATTCATCTGGCGCTTCAACGTGAATATACACAAAATCCTGACCATTTTTTAATTCATTGACAGCTGCTTTTGCTTTCCCTTCGAAGTTTGTATCTATATATCCGGTAGCACCATCAACATTTATTACATTCATTTCAGTGAATTTTCCGATGCCTTTTAACAAGTCAACGGCAGATATCATAGACCCATTTAAGCCATATTTATCTTTAAATAACATTAATGGCTTTCTTACTCCCTCACCCCAAAACCACATACTGTTTGCTGGTTTTAAGCCTTTTTTAATTCTTTCAATATTAACAGGATGATTCTTTAATAGGTTATAACTCTTTTTCATCATATTATAAAGTTTTTCAGCATTTTTGTGAGAAGGAATATACTCTTTAATTGGCTTGCCTGTTATATCATGAGGTGGTGTTAATGTTCCTACATCAAGCGTTCCGTTATTCCAGATAAGACAATGTCTGTAGCTTACTCCAGAATATAGCTGAAATTCTTCACTGTTAAAATGCTTCGTAAGATACTCAATGAGAACTTTCGCCTCTTTTGTAGAGATATCATCTGAACAGTAATCAAGGATAGTTTTATCTTCATAATTTTCTTCATCTGACAGAGTAACCAGATTGCATCTGAAGGATACATCGGTTTCTTTCATATCTATACCAATGCTTCCAGCCTCAAGCGGTGAACGACCTGAATAATAAATTGCTGGATCATATCCAAGTACAGAAAGATTTGCTACATCACTTCCCGGCTTTAAATTATCAGGAACAGTTTTAACAAGCCCAACTGTAGATTTCTTAGCAAGCATATCCATATTTGGAGTCTTTGATGCTTCCATTGGGGTTTTTCCACCAAGTTCATCAATAGGATAATCAGCCATACCATCACATAATAAAACTACATACTTCATTTTAATTCTCCTATGTTTAAAACTTTATAATAAAAATAAATATAAAAAAATTATATCACTATTCATCTCTATTTGCAAATTTAACAATATATATTTACAACATTTTCGGGAATAATAAAGAGAAGTTGATTGAAAATATATTCATTTAATCTTTCACATATTTTTGAGGTGATATTTTGGAAAAAATAAAGTATTTAGATAAAGATATAAAGAGAATTCCTCTAAGTAGACTTCATCGAGAACTAAAGCATAATCTATATGACATTAAAAAACTATATAGAAAAATAGTATATACTCATCCTGACGGTTTTAATGAGCAAGTTCTTTTTGATAATTACTACATTATTGAAAAGATCTGTAAAATACTATTAAAATCAAATAAAAAAGATATTATTTCAGTTAATAATAATAAACAGCCACTCATCGGAAAACTTATTCTTGAATTATGCAAAGGGAGCGAGTTGCCCGAAGAAAATAATTTAATAATTGCTCTAAATTCATTTTCAAGACATAGAGAGATATCAAATGCTGAGTTTGAACTTATTATTTGGCAGTTCAGATATATTCTCATAAAAAGTTTTATGGAGATTTATATATCTGATAATAAACCCAACTTTTCCCCACTTGATTTAATAATTCTTATAACTAAAAGTGATACAATCAAGCAAAAAAGTATTATCAGCCAATGTAGTCCGCTTGAAAAAGTTTATTCAAATGAAATAAGCGGAATATATCCGACAATGGATTATGACACGAAAAGAATATATAGATTCAGGACTGCTGAAATAGCAAAAAAAACAAGAAAAAATGAAACGGAAGTTGCAAAAAATTATTTATCACAAGCAAATACAAATTATAATAAAAATAATAATAAGCGTACAGGTCATATAGGCTATTTTATATATAACAAATATGATAAATTATTTAGAAGAACAACTCCAGCATTATATATATCATTTATTTGTGCATTGACAATTATTTTATCATTATCAACAACATTTTTGCTTGAAAATCTTTGGATCTGGATATTACTTTTATTGCCTTACTATGAAATATCCAGAGTAATTATTGAAAATTTAATTTCAAGAAATCAACACATAACATATCTACCAAGAATTGATATTAGTAATAATATTCATTGTAAAGCTGAAACACTTGCTGTATATTCAACGGTAATAACAAGCACGAAAGATATTTATTCACTTCAGGAAAAGTTAATATCTTTAAATTACACAAATATTTGTGAAGACATTAGAATATGTGCTTTATGCGACTTCAAGCAATCAGATTTTCTTAATAATGCAGAAGACAAAGCTTTGATAAGAAATGCAAAAAGAATAATTAACAAAATGAATGAAAAATATAATAACAGATTTTATTTAGTTATAAGGAATAGAACATATTCTAAAACACAGGAAACCTATACAGGATATGAGAGAAAAAGAGGTGCAATAGAACAACTTGTCAGATATATAAAAAATGATAAAATATCATTTGCTGCTTTTGTTGGTGATGATGATTTCATACACAGAGTAAAATATATTGTTACTCTTGATAGTGATACAAAGCCACTAATGGATACTATTACCGAACTTGTTAGCATTGCTCTCCATCCATTGAATACACCGATAATTGAAAATAATCGTGTAGTAGCTGGCTATGGAATAATCACGCCTAAAGTAACAACATCATTAAAAAGTTCATTAAAAACACCATTTTCAAAGTTAGTAGGGGGAATTGGTTCAAGCTGTGCTTATGACACTTCCTCTGCTAATCTTTATCAGGATGCTTTTGATGAAGGTATTTTTTCAGGAAAAGGCCTCGTTGAAATTGATTCATATTATAAGCTATGCATCAATTTCTTCCCATCAGAGCAGGTATTAAGTCATGATATACTTGAAGGAGAATTATTAAGAACAGCCTTTGCCGGTGACATAGAATTTCAGGATAGTTTCCCTTCATCAATTGTGAGTTATTTTAAAAGATTACACAGATGGATTCGTGGTGATATTCAGAATATATCATTTATTTCCCGTAAAATAAATTATGAAAAAGGAATAATTCCGAATCCTTATGCCTTGCTCTCAAGATACAAGCTGATAGATAACATAAGACGAGCTTTATTACCAATAAATGTGATAATTCTTTTTTTAGTAGCTATATTTCTTGGCACAACAGTAGGTTTTTACCTCACTCTTATTGGATTGATTGCAATAACTGTTTCTTATATACTGGCTTTTGTTTCTTCAATAATTCACAACGGAATCTTTAATATTTCAAGAAAATATTATTCTAATGTTGTGTCACAAACAACAGAAGTATTATCAAAAGCAATATTTTCAATTATTCTTCTCCCGCAGAATGCAATAATATCTTGTGATGCAATTATAAAAGCCTTGTGGAGAAAATTCTATTCAAAGAAAAAACTACTTGAATGGACAACTGCCGCACAAACCGATAAATTAAATATTAATTTACTGTCATTTTCGCAGATATATTTATTCCCTGCTCTTATAGGTCTTTTTATTTTATTATCAAATAATAATTTATCAAAAGCATATGGCATTACACTAATTTTTTCCATGATAATAATTAGATGTTCTGATATTCCATATAATTATCGAACACAACAGATAAGTGAAAATAAAAAGTCAGAAATAGTAACTCAACTTGCAGCAATGTGGCAGTATTATGAAGATTATGCAACAAAAAATGAACATTATCTTCCGCCAGACAATGTGCAATTTGCTCCAGTGTTCCGCATATGTCACAGAACATCGCCAACAAATATAGGATTAATGTTGCTTTCAACTCTTGTAGCAAGGGATTTTGATTTTATTGATACAGATGGATTATATAAAAGAATAGAGAGAACTATATCAAGCGTTGAATCTTTAGAAAAATATAAAGGTAATCTTTACAACTGGTATGATACTAAAAATCTAAAAATTTCAAACAATCCATTTGTTTCAACTGTTGATAGTGGCAACTTTGTATGCTGTCTTGTTGCAGTAAAAGAAGGTCTCAAAGAATATGTTGCGGGCAAAAGCAAAATAAAAGATCTTATTGAACGAATCCAAAAACTAATTGATAACACTGAAATCTGTGATTTCTATGACAATGACAAAGGTCTTCTTTCTATTGGTTATAATCCTAATACAAAGCAATACTCCACACACTATTATGATCTATTAATAAGTGAAGCAAGAATGACTTCGTACTTTGCTATTGCAAAAAGACAGATCCCAAAAGAACATTGGAAGCACCTTGGAAGAACTATGTCGCGTCAGGGCTTGTATTCAGGACCAGTTTCATATTCAGGAACTATGTTTGAATACTTTATGCCTGAACTTCTTCTTTCAAGTGAAAACGGTTCACTTTCATATGAAGGCTTACGATACTGTCTTAATTGCCAAAAAAAGCGAGGAAAAGACAACAATGTTCCCTTTGGAATTTCAGAAAGTGGGTATTTTGCATTTGATAATGCGCTTAATTATCAGTATAAAGCACATGGTGTTCAGAAAACTGGACTCAGACGTGGACTTGATAATGAACTTGTAGTCTCACCATATTCGACATATCTTGTACTTGAGTATGATTTTAATTCAGCATATCAGAATCTTGAGAAGTTAAAAAAATACGGCATGTATGGGAATTATGGTTTTTATGAAGCTATTGATTTTTCAAATTCAAGAGGTCTTTCAAATGGTTCTATAATAAAAAGCTATATGGCACATCACGTTGGTATGAGTATTGTTTCAATTTCAAATACTCTTCAAAATGATCGGATTAAGAAAAGATTTTTAAAGGACAAGCATATGAAGAATGCAGATGAACTTCTTCAGGAAAAAATAATTTCAGGAGCAATAATTTTTGAAGATATTTATAAAAAGCCTGAAACTCAACACATTAAGACAAAGGAAACCGAAAACCAGTATTTTGAATCGATGCAACCATCACAACCCAATGTCAAGCTTCTATGCAATGGTGAATATACACTCATACTGACTGATACAGGAATTTCTATAGCAATGTATCAAGGAAAAGATGTATATCAACGTACAACAGATATACTAAGACGTCCCGAAGGCTGTTATTTTGCAATTTCTGAAAATAACAAGCATTATTGTCTGACATATATGCCTGAATATAAAAATCATGATGAAATGTCAGTAGAATTTGATGATAATACCGTTTCATACTTTAGGAATACTGATAAACTTCAGATAGGCATGAAGGTTCATCTTCACAATAGTTTGCCTTGTGAAATAAGACAGTTTGCTATTAAAAATACTTCTGCTGAGAATAAATCAATTAATTTGTTAAGCTATATTCAACCAGTGCTTTCAAATTTTGCTGATAATGCTGCTCACCCTGCATTCAGTAAGCTTTTTCTTAAAGTTATTTATGATATTGAACTTAAAACTATTATTATTTCAAGAAAAAGCAGACACAACGACGATGAAGTTTATTGTGCAATTGGTTTTCTTGAAGATATAGAATTAAATTGTAATCTTTCAAGAGAGGAAATGATTCCTGTAGCAAGTAGCATTTCAAATATTTTTTACAATAAGGATAACTTTATTCCGACATACAACCGTATTCCTGACCCGACAGTTTTTATTAAAACAAATATTTCACTTAAAGCAAATGAACAGAAAGAATTAAATCTTTTTATACTGACTGCACTTAATAAAGAAGATTTACTCGCAAATATTTCTCAGCTCAGATACAGTAAGGTTATATATACAATCCCTTCATCATTGACATTATCATCATCAATTGAAGGGCGTCTTGTTAACACTATCCTACCTCAATTAGTATTCAAAAAATATGATTGCAAGGAAATTATAAATGCCATTTATAATAACACCTTGCCTTTAAGCTCACTATGGGGTTTAAGTATATCTGGAGATTTACCTTTGGTTCTTGTAAACATTAATAGCATCAACGTAATAGAAAGAATAACAGGATATGTAAGATGCCATAACATTCTTAAGCTTTGCGGAATAAAATTTGATCTTGTCATTTCTTTTAACGATAAAGGCGAATATGATAGGCAGATATACAATATGCTCTTTGATGTTATTGATTCAGAAAGATTAACAGACAGCTTATCTGTCAATGGTGGAATACACCTGATAGACACATTTAATGTGGACAAAGACACTATAAACCTTCTGAATACTGTTGCTGTTCATGTTGCGCCACTTTCAATGGTAAGAATTTATCCACCACTACCTGATTTTGAACCTTTCAATTTAAATCCTATGCAAAAGCAGAATATTGGTATTGAACATCCATTAGAAAATGGTGGGTTTAATCAAGGCTCATATATCATTAATAAGGAAACAAAAGTGCCTTGGTGTAATATTCTCGCTAACCCTGTGTTTGGAACACTATTATCAAATAACTCACTTGGATACACTTATGCAATTAATTCAAGAGAAAACAAGCTCACACCGTGGGAAAATGATACCCGCACAGATAACAGGGGTGAACTTATTATAGTAAAAATAAATAATGAATATTATGATGTTATTTGTGGTTCAACTGTTGAATTTTCGCCTGAAAAAGCAGTGTATTATGGTGAATGTAAATACTTTACAAGCAAGGTTACGGTATCTATTTCACAAAAAGGTATGGCTAAAAAGATTTCTCTTGAGCTTAACTGGAAAATAAATAATGTCAATGCAAAAATAGCATATTACACTGAACCTGTCCTTGCGGTTTCAAGAGATAATTCAAGAATGATTAAATTCTCTTATGAAGACGATATCTTATTTGCTAACAATCCACTAAATAAGGATATACAAGGATATATGTCTATCCATTCATTAAAAAAACCTGTAAAATATATTACTAACAGAGAAGCATTTTTAAATGGAAAATGGGAAGAAAATTCACTGTTCTCTTCAAATTATCCTTGTGCGACAGTAATAGTAAATGTAGAGAAAAGCAATATTAAAGACAACACTTATGACTTTTATCTTTGTTTTGGCACAACGAAAGAATCAAGTAAGATTATGCCGAAGCTATTTAATGATTTTAAGTATGAATTATCAAATAATATTAAGATTTGTACACCAGACAGCAACCTAAACAATATTTTTAACACATGGTTGAACTGGCAGGCATTAGGTGGAAGAATATACGCAAGAACTGGTTTTTATCAGAATTCAGGAGCTTGGGGTTTCAGGGATCAACTTCAAGATTCTTGTTGTTGCCTTTTGACAAAACCTGAAATAACAAAGCAACAGATTGCAAGAGCCTGTACTGCTCAATTTATTGAGGGCGACGTTCTTCATTGGTGGCATAAGCTACCGAAAGGCATTATGCGTGGTGTAAGAACAAAATACAGCGATGATCTTGTATGGCTCCCATATACTGTATGCGAGTATATTGATAAGACAAATGATTTAAATATTTTAGGAATTAATATTGCATATTGTGATGGAATAATTTTAGAAGAAGGCCAGCATGAAAAATATGGCGATGTTCATAGAACTTCA
This sequence comes from Bacillota bacterium, assembly GCA_023440965.1. Classification (GTDB taxonomy): domain Bacteria; phylum Bacillota; class Clostridia; order Oscillospirales; family Ruminococcaceae; genus SZUA-444. The sequence goes on from JAEZRC010000007.1 coordinate 259,015, forward strand.
TCTATTGAGAGTGTTTATACTCATTGTAAGAAAGCACTTGATTATGCTTTTAAGCTTGGTGAGCATAACCTTATCCTAATGGGATGTGGTGACTGGAATGACAGCTTTAATGGCGTAGGTATTAATGGAAAGGGTGAAAGTGTATGGCTATCTGAATTCATGATAATTGTTCTGAAAAGATTTGCTGAAATTGCTAAAAAAGCCAATGATATAATCACGCATGATGATTATATTGAAAAAGCAGAAACTCTAACAAAAGCAATTGTTGATAATTGCTGGGATGGAGAATGGTATATAAGAGCATATTTTGATAATGGTGATGAGCTTGGCTCAAAAGATTGTGTAGCCTGTCAGATTGATTCCCTTGCTCAAAGCTTTGCTGTTCTTGCTGATTTGCCAGAAAGCGAAAGAAATAATATAGCTTTAAATTCAGCTTATGATTATCTTGTGGATAAAAAATATAATCTGATTAAACTTTTTACTCCTGCATTTCAAAAAAATGAAATGCCAGTTGGATATGCAACAGCATATCCAAGAGGAATAAGAGAAAACGGTGGTCAGTATACTCATGGAGCCATATGGCTTGCGATTGCATTAATGCAATCCGGAATGACTGAAAAGGGCTTTAAGGCATTAACAATATTGAATCCAGCTAATAAGTATTTGAATAATAGCTCGGCAGATATTTTTAAAAATGAGCCTTATTTTATGTCAGCAGATATTTATACTAATCCACAATGCTATGGACGCGGTGGATGGTCTATTTATACTGGTGCAGCAGCTTGGTATTACAGATTAATATTCGAATGGTTTGTGGGAATTAAAATTATAGGAAAAGAAGTAAGATTTAATTCCTGCCTCCCTGATGAATGGGATGAATATGAGATAAATATGCATTACAATAATACTCATTTTCATATTATAGTGACAAGAGGTCACCATAGCGGACAATATGATAATGATGAGTCTTTTGAAAATATCCCACTAGATGGAAAAAATCATGAAATAAGAATAGTAATTGCAAGAAATAGTAAAGATGAATAAATAAAAGGAGTGATATTAATCACTCCTTTTATTCTTATTATAAGGCTTCTTTTTCTTTCTTCTAACAGAAAAACCAAATGTACCAAGCTTTCTGCCGAGTTCAAAATATTCACCATGTGAATATGCAACTAGATTTGCTTTATCAAGATGTAGCTTCCCACTGCTGTCAATAAGCTCTTCAGCAACATTTACTGCTACAATATCAGCGATAAACATATCATGAGAGCCAAGCGGAACAATATCAGTGACCTTACACTCAATACTAACCGGACTTTGCTCAAGAAGTGGAACAGATACAACACTCGCCTTTTGTGTTGTTAGTTTCATATCTTCAAACTTATTAAACTTATCCCCTGATTTAACTCCACAATAATCACAGGCCTTTACAAGTTCTGCTGGTGTAAGATTTATTACAAATTCCTTACTCTCTTTTATAAGATTATAGGAATAACGTGACGGACGAACAGATATATAAGTTTTAGGGGGAATTGTATTGAGTATCCCCGTCCACGCAATTGTTAATATATTAGGTTTTTCTTCAGTTCCGCAGGTTACCATTACTGGTGGTAGCGGAGCAATTAATGCACCACCACGCCACTTTACTTTCTTCAAATTATCACCTTAATTTATACTTTCTAATTCATCAAGCCATATGTTTACGCAAGCATCACTTGGCATTCTCCAGTCACCACGAGGTGAAAGTGTTACTGTTCCGACCTTTGGCGAGTCAGGCAGACAGCTTCTCTTGAACTGCTGTGCGAAGAACCTCTTATAAAATACCTTTAACCATTTTAAGATTGTTTCTTTATCATATTTATTATTAAAAGCATACACAGCTAGTGTGTAAATTTTCTGAGGTGTAAAACCAAAACGAACAACATAATACAAGAAGAAATCGTGTAATTCATATGGACCAACAATATCTTCCGTAACCTGTGAGATTACCCCGTCCTTCGGCGGAAGAAGTTCAGGACTCACTGGCGTTTCAAGAATATCATATAAAGCAATTTTCAACTCATCTTGTTTTACTGTATCTGCAAAATATTTAATAATATGACGGATAAGTGTCTTTGGTACGCTTGCATTTACCCCATACATTGACATATGATCTCCGTTATAGGTTGCCCAACCAAGTGCAAGCTCTGATAAATCACCAGTTCCGACAACAAGTCCGTTTGTCTGATTGGCAACATCCATTAAAATCTGTGTTCGTTCCCTTGCCTGTGAATTTTCATATACTACATTATGGTTTTCTGGATCGTGAGATATATCCTTAAAGTGAACATTCACAGCTTCCGCTATATCAATAGTTCTTAATGCTACCCCAAGCTTATCGCATAAAACTTCTGCATTTGTTTTAGTCCGTTTTGTGGTACCAAAACAAGGCATAGTGACAGCAACAACGTCTGTATGAGGTCTTTTCAGCATATCCATTGCATTAACTGCAACAAGCAAAGCCAATGAAGAATCAAGGCCGCCTGAAATTCCAAGAACAACAGTTTTTGCATACGAATGTTCAATACGCTTTTTCAAGCCAAGTGACTGCATTTTTAAAATAGCCTCACAGCGTTCTGCCCTCTCACTATCAGAAGATGGGACAAATGGATAAGGGTCAACAAAACGTGTTAGTTCTGTTTCCTTCAGATTAATCGTGAAGAGTACCTGCTCATAGCCGGTCCTGTTATTAGCAGGAAATGTTGTCATTCTTCTTCGCTCATATTCAAGCTTCTGAACATCAATTTCTGATGTTATTACTGAATTCTCAAATAACTTACTTTCTGCAAGAATAGCTCCGTTTTCACAAATTAGATTATGCCCACTGAAAATCAAGTCAGTTGTTGATTCACCTTCTCCTGCACTTGCATATAAATAAGCACATATAAGACTTCCCGACTGTGTGGTAACAAGATTTCTTCTATATTTGTCTTTGCCAATATTTTCATCGCTGGCGGATATATTAATTATAACTGTTGCACCAGAAATAGCGTGGCTGATTGAAGGCGGTTGCGGTGTCCACAAATCCTCACAGATTTCTACTGCAAAAGAAAATGAGTCAATCTGAGTATCTGTGAAAAGAATCTTATTACCAAAGAGATATTCATTATTTTCTATAGTAACAAGTATATTTTCATCTGGTGCTGGTTCAAAATGTCGCTTCTCATAAAATTCACTGTAATTCGGAATATGAGTTTTCGGAACTATGCCTAAAATATCTCCATTTTTTATAACAACAGCACAGTTATATAACTTGCCATTACATCTTATTGGTGCACCAACTATTGAAATAATATCTAAGTTTTCAGTTTCATTTTTGATTCTTAAAATACTTTTATAAGCAGATTTTGTTAACCGTTCCTGCAAAAAAAGATCTCCACAAGTATAGCCTGTAATACAAAGTTCAGGAAAGGCAATAAGTTTTACATCTTTTTTGTCGTTTTCTTTTATAATTTCAATAATTCTATCTGAATTATAGTCACAATCAGCAACCTTTATATAAGGTGTTGCACAGGAAACTTTAATAAAACCGTTTTTCATAAATACTCCCCTTGAATGAATGTGTTTTCAACTTTCTTAAAACTATATAATGATATTATAGTACAATACCCGAAATTATACAATCTTTTAAGAAAATAATGTATTATTCGTTTTCTTCCCATTTAAGCGAACGAGCTACAGCCTTATTCCAACCCTTTAAAAGCTTTTGTCTTTTATCCTCTTGCATATTTGGGTGAAAACAATAATCTATTATATGCTTTTCTTTAATTTCTTCCTTGCTATTCCACACTCCTGTTGCAAGTCCTGCAAGATAAGCGACCCCTAAAGCTGTAGTTTCGCGGATTTCAGGTCTTTGAACATTTTTATTAATAATGTCAGCCTGAAATTGCATTAAAAATTCATCAGCGCTTGCTCCACCATCAACATTTAAAGTAGCAAGATTTATTCCCGTCTCTTTGTACATAGCAGAAATCAAATCATTCACCTGATAAGCAATAGCTTCTTCAGCTGCCCTAATAATATGTTCCCTCTTAGAGCCTCTTGTCAGTCCAAAAATACTTCCACGGGCATACATATCCCAATATGGAGCACCAAGCCCTGTGAAAGCAGGTACAATATATACTCCAGCATTATCCTCAATAGATTGAGCAATTGATGATACTTCTTTCACGTCAGTTACCATTTTTAGTTCATCACGAAGCCATTGCATTATTGCTCCACCTATAAAAACGCTTCCTTCTAGAGCATATTGTATCTTATTATCAATACTAATAGCAATTGTTGTTAATAATCCATTGTTGCTGTAATGCAATTCACTTCCTGTATTCATAAGAAGAAAACAGCCTGTACCATATGTGTTTTTTGCTTCTCCCTTATTAAAACAAGTTTGTCCGAACAAAGCCGCCTGCTGGTCACCTGCTATTGCAGCAATAGGAATATCAACACCTTTATAATTAAATGATCCATAGACTTCACTTGAATTTCTTACCTCAGGCAACATATGCTCCGGAATGTCAAGAATATCAAGAATTTCTTTATCCCATTCAAGTGTTTTGATATTGAACATCATAGTTCTTGAGGCATTTGTGTAATCTGTTATATGCAATTTCCCTTTTGTTAACTTCCATATTAAAAATGTATCAACAGTTCCAAACAGCAAGTCACCATTCTGCGCTGATTTTTTAGCACCTGGAATATTATCAAGTATCCACTTCAATTTTGTTGAGGAGAAATATGCATCAATAAGCAACCCAGTTTTTTCTTTTATTTTTTTTGATAATCCTTGTTTTACAAGGTCATTACATATTGTTGAAGTCCTCCTGCATTGCCATACAATTGCATTATCCACTGGTTCACCAGTGTTTTTATTCCATACTATTGTTGTTTCACGTTGATTGGTTATACCTATTGCTTTTATGTCTTTAATATCTATTTTACCTTTTTCAATAACATCTTCAAACACACTATACTGTGATAAAAAAATTTCATTAGGGTCATGCTCTACATATGAAGGTTGTGGATAAATCTGTGTAAGCTGCTTCTGGCTAATTGCGACAATTCTCTGATTTTCATCAAAGATTATTGCGCGCGAGCTTGTTGTTCCCTGATCCAAGGCAATAATATATTTCATATGTATCCCCCATTATATATTAATTGAATATATCGTAGCATAAATTGAAATAAAACTCAAGATTATTAGAATTGTACAAATAAATAAATATCCCCTGGCACAACCGGGGGATATTTATTTTATATAATCTTTATCTGGTATTTTCCAAGCCAGTAGTTAAGCTGAATAAAATATGCTATTGTCTGTGGGACAGTCATTAACTGACCATACCATGGAGTCTGACTTGATGAATTCAACAATTTTTCTATTTCTTCTTTTTTAAGGATCTGAAGTATTGGTGCATATGGAGAATTTATTATATCATGTAATATATCAGACACTGCTTTTAAATATGCTGGATTATGTGTCTTCGGGTACGGGCTTTTTTTTCTCCAAGCGATTTCTTCTGGTAGTATGCTTTCCATAGCTTTTCTAAGTAAGCCTTTTTCCCTGCCCTGATAATTTTTATATTCCCAAGGAACTGTATATAAGTATTCAGCTATACGATAATCGCAAAACGGCACTCTAACTTCAAGTCCATTATACATTGACATACGATCTTTTCTATCAAGTAAAGTCTGCATGAACCAATTTAAATTTAATTTCATCATTTCTTTCATTCGTGATTCAAGAGGTGATAATGATGATAACTTATCAGTTTCTGATACTGTTTTGTTATATCGCTCATTAACATATTCTTCGGGATTAATATTTTCCATTATCCAGTCATTAAGAAATGATGTTCTGTAATCAATGGATTTTGACCAAGGGAAGTTCTGTTCATTTCTAATATTTTCATCCTGGTACCAGGGATATCCGCCAAAAATCTCATTAGACGTTACATGATTAAACCCTTTTTGTCATAACGAAATTTGTCCACCCCATATACTCATAAAAAGGGTATATGGGGTGGCTTTATGTCTATAAAAAAAGAGTATTACATAGAGAATACGCACATCATTGTAAGCGATGATTATGTGCGTCAAAATTATGAGGAAATTATTCTTGAACACATTGTAACAGCAGCAAAACCTGCGCTGTTACAGGAGTCTGAGCCCTCCACAACTTCCTAGGGCGAGTGATTTAAACTATGCGCCGTTTAGAGGTATCATACTGACGTTGGGAGGTGACCAAGTGGCAAAAAACAGTGGGCGTTATGTCGTATATCTCAGAAAATCACGTGCGGATGCGGAGGCAGAAGCCCGTGGCGAGGGCGAAACCCTGCTCAAGCACGAGAAAGCTCTGCTGACGCTTGCCGCGCAAAAAAATCTTCCCATCACCGATATATACCGTGAGATTGTTTCCGGCGATACGATTGCCGCCCGTCCTCAAATGCAGCGGCTTCTTTCCGAGGTTGAGGATGGAAAATGGAATGGCGTTCTCGTAATGGAAATCGAGCGTCTTGCCAGAGGCGACACTATTGACCAAGGCGTTATGGCACAGACTTTCAAGTACAGCGGTACAAAAATCATTACACCGCATAAGGATTATGACCCACAGAATGAATTTGATGAAGAATACTTTGAGTTCGGGCTGTTTATGTCCCGCCGCGAGTACAAGACCATCAACCGCCGCTTACAGCGTGGGCGAGAAACATCCGCGAAAGAGGGGCGTTATCAGGGCAGCCGGGCACCATACGGTTACGAGCGCTTTCGCAATCAAGAAAACGCCCCCACGCTCCGAATAATTTCGGAACAGGCAGAGGTTGTCAAGCTCATATTTGAATATTATGTCTATGGCGAAACCAGAACAGGTGGTGAACGTCGCCGACTTGGAATACAGGCACTCGCGCGGAAACTCAACGAAATGAAAATCCCACCGGCAACCCATGATTATTGGCAGAAGGAAACACTGAAAAACATCTTGACAAACCCCGTCTACATAGGCAAAATTCGCTGGGGCTATCGAAAAAAGCAGACGAAAATCGTGAATGGTAAAAGAGTATTCACATACCCTATCCATACAGGCAACGAGTATATTTTAGCAAATGGGCTGCATGATGCGATTGTTGATGAAGATATTTTCACCCGTGCGCAGGAGTTGCTTTTCGAGCAGCCATCTGCCCCGGTTGGCTATAAGAAAGACGTAAAAAACCCCATGGCGGGATTGATTATCTGCGGGAAATGCGGACGGAAAATGACATTCCGCAAAGCACCCAGCGAGAAGAAGAAAGATTATCTGGTTTGTCACAATCGAGAGTGCAACAACGTATCCACGCCGCTGCATTTGGTTGAAGAGCGGTTGACCGCCGCGCTGCGTGCGTGGCTTGACAATTATAAGCTTGACTGGTCACAGGCAAAGATGAAGCAAGATAGTACAGCGAAATCCAATCTGCTAGAGGAAGCAATCGACCGCATTCGTACAGAACGCAAAGATCTGGATGTTCAGTTGACGAACACCTATGATTTACTGGAGCGAGGGGTCTACACTACCGAGATTTTTCTGGAGCGCTCAAAGTCTATTTCCGAGAGAATTGTACAGACACAGTCTAAGCTGGCTTATCTGCAAAACGAACTAGAGCAAGAGAAAAACACGAAAACACAGACGAATGAAGTCATTCCAAGGCTTGAAAAAATTATGGAATTGTACGATGCGCTCAAGACTGCCGGTGATAAAAACCGCCTTCTCAAAGAAATTCTCGAGAAAGCGGTTTATGTTAAAGAAAAGAGTGGGGCTTATCGCGGTACTTCAGCGGACGACTTTGAACTGACGATCTATCCGAGGCTGGCGGGTGGGGAAATATTGTCGCCACTTCCACATAATAGTGATGATTGCCTTAAACGTTTTTGAAAGTACTGCTCATAAAACAACAGCTACACTCATATTTTAGAACAATAGGAGACATCCGCCTATGCCACAATAACCACTCAAACTCTGCAAATATCCCGGATGCCCGGAGCTTATCCGCTATGGCAGATATTGCTCGAAACATAAGCAATCGTGAGCCGCAACTATAACCGATACCACCGCGATGCGAATTTTAATCAGCGGTACGGACGACAATGAAAGAAAATCCGAACGGCATACGCTGAATGATTCGAGGAACAAAATATATTAAAAAACTCCGCTGAAATTTTCAGCGGAGTTTTGTTTGTTTCGATTTACTAAAAAGATGTATACTCATTGTTTTATCTTGTAAATACTGTATAAACGTGTTATAATTCATTTAACTATTTAGCAGACGGAGGAAGTGGCAAATAATGAAGCTCATGATGAGCTATAATAGCTATGGACACTCCTGATTGATAAAGACTTCAAGAAAGGCGACATGATTGAAGTTAACGGTATAGAAATTTCACCATCAATACGATAAACCGAGGGACGAATGTCCAGACTGATATTCTGCTACGGGTTTGTGAGGTTTTTGACTGCAATATCGGAGATATTTGCGATGCCGTTTCGAAAAACTCAGGGGAGGAAGAATCACAATGAGCAATACAAAATCTTATTCGTTACCAACACACTGGCATTTAAAAATGAGTTTGTCTGGTCAAGCTTTACTCACATGAATTACTGCTAACCAAAGCGGCGTAGACAGACCGTTTCTGCCCGAATCCTACAATGAATGTTGTGTTTTGGGAGAATCATCAGGGCACAAGTTATGATAAATCCCACAAAAATTTAAAAAAGAACCATGCTGCTGTGCTTGACCTGATTAGCAAATTCACCAATGAGGAACTGTTCGAGAAAAAGCATTTTTTATGGACTGGCACAACCAATCTTGGTAGTTACTGCGTTTCGGCTACCTCCAGCCATTACGACTGGGCACAGAAGAAAATGAAGGCGCTGAAAGGATAACGATGTTTCAGGATATTAAAACAAGAATAACCGAAGCTGAAGTAGGTAAAATTGTCGCCCTTGCAGCCATCGACGGCTCACCGGAGGGTGTGGCAAAAGAAGCCGAAAAGTATCTCTCATCGGATAATCTGCATTTTTACGGCTGGCTTAATAACGATAAAATCCTCGGCATTTGCGGGTTTGAGATTCATGCACAAAAGATAGAGATTCATCTTATCGCGGTAGCAGAGGAATGTCAGCATCAGGGAATTGGCTCTGCTATGGTCACGGCATTGCGGAATATGTATCATCTGCCGCTTGAAGCGGAGACAGTCAAGGAAGCGGTCGGGTTTTATCGCAAGAGCGGCTTTGAGACAACTACTTTTCCAGACCTGGAGTGGGGTGAGAAGTACACCTGCACATTGAAATACCGTTGCCCGTGGGGTGACACAGACGATGAGCTTATGCGGGAATATCACGACACCCAGTGGGGTAAGCCTTGCTTTGACGAGCGAACCCTCTTTGAAATACTCACATTGGAAGGCGCACAGGCGGGGCTTTCCTGGTCTTGTGTGCTACATAGGCGAGAGAACTACCGCTTAGCCTTCGACGATTGGGACATTGTTAAAATTGCCGCCTATGGCGAGGATAAAATTGTAGAATTACTGGCGAATCCATGCATTATCCGCAACAAGCTGAAAATCCGCTCGACCATTGGGAATGCACAGGCGGTGCTAAAACTCGGTTCGCTATCCGATTTCATCTGGAGCTATGTGGATGGCAAACCTATTGTAAACGCATGGACTGACCAGCGCGAAATGCCAGCTAAAACGGATTTGTCCGACAGAATAAGCAAGGATATGAAAAAGAAGGGGTTTTCCTTTGTGGGCAGCACGATCATATACTCCTATCTGCAAGCCATTGGTGTGGTCAATGACCATATTATGAGTTGCGCGTTTCGGGAGGTTAGCAAATGAGTGAGCTGAAATACACGGCCGAAGAGCTCACCGAAGCCCATTGTGCCTTGCTTTCCACTTTAAACAAGTGCGAAAAGATAGACGCTGATAAATTACCTCAAGCACAGCGGACACTACTGAAACGGCGGATTGCCGCTTTGAAAATCGCGCTGAATTTGATTAGCGAGAAACTGGAGGAAATGTATGGATAACGAACGTGTCTATAAAATGATCTTTGCAGATGTCTACCCCTTTCTTGTGGCAAAGGCGGAGCGTAAAGGTAAATCCAAAGATGAGGTGGACACCCTCATCTACTGGCTGACCGGCTACGATGCCGCCGGATTACAAGCACAGCTTGAAAAGCGCGTGGATACGAAGACCTTCTACAACCAAGCCCCGCAAATCAATCCAAATGCTGATAAAATCAAGGGTGTAATTTGCGGCTGTCGCGTAGAAGAAATCACCGACCCGATTTATCAAAAAGTCCGCTGGCTGGATAAGCTGGTGGACGAGTTGGCCAAGGGCAAGGCGATGGAGAAAATTTTGAGGAAATAGAGGATTTTATATGGCTAATCATTCCTTCTTCCAATCCGGCTTCAGTGGTATAGAAGAACACCGACGGATACTTGAGCTTGAGGGTGTTGATGTGGTTAACGGTACCGTTGACCTTGAAAAATACAGATACACAGGAGCATGGTGTTATGTGGAAGTGTGAAAAATGTGGACGGGAGTTCAAAAACATAGAACAGAGCCATTATTGTGGTAAAATTGACAGTATTGACGCATATATCGCAGCCCAGCCAGAGGAAGTACGCCCACTTTTACAGCAAATCCGTCAAACAATTCGTGCCGCAGCACCCGAAGCAACCGAGAAAATTTCTTGGAGTATGCCGACATTTTGGCATGGCGAAAACCTGATTCACTTTGCCGCATTTAAAAAGCATATTGGGCTTTATCCCGGCGGTGAGGCGACGACTACATTTGCAAAGCGGCTGCAAGACTGCAAAACCAGCAAGGGTACGATTCAACTGCCGCTTGGCAAGCCCATTGATTTTGCGCTGATTACCGATATTGTTAAATGGAGGCTTGAACAAAAATGACCACAACTATCAAAAATAACATCGCCATCGTCCATAACAACGAGGTTATCATTACCGATGGGCAGTCTGCTCTCGACTTCATTGCCACGGTAGGCTATGAGCATAATGTGCATAAAATTGCCATCAACAAAGCCGCTGTCACCGAGGACTTTTTCAAGCTTTCCACAGGACTTGCAGGAGACATTGCTCAAAAATTCATCAATTATCATGTGCGGTTTGCCATCATCGGTGATTTTTCTGGCTATACCAGCAAGCCGCTTCACGATTATATTTATGAGTGCAATCAGGGCAAACACTTGAATTTTGTTGCAACTGAAGAAGACGCAATTAGGAGATTGGGTAAATGACCATTGACTTGCAAGATGAGATTACCTCTCAACAGGCTGATCCCGTTAACAATAGCCTCTGACATCCCGCTTCGGCGGGATTTTTTATTGCACGGCAAGCTCTATCCCATTTGGAATATTAAGAATGCGAAATAGGATAAATGGTGCGGCGAATATAGTTTTGTACAGCTGAATTCAGCATTTTCTGCATACATCATTTCCCGGCGGCAAGTGTTTTGAGTTACGGCAGACACAGAGCGAACATGGTTTAGTATTCTATGTATTGTGCTACAATATATCAATTTCTGCGACAAAGTGTGTGATTATGGGTGTTATCATGTAAAGGCTGATTCATCAGCACACTCACCCGATAATGCCACTGTTGAATGCTCTTTGACCTTTTTACAAAATAAAAGTAATGATGAATCAACATCTGCCATACCAGGCAAATCTCTTGCATCAACCGCAGTAAACAACGCTTCAACCAGCTGTGGTGTGTCAATTATAAATTTTTCATGCTTTGAACCAAGATATTCTGTCATTATATTTATATATTCATCATCTGCATTTGGCTGAAATTTGCTTGATCTAAAGTATTTTTCGTTATCAACATAATCTACAGAAAATGTGTAAAGGGTTTCCCCTCTTTCTTTGAAATAACTGCTTGCTATTGAAGATATTATACTTGAATCAAGCCCGCCAGATAAAAAAGTACATACAGGAACATCAGAAACAAGCTGTCTTGTTATTGAATCACTAACAAGCTCTCTTGTTTTTTCAACAGTTTCTTCAAATGTATCATTAAACTCATTATCCTTCAGCTCCCAGTACTTATATTTTTTTAAACCCTCTTTTGAGAAAAATCCACACTCTGATGGCTCAATTTCATTGATATTGTTAAATACACCATATCCAGGTGTTCTGCCAGGCCCTAATAAAATTAGATCACAGATCGAATTCATATTTATTTCTGGTCGTATTAAAGGATGACAAAGCAATGCCTTTATTTCCGATCCAAAGACAAACTCATTATTTATTAATGAATAGAATAATGGCTTTACGCCCATTCTGTCACGTGCAAAAAACAGCTTTTGTTCTTTTTCTTCCCATATAGCAAATGCAAATATTCCATTGAACTTTTCTACACATTTTTCTCCCCATTCGACATATGAAAAAAGAAGAACCTCCGTATCTGAATGTCCATTAAATTTATAATTTTTTAGAAGAAGTTCTTTTCTTATATCTTCTGTATTGTACAATTCCCCATTATATACTATCGTATATTTATTGTCGTCGGAAATAAAGCACATTGGCTGAATTCCATTTTCAATATCTACAACGCTAAGACGTGTATGTACAAGCGTTGCATTGTTTGTTTTATATATTCCATCCTGATCAGGCCCTCTCCTTTTCAAAGTAGCCTGCATATTAAAAAAAATTCTATTGCCATACCCACAATGATTAAAATTTATTGCTCCTGCTATTCCGCACATAATATATTCCACCTTAAAATAAATTTTAGGCGCTCTTATACCAATAAGAACGCCTTTGTTCAATACATTATATGTGACAGCAGCAATTAATTTACAGTTTTATGGTGTCCTTTTAAGACTATTGTCTTCAAATGTAAATTCAGGAGTTTTAAAAGGATACTTTAAATCCTTAACCGAATACCATGGGCTCTTTGATTCTGGATTTTTAAGAACATGAATTTGCTGAGCAGGCATATAACCCTGAGCAAGCAAAAACATTTTCTCACCCTTATCATTCTCACACATATCAACTATAATTACGCAATGACCAGGAGTTCCGCCTTTTATAAAAATATCACCTATCTTCATATCACTTTTATCAATATTTATACATTCAGTTGATAATGATAATGTTCCCGCATAAGTAAAAAGAACATCAAGATACTGCCTGAATGCTTTATAGCTACTATCAGGCTGTGCAATTTTTATTAAACTTGTTTTATTACCTTCAACTATTAAGCGATATCCATCTCTGTATTTTATATAAGGGAATTCTTGCCCATTTGTAAGATGAAAATTAATTTTATCATATTGCTTTGATATAAATAAATATTCACTTCTTAACCTTAATACCGAATCAGCGCACTGCTGAAGATTTTTCTTTCCAACATCTATTGATAAAACGGCTAAATGTACATTCTGCTTTGATTTTTTTGAATTATTATACAGCAAAACAGGGCTTCCATCAGGAAGTAGTTTTTGATTTCTCAAGAATTCGGCATATTCATCCCCTGTGGTTCTTTTATATCCTACCGGAACATTAATCCTTTGGGCAATAGTATTACCATTCTTATTAATATAAGAAATTACTTTATCCATTTCTTTTGCCTTCTGAGTAGTACTGGTTTTGTGTTTTTTATCATTTGAATTATTATAACTATTTATGCAATACAAAAGTACAAATACACCGGCAAATACCACTAATATAATTAAAACTATAGGAACAAGCTTTTTCAACATATCACTTCCTTATAATGTAAATGATTATTTATTAATATAAACTATAAATTAACCAAAGTCAAATATTTTAATCTTAAAATTCACAGATATTAGTATACACATACTTGTATTTTCGTTGACTTTTGAAGTGTTAAAGCGTATAATTAAAAGTTGTAATATTTAGTTAGGAGTTATAATATGTGCGGTTTTGTTGGTTTTTTAGATAACGATTCTTACGAGAAAAAAGATATTATTACTAATATGAGTAATGAAATAATTCATAGGGGTCCTGACAGTGCAGGATTTTTTGTTGAAAGCAATATTGCCTTAGGTTTCAGAAGGCTTAGTATAATTGACCTTGATGGCGGTAGCCAGCCAATAACAAATGAAGATGGTACACTTGTAATTACATTTAATGGTGAAATTTACAACTATAAAGAACTTCGTATTAAACTTATTGAAAAAGGTCATGTTTTTAAGACAAACGCAGATACAGAAGTAATTCTTCATGGTTTCGAAGAATATGGTGAAAATATTGTACCAATGCTCCGTGGAATGTTTGCTTTTGTTATTTACAATAAAAAAACAAACGAACTGTTCGGTGCAAGAGATTATTTTGGCATTAAGCCATTCTACTATACAATAATGGATAGTGCTTTTATTTTTGGTTCTGAAATTAAAAGCTTTTTAAAACATCCAAAATTTAAAAAAGAGCTTAATAAAGATGCATTGAAAATGTATCTTATATTCCAATATTCTGTGCTTGACGAAACCTTCTTTAAGAATGTTTATAAATTAAAACAAGGTCATTATTTTAAATACAAAAATAATACGCTTGAAATTAAGCAATATTTTACTCCTGAATATAAAAGTAAGGATATGGAACAGAGTGAATGCGAAAAAGTAATTAGTGAAACTATCGAAAGCAGTGTCAAATATCATCAGATAAGTGATGTTGAGGTTGGTGGGTTCCTTTCCTCAGGTGTTGACTCATCATATATTGTTTCTGTTGCAAAACCTGATAAAACCTACACTGTTGGCTTTGCAAATGACGGCTTTGATGAAACCACTTACGCAAAAGATTTATCAAATATACTTGAGATAAATAATACAAGCAAGTTAATTTCTGGTGATGAGTTCTTTAATATCCTGCCAGAGGTTCAATATCATTCTGACGAGCCACACGCAAATCTTTCAGCCGTGCCACTATATTATCTTGCGCAGCTTGCTGCAAAGGATGTTAAGGTTGTATTGTCTGGTGAGGGTGCTGACGAATTGTTCGGTGGTTATATAACATATACAGAAAGTCCAGTTGCTGCTGCATATAAAAAACTTCCACAAGGATTGAGAAATGCTGCTTTTAAGGTTGCTAAAAAACTCCCAAAAATGCATGGCGTAAACTTCTTCATCAGAAATGCAAAAAATATTGAAGATAGCTATGTCGGACAAGCTTTCATTATGGGCAATGAGGAAGCAAACAGTATTCTAACAGATAAATACAAAAGCAACATGAGATATCAGGATATAACAAAGCCTTACTTTGATAAGGTTAAGGACAAAGATACTATTATAAAGAAGATGTATCTTGATATGAATTTATGGCTACCGAATGATATTCTCTTAAAGGCTGACAAGATGACAATGGCTCATTCACTTGAACTAAGAGTACCTTACCTTGATAAAGTACTATTTAATGTTGCAAGAACTTTAAACAGTAAACAACTTATAAATGGTGAAACTACTAAATATGCTTTCAGAAAATGTGCTTTTAAGAAAATCCCTGAAGAATGGGCAAAACGCCCTAAGTTAGGATTCCTTGTTCCTTTCGTTGCATGGATTAAGGAAGAAAAATATTATAATATCGTCAAAGATTTATTTAATGAAGATTTTGTTTCTGAATTCTTTGACAAAGATATATTGCTTGATATGCTTGAAAAACATTATAATAATAAAGGCAACTATGGTAGACGTATTTATACAATTTATTCCTTCTTAATATGGTATAAGGAGTATTTCATTAGGATTAAATAAGGAGAAGACAAATGGAAAAGTTTGAAGTTGTTATTCTTGGCAATGATATAAATGTTTATAGCGTTGCAAGAGCATTTTATGAAGAGTATGGTGTTGTCAGCAATGCTTTCGGGCTCTCAGTTGGTGGAATAAATGTTGGTAGTAAAATTGTTAATTACAAGTTTATTCCGAATATTGATAAAACAGAAGCATTTTTACCGACTGTCAATAGTTTTGCTAAAGAGCATTCAGATAAAAAAGTTTTTGTTCTTGGCTGTGGTGATAACTATATTGAAGTAATTGCTGAAAACAAGGATAAGTATGAAAGCAATATTATTACACACTGCCCAAGTCTTGATGATATAAGAAAGCTTATTAGAAAAGAAGATTTCTACGAGCTTTGCGATAAATACGGCGTTGAAAGACCAAAGACATTTATTCATAATAAAGATACTGGTCTTGACTTCAATCTTGATTTTGAGGCTCCATTTATTTTAAAGCCATCAAACAGCGTTATGTACTGGGACTTCCCTTTTGAGGGAAAGAAAAAAGTTTTTAAACTTAATTCAAGAGAAGAACTAAATTCTACACTTGATAAGGTTTATAAATCAGGCTATACAGATCATATGATTATTCAGGAATTTATTCCTGGTAATGATACAGCAATGAGAGTTCTTACAAACTATTCTGACTCAAACGGAAAAGTCAAAATGATGGCACTTGGTCACGTTCTTCTTGAGGAACATACGCCAAAGGGCATTGGTAATCACGCTGTTATTATTACTGAACCTAACACAGAACTTATGGAAAAGTATAAGAAATTCCTTGAAGAAATTGGCTTTGTCGGCTTTTCAAACTTTGACATTAAATATGATGAAAGGGATAATAAATTTAAAGCATTTGAAATTAACGTACGTCAGGGTAGAAGTAACTTCTATGTTACTGCTGGTGGATGTAATATTGCAAAATGCCTTGTTGAAGAATATATAGAGAAAAAAGATAAAGAAACAGAATTTGTCACAAACAAAATTTTGTGGATGGTTGTTCCTAAAAAAGTTGCTTTCAAGTATATTCCTGAATATAAGGATGAAATGCAGAAGCTAATTAAAGAAAATAAATGCATCAATCCCCTTTTCTACAAAAAGGATAAAAAACTTATAAGAAACTTAAGACTTATAAAAGCTTATTTGGCTTATTACAAAAAGTACAAGGATTATGGTAACGGACGATGAAAAAAAAGCTTGGTATTCTCGGCGGTATGGGTTCATATGCTACACAGGTATTCTTCAAGAATATTCTTGACCATACTAAAGTGAACTGCGATAATGATCACCTTGATATAATTATATACAATCATTCGAGCATTCCTGACAGAACTGAGTACATTCTTTCAGGAAAAGAAGACGAATTATTTGACGTTCTGCTTGAAGATTGCAGGATGCTTCAAAATATGGGTGCGCAGCATATAGCTATTTCCTGCAATACTTCACATTATTTTGCTGACAGACTTCAGGATAATATTGATATTCCGATTATAAATATGGTTCGTGAAACTGTAAACGAGATATATTCAAAAGTAAAAAAGATTAAAAAAATTGGTATTATGGCAACGGAAGGTACTGTATTAAGTGATATTTACGGAAAAGAATGCAAAAAACTTGGAATAGAGGCTGTATATCCTTCTCCTGAGATGCAGGAAAAAGTAACAGATATAATCTATAATCAGATTAAGCGTTCACTTCACGGTAATTACGAAGAATTTCTTGAAATTGCTGACGAACTTCTTGGTATGGGTGCCGAAGTAATTGTATTATCATGTACAGAATTATCTGTATTTAAAAGCGAGCATAATCTACCATCTATTTATGTTGATGCACTTGATGTATTAACAAAGAAGTGTATTGTTTTAAGCGGGGGTTTATATGAAGAAGTTAAGCTTAAATAGTATTTTTGAATTATTAAATAGTCATAATCTTGTTGTAGATAAGAAAATTAGTGGCAACGATATTTGCTATATTTCTTACAATTCCCGTGATATAAAAGAAAATAGTCTTTTTTTCTGTAAGGGCGCTGCTTTTTCTGAAAAATATCTTGAAATGGCACAGAACTATGGTGCTGTATGTTACATTTCTGAAAAAAAATATAATGATAACACAGATTTTATTATTGTAAATAATGTCAGAGAAGCAATGGCTTTTGTTGCTAATATGTTTTATGATAATGCGTACAACAAGCTTAATCTTGTTGGTATAACAGGAACAAAAGGGAAAAGCACAACAGCATATTATGTCAAATATATTCTTGATGAATATATGAATGACCTTGCTGAACCAAAAACGGCAATAGTATCTTCTATCGATACCTATGACGGAGTAATAAATAAGGAATCACTTCTGACTACTCCAGAAGCTCTTGATCTTCACAAGCATTTTGATAATGCTGTTAACACTGGTATCAAATATTTCACTATGGAAGTTTCCTCGCAGGCTCTAAAATATGACAGAGTTCTTGGCGTTAAATATAAAATTGGTGCTTACCTTAATTTTGGTGAAGACCATATCAGTAGCATTGAGCATAGTGATATTGAAGATTATTTTACATCAAAAATGAAGCTTTTCTCACAATCCGAAATTGCCTGCATCAACCTTGATGATGACACAAGTCAAAGAGCTTTAGGATATGCAAAGGATTGCAAGAGAATTATTACCTTTAGCCAGAAAGATAAAAATGCTAATGTATATGGCTATAACGTAAAAAAAGAAGGAAATGATATTACTTTCACTGTAAAGACAAGTAACTTTACAAAAGATTTTAGAATAACCATGCCTGGTCTTTTTAATGTTTATAACGCTTTATGTGCAATTTCAATTTGTATAGCTCTTGATATTCCTGAAAGCTATATGTATAAAGGTTTAATGAAGGCTCGTGCTTCCGGAAGAATGGAAGCTTACTCAAATGCCGACAAAAGCATTATTGCTATCGTTGACTATGCTCATAACTCATTAAGCTTTGAAAACCTATATAAATCTGTTATGGAAGAATATAAAGGTAAAAAAATCATTACTGTTTTTGGTTGTCCTGGTAAAAAAGCCATTAATAGACGTCGCGACCTTGGTACACTTGCAGGTAAATTCTCTAATAAAGTTGTTATTACCGAAGAAGATTTTGGTGAGGAACCATTAATAAATATCTGTAATGATATTGCTGGTTTTGTAAAGGCACAGAACTGTCCATATGATATTGTTGAGAACAGAGGTGCCGCTATAAAAAAAGCAATACTTGATTGTGATAGCGACAGTGTAATTCTTATAACAGGTAAAGGTAATGAAACAAGACTCAAGAGAGGTTCGGTTTATGAGCCTTGTGAAACTGATGTTTTTTATGCTAAAAAATATTTAAGAGAATATGATATTATCCATAAACTTGACAAGAGTGAAATTATTAAAAATATTCATGATATCTTCCCTTCTCTTCAAAAGCATTCACTTATTCAAAATGCAAATGAAAAATTTTATACAGATAAACATCTTAGAGATTTCAATATCATTAATAAAATTGACAAGGAAGATTCTGTTGAGAATATATTTGATATTCTCCCTGCTCTAAAAAAGAAATCAGGGCAGACTATTGTAATTAAATATGGCGGAAGCGCTCTTGAAAACATAGAACTAATACAGACAATTCTTGAGGATATTGGTGTACTATCAATCTGTAACATTAATATTGTTCTTGTGCACGGTGGCGGAAAAGCAATTACAGCAATGCTTAATAAGCTTGGCATCAAAACTGAATTTATTGACGGATACAGAAAGACAACGCCTGAGGTTGCACAAGTTGCTGAAATGGTTTTGAAAGGAAATATAGGTTCAGATCTTGTTAATTCACTAAAGAAATTTAGCCTTAATGGTGTTTCAATTTCAGGGAAAGACGGTAATCTAATTACTGCAACTAAAAAGCATGTTGACGATGCTGATATTGGAATGGTGGGTGAAGTCGTTTCCGTTGATACAACAATTATAAATACGCTTGTATCTGCTGGATATATTCCTGTAATCTCGCCTATTGCTTCAAGTGAAGAATATGAAACACTTAACATCAATGCTGATGATCTTGCATGCAATATTGCTACTGCACTAAAAGCAGATAAGTTAATATTCCTTACAGACATTGATGGAATTTTACTTGATCAAAACAATCCGCAGACTGTTATTCGTTCACTTGATATTAAGCGAGCAAAGGATCTTATTGACAGTGGGTTTGTTGGTGGAGGAATGATTCCGAAGCTATTGAATTGTGTTCAAGCTGTTTCAAATGGTGTAAGCTGTGTTTCAATTATTGATGGCAGAAGAAAACACACTATTCTCCTTGAAAGCCTTTCAGAAAAGAACTATGGAACTTTAATCTACAAAAGTGATGCACAACCTTCAATATTAATTAAATAAGTAAAAGAGCCTGAATAAATCAGGCTCTTTTTAATTGTTAAAACGAAATTTATAGTATTATTAATAAATTATTATTTTGTAATAACCCGTGCATTAGAAATTCCTATATCTTTTGTTCCCGATGCAATAAAACCAAAAGTAACATCAAAACCGACTTCTACCTTTTTATTGTGAGTAACAGGAGAGAAAGTGAACTTATTCCCCTCTTTTATATAAGAAACATTCCAAACCTGCGTGATATCTGTTCCTTCTGGTAAAGTTATTTCAACAATCCAGTCTGAAACCTCATTGTCAGTTTTATTCAAAATTTTTGCGTCAAACTGAACATTATTCTTTGTATCATCACTCCAGCTATTGCTTGTTTTAAAATTTACAGACACTATTCCATCGGATGATGAGGAGTTATTAGAGTTGCTTATACTGCTGTCAGTGTCTGATAAATCATTATTACTGCTACTATCTTTTACATTCAAATATGTATTGATTGATATTTTTTTAGCTGGTTTTTGAAATGCTCCCATATTAATCAACGTTAACACTATTAAGCCAATAAACAAAAATATAAAAATTATCAGCGAGATAATCAGCGCTTTTCTTTTCAAAAAAATCTCTCCTTTTTTTACTATTATATTTATTTTATACCAAAAAAGAAAAAAATTCAATAGATAAATATATATCACATTTAAATGATTCTGAATAATATGTATTATAAAAATAGAAAGTGTGATTTAATTGGATATATACATTGTGCAGCAAGGAGATACAATCTGGAAAATATCTAAGAAATTTGGTATATCACCACAACGAATAATTGCGGATAATGGATTAGCATTCCCTAACAGAATTGCAGTAGGCCAGGCTTTACTTATACTGTTTCCTGATCAGACATACACAATAAAAGCTGGTGATAATCTTTTAACTATAGCTGATAAATACAATACAACTGTTAATTCATTAATTCGAAATAATCCAGAACTTATACTTGACCCAGTTTTAAATATCGGGCAGACAATAACTATTAATTTCAAAAATAAAAAAGAAGGTAGTATTGTTACAAATGGTTATGCATATCCTTTCATTAATTGGCGTGTTCTTATGAGAACTCTCCCCTATCTAACAAAACTTACTATATTCGGATATGGCTTTACAGAGAACGGCGATTTAATAAATATTGATGATGAGCCACTAATCAGAATGGCTTATCAGTTTAATGTTGCGCCGATTATGCTTCTGTCTTCTCTGACCGAAGAAGGTAATTTTAGCGGATTACGTGCAAATTACCTTTTCAATAATATTAATGCACAAAATGCATTAATTATGAAAATAATAAACACAATGAAATATAAAGGTTATCTTGGTATTGATATTGATTTTGAATATATTAATCAGCAGGATGCACAGGCTTATCTTGATTTTCTAACCAATATTACAAAGCAATTGAAAAATGAAGGCTTCTCTGTAAATGTCGA
Organism: Bacillota bacterium; assembly: GCA_023440965.1. Lineage (GTDB taxonomy): Bacteria > Bacillota > Clostridia > Oscillospirales > Ruminococcaceae > SZUA-444. Next base: position 280,715 of record JAEZRC010000007.1, read on the forward strand.
TCTTGCACCAAAAATCTCATCAACACAAAGAGGTCTATTATATGAAGCTCATAATTATCCGAAAATTGGTGAGATTGCAGATACAGTTTTACTTATGACTTATGAATGGGGATATACTTATGTACATTATCATATAATTAAAAAAGCCCCTACCGTAATGGTAGGGGCTTTAACTTAATTACTTACTAATTTAATTGCAACACCAATCACTGCAGCTCCAACAGTCGCAAGGACCCACATTATAAGATTGAGCTTAGTATTAATGACTGCAAACTGTGTTTCGCCTTTAGCAAGCTGTTTTTCCTGATCATCAACTTTTTTTTGAAGATCTTTCATAGCTTCACAAGGACAACTTTTTTCGCCCATTTATGCCTCCTTGTCTACTTCAGGCAAGCCAGCAACGCTTGTAAGTAATGAGATTACACCTGCAAGAGCCGATGCAGATACAACAATTGCCCAGTTTACATCTGCTATGATTGCCGACGTTCCGATTGTTGCGACTGCTGTCTGTGCTACTGTTTTGATTGCTCTGATACCTGCTGCTTTAAACCATTTTTTCATAATAATATCCTTTCTTCTTACGGTTTTATTAACTTACCCTTTTGGAGTAAGTTCAACATTTTTGTGTTTTGTGTTGCGGTGCCTGAATAATTTATAATGCCGTTTGCCTTTGCAATTTGAGCACGATAATTATATGAACTATTTTCCTTAATAGCACTTAATCCTGATGCGATTGAAACTCCTTTGTAAGGTGTTACTTTGAAATAAGTGACTGCTGGCTTTGGCACTGGTTTCGGTGCTGAAGCCTTAGGCGGAACTGTAACGTTTGCGGTTGATGTTCCACAAGGTATTTTTATAACGTTGCCTGCATAAATGGTAACAGGTGCTGTATGCCCGTTAAACGCTAATAATTCATTGATACGGTTGCCATTTCCAAGCTTGTTTTGAGCTATCCCCCACCAGCTGTCACCTGGTTGTACTTTATATGATATGTAGTTTTGTTTTGCTGGTATGGTTGCAACAAGTTTTTTATTTACTTCATCTGCAATATATGGGAACTTGCTTGAAAGGTACGGACCAGGGCAAGCAGTCGCTTTAAAATACTTATGCATAGTCAGATTGCCAGTCTTGTCACCAGTAAAATTAAGCTTTTTAATACCATTCCTTTTACAGATGTCAACACATAATGCAATAAGCTTGGATATTGCTTTATCTGATACGTGCCAGTTAGGAGCACCACCGTCATTAGCTACTTCAATAGTAATAGCCTGATTGTCATTTTCACGGCTATCACTACACCAAGAACTGTTGACCTCCTCACAATACATCGCTACTCTGCCATTACTGTCAATTCCATAATTGGATGAGCCACCACGTGATGGCCTTGCAAAATCATTTCCTACACCTTCAAGAGTGCCATTACATGCCATATGGTGTATTGTAATTTTTTTGATAGTGTCAAGGCGACCATCTTTAAGGACACCATTAATATAGTTCCCCCTGTTGGGAGAAATTTTTGTATAATTAACCAACGAACTATTGCTCATAAATATCATATCCTTTCTTTTATTTCCATTTGCCAATTGCAGTTGCACAATATCTAACTGCTTGAGCATTAATAGCTGCACCATTCATTGTGTGCAAGAATACCACCCCTGTAGGTGTTGGTGTAGTACCAATAATAGCGTTTTGTGTTGAAGATAATGATGCAACAGTGGATACAGTAACAGTAGGGATTTCCCCAGTCAAAAATGCTGCTGGAAAAGTCCACGTTACCCTTCCTGTTGAATCAGTTGTCTGCGAGGCAACATATGTTTTACATATCATTGTACCATCAGAAAATTTTATAAAACTTCCGTTTGCATTTGAGCCACTGTCAATTATTTTTCCAGGTTCATATTTACCATCCTTGCATATCAACATCTGACCTTCTGTTGGTGCAGTAGGTAAAACTGGAGTCCCTTGTATCTCATTGCAATTGTTTGACACAATTTTGTTTACAAATCCACATACTGCAGGATCACTTCTTGTGTCTATAATTGTTAGAGTCGTTCCACTCTTAACAACAGTAGCAAGCTGTATTTGATATAATGTACTGGTCTTTGACAAATCTCCTTGGATTGCCTTAAGTATAATTCCATTACCAGCTTCAGAATATTCTGCAACAGCTTTATATGTACCATCTGTATCAAGTGTAATATTGGTATCTTCAAAATGTTTGTAAGCTCCATTAATAAATACACCACCAGCTGAAGCTTTAACTGTTGTAGCATCTATTTTTGTTACTTTACAAGCTAATGATGTTGATACATTTTCACCTGCAGGAACTAAAATACCGTTTGAGAACATAGCACCATATAACTCACGAAAGTCTGCTGAATTATACCTTGTATTTTCGGTGTTATCATAAGGCATCAAAAGTGTTTTACCCATTTATATTTTCGCCTCCTTTGTCTGTAATTTTAAATACGCTAATGGCTGAGGTTTTTTATTACCGAACCCAAGAATAATTGTTTTTTCTGTTTTGCTTATTCGTTTAGTTGCACTGTTTATTACTTCATGTGTATAAACATTATCATCTTTAAGTGTGACTTTATCCCCAAGCTGATACACCTTACCATACATATTAGCATCTGCAGGCTGTAGCTCTATGCTGTCTATATCACTATAGTTATGCATCTCTTGTTTAATCTTTGGAACAATTTCAGTTTCACTATCAACATTAACAGATAAGTATTTGGTCTTTCTTTTCAATCCGGTTGGCACTGTGTCACCTGAATAACAAGTCTTAAAGGTTGTATTTTGATCTGCATTTCCAATTGACGAGGTACCATAAAAATATGTTTTGCTTGTAGAATTACCAATAGACCTTTTATATGAGGATACATTACGTTTGTTTAAATCAAATATTACTCTATTACGATCTAATTGTTCTGCTGATTTGTCAACAACATCTATAACATCAAATAGTATTTTATTATTGATTAAATCCGCTTTCATATCATAACCAATATTGGCATTGGAACAAAGGTTTTTAACTACAATATCATCTTGTTCAAACCGAGACTTTATGCTGTCAGATGCAAGCCCTCTGTCTTTGTTTTCAGTAAGTGTAACAAGTGGAATTTTATCCCCGCTATCAATTGGGTTTACAATGCTATCTAATATCAGCTTTTTAAGACAGTATTCAGTAGACCCAGTAACAGAATAATAGCTCATACTTCCATTTGTTATTGTTCCAAGTGTTATACGGCTTTTTAATAACCCTTTAAGGTCACATCCGGTTATTGTTGGAATTGGAAAGTCATAATTTATATCCTCTACAAGTAAAAAGTCGCCATCATAGCAAAGCATATAATCAGGCTTTATGTCTTTTAAAACTTTCTGACTTCTTGAAACAAACATTGTAAAAGTTCCAACATCATCAAGGTTTTTTGTATACTCATATGATTCTGGCTTAATATATCCGGCATTTGCCCTTTGAAACGAAGCGTTATACTGATCATAGTTCCATTTAACATTATCATATATTGATGGGCAATATGGAGTAGCTATATATCCTGTTTCAAGCTTTAATTTTATAACCTTAAATGGAAGTGAAGATTTTAAATTAAGTGAAGCAATATGAACTTTCATCAAATCTTCAAAATTTAACCCGCTTAATTTAAACACAATATCAATAGTATTGTTATTTACTGTCTTACTACTGATTTCTGAATATCCTCCTTGTGCAGCTCCCCCTATTATGGTTTCTACCATACAGTCTCCCCATATATTAGCCGCTGTAATGTTGGAGGTTTCAAAAGCAGCTTGACAGGACAAAACTAAACCGCCTCTTCCAACACCCTCAAATTGATTGCTATCTGTGATATTGACTTCATATGTTGTTGGATTTGGCACTGCAATAAAAGCATCAAAATCATTATTATAATATTGTATGTTTCCTATGGAAGCGCTCCAATAAAGTGTGCTGCCATTTTCTTTTTGCTTTAAGTTGGAATTTCTTAATATATTGTCATTAACTATAGTATCAATTGGCTTAAAAACCTGACAAAGCAAGATTATACCTCCTATCAATATTAATATTTTTACTTTCATCACTTCACCTCAACATATAACTGATTTATTGTAATTTTGGCTATTGGTAGAGTGGCTAAGCCATTATCAAATGTCAATACATTTTCTCCATTATGAAGTATCATTTCAAGATTACTATCAATCACAACATAATTATTTGCATACGTCTCTGTACCATCAGTATCAACTAATATAACATCATTAGTAAAAGTATTTATCTTTAGCTTTTGGCCAGCTGCAAGAGGCTTATTTACTTTAATAAATTCACCTTTTTCATTAATTATTTGACAGTAATCTCCGACACTCTCAATAACAATTTCAAATGGTGTATCAACACCACTGTCATTAATGTAGCTAAATTTATTGGTCCATTCCCCAAATGTTACATAAGAATCAAAGCAGAAAGGAAATGTAAGACCACCTTCTACTGTTCCGAATCTATGCACAATACTTTCGGTTTTCCGCCAGTATGGATAATCAGCAACAAAGGTAACAGAAAAATGCTGATTCTCAAGCAGTGGTGTTTCCAAAGGACTAACATCAATCTGCCATGAACCAGCATCAGAAGTATATGTAATTGTACCTTTTAATTTTGGATTTAGAATGCTACATATATCTATCCAGCCTTGTCTATACTCTTGAGCACTACAATTAAACTGATAGACAAATTCACATACAATATTACGCTGATTTAATGTTTCTAAGAGAGTTGAAATTCCGTCTTGTCCAATAGCACCTGAAGTAATACTTGTCTTGCCTACTGGTGCTGACATTGATTTTAAGAAACGTGGAAGGTCATCATTAAATATAATTGATTTTCCGTATTCGTTTTCATAAGTAAATATTCTAATTGTAAGCACCCCCCATATTGCGTTTTACAATGCTTTCAACTTGCTGGACTGTAACACCTGTTCCGATAAGATTTATTGTGACATTATTTCCTACTGGCTTTCCACCTGACTTATTTGTTAATGGAGTCATAACAGCTTTACCGTTAATCATCTGTATCAGTTCAGGCCCAGCCTCAGCAACAATACCCATACCATTTGTGAGAACTCCGCCATTTGCAAATTTAGGTATGCTACTGCCTATTCCGTTAGTCAATGAAAAACCAATATTTAATCCTGACAAACCTTTTGAAAGCTGTATAGCAATGTTTGATACAGTCTTACCTACATTAACTGTACTTAATCCATTTGCAAATCCATTAGCTGATTCAACTCCAAGTTCACTATATTTTTGGAACATCATTTCTTTTTTGTCTTCACATTCATCTACAAGTTTTTTGTAAAACTGATTTCCAGTCTGTTCAAAAAGCTTTTGATAATATGCTTGTACATCATTCTGCTGTTTATAAAGTCCTTCAAGCGTTTTAGCATCTTGTTCAGAATTACCTTGCAAGTTTAAGCTATATTCATCAGCCATTTTATTAAGCTTATCATAATTACCTTTAGAAAACTCAGTTGACATCTGCTCATACTGGGATATTGCCTGAGTATAGTTTAAAACGTTCTTTTTTTGCTTGTCTAATTCAGCTTTGCTTTTATTTGTTGCTTCTTGCATTTTGCTTATTAAAGAATTATGCTGACCGATTTCTTTTGCTGTCATATTTTCAGTAGATGTTGAGCGTATCTTATTTAATAATTCTTGTGATTCTGTATATTGTGTATAAGCTTCTGAATATCTTTGTTCAGCTTCAGTTCTTTTTTTAATTGCTTCTGAATACTTTTTTTCCTGTGCATCAAAGATTATTGATGCTTTCTTCTTTTCAATAAGTTTGTCAAGTTGAACAGATACATCCTTATACTTCTGTACTACTCCGCCAACAACCTGAATTTCAGTTCCGTAGGCATCATTAAGCTCACCAGTAATAAATTTTGCTCTATCCTCGTATCCTTGATTAACTTTTCCATTTGAATCGCAAATCTCATCAAGTTCTTTTATCAGGCCTTCATGATTTTTAACCTTGTATAGTTCTTCGGAAGTTGCTTTATCTACTTCCTTTTCAAGGTCTTTCCACGATGTTGTCTGATCGTCAATAGCTTTTTTCATTTCCTCGAACTTTTTATTTACTGGTTTTGATATTGAGTCAATAATACCAAGAGCAGTCACAACACCTGTAATAGCTGTTGCTAAAAGAACATATGGATTTGCTTTTGATACAGCATTAAATAACTTCATTGATGTTGTGGCTGTTTTTGCAACTGCTGCAAAACTACCAACTACAACTACTATTTTACCAATAGCCTCTTTGTTTTTAATAAGAAAATTAGCTGCATCAGGTAATTTGTCAACTATAGGTTTTATCGACTTTGAAAACTCTGCCCCTACTTTGTACATACTTCCAGTTGCTGTTGCTTTAAGCTCATCAAAACTATCCGCAAGTTCGTTTGCACTATCAAGAGTATCCTGTGACATTATTAATCCGGCTTTTTCAGCTTCATCACCGTATTTAACAAGTGCATCCGCACCACCCAAAATAAGTGGATTTAAATCTTGAGCTGATTTACCCATAAGTTGCATTGCATAAGCATCTCGTTGAGTTTCATTTTTCATTTCCCCAAGCTTTTTGATAACTTCACCAAATACAACTTGCTTATCTTTTAATGTTCCATCTTGATTTTTAAATTCAACACCTAAAGCCTTAAAAGCCTCATAAGCATCTCCAGTACCCTTTGAGGCTGTCGCCATATTTTTTGTAAGCTTTGACATTGAACCAGTAAGAGTATCAAGTGAAACATCTATGCGTTCAGAAGCATACTGAAACTTTTGAATTTCTTCTGTTGATAATCCTGTAACTTTAGACATTGTATTTATGTCATCAGCAGCATAAGCAGCCTTAATGGACATACCACCAACAGCAACAGCTAATGCACCTATGCTTTTTAATACATTACCGGATATTTTGTCGACTTTCTGAAAACCATCAGAAGCTGTTATTGAAGCGGTATGAGACGTCTTACCAAAACTCTCATTTTGTTTTTCAAGGCTTTTAATACTCATTTCAGAAGCTGCAATTTCACGCTGAAGCTTACGATATTGTTGCTCATTAATTTGAGTACCATTTTGCATATTCTTATCTGCTTCATCTTTTGCTTTCTTCAAAGCATCAACTTTAACCTGTGTCTGTTCAATGCCTTGTGCAAGAAGCTTCTGCTTCTGAGTAAGCAATTCTGTATTTTTAGGATCAAGCTTTAAAAGGCGGTTGACCTGTTCAAGTTCTGTCTGTGTCCTTTTACTTTCAGCATTAATGGATTTCAAACCTTTTTCAAAGCCGACAGTATCATAACCGATTTCTATCTTTATACCTTTTACCTTTTTATCTATGGCCATATACTACCTCCTTCCAAACTTATTTCTCAGCGCTTTTACATCTGGTTCGGTCTGAGTTAATATCCACGCTTTTTCAAGATACTCCCTGCCTTCTTCTGTTTTGCTGTAGGAATAAACAATGGCTTCACGTAAGTAATACCAGAACGTAACCACATCAAGCTTATATACTTCAATAATTGATATTTTTAAATACTCGGCTACAAGCTTTTCCTCATATGTCTGCATATGCAAATATCCCTTACTATCCTCATCATCAGGATAGTAAGGGATTATTAGTTTGGGCTTTGCTTAATCTGATTGATAAATTCAGCATAAGCTTCCAAAATTGCTGTAACATCGCTTTCGTGAAGCTTTGCTACATACTTGATTTTGAAGTTTTTATGTGAAGTATTATTGGACAAGACAGAAGCAACAACTTCATTAACTTTGTCACTATTGTCAGGATCATTGTATAATGCTATAAGACTATCATATAGTCTTTTGGTTGGTGGTAAAATATGTAGCGTTTTTCTTTTGGAAAGTTTGATATTAAGCGTGTTTTTCTGCGTAAGATCTAACATTTATAGTATCCTCCTTAAAATCCAAAAGGGAGCTTATAGCTCCCTTGGTTTATCCGATGTTATCAATTACTGTTACTGTGCCATACTTCAATGCTTTGTTACTCGAATCAACTTCAATAACTGTAATAACCTGGCCTGCTGTTGCAGCAATTTCAGTTGTTCCAATAGTAAGTGCACTCCATCCAGTTGTACACTCTTGTTCAAATGATACAACTTCTGCTGTTGCGCCGATCTTATACTTTAGGCTATTACCTGATTCAGTAGTTGGTAATACAGTATTAATTTTTGTCTTACCAGCAGTTGCTCCAGCTGCAAGAGAAATTGAAAGAGTAGCAAGGTCATTTATGTCTTCAATTAAAGCAATCAGCGTTCCTTCATCGTCCTGAGGCTGTGCTTTAAACTCAACATCAATAACAGTTGATTTCTCTTTATCAAATGCAAAAATAAATCCAGCCTGATTATTACCTACAATAGCAACACCGAGCTGACCATCTTTTGGATCATCATACAAGAAAAGAAGTATATACATCTTTCCTGTATAATTTCCGATACCACCAATTTTGACGATTCTCTTGTTTCCAACTTCTGAAACTCTTGCAGTTGAACATAATTTTTCAAGTGTTGAAGCAATCCAGGTAAGAATACCTGATTTTAATATTGCTTCTTCGTCTGTCAATACGATTTTTGAAACAGTTCCGAGATCGTCCTTTTCCTCAATGTATGTAGGTTTGTATTCAAGGCTTGCCCCACCTTTGACCTTACCAAGCATTTTTTCAGGAATACCAACTGTTTCAATAAGTGTACTAAGGTCCGGCATAGTTCCTGTAAATTCATCAATATACAGTTTACCACTGCCAAGAACTATTCTTTCTTTTTTTATCATAACTTTACCTCCTAAATTTTTTCTGATAATGAGAATGTATAGAAGCGATAATATAAATTCTGTTCATTTATATACCCGCTAACTGAATCATACTCAACATCATACAGTACGTCTTCTTCAATAAGTTTTTCAGTGGCCTTATCAACACTTTGTGAATATAACTCTAATCTGATATCATAGTTATTTATCAGATTTTCATCATCACTTCCTTCACCTGAAGGATCAATAAAATATACAACAGCCGGATATGTAGGAGTCTTTATAAATGCTATTTCTGTAACGGAAAGTCCTGTGTTATTAAGCCTTTGCAATAAATCTATTGTTGTCATTTATATCTTACTCCTTCCGATATAACACCGACTGCCATATCTTCATAGGTTTCTGCAGCACGCTTAGCATTTTTCAAAATATGTGGTTTGCCATTAAGCCTCTTACCATTCCTGAGAAGGTGACCAAATTCAAGCAAATGTGTAAGCCAGCCATATTTTTTATTGTAAACAATATAACTATGATTGTTTCTTCTTCGTGTCCAGTTTTTTTTATAATTACCTTTTTCACTGGATGGGCTGTCTTCTCTGATATCCTCAACTAATTGCTTTGATACTATGTCAGCAGCATACATAAGGTTTTCATTTACTTCTTCACTATACATTTCAAGCTCATTTTGTATCGCTTCTGCAAGCTCATTAATTTGAACTGTATTAGCCATTATACCCACACTCCATCATCTTCAAGTGAAAGCTGAATGCATTTTGGATTTGTGTCCAGTATATCCTGCTTCAGTTTAATTGAATGTTTATGATTATTAAGCTTAATAACATCAAATCCATCAAGTGGAATGACAGGAATTCTTATTAATGCCGATACATTGATATGAGCCTGTGAAGCTACAAAATTACGCTGATAACCTATTATTCTGTTTTCATATGGAATATGCTCATACTTAATAGGATCTTTAATAGTAGATCCCTTATCATCTGTTGAGTATATATCAATAATTCCATCGTTGAATGTCTGGAATTCTACCGGAGATTTAACTTTCATCGAGTACCACCCCTGCAGTCTGATATTTGAGTCTTAAACCAATGAGATCATCTTTATAATTGACTTTGAACATATCAAGAACTTTATTTCTTGCATAACTTACATAAGCAAAAAGTAGTTCTCTTTCTTTGCCAGGCTTAGTAAAATCAATATCAGCTGCAGATGAAGAATAAGACTTAATAACTGCTACACCATTATCAATATAATCATTGAGCTTTTTGTCGGTATCAGCATCTGACCACTTAATATCTTGGTCTGCTTTTATATCAATAAGAAGCTGTGCTTTTGCTTCTGGAGTCATAAAATCACCGTCCTTCATATACACAAAAGGGGCGGCAATTAAGCCGCCCTCATATTATGACTTAGTAACAGTGACTGTATATGTCTCTGTATCGTTGCCGTCAGTAACTGTGATTGTTACTGTGTTTGCTCCATCAGCCCATGTTGCAGGTGCACCATTAGCTACTGCTGTTTCTCCGTTCATAATTGTAACCTCAGCTGTTGAGCTGTTTGTTACAACTGTGATAGTATTTGTTGCTGCAGTTGTTGCGCAAGTATATTCCTTAGTTCCTGCTGCAAATGTTGGAGTTAGAGACAAAGCTCCAATCTTCAATGATTTCAAGGTTGCATCAACTTCATTTGTTAGAACTGGTGAAGAAGCTTCATTGATTACAGTTGTAACTGTTGGAACTGGTGAAGAATCATCATTGATAACCTGAACTTTAAGATTACGTGCTTTAAGTCCGCTGATATCAACCTTGATAAAGGCACCGTTATCTTTTGGACGTCCGTTTGCCTTTGTCTTGATAAGATATACTCTCTTGTCATCTGTGAACTGAACAGAATCATCATATGTAATTGTTCCGTCCTTTGAATCACCTGCAAGACCGAGAAGATATCTCTTACCAATACCGAGAATTGCTTCACCTTCATCAAGTTCTTCACACTGAATAACTTTTGTTGGGAATGGGAAAACTTCAGTATTGTAAGTTCCATCAGCTTTCAATATTGTTGTTGCTGGAAGCACCTTTGTGAGGTAATCTATTGGATTAACAATAAAGATTACATATGGAACAGTTCTTGATTTACCATTTGGCTTCTTAGCAACTTTTGCTACAAGAGCATTATATGTAATCGGATTGATTTCTGTAATAACTTCAGCAGTTTTATCAGGATATACTCCATCAACAACAGCACCGCTTAAATTCTTCATCATACCGATTGGCTGCTTTTTACCTGTACCTTTTACAACTGCTTTTGAAAGTCCTGCATAGTTTGCTTCCTTAAGAAGAGCAACTATAAGATTAAGCAACCAAGAAGCACTTAAATCAATCATATCCTTTGGCACTGGCAACATTGCAGATAATTTGCAAGCTGTCATATCAAGGTCCTTGATTGTTTTAGAAAGCTCTGTTGCAATTGCTGTGCTTAAATCATCCCAAGTTGCGAGAGGTGTGCCGTCTTCTGAATAAAGTAACTTCGTCATTCCTGTTGTTGGAACAAAATCAATTTCATCAAGAAGAGGATATTCCTGCTGAAGTTCATCCATAACAGTGTCAACAACTGATACAGGCATTGCCTTTGGAAGATCAGTTAATGCCTGCTTAGGATTTGAAGATATCATTGCCTGCTTCAATCCCTCAAAGTATTCTTTTTCTTCAGAAGTCATTGCACGTGCTCCACGTGAAGAAAGTACCTGATTGTCCATCTGAGACATAAGGATGCTCATGTCCTGACCACTCTGTTCAGTTATAAATTGCTGATATCCAGCAAAAGCTTGTGCAACTCCTTCCTCGTTTCCGTCTTTGACTGCCTGCATAATTTGCTTTGCAAGTTCAGCGTTTCTCTGCTTAATAGCATCTAAATTCATTGGCATAATTAATGCCCTCCTTTTCTATTTCTTTTGCAGTTGACTGCAAAAACCATTTAAACACATTTCAAGTGTTTCTAATGCTTTGTTTTCTTGTGGCTCTGACTGTGGTTCAGGCGGAGTCGGCTCTTGTGGCTGTGGTTCTGATGCAGGCTTTATTGTCTGAAATGCTTCTAAAGCAGCACCAAAACTCTGCTTAAGTCCTGCAAAGTATTTTGTTTGTGAAGCAAGGGAACCATTCATTCTCTGCATCATCTGAGCCATTTTGTTTTCATCTGCAGCAAGCTCAACAATCTCATCACACCAGCCATATTCCAAACATTCTTTGGCTGTGAGTAATGTTTCTGCATCAAGAAGCTCGGTAAGCTTTTCAATGGTTATCTTGCCATTGGAACGTGCAAGATATATCTCTCTGTTACCTTCCATAAGCTTATCAAGGTCATCTGCAACCTTTCTATGCTCTAATGCATTACCATAACAGAAATCAATAGCGTTATGAATACCCATCATTGAATTAAGATTCATAACAATTTTATCTCCGGCCATTGCAATTATTGAAGCAATGGAATATGCAAAACCGTCAATATGTACTGTCTTGAATGCAGGATGACGTTTTAGCAAAGCATAAATACCATAGCCTTCCTTGACAGAACCGCCACAAGAATTGATGTAGATTATGATGTTCTTTACATTCTTGTACTCTTCAAGTTTTTCCTTGAAATAATCAGCTGATGTTTCAGATACAACAACTTCATCAGTCCACCAATCATAACCGTTTGAACAAACTTCACTGTAGATATACAGTTCCAAAGTGTCGGGCTGGTCTATTAACTGCTTAAAGTTAAACTTCATTACGTCTGGTTTACTCATTTCTTTTCACCTCCCTCCACTTTTTCAACAGTTTCATAGTTCTTAGTGATTCGATACTGCTTGCTGTATTCAGTATTTAACGGATGATCTCCGAGCTTAGTTCTTATTTCATCCACGTTATATACACCGTCAGCAATATACTTATCCACTTTTTCTGCAACACTGAAAATGTCAATGTGTTTGATACAGGATGTATCAACCTTGATATAGTTACCTTTTATCCATGCATCTTTTCCATAACGCTTCCGGGTAATTTCTTCTCCGATAAGATCAGCCAAAGGATCAATACACATTGTCAGCATATTGTCCATTACTATATCCATATCAGCTGCGGTATCACCTTTCATTAAAGCTGGTGGGATTCTGAATGCTTGGGCCGCTCTGCTTAATGCTGCATCAACAAGACTGTTAATGTCAGTAACTTCATTTGATGCTTTTTTACTGGATTCAGCTGACCCTCTGTCGACTTCAAATCCTTCTGTCAGCGGAAGAACTGCATTCCTATTTGCAAAGTATGTCTTGAAACGCTCTGTCATAAGCTTTTGAAGTTTTTCTTCATAATCATCTTCGCTTTCTGCCAATGTACTGATTTTAAGAATTATTTTTTCTCCGCCAGATTGCTTATATCTTTCCATTGCCTGAGATATGATTTTGTCATACCCGCTATAAAGACTTCTGAACAGCTGAGCAACATCACTATTGTTAAGCCTGAAATACAAAACTTCTGACATAGGAAATTTCTTTTTGAATGAAAATCCTTTTCTATAAACAGAATCAAATATAGTTTCAAGTAAAGCATATTCCTGCTTATTGAACGCTTCGGAAATTATAATCTGATTATTCCAAACAAAAATTAAACACTCATTTTTAGTCAGTAGTCGTTGTACAAACTCCTGAATAAACTGAGTGCTGTTTTGATTTATATTTGGTTGAACATTCCACAGGTAAGCTTCTTCTCCACGTAATGGCTGAAATCGGTCATATGTTACAAAATCACATTTTGCAATAAGACCTGAAATAATATTAACCGCAACGTTTATTGCAAAAGTATCAATACATAATCCTGTTAGATTATCACTTAGCCCCATTTGAGAAAAGAACTTTTCAATAAAATCAGGATCAGATTCATTGATTACAATTGCTTGCTGTGGTGATTCTGCTACTGGCTCAGCCTTTGGAGGTATCAGCTTATCCTTAATGTTTTTTAATATATTCAATTTAACACCTCCTTTAATTTTTAATTATATACATAAACGCCTAAGTCTACTGACTTACGCTTCTGCATAACTTTGATTTTATTTGATACACATCTTGCAGCAACATATGCCATAAAGCCATCTGTCTTTCTTGACTTTGACTCTATCTTTCCATATGTGTAATTGCCATTTCCTTTTCTATCTGGGACCAATTTTGCATTGTTTGTGTACCATCGCATTATTCTACTATCTCCCCAATTAACTCTATGATTTATAAAATCAGAACTTATTATTGGCGCTATCTGCATTATATCTGACGGACGGATAAGCTTTAAATTACCTGTGATTTTTCCGTTTTCTTTTTTTTCCGCAAAGAATCCTGCTTTTTTTAATGCATCTTCAACAAGACCAAGCCTATAGAAATCCAATGCCCCATAAATGATATTGTATTCTTTTTTCATTTCTATTAGGTACTCCGCAAGTAAATCAGGATTTATCTCAGCCTCATCAACCATTATGACTTCCCCACGTTCTACATCTTCAAGATATGGGTATTTGATTCTGTATAAATCAGCTGATTGCGTGCATATCCAGGTTTGCTGAATCGATGTATTAATTCCACCAACTTCAAAATTAAGAAGAATTGAAGCAAAGTCATTAAGCATTGCATAATCAATACCAAATACTGCTGTCTTTTTCTTAAGCTCGGGTAATTCCCGCTTAGTAGCGTAGATATTATCCCAGCTTGTGACTTCATGCTCTTTGTTACCCTGTGGGCTGTTTAATCTTCGTGTCGCAAAGTCTGAATGATGAATTGGATCTCTTTTATATTCTTCAAGTTCCCTAAGCATTCTATCTTTCAAATCAGGGAACCAAGGAAGACTTGGATTTGCTTTTGTCCACATATCAGGATTAATAATTTCATTTTTTGATTCAACTCTACAGATAAAAGGTAATATACCGTTATCAGGTATTTCCCCTCTTAATATCTGCTGACATACATCAAGGTCATCATCAAGTGGTCCACCTCTGACATCTCCCATTGAAGAAATGATATTATGGCGGGGATTTCTAACTTTACCAAGTCCTGTTGTTGAAACGCTAATTAACTTTGCATTTTCATAAGCGTGTTCTTCATCGTGAGTAACTTTACCTGGACGGAAACCATCTTTAGTTTTGTATGAAGAAGTGTTAAATGAAAATTCTGAACGTGTTTTTAAATTTGTTATTTTTTCTTTAGTCCACGTAAAATTGTGGCTCATTATTTTCTTGTTTGCTTCTAAAACATTATAGACATCCTTAAATGACACTTTTGCTTGATCTTCGGAAGTTGCAAAAATATCAATATCATAATGCATAACTCCGTGTGTAGGAGTTAGCAAACAAAAATCTTCAAATCCTTCATATCCGTTTTTGCCTGTTCCTCTTCCAACAATCATTATTAGGTCAGGAAATCTTAATCTACCGTCTTTTTTATAAACACAATTATGTAGAGCAAAAACAAACTTTTCCCACTTAAGCAATTTGAATGGAAAGTATTTTTGATAACTTAAATATTTTTCAAGCTGTGGCTCGTTGAGAAATAAGTTTTCTTCCCTGAATGCTTTTTCAACTAAATCACATAACTGCAGCTGCTCCTGACAAACTGGAATATCCCCGCTTCTTACTAAATCAATATAATCCTGAATGTTAGAGTTCATAATCTTCTTCAGGCTCTTCCTTACTTATTTTTTGTTTTATAAAACAGTTGTCAGTGGTTAATCCCATTTCCTTCAGAAGCTGGAGCTTTTGCTTGTTATATAAATAAGCTGCTTTGACTGAAGGATTCTCAACTTCAATCTCAACATCTTGTGCTGACTTTCTTTTATACCTTAACCCATTCTTTTTTACATCAGCCTGCATTTTTCTTTCCTGGTTCCAGTAAAAAATGTAGTCATCAACAAGAGAAAGATAATGACTGACTTTTGCTCCCTTAATTTCAAGCTGAGCTATGAGTGAATCCTTAATCTGCTTTTGTGTCATTTTCTCATCCCCATTCTCTCTCACGTGTGCGCGCGAGCAAATTTGTTTTGTCAATTCCCCTCCCGGTATTCTCTTTTCTCAAAAAAGTCAAAACCTTTTGACCGGGGGTATGCTGTTACCAACGTTCTTCATTAACAAATCCTTGCCGTTGTTTTCGTCTGTGTATATTTTCATGACAATTAAAGCAAACACCAATAAGATTACGGTTTCCATACTCATCAAGCTTACTCAATGCAAGGTGCGGAAACTGCCTCACAAACTTAATATGATGTACTGTTGTAGCCTTTGTAATTTTACCCTTAGCTTTACACAACTGACATTCATAATGTTGCTCTTTAAGTACTTCTGCTTTTAATTTTAGCCATTGTTTTGATATATAAAATGCGTGAATATTATTATTTTCAATAAGGTTTATTATCCAAATTCGTACCTGTTCCTGTTGTTGTGTCATTCCTTATCAACCTTGATTCTACAGTTAAGTATCATTCCTGTCTTAGGACATTTAATCGGCCAAGGACAAGTGATTACTCCAGCCTCAAGGTTTTCTTTTTTACAATACTCACACCTCTTACAGATTTCTATCTGATACTTTGAAACATTATTGACTTTCATATCCTCACATCCTTCTCCAAACTAAAATCGCCTGCCCTCACTATTGCAAGGACTGGCGGTTATTCTTTAATTTTTACTTATTCGCTTCATGGCTGTTTCATAGTAATTCTTATCTATTTCAAATCCAATATAATTGCGGTTAGTATTTATACAAGCGACTGCTGTTGTTCCAGAACCCATACAGTTATCCAGGACTAAATCACCTTCATTCGTATATGTTTTTATAAGATATTCGAATAAAGCAACTGGCTTTTGTGTTGGGTGAAGTCCTTCACGCTGGCACTTAATTTCAAGAGTCTGACGTGGATAATTTGTATATGAAGTTATATATGCATTGCTCAATGTTGTGCTGTCATATACAAAATCATTCTTGCGCTTATTATGCGTGTGAATCGGCTTGTCAAGTTTGATTAAGCCCTGTGGATTATATGTTGGCTTTTGCTTATAAAACACGCATATATCCTCTACACACCGTAATGGTTGAAATTTTGCAAATGGAAAGCCTGTTACTTGATTCTTTAACCAGTACCAACAATAACGGAATAGTTTTTTATTGCTGCTTATAAGCTCTGTTGTGAATGGTTGACTTGATGTAAGAACAATTGCTCCATTCGGTTTTATAATACGTTCGTATTGCTTCCAGAGTTCAGTAAAAGGAATAAGGCTGTCCCATCTGCAACCCGTAATACCATAGGGTAAGTCGCATAGTATCATGTTGATACTTTTATCAGGAAGCTGGGCCATACCAATTATGCAGTCTGTGTTATATATTTTGTTAAGTTCCATGTTACCTCCAATATAAAGTTTATTGTGGTAACTATATCAGTCAAGTGCGAAATTCCTTGATTGCAAAGCAGAACCGCCTGCCCTCACTATTGCAAGGAATGGCGGTTAAATTGTTTTATTTATACTTTGCTATCTTAATAATAACATTGATTTTCGTAACATATGTAACAAGTTATAATTTTTTAAGAAACCTGATACACATCATCTTGACTGAGGCTTCTGTATTGTTTCCACCAACCTCATCAGCTATCTTATTCCACGCACAGCACTTAACAAATCTTAGCACAAGTATTTGCCTCATCAGACTATCATCAATAGATAATATAAATCTACTTATTCTGTTATATTCACATACCTGTTGCTCAAGCTTAAGATCAACAATTTTCTTGACATCCTCAAGTTCAGCTTTTATTCTGTGCCATCTATTTTTATCTTGAAGAGCAATGCCTTCAATTTTTACAGAATGCAGCTGAAAAGGAATCTGAAGTTGTGAACCCTGAGTGCTATCAACAGTCTTAGATATCTTTTTTAAATCAGCTTCAAGTTCTTTTATTTGTTTTTTGTTTTCTTTAATTTCTTTGCCAAGATAGTAAAACTGCGACAATTCTTTTACTGTCATTATGACCTCACTTTCAGCAGTCAGCGTGCATAAGAACGTATGTATCAAATGATAGCTTATATTCGTTTAATACCGCTGTCTCTATAAGCTGACGTGTCTCCTGATTTATAGGATGAACGATATCATGTCGCTTTCCATTCTTATCTTCTTCAGAAGGAAAAGCAATGAATCTCTTTTTCTTTGTTTCAATAACTTTTACATTGTGAATTGCTATTGCATTATCAAGAGTAACTGAAGCCACCGCTTTCATTGAATTGTCTGTGAAAAATAGTTGTCTGATTTTTACGCTTACTTGCATTGTAATGCCTCCTTAATTGTGTTGTATAAATTTTCAGCTCTCTGCAGTTCTTGGGCTATCTTCTCAATCTCTTTCCGATCCTTTGGATGATTCATATCACCAAACTTTAATGTTGAAGATCGTTCGCTCTGAAGATTAACTATTTTGTTATTGAGAAGTTTAAGTATCATCTGTAGCTCTGATATTGAAAATAAAAGCATCGTCTTCATCTCCTATCCCTTCTGTACTGACATATAATTTATTGATTGCTGCTTTTTCTTCCACAGTAAATTCAATGTCTGCAAGTTGTTTTTCAAATCGTGTCCACTTAATCAGTCCAAGTATTGCCATTGCAAAATTGAAAGCATACAGGATCGCTTGAGCATAGCTTCCGGTTATTATGTTAAAGATACACCAGAATGTATTTGTAAATCCCCACACGATGAAGCACCACCGCTTCTGTAGGCTGTTTGCAACTGTACCAAGGATTGATAGTGCTGTTACTATATAGGCTATGTATTGCATTGCTTATTGCCTCCTTGACTTTTTATTTTATATTGAATTTTATCAATTATATCCAGGCAAGTCATTCCATCTATATTTTTAAGCTTGTATTGCTTTATTGCTGCATATAGCAAATCATTTGATACATTATGATATATATATTGCCAGCTCTGCGGTGGACGTTTGAATCCAAAGTATGATACTGGCATTGGTTTTTTAAATTTGACTACTTTGCCAATGAGCAAACCGCAAAGGACTTTGTTATCAGCATAATTAATCATTTGTTGCAAGGTTAAGCAGCTGCCTTTAACAAGTCCTTCATAGTAATTTGTTGCTATGACCGTCTTGCACTCAAAATAACCTGTGACCATACCAGCACCACCTGATGAACTGGTTTCATATATGTACGCTCTGAAAGGCATCTTGACAGATATATTCTTGAATGGCTGATTCTTTCGGATTTCAATTGTTTTTATGCCAGCATAGATTAAATCACACCAGTGTTTTTTGATGCTGATTAAGATTGAGTTATACACTTTTTAGCCTCCAAACTGAGCACGGTATGCCCCGACTTACATCGGGACAGCGTGCATTACTTAAACAGTTTTCACAGCTTCTTATCTGCTGTGGTGACTGTGGCTTCTTTATGGTTTTGTGTCTATTCTTCCGTCTCTTCCTGCTCATCGTCATCACCGTCCTCTTCAGGTTCTTCATCCTTAAGTCCATCCCGAAGTAAATTGAGATAATTAACAACAGCACCCTTGAATTTAGCTTTCTTTTCAGGATCCTCGATGCTTTCAACAACTTCAATGAATTTTTTAAAATTATCCTGAATATTATTGAAATAAAGCTTGAACGCTACAAGGCTTTCATCAGCTGAACCAAGCTTCAGCTTTTTCTCAAGTTCAGCTTTTTGTTCCTGCTCAGCTTTTATTTTTTGTTCAGCTTCATTTGCTCTTTTAATAGCAGCATTTGTTTTTTCAAAGTATTCTTCTCGGAGCTCTTTTTCAAGTTCTTCTTTTGCCTGGGCTTTTATTTTTTCAATATCTTCTTCTGAAGGTTCTGCTACTGCAACTTCAACCGGGCGAGATTTTAATTCATTAATTATCTTATCAGATTCATTACAATCAGCTCTTAAATCATTAATGATGGTTTTATATTTATCAGCAAGTTCAAGTGCATTTTGAAGTTGTTCTTCAGCTTTTGATGCTTTGCTCTCTGCTTCATCCTTTGCAATTTCAAACATAGAGCACTGTTCCGCACGTGGCTTGTACTTTTCAAGTTCTGCTTTGAGCTGTGCAACTGATTCACTTTCAAGGTCATGCTCAGCAACAAAGTCGGCTCTCTCATATGCTGGAATATCTGTGAGAAGTGCAAGCTTTGTTATTCCTGCACCTGCATTCGATTGCAAAAGCTTACTGTCAAGGTTTTCATAAGTTGATATGTATGTATATGCCTGACGTGCCTTGAAGGAATAATCTCCGTTGTTTTCAACATAGTTATCAAATGTATCATAACCGAGCTCTTTGTAAAGTTTTTCGTCTCTCATTTGCTTAAGAGCTTTGCACATATTGACCAACGCTGTGGAAGCAAGCTCACCATTCTGCTTGATTTCCATATGTAATGAGTATGCTTTCTTGTAAACTTCTGATAGAGCCGTGGTCTGCTGAACTTCCTTTGAAGTATCTACTCCCATAACCTCGCTGAAAGTTTCATTTAATTCTGATCCTAATGACATTTTGTCATCCTCCTCTTTATATTTTTTATAATAATTGCAGTTTTCATAATTGCCATTGCAAAATCCTTCGATAACGTTCGTTGCTTCACCACTATACATTTCGTGATTGTCATGGCCTTTACAACGAACAACAGTACGTTGCTTATCCATATAATTTTCAGGTAGAAGACTATAATGGCACTTATATGCTTGCTGATTATATCTTTCCCACATTATGCAGCTACCTCCTTTTTAGCCTTTGGCTTCTGTTTTGACTTCTTATGAGTTTTAATAATATGAAGCTTCCATTCTTCAAAAAATTCTTTAGCTTTTTCATTATCTAAAGCCTTATTTTTATACCCACGTATTTGGTCCACTTTGTCATTATGAACTTCAATAGTAAAGTATGGTTTATGTGGCTGACCGACTTTTCTTAAAAACAGAATAGTTGTTCGGCCTTTTGCATGATCTTCAGCATATCTATCAACACAATGACTTAGAAGCGAGCCTTCATCTATTATTTCCTGAAGGGATTCTGGAATTTTAATAAAGAAATCCTTATTTGAAAATGAGTATTTTTCTGTAAGCGTTTTGTTTCGCTTTTTCAATATTTCTTTTTCTATTTCTATCTTTTTGTAATTAATAAGTTTTGATGTTTTTGAATGTGCTTCGTACAAATCCTTAGGCTTTGATACAACAGTATCTTTTAGATTAAGTTTAAGCGTAATGCACTCACTGATATAGTCAGAGTATAGTAAACGTATCCGTCTTGATGAATTATATGTAATTTGTTCTTTGTTCAAAAAAAGCTGTTTTTTCAAATAATCATTAATTTGTGGCCAAGATAAATACGTCAACTTCATAAGTTTTGCTCTTATACGCCAATCACCATTATCATAAAATTCAAATGCTTCTGATACTTTGATATTAGGCTTAATTTTTTTCAAAGCTTTATAGCATTTTAAATATTCCGGTGAAATTCCTGACTTTGTAGCAGCATATTCCCTGATTTGGTTAAATTCTTGCTTTGTGCATTTAAAAACTTCAGTAGGACTCTTGCCTGTAAGGTCAACAACTCTTTTACATTGATTGTTATTATCAACAATGTCTTCCACAATAGTTGATAAGCCTAATTTACAAAGCATCTCGACGCTTGGATATAATGTTAAATATTGAAGATATTTAATTGGCTTATAGCCATCATATGATTTTTGCCAATCTCCTCCACAACGATAAGGCAAACCATATTTTAAAAAGCATTTTGATAATTCATCAGGATTTAAAAATCCATAAGATATATTTTCACCCGAATAAGGCTCTACAGGCTTATTGCTATTGCATAACTGCCAACTGCTCCAAACGTAATTGATAGCATACTTTATGCATCCTGGAGATAAACAGTAAATGTAATGAGTTTTAAATTTAACACCGTCAAAATGATCTAAATGTATATTTTCAAAGTCCATATAAGCAACACCGATTCTGATATAGATTTTTTCATCACTTTTTCTAAAGAAAATAGCTTTAAATGTTTCTTGATATAATGATTGTTTCCCTATACCCATGCTTTTTGCTAATAGCTGATTTTTACAACAAGGACAAGTAACATAACTGTTGTGATTACATTTTGCTAAAAAATCTTCATTAAGAAATGGGTATTCTTCATATCTTGGAACATCAAAAGATTTTTTACAGTGTGTACAATATCCGGTGATTTTGTTTCTATCTTTTTTATAAAAAATATAGTCCGTAAAGTACTTTTTATGCATTTGATCAAGCTGGCTTTTACTTACTTCAGGACATCTTTTAATAAAATTTTCTACAGTTTCTTTCATAATGCACCGCCTTAATCAAAAAAAAGATCATCAAGGCTGATGTTAAGAATTGACTTCTTCTGTGGCTTAGATACCCGCTCAGATTGTGTTTCTACTTCTGGAGCTGCACTTGACTGCGAAACGGTGATATTTCTATTTACACTTGCACAAAGGTCAATTGTCATTGTGAAATTAATACCCGCTCCTGGGAAGTAGAAAGATACTGCTTTTTTATACACCTCAATATCTGAAATGCTATTACCTACTGATTTCATTATCTCTTTACAACAATCAGATAAAGTCTTATCCGTCTGAGCTATAGCCTGTGCAAATTCTTCTTCCTGTTCAGAAAATTTTTTTAATATCTTTGCAACATATGCTGATACTGCTTTGGCCTTCTGATCACCTTTGAACTCTTTGAGTTCCTTGTCTATTTTCTTAATTGCTTCTTTAATCATTATTCATCCTCCTGCTTATTTTCCCAAGCTATAACACATTGATCTGTGAGAAGCTTGATGTCTGTTATAAATTTTTCATTGATGCAGTTATAAGGCATTACAATTCCATATAGAATAAGTCCTACTTTAATTGCAAAATAAAGCTTTCCATCATTACCTATTCTTTCATAGATATCTACCTCTGCCATATCATCAAACGGAGTGAGATAATCGGTATCAATAAACATAATTCCATTTGATGTCTGATATGACTTTAAAACCTTATCTGCAACAATTATTGTAATATCATTCTCTTCAAGTATGTTTTCTTTTTCACAGTTGTCATCAAAGCAAATTTTCGAACATTGACCATTCGTAAAACGATATTTATCAACTTGCTTCTCTGCAATATCAAATATTGTACATAGGTTTTCATCTGACATAATTGGCATACCGAACAAAGGATATATTCCGTAACCATTCCCTATCCACTGAACATTATTTTTATCAATGATTGTATTAACCAATTTTGTTTTTTTACACAATGATGCAATTTTCTTAATTTTCATTTTATCCGTCCTTCCTTAAATTGAGATATTCTTCTATGGTTTCTTTGGCCTTTTCCCATCCGTGACAAACTACTGCATAATAGCCTTGGTGGGTAAGCTTTGATAACCATATCTTTTGATTTTCTGAAACAGTCCCGCTATGTTCTTTCTTTAGTTCTATGTATAAACCGTGGTAACCTCCACGTGCTACTGGTAAACATATATCAGGTACACCTGACTTTACTCCCTGAGCTTTAAGCCTTCCTGCTTCTGATTTACTTCTTAATCCACCATTGGGAATATGAAACATTAAATCAAGTTCCGGGTATTTACCACTTGCGAATGCTGCCCAACGGAAGAGAAAAGTCTGTTCAAGGTCTTCTTTAATTTCAGGCTGTTTGTAATTCATTGTGATACCTCATCAATGGCATCTAAGTATTCTAAAAACAGCCTATCTTTGTTTTTTAAGCAAATGTAAATCACTAATAAATTCACTATTGGAATAAAGTAAACCAGTGGATGATGTACCTTCATTTTTTCTAACAGAATGACTTCATCTTTATTTGCTGTACGATAATAAGTACATCCAGGCACCAGCGATATGCTTATGCCTTCAATGAACTTTGCTTTAAATTCATTGTTTCTTAACTTTTCAATTGCTAATGCTATTATTCCTACAACAAAATTGATGAATATGATAATTCCTAAAACAGTAATTAAATCTTTCATACTAAACCTCCGATTCTAAAAACATTTCACAGCACTCATCACAAGTGCATGATTTTTCACAACAGTCATCTGCAATATCAGATAGTATTTCGTCATCCTCTTTGTTGTGAAGCGTTAAGGATATTGGACACTGAATAAAATCTATAAGTTTCTTATCTGTTGAGAATTCTCCAAATTCTGATAAAAGCTTGTCTCTTACTTTCAATTTATTCCCTCCTATTCAAAAACTTAATGTGATATTTTCTCCATGGTGTTCCTGTAATACCATGTATTCCTTGCTTCAATGTTCCGGGAACAACCATATATTTTTCATTTGTTTGTGGATCCTTAATCCACTTTTTAGCTCTTACCCTTTCATAGTTGATTTTAGGCTTTAATAAATTTTGGCTGGAATTAAATCTTTTCTTGTTTGGGCAAGAATCCATTTCAAATGCTTTTCGACTTCCTTTGATGATATAGTCTGCAAGTGCATCATATCTTCCACTTTCATCAAGCATATTCATTAGCCTAATTCTTCCGTGTGGCCAGAATTTTTGAAGAATTCTCAGGTCAATATACTCAAGTATAAAATGATGATGTACTGCTCCACGTTTTCCTATTTCAGTTGTCCATATGTATTTGAATGGTTTATCAATCTTTTTATAATAGGCTCTTATTTTTCTTAAAGATTTTTGAACATAGCTTTTTGATTCATCTAAACTTGGTCTGTTTTCCTTTGCATAAGTAAAAGCTAAGTGTAAATCTCCTTTTTTGAAATTTGAATTTATTTGCCATCTTAAATTATCTTCAGAATTTCTTTCATTGATAATAGCCTGATCATAAGCAGTTGTATTTTTATTCTTACCTCTTGTGCAAATCTTTCCTGTTCCTCTTCTTGTGGAAAAGTATTCTTCAACCTCTCCTTCAGTACTATTTGCATATTGGACAATTCTTTTCCAGCGAGAACTTTTTTCATTCATATATATTCTCCTAAATTGTCGCTTGATTAATACTTTAAACAAGGTACTTAAAGGGCCCATGCCCTCTTTTATTGTTGACATAATTCAATTATCATGGTACAATTAATTATGGTTTTAAACGGACCGAAAAATTATCAGCTTATCTCATTGCTTGCAGGCGGTGATAAGCTGTTTTTCTTTGCTCTTTTCTAAGGTTTTGAATATTGTTGTTTCAAATTCGAATCTGTCCTTATCACTTATCGGAAAGTGTAAGGCCAGCTTTTTTATTTTCTTATATCGTATGTACAAAGGGAAAATAAGCGGATGATTGATATTAATGAGGAAGCCATACTGATTATTGCTGTTGAAGATTGTATTCTCCATTGTGAAGCCATAATGCTGGTTAAGTTTAAGTATGTTTTTCTCGTTCTCCTGGCTTTGCATTCTTACAGTCCTCCTCTGTTGTGAAATTATCAGCAATAGGATTGGTATTCTGACATTTGTTATTTCTTCTACAGTAACAGCAAGGGCATTTAAATACTTCATCACAATCTATGCAGTTGACTGCAAAAACGCATCCTTCACAGTTATTCAATGATGTTCACCTTCTTTTCAAGCTGACAATTCTTATCAGCAAAGTTTCCGCTCAGCTGACATTCATGGCAAGACATTTCAAGCTCATCACATCCGGTATATCTATTCTTACCCTGCTTGTCCAGATATGGTCGCATTCTTTTTATAAGGACGTTACATATAAGGCCACTAAAGTTATTGACTGCAATAATAGGATTTGTGAAGTTGACTATGTTCTGTCTTCCGTCTTCCTGGAGCTCTTCAATAATGTACTCACCATTTGAAAAATACATTGAAACACCAGCACAGGAATACATCTTCTTTTTATCTTCAGGCATCTGAATCACCTGACTTTTCTTCAAAATAACTGCAATAATCAGTTGATTTAACTGACATATTAAATCCCATAGCATTTCGATTTACACAATATCTGTGCAACAAATTGTTTATATATGTATGTTTGCAATTCTCACACTTCATTTTTTCACGTTCTGCTTTTTCTTTTTGAAGTTTTACAATTTCTTCAGGAGTTAATCCTACGTCCTCATATTCTGCTAATCGGTCGGCACCATATAACACCTGACAACTTCTATCCTTAATATGCTTGCATTTTTTTGCATATCTGCAAAAAGTTGCTGAAGGGTATTTACAATCTAAAGGTGCATGCTCACCTAAATATGTTCTTTTTCCGATTCTTACAGTTATTCTATCCATTAGCTTGTCCCTCCATTCCGTTCCATTGTTTAATAGCCTTTTCTTTCGTAGGTTGTAACTGTTTTTCAAATACACCAGAATTATGTATATGACCATACTTAGTGCATTCGGCAAACCAACCTAAATTTGTTTTTATAAGTCTTGCAGGCTCACCACAAAATGGACACGGTTTTAATTTATCTTCCATCGGCTTGTCCCTCTTTTGTCGTGTCATGCCTTGTATTCCACAGAGTCTCAGCTAATTGCTTAGCTGTCTTAAATCCCTTCAATTTTGCAACCTGTGAAGTCACTGAAGTGCTAATATTACAATTTCTACAACCTACTATATACGGCCTTACTTTTTTTGTACCGTAATCACAAAATCTGCTTTCTATGTTTGTTCCACCACAAAATGGACACGGTTTTAATTCATTATCCATTAGCTTGTCCCTCCTTATAATTTTCTTGTATTAAATATATATTTGAAAATAATTTCCGCCGTTTTCAAGAGCTACTATGCATTTAATTTCGCACATGCCAAACTCTCCACGCTCTTCAATTTTTCCATCAAAAACAATTTCATTATTATTTCTTTTGCAAATGAGAATGTATTGATCACTTTTAGTTATCTCCGCTAATTTATCAATTGTCATTAGCTTGTCCCTCCTTATAAAAGATATGGTCCGCAACTGTTACAACATATTGCTTTGTCTTCATCCACTGAAGGGCGGACTTATTACAGATTTTTGGATTTATAAAATAAATAACATCATCATATGTACTATAATTGTTGAAAACTTCTTCAACTGCCTGCTTACATTCGTCATACTGTTTTTGTTGTGCTTTGGTGAATGTACTTGAACTATATGGCTTTGCATATTGCCCTGTGGCCGTTACAACATCTGTTGTCGACATTCCCCACTGTTCCGAACGGTTTCGGATTGTTGCAGCTACAAGAAGCTTTCCCACATAAGGCTGGTTTGCTGATTCAGCAAAGACTGCTCTTATAATGAATTCCTTATCTTCTACAATTATTTCTTGTTTGTATTCAGGTGGAGGAGCTCCTACTATTGGCTCAATATGTACGGTTTCAGTTACAAGCTTGTCCTCTTTTAATGAAGCTTTGGAAGAATTGTACTTAAGAGTGACTTTTGTATTTACTCCGCATTCTCTGATAATGAGGAATATTGATATAACTATAAATGCTACAAATAGTAAGGCAATAAAGCCTTTTAAACAGTTTGTTTTATTTACTTTCATTGTCTACCGCCTTTTACGTCATCAGGTATTGTGAGGATCTCAAGCTTACATGCTGATATTAATGCTACAATTAAGCAGATGATTGTCAGTAATGTAAGTGATTTTATTCTAATAACATCCTGCTCATATGAACCGATAATACCAAATAAAACTATGAAACTCACAAAAAATAATATTCCGTAGATTATCTTTTTCATTTTGTCATTCCTTTCTGTTGTCAGCTCCGCAGTTGACTGCAAAAGCTTGTCAGTCTTGACAAGGCTCACTCGTCATTATCTAATTTCAAATGTCCTTGTCTTATAAGATTCTCATATGTTAGTTTTACAGCTATCAAAATAGAATCTATATCTTCTTGTGTTTTTGCTGCATATGTCTCATCAATCGTTATCGTTGCCATAAAATCACCTCAGTTAAACTTATGCTGTTTCCTGCTTGCCTGTTGCTTGTACTTCCCATTCAGCAACAATTTCATTTGCACACTCAACTATCTTTTCAGATTTGGGAGCAGTGTTCTTGCCTGATATTGCAAGGCTTAATTCAGACTGAGTAACTCTTGTTGGATATAATCTGTTACGAACTTCATTAAGCAAGTCAGTAAGATTCTTGTTTAATGCAAATACTCGTGATTTAATTTGAAAAAGCACGTTTTTACCTCCTTTTTTTACAAATAATTATTTGTAACCTATTGACAAATAAAGTAAAAACGGATATTATATATGTGTTGAGCAAATATAATATTGTAATAAAGAGTTTATTTTAAATAGACTGTCTTTTTTACGCCGTTTTTACAAATATTTATTTGTTGTTGTGCCTAAATTATAATTCAGATTTTCTGAAATAGCAAGCATTTATTTCAGATTTTCTGAAATTTTGTTACATATAAACATATATTGGAGGGTAGTTATGGACACACTTAACAAAATACTGACACTTATGAAACAAAAAAATATATCTAATACAACTTTAGCTGAGCATCTTAATATATCCATATCTCAAATTTCAAATTGGAAATCCGGTAATAATACTTCGTATACTAAGTATATTTCTAAGATTGCCGAATATCTTGGAGTATCAACTGACTATCTTTTAGGAACAGACCAAAATAAAACAGCCTCACCTCTAAGAGATGAAGCTGTTGAACTATATAATCGTATTTCAAGTCTTACTCCTGAACAACAGGCGGTAATTGAAAACCTTCTCGCTCAGTTTGAAAAGAAGTAATCACTTTTTTTAATTCTTCATGTTGTTCTTCAGTTAATGATTCATATACTTTGATAAATTCTTCGATTGATAGCGACATATACGTCATCCTTCCTTTTAAAAAAAAGCTTTAATGTTAATTACGCTAACGGTATGAATATTTTACTAACATTCTATAACTTTATTGGTGAAATGTCAATGTTTACATTTAAGCTTTAGTGAGGAATGACAATGACATTATCAGATATAAGTAAAATAATAATACAAGTGAGAAAAAATAAAAATATGACTCAGCAGGAACTTGCTGATGCTATTGGTGTTTCAAGAGCAATGATCAGTAACTGGGAGAGTGGAAGAAACCCAATTACACTTGAGCATTTTTTATCACTTTTAGAAAAATTTGATATCCCCGCTTCTTCTGTATTTGATTCTGACTTTACAGAAAAGGAAGTTCGCCTTATTTTATCTTATAGAGATAATCCTCAATTTCAGGCTGCTATTGACGAATTACTAAAATTATAGAACATTTGTTCTAATACTATTATATATTTATTTTTAGTAAAGTCAATATACTTATGATATCTGTCCAGTTTATTGGACTAATATAAATATAATGACATTGGAGGTGTGACGTTATGAAATCTACAACATTAAAAAGTATATCAGCTGTAACAATAATTGTATTTATTATATTATCTGTTATTTGTTTAGTTTGCGAGTCCTATATAACAGGTCTTCTATTACTTGCAGGAGGGTTTGTTATTACGATTATGCTATCAATATACTCTGTTTTAATAGAACAAGGCGAATATATATGCCATATATTAAGTAAGCTTGATAATAATAATAATAATAATAATAATAATCAAAATAGATGGTGAGCTTATATGGCTCACTGTTTTTATAGTAATGTTTAAAATAAAAGCTATATTCATGACATTGGAGGTTTGACATAATGATAAGCAAACTTAAAGGTAAAGAGCGTTATATTATTTATGTAGCAATAATTATTGCGGTAATTATTGTTGTATCCAGTATAATATCAAACAATGAACCACAAGATGAAAGTGTAATACAGAAGTCAGCAGATATAACTACCACTACTAATACTCCTTATAAAAACGACACAGCCAAACCCGCTACTACTGCTAATGCTAAAACAACTACTGTTAAATCAACAACTACTAAACCTTCTACAACAACTAAGGCAACAACTGCAAATCCTGTTACTACAACCGCGCCAGCTTCTAAATTAACAGTTAGTCAAATGAATGCGTTAGCACAAGCAAAAAGTTATATATCTCACTCTGCTTTTTCATATCAAGGTTTAATTGAGCAACTTGAATATGAAGGATACTCGAAAGCTGATTCAACTTTTGGAGCTAATAATTGCGGAGCTAATTGGAACCAACAATCACTTATTCAAGCAAAAGGTTATTTATCTCATTCTCCCTTTTCATATAAAGGATTAATTGAACAACTTGAATATGAGAAATATACACATGAACAAGCTGTTTATGGAGTTAATAATTGTGGTGCTAATTGGAATCAACAAGCTGCAAAACAAGCAGCAAGCTATTTATCACATTCAGCGTTTTCACGTCAGGGATTAATTGAACAGCTTGAGTATGAGGGATATACTCATGAGCAAGCTGTTTATGGAGTTAATACAACAGGACTATAATAAAAAGCCCCTCTATTTGAGGGGCATAATTATATTGTAATATTTCAGAAAGGAGTAGTCTATGCCTTATTGCATCTATTTAAGAAAATCACGAGCTGATATTGAACTTGAATCTCAAGGAGAAATGGAGACATTAGCAAGACATCAGAAGATTTTACTTGATCTTGCAAAAAAGCTTAACCTATCAATTTCCAAAGTATTTAAAGAGATTGTCTCCGGTGAAACAATTTCTGAACGTCCTGAAGTTCAGCAACTTCTTAATGAAGTGGAAGATGGCCAGTGGGATGGTGTTTTAGTTGTAGAAATTGAAAGACTTGCCCGCGGTGACACTATTGACCAAGGTATAGTTGCTCGCGCTTTTAAATATGGAAATGCTAAAATAATTACTCCTAATAAGACTTATGATCCAAATAATGAATTTGATGAAGAGTACTTCGAATTTGGGTTGTTTATGTCCAGACGTGAATATAAAACCATAAATAGACGTATACAAAGAGGTAGACTTGAAGCTGTCAAAGAAGGAAAGTTTATTGCTTCTACCCCTCCCTATGGTTACAATAAAGTAAAAGTTAAGTCCGGTAAAGGTTTTACACTTGAGCAAAATGAAGAGGCTCCTGTTGTAAAAAAAATATACGAATTATATTTATCCGGTAATGGTATGAATACTATATGCGACATACTTGACACTATGAATATAAAACCAAGAAATAGAGACAACTGGTCAAAATCAACTATATCTGACATTCTAAAAAATCCAGTTTATACTGGCATTATAAGATGGTCATACCGACCTGAAAAAAAAACAAAAGATAATCAGAAGATTAGATATTATAATGATGAATGTATTACAGTTGAAGGATTGCATCAACCTATTATAACTAAAGATATATATGATAAAGCACAAACTATATTAAAATCCAACTACAGAATACCTGTTAAGGCAAACCTTGAATTGAAAAATCCTCTTACTGGTTTAGGATATTGTTCGAAATGTGGTACGCTGCTTACCAGGCTTGGAGCGTCATCAAAAAACAAAGTTGATAAACTAATTTGTCCTAATAAAAATTGCTCAACAGTTTCAGCTCCATTAAATTTAGTTGAAAAAAATATACTATCAGAATTGAAAGACATATATAATAATTATATAATAACTGTGGAATCAAGTTCTATTATAGAAGATAATTCATTACTAACAAAATCTATATCTTCAATTCAAAATGAAATAATAAAGGTTGATAATCAGATTGCTAAAACATATGATTTATTGGAGCAAGAAGTTTATAGTATTGAAGTGTTTGAGGAAAGAAATATGTCATTAACTTCAAAAAAATCAGAATTAATAAAAAAGTTGAAATTACTGCAAAATAAATCATTAAATATTAAAACAACAAAAGAAAAGAAAACAGAAATAAAAATGTCCCAGGCAATGTTGGACAATTATTATAAAATAGATTCCGCTGAAGGACGAAATAAAATACTTCGATTATTATTAAATAGATTTGAATATGAGAAGAATGAGCGTAACACTAAAGGAAATCTGTATAATGAAAACTTTTCTATTAAGCTTTATACATCATTACCTATATCATAATGTCCATATACTTATGGTCCTCCAATGGCGGTCGCACCATTAAATCAAGTAAGAAAAGTTATTGAATACGCCGTTACTGAAATACCCTCAAATAAGATTCTTATGGGCATACCAGTTTACGGTTATAACTGGCTGTTACCTTATATACAAGGGGTGTCACAAGCGACCTCAATAGGGAACGATTTTGCTGCAACTATTGCTTTTAATAATAAAGCTGTTATTAAATATGACGATACAGCACAATCTCCATACTTTAATTATTGGGATAGACAAGGACGTGAACATGTCGTATGGTTTGAAGATGTCAGGAGCGTAAAAGCAAAGCTTGAATTACTTAAAGAACACAATCTGCTTGGAGCTGGTTACTGGAGTATTATGAGACCTTTCATTCCAAACTGGACACTTACAAATGCTATGTTTAATATTAAAAAAATAATTTAAAAAGGCGGACATTGTCCGCCTTTAACTATTTAATAGAAACTGATTTATTATAACCAATTATACCAATATATGTCTTACCCTGGTTGAGTTCAAGTTTTGCTCCATCAGCTTTGGTTAAAACAATTTTTGATTTTTCGTTTTCTTTACTCCATTTTATATCAATTGCGACACCATTAGAAATATACTTTCCTGTTCCACCTTTAAGTTCAACATCCATAAGCTTCGAATTATTAAAATTCTTTATATTTGTCTGAAGAACTAATACATTCTTAAATTCAAGCTGTTTACCTGTTGAAGAATCCATATGAGGCTTACCACTATGCATTTTCGTGTATGTATGATTAGTTGTATTATATGTGAATGTACTGAAATATAAAGATGAGTATGTTAATACGGCCGAATTACATGTAGCTCCTGTTAATGTCAAAGGTGAACTACTGAAATTAAATAGTGTTTTACCATAGCTTGAATCGCGATTAGTCCTGTAATTTAATTTTTTCATAGCTTCAGGAAGTCTTGTCCCATCAAAGTATCCTGTATGCTCAAGACTATATTTTTTTAATCTGGCTTGGTCACGTCCAAAATACTGTGAACCAATTGTTGAACCGTCTAAGCGATTGATTCCAAGTCTGTTTAAAGTTTCTTTTGCTATTGATGGGTCCATACCCCAATGTACATAAACAGCATCCATTCCTAATGCAAGAACAGGATAATAATACCTACAGCTTCTGATAGAACATACACGAGGAACTTTCGTATAGTCATTATATACAGCCATCATTCTTGTAATGCCGCCCTCTACCGGTACCTCATAAATAATATCAGCAGCCCCAATGCCATACTGCGGTAAAGCTGTTTTAATGTTATTTATCATTATGGCAACAGGTCGATTATTATTGACAAACTCTAAAGGTTCACCAGTCAGGAAATTTACTCCTTGTAAATCTTTCTCTGCTTCAGAGCCGGAAGCTAATGATGAAGAACTTGAGTCAGGCTTTTTCTTTGTAGATTTCTTCTTATTACCACAAGCAGATAAAGCAGTAATGCATAAAGCTACAGACAAAAATAACGCTAATATTTTTTTCATATTATCACCTAAAATTTATTTTTAATAAGTAAAACCCAAAATATTATAACATATTATTCTTAAAATTTCAATAAAAGCCTTCATAAAATATGAAGGCTTGATATTTTTTAGAAATGAATCTGATCGGGATCGTCAATATCTTTTGCAAATGAACCGGCTACAGGGATAGATTTTGTTATGAATTTTGATAATTCCTGCATAGTATCTTCGCTGACAATAAACGCTTTGTCTACTGTTGATTTTGATTTTAAAGTCATTGTCTGAACTCCTATTGTATCACGAGTAGCCTTTGGTAAAAGCAATGCAGTATTGAATATTATCATTCTGCCATTAGTAGAACGAAGCATAATATCAGCATGCTCCTTAATATAGAAAATATCGATAAGCTTTGTTTTACTAGAATATGCGTTTGCAAGCTTCTTTCGGT
The DNA here is from genome assembly GCA_023440965.1 of Bacillota bacterium. Taxonomy (GTDB): domain Bacteria; phylum Bacillota; class Clostridia; order Oscillospirales; family Ruminococcaceae; genus SZUA-444. The sequence continues at coordinate 314,507 of JAEZRC010000007.1, forward strand.
TAGTTTTTGTTTCATAAGCTGATAGTGGAACTTTCGCAACCTTTCCGTTTTCAAAAACAAATACTACATAACCTGAATAGTCAGTTGTTGCAATCATACAAGCAACATTTTCTTCATCTTCAAAACCAAGTTTAGCTGGAATATAGTCACCGAGTAAGCTTGCTTTTGTATCATCAAAAAAGCTTGCCTTTGTCTTATAAACCTGTGCCTTATCAGTAAAGAAAAGTAATTCTGCTTTGTTAGTTGATTCAATTTCGACCTGCATAACATCGCCATCTTTAAGCTTATGCTCATTGCTCATTCTTAATGACTGTGGAGTAATTTTTTTAAAATATCCACTTCTTGAAAGGAATATGTTAACTGGATAATCCGGTACTTCTTCGATAACAACATCCTCTTCGTCATTCTCAGGGTAAACAAACATTGATTTTCTTGGCTTTGAAAACTTAGTAATTACTTCTTTTAACTCGTTAATTATAATATTCTTTTGCTTTCTTTCACTATCAAGGATTTCAAACATTTCTGCTATATCTTTTTCAAGCTGATCTGTTTCATTTGTTCTCTTTAGGATATATTCTCTGTTTAAATTACGGAGCTTTATCTCAGCAACATATTCAGCCTGAATTTCATCGATTGAGAAGCCAATCATAAGATTTGGAACAACTTCACTTTCCTCTTCAGTTTCTCTAATTATTTTAACTGCCTTATCAATATCAAGAAGAATTTTTGCAAGACCTTTTAAGAGGTGTAGTTTTTCTTTCTTCTTCTGTAATTCATACTTAATTTTTCTTTTAACACATTCAATTCTAAAGTCAATCCACTCGAAAAGAATATATCTAACACCCAGAACTTTTGGATATCCATTAATAAGAATATTAAAATTACACGAGAAATTATCCTGAAGTGGAGTAAGCCTGAATAACTTCTGCATTAACTTATCAGGGTCTGTCCCCCTCTTTAAATCTATTGCAATTTTTAAACCTGATTTATCAGTTTCATCACGAATGTAAGAAACTTCTCTGATTTTTCCTGCTTTAATCAAAGCAACAATTTTTTCTATAATTGCTTCAACAGTTGTAGTTGGCGGTATTTCGGTAATTTCTAAGCAGTTTTCCGATTTATCATAGTTATATCTTGAACGTACTTTTATTGAACCTCTACCAGTCTTATATACATTAAGTAATTCAGCCTCATCATAAATTATAAATCCACCACCTGGAAAATCAGGGCCTTTTAAGGTCGAAATAATATCGTGATCAGGATTTCTGATGAGTGCTATTGTAGTTTCACATAGCTCAGCAAGGTTGAACGGACAAACTGAACTTGCCATTGATACGCCTATTCCTACATTTGCATTTACGAGAATAGATGGGAATGTTGCAGGGAAAAGACTTGGTTCAGTTGTTGTATTATCGTAGTTCGGTGAAAAATCAACAGTATCCTTATCAATATCCCTAAATAACTCATTGCATAAAGGATCAAGTTTTACTTCTGTATATCTAGAGGCCGCATACGCCATATCTCGTGAATAGGATTTGCCAAAGTTGCCCTTTGAATCGACATAAGGATGAAGCAACGCTTCGTTTCCTCGTGTCAGCCTTACCATTGTTTCGTAAATAGCCTGATCACCGTGAGGATTAAGTCGCATAGTCTGACCGACAACATTAGCCGATTTTGTCTTTGCTCCAGTGAGTAGTCCCATTTTATACATCGTATATAAAAGCTTTCTATGAGAAGGCTTAAAACCGTCAATTTCAGGGAAAGCACGTGAAACTATTACGCTCATTGCATAAGGCATATAGTTCCTTTCTAGGGTATCAGTTATCTTTTCTTCAACAATTGTTCCTGCTCCCTCAATATATGCATTTGACATCTCTGATTTTGCTGGCTCTGATTTTTTCTTTGACATTTTGCCACTCCTTGTTAGTATTGTTATGAAATATCAGCAAGTTCCAGATAATCGTGCCCAAATTCTGATATAAAGTCTTTTCTTCCCTGAAGATTATCGCCAAGCAGCATATCAAACATATTTGATGTTGCTAGTGCATCATCTTGTGTAACCTTAATTAATCGTCTTGTTTCAGGATTCATTGTAGTCAATGACATCATATCAGGTTCATTCTCACCAAGTCCTTTTGAACGCTGAAGTGTATATTTCTGATCTTTTATCATATCAAGAATATTTGCTTTTTCTTTTTCATTATAGGCAAAATAAGTCTTTTCCTTAGTGGTTATTTCAAACAAAGGTGATTCTGCAATATAAGCATAGCCTTGTTCTACTAATGTTGGTGTAAGCCTATAAAGCATTGTAAGAATTAAAGTTCTGATCTGGAAACCATCGACATCAGCATCAGTACAGATAATAATCTTATGCCATTTCAGATTATCAATGTTAAATGTTGAAAGATCTTTGTTTGCTTTTGATTTTACTTCAACTCCACAGCCGAGAACCTTCAATAAATCTGTGATAATTTCACTCTTGAAAATCTTATCATAATCTGCTTTCAGACAATTAAGGATTTTACCTCTTACCGGCATAATAGCCTGGAATTCAGCATCTCTTGCAAGCTTAACAGCACCGAGAGCTGAATCACCCTCAACAATATAAAGCTCACGTCTCATCAAATCTTTTGTCCTGCAATCAACAAACTTTTGAACCATATTTGACAAATCGATTGTTCCAGCAAGCTTTTTCTTGAGGTTTAAACGGGTTTTTTCTGCATTCTCACGGCTACGCTTATTTATTAGAACCTGTTCAGCAATTTTTATTGCCTCATCAGGATTTTCTATAAAATATACTTCAAGCTGATGCTTAAGGAATTCTGTCATAGAATCGTAAATAAATTTATTTGTTATAGCTTTTTTAGTCTGATTTTCGTATGAAGTCTGTGTTGAGAAGGATGAGGATACCAATACAAGACAATCTTCAACATCAACAAAAGCTATCTTTGATTCGTTTTTAAGGTACTTGTTATTCTGCTTTAAGTAAGAATCGATCTGTGACACAAAAGCTTGCCTAACTGCCTTTTCAGGAGAACCACCATATTCAAGAAAGCTTGAGTTATGATAATATTCAGCAAATTTTACTTTGTTTGAAAAAGTAACTGATACATTTAGCTTAACTTTATATTCTGGTTTGTCCTCTCTATCCTTACCCTTTCGTTCAGCAGACCAAGTCTGAATTGAAGTAAGATTATCACTACCAACAATTTCAGCAACATAATCGCTGATACCATTTTCGTATAAAAATACAGTTTCTTCAAAGTTGCCTATCTCATCCTGATACCTAAATATGAATTTGATATTAGGATTTACAACAGCCTGTTTTTTTAGAATATCAAGAAAATAACCCTTTTCTATAGAAATATCAGTAAAAACTTCAAGGTCAGGACGCCAACGCGTTTTAGTTCCTGTTTTCTTTAATCGTGTTTCTTCCTTTTGAAGTCCGCCAACATTCTCACCATGTTCAAAGTGAATATTATACTTATATCCGTCGCGGAAAATCTCAACATCCATAAATTCAGATGAGTATTGTGTTGCACAAGCGCCAAGACCGTTCAATCCAAGTGAAAACTCATAGTTTTCGCCAGAATTATTCTGATATTTACCACCAGCATAAAGCTCACAATAAACAAGTTCCCAGTTGTAACAATTTTCAGCTTTATTGAAATCGACAGGACATCCTCTGCCAAAGTCCTCAACTTCAATAACATTATCGTTGAATTTAGTAATAATAATTTCTGTTCCGTGACCATCTCTTGCTTCATCAATTGAGTTTGATAAAATCTCAAAAATAGAGTGCTTACAGCCCTCAATTCCGTCAGAGCCGAAAATTACTGCAGGGCGCTTCCTTACACGATCTGCACCCTTTAATGAAACAATTGCCTCATTACCATAAGAAGTTTTTTTAGCCATAATTACCCCTGTTATAATTTTTTTGTAAAATAAAAAAGCCATAAAAGATTACATTGCATACAAACCATATATATTCAAACAATATAAGAAATCATATTAATGCAATAATTATACATTGGTTTTAGAAGAATTGCAAACTATCGTGACTATGCTTTCAAAGCTATTGCAACCCAATCATCCTTTTCGTGAACTTCAAGGACTTCAAAGCCCTGTGAAGTTATTGCCTCAATTACATCATCTTTCCTAAAAGAAATAATTCCAGACACAATGAGGATTCCGTTTTCATTAATAAAGCCCCTGAAAATATCTTTCATAGCAATAAGAACATCAGCTACAATATTTGCACATATAATATCATACCCAGAGCCAATCTTTTCAACAAGTGATTTATCTTCAATAATATTTCCGCAATATGTTATATACTTTTCGGTAGAAATATTATTCTTTATTGCATTTTCAAGAGCAGTTGCTACTGCGTGTTCTTCAATATCAACAGCGACGGCATTATTTGCACCTAAAAGTATTCCGCCTATTGAAAGTATCCCACTTCCGCAACCCAAGTCAAGCATCTTATCGTCATTATGAAGATACTTTTCAAGCAATTCAAGACATAACTGAGTAGTATTGTGTTGACCTGTACCAAAACTTGAAGCTGGATCAATTTCAAGAATTTTTCTATCTCCGGCATCCTCAACATTTTCCCAAGATGGTTTTATTAAAAGCTTATTTCCTATTGATAACGGCTTGAAATACTTTTTCCAGTTGTTTGCCCAATCAGATTCACATACATTAACAACTTCATATTCCAAACGACCGTATTTTTTATCATTATCTCTTTGCTTTATTGCCTTAAGTTCTTCTTTGATTTCTTCAAGAGTTCTTGCACTCTGCTCATTTTCAGCAAGATATACTGTTATTGTTGTTTCACAATCCTTTAAGCCCATAAGGTCATCATCAATATAATCCCAATTTCCAGTCTTATTGTATAAAAATTCTTCAAAATCTTTTGAGTCCTTTATAACAAAGCCTGTAATTCCAAGCATCATAAGACTTCCGCTTACAGCGTCAACTCCTTCGGTAGTAGTAAAAATATTTACTTGCGCCCAATTCATATTAATCCTCCGTTTTTAAAATCACTTTTTATTATAATCTGTTTTGTGAAATTATTCAACTTTTTTTATTTTAAATAGCAATGTTTATATAAAATTGACATAGTAATTTTCTTTCCAATTGTGTATAATACATAAATGAAACAGTTCAGTTTTTGAACTAATTTAATAATGGAGGAACAAAATGCATACTGAGAATGATAAAGCATATGAACTTGCTCAATCAATGTCAAAATTATTCTGCTTAATGAAGCCCAAAAAATTTATAAAAGATATTAAGCCCTCACAGATGATGGTAATGATTTCGATTGCTCATACAAATAAAATAAAAGGATTTGTTACCCCATCAATGATATGCGATGAACTCAGTTTGTCAAAATCCGCACTTACTGCTATTCTTAATACGCTTGAAGAAAAAAAACTGATACAAAGAAAATTATCAAATGAAGACAGGAGAATGTTGCTTCTAACAATTACAGACGAAGCAAAAAAGCTACATGATTTGTATCATCAAAATGTTAAATCTTCACTACTTAGTCTTACAAGTTATCTCGGAGAGGAGGATACCGAAAAATTAATTGAGCTTATTAATAAAGCGAACAATTTCTTTACAAAAGATTAGAAAGGAACATATATGCAAAAAAAATCAAAATATTTAAATTTCATACCTGGTTCCATTTGTACGATAATTTTTATTTATATTCAGGTAATGACAGATCTTGCTTTGCCAGAATATATGATGAAAATTGTTAATGACGGTATTGCACAACAGAAAATGGATATTATTAAGTCAACAGGTTTAGAAATGATTCTGGTTTCTCTCATAGGAGTTGCAGCAACGATATGTGCAAGTTTTTTTGCTGCAAGAATTGCCGCAGGAATTTCAAGAAACCTCAGATCAGATGTGTTTGAACAGGTTGAAGGTTATTCTTTTAGAGAATTTGATAAATTTTCTACTGCTTCATTAATAACAAGAAACACAAATGATATTCAGCAGGTTCAGATGTTTATCTTTATGGCATTAAGAATGATTACTGCTGCTCCAATAATGGCAGTAGGAGGAATATATAAAGCAATTAATACTTCAAAAGATTTAAGCTGGATCCTTGCGGTATCAATACCTTTAGCACTTGTTATAATTTTCTCCTTAATGTTTCTTCTTGTACCAATTTTTAAGAAAGTTCAATCATATATTGACCGTCTTAATAAGGTTTCAAGAGAAAATCTTACAGGTATGAGAGTAATCAGGGCATTCAGGAACGAAAAACTTGAGGAAGAAAAGTTTGATGATGCTAATATAACATTAACAAAAACAAATATAAAGCTTAACCGATATATGGTTCTTTTAATGCCGATAACAATGCTTATTTTAAACTTTACTCAGCTTGCTATAGTATGGTTTGGTGCAAAAAACATCGGAATTGACGGTCTTCAGATTGGAAACATAATGGCATTTATATCTTATTCAATGCAAGTTATGTTTTCGTTTATTATGATTTCAATGATTTCTATTATTCTTCCAAGAGCAATTGTATCGTGGAAAAGAATAAAAGAAGTTCTTGATACAGAAACAACAATTAAAAACAATGAAGTAGCTTATTCTGGTTCACAAGAATTAGATAATGAGTCTGAATGTTTAGTTAAATTCAATAACGTTTCATTCTCCTATCCTGATGCTACAGAAAAAATTCTTGATGGAATTAATTTTGAAGCTAAAAAAGGCGAAATAACTGCTATTATCGGAAGTACAGGATGCGGTAAATCAACACTTATAAACCTTATTCCTCGTTTTTATGATGTAACTGATGGTGAAATACTTATTAATGGAAGAAACGTTAAAGATTACGACCTAAATTATCTTCACGATATGATAGGTTATGTTCCACAGAAGGCTGTATTGTTCACTGGTACTATTGAAAGCAACCTTAAACTTGGAAAAGAAGATGCCACTGATGAAGAAATCAAGATTGCATCACAAATTTCTCAGAGTGAGCAGTTTATACTCGAAAAAGAAGATGGTTATAATTCTGAAATTTCTCAGGGTGGTACGAACATTTCAGGTGGACAAAAACAAAGACTTTCTATTGCACGTGCATTGATAAAGCAGCCTGATATATACATTTTTGACGACAGTTTTTCTGCTCTTGATTTCAAGACTGACCATGCATTAAGAGAAGCTTTGAAGCCTTACACAGAAAAATCAATCACTTTCATAGTTGCACAACGAGTTACAACAATTATGAATGCAAATCAGATTATTGTTCTTGATGACGGTGTTATTGTTGGAAAAGGCACACATAAAGAATTATTACAATCTTGTGAAGTTTATAAGGAAATTGCCTCTTCACAGCTTTCAAAGGAGGAATTAGAATAATGTCTTCACAGAATAAACCTCGTAAAATGGGCCCTATGGGTGGCGGTCCTATGGGCGGAATGATGAGTGCCGGTGGAAAAGCTAAGGATTTTAAAGGTACCTTCAAAAAGTTAATTAAATATTTTAAGGACTTTAGAATATCTTTAATTCTCGTTATAGTTTTCGCTATTCTATCAACTGTCTTTGCAATTGTCTGTCCAAAGATATTAGGTAATGCAACAACAAGTATTGCCAAAAGCAGTATGAAAGCATTTACAACACAATCAGCAATTAATATTGATTTTGATTATCTGAAAAAGCTTGCTTTTATACTAATTGGTCTCTTTATAATAAGTGCGATTTTCAGTTTTATACAGGGATTTATTATTTCAGGAGTTTCACAAAAAATCACATATAAGCTAAGACAACAAATATCTTTTAAAATGTCAAAGCTTCCTCTAAGATATTATGATACTGTTACACATGGTGAAATCCTTAGCCGTATTACTAATGATGTTGATACTGTATCAATGTCATTACAACAGAGTATGACACAAATAATTTCTTCTGTCGTAACAATTATCGGTATTATTATAATGATGCTTTCAATTAGTCCACTTATGACATTGATTGCAATTATTTCATTACCACTAAGTGGAATATTAGTTAGTATAATTGTTAAACTATCTCAGAAACACTTTAAGAATCAGCAGAAATACCTCGGACAGCTTAATGGTCACGTTGAAGAAATGTATTCAGGACATAATATTATTAAAGCTTTTAATCTTGAAAAGAAGTCAATAACTGAATTAAAAAATATAAATAATCTTCTCTATAAATCGTCGTGGAAGTCAAATTTCCTGTCAGGTCTTATGATGCCTATTCTTAATTTCGTAGGTAACCTTGGATATATTGCTGTCTGCGTTGTCGGTGGTTATCTGACAATTAATAAAGGCTTTGGAATAGGTGGTATTCAATCGTTTGTTGCTTATATCAGACAGTTTAATTATCCTATTGCACAGACAGCACAGATTGCAAACGTACTTCAGTCAACTATGGCTGCTGCTGAAAGAGTATTTGCCTTCCTTGATGAAGAAGAAGAAGTTCCTGAAACAAAGAATCCTGCTCAAATCAAAAAGGTTCAGGGTAATGTTGATTTTGATAATATTACTTTCGGATATAATGAAGATAAAGTAATTCTTCATGATGTAAATGTCTCAGTAAAATCCGGTCAGACGGTTGCAATTGTTGGACCAACGGGTGCAGGAAAAACAACAATTATTAATCTTCTTATGAGATTCTATGATGTAAACAAAGGATCAATTAAAATTGATGGTGTAGATATAAGAGATATGACAAGAGCTGACTTAAGGAAAATTTTTGGAATGGTTCTTCAGGATACATGGCTTTTCAATGGAACTATCAGGGAAAACCTTTCATACGGCAAGCTAGATGCTTCTGAAGAAGAAATCAAAGCTGCTGCCAAAGCAGCACATTGTAATCACTTTATAAATACAACAGCAGAAGGATATGATCTTGTTATTAATGAAGAAGCTAGTAATCTTTCACAAGGACAGAAGCAGCTTCTCACTATTGCAAGAGCAATTCTTGCTGACCCACCTATCCTTATACTTGATGAAGCAACAAGCTCAGTAGATACACGAACAGAGCAACGTATTCAGAGAGCTATGAATAATCTCATGAAGGGCAGAACAAGTTTTGTCATCGCTCACAGACTTTCAACTATCCGAGATGCAGACATAATTCTTGTTATGAAAGACGGAAATATTATTGAACAAGGAAATCACGAGGAACTAATAGCTAAACAAGGCTTCTATTATGACCTGTATAATTCCCAATTTGATAAAGTAAGCTAATAATAATTATAAACAGCGGGTAGTGAAATCTATCCGCTGTTTTTATGCATTTACACAGTCTTGTTATTGTGATAAAATAATATGTAGGAAATAAGAATAGTGGTACTATAAAATGAGGTGACATTATGAATAAAAAACTTTTATCTACAATAATGGAAAGAAGTAGTTACAGGGGTACTTATTTAAACAAAGAAGTACCGAGAGAAATACTTACATTGATTTTGGAGGCTGGTCTTGCTGCTCCATCCGGTTGCAACAAGCAGACAACCAGCTTAATTGCAGTTGACGATAAAGTCTTATTGGACAAAATTAAAGGTGTAATAGATCCTCCAATATGCGAAACTGCACCTGCTATGATTTGTGTTCTGACAAAAGAAATCTATGCTTACCGTAATAAATGCTATAATGTTCAGGACTATTCCGCTGCAATTCAAAATATGCTTATAGCAATAAAAGCACTTGGATATGAAAGCTGCTGGTATGAAGGTCACATTACTGATGAAGATAACATTGCTGAGAAAATAGCAAATATTCTCGGTGTTCCTGAGGATTTAAAACTAGTGTGTATTTTGCCTGTTGGACGTGCTGCTGAACCTGTTAAACAAACCAAAAAGAAAAGGTTTAAAGAACGTGCATGGTTTAATGCATTCGAAAAATAAATTATACATTACTTATATAATAAATTTCACCGCCCTTATATTCAAGAGCGGTGAAATTTATATGTTATTTACAGAATGAAGCAAATCAAGCCGTTACAGCCTTCGTTAATGATTCTCTCAACAGTTCCCTGAAGCTTTTGTCTTGCATCTGATGGCATCTTATAAAGCTTATTATGTAAGCCTTCATTTACTAGCTCGTGAAGTGATTTCCCGAAGATATTGGACTCCCATATCTTTTCAGGACTGTCATCAAATTCGCTTAGCATATACTCAACAAGCTCTTCTGACTGCTTTTCGCTACCAACAATTGGTTCTACCTCGGTCATAATATCAGCTTTCATAAGATGAATTGACGGGGCGGTAGCACGAAGTCTTACACCATATTTTCCACCCTGCTTAATCATTTCAGGCTCTTCCAGTGATAATTCATCCATTGTTGGCATTACAATACCATAGCCTGTTGCTTCGACTTCATCAAGAGCAGTAGCAATCTTTTCATATCTCTTCTTAATGTTTGCAAGCTCAAGAATCTGTGGCATAAGGTCACTCTCGTTATTAATTTCAATGCCAGTAACCTCACCGATTATCTTATAGAACAAATCATTGTTTATTGAAACACCGATGTTAGCGCTGCCCTTTCCAAGGTCAATTGAATTAATTTTCGTACCAATAACATGCTTGCACTCACCTATTGTGTCACTACACCATTTTACCTCACGAACAAGCTCAATGCCCTCAGCGGCTGTTTTAATAGCTGAGAAAATATCCTTCTTGAGCCAGTTGTCTTTTTCAAGGCAGGTAATCCACTTAGGCATCTCTATATTAACTTCTTTAATTGGGAATGCAAAAAGAATCTGTGTCAATACTCCCCTAATATCTGATTCATCAAGAGTCAAGCAGTTTACAGGAATAACTGGTGTTGAATATTTATCCTGAAGCTTTTTAGCCATTGCCTTAACATCTTCACTTTCAGGATACATTGAATTCATAAGAACAACGAACGGTTTGTTTATTGCCTGAAGTTCAGTAATAACTCTTTCTTCAGCTTCCTCATATTCATCCCTTGGAATATCAGAAATTGATCCGTCAGTTGTTACAACAAGACCGATAGTTGAATGATCAGTGATAACCTTCTGTGTGCCGACTTCAGCAGCCATGTTAAAAGGAATTTCGCCGTCAAACCAAGGTGTTACAACCATTCTTGGTGCCTGGTTTTCAAAATATCCGATTGAACTTGGAACTATGTAACCTACACAGTCAATCATTCTGACTTTCATGTGTGCGGAATTACCGAGATCAACGTCAACAGCTTCCTCAGGAATGAACTTTGGTTCTGTTGTCATTATTGTTTTCCCTGCTGATGATTGTGGAAGCTCATCTATTGCTCTTTCCCTTTGATAATCACTGTTAATATTCGGGATAACGAGAGTTTCCATAAATTTTTTAATGAATGTGGACTTTCCTGTTCTTACTGGTCCAACCACTCCTATATATATATCGCCATTTGTTCTTTTGGCGATATCGCTGTAAATATCATTGGCGTTCATATTTATCCCCCTATGAGTATATATTTTTTGCTTTAATCAGTCGACCATTGGAATAAGAAGCATGCCTTTTTTAGCCATTTTATCTTCAGTTAAGTCATTTTCATCCATTACTGCCTTAATAGAAGTGCTGTATTTCTTTGCAATTTCCCAGACATCTTCACCATTGTCAGCAAAATAAAGCTTAAGGGCATAATCGCCTTCATGTTCCTTTTTCACTGTCTCATCGACTTCAATATTTGAAACAAGCTTATTATTTTCAGCTTCATTTATATATCCACCAATATTTATTTCAGCTTTGACCTCAACCGTATTTGCCGAAGTAAGATTGTAAGAATTGGATACTACTGTTGCTTTTGGCTCAGCATAACTGTCGTTGCCATCGTTTTCAATCTGCATAGCTGTTTCAAAAGGCATGTCATTTTCAATATATACTGGCTTGCCATCTTCATTCTTTGCAATAACAACAAAGTTACATACACCTGTAAAATACATTGTATTTGTTGGAATATCCATTCTGCTCATAACGCTGTTAACTTTAACCCATGCATCATAAACACTTGCGATATCTCCTTCTTTATATTCGAGATTTGACTTGATAGTCTGCGATAAATTTATTGGAACAGGCTTCTTCTCAATTTTTGCATCAATATATTCAAAGTTAACTGGGTGAGTTGTTGAAAATGCATCAGAAACAATATCAACATTTTCATACTTATTTGCTACACAATTTATTTCAAGATTTATTTCACATTCAACTTCTCTTGATTCACCTGAAGTTCCATGAGGAATAATCTCACAGCTAATTACATTAATATTAACCATTGCATCATATTTCTCATTAATGCCGTCCATATCGATTACCTGGCTGAATGGTACAGTAAACTGCATTGTGTCAAGTCCATCACCATTTTCATTCTCGCATATATAAAGTATATTGATGTTTGCTTCGCCTTTTGTTATAAGCTTATTAGTGATAATCTTATGCTCGTTTGAAGTAATATCAGCATCGCTTCTTGCTATAGAAATAATAGCTGGCTTGACAGCGCCCATATCAAGATCTTCAATTATTGTTGCTCGTTTTGTTGCAGTAAGTCTATTTGTAGGATAAGACACTGTTTCCTTCTTGAGCTGAATGTTACCACCAAATGCATCTGAAACTATCTGCTGCTTTTTCTCACCGACAACTTTGATTTTGCAGCTTATCGCTCCACGGAAGTCAAGCCTACGTTGATTTACAACTCTGCAATTGATATAATCTGCCTTTGGAAGAATAATCACCTGCATTTTATCTGCCTGTGTACCTAGGTTTGCTGTTTTTGTGTAGTTCAGCTTCTGTTCAATACTTCTTAATGCATTTGAGCCCTCACTCATATACAACACTTTTATTCCCACTACAAGCTCATAGGTCAATTTTTCGCCACTTATACTGTGAGAAACTATTCTTGGTGACAACTGGCACTTTAATACCTTAAAAATTTCAGGAAAATAATCAGGCAGAATGTAATCTAATTCAACTGCCTGCTCGTTGTTGCCATCATACACTACCTCTTTTGTAGAGAAAATTTCACGATTAACTTTGAAATCCATAGCTTCCTCCTGTAAAAAAAGATTCTTCATTACTCTGCTAAAACATTTATATTCATACATATACGCTTGTATGCTTAAAATTCCTATATGTTCAAGTAGTCCTTTTTATAAAACTTATTCGAAAGCAAGCTATTTTATGATAAAAAAGCACATCAATTTCATATTAATTGATGTGCCATATATATTTATTACTTTATAAGTGATATTAGTGCTTTTTTGAAGTCTTCATCCTGTTCCTGTGTGCGTTTGGAATTTCCTTTTATACGTCCACCAGCATTACGTATTTTTTTTGCAGTGTGTCTTGCAAGTAACAATGAATCAATATTTGAGTTATTATAAAACATACCGTTCTGATTTAAAACAATTGCTTTTCTTGAAAGGCACATTGCCGCAAGTCCATAATCCTGTGTTATTACTATATCACCAATTTCAATAAGATTTACAAGACGAAAATCTGCGCTGTCAGCACCTTTGTCCACCATAATTGTCTGTATGCTCTCTAAATTGAATACGTGAGAATTATCACAAATTACAATCATCTCCAGATTATTTTTCTTACATATATCCATTGCTATTTTTACAACAGGGCAACCATCAGCGTCAACTAATACTCTCATTTATATCTCCCTTATATTTATTATTACAATCAAGTGATCATAATTACAAAATTATTACTTTTATTGATTTTCTTACTTATTATATGATATACTTATAAAAACAAAAAATTGTAGGTGAAACATGAAAAATTTAAAGAAAGCTTTTGTGATTCTCACATCATTGGTTATTTTTTTAGCTGGATGTGGTGAAAACGAAACAAAAAAAGATTCAAAAACAGACAATTCTGTTTCTGACAGTTCTTCTTCAAGTGTATCAGAAGAACCAAAGAAGGATTCTGTTGTTAGAATTGTCGCAGTCGGCGATAATCTTATCCATGATGGCATTTATAATCAGGCTCACCAACGAGCAAAAGATGGTACATATGACTTTGATTATGCATATCAGTATGTTGGACAGCTTATTAAACCCGCAGATATTGCTGTGCTTAATCAGGAAACTCCAATAGCAAACGATTTGTTCCCGCCTTCAAATTATCCAATGTTCAATTCACCAACACAACTTGGTGACAAGATGATAGACATGGGCTTTAATGTTGTAAGCCACTGTAACAATCACATTCTTGATAAGGGCGAAAAAGGAATGCTTGCAACTCTTGACTACTGGAAAAGCAGGAATATTTTGTGCTATGGTGCTTATAGAAATCAGTCTGACGTTGATGATATCAGAATTAAAGAAGTAAACGGCATCAAATTCTCATTCGTTGGATTTATGGAGCATACAAACGGCTTGAAACTCCCTAAAAATTCAGAATCAAAACTTGTTTACACTTCACAGGTTGATGAGATGGAACGACTCATAAAAAAAGCAAGATTAATGTCTGATGTTGTTGTGGTAAGTGTTCACTGGGGTGTCGAAACAACCAATCAGGTAACTGATGCACAAAAGTCACTCGCAAAGAAGTTTGTTGAGTGGGGCACAGATTTAATTATTGGTACTCAGCCTCATACAATTCAAACTATGGAATATCTTGATAAGCCAGACGGTGGTAAGGCATTTGTTGCATACAGCCTTGGTAATTTTATATCTGCACAAAGTTTTAATCTCACAATGGTTGGCGGGCTTATTGATCTAAATGTCAAGAAGGAAGGGCCAACAGGTAAGATCAGTATTGAAGACGTAAAATGCATACCAATTATCACTCACTATGATGCAGGATACAAGAATATCAGAAATTATCCTTACAGTATGTATAACGAACAACTTGCAAAGCAACATGGTATACATTCAACAAAACAATGGTTTGATATGAAATTCATTGATAAAATGGTCAACGAAAATATACCTGAACAATTTAGATTTCTTAATTAAACTAACATTAATAAAGCTGTCATAAAACTATGACAGCTTTATTTTTAATCAATTTTCATGTCAATTATTTTTTTACGGATAGAAAGCATAGCTGTAAGAGAAATCACAACCAATGTAATAATCACACCAACAGTAGTATAATTTCTTCTTAGATATATTTCTTTGCTGTCTATCTGTGCAAGAAGAACATAATTGTCATATTCACGATAATAATTATAAATAGTTTTGTTATTAATTTTCTGCTTGAAACTTCCCTGCCCTGATTTATCAAGATTTTTAAATAACCTTTTGTCAATCTGACAGGCAATACTTGATTTCATAGGATCGGTATGACTGATGTATTCCCAGTTTTCTTTGTTAATAATTGCAAGCTCGCCATTCTTTATAAAATACTGATTGTTAACAGTTGTAGAAATACCGGAAAGTCTGACAGCATCTTTTATTGAATCAGGGGTTGAACTAATATAAATTATACCTTGCTGATCAAGTCGTGAAACCGCTGTATGAATTGTCAGATCGTTATCTGTAGAAGTGTTAACAACTTTTACAAAGCTTTTATCATTTAATGCAGGTATAAACTGCCTATAAAACTTATCGTCGCTGAAATTTTGCCCTGTATACGGAGCAGTTCCCGCAATAACAATGCCATTTTTGTTGGTGATCAAAATTTCTTCAACCTGTAAAGCAACTCGCATTTCCTCAATATATTCAGAATCATTAAAAGCATTGGAATTATTATTTAGTATAAGTGACATGGATTTTGCCTTTGCAACATTATCATCACTGACCTGCTCAAGTATGCCTTTATATTCATTATTATTTGCGTCGATTTTAGCTTCGACATTATTGAATGTAGATTTAACTGTATCTTTTACTGATGAATTATCAACCGTTTTAATCATATAGTATGACAAGGATATTAGAATTGCAGACACAATGCTGATATTAATTAGTATAAACCTATAAACTGATTTTTTCATATTTTCTCCTGTTACTTTTTGGTTGGTTTGTATGTAATACCGTATTGTTTTTCATAAAGCTTATTGAAATCCTGATATAGCTTCTGAACTTGATTTTCCAGAAAATAATAATGCTTAATATAAGCAATATTCATAATCAATAACATAACGGACAGTAATATTATTGCCAGACTTTGTATAAATACTGCCATAAAAACTGATGCAAAAAATAAGATTGCAAACAGAGCTGTTACAATTAGATGTATTAACCTTTCGTGTTGAAAGAATTCAATCTGTTTTTCATGATAAGCAATTATTCTTTTATAATCCATATCCTGATTACTGTCAATAAGACCTGTTATGTACTTTCGGTATTCCCTGAGATATTTCTCCAAAGATGTCACCCCATTACAAATCCATTATAATTGCATTTTCAATTACAAAATCATCGGGTTCTTTTTTTACCTCAGCAGTAGCTCTTTTAGTAAAAATCAATGAATAGATGCCATCAAGAAAACTATAGAATTTTTTAAAAGTACGGACTTTACTCTTTTTCTTATTCTTTCCTTCATTTTTCCTCTTATTAATTAGATATGTAAAAAAAATAGATGTTATCACTAAAACAATAGATTTCTTATTAATAATATTTGTTTTTGCTTTAATATAAGTCATTATATTCTCCTATATTATTTATATTATATTATAATTATATATCTCTTTAATTTAAATAGCAAGATTATTTTTATGTATAAATCTAATAATAAGTACTTGCTTAAAACAAAATAATATGATATAATAAAAATCTATTAATGGATATAGGATTTGGGTCCTGTTCAATCCGAGATATAGGTGTGCGGGTCCTGTGCAATAGAACACTGCGAAACATGTCAGGCGGGGAACCGAGCAGCATTAAGCAGTACGTACTATGTGCCGCAGATCGCCTGCATACCTATATGTCGGATTGATTTTTTATTCAAGGAGTGATGAAAATGTATAAGGCACTATACAGAAAATGGCGTCCTCTGACATTTGATGATGTTGTTTCTCAATCTCATATCATTACTACCTTGACTAACCAGATTATTTCGGGAAAAACAGCCCATGCTTATCTATTTACAGGTTCAAGAGGAACTGGTAAGACTTCCTGTGCACGTATTTTTGCAAAAACAATAAACTGTCTTGATATGCACGACGGTAAGCCTTGTCTTAAATGTGAAGTTTGCAAGGATGCTGATAATGGAGCTCTTTCTGATATAATTGAAATAGACGCTGCAAGCAATAATGGTGTTGATGATATCCGTGATATAAGAGAAGCCGCACTTTTCACACCTGAAAAATGCAAATACAAAGTATATATTATTGACGAAGTTCATATGCTTTCGGCGAATGCTTTTAATGCATTGCTGAAAATCATGGAGGAACCCCCTGCTTATGTAAAATTTATTTTAGCAACAACTGAAGTTCATAAGGTTCCTGCTACTATTCTTTCTCGTTGTCAAAGATATGACTTCAGAAGGATCCTTACCGAAGATATTGTGGATAGACTTTTATATATTGCGAATCAGGAAAATATAAAACTTGATAAAGATGCCGCTCATCTCATAGCTAGAATTTCCGATGGTGGAATGAGAGATGCTTTATCATTGCTTGATCAGAGTATTGCTTATTCAAATAATGTTACAATAGATATTGTAAGTTCTGCTGCTGGAATTGCAGGACGAGATTATCTATTTGACCTACTTGATGCTGTGATTAATCAAAATGCATCAAATGCATTAACAATTGTTGATAAACTGTATTCAATGTCAAAGGATATGCAGAGGCTGTGTGAAGAGCTTTTATCTCAAATGCGAAACCTTATGCTTGTTAAAACTGTTCCTGAACAGAAAAATCTTCTTGCGTGCCTACCTGATGAAATTGAAAAGCTTTCTCAGTTTTCAGATCAGATTAAGCTTGAAGATGTCATAAATAAGCTCAATATTTTGCAGGAATGTAATGAGAGACTTACTCGTTCACTGACAAAAAGAATTGAACTTGAAATGTGTTTGGTAAAGCTTTGTACGCAGGCAACAAACAAGACCCAGACAATTGTACAAGCTGATAACAGTGAGCTATTAAACAGGCTTAATGCACTTGAACATACTGTAAGGGAAAATAGCTTTACAACTGATAAGAAGGCTGTATCGAAAAAAGCGGCCCCTGCTCCAGTTATACCACAACAACCAGCAGAACCATCTATTGATATATCAAAAATCAAACCAGAAATGTTAAAGTCACTTGATTGTTGGCCTGAAATTCTTGAGAATTTTAATAAAGTTAACCCTGCCGTTTCTGGTTCGTTAAAGGGCTCACAAGCGTTTATTTATGAGAATTTGTTACTTTTAATTGTGCAGAACGAATTTTTCATAAAATTGTTTAAAAACAAGGACAATGCTAATTCACTTGGTGAGGTTGTAAAAGCACATCTTGGAAAATCATTTATCATAAGGGCAAAATGCTCAACTACTGCAAAAACAGACGATAACAATGCGGTTGATAAATTGATATCCAAAGCTAAAGACGCCAACATACAAGTCGAAATAAATTAAAAAATTATATAATCAAGAGGAGATTTTACTATGAAAGCAAGATTGCCACAAGGTATGGGCGGAGGCCCACAGAATATGAATGCAATGCTCAAGCAGGCTCAGAAAATGCAGGATGATATCACTGCATTACAGGAAGACCTTGAAGGTAGAGATTTTTCTGCCTCAGTAGGTGGCGGAGCTGTTGATATTACTATCACTGGAAAGAGAACTGTAAAGTCACTAACCATTAAGCCTGAAGTTGTTGACCCAGAGGATGTTGAAATGCTTCAGGATCTTATTATGAGTGCTTTTAACCAGGCTGTACAGAATCTTGAAGATGTTTCTGAAGAAGAAATGTCTAAAGTGACAGGCGGAGTTTCTCTCCCAGGATTATTCTAATGGCCGAAAGTAATCCATTGCCTTTAATAATTCTTTCAGAACAGTTTGCAAAGCTTCCTGGTATCGGCATGAAAACTGCTCAAAGGCTTGCTTATTATGTGATGTCAATGAGTGAATCCGACGCGAAAAGCTTTGCAGATGCTATCATAAAGGCACACAAGACAATACACAGCTGTAAAATATGCCAAAACCTTACCGACGCTGAAATATGCCCTATCTGTAATGATTTAAGGAGAGACAGCTCAACCATTTGTGTTGTTGAAGGACCGAAGGATGTTTCAGCCTTTGAACGCACCAATGAATACAAGGGACTTTATCATGTATTACATGGGCTTATTTCCCCTATTGATGGAGTTACACCTGATAAGCTAAGAATTAAGGAACTTCTTAAAAGAATAAATGACTCTGATGTTTCAGAGGTCATTATGGCTACAAACCCGACGGTTGAGGGTGAGGCTACCGCTATGTATATATCAAGGTTATTAAAGCCTCTTGGTATAAAAGTTACACGTCTTGCTTTTGGATTGCCAATTGGTGGGATTCTTGAGTATGCCGATGAAGTGACTTTATTTAAAGCACTTGAAAACAGAAATGAAATATAAAGGAACGATTAATCGTTCCTTTTTTGTAGGTATATATATGGAAAATGATATATTATATATGAGAAAAGCTCTTGAGCTTGCAAAAAAAGCTGCAGAAATTGGTGAAGTTCCAATTGGTGCAGTTGTTGTAAAAAAAGAAACTGGAGAAATTGTCGGCACAGGCTATAACAGGCGTGAATGCGCTAAATCTCCCCTTGCACACGCTGAAATAATTGCTATAAATGAAGCCAGCAAAACACTTGGTGGCTGGCGCCTTATCGACTGCGAAATATATGTTACTCTTGAGCCTTGTCCAATGTGTACAGGTGCTATTATAAATTCAAGGCTTGAAAGAGTTATATATGGTGCTTCAGATGCAAAGGCTGGCTCCTGCGGTTCTGTTATAAACCTTTTTGACTTCCCGTACAATCATATACCTGAAATTACAGCAGGAATTCTAAAGGATGAATGTTCCGAAATATTGAGCGATTTTTTCAAATCACTACGACAAAATAAACAGCAGAAGGCATAAGCCTCCTGCTGTTTTATTGTATAACGAAAACCACTGCTAAACCGGTGGTTCAATTAATCTTAAGCTATGAGTAGAAAATAAAACCTCCACAAATATAATAAATTTAAGGTCTGCCAAACTAACTAAAATCAGAGGATATATCCAATTATGGATAGGAACAGGCATTTTGAGTTCAGAGGTTATTTTGTGGATATGGTAAAAAAATAAAAAGCGGATTGCAGAATATGTTAGAAACCAGTTACAGGAAGATATTTTATCAGGCCAATTAACATACATGGATAATTCAGACCCATTTACGGGAGAGCCTGTAAATGTAGGCAAAAAATAAGCCGCCCCTTTTGGGGCAGCCAGAAAATTTAATGCAATTGGCAGATCTTCAATGGGGCATCAGCCCCAACCAGTAAAATGCCCTGCCACCCGCTTAGCGGGTAATCTTGACTATTCTTTTAAAGCGTTTATAGCTTTTATCATTATTGCACATTCAAGGCGCTTTTTTTGAAGTTCACATGATAACTTATGTGCTTTATGTATATCATTCTCGTAATTATAATTATTTGCATTACATCCACCACTACAATAGAACTTTGCCCAGCATTTTGTACATTCAGGCTTTGAATATATGTGTGAATTAGCAAATTCCTTTTTAATGTCTGAGTTGAATATTCCGTCAGAAAGATTACCCATTTTGTATTCTTCCTTACCAACGAACTGATGACAAGGATAAATATCACCGTCTGGTGTTACTGCAACATATTCGTTACCGCAACCACATCCCCTTAATCTCTTTATTGCGCAAGGACCCTGATCAAGGTCAAGCATAAAGTGGAAGAAATTACAACGGAATTTATCTTTGTTGATTTCCATAAGCTTCTGTGAAAGTTTTTCATATTCAGCGAAAACAACAGGCAATTCTTTTTCAGTAATTGCATAAGGATCTTCAGAACTACCAGTTACAGGCTCAACAGAAACCTGGTCAAAACCCTGTTCATATAGATGAATTACGTCATTTGAGAAATCAAGATTATATTTTGTGAAAGTACCACGTACATAGTAATCCTTGTCCCCTCTTTTTTCAACAAGCTCTTTAAAGCTTTTTATAATCTTATCATAGCTTCCTGAACCGTCAACACGCTTTCGCACCCTGTCATTGACTTCTTTTCTTCCGTCAATAGAAAGAACAACGTTTGACATTTCTTCATTAATAAAGTCAATTTTCTTGTCATCAAGCAGAATACCATTTGTTGTTATAGTAAATCTAAATTTTTTATTATATTCCTTTTCCTTACTTCTTGCGTATTCAACAACTTGCTTAACAACGCCGAAGTTCATCAGTGGCTCGCCGCCAAAGAAGTCAAGTTCAAGATTCTGTCTGTCACCTGAATTTTCAAGAAGAAAATCAATAGCCTGCTTACCGACTTCAAGTGGCATCAGCTTTCTGCCCTCACCAAAGTCACCGGTTGAAGCAAAGCAATACTCACAGCGAAGATTACAGTCGTGAGCAATATGCAGACACATTGCTTTTACTGGTGAAGCAACAGAATACTTTGCATATTTTTCATAGTCATCAGGCGAGAAAAGAATTCCGTCATTATAAAGCTCAACAATTTCGTTATAGCAGGATTCAATATCCTCGACTTTGTTGAACTGCAAAAGCTTATCTATTACCTTTTGAGGACATTTATCCTCAAATGGCGGGAAAATATTGTCAAGAAGGTCGTATGTAAGATCATCAACTATATGAACGCCACCACTGTTGACATCAAGAACAATATTCAAGCCGTTTAATTTGTACTTATGTATCATCATAATACCTCTGAAATTTCTTTATTAATTATAACAAAAAAGTAAAGGGACAATTACTGCCCCTTTAATTTAATCGGATTATGCATCCTTTTCACATTTCTGGTTTGCAACTGTGCAAGAAGTTTTACAAGCTGACTGACATGATGCCTGGCACTTGCCACAGCCACCTTTTTCAGCAGATTTCTTAAGGTTTGCTTTGTTAATAGTCTTGATGTGCTTCATAATACCCCTCCAAGAAAAATTATTATTCAATTTTACCACAGAATGTGCAAAATTAATATCTTTTGCCCTTTGAATTAACTCCAAAAACTCCACCAATGGCCGCACAGATCAAAGTCATTATAAGCTTTGTTAAAAAACTAAAGGAAATAGAGTTTTTAGCGAAAATTACTCCTGCAAAGAAAATAATACAATAAATAAAAATACCTGTAAGAATTCCGATAATCATACCATTCTGTCGTTTCCTTTTTGCTGCTATATATCCACCGACATAAGCACCAACACACAGTGCCAGGCTTGACATTACTGAAACCATTGGCTCTGGTGCATCAAACTTTGTCATGAAAAGTGAAAATATAAACAAACAGATAAGAATAACAACTATACCAACAAATGAAGAACTCGCTGTACAATACAGACGGGATGACTTAAAGGAATTTATCGTTGATCTTCTTTGCATTTTTACCCCTCCAAAAATTTATGTTAATAAATTTTATTCAGGATAAGCGTTTAATATACTATTTTACGCTAGTATCGTGGATTGTTTCCACTGAATAGATAGCCCATTTTTTAACACGGATTTTACTTCTGTCTCCACCAGTTTCAATAACAACTGTTGAATTATTCTTATTATCAGGATCTTCTTTAATTGAAAAAACTATACCAACAATACCACCAGCAGTAACAACTTCGTCACCAACCTGAATACTATTCCTTAATTCAGCCTCTTTTTTTTCTTTCTTCTTCTGTGGTCTTATGATAATAAAATACATAACAACAATAAGAAGAAGAAAAGGAACTGCTAAAGTAAGCAAAGATCCACCGTTATTTGGCGTTGTGCCGCCACTCTGCATTGGGGTAAGGAAAAAATCTAACATTATATACCTCCGAAAATTATTTACATTAATACTAATTATATTATTATACCATTTTTTTATAATATTTCAATAGTATTCATAAATAATTTGCTTTTTATTACTGCTATTTCTTCAAAGATATATACTCGTGGATAGATTTTGCGGCAGTTTTACCAGCACCCATTGCAAGAATTACTGTTGCAGCGCCTGTAACAGTATCACCGCCAGCATAAACGCCCTCTTTTGTTGTGAGCATATCTTCATCAACAATAAGGCATCCACGCTTGTTTGCATCAAGTCCTGTCGTTGTAGTACGGATAAGTGGGTTTGGTGATGTACCTATTGACATAATAACCGTATCTACATCAAGTGTATAGTTTGAGCCTTCAACTGCTTTTGGTGAACGTCGACCGCTTGCATCAGGTTCGCCAAGTTCCATCTTTACGCATTCAAGTCCTGAAACCTTACCCTTGCCATCTCCGACAACCTTGACAGGATTATTAAGGAAAAGGAAATCAATTCCTTCTTCTTTTGCATGATGAACTTCTTCAAGTCTTGCTGGCATTTCTTCCTCAGAACGTCTATATACTATGTAAACATGCTCAGCACCAAGTCTCATAGCACTTCTTGCAGCATCCATAGCAACATTACCACCACCAACAACAGCGACAGATTTTGATTTCATGATTGGCGTATCATAACCTTCAACATATGCCTTCATAAGATTGATTCTTGTAAGATACTCATTAGCAGAATATACACCTACAAGTGCTTCGCCCTCAATTCCCATAAAACGCGGGAGTCCTGCGCCTGAGCCAACAAATACAGCTTCATAGCCCATATCAAAAAGCTCATCTATTGATAATACCTTACCAATAACCATGTTTGTCATTATGTTAACACCCAGAGCTTTAAGTGAATTAATTTCACTCTGAACAATAGACTTTGGAAGTCTGAATTCTGGGATACCATACATAAGAACTCCACCAGCAGTATGGAATGCTTCAAAAATGGTAACATCATAACCAAGCTGTGCAAGATCACTTGCACATGTAAGACTTGCAGGTCCAGCACCAACTATTGCAACCTTATGTCCATTAAGCTCAGGTTTTACAACCTCTTTCTCAGGTTGTGACATTACATAATCAGCAACAAATCTTTCAAGACGTCCGATTGCTACTGGTTCGCCTTTTATTCCTCTGACACACTTTGCTTCGCACTGTGATTCCTGTGGACAAACACGTCCGCATACAGCAGGAAGAAAGTTTGTTGATTTTATTATTTCATATGCCTTTTCAAAATCCCCTTTTGCAACTTGAACAATAAATTCAGGAATTCTTACATTTACAGGACATCCGCTGACACAAGGCTTATGCTTACAGTTAAGACATCTCTGTGCCTCTTCAATAGCCATTTCCTTTGTATATCCCAAAGAAACTTCTTTAAAGTTTCTTGCACGTATCTTTGGGTCCTGTTCAGGCATTTTAACTTTTTCAAGCGACATATTAGGCATTTCTTTGTCCTCCTGTAAGTCTGCATACATGATTAATTTCATTTTCTTTGTATGAGCTGTTTCGATTCATTAGCTCATCAAAATCAACAAGATGTCCATCAAAGTCAGGTCCGTCAACACAGGCATATTTAATTACTCCATCAACAGTAACACGACAGCCACCGCACATACCTGTTCCATCGACCATAATAGGATTTAATGATACAATTGTTTTAATTCCATATGGCTTTGTAACATCGCAAACAAACTTCATCATAGGGACAGGTCCGATAGCCACTACTGCATCATAATTTCTACCTTTATCTATCAAGTCTTTTAATACGTTTGTAACAAAGCCCTTTGTTCCATAACTTCCGTCATCAGTTGTTATATAAAGATTTGTTGAAACTGCTTTCATCTCATCTTCAAGAATAACAATGTCCTTACTTCTGAAGCCGGCAATAAGGTCAACCTCAACGCCCATTCTGTGAAGCATCTTTGCCTGTGGATAAGCAATTGCACAACCAACACCACCGCCAACTACAGCGACTCTTTTTATGCCTTTTTCAAAATGTGTTGCAACACCTAATGGTCCGACAAAATCAAGAATTTCATCACCAATATTTTGTTGTGCTAACTGACTTGTAGAACGACCAATTGTCTGATAAATTATTGTTACTGTACCCTTTTCTCTATCATAATCCGCAATAGTTAAAGGAATTCTTTCACCCTTTTCATCTATTCTGAAAATGATAAATTGCCCAGCCTTAGCTTTCTTTGCAATAAACGGAGCTTCAATTTCCATTAAAACTACCTGTTCATTAAGCTGTCTTTTATTTATTATTTTGAACATTATTACACCCCCATTGTATTCTAATTATTAATTATAATATAATTTTTAAAATATATCAACAAAAAAATATAGTCCATGTACTTTTTTACATGGACTATTAAAATTAGTTATTTTCAAAATATTGAGATATACTTTTTACTATTGAAATGGCTATACCATCCTGGTAATTTGCATTCGCCAGTTTCATAGCTTCAGAATAATTTGAAACAAATCCAAGTTCAACAAGAGATGACGGGAATTCCTGCTGTGTGGTAACTAAAAACTCATTATATTTATTTCCCCTGTTCGGATTACCCAAGTATCCCGAAATATTGTTGGAAAGGTATTTTGCAAGTGGCTGTGAGTATGGATAAAAATAAAATGCTTCTGTTCCTCTTGCATCAGCACTGGCTGAATTACAATGTATTGATATAAATATATCTGGCTTGTATTGGCGCACAACATCAGGCCTGCTATATGTCGGATAAGTAGTACTTTCAGTTTTAAGCCTTATTACTGTTGCACCTTGTGCTATTAATTTACTTTCAACAAGCTTTGCAACTTTCTCATTAATATCACGTTCAGTAACAAAACCTACAGCTCCAGGATCCCAGCCTTTTTCTGTATAACCATGTCCTGGGTCTAATGCAATTATTGCGCCATTCAATGAAGAAGGATGACCATTAAATCTTAAGGTCAATGTTCCATCAGCTGAATAGCTTGGTGCTACTCCTGAATAACCACCAGTTTTCTTTAAATGTAATGTAAGAATTGTCTGTGGTTTGCCGGAAGAAGATGTTGCAGTACTCCAAGAAGATGACGAGAAAGGAGAATTAGCAGGCAGACTTACATTATTGGTATGACCAACAACATAATCAAAAGTAATTTTTATTGTTGTTGCACTATAATTCTGAATATAAAAATTACCATATGTACTTGTATAATAGTTACACGGATTTGATGAAACTTCTATTGGCGAATTTTTATTAAGCTTAAATTGCATGATAGTGTCATAATTCTGGACAGAAGAATTTATAAAAGTAACTTTATTCTCTCCAAAAGTATTACCATCCATAAGTGTTGCATCACTTGCGAGAACTCTTCGGCCTGATTGAGTAATATAATATGTTTTACCATTATATTGAGCCGTTCTTAAATAATAATCATATGTATTTGCAGGCAGGCGTGTCCTCGGAATCGGATAATCATAAGTTGATGTGTCATAGAAAACCTTAGCTCCAACAGAAGAATTGATTCTTATAAGTTTTCCAGCTTGAACATTTTCAGGAAGCTTATTTAATGTTACACCTGCTCCTGTTAACTGCTCATAATTTGCGCCTTTATAATTAGCATTAAAAACTATATTTCCAAGTTTTTTCTCAGAATTTCCTGAAGCAGGAGCAGTGAACTTTCCTGTAAACAAAGCATAGCTTGAGTTAGGGTCTCCCCCTTCCCATGCACCATCCGTCTGAGCAAGAGTGATAGTCTTGCCATTGAATTTTGCTGTTACTGTTGAGCCTTTATATGCTACTGCAGAAACATCAATAGTCATTTTTCCATCAACTCGCATATTGCCCTTTGGATTTATTGACTGAAAAACTTTAATTCTTCTTGTTATCTTATATGTAACAACCTTACCTTTATTTTCAATCCTGAAAACATTTAGACCGACATTTAAATCCTTTGGTATGTAAAAATATCCCGCTTCGTTAAGCTTCACAGGACTTCCATTAAAGGTAACATCAAAATTTTTATCGAATGTGCCTTGGAAAATAGCCTGTGGTTCATACGTGGTGAATGTTGTCTGCCTTGGAGAGTTCATTTTCAGCTCATTTGATAGTGCATTCTTATCAAGCGTTTTAGCATAGAATTTCTTTAGTACATTAGTAGAAGATTTTTTTGAAACTAAAGCGCTATAAGAACTCATTGCACTTCCTGAATACTTTGATACCTTTTCAATTGACGTTAATTGCTTGACAACCTGATCTTCAAGCGACCAACCTGTTGAATTAGTACCAAGCTTGTCATTGCTATGAGCAACATACATAGGAATATCACAGGCAGTGGCTTTCTGCGACCACCAGTTTACAACAGTCTGGAAAGGCAAATTTTTATCCGTCAGAGAGCCTTTTGTGTCAAGATATATAAAATCAGCATACTTTTTATTCAAATAACTAACTGTATCGGCATATCCATCTGTATAAGCCTGAAAAGCGTCTTTTGTAGCGCTTCCATCTTTATTTGAAGAAGAATTAGCCCACATATTTGATATATTGATGCCTACAGGAATTGTATTATCAGTTTTATGAATTGATTTGCTCACAAGACTGAAAACATATGCACCATTTTCAAGAAGCCAATTATCAAAGCCTATTCCTGAGCCGTTATTCATATAGTAATTAAAGTTGCTGACACTCTTTGAACCATAGTATCCTTCAAGAATTATACCGTCAGCAAGATAATCTCTCGAAAATTTATGTGCTACATGCGTAAGATAATCAATCTTATTCTGCAGTTCTAATGCTAAATACTCGTTTAAAACAAAATTTATGTCAAAGTTCACATAAACATAGAAATAGTTCTTTTTTGCAGCATCTATTAGCATTTTGACAGCTTGTTCTTCATGACTTGAGTCAGGGTTAGCTGTATAATATGCTTTATTGTTATAGTCAGTATCTATAATGACTGAATTCATTCCTACATCTGTCATTGTAGAAATAATTGCATTGACTTCCTTCTGAGTAATATCAGAAGACTGTTCTGCATTTTTGAAATAATCCTTACCTGGTGTTACTCTTACTCCACGCATTTGATCCGGAAAAGAGAAATTAGGAACAAATACTTCTTCATCTTTACCTTTGTCAGCTATTTTATCAGATGAATTAGAATCACCGTCTTTTGAAGAATCATCATTTTCAGTTTGCGAAGAGCTATCTTTATTTGTAGCATGAGTTGATATATTCCCAGCTAATATCTGAAACTGAGGGATATAAGAAACCATCATTATTAATGAAATTATAATTCCTAAAAACCTTAATGATTTTCTCATTTTTACTCCTTTTAACGTCTATTATTTTAATGCTTGTTTAATATTATTCATATCCTGCTGTACACCTGAAGGAATTGAACCACCGCAGATATGGTCATATCTATAGAATGCAACTCCACCATAGCCTGATATTGTTTTTGCATAATTTATCTCTTTACTCATTATATAAGGATCAGTATTAAAATCATACTCATTTGTTCCAACTTTATAAGTTGCAAGCCCTATAACTAATTTTATATTGTAATTTTTAACAATACCTCTCCACTCAGCGCACTTATTCTTAAAGCCAGCTGTTGGATGGTTAAAGCTCCAATATATCTGTGGTACAACATAATCAAGATAACCACTCGTTGAACACCACTTTGATACATTAGCATAAAGTGAATTATAATTATTGGAGTTATTGCCTTGAGGGCTTATACCGAAAGGTATTTTAGAATTAATGTTTTTTATTGTGCTGTACATGCTTGAAACCATTTTATCAGTATTTGATCGACGCCAGTCAGCAAGACTCATTCCACTTCCGTATTGACTATAAGCAGAAGAATCAAAGCTTGACGCTGCCCCTGAAGGATAGAAATAATCATCTATATGTATGCCATCAACATTATATTTGCTTACAATTTCTGCTATACCATTGCTGATAAGCTGTCTTACTTCAGAATAAGCAGGATTAAAGTAATAATTTCCACCGTAGTTAACGATGTATTTGCCATTTTTTGATGGATCATTATACCATTTTTTCATAACAGAGGTATCTGACATACTTGCCATCGCTGAAGCTGTCGGCCCTCTCATTGGATTTATCCATGCGTGAATAGAAATTCCAAGCTTATGAGCTTCCTCAACCATTACTTCTAACTGATCGAAAGATGATGACGATCTATAACTCTTTGCAAAATAGCTTGAATCATAATATGCATCAGCGTGCGAACGCACCTGTACATAAACTGTATTACAACCTGTTGCCTTTATTTTTGAATATGCAGATGAAATTGTACTTCTGTATTGGGCTTCAGTTTTCCCAGATGACACAATTATATTTTCTATGTAAGTTATCCAGACACCCTTCTGAACACTATAATTAATTGGATTATATCTTGAAGGGCTCGTAGGAGGAGTGGTAACCGTTGTTCCACCTGTTGTTGTACCTGGTTTTGTCGTAGTGCCTTGTTTTGTTGTGGTGGTTGGCTTTTGTGTTGTGGAATTTGATGTGTTTGAATTTGATGTGTTTGAGTTTGTTGTCGTTTTCGAAGTGTCGGTATTTGAACTTGATGATGTATCCGATGTTGTAACAGTCGGATCAGGAGGTGGGGATTCAGATTGAATAGTATTACTGGTTTCCAATGGATCTCCAATACTGTAATCGACATTTGACTTCTCTATTTTCGAGCAAGCTGAAAACATTGAAACAGCAAATATCAATATCAACAATCCTGTGATTTTTTTCATATGTACCCTCTTTTCGCATTCAATGCTTTTGTTCATTTTAACACTTTTTACAACAAAATACAACACAAAGCATATATTTTAATTTAAATAATTACTGGTAATTAATATTCATTATCTTATGTAAATATTATAGTTTGTCCAAAAAATAAGGCCTTTACAAAATGTAAAGACCTTAGCTTTTATATCTGACGCTTAATTCGATCCAAAGCGCATTTTTCTAATCTCGAAACCTGTGCCTGTGATATCCCTATACTGTTTGCTACCTCGACCTGTGTTTTCCCTTTAAAGAAACGAAGAAACAGTATCTTTTTTTCTCTTGGCAAAAGAAGATTAATCGCTTCTTTCAATGATATCTCATCTAACCAGCTTTCATCGTCTGATTTATCTCCAACCTGATCAAGAACATATAGTGTATCACCAGAATCTGAATAAACCGGTTCATACAAGGATATAGGATCACTTATAGATTCAAGTGCAAGCACTACATCTGATCTGTTCGCATCAATTTCTTTTGCAATCTGTTCTACTGTTGGCTCCTTTTGATTTTCCTTCATAAGTTTTTCTTTTGCCTGCATTGCCTTATATGCAAGATCCCGGAGAGATCTGCTTACCCTGATAGGATTATTATCTCTTAAATACCTTCGAAGTTCACCGCTAATCATTGGTACAGCATACGTACTGAAACGCACATTTTGGGAAACATCAAAGTTATCTATTGCCTTCATCAAGCCAATGCAACCCACCTGAAACAAATCATCAGGATTTTCACCACGGCTGATAAATTTTTGCAAAACACTAAGGACTAATCTTAAATTACCATTTATTAATAAAGTTCGTGCTGCCTTATCCCCTTCTTTTATTCTTTTTAGCAGAGCCATTTTTTCTGATTCTTTTAGAACTGTTAATTTTGATGTGTTTACACCACTGATTTCTACTTTGTTATAATGCATAGTTAAATGCTCCTGAAAACAACTATTCCAGCTTACAATTTAATGCAAGCCAGTAATAAGATTATTGTCAGGAGCATTTCTTATATGCACTTTTAACTATCAGTAAATTATGGTAACTATTATATTGTATTAAGATTGCTTTTAAGGCTTCTTATAATTCGTTTTTCAAGTCTTGATATGTAGGATTGTGATATACCAATTAAATCTGCCACTTCCTTCTGAGTAAGCTCCTTTCCTGTAACAAGTCCAAAGCGCATTTCCATAATCTGCTTCTCTCTTGGATTAAGGTCATTAATTGCACTTATCAGCAAGTCTTTTTCAACTTCATTTTCAATGCGTCTGTTTACTATATCATCCTCTGTTCCTAAAATATCGGAAAGTAAAAGCTCATTTCCATCCCAATCAATATTTAAAGGCTCATCAATGGATATTTCATTTCTGTACTGTGAGGATTTCCTAAGGAACATAAGGATTTCGTTCTCAATACAACGCGAAGCATATGTTGCTAACTTGATATTCTTATCAGGGCAAAATGTTTTAACAGCTTTAATAAGACCAATTGTTCCTATCGAAATTAAATCTTCAATTCCAACTCCAGTTGATTCAAACTTTTTTGCAATATAAACAACAAGCCTCAGGTTATGTACTATAAGCTGTTCCCTTCCTGACTTTTCATCGCTCATCAGAAGCTTGAACACTTCTTCTTCCTCATATTTTGTCAATGGGGGTGGAAGAGTTTCTGCCCCATTTATATAGTCAACACAATCAGATCCTAATTTTTTTCTTATCCATAGAAATATTAGTTCCGTTCTGTTTTTAAATCTTGACACTACACCTATCATATTACCACCCTCATCTATATTAATAATCTTGGATTGAAAATTGCTTTGTAAGAACTGTTATTAAGGCATAAGCCAACATATGCATCAACAGGCTTTGCCTGGTTTTTTTCATTGATTATAACTATATTATCAGCCATAAAAGCAGGAATAATTCCCTGATTTCCAATAGTTGAATACGGCAGAAGACGTAATCCCTTGAAATTCTTAAAATGTTCAAGATATTCTTCTGAGTCATATGTTTTATCGGCTCTTAAATCAGCAAGATTTGCAATATCAATTGAATTACAAATAATAATAGGCTTTCCCGTAAAAGAATCCATTAATGAGTTACCTGTATCGCAAACTGCATCCATAATATAATCTTTACCAAAGAGTCTGACTTTTACCTTATAGCTGTGATTAAGATTGCAGTTTTTATCGAAAATATATGTCACAATACAAACTGCTGTATATGCGATAATTGTTGATACAGCAAGGGTCAATAATGAAATATTAAAATAAACTGTATAATTATTCACGATTATTGAACTGACTTTTGTCAGTTGAGTAATTAAAATCATAACGCCAGCAAAAATAAAACTCATTGTAAAGAAAACTGCCGTCAGCTTAAATAGTCTTTTTATGGTAATTTTTTTAAAAGCAATTTTTATAATAAATAATGCTCCAACAAGCTTAATCGCGCCCAAAATCAGTACACTCAGCTGAGGAAGAAGTATTGTCAGAGCTGTAACTGTACCAATTACAGAAGCAAGTATACATCTTCTCTGAGAAAGTGCTGTATGAGTAATTCTCGCAGTACTCTTCAATAAAAAATAGTTTACATAAATATTTATAACCACAAGAACATCAAGATATATGTATGTCATGTTCTCTCCATTTCCCAAGCTTGTATTTAAATTATATATCTATCACTCCATTAAAAATGTCGATTTCAGACAGCGAAAAGAGGCAAAAAAACTTTTGTATCAATGCACAAAAAAAGTCCCTCGCTTTTGCAAGGGACAGGCATAATGTTTGTACATTAAATTTATTTTTCACTAAAGAAAACTGAAAATGCTTTATAAGCCATATATACGTCAATTTTTGAAGTAACTTCGAATGGAGCATGCATTGAAAGAACTGGAACGCCAACATCTATTACGTCAACGTTAAGGTTTGCAATATAAGCAGCAACAGTTCCGCCACCGCCTGCATCAACCTTTCCAAGTTCACCAGTCTGCCATATTACATTGTTATTGTCAAGTAATTGTCTTATTCTTGAAACATACTCTGCATTTGCATCTGATGTTCCAGATTTTCCACGAGCACCTGTATACTTTGTCACGCAAACACCGTAATTGAGTTTTGCTGCATTTCTCTTTTCAGTAACCTCAGGAAAAGTAGGATCAAATCCAGCATTAACATCAGCTGACATGCACTCAGAATTTGAAAGAACTGTTCTTCCTTCTACGCCAAACATTTTTGCAATATCAGCGATAAAGTATTTCATATATGCACTCTGAAGTCCTGTATTGCCATCACTGCCTGTTTCTTCTTTATCACTCAGAACAGTCATAACTGTTTTTGTTGGATTCTTACATTTAAGGATAGATTTAAGTGCCGTATATGCACATACCCTGTCATCCTGACCATAGGCTCCAACCATACTTCTGTCAAAGCCGACATCTCTTGCTTTGTAGTTTGGAACAATTTCAAGCTCAGCCGAAACAAAGTCGTCTTCTATAATATTGTATTTTTCATAAAGAATATTAAGAATATTAAGCTTAACCTTTTCGCTGATTTCATCATCCTTAAACGGACGTGAACCGATAAGAAGATTTAATTCTTCACCTTTTATTGCTTCATTAAGTGTTCTCTTCATTTGTTCCATAGCAAGATGTGGCAAAAGGTCGGTTACACAGAAGACCGGATCTTTATCATCTTCACCAATTGAAATTTCTATCTTTTCGCCTGCTTTGTTAAATACTACACCATGCAATGACATAGGAATAGCAGTCCATTGATATTTCTTTATACCACCATAATAATGTGTCTTGAACAAGCCAAGCTCATTATCTTCATAGAGTGGATTCTGCTTTAAGTCAAGTCTTGGTGAATCAATATGAGCAGCGGCGATTTTAATTCCTTTTTCTATCGGCTCAGTGCCAATTATTGTGAGAATTATACATTTGTTTCTGTTTATATAATAGAATTTATCACCTGGCTGATACTTTTTAAAAGCATCATATTTTTCAAATCCGTTTTCCTCAGCAAGCTTTATTGATTCACATACAGCCTCACGCTCAGTCTTTCCCATATCAAGGAAGTTCTTATATCCTTCACAGAACTTGTCTGCCTTTGTTATCTGTGAATTATCCATTATAAGAACTGCATTTTTACGCTGAGATGCCAATTTTTCCTGCAACTTCTTAGCAGCTGATTTTTTATCGTTTTCCATTTTATTATCCTCCTGCAATTATTATTTATTGTCATAAAGGTTTTTATACGATTCATATGCCTTCGTAACTTTTTTTACATAATGTCCTGTCGTTTTTGACGGGAACTCCTTAACGGATTTTCCATTATTTTTAATTTTACCATCAGAAATCCATTTATCGACCTGTGTCGTTCCACCGTGATAAGCAGCTATTGCAAGACTCTTATCAGAATATTTATCCAACAAAAATTTTAGCATATAAGAACAGTATTCTATATTATATTCTGGCTTATACATGTCGTCGTATGTAATTTCTCTTTTATCCTTAAGTCTATACTTAACCCATTCGTATGCGTCAGGCATTATCTGCATTAATCCACGCGCACCGACACTTGAAGTAGCTTTTTCATCAAAATCACTTTCGGTTTTAATTACTGCATAAATAAGATATTTATCTATATTATATTCTTTTGAATATTTTTCAACAATTTCTTTGTATTCCATCTTATACACAATCTCTTTTTCAAATTTAGGTGTTAGTAATAATACAAACAATGCAAGAACTACAATTATAAGTACAGATATTATTAATAGTTTTTTTGTTTTATGCATTGAACATCTCCTTAATTTTCTGTGCCGTTGATTCTGCTGAACTGATAAAATCTTCAAGGTTAGAATTGTTATATATTACACTGTCAGACCTTGAAATATAGAAATCATCAGTATGCTGTGATTCAAATCTGCTTCTAATTTTATCTTCAGAAATATTATCCCTTTCAATGATTCTTTTCATTCTTAGGTTTTCTTTAGATATCACGCAAACAATATAATTACAGAAATCATCTGCTCTGCTTTCAAAAAGTGTAGGAGCATCGAGCAAAATAAGCTTTTTACCGTCTGAACCAAGTCTTCTGATTTCTGCAAGAATTTTTGTTGTTATGTACGGATACATAATTAAATTGAATACTTTAAGTAATTCATTATCATTAAAAACAAGCTGTGCCATTTTTTGTCGGTCAAGTTCCTCTGTTTCTTTATTAATACATTCCGGAAAAACGTCAAGAATATTTTTCAAACAAGGTGAGCCTTTTTTTGTTATTTCCCTTGCTATTATATCTGCATTTATTACTGCAAAGCCTTTCCTTGCAAACACATCACATACTGTTGTTTTTCCGGCACCGCTTTGACCTGTGAGACCAATAACAGTCACACCACTTAAGCTGTTCATATTTTAATTACCTCAAATCCTGCTGCACGCAATAATCTATTATAAACCGCAAGTCCTACTCCGTTCCTATCAGGGCATCTGAAATAAACACGCTTGGCTCCCATGTCATCAACCTCACGGAGAATATCAAAAAGTAGCTTTGCATTTTCTTCACTTGTATCGCCATATGTCAGACAAGGGTACTTTATCATATCTTTATCACTATCAAATACGACGCAGAATGTT
Organism: Bacillota bacterium; assembly: GCA_023440965.1. Taxonomy (GTDB): domain Bacteria; phylum Bacillota; class Clostridia; order Oscillospirales; family Ruminococcaceae; genus SZUA-444. The sequence continues at coordinate 349,883 of JAEZRC010000007.1, forward strand.
CCTTTACTATAATTGCTGCCAATGTATTTAATAAAATTATCTAAATCACTATCAATTATTATTACATCTGCTTTTGGCGAGTAATGCTTATATTTCATACCAGGTGACATAACCTTTGCATTTTCATCAAGTCGTTCCGTAACACCCTTATCAACAAAAACAGGCGCTATTGTTCTTAAATCGTCAACAGAAATAAAGCCTGGTCTTAATAATCGTACTCCACCATTTTCAAATGAAATAACTGTTGATTCAAGACCGACTTCACAAGCCCCACCATCAAGTATGGCAGGTATTTTCCCTTTCATATCTTTGAAAACATGCTTAGCTGTTGTTGGACTTGGAGCACCTGAAATATTTGCTGACGGTGCAGCAATAGGTTTTCCACTTACTCTTATTAAGTCCCTTGCTGTTTTATGTGACGGCATACGAATACCTACTGTATCAAGCCCACCGCTTGTTTCAGTAGGAATAATATCATTCTTCTTGAAAACCATTGTCAAAGGGCCTGGCCAGAATTTATCTGCTAAATTATATGCAATCACAGGTATATCATATACAAGCTCATCAAGCATTTTTAAATCAGAAATATGCACTATCAAAGGGTTGTCCTGAGGACGACCCTTTGCTTCAAATATTTTTTTGATTGCTGCTGGGTTAAGTGCGTCACCGGCAAGCCCATAGACAGTCTCAGTTGGCATTCCGACAACTTCACCCTTTTTAATTAAATCTGCACAGTATTGTATACTTTCTTCGCTGTCATCTAAAAGTTTTGTTATCATTTGGTCATTACTCTTCCTGCATTGATAATTTTGCTGCCTGATCTGCAGTTGCAAGTGCGTCGAATACTTCATCAAGATTTCCGTTAAGGATATATTCAAGCCTGTATATTGTTAGCCCGATTCTGTGATCACTTAAACGTCCCTCTGGGTAATTATATGTCCTAATTCTTTCAGAACGGTCACCTGTTCCAACCTGCGAACGTCTTTCTGAAGCTATTTTATCATCTTGCTTTTTCTGCATATCCTCTAGAATTCTTGAACGAAGAACTTTCATTGCTTTATCCTTGTTTTTGAACTGACTACGTTCATCCTGGCATTCAACGACTAGATTTGTTGGAAGATATGTTATTCTTACTGCTGATTCAGTTTTGTTAATATGCTGTCCACCTGCTCCACTCGCCCTGAAAACGTCAATTTTCAAATCAGTTGGATTTATTTCAACGTCAACATCGTCAGCTTCTGGAAGTACAGCAACTGTTACTGTTGAAGTATGAACTCGACCCTGTGATTCAGTCTCAGGAACACGTTGAACTCTGTGAACACCGCTCTCATATTTAAAACGTGAATATGCACCATCACCATCAATACTGAATGAAATTTCCTTAAATCCACCAAGTTCTGTTTCATTAGCGTTGAGAATTTCAATCTTCCATCCCTTTGCTTCTGCATACATTGTATACATTCTGTAAAGACTGTTTGCAAACAGTGATGCTTCTTCTCCGCCTGCACCACCTCTGATTTCAATAATAACGTTTCTATCATCATTAGGGTCTTTAGGAAGAAGTAGTATTTTTAGTTCCTCAAAGAAATTATCCATTTTTTCTTTGTTTTCATCATATTCCATCTGAACCATTTCCTTGAAGTCTTTGTCCATTCCGCCGTTGTCTAAAAGCTCTTTAGCTTCATCATAAGATTCTTTAGCAGCTTTATATTCCCTAAACTTTTCAACAATAGGTGTTAAGTTCTTATACTCCTTCATTAAATTCTTATATTGATCATTATCATTAACTATATCAGGGTCCATAAGCTTTTCGCTTATTTCTTCATATCTTTCTTCAAGCAATTTTAATTTTTCAAACATTTATCATTCTCCTAAAAATATATAGTCTTAATATTAAGTAAAGTTACGCTATGGCTCAGATTTTTCCCTAATAATTGATTTAATATTCTTTTCAATTTTAACTCGTGTCACCATAAACTCACGATTACACTGAATACAGCGCAATTTAAAATCCATTCCCGAGCGTAAAACGAGCATATTATTTGAGCCACAAGGATGTGGCTTTTTCATTATTAAAACATCGCCACGACGAACATCCATAGCAATAGTTCCTTTCAAATCAAATACTGTATTATTATATCACAATATTATTATTTATGGCAATTATTTTAGTGCATAAATAATTTTTTTATATAAATACTACTATTAAATAATTCAATATAAGGAGATTTTTTATGTTTCATTCAATCAGTGCAGATTTTTACTCTTCAGATGAAGCCGAAATAGCTTCATTAAATATTAAAAACCAGATAAAAAACATCAAAACAATAGACATTATAAATCACAACAACAATTCCTTAAAAGATAATACTAATAATAGTTACGGTTTTACAGGTCTAGTAACCAACAATGTTTCAAGCAATTATACTCCTATTGCATTCGGTTTTTTCGGGACAGCAGAAAATAGTATGACGAACAATACAGATTTTGATTATACCAAGAAAGGAAGTAAGACAACTTTAAAGTTATCATGTGACGAAAAGGACTTACCATTAGTATCAAATCTGCTTACTTCTTATGGCGGACACAATATAGAAAAAATTTAATCTTAATATCATAATGTTTGTACTCCTTGCATAATATTTAAAGAAAATCTTATGCTGAGCATAAAACGTGGGAGGTACAAAATGACAAAATATTTACCAGAAGGACATCTGATTAATACCATTGAAAACAAAAGTGCAGTTAAGTCAGTTTTTGCATTACAGGAAGCAATGCTTCACGGACAAATTCTTGAGGCGCGTGCAAAAATATGTGATGGCGATCATAATCTTATTGTTGACCTACCGTGTATAAAAGGAATTATTCCGAGAAATGAAGGTGCAATCGGCATTGAAGATGGCAGCACCCGAGATATCGCATTAATTTCAAAGGTCAATAAGCCCGTATGCTTTAAGGTTCTTAATATTACCACTGATGAAAATGGTGAGCCAATAGCAATACTTTCAAGAAAAGCTGTTCAGCTTGAATGTATGCGAGAGTATATAGAAACACTGGATGCCGGTGATATTATTCCAGCAAAAGTAACTCATCTCGAACAGTTCGGTTGTTTTGTTGATATTGCTTGTGGAATTCCATCGCTTATCCCTATTGATGCAATTTCTATTTCAAGAATATCACATCCTTCTGACAGATTTTCAACTGGTCAGAACATATTTGTTATTATTAAATCAGTTGATAATGGAAGAATATGCCTCTCGCATAAGGAATTACTCGGCACGTGGGAGGAAAATGCTGAAAAATTCAATGTTGGTGAAACAGTCAGCGGTATTGTTCGTTCGGTTGAAGAATATGGCATCTTTATTGAGCTTGCCCCTAATCTTGCTGGTCTTGCAGAACCGAGAAGCAACGTTTACATAGGTCAGCACGCAAGTGTATATATAAAAGCTCTAATACCTGAAAAGATGAAGGTGAAACTCATAATTGTAGACGTTTTCGACGCAAAATACCCTAACAAGGAACTTGAATATTTCATTACTGAAGGAAATATTAGAAACTGGAGATATTCAACAGACTCATCGGATAAAATTATAGAATCAATATTCTAATAATAAAGAACCACCCGCTAAGCTGGTGGTTCTTCTTACTTGAATGAAGCCATATTTTTCTTGCTACGACTTAAGATACATTTATATTCAGTAGTTTTATATTTTCATAGCTTTACTTTTTCAAAGCACTTCATCGTCGGGGTTTCGAAAACAAAAAATGAGCACTATACCTTGTAATATAGTGCTTTTTATGTTCTGTATATGCAGTATAATACGTTTGAAATTTCTCTTGTACTAGGTAGACAAAATAAATAATCTACATATTTTTATTAGCTTTAGCTTTATTTTTACTTCTTTTTAAATATACAGATGAAACTGTTGCTATCGGACAAATTGTGCACCATGTACGTGATTTATATACTAACGATAGAACAAAACCGATTATTGTTGTTGTCATCATCATTGAATATAGTCTGTATGACAGATGTAACAACCATTCAAGAGATGTTATATCAAACAGCTGTGGCATACCTTTAATAGGGAATATCAATAAAAATTTCAGAAAATCAGCCGGATGTCTACCATTTGCCACTTTTATCGTTGTAATTATGATTATTGTTAGGCTTAACACAAAATATGATAGCATTATCCACTTCATCGGGCCTTTAATAAAAAACCGTGGAGTTTTTAATGAAAATTCTTTAGTTATTTTCCCTGTGTGATTATACAGACATGCTCTTGGACAATAGCCTTGGCACCATGTTTTTTTCTTATCTTTTATTAAAAGAACTATTGGAATAGTCATACACACAAATCCCACTAAAGCGAAATGAATATTAATCATACCGAGTATAAAATAAGAAACAGTAATTAGAAACAAAAACTTATTGTTACGCATTTTTCACCTCATAAAATTTATATTTTTATTTTACATGAATTCTTATTTAATTTCTGTGACTTTATCACCGAAATCATTTATTTATTAATTAAATACTCATGGAACAGGTTGTACTCTTTCGTCAGCAACAAAAAACCCATAGAAAAATTTCTATGGGTTTTATTTTAATAATTAGTTCATACAAGATATTTCATTTTTAATAAATTGCATAATAAAAGGATTATTTTCCTCACTCAACGTTGGCATAAAAGCCATATAACGACACTTCTTGTATTGCTCGCCATCCATATCAAAAATATAACCCATTGAGCATCTTGAGCTACAATCCGTTGGGTCTATCAATCTCTTGCAATTTAAGGATTTAGTTATATCCTTTTTCATATTTTCAGGTATACTGTCTAAAAAGCTCTGATACTTGCTGACGTGAACAGCGTAAATTCTCATCTTCATACCTGTTTTTCTAAAAACAAAATTAGCTATAGTACGCTTAGGTTTTTTAGAAATATATGATGCCACATAACCATTCTTAGCTGTCTTTATGACACAACTATAACCATTCTCTAAAAAGATTTCATTAAGCTGATTGACAAATTCTCTGTGTTTTTCATCTACAGATTCAAGAAACAAACGATAGTTTTCATCCATATGTATTCTCCTTCAAGTATAATAGAATGTTTGTTCTTATATATTACAATACTTTTTTAAATATGTCAAATATTACTACAGCAAGAAATTGAAGGATGAATAAATATTTCGGTTCAAAAAATTATAGCAGCTTTCCTTTATTAAGAATTTCCATTTGCTCATCAGTGAGCTTAATATCAAGAGCATCAACATTTTCCTTATACTGTTCAATACTGCTGAATCCGAGTATTGGAACTATTTCAGGCTTCTGATGAAGAATCCATGCAAGCACAAGTTGATTCCCTGAAATGCCCATTTCATTTGACATTTTTTCAATTACCTTGACTCTTTCAATAGATTCTCCGTTATCAAAGAAATCCCATCCATAATAATTCTTCCTCTTCTCTTCACTTGTATAAATCCCTTTTAATAATGGCGAGTAAGCAACAAGTGTCATATCATTATTCGATTTGATATAGTCCATAAGATCATCGTCAACATGGAGTGTTATCCCTCTATCCGCACCGATACTTGGTCTTATATAAGAGTATTCTTGCTGTACTGCACTGAAAAGTGGATATCCGTCTCTCTTGCTGATTTCTCTTGCATTTGACAACCTCCACGTTCTTATGTTACTGCAACCAATATGCTTAACCTTTCCTTCTTTAACAAGATCATTCAATGTGGAAAGTGTTTCTTCAAAGTCAACAGATCTATCATCAATGTGAACTATGTAAAGATCAATATAATCAGTCTTAAGACGTTTGAGGCTTCCTTCAATAGCACTTCTTATAGCTTTTGCACTTGAACCCTCATAATTTGAAGGAACCTTATCCCAGATTATTTCACCATTTTCATCTCTAACCTTTTTGGGATCAACAAGTCTTCCACCAAATTTTGACGCAAGAAAAATATCCTTACGATTCTGTCTTTCTTCCATCCAGTCACCGAGAAGTTCTTCACATTCGTCACCATATGAGTTCGAATCACCCCACCACCATGCATAGCAGTTTGCTGTATCAAGAAAATTTCCACCCCTAGCTACAAAATCGTCTAATATAGCGTATGAGTCAGCTTTATTGATACGTGTACCCATCATCATTGTTCCAAGACATACGCAACTGATTTTCTCTTCAGAACCTGCAAAATTAATCTGTTTCATAATATTTCCCCTTTTTAAAAATTACGATTGCTTTTCCATATTTTTTATTATATACTTAAATTAGTATTATTCAACTACCAATAATTTATATTTCTGCAGAGCCACTTTTGGAGGAATAAAATGATTTTAGGAATTAAAATTGATAAAAACAATTCGGGTTCTCTATGTAATGAACTTATTGATTGCCTCAGAACAAAAATATTGAATGGCGAATTATTAAATGGAGATAGACTGCCTTCAACACGATTTATGGCTAACGAATTACATATTGCAAGAAATACAGTAATATATGCATATGAACAGCTTATTGCTGAGGGATATCTTGAAAGCAGAAAAGGATCAGGAACTTATGTTAAGCTTTTAAGTGATTATAAGCTTCCTGAAAAATGTTTTGAAAAAAAGCTAATAAAAAACACTGTCCCACATCCTATCGGTAATGCTATAGTGTTTGATACAGGAACACCTGATAACACAATGTTCCCTGTTGCCACATGGTCAAAGGCATTAAAAAAAGCCTGTCAAAATGCTTCTGTACAATCATTTGGTTACTCTGATATAACAGGTAACAGAAATCTTAAAAACGCACTATGTCAGTACCTGTACAGATCAAAAGGAATAAAATGTCTTGCTCAGAATATACTTATAGTTTCAGGTACTTCTGGGGCAATTACATTAATAGCAGATTCATTTGAAAAGGATAGCCGAAGAATAGCGCTTGAAGATCCAAGTATTGATTTTGTTAGAAATATTTTTACATATAAAGAATATGAAATTTATTCGGTTCCTGTGGATGATGAGGGAATGATTACTACAAAACTTAAACAGTACTGCAAAAATAAGCCTTCACTTATATATACTGTTCCCTCTCATCAATTTCCGACAGGGACAATTCTGTCAGCCTCAAGACGTATGGAACTCCTCAAATATGCAGTATCAGCTGGCGCATACATTATAGAGGATGATTACGATAGTGAATTTAACTACAGTAAAAAGATAGTACAGCCACTATACAACATTGATTCAGAACATACTATTTATATCGGTACTTTCAGCAAGACTTTTTCACCGGCAATAAGACTTGGATATATGATTGTTCCCGACAACCTTATAGAAAGATTTAGTGAAGTAGCTGAAAAACAAAACATCAGGACTGAAATGATAACACAGCTTGCTATGGCGGATTTAATAAATGAAAAATTATTGGATAGACACATTTATAAGATGAAAAAGATTTATGCAAAGAAAAGACAGCATACTATTTCATGCATCAACAAATATTTTAAGGATACAGCTACAATTTCTGGTGATAATGCAGGTCTTCACCTTTTAGTTTCATTTGAAAGTATTTATTGCGAAGAGGCTAAATTGCTTGAATATGGTGTAAGTGCTGAATTTGCTGATGATTATGCTGTCAACAAACTCAAATACAAAAATAAACTCATACTTGGTTATGGAAGTCTTGATAATAATCAGATAGAAGAAGGAATCAAGAGCCTTGCCAGTGCTTTCCAAAATCAATTGCGTTAAGATAAAGATAAAAAAATTATACATAGCTATACTTTCTTTAACTATAATTAACATTCATCATATAATAATATATTATGAAATTTTTAATTTTTTAAGGTTAATATATATTGACAAATCAAATATATATGATATAATACAGTAAACCGATGAGGCGGAGATAAAGGTAATTATGATTCTACAGAGAGCCTGAGATGTTGAGATTCAGGTGAAAAACAAATTATCAAATGGACCGCTGAGGGTGCAGTCAAATGTATCATTTCAGATACAGAGTATTCTGCAACGTGATGGCATACGTTAGTTGTCTGGAGTATGATGGTACTCTGCAAGAGCATTACTATATTCTATAGTAATGAATCAAGGTGGCACCGCGGATAATAAATTTTATTCGTCCTTGACAGAAATTGAATCTGTCAAGGGCGTTTTTGTTTGTCGACACATTAAACTCCTTTGACATTTGTCAATGGAGTTTTTTATTTGGAGGTGCAATGTGGAATTCAAACCTAACTTTGAAGAAGTAAAAAAAATAACTGATACTGGCAATTACGACATAATTCCTGTAAGCTGTGAAATATTGTCGGATATATGTACACCTATTCAAGCATTGAAAATCCTAAAGAATTATTCTGAGCATTGTTATATTCTTGAATCTGCTGCGGCAGATGAAAAATGGGGGCGTTATACATTCCTTGGCTTTGACCCGAAGCTTTCAATTGTTGCACTTGGTAATAGAATAAAGATTGGTAATATAGAAACGACAACCTGTCACCCTCAGAATGAAATAAGGCAGATAATGTCACAATACAAAAGTCCTCGCTTTGAGTATCTTCCGCCTTTTACTGGTGGACTTGTTGGATATTTTTCATACGATTATCTTGCCTACAGTGAGCCGACAGTAAAATCCGAATTGCCAGACAACGAGAATTTTAACGATGTTGACTTAATGCTTTTTAATAAGGTAATTGCATTTGATAATTTCCGTCAGAAAATAATTCTAATCGTAAACATGAAGATCTCAGATGGAAAAACAGGTTATGACAAAGCAGTTCTTGAACTGGAACGGCTTTCCGAAATACTCAAAAATGGAAAACCAAAGAAAGAAGTAGAAGGAAAAATTAAAAGTGAAATTAAAGCGCTGTTTGATAAAGAGGAATTCTGTAAAATGGTTCAGAACGCAAAAAAGTATATAAAAGAGGGCGATATTTTTCAGATTGTTCTATCAAACTGCCTCAGCGCTGAATATGAAGGAAGTCTACTGGACACTTACCGTACTTTAAGAACATTAAATCCTTCTCCTTATATGTTTTATTTTTCAGGAACTGACGTAGAAATTGCTGGAGCATCGCCCGAAACACTTGTTAAACTTGAAAACGGAACTCTCCACACCTTCCCTCTTGCAGGAACACGTCCACGTGGCAGCACCACCGATGAGGACAATGCCCTTGAATCAGAACTTCTCGAAGACGAAAAGGAACTTGCAGAACATAATATGCTTGTTGATCTAGGTAGGAATGACTTAGGAAAAATCAGCAAATTTGGTACTGTTTCTGTAGAAAAGCTTCGATGTATAGAAAAGTTCTCACACGTTATGCATATTGGTTCAACAATACGCGGTGAAATTCGTGAGGAATATGACGGTCTTGATGCTGTTTCTGCTGTCCTGCCTGCGGGAACACTTTCAGGTGCACCAAAAATTAGAGCTTGCCAACTTATTGGAAAGCTTGAACAGAATAAGCGTGGAATTTATGGTGGAGCCATAGGATACCTTGATTTTACAGGAAATCTTGATGTTTGTATTGCAATAAGAGTTGCGTATAAAAAAAATGGAAAGGTATTCGTCCGTAGCGGTGCAGGAATCGTTGCAGATTCTGATCCCGAAAAAGAATATCAAGAGAGTATTAATAAAGCAGCAGCTGTTATTAATTCACTAAGAAAAGCTGAGGAGGATACATTATGATACTGCTGATTGATAACTATGACAGTTTTTCTTACAATCTTTATCAGCTTATGGGTGATATTAATCCTGACATAAAAGTGATTAGAAATGACGAAATGACCATTGATGAAATAGCAGCTATTGCGCCAGAGAAAATAATAATTTCACCAGGTCCAGGCCGACCAGAGAACAGTGGGATAATTACTGAACTTGCTAGTACTATTTCACGTAGCATCCCTACTCTTGGGGTTTGCCTTGGTCATCAGGCTATATGCTATGCATACGGTGGCGAAGTTACTTATGCAAACCAGCTTATGCACGGAAAGCAATCGCAGATTTCAATTGATACCAACTGCCCTATTTTTAAGGACTTACCAGAAAATATAATGGTAGCGCGGTATCATTCATTGATTGCCTCTCCAGACTCCCTGCCTGAATGTCTTAATGTTACTGCAAGAACTGATAAGGGAGAAATTATGGCAGTTCAGCATAAGGAATACCCTATTTATGGAGTTCAGTTTCATCCCGAATCAATTTTGACACCATATGGTAAAAAGATATTATTAAATTTTATAGGAGGATAGAATTATGATTAAAGAAGCGATTGTTAAAATCGTAGATAAGCAGGATTTAACTTACGATGAAGCATATAAAGTTATTTCCGAAATAATGCACGGAGAAACAACCCCGACACAGAATGCAGCTTTTCTTGCCGCGCTCTCTACAAAAAGCACAAAAGCAGAAACAATTGATGAAATTACTGGCTGTGCAGCTGCAATGCGTGATGCGGCAACTAAATTCACTAACGATATGGATTTAATTGAAATTGTAGGAACTGGTGGTGATAATGCTCACAGTTTTAACATATCAACAACAACAGCTATCGTCTGTGCAGCGGCTGGGTTAAAGGTTGCAAAGCACGGTAACCGTGCGGCATCATCTGATTGTGGAACTGCAGATTGCCTTGAAGCATTAGGGATTAATATAAATCTTGAACCTGAAAAATGCAACGAACTTCTTGAAAAAGTGGGTTTCTGCTTTTTCTTTGCTCAGAAATATCATTCCTCAATGAAATATGTAGGAAGTATTAGAAAAGAGCTTGGAATACGAACTGTATTCAACATTCTCGGACCACTCACAAACCCAGCAAGTCCAAAACGTCAGCTTTTAGGAGTTTATGATCCATCTCTTGTTCAACCTCTTGCACAGGTTTTGATGAAGCTTGGTGTCAAAAAAGGAATGGTAGTTCACGGTATGGATAAGTTGGATGAAATTTCGCTATGTGCTCCGACAATGATTGCTGAATTTGCTGATGGTTGGGTTAAATGCAACGAAATAATGCCTGAGCAATTCGGATTTGAACGTTGTACTCAGGATGATTTAAAGGGCGGAGTTCCTTCCGAAAATGCTAAAATTACAAGGGCAATTCTTAGTGGCGAAAAGGGACACAAGCGTAATGCTGTTCTGCTTAATGCTGGTGCAGCACTATACATCGGCGAAAAAGCCAACTCCATTGCAGATGGGATTAAGCTTGCAGCAGATATCATAGACAGCGGAAAAGCAACTGAAACACTTAATAAGCTGATTACTATATCAAACAGTGAGGGATAAAATGAATATACTTAGCGAGCTTGCAAATAATGCAAAAGAGCGTGTAAAAACCGCAAATAAAATAATATCAGAAGATGAATTGAAAACAATAGCTTTGTCAATGCCAAGAGAAAACTTTCCGTTTGAAAATGCTTTGAAAACAGATGATATTTCTTTTATATGCGAGTGCAAAAAAGCTTCCCCATCAAAAGGAGTAATTTCAGAAGACTTCCCTTATCTTGAAATTGCAAAAGACTATGAAGCAGCTGGTGCTAATTGTATTTCTGTTTTAACAGAGCCAAGCAAATTTCTTGGAAGTAATGATTATCTGCGTGAAATTGCTGGCACTGTGACAATCCCCTGCCTTCGTAAGGATTTTGTAGTGGATGAATATATGCTTTATGAAACAAAAATTCTTGGAGCAAAAGCAGTATTGCTTATTTGTGGAATACTTGATAAGCAACAGCTTGCCAATTATATTAAAATCTGTGATACACTCGGGATTTCTTCACTGATTGAAGCACACAATGAAAGTGAAATAAAAATGGCAATTGAATCAGGAGCAAGAATGATAGGTGTAAACAACAGAAATTTGAAGGATTTTTCGGTTGATGTTGAAAACAGTAAACGAATGCGAGAGCTTGTACCAAGAGATATACTGTTCATATCAGAAAGCGGAATTAATTCCCACGATGATATAAAGAAACTTCGCAATATTGGCGCTGATGCTGTTTTAATTGGTGAAACTCTTATGCGTGCTTCTGACAAGAAAGCAAAGCTTTCTGAGCTTCGTGGAAAGTGATAAAAATTAAACTTTGCGGTCTTCGACGCTTGTGTGATATTGAATATGCGAATGAACTTCACCCTGAATATGTTGGCTTTGTTTTTGCAAAAGAAAGTAAGAGATACATATCACCAGAAGATGCTTACACATTGAGAAAACATCTTAATAGTGGCATTTTACCTGTTGGGGTGTTCAGAAATGATGATATGAAGGTAATCTTAGAGCTTGCAAACGCCGGAACAATTGATATAATACAACTTCACGGCAACGAAGATGAAGAATATATGGGACAACTGAGGTCATTAACTGATGCAACGATAATAAAGGCTTTTCAAATAAAAAGCATCTTGGATATTAATAAAGCAAATGAATGTACTGCGGACTTTGTGATACTGGATTCGAGTGGTGGATCTGGAGAGACTTTTGATCATTCACTTATTAGTAACATGAAGCGAGATTACTTTTTAGCAGGCGGAATGAGTGTTGGGAATATTACGGAGATTATCAAAAATTTCAGACCTTTTGCTGTTGATGTAAGCTCAGCAATAGAAAACGTATCAGGCTATAAGGATAAAGAAAAAATGGCGGAGTTTGTTTCCGCTGTGAGAAAGGCGGATAGATATGACAAATATAAACGGTAGATTTGGACAATATGGTGGACAGTATACTCCTGAAACCCTTATGAATTCATTAATTGAGATTGAAAGGGCATATAATTTTTACAAAAACGATGCAAATTTCAATAGTGAACTAACCGAACTTTTTAATGAATATGCTGGCAGACCTTCACGTCTATATTTTGCAAAGAAACTTACAGAGAATCTCGATGGTGCAAAAATTTACCTCAAACGTGAAGACCTGAATCACACAGGTTCTCATAAAATCAACAATGTTCTTGGCCAGGCATTACTTGCAAAAAAGATGGGTAAAACCAGACTTATTGCAGAGACTGGTGCAGGTCAGCACGGGGTTGCTACAGCAACTGCAGCTGCTCTTATGAATATGGAATGTGTTATTTATATGGGTGAAGAAGACACACGCAGGCAAGCTCTCAACGTATATCGAATGGAACTGCTCGGAGCTAAAGTCGTTCCAGTAAAAACAGGAACTGCAACACTCAAAGATGCTGTTTCCGAGGCTATGCGTGCATGGACCTCACAAGTTGAAGATACACACTATTGTTTTGGATCGGTTATGGGACCACATCCGTTCCCTGTAATAGTGAGAGATTTCCAAGCCGTTATTTCAAGGGAAATAAAAGAAGAGATACTAAAAAAAGAAAACCGACTACCTGATGCAGTAATTGCATGTGTAGGTGGTGGTTCGAATGCTATGGGTAGCTTTTATCATTTCATTAATGATGAAAATGTCAGATTAATAGGTTGTGAAGCTGCTGGCAGAGGTATTGATACATTTGAAACAGCCGCAACAATCAGCACTGGAAAAGTCGGCATTTTCCACGGAATGAAAAGCTATTTTTGTCAGGATAATTATGGACAGATTGCTCCTGTTTATTCAATATCAGCTGGACTTGATTATCCTGGAATAGGCCCAGAACATGCATATCTTAACGACATTGGCAGGGCTGAATATGTCCCAATAACAGATGAAGAAGCAGTAAACGCTTTTGAAGTTCTGTCAAAAACTGAAGGCATAATTCCCGCTATTGAATCAGCTCATGCGGTTGCCTATGCACTGAAGATTGCACCAACAATGGATAAAGACAAAATAATTGTTATAACATTATCTGGCAGAGGTGACAAGGATTGTGCTTCGATTGCAAGATACAGAGGAGTTGAAATAAATGAGTAAAATTGAAAATGCATTTAAAAATGGAAAAGCTTTTATTCCATTCATAACCTGTGGCGATCCTGATTTGGAAACAACAGCACAGGTAATACGTGCTGCTGCAAAAAACGGTGCCGATTTAATTGAGCTCGGTATTCCATTCTCTGACCCTACTGCTGAAGGAGTTGTTATACAAGAAGCAAATTTTCGTGCATTAAATGCTGGTACAACAACTGATAAAGTTTTGAATCTTGTAAAAGACTTAAGACGCGATATAGATATTCCATTTGTTTTTATGACATATGCAAATGTTATATTTTCATATGGTGCTAAACGTTTTATTTCCACCTGTTCTGAAATCGGAATTGATGGCATAATTCTACCCGATTTACCTTTTGAGGAAAAAGAAGAATTCCAGCAGTATTGCGATAGGTATGGCGTTGATCTGATTTCAATGATTGCACCTACATCAGAACAGCGTATAGCAATGATAGCATCTCAGGCACAGGGTTTTATCTATATAGTTTCAAGTCTTGGTGTTACTGGCACGAGAAATGAAATAACAACCGACCTTGGTTCAATAATTAAAGTTGTTCGAGAGAATACCAATGTTCCATGTGCCATTGGCTTTGGGATTTCAACTCCTGAACAAGCTAAAAAGATGGCAAAACTCTCCGACGGAGTAATTGTAGGTTCACAAATCATGAAATTAATTGAAATGTATGGTAAATCATCAGTAAATGTAATCGGTGAATATATTAAACGTATGAAGAATGCAGTATGTTAATTAATATAATAAATAAATTTATTCACAATACTATTATTATTCTTTTAGTATATTGACATTTTATTATTGTATGATATAATAACACATACGGGAATGAAGTTCTCCCATGGGTAACCTAAACTGCTTATTAAAGCTGATGACTTCTGCATTTTTACGCAGAAGCTATCAGCTTTTTCTGCGTTATTAGGAGGTTGCTTTATGCTCACAAGCATCGCATTTATTTTTCTTATCGGTATGTTCCTTGGTTGGATTTTCAAGAAAATACAATTGCCTTCACTTATTGGAATGATTGTAACTGGAATTGTTCTTGGACCTTGTTTTTTAAATTTAATTGATAAATCCATTCTTGATATTTCTGCTTACCTTCGCCAAATAGCATTGGTCGTTATACTAACGCGTGCCGGACTTTCTCTGGATATAAAAGAATTAATAAAATCCGGAAGATGTGCCTTGCTAATGTGTTTTGTACCCGCCAGCTTTGAAATTATAGGAACAATTCTTTTTGCGCCTCTTCTATTTAATATTTCTTATTTTGAAGCCGCACTTATAGGCTCAGTTATAGCAGCCGTCTCTCCAGCTGTTGTTGTTCCGAGAATGCTTAAGCTTATGAATGAAGGCTTTGGAACAAACAAGCAAGTCCCACAAATTATTATGGCTGGTGCTTCTGCTGATGATGTATATGTTATAGTTCTATTTACTTCTTTCTCTGCAATTTTAACTGGTAAAAATGCTTCAATTTCAGATTTTATACAAATACCAACTTCAATTATCTTTGGTATTGCTCTCGGAATAATAATAGGATTTAGTCTTAATCTTTTCTTTAAAAAAATCCATATGCGTGACAGCGCAAAAATAATTATTCTAATGAGCCTATCCTTTCTTATAATTGCATTACAGGATTTATCTGCAGATTATGTTCGTGTATCTGGATTAATTGCTATAATGGTTGTCGGAATGACTTTGTTTGCCAAATACCCTATTCTTGCAAAGCGACTTTCAGAAAAATATAATAAATTATGGGTTGCATCAGAAATTGTATTATTTGTTCTTGTTGGTTCAACTGTGCAGATTAACAGTATAACAAAATACGGAGTATCTACAGTAATTTTTCTGCTAATTGCACTTATTTTCAGAATGCTTGGTGTGTTCATTTCACTTTTTAAATCAAAGTTAAACAACAAAGAACGCCTATTCTGCATGCTTGCTTATACACCGAAGGCAACAGTTCAGGCTGCCATAGGTGCAATTCCACTTGCTATGGGACTTGAATGCGGAGGACTAGTTTTATCCATTACAGTGCTTTCTATTATAATAACAGCACCTTTCGGAGCATTTATGGTTGACTTAACATATAAGAAGCTTCTAACTACGTCAAAAAAAATTTAGCATAATTTATCAATTATAAGTATTTAGAATAGCTTGTTTTAATATTATACAATAATTACCCCTTTCATTCAGTAACGTTTGAAAGGGGTATAATATATATTAAGGTATAGACTAAAACACTCTACATACCATCTTATGTTTAATATCCTTTCTTACATTTCTCTAAGCCTATTAAAGGTTTGGAGCAAATTAAGTCTACCGTATCCCCACTGTGTATTAGGATATGATATTGATTCCACTCTTGAACAGCCTCTTATTAGATAAGCTCTAATCTGATATGTACTTAATGAAATATCATTTCCCTGTACTATTCCCCATTGCATAAGCAATGCAGAGGCACCTGCTGTAATAGCTGTGGCGACGCTTGTTCCACTCATTGTACCAAAGCCCGTGGGATAAAAACCACTTATATCTACCCCAGGTGCAACAAGAGTAGGTACCAAAGACATGGAACGGGTTGGTCCCCATGAAGATCCTGAGTAAAGACTATTGTTAAGGTGATCGTACGCCCCACAACAAATAGCTCCAAACGCTGTTGCTGGCACGGTTACAGTTCCATATGGAGTTGCATCCAAAAATTCTGTTTCTTCACTAATAAAGCCTGTAAGAGGCAACCATGCGTCAAATACTCCGCTTAGTACAATATCCCCATACACTTTAATCGTCCAAATCCCTGGAGTTGCATTTAAGACTTTGACTATAGTAAGCTGGTCACTGCTACCCTCAACTGGAAAATAGTATTCTACACTTACGGTTGATGGCTCAAGAACAAGTCTTTGAGTAAATGTATATCCAGAACGTGAAGGCACACGACTAATTATCTCACCTGTTGGGGAAATAATACCCACTGACATCCTGTCAGATACTGAATTCCATAAGCTCATGTATATATTTCCGTTACTTTCTCCAACCTTTATATCTATATTTTCTACTTTATTTAATTGCGACATTGTTTTTTGCAAATGATGTCTTGCCTGAACTTCATTTCCTGCTGCCGTACAGATACATACGCCTCTGAGGTTTGAAACACCAGCCAGATACTCCTCAAAAAGGCTAAATCCATCGTGTGAACCATAATTACTTCCAAGGCCAATACAAATTACAACAGGCATTCCAAGCTGTTGTGCTTTTCTAACAATATATTCAACTCCTACCATAACCGAAATTGATCCAAAAGCATATTCGAGATCCTTTGGCACTGCATAGCGATCCAAGTAATATTGTCGTACTTTTCGCACCTTTACAACAATAAGTGAGCTATCAGGTGCAGCGCCGCTGTAGTCTCCAATAATTCTTCCAGCAGCAACAGAAGCAAGAAAAGTACCATGCCCTGAGTCATCTCTGTGTGGAACTATCTCATAAGGATTTTGAGAACGCAAAGCAGCATTGATTTGTTCATTTGTGTATTCTTCTCCGATTGGAAAATCGCCAGGAGGATTATAGCTTTTTATGGTCTGATCGTATATAGAAAGTATTTTACTAGTTCCATCCTCATATCTGAAAACATCCTGAGTATAATCAATTCCTGTATCAACAATACCTATTGCAACACCTCTTCCCTTTAAATCAAGATATGGCTGAACCTGAACAGGTGTAATCGCTGCAGCGTCAAGATGAATAGTATCCAGAAGACCTAACAAAATTGATGCGGAACTGATATAGCTTGAGCCAAGAAGATTGATTATCTCTTGTATATTATTTATGTTAGTGTAGCATAGATCGTATCTTCCAGCAAGAGTCATTGAGACATATATATCATCCCGAGTTGTAAGGTTATTGATAAAATCTGAACGTCTTACTATAAAATCTAATGTATTTTCAGAATATAAAAAATCAAATTGTTCTTGTGTCATTGAAATCCTCCTTATATATCAGATTCAAGAAGTTCCATAGTTTGTATTAGATTAAGTGCTCCATAACCCCATGCACTGTCAGGATATTCTATATTTTTATTTCGTGTAGCACCTTTAATTAGATAACCTTTTAACATCTGATTATACAGAAATGGCTTTCTTCCATTAACAATTCCCCATTCCATCATAAGTGCTGCCGAACCACTAACAAACGGAGCCGCCATACTTGTGCCGGAAAAGTTATCGAAGCCACCACCAACCTTACTTGAATATATGTTCACTGCTGGTGCAACAATATCAGGCTTATAAAAATTTTTGTCACCCTTTCCAGAAAAAAAAGCTATACTGTTAAGCAGCGAATTATAGCCTCCCACACTGATTACATTATCAACAGTTGCGGGCAATGTGATAGTCAAAAGATCATCCAGCTGCAGAAAAGCTGTGTTTGCGGTTACCTCTGCGACTGTTGGTAGCCACATATTAACCCTACCATCAACTGCTTTATTACACTTTATGTGCAAATCCCAAATACCTATCATAAAACGACTATCACTAAATATAAATACAATTTCCTGCTTTCTGCTATAATGTGTTATTGGCTTATAGTATACTGTAACAGCATATTCACCATAACGTATTACTTTTGAGATATCCTTTGAGGTTATATTACCCGATGATATTTTGTTGGGTGCAATAAGCTCAAAATCTATATTGTCATTAAAACTTTTCCATATATCAACGTACAAGTTTCCCAGCTGATATGGACAAACGAACTGTATTTCCTCTACTTTTCCAGTAGTTAACACTACACTAGAATGATGTCCTGCACCTCCTTCATTTCCTGCAGCAACCACAATTGATATTTTCCACATGCTGCACAGAGAATTTAGACACTCTTCAAAAAGAGAATCACCAGTGTGAGAGCCATTATTCATACCATAACTAATATTGATCACAAGTGGCATTTTTAACAATAGCGCTTTGTCAATAAGATATTTTGCTCCGCGCAGAATATCTGTTGTTTTAGCAGAACCCTTATGACCAAGCTTAACTGAAATAATACTCGCTTCGGTGGCAATACCACTATTTCCTACAGCAATTCCTGCAACCGCTGTGCCATGTCCAACGAGATCTCGACTTGGCAAGATTTCATACGGATTACCTGTGCTGAGAGCATAATTTATCATATTACGATCATATTCAACACCGAAAATGAAGCCATCAGGTGGGGTGCCGTTTGCACTTTGATCCCATATAAAAAGTATACGGCTATTATTATCGGGTGATATAAATTCTCTGTGAGCGTAATCAATTCCTGAGTCAATTATTCCTACTATAACACCTCTACCTCTAAGTTTGAATCTACCCTCCCTAACGGGACTAATTCCTACGTTTCCCATTTCATAATTTAACATAGGAGCTGCTGAAATATCCTTTGAGGTTTCATAATATTCTATTTCTTCAAAAAGTAACAATTCCTCTACCCTGTTTGATGGAATAGTTAATATAGCATAGTTGCAAGTAATTATTTCAGCACTTCCGTTTATGGCTGCACTAACTCGAAAAATATCCCCGCTAAATTTCACAATCAACTCTACATATGTATTATCCGTTGGCATATAATTTCCTCCGATTATCTGTTCCAAAAAGAGAAATACTCTCATATACTATATGCAAGAGGTGATGTTAATATGAGCAATGATTATGGTCAGTTAAGTGTCAATGTATATGCAAATGATATCGGAATGCCTATTGAGAATGCTAAAGTTATAATTACTGATAGAAATTCAGAAACAGTAATTGAGGAGTTTTTAACAAATTCATCTGGTCAGACTCCGGTTGTTGAGTTGCCGGCTCCACCAGTCGAGTACTCCTTGGAATATAGCAATATGAAGCCGTATTCAGAATATAACGTTCTTGTTCAATCAAACGGATTTGAGCTTCTCAAAGTAGAAGGTGTACAAATCATGTCCACAACTGCGACAACGCAACCTGCCAAAATGAAGTATCGTACTGATAACGAGAATTTAGTTCGAAATATACTAATAAGTGAACCTGTCCTTTGGGGCGTATATCCTGCAAAAATACCGGAAGCTGAGGTTAAGCCACTTCCTGAAAGTTATAGTTTTGTAGTTCTACCGGAAGTAGTAGTTCCAGAATATATAATAGTTCACCTCGGTACACCGAACAATCAACAAGCAGAGAACGTATGGGTTACATATAAGGAATATATTAAAAATGTCGCATGCTGTGAAATATATTCTACATGGCCTGCTGAAACGATAAAGGCAAATGTAATTGCTATTATTTCTTTCACACTTAACAGAGTATATACTGAATGGTATCGTGGCAAGGGATATGATTTTACAATAACCAATAGTACTGCATATGATCATGCTTTTAGCTATGGAAGAAATATTTATGACAAAATCTCAGTTGTAGTTGATGAAATATTTTCAACCTATCTTACCAAACCAGAAATAAAGCAACCACTTTTTACACAATATTGTGATGGGAAAAGAGTAAATTGTGAAGGAATGACACAGTGGGGCTCAAAGGATTTAGGCGACCAAGGATTTTCGTCAATTAACATCCTGAAGAGCTACTATGGCTATGATTCCTTTTATGAAGTTGCACCAAAGGTTGCAGGTGTGCCAAAATCATATGGTGGAACAACGCTTACATTTGGTATGACTAATAACGATGTAAGAACAATTCAAGAGCAGCTTAATACTATTTCAAACAATTACCCCAAAATTCCTAAACTTCCCGTCACGGGATACTATGGTGAGCAAACTCAAAATGCAGTGAAAATTTTTCAGGAGATATTCGGTCTTCCGCAGACTGGTAATGTTGATTTTGCAACTTGGTATGAAATCTCAAATATTTTTGTAGCAGTAAAAAAATTATCGGAACTTTAACAAAGGTGTATATTAATAACTGTGTAGATGGTCATTCTTATTAAAAACAGCAGTTCTTTTATAAATCGCACAAAAACAGTAAAATCCCCTCAGATAAAGTGATAATATCACTATTCTTAGGGGATTTATTTTAATATATATGTGCCGCAAGTCCTTTATTTAAAGGCTATTAGGGCGTTAAGAGAAGAATCTCAGCTTATATTAAAGCTGAGATTCATATTTGGCAAAGGCTTTTACCCTTGATACAATCACCTATTTAATATAGATGCAAATACTATTGTAGAATACCTAAATTATAAAATTCTTGATTTTTTATTCACTAATTCTTTATAATGTTTACATATAACATTTTATGCAAAATAGTATAATATATGTTATACAACATTTGTTATATGAAAGCGTGATATATTGTCACCAAAGTTTACACTAGAGGAAATCATTAAAGCAGGTTAATACTTGTCAGAAAAGGAGGATATGCAGGCTTACCATGCGAAATCTTGCACAAAAGCTTAGGTGCTCGTCACAGCCAATATTCACTGAGTTTCACAACATAGAAGAAGTACGTAACTTAGTCTACGAAAATATAAAAAAGCATTATCATAGATATGTTTTGGGCAAGGAGCAGATAGCGATGCATTTCGCCGTATTGATTACATCTGTTTTGCAAATGATGAATCTAAGTTATTTAATATAATGTTTATGACTTCAACGAGCCTAAGTACACTTTTACAGACATTCTTTCTATGATGTTCACCAATACCGAAACACTTATTGAATCAGTGCAGAATAATTATAACCTACCTCATAAGGACTCATATACACTCTACTGTTCAATGTGGCTGTTTATACACGGGATTGCATGTACCTGTGCTAGTGGGATCACTATTATAATTAAGGAAAAGAGTGGAAAGTTAGTTAATGACACTTTTGAATCAATATTACAAAGATTGAGGAGGACAAAATGAAAAAGATACTACCTATATTTATTATCAGCCTAATATTATTAACATCATGTGGCAATGATGCAAAGCCGACAATTTATGATATACGCAATAAGGAAGTTGATGTCATAAATCAGACAAATCTTCCTGAAGTAAAAACAATTTTAAACACTGAAAATAAAGGTCTTGCTGATTATCAGACTCAGAAAAAGGAAGCTGAAGTTCTATTTGAATCAGAAGGAAAAATACATTCCTCGATTTTAATAAACGATGGCGTACTGTTTTTCGGTAATGAAAATTGTGACTTTTATGCGATTGATATTAAAACAAAAAAGAAGAAGTGGCAATATAAATCCGACGATAAAGTTGAAACTATGCCGATATTTACAGATGGAAAAATTATTTTTAATTCAGGTAACAGCCTTTATATACTTAATGCCAAAAACGGAAAACAAATCGGAAAAGTTACTCATGCTTCAAAAAATGAAGGACGATTAAGCGAAGAAAACTATTCATTTAATGATTCAAAGACAGCTATCAATGCATCAACTGCATATTTTATCGCACTTAACGGTGATTTAGTTGCAGTTGATATAAACTCTGGCAAGGAAATATGGAGTGTTAAGACAAAGGATAACAGTCCAGCTGATTCTGGTATAAACTATTATGATGGAAAACTTTATTGGTGCGATAGTTTAAAAATGTTCAACTGCTTTGATATTTCTAAAAAGGAAATGAAGTATCAGATTGACTTAGGTGGCAGAATTTTTGCACCTATGCTAATAGATCATGGAAAAATCTATATTGCAGGCAGAAATTGCATTATGTACTGTATTGAAGGGGAAAGTGGCAAAGTGCTTTGGAGGTCACATTCAGTTGATAAATCGACATGGTTCTCAGGTGGCTCAGTTTGCATGGGTGATACACTTTATTCTTGTACCTCAGATGAATATACGCTCGTTTCATTTAATAAAAACACTGGTGAATTCAATCGCATATACCCTACTGAAACTAATGCCTATACCTCTCCTGTAATTAATAATGATAATATCATTGTAGCTGCAACTGATGTATATAGGTTAAACAAATCATATATTATGGAATTTGACACAAAGAACAATACTAAGCTGTGGCAAACCGAACTTCCAGATTGCGTGCTTTCATCTCCTGCAATTTATGACAACGCAGTTTACTTCGGTTCTGATTCAGGAAAGATTTATTCTATAAAATGTTATAATTAACGTTTTTGTATGTCATTAAAAAGCATATTTCTGTGCTATAATTTCTTTATTTAGAACCTGATTTCGTGCTGTGAGTGCATCAATGCTTTTATCCTGTTTGTCAAACTGGCTTGAAACTAAATTCATTTCAGAGCCAAGAATCTTAAAAGATTGGTTTATATCTCGAAGAGCGTTTTTGAATTCCTTTTCGCCTTCGACGCCTAGTTTTATGCCAATGTCTGAAATACTTTCTCACCCCCTGATTTTTAAAAGTAGAAAGAGCACCTATCATTTATAATAGATGCTCTTTGAAAGATTATTAATTTGCTTTAATATATGGAACCATAGCCACCCATTAGTTTAGTCATTTCTTCAATGTGCTCTAATGGAAATGGTGGTTCACTCAAAGGTTTCATTGCTATACTCATAAGTTTCATAGGATTATCATCTGCCGCAACACGATTTGACGATAAAGCACCGCAACGCTTACAACGATGGACAATTGCCCATTCTCCGCTTTTTCGTACCCATACAGATATCGGTTCCATAATGCCACCGCAGTCAGATTCACGGTCTCCAGGTTCAACATCCACATGTAGGCTTGATAAGCAATTAGGACAATGATTGCGATGTTCGCTACCTGCACCTATAGGTACTATAGGTCTCCCGCACACTTTACAATTAAAACTATCATGACATGCATGAGTTTTATAATAACCTTTTTCGAATTTCTTACGTTTATTTTCACGATTCATTTATTTAGTCCTCCTAAAAGAATGTTTTTCTTTATGGGAGGAATGCAGAGTTTTTTGCAAACCTCCCGGTTAGCAAACACTCTCCTTATTCATAGTTTTCATCATACATCAACACTCCTAATATATATTTGTCAATTTTAATGACAATATTATCTTATCACTTAACATTAAAATAGTCAAGTGAATAAAGCTACACCGGCACAACCTCGTCAATACTCAGCTCACATTTTAAAGATAAGAAAAGACACCCTCACAAATGAGAATGTCTTTATAATTTATATATTGAAATTTGTTTTGCCGTTAATAATTGCGTGTATTTCAACAGTATTTTCATTTACTATATAAAAAACAAGGTAATTATCAACAGTGAATTTTCTGTATACTAGATCCGAAATTGAAATTTTGTATTCCTCATACATAAAAGGATGCTTTTATAGATTTTTGATTTTATCAATTAATCTGTCATACTGCTTGAGTGAGTGCTTGGATAATACTTTGCAAGATAATCGCTCATATCTGACAGATCTTCTTTTGCACAATGCAACATTACAATTCTATATTCTTTCACTGAGTTGTTTCCTCATTTCGCTTGAAACTTCATCAAAAGAATATCTTACATCTGTTTTTTTAGATTCAGCAGATGCCTTGAGTAATTTTTGATTAATAAAGTTGTCAGCCACTAATTTTTCATAAGCTTCAACACTCATTACAACCATATCACCATAACCGTTCTTTGTCAGAAAAACAGGTGAATTGTTTTCATGCACAAGCCTTGAAATATCTGAAAAATTATTTCTTAATTCTGAAACAGGTCTTATATCAGGCATATTATTACCCCTTAATTATTATAGCTATATTTTATAATAATTATGATAAAATTGCAATAATTATTTTGATATAAGCTTATAAATACTCAACTCATGTTTTGCTTTAGCAAGATCAATAAACTGCTTGTGGCATTCACACAAATCAACGATAATTTACCAGATAAACAAACTCAGATTTGTCGGTATTTTCCACACCTTACTTATCATCCTTGACATTAGTACTACCATCCGCACATGACTCGTCATTAGAAATATATACTCATTAACTCCCAATCGATACCCCATAAAACAAACGGTATCTTTTATAAAACACACAATAACATCAACATCCCCTCAAAAAAGTGATGATTTAACTATTCCGAAGGGATTATTTATTGTTATGAAACGCAGTAAGCCCTTTAAATAAAGGCTATCAGAACATAAAAAAAGAACCTCGACTTGTATTAAAGCTGAGGTTCTTTTTTGGCAAAGGCTTTCACCTTTGATACAAATGCACCTATTTTTAAAATTGGTTGCATTATTTATTGCTATATTTCGGATTTTAATAATCACCATAATTATACTATATTTATACATGATATTTTTATTTATTATTCAAATTGCACTTTCATCTTTGTTGAGTAAGTTGTTCGTCATATATATAATAGCAATCTTTAAAAATATTTTGAGTATAATGAAATTTAGAAATTACTTTTTTCCTGTAATGAGTATTTGATATTAGCTTTTTTAGCTTTCTTTGTTCAGTACGTGTATTGTAGCTAGATTCTTTTAAGCTTTCCAACTTATCATTTATGTGTTCAATAGCTTCATCTTTTTTATCAAAATAAATCAATACCTCAAAGACCATAGCCATTACATCAGTACTAACGCCCCAATGTTCAAACATCTTTGGTAAGATATCAATAGCGATTTCAAAATTATTGCATAGATACCAGAGAATAAATTCATAAAGCTCATAACCCTCAAAATCCACTAATGGAATTTGTTGTACTATTTTAATGAACTCATTTCTATCATGTTGATACACAGAAAACGCATAAGAAATATTTATTTTACCTTTAGAAATAGTAGGAACTCCTGTTGGAACGTTGCCGAACTTTTCTAATGCTTGTTTAAAATAAGTAGATGCTTCTGAGTGTTTTTTTTGCTCATAGTAGCAAACACCAAGATTATAAAATGAAATATAGTTATCACTAAAATTACTTGCTTTTGAATAGTACTTAATAGCAACTTTATATTTTTTCAAATCAAAGTAAGCATCTCCTAAAGCCATTATATTCTTATAAGACTGCTCCATTTTTTCAGCTTTTTTTAAATATTTTATACCAAGCCTTTTCGCTTCTCCAATTTTTTTGCTATAATGCCATCTTCCTTCCTCGGCATAAAAATAGCCAAGATTATTATATGTTAAAAAGCAAGGATTAAGTTGTGCATTACGCTCAAATACTTTTTGCGATCTGTAAAAATTTAAAGTTCCCATCAGAATAAATGCCAACTCATTTATTTTATATTTATCTTTAATAATAATCATCCTCCTTATTATTAATTAGAATACAGGTACAACCGGTGGAATATTAGGTACAAATCCACCTCCGCCACCAAAACCACCACTCTTTTTCTTGCCAAAATCATTAAGTTTATCATCTGGCCAATCATTAATATCCGGTAAATCTGAAGAGCTTCCACTAAACCAATCACAAATATTTCTTTTTGCGTTTTGGAAGAATTTTTTGATAGGATTTGTTTTTTTAGGACTTGTTTCTTTAGGGGCTGAAAAATCTGGTCTCTTTCCCGATCCCTCTCTTTCTCCTCCACCTGGGTATTTATTGACATATCCTCTACCATCAGGTCTTTCAACATCCCAATGTCCACCACCATGATTAAAAGGATTATCTGAAGGGGCTGGCTGAGGAACCCATAAGTTTCCATGATCATCTTCCCATCCCAGAGCTTTACCAGACTTAGTTGGGACTTTCTTTGGTCCCCCCTTTTTAGAAAAAAAACCATCTTTTTCTGTAGGAGGTACATCATTAGTTACATTAGGAGGAGGAACTCTCTTTGTTTTTGCAAATGTTGGCTGTAATCTATTAACATCAGAAAAAATACGTATATTTGCAGTAACTCTCTTAAAAGTAGAAGAAATTAGTGGATTACTTAATAATGCAATATGCCCACTCGGGTCAATCATATTAAGCGGATTATTTCCACAATAAGCGTATAAATTCTGCGTTAATGGATTCATCACATCGCCTTGAACAGTATCCTGAGATAAGAATCTTCCTGTTGCAGGGTCATAGTAACGAGCTCTTAAGTATTGGAGTCCTGTTATGTAGTCATAACTCTCACCGTTATAACCAAATGAACTAAAGTTAGACCAGCCTGACTCTCTCTGATTACCAAATTCATCATATTTATATGATACCATATTATAGCCATATTGTGAAGTTAAATTTGATACAGAGCCTCTTCCGTCATACATATAATAATCTTTTTCCCATGCATTTTCAGCGCTGTTAATTCCGTTACCATATGTATATGTTTTTGGGTTATAACAACTTGCAGTTTCCTCAGAGAGTACCTGTGTGTATTCATTATTTATATCATTGACATATGATGTAGCCTTATATTGGCCGTTCCAATCGCCTGAATAGTTGTTTGGAATATATACTCGGTCAGAAGGATGTTTATATGCATCCTTCATTAGTCCATCTACAAACGTATTGAACTTATTATCAGTCTCGAACTTCTTTGATGGTAATTCACTATCACTATTACAGCCACCAGTATAAGTAAGTCTGCTGTTAAAGTCATTGTCATATTCCATCTGGTTATGATTATGACAACCGAAATCTTCAAGTCCAAGTGTAAATACTCTATCTCCATTACCGTCATAAAGAGCAGCCATAAGAAGTCTGCCATTGCCTCTGATTGCTTTTAATCTGTTTTCAATAGTATAGTTATACTCTACAACTTTTGTACCATTGGTGTCAACTTTGACAAGATTACCGTTTACATCATATGTATATGCCTGATTGAATCTACCTGCACTGTCAATAGTTTTTAGTCTATCTGCTTCATCATAATTATATTTTGTGGTGTATTTATTATTATTAATAGATTCATCCATCTGAATACGATTGCCACAAGCATCATAAGCGTATTTTACGTATTTTGTAGTACCATTATGGGTTTCCTTAACGGTTTCAAGTTCACCTCTGCCGTTATACCCATATTCATTAATAACTTTAGTATTATCTTGTTCAATTTCTTCTTTTGTAATATTTCCTAATGAATCGTATTCATACTCAAAATGAGAGACAACTCTACCCCATTTTTCATAGTTTGTCAGTTTTGATACCTGATTAAGCTTGTTATATTCAGTTATTGTTTTCGTGCCATTTGGTCTTATTGTCTGAGTAAGATTTCCTTTTTTGTCATAGACATATTGAGTTATTTCACCCTGTCTGTCTGTTATCTTTACAAGATGGTCAAGTTCATCATATTCATACTTAACGCTCTTGCCATCAGGATATGTAAGTTCTGACAAATTACCAAATGAATCATATTTATATCCTATTGTCTTACCATCAGGCTGAGTAACATTCGATATTCTGCCAAGATCATCATATTCATATTTTGTCTGACCAACAGAGTCCTTCATGCTTACAACATTACCATTTTCATCATAAGCATAGAGAACCAAGCCCTCGTCACCTTCGGATAAATCCTTTGTGACTAAAGCATCTAACTGATCATAATCATATTTTATTGTTCTTCCATCTGGTTTTGTTACAGATGCAAGATTTCCGTTAATATCATATGAATACTTCTCAACCTGATTGAGCGGATTAGTTAATGAAGTAAGGTTTCCTGCAAGATCATATGTATAGTTTGTTGTGTTGCCGTTTCCATTAGTTTTCTGTGTGAGGTTACCAACAGTGTTATATGCATACTTAGTTGTAACTCCAGTATTATCTGTAACACTTGTTACTCTGTCTGCAAGATCATATGTATAGCTTGTTTTTTCATTTTTACTATTTAGACTTTCAATTAAATTGCCATTACCATCATACTTGAACTTAGATACTGAACCATTAGCATCAGTTACGCTTGTTATCTGTCCATTATAATCAAAACTATATTTTGTTGTTTCTCCAACCTCATTACTCTCTGAAACAAGTCGGTTCATACTGTCATACTGATAATTCTTAACGTATCCTAATGGATTTGTTGCTGATGTAAGATTACCGTTAGCATCATAGGTATATGAAGTAATACGACCACCGTTTTTTGTCATTGACTGAATATTTCCTGCAACATCATATTTATATTCAGTTGTCGATTTCATTGGATCGGTTTCTTTAGAAATTCTGTCTAATAAATCGTATGAATAGCTTACTTTTGCACCTTTTGGATTAACAATACTGGAAAGATTACCACGTGAATCGTATAAATATGCTGTTTTATTACCTTTTGCATTAATTGTATCTGTCAATCTATGCATTTTATCATATTCATATTTTACAGTTCTTCCTGATTGATCTATCTGACTTGAAAGATTGCCATTGTCATCATATGTGTATTCCAATGACTTATTAACAGGAGCAGTGGATTTTGTAATTCTTCCTAGCACATCATAAGCATAAGAATATCCTGCGCCATTTGCCAATGTCTTGCTTGTCAGTTGACCGAGAATATCATAAGCATACTGAGTTTTGTTTCCAAGTGGGTCTATTTCTGCTGTCTGCTGTCCGACTTTATTATACTCATATGAATATGTTCCACCATTAGGCATGGTTGTGGATATCATATTTCCTGTAGTATCATATTTATATGATGTTACATTTTCAAGCGGATCTTTGGATTTTACAAGTCTGCTGTTATTATCATACAGATATTCTGAAACGCCACCATCAGCAGCCTGTTGCTTAATAACTCGTCCCAATAAATCGTAAGTATATTTTGTTGCATTACCATTCTTATCTGTAATATTAACTGGCAAACCAACGCTATTGTATACATAACTCATTGATTTATCTGCTGCATTAGTTTCCTTTAAGATATTACCCATATTATCATACTGATATTGAGTAGTTTCCTTTAAAGGATCTGTTGAACTTAACAGCTGACCTATGTTGTCATAAGTATATTGCCATACACGTAATTCGTCATCATGTTTTGAAAGAAGATTACCGTTATTGTCATATTTATACGTTGTAATCTTGCCTTCAGGGTCTGTTATTGAAATAACATTTCCCATTAAATCATATTTATATGTAGTAACATTGCCATCATAATTCGTAGTCTTTATTAGATTTCCAGCGATGTCATACTCATAAGATGTTTTTCTATCTTTTGAATCTGTCATAGAAATCAAATTACCGGCATTATCATATTGATAGCTTGTTGACTGTCCTGCGTTATTTGATTCTTTTATTACTCTGTTAAGGGAATCATATTCATAGCTTGTCTCTAAACCTGAAGCAAGCTTTTTCTTTATTAGTCTTTGATTACTGTCATACTGCATCACTGTTTTTGCACCATCAGGAGCAATTATTTCTGTATTATTTCCAACAGAATCATAAGACATCTTATATACGTTGCCTTCACCGTCTGTTGTCTGTGTTGGCAGACCCATACCATTATACTCATACTTATTTAAAATACCCAAAGCATTCTCAACACTACTAATATTTCCACTTACATCGTAGGTTGTTTTCTGTGTTGCTTTTAATGGATTTGTTGAAAGAACCTGTCTATTCAATGCATCATAAGTAAATGTAGATATATTACCGTTGCCATCTGTCTGAGAGAGCATGTTACCATTTTTATCATAAGAATATTTTGTAGTGATGCCATTTGCATTTGTAAATTCAGTCACTCTGTTTGCATTATCATATTTATATGTAGAAATGTTGTCAAGAGCATCTGTAACTTTTACTAGGTTTCCAAAAGTATCATACTCATATTTCAAAACAGTACCATCTGGGTTTTGTTTTTCAATTAAATTATTTAGTACGTCATATTTAAAGATAGTTTCTCTTCCAGCACTATCTGATGTTTTGATAATATTTCCATTTGCATCATAAATATATTCAGTTGTCAATCCTGATTTCTGAACAAGGGATTTAAGACGATTCAACTCATCATAAAAATAATTTTCTTTACTCTTATCAGCATATTCAACATTATCAATAAGCCCTGTATTGGTATATGTTATTTTTGTTTGATTTCCTAAAGCATCTGTTATCTGTGATGCCTTATTATTTCTATAATCATAAGACAATAGTGAAGCACTGCCATCAGGATTAATAGTTTTAATTATATTTCCTATAGCATCATATTTATATTCAGTTATTCCACTGTCTGCATTAATTGTTTTAGTGAGTCTTGATCTGCAATCATACTCATATTTTATTGTCTTTCCCGCAGGATCAGATTCTGATAATTTATTACCAAGCTTATCATATGTATAAGTGTAAACATTTTCAAGAGGGTCAATAATTTTTAATATTTTATCAGTCTTAGTATATTCAAAGTCTGTCCTGTAACCATTTGGATCAATAATAGCTGTACAAAGTCCACCTTGGTTATATACATATTGCTCAAACTCACCGTTTGCGTTCTGCTGACCTGTTTTACGACCTGCAGCATCATACATATATCTTGTTATATTGCCTTTACAATCAATTACTGAACATAATTGACCATGTGCATTATATTGATACTGAGTTTTTTCTCCCTTTGCATTAACAGAAGATGTACACAAAGCACCTGTATACTCGTATGTAGTAGTATTTCCGTTTGCATCAGTTTGTGATATTAACTGATTTTTATTATTATACACATAAGATACAGAAGAATTATCATTATTTATAATCTTAATTAAGTTTCCGTTTGTATCATAATTATATTTAGTGATTTTTCCGTCATAATCAGTTACCTGTGTCAATAGATTTAGGCTATTGTATTGGTATTTTTTTGAATCGCCATCAAATCTTGTTATTGAAAGTGTATTTCCATTTGCATCATATGTATAACTTGTTTTATGGCCAAGTTCATCTGTTTCAGAAGCTAAATTATTATTGCTATCATATTCCTTTGATGTGGAAGTCCCATCAGCATTGACAACTTTTGTTGTTCTATAATTATTATCATAATAATATGAGACAACATTACCGTTGGCATCAGTAGTTTTTGTTATTCCTTTTGAATATTCAAGTTTAGTCAGATTACCCTCAGCATCTTTTTGTTCTGTAACTCTGCCTTCAGTATCATATTTATTATCAATAATCTTTGTGTTATTACCATCACACCAGCTAGTCATCTGGTGCTTAGAATCATACTGATAAGTTAAAGAATTACCATTTGCATCTGAATAAGATGAAAGATTTTCATTTGAATCATATGCATAATTAAGGAACTTACCATTTGGCAATCCTATTGATGTGATTTTACCCTGAGAATTAACAGTGAAAGTATATGTAGTTCCAGCAGGTGAAACTACTGAAGATATATTGCCTTCCTGATCGTAACCAATTGAAGTAGTAAAACCTTTTTCATCTGTTACTTTTGTTAATTGTCCATATGTATTAAATGTTTTTATGACTTTGTTTGCATCTATAATTGTGTATTCATATATAGGGATATTTACTACTTCAGTTCCATAAGTATACTTCTGTGTACCTGTCTTTGTCTTTGAAAAATCCAAGTAATATCCTTCAGGACATACATAATTACCATTACTATCGAGTTTAAAAACTAGTGAAGAACCATCATTTCTTGAGTATACAAAACTGCCATCCTCAAGCTTTGATAATTTTTCATCATAAGTGAAGCCCCAGCCTCTACCAAACATTGAGTTATATCCTGCACCCTTTGAGTTGTATGTTCTTTCTATTGAAAAATCACCATTATAGTCAGGAATAGTAACATCTTGTGCGGTTAGATAGAAGTTACCGGTGTTTAAGTTAATTGGTTCAAAACCAAATTCACAGTGAAGGCCACGACCCATTAAAGCCCCATCAATAGTCCTCTTATCATTATCAGATAAAGGAGCTGGATTATATGGAACTGTTGCATTCTTTTTAGGGTTTCGAATAAATAATACATTGTTTTCAACGAGCATACAGTCTTGAACCCTGTTATCACTCATTATCTTTCCAACATCAACGCCATAATAATTAGCAATATTAATAATAGTATCAAATCTCTTTACTTTATACGCTATAAATTTCTCACTATTAACAGTTTTTCCAACTAGGCCATCTTTTTGAGCATTAGCTTTAAAATAATATAAAACATTATAATTAAAATTAGTAAAAGGATTTGTCTGCCAGTTAGAATAATTATATCTATATTTATTACTATTTCCGAAAGAATGATCAAACTCTGAGCTATTAGGATAGTCTAAATTATCCTCAGCTAATGTATAACTTGCAAAATCCCTTGTTGAATCATTTAAGTCATATGATACATAAGAACCTGGTTTTGCGCGTCCATCTGCAAATATTCCTTTAAACTGTAGCTTTCCGTTAACATTACTTTCAGATATTGGATTTATGTTGATATTGATTTCATCTAAGCCAATATCTGGAGCATTTCCTTTTGGAGCCCACTCAATTTCTAATCTCGGAGCCTTATCAGACGTAAAGTCGCCTTGTCCACTGCCAGTAGCTGAAGATAATGGTGTATAGAAAGCACCACCTTTGTATTGGGAGCTTTCTTGTATTGCTTTTATCATTAGTCCATTGTTTACATACGATCCTTTAATCCAACCATTTACAGCTTCCAGAACATTAAATCTATGTTGTCCTGTTTTAGTATTACTATTGCTTTGAAAATGTGCATTCAATCTACATGACTGATCCCATTTAATTGTATTTGGATTCCAACTATCTGAGATTCGGTATGCCCCGAAAACAGTATTATTGCTATACTGCCCATATTGATAAACAACTAATTCCGCCTTTTTTATAGTTGCATCATCTGGGATACTACTGAAATTATCATTAATTTGGAACATCATTCGGCTTTCTTCTAAATCAAAAGCATCTGGAATAGTAGTCGTTCCATTATCTATTCTTGTTACATAACCTGCGTAACCATAGCTATTGCCATAATATCTACCGTCACCGCCTGTACAAACAGTTACTTCTCTTATTTTACTTGCTGGAACGGTAACAGATGGGTCTATTCTTACAGGGAAAGCTCTTGCAGGATCGGCAATCCAATCTTTATCTGCCGTTACTGTTACAATATTTTTACCAAAAGAAGTATCAAGAGAAATTGATACTTTCTCGCTTACTGCTCCTGAAGCATCACTCATAACAGGAGCGCTTAATATCATACTTGGGTCTGCTTCGCCTTTTTTATATGCTTTGATTAAGTTATCTTCGCACTTAAATTCAAGGTTATCTGACTCTATTGCATATTTAAAAGTGTTTTTATCAACATATTTATTTAATACAATATCCTCTTTAAGGGAAATTTCATTTACTGTATATTGATAATCTATTCCATCAAAAACGTCATTGTACAAAATAGCATTTTTCTTTACAGCTGCTTTTGTATAATCCCCTTCAACAGGTATCAGCCTAAAGTCGATTCCTTTATTTGAAACGGAAATATACCCACCATCTGTTATTTCAGCTGGTAGGTTTACTTTTAAGCTATTTGCCTTATTTACAAAGCTATTATCTTTTTTTATAAGCGTATTATCTATTTCATGTTGTACACCCTTATCATCTTTATATGTATATGGAAGTGAAGTGTACACAGTTTTATATGTATTATCATCTGTTTTATATATTTTTGAAAACTGTGAAACCGCAATAAGTTTGCCTTCTGATTCCTCTTCAGGAGCAGTTGAAACAACAGGGAATCTTAATAAAGGCGATTTTTTATATTCATTGTTATAATTCAAATCAACTTTTTCAGGTTGGATAAATTCTTCTGAAGCTACCTTATCAACCTCGTCATTTTTAAAGAAATCAAACGTTCCTTCATATGCAAATGCAGTTTGTGTAAATACCATACACAAAACTAAAACCATTGCAAAAATTTTTAAGCCACATTTTCTTTTCATTCTCTTTTGTCCTTTCATACATGTCACTATTAACAAAACGTATATAATTATGTCACTTTATAGAAAAAATGTCAATAGATATTTTATATTTATTGTATTATTTTTGCTATTTATAATTAATAAATGTTAACATACTATTTTTTAAATCACAACCCTCGTTATAATATTGATGGATTGATTTGTTTGAGTATATTAACAGTTAAATTCAAATTCTAACCCACTCTCCCTCACCATAATTCTCTCAACCACTATACCAAACAGCCTCTCATCGAACTCGTTAAGCACCTCATCTTGTTCACTCAGCTCAAACATAAAAGCACCAATGGAATCATGCTTTGCAAGACGTTGTTGACGTTGCGATTGTAACTTTTCAAGCTTTGCCTTAGCAGTTTCATAGCGTTTTACATAGCTGTCGTATTTTGAAATGTAATCATTTTGGTCTATAATATTGCAAGAGTTATCGTCAACAAGCTTTCTTGTCAGTTCCGTGACAACATCAATCTCACAAAGCAAATTTTCAATTTCAAAATCTATTGCAGTGCAATCTGTAAGGGTTGATTGAATAAGTCGGCAATTTTCAAGTATTTCTTCTTTGTTCTTAATTGATTTGTTGAACTCCTTTATAAATTCCGCCTTTATATCGTCCTCATATAAATGTGGCGTGTGGCATTTATTATCACCTTTAAATTTACTATTGCATTGCCAAATGGTACGCTTGTACTTGCTGTTGCTGTGCCAAACCTTAGAACCGTAAAACTCACCACATTCACCGCAGACAATCTTTGATGAGAAAATACTGTTACAAGAATAACTTTTGCCCAATTCCTTTCGTCTTGCAAGTTCAGCCTGAACCATATCAAATTCTAACGGTTCAATAATTGCATTATGGCTTTTCTCAACAAAATATTGTGGTACTTCACCCTCATTGATTTTTTGCTTTTTAGTAAGAAAATCAACAGTGAATTTTTTCTGCAATAATGCAGACCCTTTATACTTCTCATTGGTAAGGATGCTTTCAACAGTTGTTCCTTGCCATTTTTCTTTACCTGTTGGTGTTGAAATACTTTGTTCTGTAAGTATTGTTGCAATTTTACTAGGCGTTTTGCCTTGCATAAAAAGACGGTATATCTGCCTGACAACTTCTGCTTCCTTTTCAACAATTCGTGGCAATCCATCTTCACCACGTTCATATCCAAGAAAGCTCTTGTATGGAAGGCTAACCTTGCCGTCAGCAAAGCGTTTTCTCTGACCCCAGGTTACATTTTCAGAAATAGAGCGTGATTCTTCCTGAGCCAGCGAGCTCATAATTGTAATAAGCAACTCACCTTTACTATCAAGAGTGTAAATGTTCTCTTTTTCAAAATAAACCTCAACGCCTTTTTCCTTGAGCTTTCGAACTGTTACAAGGCTGTCAACTGTATTTCTCGCAAATCGGCTGACCGACTTTGTAACAATTAAATCAATCTTTCCAGCAAGAGCATCCGCTATCATACGGTTAAAACCCTCTCGGTGTTTGGTGTTTACAGCTGAAATACCCTCATCAGTATAAACTGAAATAAATTCCCATTCAGGCTTTTCTTTTATATACTTAGTATAGTAATCGACCTGTGCAGCATAACTTGTCTGTTGTTCTTCACTGTCGGTTGAAACTCGAGCATATGCTGCCACATGTCTGCGGGAAACTGAATGAGCGTTTGTGCTAGTTCTTAACGTTATTGTTTGTGGGATTACTGTTATCAACCTTTCATTGCTCATTTGTATTTCCACTCCTTTTCAATCACTTGATTATTATTTTTAATACTAACTCTATTATTAGCCAAGACTGTAATATTATTAAATTCAATTTCGCCAACAAGAGTATTAAGTATAGCTTCTGGTATTTGCTTTGACTGACAGAAAGCCTTGCCTTTTGAGTTATATGTATCGCAAATCCATACCACTTTTTCATACTTTGTACCGGCATTATTAATTTTCCTGCGATAATGCTTTCCACAAACCCCACAGATTATTTTGCCCGTATATTTGTACTTATTTGTTGTTATTTTATTTGCAGAAAAAATACTTTTACGTCTTTCTATTTCAGTCTGAACAGCATTGAATACTTCCCTATCAATAATACCTTGATGACTACAAGTAACCTTATACTTTGGGAGATCACCGTTATTAACCTTTTTCTTCTTATCAATATGATTTGAAACAAAATGCTTTTGTAAAACCATATCACCAACGTATTTTTCATTAGTCAGAATTTCTCTTATTTTTGAGCTATCCCATTCCCCACCATTCTTTGGCTTAACACCAAGTGACTCAAGCTTTTTCACAATAAGATTTCTTCCCATTCCACTTAAAAATTCTGAAAATATAATACTTACGATTTCAGCTTCCTGTCGATTTATTTTCAAGTTACCCTTGTTAAAATCATATCCCAGTATTCTGAACGTATTTGGTATTCCCTGTTTGTAATTATTCCGTATTCTCCATTTACAATTTTCTGAAACAGACAGGCTCTCCTCCTGTGCGTACGAGGCAAGAATGGTAAGCATTAATTCACCGTCAGCACTTATTGTATGAATGTTCTGTTCCTCAAAATATACGTCAACACCCACTGATTTCAACTCTCTGACAGTTTCAAGAAGTGTAACTGTGTTTCTTGCAAACCTTGATATTGACTTAGTTATTATTAAATCAATATCACCTTTTCTACATAAATCCAGCATTTGTTGAAATTCTGCCCTATTATCCTTTGTCCCTGTAATAGCCTCATCTACATAAACTCCGACAAACTGCCAGCCTTTGTGCTGTTGAATATAGTTACTGTAATAACTAACTTGTGCTGACAGGGAGTGGAGCATAGCGTCCTTACCATTTGAAACACGAGCATATGCAGCTACCTTTTTTAGCCTATCAACATTTAGCTTTTGGAAACTGATCTGTTGAACAACCCTTTCCATTTAAATCTCCTTCCTATTACATATAGCTTTTGGTAGTATACATATTAACTCTGTAACGGGGTATTATCAACGATTTTAACGGAAAATGCTACACGAACTTAGACCGTATTTTTTAAGCATAATTGTATCAATTATGAGGTACTCTTCCTTTGAAATTATCCCTTGTTGTATCATGCTTTTTACGATTGCAAGGGTAGTCTTATAGGCAAATAAACGGTTTGCAAAATCTTTGTTCATTAATTTTTATCCCTCCTTGATTTTCCATAGCATAAACGAGAGCAGTATTTGCGTGCACGGTTGCCATAGAATATAAATGGCTTGCCACAGCTTGGACAGATAATCTCATTCACAACTTGATGGTTAATTTTATCAAAGTGAGCATTCCACCATTTCATACGACAATTATCTGAACAGAATTTCTTTTCCTTCCGAGTGGGTTGTTGTGAAATTTTGATGCCACACTGCTTACAGCATTTACTTTCCTGCCTTGACTTTACAGTATTGCGATAGCAATAGGATTTAACTGTATTCACAGATAAGGACAGTATATCTGAAATCTTCTTGTAGCCTAACCCTTGATTTTGAAGTTTGGCTATTTCATTCTTTTCATATTGATTCATAACATCACTCCTTTAATATAGGGAGAAAACAAGTGCATTTTGACGGGGTATATTTTAAAAAAATATTGCCCACTGAAGAAAAATCCTCAATGGGCAAATGAAATTTATTAGTATTTTATGTATCCGTCAAATCCAGCTTTCTTAAGTCTTGCAAGCATACTATCTGCATTAGCCTTAACTGAATATGCTCCTACCTGAACCCTGTATATCTTTCCCGCAGGAATATTAGCTGGTTGTGGTGCCGGTGCAGCTTGCTTTTTTGCTACACCAAAGGTTTTTACTATTGCGTTTACATAGGCTCTTGCGATTGCATCCTTGTTGTCAATAATCCACTTTGCAGTGTTCGGATTATCGTGGAAGTCAGTTTCTGCAAGGCAGGACACCATACCATTTTGTGTAGGCATTCTGATTTCTCCATATCCTTGCCCGTTAAATGCTACCATTCCGTTAATAACAGGACTTGAACGGTTTGATTTTATAGGACATGCGACATTCAACTGTGAAACAATGTTTGTTGCGAAAGTTTTTGACAGAGCATTGCTTGGGTGGTACATTGCGATAGCACCACTTGCTGTTGGACTTCCGGCATTTGAATGGATTGCAAGATACACATCACAGCCGTTGCTTTTAGCTTCAACAGCTCTTGCATTTATGTCAGAATTAAGCGTTGCCATAATAGTTTGGCACTTATATTCTGTATCTAATATTGTTTTAATTTTTTGTGCAATAGCCTCCATCTGAACCTTTTCATTTGTGTTGGAAACACAATAACGGTTTAAAGGCTGATTACTTGGTGATAAATATATTTTCATTTGTTGTTCCTTTCTTATATGTAAATATTTACACTTGTATATTTGTTTGATATAATCAAACTATTGACTAATAATTAAAGGAGTGATTATATCATGCAATTACCTATTAAAGCATTTTGTTTAAATGGTAATGATGAAAAAATAGAATTTACAATAGATGAAGTATTCGGTTTCCCAAGTCAAACATCATATGAAGGTGGTTATGATGTTAAAGGTTGTTTGGAAATTCGTGTTGGTTGTTATCACGTTTATTGTAATAATTTCTACTCATCCACAGGTATTTTATATAATCTTTTAACTTCTTTAAATTTGTGTTATGCAAATTTATACGGGATAGCAAACTATAAACACTTACTTGAAAATGACCTTGCTTTTTCTCTTGAGATGACTAAGTTTGGCCATGCAACAGTAATTGGACAATTTCAAGAAAATCCAAGTGTTAATAATATACTTAACTTTGAGTTTGAAACAGATCAAACATGTATAAAAGATGCAATTAATGATTTAAAAAATATCAGTAGTATATTTGGAGATAACACAGGAAAGCATTAATAATTGCCTTTACCCGACAATTAAAGTCGGGTATTTTTACTTCTCTTCCTTATTAAGCTGTTCAAGCACATCCTTCAACTTCTGTGGTATTGGCAAGCCTATCACTGACACATTCTCAAGAATTGAAATGCCCTCATTTGAGAGATAAAAAAAGACAACTGCTGTTCTTACAACGTTGCCTTCTCCTAATATCTTTGTATCAATTATACTTCCAACCCCGACAAGCAAAAATATCAGCACCTTTTTGGCTATACCCTTAAAACCTATCTCACTTGAAAGTTTTTTCTGTGAAATACCAACCATCACACCAGTTATGTAGTCAATGATAACAAATACAATCAGTGCATACAAAAAGCCATCCACGCTGCCACCGGGGCTCCCGGCTCCTAAGAAACTTCCTATAACTCCACCGATAGCCGTAACAACTATCTGAATCCAATTCCAAACTTCTTTCATAAAATACCTTCTTTCTAATTTATTGTTACTTTACTTGAACCCTTTCCGCCGGTTATCTGACTCAAATAATCCTTCAGCAACGGCTTGCCTTTTCGCCCTGAACTGTCAACAGTGAACTCAGTATAGAAGCCTTTCTGCCCAAGCGTGTGTTTGATATTCGTTACTGTCCCAACTATCTCATCACCCATTTTAATCTCATCACCGATAACCATTTGTGGAGTAAACTTTGATGCAAAGGTTTCAACTCTGCCAGAATTTGAAATACTTATTGCAAGATTGTTTGCATAACTTTTAAGTTCCTCTAGGCTTGTCCCATCAGGAACAGTGACATACAAGGTCTTATGTGACGGTGTAACCCATAGCTTGTGAGGTGGTAAATCAACAACAATACTGTTTAATGGTTCTTTACAGGAAACACAAAGCTTAGTGTAAGTGTTCTCGTCAGAATATTCTGTGCTGTAATCAAAACAAGTCTTGTCACGCTCAAAAATATAGGTTGATGCAAGATCAAACCTTGCGTCATCACTTCTTGATATGCCGACAACCCCGTCAGCATTTTCAGCTATCTTCCAGTTATTCAAAAGCTTTATTACTTCTGTTATTCCATCTAAGAGTGTAGTCTGTGGCTCAAAAGACAAGCTCCACACCTTGCCACTGTCACCGACAAAGAAATCTTGAATTTCTGCAAGTCTTAATATCTCCTCCAGATTGAGCTGTAAGCTACCTTTATTAAAACTGTTATTCTCGTCGAATGTCTGTTCCTTTAAAAGCTTGCCGATTGAATTTCTTGCACTTACTGATAATTCATTCTTAGGAATAGATGTTGAAACTCTGTCAATGAAAAATATGCCAAGCAGTACTTCCTCACTGTCACCAAGGGATATGTAAACTTCAAGCTTTGCATTTGGAGCAACTATGGAGCGTCCACGTTTAAGCAAATATCCGTTTATATTCTGAAAACTAAAGCTTGCAGAAGTTACAGGCGTATCCTTTGAAAGCGTAATGCTCCCGTCAAGTACAGTATGAGAAATATCTGTCGGTAACATATACATAACAAACTTGTGGTTATTATCACTGCTCCAGAAACCATACCCGCCATAATGAGCGACCTTTTTAAGCTGAGGGAATGAAACATTATCATCAGGTGACATTCGCCCCTTTTCTTTCCATAAGAGATTATCATAAAGCCCCAGTTCAGGGAAAGCAACCTTCCCACAAACATCATTGCTACTATTTAAATATATAACCCTGAATCCGTTGTCCATCATGTGCAGAACCTGAGGAAAAGAACCCATCCCAAGGTTTTCTGTATTTTCAAATTCAAGTATCATGTTAGCCTCGCTCAAACTGAACAGAAAAACCGAAGTCAAGCACCCAGTTTTCATTCTTCATTGGCCTATCTATTTTGCATTCCATTTCAATACTTGCTCCGTCAGGGGGTGGGATTGTGAAAACAAGTCCGGGAGTGCAATATCCAAGCAGAACATTTGGTATCGTGTTTGTGTAAAGAGTATATAAGCTGTTTGTAGATAGCCTGAAGTATCTTGCTGTAACCGGATCAAAGGTTTCGTTGCAAGATATTTCATAAATAGAACTGAAAGTATGATTGTATATTGTCTGCCAGCTTGCATTGTCATCAGAGTATTCAAGCTTAACAGACATACTTCCTGAACCCGACCAGTAAGCAAGTGATTTTTCTATTATCTTAAAGGTGTTTACTGTAACAGGTTCTTTAAAATCAAGTACTATCGGCTTGCTTGAGTCAAAAGCCTTTCCGTCATATACCTGTGAAATTCTCCAGCCGAAAATGTCTGATTTACTATACGGAGAGGTTCGAACTCCTATTCTCTCAAAGTTACTTTCATCTGATGATAAAAACATCTGTGGATATTGAGCTGAGTTGTTATCATAATCAATTGTGTAGTCAATATTTCTTTGCTTGGTAACTCCATTAACTCTTATCACTTCAGAGTTTTCCACTATCTTCGGTATAGGACAATTAAACTCGACAGTTTCACCATCACCCGTGCCAACAGGAATATTGGATAACGCAACCTCAGGGAAAATATCTGCGTTGGGTAATTTCCACGCAGCATAATTTGGTGAGCCTATTGCATTTATTAGATTTCCGTTTGCCTCGTTATAGTTAAAACGGACATTAGATATAGTCCACTTCTTATTGACGTTATCACCATTGACATACAGATTTGTCTTTGCTAAAACAGCCGTTTTAGTCAGGTCATCAGCTGTTTTAATAGAATTAAGTGCTCCTAAAACAACACTTGCATTCTGATAAGTATCCTCAAGAACACCAGAAATTATATGACTATTTTCGGGTGTGGGGAGAACATAGCTTTCATCATTCTGACTTATTGTAAGATAAAAGGTAGAGTAAATTGTAATAACATCTGTGTCAGTTTTTTCAATGGCTATCTGATTGCCCTCACTGTCCTTAAGCATTGAGTGAGTGACTAAATCTGTTGTATATGTGCTACCGGCAAGACCGACTTCAGTTATTTTCGCACCGACATAGTCAGCAGGTGAAAGAACAATTGACCTCTTTATATAACTCAGAGGATACGCTTTTTTTGTTTCAACAACTGTAGTTGACTTTGCTCCTAAAAAAGTAAATAGCTGAGTTCGCTCAATTGTTGGTGTGCCTGTTCCAGTTCCTACATGAATGCAAGTGAACTTACTCTGCTTGTATATAAGCTTGTAGAAAAACTTATCAAGAATAATATTGTATGAAACAGCACTCTGCTTTAACTCATTGGTTTTACTATCCCTGACCTCAATGTCAAAACGGTTGTGGATTATTGGTTTTATTGTAATTAAAATCACCCTTTCTAGACTGGTTGTTCTCCAACCTTAATTGCTGATAATGTGCATTCAATATTTGTTCTCAAATTAAAATCTTCTATGTATGTATTATCTGAATAAATGACTTGTTTTGCTGAAAATGTTTTGATAATTAAGCTTGAAATTACAGTTTCATTATCGGCCTCGATCGCCTCAGGTGAAAAACGAATTATTGTTTCTGAAACTGAAAGATACGACGTATCAGGTGGCTTGAAGAATAGTCCACTTGAACCCAGAACTGTAACTTCCACAGCAATATTCTTTGACAGCGCATCTATTGTTTTAAAAGACATCTTGTTGCCACTCACAGCAATATCTGTAATCTCCGTCTGCGGTGT
Organism: Bacillota bacterium; assembly: GCA_023440965.1. Classification (GTDB taxonomy): domain Bacteria; phylum Bacillota; class Clostridia; order Oscillospirales; family Ruminococcaceae; genus SZUA-444. The sequence goes on from JAEZRC010000007.1 coordinate 393,102, forward strand.
AATAGTAAGACCTTTAAAGCCTTTATCTACAAGAGGATAACTGAATGTTGCCTCATAGCTTACACTGTCTGTTCTTTTGGTTAAAATAACTTCAAGTGCTGGCCTTTCCTTGTAATATTCAATAACACAGTTACTTGTTGGAGTATCTGTGACAAGTGTTTCGTCCTGAACATAAGCATACAGATATTTAATGGGAATATATTTTATCTCACACTTATTGACCTCAGCATAGGCGGTTTCAGGTCGCACACTCTGTCCGGCATAGGTGCGTTTTGAAAGTGTGTAGGTTATCTCTCCATTGTTTTCTGTAATGAACCCCACTCTGAAATCATTTGTACGAAAAACACAAAGAGAGGTGTTGCCAATCCCAAGTGGCGTGACCTCTCTTTCAGTTTCCCATATATTATTGCAGAATGCTCTATAATACACTTTTCCTGATTTTATATATCCGATTATCAGTCCTTGGTCGAGTGATACATCATCGTGTGACTGCCAACCTCGACAAGCTGAAATCTGTGAAACACCAGCCGCAAGCTGAGTTTTTGTTGTACTGTCATACCAATGCTGTACAAAAAGATTATTGCTGTTGTCAATATAAAAAACAAACGGGTACTCCTCGGTTCTGAGGTAGTACCATTTTTTCTTTTCGTCCAGACACCATTCACCGTTATATTCGATAGCGACTTCTTTTGCATTCCCGAGCAACCATTGTTTGACCCAAGGCTTTTCTAAATCCGTGGGAAAGTCCCGCCTATAAATATTTGATATTCCATTGTCAATACAGATTGCATACGCAACAGAAGGAGTATTCTCCCCCTCAATCTGACGGATTGCAACATCACCGAAGTTTGCAGGAATATCCTTATGTATATCTTCTGAAATTAAGGTGTTACAGCTTGCCTGAGTTGCAATGAGCCTTAAATTCGGCTTTGAATTTGTGCTGTCAGCCTGAATGTTCTGTAATAGCTTATTCTTTAATTCCTGTGGTAAATATCTCATTCGTCTTTCTCCTGGGCAAGTGTAATGACAGTTTTGTAGTAATTTCTCGTGACATTATCAAAGTCTTTAAGAGTTGTAATCCTCCCCCAAAACACACCTTTTTCAAGTTCAACCTTTAAAAGTGATGCCTTATCTTCTGCAAACATCAGCTTTTGCATACCTTGTTCATCAACATAGGCTGTAATTTCATAGCTAATGTTTGGTTGACCTATTCTTTGAATGTGAGTTGCTCCATCAAGAGTTTTCTGAATTGTTTTTGTTACATCTTGTTTGGTTGAAATGCTGATATACGGCGTAATTTCTTCATTTGTATCCATATTTAAAAGAACAGCCACTATACACGCACTTCCTTTCGAAGTTCTCCGATGATAATATCAACAATTCCAGAAAGAACTCCACTATCATTAACTCCCTCAACACGAATAACACCTGTATGATTGATAGTATTTAAGTTTTTGCCAGCACCAGTTACATTTGCATTTACATCAAAGTTTGTAGGGATTGCATTTTTCATATCCCTTTCAACTCCGTTCATGGCATCGGTGAAACCTACACCAAGCCCAGCTCCCATATTTTCACCGATCCCGGCAAAAACAGTAGATGGTGAGTGTATTCCGAGAAAATCTTTTGCTCCGTCTACAATTCCACCGAAAAAGCCTGAAACCTTATCACCAATCCAACTACCCATTGATTTTATACCCTCCCACAAGCCTTTAACTATGTCAACTCCGATTTGTGTTACCGAAGCAACGGCAGAGCCCAGTCCTGTGAGTAGTGCTGAGATAATCTGTGGGATACTTGCTACAAGCTGAGGAATTGCATGTATCAAACCCGCTGCAAGCTGAACTGTGAGCTTTATACCCATTTCAATAATTAACGGGAGATTGTTGGTTATGAAGTTAATAATTGTTGTAATTATTTGAGGCAAGGCTTCAATCAGCTTTGGTAGGGCATTTAAAAGTCCCTGAGTCAGTCCTTCAATTATTTTGAAGGCAGCATCAAGGATTTTATCCATATTATTCAGTAAGACTTCTACAATAAGGATAATTGCCTCAATAATAGCTGGTATCAGTTCAGGTAAGGCATCAGCTATTCCTAATGCGAGGGTTATAACCATTTGAATTGCTGCTTCAACCAGTGCTGGAAGATTTTCAATTATACCATTAAGCAATGCCATAACCAGTTGCAGAGCGCCTTCTGTTATTTGAGGAAGTGCTGAAATCAAGCCTTGCAAAAGTGTCATAACTATTGAAACTGCACTGTCGATTATAAGAGGAAGGTTATCAATTATCGCACCGCCAATTGCACTAACAATTTTCATTCCAACCTGAACTAATTTAGGGAGGTTTTCCATAACCATATTGGCTATTCCACCGACTGCTTTTCCAATAACTTCACTAATTTTGTTAAAGTCCCCACCAGCTGCAGCAAGTCCACTTGTGAAATCGCCAAGAAGTGAAACTCCATCATCTGCAAGGGTCTGAAGTTGAGGTAAAAGCACAGTTCCAAGCACACGTTTTGCCGCTTCGCTTCCTTGTTTCAGCCTTTGAACACTATCATCAAATTTCCCGAGGCTATTAAGCGTATCATCACTCATAACAGCGCCCATACGTTTTGCTTCATCTGTAAGCTTTGCCATACCAGCCGAGCCTTGAGCAATGAGTGGATTTAATTCTCTAGCTGACTTACCGAAAATCTGCATTGCAAGAGCATCACGTTCGGTTTCGTTTGATATTTTTCCGAGAGCATCTATGGCTTGCCAGTAAACACTTTCACCGTCTTTTAGATTGCCATGAGCATCAGTTACCGTAATTCCCAACTTTTTATATGCCTCAGCAGTTGCTTTAGAGCCATCTTTTGCACTCGCCATACTTTTAATATTTTTGGACATGGTTGAAGTTACAGTTTCTAATGGTGTGTCTATTAATTCTGCCGCATATTTATATGCCTGCAAGCTTTGTGTTGACATTCCAGTTACAGTTGATTGAGTTAAAATCTCATCAGCGTACTCGGAAGCACTAACTGTCATATTAACAAGTGATTTTCCTGCAGAAACGGCGGCAGCACCGATTGCGGCCACTCCGGCAGCAAAACCAACACTGATTTTACCAAGAGCACCACCCAATTTAGAAAAACTGCCGTCCGACTTATCAGCCGTATCAGCAGTTTTTTTCAAAGCTTTATTAAATTGTTCGCTCTCATTTTCAGCACTGTTAAACTCATTTGTTGTTTTCTCAAGGGCATTGTTGTTACCTTTTAGTTCACGTTCCATTCCATTGAGTTCTGCTTGTGCTTTATTAAGCTGTATTTGCCAGTTTTGCGTACGTTTATCATTTTCACCAAAAGACTTACTTGCATTTTCAAGTGCTTTTTGGAGTGTTGAAATCTTATCTTTTTGTGTGTCAATGGACTTATTTAGCACTTCATTTCTTGCTGTTAATCCCTGTATTGAATTATCATTTTTATCGAACTGGCTTGTTACGAGTTGCATTTCAGAGCCTAAAACTTTAAAAGATTGGTTGATATCTTTAAGGGCATTTTTAAATTCTTTTTCGCCTTCTATGCCGATTTTTAAGCCGAAATTGTCGGGCATGGTGGGTCACCTCCTTGCTTTTGGGTATAAGAAAAGACACCCTCACGAATGAGGATGTCTTAAAAATTTATATATTGAAATTTGTCTTGCCATTAATAATTGCGTGTATTTCAACTGTATTTTCATTTACTGTATAAAAAACAAGGTAATTATCAACAGTTAGTTTTCTGTATATTAAATCCGAAATTGAGGTTTTATATTCTTCATACATAAAAGGATGTTTTTCTAGATTTTTAATTTTCTCAATTATTCTGTCATATTGCTTAAGTGCAGTGCTTGGATAATACTTAGCAAGATAATCTATCATTTCTGACAAATCTTCTTTTGCACAATGCAACATTACAATTCTATATTCTTTCACTGAGTTGTTTCCTCATTTCACTTGAAACTTCATCAAAAGAATATCTAACATCTGTTTCTTTCGATTCCGCAGATGCCTTGAGTAGTTTTTGGTTAATAAAGTTATCAGACACTAATTTTTCATAAGCTTCAACACTCATTACAACCATATCACCATAACCGTTCTTTGTCAGAAATACAGGCGAATTGTTTTCATGCACAAGCCTTGAAATATCTGAAAAATTATTTCTTAATTCTGAAACAGGTCTTATATCAGGCATATTATCACCCCTTAATTATTATAGCTATATTTTATCATAATTATGATAAAATTGCAACAATAATTATTTTGCACAACCTTTTCAATACTTAACTCACATTTTAGCTTTGAAAGACTGAATTGTCGGGCATGGTGGGTTACCTCCTTGCTTTTGGGCATAAGAAAAGACACTCTCACGAATGAGAATGTCTTATAAAATGCTATTTACCAAAGATTATTTCTTATTTTTGTATCCATTAAAATTGAATAAATGTATGATGGGGCTTGTAAATGTTGAACTGGTATGGTATTTTCGAGAGGAACAAATAGTAAAGCTTTTTCTATTTCTGTTTTAGAAATACTTCGGTTTGTTGTACTTAAAATAATTGAAGAACCTCTCACCTCATAAGCAAATTTTTTCCCTCTAATTTGAGTAAATTCTTGTCCTTCACAATCAATTATACGTTGCCAAACTAAATCAATATTCACTATTAATCCTCCAGTCAAAATATACATTATGCATTATATACCCAGAATTGTAAACATTCCATATTCTTGCAAAACTTTATTTATCCACGGCTTAATTTCATTAAGTACTGCTTTTGCCTCTATACTTAATTTCTCCGAATAAGACAACACCTTTTCCCATTGTGCTCGATTTATTTCTGTAATTCCATACGGATCATAATCTTCATTACATTCATTAAAAGCCTTAAAAAGCTCTAGCTCAGTGAAAATATCTTCATGCAAAAATAAAGATGTTTTATTCCAGTATGTTTTATTGTCCCATTTTCCCCTGTAAAATTCATGATAGCATGTCCCAACGCAATCTTTTGCTAAACGAAAGTATTTCACAAGCTACACCTCTATATCTTGGCTTATATAAGATATACTACTATTTCTTTTAGGAAAAGTCAACCATTACACATTGCTTGGCACAACCTCATCAATATTCCACTCACGTTTCGCCTTTTCAACCCCTATAAATTGCTTATGGCATTCCCACAAATCAAGCAACTTTCCAATTGGCATTAACCACACTTCAAATTCAGAAAGATTTAATTGAGCAGTTCCATAATAAATCAGTCGGGTAAAGAGTTCATCATCCTCTACCCGACTTGTGTGTTTTTTGAGGATTCTTCCTCCGACTCAATATTTCTCTTTGTGCCTTTAAACATAGCCTCAGTTATTGCAATTTTGTAATCAGCAAGGTCAAGTGGAGAAGTCAAAAGTTCGACTATTTCTTCTGTTAACAACTCTTTTTTGTCCTTGTTTTGCAGGTTATATATAAGGATAGACTGGTTTGCAAGGAGCGTTAAAAGCCAGACAATCTCATCAAGCGCCATTTCAAAATTTTCAGACTTCATCAGCTTGTCACCGAGGTTTGAAAGCCCTCCATAACGTTTAGCTATTTCCTTTGTGGCTTTTGTGGTTAAAACAAGAATGTATTCTGTTCCACCAATTGAAATTTGTGAGCATCTGTCATTATTCATTATCCTACACCTCCAATATTTGCAAGGTCATCAAGCCAAGCAATAGCCTTTGCCTCTGTGTCAAAGGTAGCTTCCTCTTTCCAAACGCCCAAAATATCAGTGAGGATTGTTCCCTCAACTGTTGGTGTCTGAAAATTAATTGCATCGCCCTTAGTTTCAAGGCTTTCATTTGGAATTCCAAACTTAACTTTTGTAAGCCAGATTGCCCGATACTTTCGAGCACCATTTTTAATAGTAGTCGCATAAAAGCCTACCCCAACGCACTTTCCATCATCATCACCTTTTGCAACAAGCTTTTGTTCCGTTCCGGGTGTAAGCGTTGAAAGCGTATGCCCTAAAATTAAGGCAAGCACTTCGTAGCTTAAATGGTCACCATTCAGTGAAACCTTGCCCGACTTGAATTCCTTAATATTTTCAACCAACATATCATTGGCATATAGTTTGCCCTCGTTGATTTCAATAGAAATATCAGCCTTGATTGCCTTTGACATAACCATTCCAACATCGTAGGTTGCAACAGTTTCTGTCTCAGTAAGCTCCGAGCAAATTAAATATTTTAGCCCTATTTGTGCCATTAATTTTCCTCCATTCCGCCAGCGTGACGCTGGACCCATTTTGCACACTTATAGTGTTTGAATTTTTAGTTCTATTCCTGCGTCAAATCTTGGTTTAAATTATAAATTTCTTTAGCTATATCAATCGCATAATTGTGATAACCAGTATCATTTTCATGCCCAACATAGCGCCGTTCGGTAATAGTAAAATCAGCCTGTAATAAAAGCTTTACAAGCTGATTTTTTCTTTGTGTATAATTATTTTTGCTAAAAAGTGATAGCCTCACTTCTTGAACCTCAAGCAGAGGAGTGTTATCCCCAAAAACTGAAAATGTGTCAACAAGCGGAGTAATTACAATGTATTCATCAGGAGGAACTCCACTGAATACACCCGTTTCAACAGGAATATTAGTTGTTTCTATAAGAGTATTAAGTTCAGATAAAATGCTCATAGATTATCTATCTCACTTTCTAGCTTGCTTTTCATAGCCTCAATACAAGATACTTTGCTTTGCGTTTTTGCAGGCTTTAAAAATGGCTTAGCTGGTTGACCACTTTTCCCATATTCAAGAATGTTTGCTATTTTGGCATTGCTTTCTCCAGCGTTTCTTGGTTCATCAAATCCAATCTTAACATTAAAATTTCCGTTATTATCTTGATTTGCAGGAGTAACCCCAAGAGCAGAAACAAGCTGTCCAGTAGACCTACTTTCTATTTTTGTGTTTGCGCCAATCACCGATTGCAGATTGCTTTTTACTTTTGCTAGAACAACCTCGCCACCAGCCTCAAGCACCTTTGGAACGATTTCATCAGTTTTTTCAGCAAGACGAGATACCTTTAAGAGAAAATCCTCCGGCATATTAAAATCGCATCTAGCCATCAACACTAACGCCCAATATCTCAAGATACATTCCTCGATTTTTCACATTTTCAACCGAATAAATGTTGTAACGCTTACCATCACACAAAATAATATGCTTGTTGGTTATTTCAATATTTGGTATGTTACGAAGTCTGAATAGTGCATTAACAGAATTATTCTGCGACATATTAAGCCACTTTTCAGTTGAGTTTTTCTGCTCAAAATATGCTCTGACACTTGCGACAATATTATCTCCAGTTGTCACAAACCCCTCGCTATCCTTAAAAGGCTCTGTGGAGATTATATCAATTCTTGTATTTAATTTCCCAAAACTTATATTAACCACTCCTTATTCAGCCTTAAAAGCATATTTACAACATTCCAGACTTGCTCGCTCGCTTGCACATTATCAGAGAAAAACCCAGCAGTAGAGCCATCTCTACTTTCATAGAAATGGCTTGATAGCATTATTACTGCCTGCTCGGTGGTCGGGTGCATTGTATTTTCTGTATAAAATCCCTCGGATTTCTTTTGATAACTTTCAGCATAAGCTGTTGCGGCTGTGATGTAATTTTGGATAAGTGCATCGTCCTCGCTATGCTCAAGTATTAGGTTCGCTTTTACCTTTTCAAGTAAAGTCATACTGCTAAACCTTTTGCTGTAAAGTCTTGATTGCTTCAGGCAAGATAAGCTTTCCATCAACTCTTTGTGTAGCAACAAAACCAACTTGACCTGTTGCAGCATAAAGTTCATTTAATCTCTTAAATGCTCTGCCTTGACGGTCTGCAACCCAGTAATAACTAAAATCACCGAATGCGATTGATTTTGCAGCAGATGCGATTGTTGGCACAAATGAAGATGTCAAAACTGGTCTTGTTAAAATTGTATCTGGAGTGCCAGCAACGATTGATGGTTGCCAAATGTAGTTGCCGTTGCCGTCTTTTAGCTTTCTAATTGCTTTGACAGTTGCATCATTCATCACAAAAGTAGCATTTTTTCTGTATGGAGATTTCAAGCTGAAGAATAAGTCCATAACATCGTCAAGAGTTATAGCTGTTGCACTTGCAGCAGTTACGCCAACCTCTGCACCACCTGTTGCGTTGAAAATTCCAGTAGGCTTTCCTGTGCCATCACCGATAAAAAATGCCTCTTCCTCTTTTGTGCCGATACGTCTTGCAAACTCTTTCGCAATATAGCTTTCAAGGTTGAAAACATTATCATTTAGAAGTTCATCTGAAACCTTAATCATAGTTGCAAGCTTGTATGCACCGATTGAAACCTGTCCAAAGCTGTCATCACTTTCTGGAATAGCGCCCTCCTCATCAATCCAAGAAGCAGTGCCTTTTGTAACCACAACGGGAATTTTCTTATCTCCTGTTGAGGTAGTGATTATTTTTGCAAGCTTTCTGAACACATTTTCTTCTTCAAGAGCTTGAATAAGCGTTCTTTCGAACTCGTCTGGAACTAAATATCCGCCCTCAGAATCAGAACCAATCTGAAGTGCATTCTGCAAATCATAATGATTTTTACTTCTCATAGCTTTCCAAAATGCTGACTTGTATTCGTCAGAACTACGCCCTGTTTTTGTATCCCCAGTAACCGTTGGCTTGCTTGTAAGTGGCGAATTTAAAGGTTTTGAAAGTTCAAAATCAAGTGATTGCTGTCTTTCTAAACGGTCAATTTCCTTGCCTAAATTAACAACATCAGCCTCCATTTTATCGTATATAGCTGTGTCCTCTGCAGAAATAAGTCCGTCTGTACCTCTTTTGGTGTCAAGAAAAGCCTTTGTAGCCTCCCACGCTTTTGCTCGTTTTTCCCTAAGTTCTAAAATTTTGTTCATAAATGTTCCTCCGTTATTTCAAAAGTTGTAATCTCTTATCGAGATTTTCTATTGGTATGCCTGTTGGTTTTTGCTTTGGTATAATCTTATCAAGCAATGAATTTGTAACGACACGTCTGCTAAAAGTGAAGCTATTTTGTGTGGCTGTCTGATTTTCCGAAGACTTGTCTTTAAACATAATATCATCTGCAAACCCGAGTTCTAAAGCTTTATTAGCATTAAGCCACGTTTCTGCGTCCATTAATTTTGAGAGCTTTGCACGTGGAAGTGAAGTTTTAATCTCATAAGCGTTGATAATACTTTCCTTGACTTCATCAAGCATTGAGATGGCTTTTTGCATTTCCTCGCTGTCACCGATTGCGACAGTTAAAGGGTTGTGAATCATCAACAAACTTGTGGGTGACATCAAAACTTTAGTGCCAGCCATTGCAATAACTGACGCAGCACTTGCAGCAATGCCGTCAATTTTCACAGTTACTTGTCCCTTGTAATCCATCAGCATATTGTAAATCTGAGCTGCTGCTATGCAATCTCCACCGGGTGAGTTAATCCAAATCGTGATGTCACCTTCTATTGAAAACAGTTCGCTTTTAAACTGTTTAGGGGTAACTTCATCATCGTACCAGCTTTCTTCAGCTATTGCTCCGTTTAAGAATAGAGTTCGTGAATTATCTTCCTCAACCCAATTCCACCAGCGTGACGCTGGACTCTTTTCGCACACAGCTTTTTGTGCGTTATCTAGTTTTTGTTCCTGCTTTTTTATTGCCAATAGTATCTTCCTCCGTCCCATTATTTGTTGTATTTGTGAAAATTCCTGCATCTTCAAGCTTTGTCATAGCACCATTTACAAGATACAAATCTCCACCAATTTCTGTTGGAATACGATTTAAGTTTTCAAGCTCACGAATATCGTTAGCTGAAAGCCAACCGTTCTGTCTGCCTGTTGCATAACCTGCCATTCTCGAGGCATAGTCGCCCCTTAAAAGTCCATCAACGTTAAATTTTATAAAGAACTGTTGCTTTTCAGATTGTGAAAGCAGAGCCTTTTGCATTGCCTGCTCCCACCTAACAACCCAAGGATCGAGTGTGTATTTGACATACTCAAGGCTCTGTTGCTCAATATTAGAAAAGCTCGACTTTTCAAGATCACCGACCATATGAGGTGGTATTCTGAAAATTCGAGCTATTTCATTTATTTGAAACTTTCTTGTTTCTAAAAATTGTGCCTGTTCTGGTGGGATTCCTATAGGCTGAAACTTCATTCCCTCTTCCAAAACTGCAACCCTATGCGCATTGGAACTCCCTTGATAAACAGCATTCCAACTTTCACGCACACGTTTTGGGTCTTTTACAACTCCGGGATGCTCTAAAACTCCGCCGGGATTTGCTCCGTTTGAGAAAAAGCTTGCACCATATTCTTCAGTTGCAATTGCCATTCCGATCGCATTTTTCGCCATTGCGATAGGTGAATAGCCAACCAATCCATCAAAACCAAGACCGGGAATGTGCAAAACTTCTTCTTTTCGAAGAATGACCTCGCCTTTTTCAGTTTGATATTGATAATAAATCTCGCCACTTAAAGTTCTGTCCACCGTCATTTTATCGGGTAGAAGTGGATACAAGGAAACAACCTGACCTCTGCCATCACGGATAATCTGAGCATAAGCGTTTCCCCATAATAAAAGATGACTCATGAGTGTTTCTCGGAACACAAATGAAGTCATCTCGGGGTTTGGCTCGTTATGGAGCAGATTATATAACGGATGGGCGGTTGATTTTTCTTTGCCAGTATCGGTGTATTCATAAAGCTGAAGTGGCAGGCTTGCTATGGTTTCAGCAAGTATTCTCACACAAGAATAAACTGCTGTGGTTTGCATTGCTGTACGCTCGTTGACGGTTTTTCCACTGGTGGTTGAACCAAAGAAAAAGCTATAACGGTTGTTATTTAAAGCATTTTGAGGTTTATCTCTTGAGTGGAATAGATTTTTTAGTGGGTTCATAGGTTGACCTCCTTAAAAAATGGTGCAAAAAAGCACCTACTTATAGGTGCTCAAACATTTGTTATTTTTAACTATACTACAAATTTTACTATACATTTCAATATCTTTTATCATTGCTTGTGGGTGACACATATTAATGAATATGATGTCATTATAAATACAACAGTCACGTTCTTTTTCCTCTTTCTTACCTATAATCTCACAAATAATCTGATATGTATTTCCACATAAAATTTTTGTAGGTTTTAAAACGTCTATTTCATTTAATATTACCTCACTTTGAATTAAAGATTTGCTCCTTAATAATGACATATTAGTTCTTGAACTAGCACCACTTTTATTTATATTAGTTACAGCAATCTCTTTCAAAGACTCAATAATTTTACTATCATCTATTTCTTTAAATTCATATGTACCATAAGTTTTTATTGCAATTACCCAACGAGCAATATTTCTCCATGTACGAATAATCTTTTCATTTCCGATTATTATTTCATTTACATAATTTTTTATTGAATTCGCATTAGAATCATTAGCTTCTTTCAATATCACCAAAATTTTCTCTTGCTCATTATTATACTGTTCTTCATTAATCATTCCACCTAATGAATACTTTTTATTTGGAAATAAACTAAATTGCTTTTTTCTCCCGTATTTGCAATCTAATAGTTTTTTAATGGTTTCATGTAGTCGCTGATCATATTCTGTATTTGTTATCATACTTTTTACCCTTTCATGCATTATTTAACATAATAATACCACAATCTTCCTAAATTTACAACACCAATATCCCTCTTTCGTCATAAATACTTCCACCAGTATTTCCACCGCACCTTATCGCCCTATCCAATGCCATAATAGTTGCCACTGCACCGTCGATTTTTTCGGTGCTTTTTTCTTTGTCGGGTTTTACGTTTCCGGCTGGATCAGTTCGAATGAAGATGTTATCCATCATCCAACGCAAAACTGGGTGGCCACCATGTGCAACTTTTTCTTCAAGAGTTAGTTTCATAAGCTCTTTTGTTGGTGGTGACATATCCTTAAAGCCTTGACCGAATGGAACAACAGTGAAGCCTAACCCCTCAAGGTTCTGCACCATTTGAACTGCTCCCCAACGGTCAAAAGCAATCTCACGAATATTGTATTTTAAGCCAAGTTGCTCAATGAAATGCTCAATATATCCGTAATGCACCACATTACCCTCAGTTGTGAAAATCTGTCCTTGATGTTCCCATATATCATAATTCACATGGTCACGTCGCACACGCAAATTAATGTTATCCTCCGGTATCCAAAAATAAGGCAAGACATAATACTTATCATTTTCATCAAGTGGAGGAAAAACAAGTACAAATGCCGTAATATCCGTACTGCTTGAAAGGTCAAGCCCACCGTAGCAAACTCTCCCTTCAAGTTCTTCTGGATTGACTACAAACGCACATTTATCCCACTTCTCCATTGGCATCCAACGGATAGCTTGTTTAACCCATTGGTTGAGTCTTAATTGTCTGAATGAGTTTTCTTCAGCTGGATTTTGCTTTGCTGATTCACAGGCAGCTTTAACTTTATCAATTCCAACAGTAATTCCAAGCGAGGGGTTAGCTTTCTTCCACACCTTTGGGTCTGTCCAATCATCTTCTTGTGCTGCACCGAAAATTACAGGATAAAATGTCGGGTCGTGCTTTCTTCCTTCAATAATATCGAGTGCCTTTTGATGTACCTCCCAGCAGATACTGTTCTGATTATCACCGGCTGTTGTAATAAGAAAATACAGTGGCTGCATTCTTGCATCACCACTGCCTTTTGTCATAACATCATATAGCTTGCGGTTTGGCTGAGTATGCAGCTCATCAAACACAACACCGTGGGTATTAAAGCCGTGCTTATTTCCAACATCAGCAGACAACACTTGATAAATACTGCCAGTTGGTTGATAAATAAGCCGCTTTTGTGAGTCAAGAATTTTTACTCGCTTTGACAGCGCCGGACACATTCGCACCATATCTGCTGCAACATTGAAAACAATGGACGCTTGGTTTCTGTCGGCTGCACAGCCATAAACCTCGGCACGTTCTTCATTATCACCACAAGTAAGTAAAAGTGCCACAGCCGCCGCAAGTTCTGACTTGCCCATTTTTTTTGGTATTTCAACATAAGCTGTGTTAAACTGCCGATAGCCATTGGGTTTAAGCGTTCCAAACACATCTCGAATAATTTGTTCCTGCCAATTTATAAGGTCAAACGGCTTTCCAGACCAAGTTCCTTTAGTGTGTTTAAGAGATTCTATAAAGGCAACAGCATAATCAGCGTGATTTTTGCTATAAATACTGTCTTTTGATTTGAACTGTGTGGGTTTGTACTTGTTTAGTTTCTGAATAACTGTCGCCTCCTTTGCAAAAGAAAAAGAGCCACAAAGGCTCTTTACAGATTTATTGAGATTAAAATAAGATAGTGTTATAATTAAAATGACAATTAAATATAAATAATGGGGTTCTTATACTTATGGCTATTTTTATAAATAAAAAAGATGAATATGAGAAATTGGTTCAAGATGTTGCAACTTGTAAAAAGTGTGATCAAGTCAAACTTAAAAACAAATCAACCACAATTGAGCTTATTCACGATGAATATCGAATAGAGATTAATCTTTGGGCACATTGGCAAGGTAATCTTGATGCAGATATATTAGTAATCGGTCAGGATTGGGGAAGAATTAACTCCAAGGAAGATGCTACTTATTGGAGAAATAAGAAGCCATATTTAACTACTGATAAAACGTCAAAAGAGTATAGTATTACTGATAATAATTTGCAAAAACTATTTTTGCAGTCATTAGGAATTGATATTTCAATTTCTAATGATAAAGTATTTTTTACGAATTCCGTGCAATGTTACAAAACTGGAAGTTTAAGCAATAAAACAAGCGATAAATGGCATCAGTGGTGTAACGAATTATTTGTGAAGCGATTAATACACATTATTAAACCTAAAATAATCATACCCATAGGGCAAAAAGCACTTAACGGTTTAAAATATTGTGGTACTATTTTTGATGCTAATAATAATTTATTAAATGATAACTATTTTAATATGAAATTTGCTAATATTGTTGATAATGGATTTTTAAAGCTTAAATCTGATTATAAAAATGAAAATATAGAGATGTTTGTATGCCCAGTATTTCATTGTGGTGCTATGTCGTGTAACTTAAATAGAAAATATGATAAACAACTTGAAGATTGGGATAAAATAAAAGAACTACTATAATTTATTACAGGCAAAAACTTCTAAAAAAAGCTCTTGCCTGTTTTTTTCTTACTCACTAATGCCTTTGTAATTATATTTCCCGCTCTTATTTCTCGAACATCAACCTTCACTCTTTAAGGACGATTTATTGTACTTTTATGGATAAATTTACATAGTTCTGATTATATATATTGATATTTGTTCAATTAACTAATATAATTGAAGTAACAAATTATAGGAAGTGTACAAATGAACATAAACGTAAATGAATTATTCTTTGATATGTCTTGTTTTAATGATGAGATGAGTACAATAAGCAAAGATGACATAGACAGTATTTTATCACTTTGTTTGAAACTTGAGAAATATTTACTTGATAAGAAATTTATTTGCAGACAATATGACCTATATAAGGAAGAATGGCAACAATTCGAACGAGGAAACAAACAAGATATACGTAATAAAACACTTTTTGAAATGTTTGTATACTTATTTATTTATTCTCGAGAAGAACATATGTCCGGCGGTTATGGAAGTTCATATTTAAGAGCATTTAAGAATGACACTATTCCTATTCTGCTCAAGGAAATAGTCAACCGACTAGAAAAGATGGCAATGACACAAGACGATAAATCTGATAGATATGGTTCATTAGGTATTTCAGGAGAATATTTTGTTATGGCTGAACTGACCAGACGTGGTTTTGTTGCATCTCTTACATCTAAAAACACGAAAGCTATTGATTTATTAGTTTCAGATAAATCAGGTTCTAATTTAGCAAGTATTCAGGTGAAAACATGTGATGATATTAAACAAAAGAAGTGGAAGATGAGTAAATCTGTTGAAAACAATTACTCACAAAGCTCATATTATGTTTTAGTTAATCTTAACAATGGAAATGAACCATCATTTTATGTTGTACCGAGTAAATATCTTGCATATAGAGTTAATCAAGACTATGAGAAATGGTTGAATACTCCAGCCAAAAATAATAAACCACATAATGAAACCGAAATGCGCACCTTTTCATTTATTGATGAGCATGAAGAAATGCAATATAAGGATGCTTGGTATTTACTTGGTATTTAATCAACTTTTAATGCCTTTATAATTATAATTCCCTCGCTTAATTTCCTGAACATCAGCCTCGACTGCCTTTTGGTAGTCGGGGTCTTTTCGTTCCTTGTCCTTGCATTCAAGACAAATGCATTCCTCATTGAACATACTCATAATCCGAGAACCCTTGAGGCTTTTGCCACATCGGTCACAGAATTGCTGTGTAAAAAACTTATCCATTGATATTGACCTCCTTGATTGTTTTGTGAAGTGTATTTGTTAATGTGCGATTTTTCATACTGTTTTCCTACCTCTCAAGTTAATGTGTGTTTGATTTTGCATACACATATTAACTCTGCCGGCAGTATATATCAAGTTTTATTAATGCTATATACTATAGAAAAGCGCGTATGATATTTGTGCAGGTTATGATATGTTGATTTTGGTAATATTTTGGAGTATAATTAAGCAAAATGACAGGAGTGGTTAATATGGCAAAGGCTCAATTTGTGCAAGAGTATATTAATAAATGTGAAAAAATACTGGTAGATAAAGATATCAAAAAAGCTGATATATTACAAGATGATATAATTGCAGTTTTTGAAAAAGAAATTCCAACTATTTGTAATAGATTAGATAACTATAATCATTGGGGTTCTGATACACCAGTTGATTTTTTAGGAGACTTATCCAAATTACAACAAATACTAACTAATCATCTTGCAGATTTAGAACGTGAAGATAAGATACGGAACGATGAACTTGAAAAGCTAAAATTGCAACAATCGATTCTAAATATTAATAACACTAATACTAATTCTGCAAATGCTACTGCCACATCAAATGTGACGATAACTATTGAACAAACATTAGAAGCCATTTCAAGAATTTCAGAAGATGTGCTAAGACAAGCAGATAAACAAGAACTTGAAGATAAAATATCTGCTTTGGAAGTTGCTAAAAGCAATCCAACAAAATTAAAATGCAAGCTTCCCGGTATTTTAAAATACATAGCAGATAAAGGTGTCGAAGTCGGAATAGCACTATTGCCTTATTTAGGGGATATTGCAAGAATGATAAAATAATCATAAAAGACCTGAACTAACAATTTAGGTCTTTTTCTATTTCATCATACCTCATCTTTACACCATCTCTCAAAAGAAACACACTATCAGCATTGCCCACCTGCTCAATAAATCTCTTAACAATAACATCAGCGTACTTTTCATCAAGTTCAATAGTGTAGCAAATTCTATCCGTCTGCTCACAAGCTATAAGAGTTGAACCACTTCCACCAAAGGGGTCAAGAACAATTGAATTAGTCAAACTGGAGTTTGTTATCGGATAAGCAACAAGTGATATCGGTTTCATTGTAGGGTGATATTTTGATTTTGTTGGGCGGTCAAAGTTCCAAGTGGTGCGTTGCTTTCTGTCACCATAAAATTTATGCCCAGCAGTAGGTTTCCAGCCAACAAGCACAGGCTCATGGTTATACTGATAATCGCAACGTCCCAAAACTGGTGAATTTTTCACCCATATACAAGTCTGATGACAAAAGAAACCAGCGTCTTTAAATGCCATTCTGAAATTTACAGTTTCTCTATCAGCGTGGAAAACATAAATGCTACCACCATCAGCAAGATTTTCGTACATTCCTTTGTAGGCTGATAGCAGAAACTCATAAAATTTCTTATCGTCCATATTGTCATTCTGAATTGTTCCGGCAGTGCCCTCATAAGCTACATTATATGGCGGATCTGTTACAACAAGATTTGCTTTCTTGCCGTCCATAAGCTTTGAGTAAGTTTCAGCTTTTGTGCTGTCACCACATATAAGCCGATGTCTGCCCAAAAGCCACACATCACCTTGCTTTGTAATCGGCGCTTCAGGCAAAGGCTCGTCAAAATTATCTTCTGTAACATCAACACCCGAATTTAAAAGCTTATCAATCTCATCAACCTCAAAGCCAAGCTCTGAAATATCAAATTCAAGCTCTTTCAGGTTCTCAATTTCAAGCTTTAATAGCTCATTATCCCAGCCAGCATCTTCAGCAAGACGGTTGTCTGCTATGATGTAGGCTTTTTTCTGTGCATCTGTTAAATGGTCAACAAAAACACCAGGCACATCAGTCATTCCCTCTGCTTTTGCAGCGAGAACACGTCCGTGCCCTGCAATAATATTAAATTTGCTGTCAATCAAAATTGGATTTACAAACCCGAATTCTCGCAAGCTTGATTGTAGCTTTTTAAGTTGCTCGGGGCTATGCGTCCTTGAATTATTTATGTAAGGAACAAGCTTGTCTATCGGAATGCGTTCCATTTTTTCTGTTGTATTCAGAATGTTTTCCTCCTTTAATTTTGTATAGTCCTTTTCTTGCACCGACAATATCGCCACTCAAAGCCTGACCTTTCAGAGTTTTAAACTGTTGTGGTGTTAGGTCTGATTTTTTCAAGTGCTTTATGAAATTAGTTAGTTCGGTCATTTTACCTCCGTTTAGGCATGAAAAAAGACAATTCGGTTAAGAATTGTCTTTGAAATGTTTGGTTGTTAATGTAAGGTGTGCTCATAATAAATATTAGGTGAAATATAGAAATCATCGCAAGCACATCCCACATGATAAGTAAATATGTTATCCGAATTTATCAATACATGTAGTAACAATTTTCTTAAGCCAATCACAGTATTGTTGGCAAATTTCTAAAACATCCTTGTTTTTAAATTCTTCCACGCTGTGTATTTCATTTATAGTACCATGAAAAGTTAATGTATTACCATCGGTTATTTTACTTGCTTGTTTTTTCTCTCCTTGTTCAATAGTAAGATTTATTTTTTTTCCTGCAAAAGGCATCATTTCATCATAGATATTAAAACTGTTTATAGCATCACCAATAATAAATTCTGTCTTAACTTGTAACGGTTTCTTTTTAAGAGAACGATTTCTCATGTCAACAATACCACTAAGAAGTATTTTTTTATCACTATCTACATCAGTATTATCATACCATTCCTGCCAACCTTCAATCTTTCCATATTCATTTTTCATAATCCATAATACCGATCGAGCTGAACTAATAAAGGCATTCAAATAATAATCAAAGTCAGGAAACAATTCTTTTGTTTCTTCTAACTTGTTCAAAAAAAATTCCACTTCATTTAATACAAATTCAGTGCTCTTCATTGTTATATCCCTTTCTAATTATTACTGCAAAATGTTAATATTTAGCTTTTCATTATTACTATCATATAAATAATCTTTATTTTATAATATCATAAAGCCATAAATTTTTCAACCATTATTTACCTCCCACCACTTAGAAGTGCCTCCATAGGGTCTGTTGTATTTGGCAGTCCTGTAAAAGTAACAGTACAGTTTGCCCTGACTGTGTTTTCTATTGCATACTGCATCTGATTTAATATTTTAAGTCGGTTCATCAAAATAGCTTCAAGAGGATTATCCCTTGCATCTCCAGAAGAAGATTTTGCAAGAAATCCATGCTTCGAAATTAACCTTTCAAGCTGAACATAACGAGCCTGTTGCATTGCAAAACGCTGTAAATAATTTATATCAAATAGTTTTTCACATTTTCTCTCCACAAGCCAGTTCCAAATATCCTCAAAGAACTTTTTAGCAAGTAATTCTTCACCATCTTTTTGATCCTCAGTCAAATAGCCTATAGCCTCGGGAATTGTTGGAGTATCCTCATCAATTAAATTCTCACCTTGAAACTTCACAGACTTTAACCTTGAAGGGCGAGTGCCGTCAATTATTGCTTCACTTAAAGCTTTTCTTGGTCTGCCTGCATTTTGCCTTGCACCTCCTCTTCCATCCCCTTTCGCCATATTATCACCACCATTGAATTTGATTTTTTTGAATTATTTTTTGAATTTGGCTTTTTTTATACGGCACCCTACGCCGCTGTCCTATTTTAAAGGGTTTGGAGATTTTTATACCCCCACCCAAAAGAGGTTGGTACTAAATCATAATACTAACCTCTTTTAAGATTTCGACCATCGGTCACCCATCTGGACAGTGATACGAGAGTGGCAGGACTTGCAAAGAGCCATGAGGTTGCTTGTTTCATTGCCACCGCCTTTTGATAAAGGCAGGATGTGGTGTACTTCTTCAGCAGGAGTAAGCATGCCTTGCAACACACACTCCTCACAAAGAGGATGTGCTTTGATGTACCTGTCGCGTATACGTTTCCATGTTCGACCGTAGCGTTTGTTGGACTTCGGGTCACGCTGATATTTGTTGTATGTTTTGTTTGCCTCTTGCTTATGCTCGGTACAGTATTGCTCTCCATTATCACAGAGCCGACCGCAACCGTTCATTCTGCAAGGGCGCTTTGGTTTTGTTGGCATTGTTCCACCTCAATGTATGTAAAAAGGACACCCACCAGTTAAGGTGAAGTGTCCTTGAGATATATTTCTATAGTGTTATTCTATCATATTTTTTTCGTCTTTTTCGTCCAATTTGCATTTTGCTATAAATTTATTGTGTTTCTTTCTCGGGTACTGCTCATCATACTCGCCAATTGAAAAAGCTATCTGTTGCCATGTAAGACCATTAATATATCTGAGTGATAAAATCATTCTCATCTGGCTATCCTCAACACTTTCTATGTATCGGTTAAGTCTGTTGAGTTCATAAAAACACTTTTTTATGTTAAGGTCTATAAGCCCTTTAAGGTCAACTATTTCTGCAACATACTTTGAAAGCTTGTCCGTAACTCCTGTTGAGTGAGGCATTCCTGTTATGTGTGATGTGCAGGAAGTAGCAAGGCTTTCAAGCTCATCAAGTCTGCGCTGCTGTTCTTCAATTTCCCGGTTAAGCCAATAAAGCTGTGATAATTCTTTCTTAGTCATTTAATCCTCCATCCTTGCTTTAACTGCGTTGATTAAATCATCCTGCATTTTTTCTTTCTTTTTGAGTGCTGATATAATATTTTCATCAATCGTGTCCTTTGCAATGATATGATGAATGATAACTGTGTCTTTTTGCCCTTGACGATAAAGTCTCGCATTGGTTTGCTGATACAGTTCCAAACTCCAAGTAAGTCCAAACCATATAAGTGTTGAGCCACCAGTCTGAAGATTAAGTCCGTGTCCTGCACTTGCTGGGTGAATAACTGCAACGGGGATTTTACCATTGTTCCAATCAGATATATCAGCTGAGGATTTAATCTCTCGGACATCAAAGCGTGTGTTTATTCTTTCAAAATCATGTTTAAACCAGTATGCAATCAGAACTGGTTTGCCGTTTGCTGATTCTATCAAGTCCTCGAGTGCATCAAGCTTTCTGCTATGTATATCAACGACTTTCTTGTCCTCAGTATAAACTGCTCCGTTTGCCATCTGACACAGCTTGTTTGAAAGGCACGCAGCGTTCACGGCATCTATTTCTTCACCCTTAAGTGACACAACAAGGTCTTTTTTGAGAGTATCATAAACCTTACGTTCCTTGTCTGATAATGAAACTGTTACTTCATTCATTACACATTCAGGCATTTTAATATAATCTGCTGACCTCATGCTGATTGTGATATCTGAAATCAGTCGATAGATTTCATCTTCAGCGCCATCTCTTGCCTTGTATGAAAAAACAATCTGTCCGTTGCGTTTGTCAGGTATGAAAAAGTTTTTGCGATAGTGGGAAATAAATCTGCCGAGACGTTTGCCCATATCAAGAAGTCTAAACTCTGCCCACAAATTCATCAAGCCATTTGAGCTTGGTGTTCCTGTCAATCCAACAATTCTTTTAACCATCGGACGAACTTTTAAAAGACTTTTAAATCTCTTTGCCTGATATGACTTAAAAGAACTAAGTTCATCAATGACAACCATATCGTAATCAAAAGGCAGACCACTCTCATTTATCAGCCAATCAACATTTTCTCGATTTATCAGATAAACACTAGCCTTTTGCATAAGTGCAACTTTTCTTTCAGTTTCAGTACCAATGGCTACAGCATATTCCAAATCCTTTAAATGCTCCCACTTTTCAATTTCAGCAGGCCAAGTATCTCTTGCCACTCGAAGTGGTGCTATAACCAGAACCTTTGAGACTTCAAAGCTATCAAGGCAAAGGTCAAAAATTGCTGTAAGGGTTATAACACTTTTGCCTAAACCCATATCAAGCAGAACAGCTGAAATAGAATGTTCAAGAATAAAGTTGGTTGCATAGGTTTGATAATTATGCGGATTGTATCTCATCGAGCACACCTCCAATCTGCTCAATGTTATCTATGCAGTAAACCAAAAAGCCTAACTGCTCCAGTTGTCTTTTTCGTCTTACTTGCAAAGGCCTTAATTTCTTATTTAGTGCTTTTGTTTCAATAAATGCTATCTTCCCATCAGATAAAAGCACAAGTCTGTCAGGCACCCCATCAAATCCGGGAGATACAAACTTCGGGCAAAGACCTCCCATCTTTTTTACTGCCTTTACAAGTTTTTGTTCAATATGTTTTTCAAGCATAAACCCTCCATGTTTCCAATTGCCGTTTCCAATGGGGTTAAAACTCTTACGCGCGTATATATGCGTTTCCGTTCTTTATTTATATATATTTACATACTCAATATATAAAAATGAGAAACACAGGAAACAAATCATTGAACTTGCCTACCGTAAAGGACTTTTTATGTTTTCGGTGGCTGTTGCTGTAATAATTATTTGAAACCCCAAGAAACGATTTTTACTCAGTTTTGTGTTTCTCATTAGAAACACGAATGTATGCTTTTTGCACTCCGTAAGATGGGATTCGAAGCTTTCCTGATGCATTTCCAGAATAACGTTGCCAACCACCAAGCTTGTAAAGAATACCCTCAATTTCATATGAATCACTTTTCTTTATAGCCTCACGAGCCTTACCAAAGCACTCGCACCAAACCTCCAAAGCACAAACGCGCTCACGCTTAATTGTGCCTTTCTTTGCAATGCCACCAAAATCACTGATACCACCAAGAAAATTGCGTCGCTCATAAAGCTCAATCCTGTCCCAATCATCTGGTAATAAGGTATCAAGATATTCCTCAACCAAACCTTCACGAGCATCGGTTTCAAGTGCTTCACGCTGGGCAGCATAAGCAAATGCTGCAATATCAGCTTTAAGATACAGTTCTTCCCCTTGGTTGTAGTGATAAATAGCCTCTGCCCATACCTGATCAACTTCAGTTAAATCCCAAGGATGATATTTACCTTTACCTGTAACACGAACTGGCCAGAATCTGCGATTTCCTGTTATATCACGTAAAAAACCACCATCACTGTTAGTAGTTCCAACTATTATGCAAGAGCGTGGATGGCTTTCAACCGACACACCATAGGCTTGGCGAAACTTATCATCAGTACGAGTAATAAAGGATTTTACTGTTTCTACATCAACCTTTTTCATACCATTAAGCTCACTAATTTCTAATATCCAATATCCCTGTAGTTTTTCAGGAGCAGTTTTGTCTTTCATATCAGCGATGGAAAGAGAGTCTGAAAACCACTGCTTTCCGAGGATAGAAAATAGAGTGGACTTACCCATACCTTGCTCTCCATTTAAAACAAGAATAGAATCAAACTTTGTACCTGGGCGATATATTCGAGCCACAGCAGCAACAAAAGTTTTTCTTGTGACTGCTCTTACATAAGGATTATCCTCCGCACCAAGATAATCAATCAGCAAAGTATCAATACGATTTATGCCGTCCCAACTAAGTTTTAAAAAATAGTCTTTAACAGGATGATAAATTCTTTCAGCCGAAGTTACTGCAAGAAGTGCATCCTTGAATTTTGTTGGTGACCATATACCATAACAACGTTCAAAATACATCTTTGCACAGGCAAGATCTGTATCAGACCAACCTGCCTTTACTTGCTTCCAAGGCAAATCATCTATGACATCAAGCATATTTTTAAACTGGTTATATACGATTCCTTGAAGGTTTGAGTCATTGCGAAGAATAATACAGATGTTAGTTAAAGTGTCTTTAACCTTACCCGTTTTATCAACATCAAGTTGAATCTCCCAATTATCTTCAGTAAATTCCTTTTCAGCTATCGCCTTTCGTTCCTCTGCAAATACAAATTTCACCTTTTCATCTGCTATCGCAAATTCAGACATAGCTTTGAAAGAAGCCTTTTCCACTAAATTACCGAATTTATGTAGCTTTACAAGGTCAAATGCATTGAGTAACTTTCCACAGGCAGGATCTGTTGCATGGTGGCTGTATGCAAATTTACCGTCATAAACAACCACGCCTGCACTACTGTCAGCAGGGATATAGTCATAGCGACCATTCATAACAGACGGCTCATATATTTCAGATAAAAATGTTCCTATTGCATCTTCAATTGTATAAGCTCTGCAGAAAGCACCGACAACACCGTCCTTTGTGAGTGGGTCTGTCTGCTCTTTCAAACAACCCTTTATAACCTCTGACTGTCTTGAAGAGTGGGGATAAAGTGATGTATCCCTCCAGTCTGAATATTCAGCAAGATAGGTATCAGGGTTTAAAAGCTCCCCGTTCTTTTGTTTGAAAACAAATTCTCCATTAGCTGAAGTGGAGGGCCAATACATAAGTCTTGCAGGTTCGTAAGTTGTATCATCAAAAAGTTCAATGCCTATTTCCTTTGCAACTGCTCTTGCAACTGCCGGATACTCATCTTCTGAAACATCCCGAGAAAGAGGAATAATCAAACGTAGTCTTGGGTATTCAGGGGTGTGCTTATGTGTTGAATATATACAGCACTTAAAGTCATAGAGCATATTTATCTGCGCCCATATGTCAGAAGTACCATAATCCATATCAAGAGTAAGAATAGAACGGCAGTAAACATTACCGTTCTTTCTTCTGCCTTGTTTTAAGTGACCCCCAACAAATCCACCGACATCCTTAATACTGTCCTGCTGACCTTTTTTCAGTTTTCTGTATTCTTCGACAGTTTCAGTGGTGCGGATGGTTGTTGAACAACGAGCACAAAAGTTTTCCCACGATATTTCTGTATTCTTCCATGACTTGTCCATACGGCTGTTAGCAACTGATATTTTCATACACCTGTGACCTCCTCACATCTGTCATTAAAATATCTGATAGGAATAGACTTTTGCTTTGCCTTATTTATTTCTGCCGACATACCTTTAGTAATGTTTTTGCCAAATACCCATACTTCACGGCATTTACTCATAAGTACCATTCCACAAAACAAGCCGAGTTTACGCTGACTTTCATCACCATCATTTAAAAACTGAGGGAACAACAAATGCGGTGCAAAAGGTATGTAGCCCTTACTTATAGCAAAACGGCTATATCCTTGTGCTTTTGATATATTACAGTCAACATCTCCAGCAAATGGTGAACAAATAAACACTATGGGCATATAAACTTTTTGCTTTTCTTCCTTTGCAATATTTTTGAGTGCCTCATAAGTAGTAGGGTCATAGTAACCCTCAGAGTTGAATTTATTAATACTCATTTTTCTAATCCTTTCTATAAAAATCACAGACATACCCGTCAGCACGAAGTAATAAGTTGCCAGCCGGGCTCCGGTCTTTTGCCCACTCGGGTGTCTGTCCCATAATTGAGCAAATATATTCAAGAGAAGTATCTGTCGGTGCTTCTATCACAACTTCATCATGACAATGCATAACAATTTCAAACCTAGCGTTATCAAGCCTTATCATTGCCTCAGCTAAAATATCACGAGCAATAGCCTGAACAATATTCTCTACAAATTTAGGTCCATAGCTCTCAAGCCTTGTCCACTTTTTCTGTGTGCCGACACCTTCATATGTAACACAGTCACCGCCAAATTTGTTCTCGCCAATTTTTGGCTTAATATATACAAGGTTTCTGCCACTCGGCAAGGTGATGAATAACATTCCACTTTTATAGGAAAAGTGTATCCCGTGGGTTTCGGTGGTGGTTTTCTCTTTGACTGCTTTTTTTACAGCTTTATCAACATCCCACCAAAGTTTGACGATATTAGGGTTTGAGTTTCTCCAAGCTGTAACAAGTGGTTGTAATTCTTCTTCAGCAACACCCATATTAAGAGCACCCATTGCCTTTAAAGCTCCCACAGAGCCACCATAACCTAAAGCGAGTTCTGCAATTTTACCTTTTTGCCTTAAATGTCCGTTGACACCATTCTTCTCAACCAGCACATGAAACATCTGAGATGCAGAGGCACAGTAGATGTCACCACCATCAGCAAAAATTTTCATTCTCCACTGCTCATTTGCAAGCCAAGCAATAACACGAGCCTCAATGGCTGAAAAGTCTGCAACATAAAATCTACAACACTCTTTAGGTATAAAGGCTGTACGAATAAGTTCTGAAAGCACCGTAGGTACGGATTCATAAAGCAGTTCTGCCATTTCAAACTTACCGCAATAAATAAGCTGTCTTGCATCTGCTAGGTCGGGCAGATGATTTTGAGGGAGATTTTGCACTTGTATCAAACGTCCTGAGTATCTGCCTGTTCTGTTTGCACCATAAAACTGAATAAGTCCTCTTGCTCGGCTATCCTTACAGACCACATTTTCCATAGCAGTGTATTTCTTAACACTTGATTTGGCAAGCTCCCGACGAAGTGATAGCGCCAGTTCGACCTCACCATCAGCATTTTCAAGCAAGTCAAGAACAGCAGATTTAGAAAGTGAGTCAGCCTCTACGCCTTGCTCGGATAACCAAGATTTTAATTGTTGTGGGGAGTTTGGATTATCTAAACCCGTTAAATCCTTTGCTTTGTCAATATGTGTCTGCTTAAATTCTTTATCACAACGCATAGCCTGCTTGACAAAAGGAATATCAAGCAAAATGCCTCGATCGTTGATACGTTGGTCAAGGTGATAATTTATCCACTCTGATTCTGATACGGGAAACTTTGAGAGCTTCTTTTGTATTTCTAATTCAGTTTCAACATCACGAATGTTGTATTCCTTAAATCGCTCCCACTTATCTAATGCATCTGTTGGATAATGCCTTGTGAAACTGCCGTCTTTGTTTTTGGTTGGAGTACAGAAATACCGAATAAGGTCTTTGCCTTCCTTGAGTTTCTGTTTTTCCAAACCAAGTACAGCACCAACACCCTCAAGGGATAATGGTAGTCCAAGTGTAGCAGCCCAAACCATAGTGCATTGCCAGCTTTCAGGTGGAAGATAAATGCCGAGATATTTTGATAGACATGTTCTTTCAAACTGGGCATTAAATGCGTGCTTGATAACTGCTTCATCTGACAGAGCATTAATAATATCAGTTGGAATTTTCTCGCCACTTGCAAGGTCAATTACTTTCACTTCTCCACCGTCAACAGAATATCCAAATAAGAGAATTTCAAAATCATCTGCCTCGCAGTACTTGTAAACGCCACACTTTGTAAGGTCATTACTACTGAAAGTTTCAAGATCAATATTTATAGATTTCAACGTTTACCTCCTAGCAAGGAGTGGACAAAGCCACCCCAAGCAAATTTATTATTAAGAAAGAAAGTCTTCATCGGCTTCAGTAATAAAATCATCAGCAGCATTGGACTTACCACCCAAAGGCTCACCATCTCGAATTTTCTGAATATTACCAAGGCCGCAAGCAATACCGCGATTACCGTTGGAGTTAAAAGCATAGAAGTTGACAGAAACCTTTGCATAACAACCACTATAAACCTCGTTACGGTCAAGGATTGGCTGAACTGCTGTGTCAACGATCTGAGGAGGTGTGGTACTGTTAGCATTAAGAAAAAACGCATTCTTGTATGCCTCATCATCACGCTCAACATCACCATCACGAAGTGGAAGCTTGAGTGCTGCCTTGTTAGGAAGCTTACCACCAAACTTTGAAACACCGTCCTTAATAGCATTATCAACAGCATTATTAATTGCTTCAATGGTCTTTTTATCAGACTTCGGGATAATCAGTGAAACGCTGTACTTAGGAGTACCACCATTAATTGAGTTTGGTTCCCAAACGTGTTCATAAGAAAGTCTTACGATACCTGTTACTACTTTTGTTACATTAGTCTTATTAGCCATAATTATTTATCCTCCATAAATTCATTAAAATCATTTTTCGCATCTGTTCTTAAAATTGCCGGACGCTTGTCAGATGTGGGAACAAGTGTCGGTTTACCCGGTGGTTTCATTACATACGAGCCGAGTATCTCGTTAAATTTGTCTTTACCTAAGTACTTTTCCATAGCAGTAATTGTAAGGAGAGAATTTGTATAAATATCGTTGTAGCCTGCATTTTTTGCTACTTCTGCCACAGCTATTTCATCTGTATATTTACGATTACTGCGACCTTCTACAACCTTAAAGCCTGTCCACTCTTTGCCGTGATTTATTGCAGCATAAGTAGCATAAACAAAAATCTCATTTGCCCATTTGGTAAGGTCATCAAGCTTTAATAAGATATCCTCTATTTCTGTATCAGTTAGCAATGGTGGCAGTTTGAATTCATATTTTGCAAGCTGTAACTTTTCTTCCGCTCTGGTTCGACATTTAGTAGCAGCACGACAGAAAGTACACCACTCACCAGAGCAATATTCTCCCTCACCTTTAAAAGCAAGTTCTGCTTTTGGCTTTAATATGTTTTCTGCCCAATCAAAAAGCTCTGAAGTACTAATTGTCCAAGTACTGATATTTTCTCTTCTTGGCTGATAGATGGTCATAGACACTTCAGTTATGTCATATAGAAAGTCGTAAGCAGTTAACGCACCAAGAGCATATAGCATCATCTGTGGATTATTTTCTGCGTCAACAAGAACACCTTGTCCATACTTAAAATCAATAATTTGAAGCTGTCCGTCTGCGATAATCAAGCAGTCCCCTGTGCCAAAACCATCTTGAACATACGCTGAAAAATCAAGGTGCTGTTCTATCTGCAAAACAGGGTCACTGCACCTTTGCTTTGCTTCAGCCAAGGCTTCAAGCACAAACTCAACATAACCGTCAATGTATGCGTCCATTTCATCACAGTCATATTTTGAAATAGGTTTCTTCGAACGTATCTTCAGTGCCTTGCGTAGCTTGTGTTCACATAGTGCGTGTGCTGCTGTACCCTCAGCAGCCGCCTCGGATTCTCGGTCATCAAATCCAAGCTCAAGCCTTGCTGATGGAGTACAACTTAACCAACGATGAGAAGATGAAGCTGAAAGAACTGCGTGTTTACTTGGCATCAGCTAACACCTCTGCCTCTGTTAATAAAGCAGCATAGTCAGAAGGATTAACCTCCGTAAGTTTTGCATATCCAAACTTTGTGATGAGAGCTTTTGCTTTTTCGGTTTTTAGAGTTTTTAAAACGGCTCTGACATCCTCAATAGTAATTGCAGGTTCAGTAACATTTGCAGTGGATTCAACTTTTTGTGTATTCGAGGATTTAATCTCGACAGGCTGATTTTCTTCCATCGCATCACAAACAGCTTGAATACTATCTGCAAGAGAACGCATATCCGAAACCACATCAAGAAGAAGTTTGATTTTACTCATAGTTGACCTCCCTCTTTGATCTCACTAATTGATACAGTGTCAACGGTATCACCGGGGACTAAAATAGTGATCTTGTGTGGTAACCCAAAAAATAGTCGCATTATCTTTTCTCGCATTGTCACAGTGCGACAGGCAACTATGCCACCAGTCTTAGGTTTCTTTGAAACACTGATTGAAAGATTATGTTTCATATATTTCCTACCTTTCTGAAAGGTTATTTTTTGTTCCTTTCACCATAGGGAGAAAAGTTTGCTGTTTTGACGGGGTGTTTTTTAAAAAAACTTTAAAACCTTTTTTCTTGCACAATTTACCGACTCCTGAACAGTTTTTAAATGCACACCTTCCTTACGCGATATTTCTCTCAATGACAAACCCTCTGCAAGCATTGATATGTATTTTTGCTGTTTTTCTGTCAAGTGAGTAAAAGCCTCGTTGATACGGTTGTTTCTTTCATCTTCCTCTATAACAATATCGGGAGAATGATATTCTTTGCCTTCAAACTCAATATCATCAGATTGAGAACAGTGATATCGCTCTTTACGGTCTGCGTTACTTTCTAAACGGTTCATTTCAACAACAGTAGCTCCAATTGTATCTTCAACCTCAATCTCCGTAATCGTTCCGTCTGCAAATGTGTACTTGATTTTCATATAATTACTCCTTCTTTTCCGAGGGAGTACGAATGAAAATAAAAAAGCCGAATGCTACTAAACGCAAATGACCCGATGATTACAAACTCTCGTTTAGTAAATCATCCGGCCATTTGGTAGTTCACATTCGACTCCGTTGCTCGGTATGTAACTTTATCTATTTTTTAACTTTTACAAGCTTTATTGTCACTATCTTGTTGCAATGCCTACATTTAACTTCAATCTCTCCTTTGCAATCTTTGCTGGCATCAAGTACGCGCTTTCCGCATAAAGGGCATTTGACTTTAACTTCCATTGGCACACCTCCTTTCAGTCCGTATTTTTGGACAGTTAATTTGTTATACTTAAAATAGAAGAACAAATTGCGTTCAACTAATTGAATTTTAAGTTCAATTAGAAGTAAAAAATATGCATTCTCTTTAGCAGTATCTATATTATATCGAACATATATTCTTGTGTCAATACATTTTTGAAATATTATTTCACTATATTGACAATAATTGAACATTGGCGTATAATTGTTGCAACGGGAGGTGTCATTATGACATTTGGTGAAAAATTAAGAAACCTAAGAGAAAATAGAAGTTTGACACAAGCTGAGGCAGCAGAGCTTTGCAACGTATCATCAAGAATGTTTGCATATTATGAAACGGGAGAAAGACTACCAGCACGTCCTGAGATTATTCAGGATATAATGAAAGCCTTTGAAGTTTCTTTTGAATATCTTTTTTCTTCAGAGGAAGCATTTGAGCTTGAGGCTACTCAAAAATATGGTTCAATAGGAAATAAGCAAGCTCAGGCAATTCTTAAAAATGCTGATATGATGTTTGCTGGTGGAGAGCTTGATGAAGATGCAAAAGATGAAATGTTTAGAATGCTAACTGAATTATATTTTGAGGCAAAGAAAAAAAGCAAAGAAAAATACGGCAAAAAAGATAAATAAATTCACTTATGGCCTCATGAAAGGATGAGTGTACATGCTTTTTGATAACGACGCTATATTGAAAGCACATAACCTAATTACAACATACTCTACTACAAACCCAGAAATTATTATAAAACATCTTGACATTCAATTAAAGACAGCGCCATTAACAACATTTAAAGGTATGTACGCTCATATTCTTCGAACAAGATTTATTGTTGTTTCAGATTCCCTTAATTTTGTTGAAAGAAAAATTGTTCTGGCTCATGAGTTAGGCCATGATCAATTGCATCGTGGCTGTATAGGTGCATTCTCCGACGGATCAAATTTTTCTTATCACAGTCACAAACGAGAAGTTGATGCAAATTACTTCTCAGCACAGCTTCTTATTCCTGATGAAGATTTTTATGAACTGCTGGAAAGTGGTCTTACATATCAGCAAATAGCTATGGACTTAAATGTATTTCCTGAACTGCTTGCTATGAAAGTTGACTTACTCAGAAAACAAGGCATAAAAATAGAGCCTTTTGATATAGGCTCTAAGGATTATTTGAAGAATAGATTGAGGTAAAAATATATAAGCTAATCCCACTCTACTTAAGTGTAGAGTGGGATTTTTTACATTTGTCATTATCTAAATACGCTTTATCTGGGCGATACAAAACTTAACTTACCGATCTCTACGTAAAGGTAATATCTCTTCATTTATAACTCTTCTTAATTCATTAATAAGAATAGAATGGTATTTAAATTTTAATAATGGACTCTCTGTATGACATTTATATTCAGAATAGTTTGCCTTGTCTTTTATTACGCTTATATTTGGTATCTCTTCATTCTGATAGTTTTCTGCGGCATACTTAACAGCTTCAGCATCAACGTACCATTTATTCGCAAATGAAGTAACAACCGAATCTATTGCTTTGTTTCTCATTTCTTCAAGTATAGATGATATATGCTTGTTTTTGTATGCTTCTCTGTTTTTTTCTACATCAGTAATTAACTGTGTCATCAGATTTGCAAGTTTTTGGTTATCCTTACTCATTTGGGTAATGAATTCCTTTACTTCTTCGATTTTTTTGCTTCTCTCGTCTTCTGTCTCTTCATCATCACCATCTGAATAATTTACAATATCTTGAATTAAATTTACAATATACTCATAGTCAATCTTAATATGAATGTAAGACATTAACTCATATTCAGTATCAATAACCGTACCATCATCTCCACCTAAGGGTTTGTCCGTGTCGTCATCTTCACTTCTTAGTTCTCCCATTACATTATTATAATGAGCCACGTATTCTTCATATTCAAGCTTTGTAATTCCATATTTGTCTAAGCTATTTTCTTCGTATTTTGTGAATGCCCTTAACTGTGCAAATACACGATCAAATATTTGAAAATTCTTCGCAAACTTTTTCTTTTCTTTTATAGACATGCCTGGCACATCATTTGGGGATGGTGCTACATATCTTAATGATGATAAATTCTGAATAAACTTTTCTTCTACTTCATCCCATTCTTGCACAACCGCTTCATTAGTACCACCTGATGAATATAGTTTAAGAGCATTGTCAATGGAATTTTTATAATGATTTGGAGATTGAAATGTTACTATCTGTCCGAAAATTTTATTTTTATCATAAAGACGATTTGTTCTTGAAAAAGCCTGAATTAGATCATGAGCACTAAATGGTTGTCTATCGATAAATAAAGTTGAAAGGCAAGGTGCATCAAAACCTGTCAGTAATCTGTCAACAACAATTACCAGATCAAGTTGTTGATCACGACTTTTATACTTTCCCTCTTTTCTTGCCAGTCTTTTATTTAGATTATTATTATACGCCTTTATCTGACCGGGTTCAAAATGTGTTCCAAACATTTGATTATAGTCCAGTAATGATTCAGCCATCTTATTCTGATTAACTGTAGAACCTTCTTCATCTTCTGTTATTGAATAGGTAATAGCAAACTTAGGAAAATCAGGCAATACTTTTAATATTTCTTCACTTACCTTGACTTCTTTTTCATTATTTTTTATTTGCTTAAGCAATTCATAATATTTTTGTGCCATTTCAATGGAACTTGTTGTTAAAATCGCTTCGTATGTCTGTCCTCTTCCGTTTTGCAAACCAAACTTATTACCTGACTTATTGAGAATTATATCAAGTACCATTAACATGTGTCGCTCTTGTGTGTACACATCAAGATTTTCATTTGAATCGTTCTTATCCAATCCAAGAGCCCCAATATGTTCAGTCTGAAATCCCAATACTGCCCTGTCATGAATTGCTTCTTTAATTGTGTATGAATGAAGACACTTACCATATAATTGCTCTGTTGTGCGTGGCAAATCACCCATTTCTGGGTATGGATTTTCATCAAAACGAGGGGTGCCAGTAAAACCATACCAGTAAGAGTTTAAAAAGAATTCTTCCATCGACCTTTTTACTGACGGGGAAACGGCTCTATGACATTCATCAACAACAAAAGCAATACGCAATGCTTTTATTTTTTTATATTTTGCTGTATCTTCTTTTCCTACTAAGCGCTTTTTAATTAACAATTGTAATTTCTGAATTGTTGTAACAATCATTTGACGCTTTCCATCAACTAATTTATTACTCAGATCAGTAACGTTTTCTGTTTCATCAACATCAATAACATCGCTGTTAGCATAGGATTGAAAAGCCTGTGTTGTCTGAGTGTCTAAATCTTTTCTATCAATTAAAAATATTGTTTTTTCAATTGAAGGAATATCCATCAGAATGTTTCTTGTAGCTTTATAAGAAGTCATTGTCTTTCCAGAACCGGTCGTGTGCCAAACATACCCCGATTGGCCTGTTTTTGATGCCTCTCTTATTGCTTCAATAGCATGGATCTGATAAGGGCGAAGCAAAATAAGGCTCTTTGCCTCTTTGTCCAGCACTGTATATTTTGAAATCATTTCATGTGCTGCAGGTATTTTCAAAACCTTATCTGCAAAATCAAGATAATTTGATACTGGCTTATTCTTTTCATCTGACCAGCTACTAAGAAATTTAGGGTTCAGAGCAGGACCATCAGCGGCAGCAAAATATTTAGTATCACTTGCATTGCTAATAACAAACATTTGTATTGCTGAAAAAATACCTTTAAACTTTCCCTCGCTAATATATTTTTTTATTTGCCAGAATCCATCCATATATGAATGTTCTCTGTTTTTTAGCTCAATGTGAATTATAGGAAGTCCATTAATCAACAAGGTAACATCAAAACGTCTGTCACGTTTATTTGTATTGTCAGTATCTTCTTTTAATGCACTATATTGATTAATTACTTCATACACGCTGGTTCCACCAGCAACATGCTCCTGATTAATTACCATAAGATGCAGAGTTTCTGTGCCACGCTGAACATGAACCTGTGCTACTCCATTTTCACCAACAAGCCATTTTCCAGCTTCATAAAATGATGAAAACTGAAGCTGGTTTTTTACCTGTTCAAATTCAGAATCTGTTAATGGTATATCATTGAGCTTTGCTTTATTGTGCTGTTCTAAAATATAACGGAAATTATCCCACAGTGCTTTTTCTGTTTTTAAATCTTTTCTATAGACCCACTGTGATGTACCATGTTCAAGCTGTTCTATCAGTTTATTCTCTATTGTAACTTCAAGTTCTGTCATATACGTCTCTCCTTTAAATGAACATGTTTTTCAACATGTATTTTTTAAATTCTTTGAGTTTATCACATTTACGCTGATGAATGGTGACAAGGTTGTCGAGGTTAGCAAAATACTGCCCGATTTTCTGTTGTTCAAAAAAAGTAGGTGGCATCATCAAAACCATATTCGCCATCTGTTTTCCTGATACTTCAACAAAAGTGGATCCAGCGCCAGTCAATTCACCATACTTTTTCAGTTCATCCGTTCTAGAGAAGATAAAATATGAATCGAGTTCGTTTTTGTGAGGCACAATAGACTGAAATCCCTGATTAGTACAACCTTCTCTTGATAAAATGGCAGTTTTTCCAATACCAGCACGGGATGTAAATAAAACAGTCCCAACTGGAAGCATCTTTGCTGAACTGTTTTTGAAACCCTGATCCGTAATTTTTCTTTGACTTGAATCAAGATAAATTTGATCGGAAATTTCGGCTGGCGCATACCAGTCAATATTCCCATCCCAGTATTTAGAAATTGCTGTGCTTGGGGTTCCTCCACCAACAATGTCAGCAAGTTCCCCCAACTTCCGCTGTTCCCAATCTACAGTAAATCCCTTAAATCTGAATTCAGGAACATTTTGACCCTCTTGAGGAAACATTTTTTTAAGCATCATTTTTTTAAACGATTTTAATTCATCACACTTACGCTGATGAAGGGTGATAAGGTTGTCGAGTCTTCGGAAAAATGTGCCAATTTGCTGTTGTTCGAGTAATGATGGAATATAATATAACTCTTCACTGTACTGTTTGAAGTAAATATGAGGTATCGTTCCGCCACTTGTTAGCTTAATAAATTCTGTATTTTCGAGAAGAACATACAGAAAATCATAGTTACTATCATTCGGTATAATAGCACCCATCGTTCCCAGAATACTCGTATTTTTAGGAAGTTTTCTTACTCTACCAACACCTGCACCATCTTTAATTATCGAAATATAATTAACTACATTAGGTGATTTATTTGTTTTTCCCACAATACCATTTGCATCATATAAGTCATATTTTCCATTTTCGTCAATATCATTATTTGTTAACGGAGATGAGGAATATATAGAAAACGTATTTAACTTCCGCTGTTCCCAATCGTCAGTAAATCCTTTAAATCTAATTTTTGGAGTATTTTTCATTTTAGATTTCCTCCAACAGATTTATAAAGTCCTCAATGTTCTTCTTAGCTTCCTCATCGTCAGTAGTAATTTCTTTCATAAGAGACAATAAGTCATTCTGCGACTGTTTAATATCACTGTTGGTTTTTTTCATATCACATATGAGCTCTGCAAAGTCAACCTCTTCCTCCTCTTCAAATGTATCAACATAACGGGGGATATTAAGATTAAAATCATTTTTAAGAATATCTTCATAGCTTGCTACATATGCTTCTTTTTCAACAGTTTCTCTGTTCATATAAAGCTCAACAACACGATCAATGTTTTCATCATTCATTGTGTTCTGCTTTTTACCTTTTTGGAATTCCTTAGATGCATCAATAAAAAGAACGTCTCTGCCGTCTCTTTGTTTTTTCAACACCACAATACAGGTTGGAATAGGGGTGTTATAAAACAAGTTTGCAGGAAGACCAATAACAGCATAAATCGAGCCGCTCTCAAGGAGTTTCTGACGAATTTTGCCTTCAGTGCCACCTCTGAAAAGCACACCATGTGGAAGTACAATTGCCATTGTTCCTGTTGCTTTTAAATGATAAAAGCCATGCAATAGGAATGCATAATCAGCCTTTGATTTTGGAGCCAATACGCCATAATCGCTAAATCTTTCATCTGATAGAAAACCTGGAGCTGCAGACCAGTTTGCAGAATAGGGTGGGTTCATTACTACCATATTAAAATCTGTTTCTTCTGTTGTTGGCCAGTCAGAATCCAAGGTATCTGCATTATGCAGTTTCTGATTTTCAGGAGCAATTCCATGCAAGAACATATTCATACGAGCCAAATTATAAGTTGATGTCATTAATTCCTGTCCATAATATTTAATATATTCCGATTTTGAAGAATACTTTTTTGCATCCAAAAGTAGTGAGCCTGATCCCATGCACGGATCATAAACACTTAAGCCTTTTTTATCTTCCTGTCCTGCAATAGCAATACGAGTAAGAATTTGTGCTGGCCCTTGTGCAGTATAGAACTCTCCCGCTTTTTTTCCTGTTTCAGATGCAAACTGTCCGATTAAATATTCGTATGCATTTCCAAGAATATCTCCTTCAATATTAAGAAGGTCAGCTTTGTTTATTTCTTTAATTAAATCTGCAATGGTTCTGCTTTGTTTTGTATCGCCTGTTCCCAAACGATTAGAATACAAGTCAATATCATCAAACATATTTTCAAACAGCTGATCTGATTCTTCTATATCATTAAAGGCTTTTTGAAGTTCTTCTCTTTGGAACTTGTTTGTCTCCACTTTTTCAACCAGTTTTGTATAAGTGTACTCTGGTTCAATTACATAGTGACATGTTTCTTTGATTTCTTTTAGCAAATCCTTTGCATCTTTAGATTTCATAATATCCTCATAAGCCTTTTGAGCCTGAAGCATAGACTCTGGTTTACAATCATTAATTAAATCATAAACTTTAACAAGGAAAGTATCTGATAAATATTTGTAAAACACCATACCCAATAAATAATTTTTGTATTCATTAGCATCCATCTTTGAACGTAAAATATCTGCGCCACTCCATAATACATTTAATAAATCTTTGCTATTTTCTAAATTTGCCATATAATAATCTCCATTCTTAATTTTTATAGTAACCTTATATAAAACTGCCTATTTAACATTAAACTGCCATATTTAGTTGAGTCATTAAAGCATTTTGAATTCTATTTCTCATAGATATATCGCTTACTGTTCCAACCTTATCACGAAGAAGCTTTTTATCCAAAGTAATAATCTGTTCGCCTAATATCACACTTGATTTTAATAATCCATATCCTATAATAGCAACATGTGTAGGCAATGCATGTTTGCACTGTTTTGACGTCAAAGGCAGAACTGTTACAACCGGTGAAAACATATTGTTCTTATCATTTGATACCACAATAACTGGACGAACACCCTGTTGCACCTGACTTCCGGAAATAGTTGGAAGTTCAGCTAAATAAATATCTCCATATTTACACATAAATACATATCTCCTTCCTAAAAGTTTTCTTTAATTCTTATCAAGCATTTGCATCATACTTAAAGCATACTGTTTAAGTAAATCCGCTTCACGCTTCATTAAATATTCTTGATTTAATATAATTTTGTACATATCACCAATTTTTTTCTGTTGATCTATATCAATTAATTCAAACTTTATATCACCAATTGTGCCTATATTAAGTCTTGTAACGCTTTTTACAGTACCTTGCTGGTTTTTTAATATCTGTTGTTTTATAGAGTTTGCTTCATTAAATAGATAACAAAAATACCAAGGATATAACAAATCCTCATCAATTTCGCATTTAAGAAAATTAAGTGATAAGTATTTTCCATTACTTTTGTTTGAAACAACGCCTGCCTTACTTTTTATCATACTTATGATACAGTCACCTGGTTTAACAATATCCTCTTTGCCTTGCCCATACTCATTCTCATTTGTTTCAGATAATTGATTACTTACTCTTAAATCATTTTCAAAATCCTCGATGTTATAAATTTTCTTTTCAGATAATTTATCTTCTTGCTTTCTTGAAAGATTTGTTCCAGTAGAAAATCTAACAACATCACTAAAGCGAACCATTTCTTTTTTCATAGAACCCTTTCCTTTCTTGTTTTTATAAAAAATTGCTTTCTGTTATTTAACTAAATTTCAATCACCTTATATCAGTATTATATCAAATATATTCTATTTGTCAATAGTTTTTTAAAAAATAAAATAAAAGTTTTTTAATTAAAAAACATTAAACAATTACTAGCTTAAATACCGTGCTTTATTAACTTAATCTGCATCAACAATCAAACGATACCCCTATTATCAAACGATAGCTTTTTATAAAACACCCCAAAACAGTAAAATCCCCTCAGAAAAAGTGATAATTTCGCTCTTCTGAGGGGTTATGTTTTACTATATAAGCTCCTCAAACCCTTTATTTAAAGGCTTTCAAGGCATAAAGAAAAGAACCTCAACTTGTATTAAAGCTGAGGTTCTTATTTGGAGGCGCCACCCAGATTTGAACTGGGGAATGAGGGTGTTGCAGACCCTTGCCTTACCACTTGGCTATAGCGCCTTATTCTGGAGCGGATTACGAGGCTCGAACTCGCTACCTCCACCTTGGCAAGGTGGCGCTCTACCAGATGAGCTAAATCCGCATAATTAATTATATTCATAAGCAAACATAATATTCTGAAAAATGGTGCCTCCGGTCGGAATCGAACCAACGACACGAGGATTTTCAGTCCTCTGCTCTACCGACTGAGCTACAGAGGCAAAGAGAAATGGCGACCTGAATGGGGCTCGAACCCACGACCTCTAGCGTGACAGGCTAGCGTTCTAACCAACTGAACTACCAGGCCAAATATGGTGGGGACAATAGGGTTCGAACCTATGACCCCCTGCTTGTAAGGCAGATGCTCTCCCAGCTGAGCTATGCCCCCATATTATCGTCACCGTTAAGCGACGAAATTTATTATACACTATATACTTTATATTGTCAATACTATTTATAAAAATTCCTTATAGAAAAATATACTAATATCTCTTCATCATATCTTCTATTGCCGTTTCTCTCATATCATTGCTTATCAACAACCATTCCTTTTTCGGGAGAGGAACAACAGTATGACAATAAGAACAGACATTTATATACGCTTCATCAAGTGGCGCACCACAGTTCGGGCAATTAGTAGGTATTTTTTCCGCTTCTTTATCATAATTTTTATTCTTTTCAAACTTCAATTCTGCTAAATATGCCTTTGCATCATATCTATTTCCGCTAACATACTGCCGAGTATCAGCTGTAATATAATAGCTCATAAAACGTGCTTTTATATTTATGGTCATAACTTCATTATCATCAACAATACCATAGGATTTTATCTGTTTCTGATATACAGTAATATTCTTAATAAAATTCAACAGCTTCTGTGCTCTTAACTGATTATATTCACTACAGATATTCTGGTATAAATCATTATGTATGCAATGCTCAATGCTATCAATATTCTGAGTATATCTCGTATTTATTAATAGTTCAAAAACTTTTTTTGCATATGCAAGCATTTCTTCCGGATTAAACTCAGGATTTCTAATTCTGATTTGTTCATTCATTTGTTTTTTTTCATTTGCAATTTCAAGAGAAGCTGCCATTGTTGTATTATACATTATTCTTTCTTTTTGAAAAGGGTCTTCATCATGAGATGATGTTCCCAGTACAGAATCAAGAATATTATTCACAAAGCCAAATAGATCTCCCACTTAGATACCTCCATGACAATATACTAGTAATTTTATATAATTGGTTGTACTTCATTAACATTCTTTCCATTAACCATAATCTGTTCATCAACAGTTGCTAAAGTTATCGGCTGAATATTACACAATATCCATTCACTATTTTTAAAAGGAACGGTATAATTGCAGTACTTACATACATTCATATATCTGTTAAGCAATGGTGCCCCACAATTCGGGCAGCATGTCACTTCTTTGTAATCTTCAATATTTTTGTTGTATTCAAATACTAATTTATAATCTTTTTGTAATTTATTGTCCCTGTTGCCACGTAAAAAAGTATCATTTTCTTGATTTACAATATAATCCATGCAGGATGATACAATAAAAACAGTAATACTTTCCTTTAAATTATCTTGATAATAGCTTGTCAAATAAAGCTGTAATATATAAAGATCTTTAATTTCATTTCTTAAATTATTACGTTTCAGATTATCGAATTCAGCGTCAAATTTATCTATCATTTCTGATGAAAGACCTGCTGCAACCAAATCAATATTCCCTGTTGTTTTTGATAATATTAAAGATGTATATAGTGAATTAACATACCCAAGAAATTCATTTTCGTCAAAATCTTCGTGTGATTGTTTTACAATATTACTAATTTGTTGGGATCTGTTAGGCAAATAATTAATACACATATCATATGGATCTTTGTTAGGATCCTTATCATCATAATATGAAATCGCTTTTGGCTTGTATTTATTCAATATCATAAATTTCAATATAAAAATAAACATATAAACAAAAAATGCAATCAAGAAAACTTTATAAACAATATCAATATTTTCGGTAAACATTTTGACAATAGCAATAATAATAATTATAAGAAGAAAATATGGAAATAAAGCTTTATAGTCAAAATCATCGTCATTGTTTTCATTATAAAAATATGACATTATACACCTCCGATGATAAAAATAAACTGTCATAATAATGTCTAATGTTATATACTATTTGATTAAATCTCTGACTTCTTCAGAAGAAAACGAATACTTCTTATTGCAGAAATGACAATCAACTGTTGTAACAGGATCCTCTGATATTTCTTTCAGCTGCTTTGGTCCAAGGCTGATAAGTGCTTTTTCTACTCTCTCTTTAGAGCAATCACACTTATAGAAAACTTCAAAATCATCAAGAATATTTGGATTAAGTCCGTCAAGCAACATCAAGCCGATTTCTTCAGCGGTTTTACCTTCAGAAATTAGCTTTGTCATTGCTGGTATATCCTTAATATTGTTTTCAATACAGGTAATAACCTCATCACTCGCAAAAGGCAGAACCTGAATTAAAAAACCACCTGCACAATTTACTGATAGATCAGGATTCACGAGGACACCCAATGCACATACAGTAGGTACCTGTTCACTGACAGCAAGATAGTTTGTGATATCCTCAGCAATTTCGCCTGAAACAATTGGTGATTGACCAACATAAGGCTCTTTTAAGCCGAGGTCTTTAATCACTGATATATTTCCGTCCTTACCAACTGAACCAGCTACATCAAGCTTTCCAAGCGGATTTAAAGGCAATTCTACCACTGGATTCTGTACATAGGCTTTAACATTACCATAGCTGTCAGATACGGCTAATAATGTCCCTGCTGGGCCATTTCCGTTAATCCTCACTGTAACTGTATCATCCTTGCCCTTCAATCCAAAACCAAGCAGTGATGTTCCCATAGCAAGACGTCCAAGTCCAGCAGTAACAACAGCTGAAGTCTTGTGTATGCGTTCGATTTCGCTAACAATGTCTTTTGCTTCTATTACACTTGCAACTACAGATGCATCAGCACTTATAGTCCTTATTATTTTCCCCATTACTTTATCTAACCTTTCTTGTTACTACTGTTAATTTTTCACTATCCTCTCTTGGAGGATTATTTGTCAGATAATCATATATACTCAAAACTTCCAGGCCTGCATTTTCACAGATATCTATTAATTGTTCAATATCATATGCTTTTTCTGAAAAGCTTTCATCAAAGCGTCTGTATGTATCTGAGTCCTTTTCAAAAAAGTTAAGCTCAATAAGTACAGACTTATCTTTATCATTATACGTATTCTGCCATACACAATATACATCATCAGTATCATAAATAAATGTATTATTACCGAGGATTTTCTTGTGCTTATATAATGTATTAATATCAAAAACAAAAATTCCATTAGGGTTTGAAAATAGAGAAACGCGCTCAATAGCACGTTTTACGG
Source organism: Bacillota bacterium (assembly GCA_023440965.1). GTDB lineage: Bacteria > Bacillota > Clostridia > Oscillospirales > Ruminococcaceae > SZUA-444. The sequence continues at coordinate 434,748 of JAEZRC010000007.1, forward strand.
AATTTATATCAGGGAGATGATTTAAGCTGTCAAGAGCACATATTGTCACATCAATAGTCCCATGCATATCAAGCTTACACATGTCTTGGCAAAGATATTGTATAGGCAGACCACTGTCAAATTTCTTATTAAGAGCGATAGACAGCATCTCCTCAGATAAATCAACTCCAATAACATCATAGCCCCTTTTAGCCATTGCTTCAGAAAGGCTACCTGTGCCACACGCTAAATCAAGCAAAATGCCCTTATCGGGCATATATTGAGATATTATATTATCATAATAATCAGCATGTTTCTTATAGTCAATGTTACTTGTCAGAATGTCATAATACTGCGCAAATTTATGATAACTACTCATCCTTGTTCTTCATCCTGTCAAAAATGATTGCATATCCATCGCTGCCATAATTCAATGAACGGTTAACTCTACTTATTGTCGCTGTACTTGCACCTGTCTCATTGACGATATCACTATATACACGATGCTCACTAAGCATTTTTGCAACCTGAAGACGCTGGGATAAAGCCTTAAGCTCAAGCACAGTACATAAATCCTCAAAGAAATTATAGCATTCATCCACGGTTTTAAGACATAATACTGCTTTGAATAAATCGTCAAGATTCTTGTCCTTAAGCTTACTATTCATATGTTATTCCCCTTCCGGACTATTATAGTTTTATGATTACAGTTTATCACATTAATCTGTGAAAGTAAAGCATTTATAAATCATTTTTTATTATATCATCAACACTTTCACGTTTGACTATCAACTTAACTTTTCCATTATTTACGGAAACTACTGCTGGCATAGTCAGTCTATTATAATGTGAAGCCATTGAGTAGTTATAAGCACCTGTGGAAAGAACAGCAAATACATCGTCGACTTCAGGAGTCTGTATCATAACATTTTCACCAAGAAGATCACCACTTTCACAACATCGTCCGGCAATGGTTGCTCTAAAATTCTTTTCCTGTGAAGCTTTATTTGCAATTAGCATATCGTATTTTGCCTGATATAATGCATACCTTGGGTTATCAGCCATTCCGCCATCAACAGCAACATATGTCCTTATATCAGGGATATTCTTAATACTACCTATTTTATATAATGTAATACCTGCTGGGCCTATTATTGAACGACCAGGCTCAAGATAAATAAACGGTTCATTTATTTTGTAAAATTCACAGGTTTTCGCGATTGTATGGGAAATATGTCCCAGTATTTCATCACAGTTTTTCGGATAATCTTCATCAGTATATTTTATGCCAAAGCCACCGCCAAGATTAAGCTCTTTGATTTCAAAATCAAGTTCATTTTTAACTTTAGCAATCAAGCCAAGCATTGTTTTAGCGGCAAGCTGGTAAGGTTCATTTTCAAATATCTGTGAACCGATATGACAATGAAGTCCACGCAATTCAAGATTTTCACATTTAAATGCTTTACATATAGCTTCAAAAGCTTCACCAGTTTCCAGAGCAAATCCGAATTTACTGTCTATCTGACCTGTTCTGATAAAATCATGAGTATGTGCATCAACACCAGGCTTTATGCGAAGCATTATTCCTGTTTTTTTATGATGCTTAGCTGAAAGAATATTGAGATTTTCTAGCTCTGTTATATTATCAACAACAATTCGACCTACACCGTATCTTATTGCAAGTGTTAGATCATCTTCTGTTTTATTATTGCCGTGAAAAATTATTTTATCTATCGGGAAGTTAACGCTTATTGCAGTATATAATTCGCCACCTGAAACAACATCAAGCCCCATATCTTCATCATTGATAATTCTGCACATTTCCTTACAGCAGAAGGCTTTGCTTGCATAGCAAATCATTCCTTTGCCATTAAAATGCTTATTAACAGCATTTTTGTATTCCCTGCATTTTTCTCTAATCAACGATTCATCTATAACATACAGAGGTGTTTTAAAGTCTCTAGCAAGATCTGTTGTATCAACGCCACCTATTTCAAGGTGACCTTTTTCATTAATATTGAGATTATCTGAAACGAACATAACATTACTCCTCATTATCATCTGAAAGTGAGAAATTATCATCCAATGATACTTCTTCAATAATTTCTCTTATTTTTTCAACGCCCTCTCCTGTCTGCGATGAAAATTCTATAACTGTAATGTCATTAAAATATGGTATTTCAGTTTTGAAAGCTTCCATTCGCTGCTTCCTTTGGTTGTTTGTGAGCTTATCAGCTTTTGTAAGAGCAATGACAAAAGGAATTTCACTCTCAATCAAAAAATTTATCATATGGATATCATCCTTGGTCGGTGCGTGTCTCATATCAATAAGCTGAAAAACAAGAGCAAGCTTCCTCTCATCGTGAAGATATCCCTCAATAAGTTCAGCCCAACGTTCTTTTTCAGATTTTGAAACCTTTGCATACCCATAGCCCGGCAGGTCAACTATATATATTTCTTCAACTGTAAAGAAGTTGATAGTTATAGTTTTACCTGGCATTGAGCTAACCTTAGCGAGTGATTTTCTATTAAGCACTTTATTGATTAATGATGACTTTCCAACATTTGAACGCCCAGAAAATGCAATTTCAACCTTTGTAGATTTTGGTATCTGATAAAATTTCCCATATGAAGTGAAAAAATCCGCTTTATTAAAATTCATTAGCTCTTGCCTTTCAAAATTATATTAACATTGTATAGTATGTTCATTCTGGTTTATCTGCAATAAACCAGTAACAAATTCTTTATGTGGATTTGCGCAAGCCTTTACAAGTGCAACATCAAGCACATCCCCAAGTGTTTCAGCAAGTACAAAATTTACTGAAGCCTTTACTACATCCTCAACTTCATCAAGATCAGCTTGATTTGCTTTTGGAATAATAACAGTTTTTATTCCTGCTTTATAAGCAGCCATTGTCTTTTCTCTCAAACCACCAATAGGCAAGACTTTTCCGTGCAAGGTAATTTCGCCAGTCATTGCAACATCAGATCTTACTGGAATCAAAGATAATGCTGAAATTAAAGCTGTTACGAGTGTTACACCAGCAGATGGACCGTCTTTTGGAACTGCTCCTTCTGGTGCGTGGATATGAATATCCTTCTTTGTATAGAACTCGCTATCAATTTCATATCTATCAGCAATACTTCGGCAGTAGCTTACAGCTATTTTTGCACTTTCCTTCATTACTTCGCCAAGGCTACCAGTCAATTCAATTGTTCCCTTACCATCAAGAATTAATACTTCAAGTGGCATAATTACGCCACCGACAGAAGTCCATGCAAGTCCGTTTACTATTCCGACTTCATCTTTCTTGACATAAAGATCAGGCAGAAACTTTCTTGTACCAAGATATTTTTCAATATTATCAGATTTAATTATTACCTTTTTGATATTATCTTCTATAATTTCTTTTGCTGATTTTCTGCATAAAGAAGCAACATTACGCTCAAGCGTTCTTACTCCTGCTTCTTTAGTATAGGCATCAATCAAGGTATATATTGCTTCATCTGTAATTTTTAGCATACTTGCCTTCAAACCATTTTTCTTAAGCTGTTTTGGGATAAGATGCTTCTTACAGATATTGAATTTTTCCTCACAGGTATAGCTTGAAAGCTCAATAACATCCATACGATCAAGCAAAGGTGGCGCTATTGTATCAAGAGTATTTGCTGTTGTAACAAATAATACATTGCTTAAATCAAACGGAAGCTCTATGTAATGATCCCTAAAAGAGCAGTTTTGCTCGCTATCAAGAACCTCAAGCATAGCCGATGATGGGTCACCCCTGAAGTCATTGCTCATCTTGTCAATTTCATCAAGAAGGATAAGAGGATTATTAGTGCCAGCCTGTTTGATTGCATTGATAATTCGTCCAGGCATTGAACCAATATATGTTTTTCTATGACCTCTAATATCAGATTCATCCTTTATTCCACCAAGGGAAATACGAACATATTTTCTCCCCATTGCTTTTGCTATAGAACGACCTATTGAAGTCTTACCAACGCCAGGAGGACCAACAAGACATATAATCTGTCCTTTAATTTCAGGTGAAAGCGCTCTGACTGCAAAAGTTTCAAGAATTCTGTCTTTTACCTTTTTGAGCCCATAATGATCCTTGTCAAGAATTGCCTTGGCTTTTGCTATATCAGTTTTGTCCTTTGAACACTTGCTCCAAGGAAGTGCAAGGCAGGTATCAAGATACGAGCGGATTACTGAAGCTTCCTGTGAACTTGGTGGCATCTTCATTAGTCTGTTTGCTTCACTGAATAATTTTTCAGAGACTTCTTCAGAAACTTTTAGAGAAGCAATTCTATCCATATATTCATAGACTTCATTAGTCGGTGATTCTTCATTTTCTCCAAGCTGATTCTGTATAACCTTTAATTGTTCACGAAGAAAATATTCACGCTGATTCCTGTCAATGTTTTCACCAACCTGCTCCTGAATCTGTTTTTCAAGAGCAAGAACGTCAGCCTCATTTGTAAGAATTGTTACAAGCAAAGCAAGCTTTTCACTAATATCTGAAATCTCAAGAAGACTCTGCTTATCATTATTTGAAAGACTAATGTTAAAGGTAATACCCTCAAAAAGCTTTTCAGGATTATTCTCATTCAATACTGAAGAAATAAGCTCCTTAGGCATTTTCGGCATAACAGAAGCGTACTCTTGAAAAACATCTTTTAAAGAACGTACAAGAGCAATAATCTGTGTATCTTCTTCGTCATATTTCTTAGTATTATGAATTCTTCTGATTTCCGCGTTCATATTATTTTCGTCAATATGAAAAAGGTCAATAAGGCGTGCTTTATAAAGCCCCTCAACAAGTACTCTTGTGACATTGTCAGGTGTCTTGATAATCTGCTTTATTTCGGCAACTACACCTATCTTATAAACATCCTTAAATTCAGGATTCTCAACAAAAACATCTTTCTGGGAAACTAAGAATATCTTTCTATCCCCTTCAAGAGCAGCCTTTATTGAATTAATTGATTTTAATCTTGCAACATCAAAATGTATCAGCATTCTTGGGAACACAACAAGATCTCGCATAGCAAGCGCTGGTAAAATCTGATTTTGCTTAACGTTATTTTCTTTATCCATTATTATAATCACCTATCTAAAATCAAGTAAACATTTTATCTAATATGTATAAATATATACTATAATAATATAGCATAATAACAAATAATTTGCAAGTTAATAAAATACAAAAACCTCCCCATATAAAGGGAGGTTAAAAATTATATCGCTTTTTTTGCAGATTTCTTTTTAGTTCTTTCGATTATTGGCTGTTCTCCAGATTCAACACATTCCTGTGTAACTATTACTGTAGAAACTTCAGAATCCGAAGGTGTTTCAAACATAACCATCATTAAAATATTTTCAATAATTGAACGTAAACCTCTTGCACCAGTTTTTTGTTCAATAGCTTTTTTAGCAATAGCTTTCAATGCATCATCCTGAATAATTAATTCAACATTATCATATTCAAACAGTTTTTCATACTGCTTTAACAAAGCATTTTTAGGTTCCTTAAGAATTCTTATAAGAGCATCTTCATCAAGCTCTTCAAGAACAGTTATTACAGGCAAACGACCGATTAATTCAGGAACAATCCCGAATTTCACAAGATCCTGCGGAACAACTTTCTTAAATATATTTTCATTACTCCTTGAATCCGCTTTTAACTTTCCGCCAAAACCAAGTGATGAACTGTCAGTTCTCTTCTTTATAGCAGCTTCAAGCCCGTCAAAAGCACCGCCACATATAAACAGAATATTCTTTGTATTAATCTGAATGAATTCCTGATGAGGATGTTTTCTTCCGCCCTGTGGTGGAACATTTGATACTGTTCCCTCAATTATCTTCAGGAGAGCCTGCTGAACACCTTCGCCACTAACATCACGTGTTATTGATGTATTTTCAGACTTTCTTGCTATCTTATCGATTTCATCAATGTAGATAATTCCTTTTTCAGCAGCTTCAATATCAAAATCAGCAGCCTGAATAAGTCTTAACAATACATTTTCAACATCATCGCCAACATAGCCCGCTTCGGTTAATGTTGTTGCATCTGCAATAGCAAATGGAACGTTAAGAATTTTTGCAAGAGTCTGCGCAAGCAAAGTCTTTCCGACCCCGGTTGGTCCTAATAAAAGAACATTACTCTTCTGAATTTCAATATCGTTATCATTCTCATTAGTTATACGCTTATAATGATTATAAACAGATACAGCCAGAGAAATCTTTGCTTCTTCCTGTCCAATTACATATTCATCAAGAATTTTCTTAATTTCGGCTGGCTTTGTAAGCTTCAAATCACCTTTATTAGTTATATTCTTTGGACTTGATGTTTCAGCAGGAGAAAGTCCAAGCTGTTCCTCAAGAATTTCATAACAATACAAAACACATTCGTCACATATATTTACATTTGGCGCAGAAAACATATTTCTGACCTTATTTTCAGGCTTTCCGCAAAAATTGCAGCGTTTAATTCCATCATTTCCTGCCATTATGCACCCACCTATCTCTTATTGATAACCTTATCAATCAAACCATATTCAACAGCTTCCTGTGCTGACATAAAGTTATCTCTATCTGTGTCAGCTTCAACAACCTCAAGTGGTTTGCCTGTATTTTCAGCAAGAATTTTATTTAGTTTGTCCTTTAACTTAACAAAGTATTCAGAACGAATCTTGATATCACTTACCTGTCCCGAAATTCCGCCACCAGCAATCAAAGGCTGATGAATCATAATTTCACTGCTTGGAAGAGCAAATCTCTTGCCCTTTGAACCGGACGACAACAAGAATGCACCCATTGAAGCTGCCATGCCTACACAGATTGTAGATACATCACATTTGATATAATTCATTGTATCATATATAGCCATACCAGCAGAAACAGATCCACCAGGGCTGTTAATATATAAGCTAATGTCTTTTTCAGAATCCTGCCCCTCAAGATATAAAAGCTGTGCAACAACAAGACTTGCTGTTGTATCATTTACTTCTTCTGAAAGCATTATTATTCTGTCATTTAACAGACGGGAAAAAATATCGTAAGAACGTTCACCTCTGCTGGTTTGCTCAACAACGTAAGGAACTAAACTCATAATTATACCCTCCAAATTAACGATGTCATAAACATCAACATTTATATAAAGCTGTGAGGGTTAGAATATTACTTAATAACAGCCTGTTCCTTGATAAAGTCAACAGTTTTGCCAACAGCAATATCTTTCTTAATATCCTCAACTGCTATATATGCCTTAACCTTTTCAATTTCCATCTTATAAGCTTCTGCAAGTTTAACAAATTCAGCTTCTGCTTCTTCGTCTGATGAAACAATATTTTCAATACTTGCAATTTTTTCAAGTGCAAGTCTTAGCTTAACCTGCTTTTCAGCCTGTTCAGCAAAAGTCTTTCTGAATGATTCCATTTCCATTCCTGTATACTGGAGATACATTTCAATGTTCAAGCCCTGTGAAGAAAGTCGGTGTCCGAAATCATTAACCATATCATCAATTCTGTGCTCATACATAATTTCAGGAATTTCAGCAGTCATATTTTCAATAACAGTATCCATCAATTTAGATTCAACTTCAGCATCAGCCTTATTCTTTTCAGCTTCTTCAAGCTTAGCCTTAAAATCAGCCTTAAGCTCATCTACTGTATCAAATTCTGTTGTATCTTTTACGAAATCATCGTCAACATCAGGAAGTTCCTTTGCCTTGATTTCGTGAAGCTTAATCTTGAATACAACTGGCTTTCCAGCAAGTTCTTCAGCCTGGTATTCTTCTGGGAATGTTACATCAATATCAAATTCTTCACCGATATTGTGTCCAACAACTTTTTCTTCAAAGCCAGGGATAAACTGACCACTACCAAGTGAAAGACCGAAGCCTTCAGCTTTTCCGCCAGGGAATGCAACATTGTCAAGGAAGCCTTCAAAGTCGATAACAACATCATCGCCCATTTCAGCAGCTCTGTCATCAACAGTAATCATTCTCATACCTTTTTGTCTTAACTTTTCAATTTCAGCATCAACGGCTTCATCTGTTACATCATTGACAGTTTTTGTTACTTCTATTCCCTTATAATTTGAAACCTCAACCTCAGGTTTTGTAATGCATATTGCTTTAATAACAACGCCATCTTCCTTTGAAACAGATTTAACATCAACTTCAGGGCGGTCAACAAGCTCAAGTTCTGCAGCTTCAACAGCTTCAGCAACAGCCTGTGGATATATTGCATTTATAGCTTCATCGTAAAATACGCCATCACCATAAGTTTTTTCAATCATTTTTCTTGTAGCTTTTCCTGGTCTAAAACCTGGTACATTAATCTTTTTCTTCTGCTTCTGATATGCTTTTTCTACAGCAACATCAAAATCAGCCGCATTGACTTCAATTTCAAGTTCAACCTTATTTGTTTCCACTTTATTTGTTGATTTTAAATTCATTTAAGAATCCTCCAGTAATTATAAATATCCTTGCTATTATAACATATGTCATAATTATTTTCTACACTTATAATTTTAAATTGACAGATTATCTAAATTATTTAATTAATTTAGGCTCGAATTGTAAAATATCACTAGAAATTAATGAGTAACTAATTCCATCTCGATTGCCCCGTACAGCATAGCCACTGCTTTTTCCGTGTATATGACCATAAACACATTCTTCTATATTATATTTGTGAAGAACATCAAGTATTTCATAATTATAATCATTTGCATACAGTGGTGGATAATGAAGAAAGACTATTGGCTTTAATTTTTCTTTTAAAGCTGATTTAATTGAAGCTTCAAGCCTTCCAGCCTCACGCAAAAGTACTTTTTTATCAGCAGGCTCCTCAGTTTCGTTAATCCAGCCTCTTGTTCCGCAAATTGCAAAATCATTATAAGCATAATGATTATTATTAAGAATATTTAAAGTATTCAATCCATTTTCAGCAAAGAATACATCCATTTTGTTTTTTGTAGTCCACCAGAAATCGTGGTTGCCTTTTAGTAATATTTTTCTTCCTGGCAAAGAGTTAATATACTTGAAGTCTTCAAGTGATTGCTCAAGAGATATTCCCCATGATGAATCACCTGCAAGAACTACTGTATCCTCAGTAGTAATTTTGTTTAGCCAGTTTATTTTTATTCTTTCAACATAGTTTTCCCAACCCGGAAAGACTTCCATCGATTTGTTTGTTGAAAGCGATAAATGAAGATCGCTTATAGCATACAAAGCCATGTTTTTCGTCCTTTCATCTATAGAAATTTCCACTTATAAGATGACAATTTTCGAATATAATAATCTTGTAAGAGGTTCTCTTACAAGAGGGGGCTGTGCATGATGTACTAATTAGTCTGACAGTACAGCTGTCGACAATTAAGACAAATTGCCCGCAAGTGTATAAATTCAGAAATGTATTTAAGCACGTATCCCTAATTACTAGGGATAACCCAAAAGCGTCTGCTGTAAAAAGCAGACGCTAACTTTTTATATTCCAAGTGTTTTTAATACATAGTCTTTCATATCTTCTTTAGAAATAGTATCAGAGAATCTTACTGACTTATTCTTTAAATCAGATAAAGCTTCTGGAATCTCAATTTTTGATACTTCTCCAAGCTTTGCAACCATAGCAAACTCATCATTGTTCTTTTGTGTTCCATCGATTGCTTCAAGAACACTTGAACTAAATTTATATGGACTTGCAGTTGAAGCGATAACAGTTTTTGTATTGTCGCCTGTTGCCTTCTTATAATCTTCGTAAACCTTAACTGCTACTGCAGTATGAGTATCACAAGTGTATGAGAACTTTTCAAAGATTTCCTTTATTGTTGATTTTGTTTCATCATCATTACAGCTTCCAGCACAGAAGCTTTCATTAAGAAGTTTTTTGACATCATCATTAACTTCATACTTTCCATCAGTAGAAAGCTTACCGAACCAGTCACAAATAAGTTCATCATTATCACCGCAGAGATGATATAAAAGTCTTTCAAGATTACTTGAAATAAGAATATCCATTGAAGGTGAAATAGTTGTATAGAAGCTTCTGTTCCTGTCGTAAATACCTGTATTGATAAAATCAGTAAGAACATTATTTGAATTTGATGCACAGATAAGCTTATTAACAGGAATGCCCATAAGCTTTGCATAGAAAGCAGCAAGTATGTTACCGAAGTTTCCTGTTGGAACAACAATGTTTATCTTGTCACCCAATGAAATTTCTTCATCAGCAACAAGCTGAGCATATGTTGATACATAATAAACAATCTGTGGTGATAATCTACCCCAGTTAATTGAGTTTGCGCTTGAGAACATCATACCGTTCTTTGCAAGCTGTTCTGCTATTTCAACATTAGTAAAAATCTTCTTAACTCCTGTCTGTGCATCATCAAAGTTTCCTTCAATAGCACATACACCAACATTTTCACCTTCTTGTGTTGTCATCTGCTTTTTTTGCATAGCACTTACACCGTCTTCTGGATAGAAAACGAGAATCTGCGTGCCTTCAACGTCCTTAAAACCTTCGAGTGCAGCTTTTCCTGTATCACCTGAAGTAGCAACAAGAATGACAATTTTTTTATCAAGTTTTATTTTCTTAGCTGAAGTTGTCAAAAGAAACGGTAAAATCTGCAATGCCATGTCCTTAAATGCACATGTTGGACCATGCCATAATTCAAGCATATATGTTCCATCAAAAAGATGTGCAATCTGCGCAATATCTTCTGTTGCAAATTTCTTGTCATTATAAGCATTTTCAACGCAATATTTAATTTCTGCATCTGTAAAATCTGTAAGATATTTTGAAAATATAAAAGCAGCTCTTTCACTGTACTTCATACTTCCCATAGCTTTAATATCTTCAAAAGACAATGAAGGAATTTCAGAAGGAACAAAAAGTCCGCCATCTTTTGAAATACCCTGTGCTATTGCCTGTGAAGAAGTTACATTTACATTGCTGTTTCTTGTGCTTTTGTAAAACATATTAGTCACCTAACCTTAAAAGATAATATTTGTATCGCTCATATCATAAGCATTTTCTACATATTCAATATTAGTTGTTATCCCGTTAATTGTCTCTACCACAGCTATATCAAAGCGTGGTTGAAGATTGCATTCATTGTTTAAAAAATAATGTTGCGCGCATTTCATAATTCTGAACTTCTTTGAATCAGTAATTGCTTCAAAACCTGATACCATAACATTTTTCTTTCTTGTCTTGACTTCTACAAATGCGATAATATCATTTTTCACTGCAATTATATCAGTTTCTCCACCCTTTATAGTGTAATTTCTCTTAATTATTTTATAATTTAATGTTTCAAGATAATTACAGACATCGGATTCTCCAATGTTTCCTTTTTCACGCTGATTCATTTACTTATCCCTCAGCTTTTTCAAAAAGCTTGGTCTGTGAACTTCGCTTATTCCATACTTTTTAAGCATTTCATAATGAAGCTTTGTACCATATCCCTTGTGCTTTGCGAATTGATACTGAGGATATCTTTTATCAAGCTCTTCCATATATCTGTCCCTTGCAACTTTAGCAAGAATTGATGCAGCAGCAATACTCTGACTTGTAGCATCGCCTTTTACAACCGCATAAGACCTGCAATTAATGTCTGGGGTTTTGTTTCCGTCAATCAATGCAATATCGGGAGCAATTCCAAGCCCTTCAACTACTCTTTTCATTGCAAGCATTGCGGCATTGAGAATATTTATTTCTTCAATTTCTTCAATAGAAGCTGTTGCTATGCAATAAGCTTTTGCTTTTTCTATTATTATATCATATAATTGCTCACGCTTTTTTGCAGAAAGCTTTTTACTGTCATTTATGCCTTCAATAATAACAGCTTCATCAAAAATAACAGCAGCAGCATAAACATCACCGGCTAATGGTCCTCGTCCAGCTTCATCAACGCCACAAACCATTCCAAACTTTTCTCTAACTGCTTTATCATACTCAAAAAGTTCCATATGGCACCTCTTTATTTCTGCGGTTTTTCAAATGTAAGCTTGCCAATTTTGCCACTTCTAAACTCATCCATTACTGTTATTGCAGCTCGTTCAGTGTTGATTTCTCCACCTGAAATTAAAAAGCCACGTTTTTTACCAATTTTCTGAAGAATTTCATAGCCCTCTTCATTTTCAACTGTTTCAACATTATATCTTTCTAAAATAAGCTTTGGATAATTCTCATTTAAAAACTGCAATAATCGGCTAGCAAGATGTTCCATATCCATTATATCATCTTTTACAGCACCTGTAAAAGCAAGTCGCTCGCCAACAAGCTTATCCTCAAACTTAGGCCATAATACTCCAGGCATATCAAGAAGTTCAAGATCTGCGTCAAGGCTAACCCATTGCTTTCCACGTGTAACACCAGGTCTGTCCTCAACCTTTGCTCTTTTTGATTTAGCCATACGGTTAATGAATGATGACTTACCGACATTAGGAATACCAACAATCATAATTCTTATTGGTCTTCCAATCATTCCTTTTTGCTGCCATGAAGCTATCTGTTCTTTTAACAATTCTTTTAATGTCGGTAGAAATTTATTAGCTCCCTTACCACTCCTACAATCCATCGCAAGAGCAAGAACATTTTTGCTTTTGTAGTAATCCAGCCACATAGCAGTAATTTTGTCATCAGCTGCATCACATTTATTTAGAATAACAAGTCTTGGTTTCTTGCCAACTAATCTATCCATTTCAGGATTTCTGCTGCTTTGAGGTATACGTGCATCAGTTATTTCAACTACTGCATCGACAAGAGTAATGTTTTTTTGCATAAGCCTTCTTGTCTTTGCCATATGCCCTGGAAACCATTGTATAGATGAAACCTCAGCCATTTAAACCTCCAATTATTTATAAAGACCACCAAATTTATTAAACGGAAAAATTCTAAAAAAAGCTTTTCCTAATATATCATCTTCTGAAACAAAGCCGACTCTTGAGTCACGGCTGTCCAATGAATTACCACGGTTATCTCCCATTACAAATACGTGACCTTTCGGTACAGTTACCGGGTAATCAAAAGCACCTAAATTATTAAAATTTTCTGGATTGATAAAAGGCTCGTACTGTAACTTTCCGTCAACATAAACTTTTCCGTTTTCAAAATCTATATTGACTTCCTGTCCTTCTGTTGCGATAACTCGCTTTATTATATTTTCATTTAAATTTTTTGATCTTATTACTATTATGTCATTTATTTCAGGTTTATAAAACAAATGAGAAATCAACAGTCTGTCCCCTGCGCTACCTGACTTATCTATATCAGAACCATTTAGTGTAGGATTCATGGAAGGCCCAATTACACTTACTTGCCTGAACAGAAAAGTAAAAATAAGCAGTACAATAAACACTGAAAAAACCAGAGATTCTATCCAGTCACAAATTTCTTCAACAGAATCATTCTGTTCTTCAGATATAACTGCAGTACTTTCAGACATTATCATCACTCATTTCAAACCAATTTAATTGTAGCAAAAAAGGGACTTGCGTCCCTTTAAAACTAACGAATTGCTTCTTTAACCTTTGCAGCCTTACCAACTCTATCACGGAGATAGTACAGTTTAGCACGACGTACACGGCCTTTTCTAACAATTTCAACCTTTTCAACTGAAGGTGAATGAACTGGGAATACTCTTTCAATTCCGCATCCATGAGCAACACGACGTACAGTAAATGTTTCGTTTACTCCACCGTGCTTCTTAGCAATGATTGTTCCTTCAAAAAGCTGAATACGAGTCTTTTCACCTTCCTTGATTCTAACGTGTACTTTAACAACGTCACCAATGCAAAGGTCAGGTTTTTCAGATTTCATACTGCTTTGTTCAATAAGCTTTAAAGCGTCCACTTTAAATTCCTCCTAAATTTTCAGATATTCATACCCTTTAAACGATTATAAAGACAGAGGACTATCCGCTTTAATGTCTGAATTCAAAAGAATTCTGGCACTAACTCCCATCAAAACTAATTGACGGATATTCAAATGCTTTAATAGTATACCACAGTATTTTTATAAATGCAAGTATTTTATGAAAAAAGATTACAGTCTGAACATAATATCTTTGTTCTTTCAATTGATATAATTTCAATAGGCTTTTCAAGATAACCTTCAAAAGCATCCAACACCAATGACGGATTTATGTTTGTCTGTGTTCCTGCTGGAAGTCTTAGTTCAATGGTGAGTATATCACCAATAATGCTTCTTGATATCAGATTTATATATGGTTTTATATCAATAAGACTTATCCCTTTTTTCTTTGTTTTCTTTTCAATCTCAATTTTTTCAAGATTTAAGAAAGCATCAAATTTTTCACTTAATTCTGCCCCATTATATTCTGAGCTAAGACTAATCTTGTATTCACTGAATGCAATTTCAGTATGCTTTTTTTTCTGCAAAGCTACATTAAAAATTTTTAAACCTTCTGGAAGAACATCATTAAGACGTTTTTTAATTTCATCAAAACTAATATCTTCGGTTATTCCAATGTCCATAATCTCACATTTGCTTTCAACGCCCAAAGATAATGCTAATGGAAACATTATATATGCGTGTGGATTGAAGCCCTCAGTGTACCAAACAGGAATCCCAGCACGTTTTAGCGCCCTCTGCATTGTTCTGTTGAGGTCAAGGTGGGAGATGTATTTTGCTCTATCAATCTTTGAAAAGGTTGCTCTGATATTAATTCTATCCACAGTAGACACCTCCGCAATTTTTTGAAACTCCGCAGCCGGAACAACCCTCACGGCAGTTTCTTGTTGTCTTGCTTTCGTGTGCCTTTTTGTTTTCTCTCACCAAGAAATCATGTGAAACCATATAGTCAAAATGACTCCAAGGCAAGATTTCATCATAACTTCTTAATCTGTTTGCATAGAAAGAAGTATCAACTCCACATTCTTTAAATGCTTCTTCCCATAGGTCAAATCTGAAGTATTCATCCCAGCCATCTTGCTTACATCCTTTTTTCCATGCAGTATATACAACATCACATAATCGCCTGTCGCCTCTTGCAAGAACAGCTTCAAGCAAGCTGACATTAACATTATGCCAGCTTAATCTTATTTTTCTATTACTCTTAACACATTCAAGTAAGAAAGCCTGTTTTTCAAGTACTTCTTCTTTTGTTGCCTGCGGTTCAAATTCAAAAGGTGTAAAAGGCTTTGGAACAAATGTTGCACAGCTTATTGAAATCTGAACGCCCTTGCCCCGTGGTCTGTTCGGCATTTCATAAAACATATCAATAATTTTCTGAGCAGTGTCAAAAATGCCTTTTAGATCTTCCTGAGTTTCAGTAGGGAGACCAAGCATAAAGTAAAGCTTAACGCTTTTGTAGCCGCCTTCAAAAGCGATTCTGCAAGTACTCATTATTTCTTCTTCGCTAACGTTTTTATTAATAACATCACGAAGGCGTTGAGTTCCAGCCTCAGGAGCAAAGGTAAGTCCACTCTTTCTAACTTTTTTAATTTTATTAAGCAAGTCCTCGTTAAAATTATCAATTCGGAGTGATGGCAATGAAAGATTGACATTTTCTTTTTCTGTATAATCAACAAGAGTATTGAGCATTCCCTCAATATCAGAATAATCACTTGTGCTCAATGACGAGAGAGAGACTTCTTCATATCCTGTATTTTCGCATAATGCTTTAGTTTCCTGATTTATTGTTTCAACTGATTTTTCTCGCAAAGGTCTGTAGATAAATCCAGCCTGACAGAAACGACAGCCACGAACACATCCTCTTAATACTTCAACAACTGCTCTATCGTGAACAATTTCAGTAAAAGGCACAACAAAATTATCAGGATAATAAACCTTGTCAAAATCCTTGATTATTCTTTTTGTAACCTTCTC
This sequence comes from Bacillota bacterium, assembly GCA_023440965.1. Classification (GTDB taxonomy): domain Bacteria; phylum Bacillota; class Clostridia; order Oscillospirales; family Ruminococcaceae; genus SZUA-444. The sequence goes on from JAEZRC010000007.1 coordinate 450,597, forward strand.
AGGAGCATTATGTGTTGCTTTAATTTCTTTTATTGTATTATCATCATTGTAGTTTACATCATAAAATGCAGGTACATATATTCCCTCAATCTGGGCAGCTTTTTCAAGGAATTCAAGCTTTGTCGGATTTTTCGACTTCATACTTGCATATATGTCCATAAGCTCAAGGTTAACCTCTTCACCCTCGCCAAGTATAAAAATATCAATGAAGTCAGCAAGTGGTTCAGGGTTACAGGCACAAGGTCCACCAGCAACAACTATTGGAAATAAGTCATTTCTATCCTTAGATTTTACAGGAAGTCCTGCAAGATCCAGCATATTAAGAACATTAGTATATGAAAGCTCATACTGAAGAGTAAACCCAATGAAATCAAATTCTTTTATTGGATCAAGACTTTCAAGCCCATATAAAGGAATATTATTCTTACGCATTAATTCTTCAAAATCTATTGATGGGGCAAAAACTCTTTCACACCAATAACTTTCTCTTTGATTAGTTATACCGTAAAGAATTTTCATTCCGAGGTGTGACATACCAACGTCATAGGTATCAGGGAAACAAAAGGCAAACCTTACGTCGACCTTTGATTTGTCTTTTATTATACTTCCATGCTCTCCACCAATATATCTTGATGGCTTCTGTACTTTGAGCAATATTTTTTCTATCTTATTTTTAAGCATTAGTTCCTCCAAAATTTAAACACTGACATTTATTATATAATAATTTTAAATAAACTTCAACTATAAAATTAATTCTGAAATAATTATAAAACAAATAGTAAAATACAACGAAATATTAGAGCTTTTCTTTATCAATAAAACTATGCCAAATAAAACAAGAAGGAAAACCGATATGTATCTGATAACCTTTCTGATTGCAATTGATTTTTCAGGTTTTTTTGTTACAAGAAATAGATCAATTATCTTTCCACCGTCGAAATGCTTGAAAGGTATAAGATTAAACAGTCCAATTATTAGATTAAACACAGCAAAAAGAGAAAAATTGAAACTGCTTTTAGTCATTGGATAAATTACTGCGAATAGTATTATGTTAGTCACGCTTCCACCACTAAGTATAAGAAAATCCTGTAAAGTTGAAGTGATTTTCCTATTGTCAGGCGTAATTTTAATACCTGCACCATAAAAAGTAATCTTCTTCGGTGGAACACTGAAAAGGCACATTAATAAAATGTGCCCTGATTCGTGAAGCATACAGGCAATTAAAGCAAGTAGCATATAAGATGATTCCTGAATAAGCCCTAATAGTGCTACCACAGCAAAAAAGCTGAAGTGCATTGCTATTTCAATATTTTTTATTTTAAATCTTAGCATTTATTATTTTTGTGAGCTTTGAAATTATATCAGTTAGCTCCTGTTTATAATTAAAATCACTGTCAATCTGAATATGACATTGATGTAGAAAATCCTTTGTCATATCAGGCTTTGCATAATTCAGTATAATTATTGCCACAACAATAAGAACACATATCACGCATTGGAATAATATAATCTGACCAAGTGAGATAGACATTGAAGATTTATATATATTCTCTTCATTATCTTCACTACTGAAAACATACTCATCGCTCTCATTGCAATTAAAGTCACTTTCAGTTTCATCTGAATATCCGATATCTTTGATTTTTATCAATTCATCCATTGTTATACCTCCATTACTATTTTATAAATTTTATTAAAATAATAATGTAAATATGCAAAAGAGCGTCACAAATGTGACGCTCTTGGAAATGATTTATTCTTTTTCTTTTTTAATCCCAAAAATAAGGCGGAAAAAGCTTGAAATTACTTTTGGTGGCTTTACTACTACTATTTTCATATCATACCCTCCTATGTAAATTCGCATCATAGTTTATAGTATTCAGAAAACAGAAATAAGTGATTATTTTTTTAAGTGAATTATAAGTAATTTTCCGTCTTTTACTGTAATTTCAGCAAAATTTTCTGTTATTTCATTAGATATTCCTATTGGAAAGTTTTGTGTAACAACAACATTATCAAGTGGATACTTTACACCTTTTTCCGATACACCTTTCGCAGTATTTGTATAGGAAAAAACTGAAAGCACATAGTTTTCTTTCTTCTCAATTTTTGCTGTACTGTTTTTAATAATAAATAACTCTTCGGTTTCTGTAATTATTTTCCCACAAGCATTATGCTCAACAATATAATCAAGTGACTGAATATTTGCATATGCATGATCAAATCTATTGCCCATAGCGCCATAGATCTCAAAGCAGCTATAGCCTTTTTCAAGAGCGTATTTTATGGCAAGCATTGTATCTGTATCGTCTTTTTCTTTTGGGTATCGGATAATTTCATCCACATCGTCTGGAATTATTTCTAAAGAGTCAAAATCACCAATAAGTACATTGACATGAACCTTAAGCTTCTTAGCGTGATAGTAACCGCTGTCGGCACATATTACATAATCTTTATCATTAACATTTATATTCAACGCATTATAATTATTAATGACACCACCAGTAAAGACAATACATTTTTTACTGTTATTGATCATTTTTTAATTTCCCATTCTTTTATTTGTTTTGCTTCCTCATACATTTGGACATAACTGTCGTGGCGTGATTTTTTAATCAAACCATTATTCACAGCTTCAATAACTGAACACCCTTTTTCCTTTGTGTGAGAACAATCCTGAAATCTACATTTACCAGTAAAATCTTCAAATTCAGTAAAACACGAAGCTAAATCTTCTTTCAAAATAATATCATAACGTTGCGTATCCAATGTTGAAAAGCCAGGAGTATCAGCAACATATCCACCATCAGCAAACTTATATAACTCGACGTGACGAGTCGTATGCTTTCCACGGCCAAGCTTTTTGCTTATCTCATTTGTATTAAGTTTAAGCTCAGGAAGAATATTGTTAAGCATTGTGGATTTTCCAACACCTGAATTTCCAGTAAAAGCACTTAACTTCCCTGTCAGCTGTGCCAATACTTTTTCACAGCCCTCTCCTGTTATGTTATTTACTGAATATACTGTGATTCCAGCTGAACTATATATATCAGTAATCTCATTAATACCCTTCATATCAATCTTTGTAATAGCAATTATAGGCTTAATATGCTTATATTCACATATAGCAATAAACTTATCAAGCAATAAGAAATTTGGGATAGGTGAACAAGTTGATACCACAAAAATTAATTGATCTAGATTAGCAAGAGGTGGTCGTATCAGATAATTCTTCCTATCAAAAATTTCTGATACTACATAGTTTTCATTATCCTCTGTTTCTATTCTTACTCTGTCCCCACAGCATGGCGATATATCTTTTTTTCTGAAAATACCCCTTGCACTACATTCAAATATGCCGTCGGGAGCCTCTACAAAGTAGATGCCCCCGATTGCTTTAGTTATTATGCCGATTTTACTAATTAATAAAGCCATATAAATCCTTTATTTTAATCATTACCTTTTACTGGTATTGCATCTGGTGATTGTGAATCATCTGTCGCAGAAGAGTCCGGTGTTGATTGTTCCGCAACTCTCGATGCTTCAGCAAAAGCATTTGCATTAATTATCTGAACATTAGAGTACTTCTTATTTATAAAATCAATAGTAACTCTCGCATACTGCTTTGGACCATTTTGCTTTTGTTCAACACTTGAAACTTCAAATATTACAGTAACGTTTGAACCCTTACCTGTAAGTGGTATAGAAATCTTACTTGCTTTATCAGTAACTGTTACACTACCAATCTGTTTTCCGTTTTCATTTGTATTATAACCGGTAATTATGAAAGATCCCTTTGCATTCTTGCCCATAGGAAGTTCAACAGTAACCTGTTCATCCTCTAACTTTCCGGAACTTACACGAATAATTACTTCAGTCCATTTAGCTACTGATGTATTTGGAGCAACACTCTGACTTACAACAGTACCAGCAGGTTTATCAGAGCTTATCGGTATTGGTTTACCTGTTATATACTTATCCTGAAGAAGCTTCATAGCATCATTTTCTTGCATTCCCTCAACCTTAGGAACAATAGTTGATGAGCTTAATGGCCCCTGACTTATATATACAGAAATTTCAGAACCATAGGCTGCTTTTGTATCAGCTGGCGGATCTGTTTTAACTACAGAATCCTTTGGAATGCTTTCATCTGTTACATTAATAGGAACAACCTTAAAGCCTTTTTCTTCAAGAACTGCCTTTGCATTATCAAAAGTCTTATTCTTCACATCAGGAACTTCAACCTGACGTTTACCCTTGCTGACTTTTATCTTGATTTCGCCATTGTTCTTTAATAGTCTACCCTCTGAAGGACTCTGTTCAAAGATTATTCCCTCATCATATTCTGCTGAATACTCCATTGTTGCTGTGAACTTAAACTTATTACCATATTCCTTTTTTGCATCACTATATGACATGCCGATAAGCTTTGGAACTTTATAATCGCCATTCTTTTTATTATCATTTATCTTTATAAGTAAAGTACAAATAATAATTGCGACAATTACTACTACACCAACGGTTACGCCAGTAAGAACAGGAATAATAAGTGAAGATTTTTCCTCTTCTTCATAATATTCTTCATCATCAACAGCCTCTTCTTCGACTCCTACAGATGATGAAGCTAATGGCTTAAAGAAAATTGTCGGATTCTCATTATTTGAAGAAACCATTTTATTGCTGTATCCAAATACTACAGTTGGATTTGCTTTGAATATTTCGATATCTTTAATCATTTCTGAAGCAGACTGATATCTGTTAGCAGGTGATTTCTGCATTGCGTGAAGAACAATTTCTTCAAGTCCTTCTGGAATTGCTTCATTAATCTTTTTTAGTGGTACAACTGCATCCTGCATATGCATTAATGCTACTGCTACAGGGGTATCTGCTTCAAATGGCTTTTTACCTGTAAGCATTTCATAGAGCATAGCTCCAACTGAATAGATATCGCTCTTCTCATCTGTAATATCACCTCTTGCCTGTTCAGGGCTAATATAATGAACAGAACCGATTGTCTTATCAGAAAGAGTTTTCCCTTCTACACGTGAAAATCTTGCAATACCAAAATCCATGACCTTTATTGTTCCGTCAGGGAAAAGCATAATATTCTGTGGCTTTATATCTCTATGAACAATTCCTCTGTCATGAGCGTGCTGCAAAGCTCTTAAAATCTGAATAGTAAAATGAATTGCATCCTTCCATTTTAGGACGGATTGCTGCTCCATAAACTCCTTTAATGTAATTCCATCAATATATTCCATAACAATATACTGAATCTTATCAGTAAAACCAACGTCAAATATCTTAACTATATTTGGATGTGATAATACAGCTATTGCCTTTGATTCATTCCTGAATCTTCTTATAAAATCCTCATTACCAGCAAATTCTGTCTTTAAAATCTTAACAGCAACTGTTTTATTTTCCATAATATCTGTTGCTTTATAGACATCTGCCATTCCGCCGATACCAATAAGCTCAGTTATTTCATATCTGCCATCAATTTTCTGTCCAATATTGCGATCCATTATGTTCACTCCTAATAATTAGTTTGCAATCAACGCAAGAGTTATGTTGTCTTTTCCGCCCTCGTCAAGTGCATATTTCATAAGCTTCTCTGAAGCTTGTTCAAGGTTATTACTATTTATAATTTCAGCGAGTATTTCATCACTGCAATAGCCTGACAAACCATCTGTACACATAAGTATTACTGAATTATCTGGAATATCTATCTCATAATAATCAGGTTCAAGTTTATCATCAATTCCAACGGCACGCGTAATTATATTTCGCTGGTGATGAGTTTTAAGTTCTTCAACCTTTATTTCACCCTGTTCATATAACATCTGAACATAAGTGTGGTCTGTTGAAATCTGTTGTACATTCTCTTTTCCAATTATATATGCACGGCTATCACCGACATTTCCTATAAAAGCAATGTTATTTTTAATAATTCCACAGACACAAGTGGTTCCCATACCGATTTTAGATTCATCTGTGAGAGATTTTTTAAAAACAATAGAGTTTGCAGCAATAAGTGAACTTAATATCAAATTCCTAATACTATTAAAATCTGCATCCTGGCGATAATTCTGAACTATTCTGTCAAATACAGCATTTACAGCAATTTCACTTGCCTCACTACCTGCATTTTCTCCTCCCATTCCGTCGCAGACAACAACAATGGCAGAGCCATCTGGCATTACCTTAGTCAAAACTCTGTCCTGATTTTCTATACGAATCAAGCCAGTGTCAGTTTTTGTTATAATCTGCATTGTTTCACTCCTTGCTATTAAACTTCATACTCTCTTCTGAGCTGACCACATGCTGCGTCAATATCAGTACCTAAGGTCCTTCTTATTGTTGCATTAATTCCCAAATCAGTCAGATACTTTTGAAAACGTTGAGCAGATTTATGAGTAGAGTTATAATTACGTTCTTTTATTTTATTAACTGGGATCAAATTAACATGGCAAATCATGCCCTTAAGCAATTTGGAAAGTTTTAAAGCATCACTCTGTGTGTCATTTACTCCATCTATTACTGCATATTCAAATGATATTCTTCTTCCTGTTTTATCTATATAATTCTTGCAGGCAGATATCAGTTGATTAATATTATATCTATTATTAACTGGCATTATTTCACTTCGTGCCTCATCATCAGGAGAATGAAGTGAAATTGACAATGTGAGACCATATTTCAGTTGTGCAAGTTCATTAATTCTATCCACAAGTCCGCAAGTTGAAAGTGAAACATGTCGCAGACTCATGTTTGTTCCGTTATCTGATGATAAAATATTAAGAAACTTAATAACATTATCAAAATTATCAAGTGGTTCACCTATCCCCATAAGGACAATACTTGATACTTTTACCCCTGAATTTCTTTCAGTTTCATAAAGCTGAAGCAGCATTTCAGAAGGTTCAAGATTTCTCTTAAAGCCTGCTATTGTTGAAGCACAGAATTTGCATCCCATTTTGCAACCTACCTGAGTAGAAATACAAAGACTATATCCGTGGTTATACTCCATAAGAACAGTTTCAACATAATTGCCATCAGAAAACTCATAAAGATATTTTACAGTATTATCCCTACTTGATTCAAGCTTTCTGACAACATTTAGCTTTTTTATACAAAAATAATTATCTAGTTTATCCTGTAGTTGTGCAGAAATATTAGTCATTTGCGAAAAATCTGTAATTCTCTTCTGATGCAACCATTCATATATTTGACGGGCTCTGAATTTTTTCTCACCAAGTTCTATTATATTTTCTTCAAGCTCATTTAATGACATTGAAAGTATATCTTTTTTCTCCACAATGTCACCTTGCCTTTCTGATTTTCGCAATAAAGAATCCGTCACTATTACAGAAATATGGGAAGATTGTTGCTTTATAATCACCGAATGGAACTCCCAATTCTGAAAGTATATTTACTTTTTCATAATCACTGTGATTACCTATAAACTTATCAATGACATTGTCATTTTCTAATTTATTCAGTGTGCAAGTAGAATATACAAGCACACCACCAACTTTAAGATACTTATATGAGGTTTCAAGAATCTGATACTGAATATCAGGGAGATTGTCAAAATCAGAAAAATTCTTATATTTTATTTCAGGCTTTCGTCTGATTACTCCGAGACCTGAGCAAGGAACATCACACAGTATTTTATCTGCAATCGGTAGTTTTTCATTAAATTCTTTTGCATTATTAGTTCCAGCTTTTATTATATCAAGACCTAATCTTTTTGCGCCGTCCCAGATTAACTGTGCTCGCTTTTCATGAAGGTCAAAGGCAAGAAGTTGACCATTATTGTTCATAAGCTCTGCTATTGTGAATGCCTTGCCACCTGGTGCTGAACATAAGTCAAGAACAGTTTCGCCCTCTTTCGCATCAAGTGCAATACAACAAAGCTGGCTTGCTATATCCTGAACGTGAAAATATCCTTTTTTATATGCATTACTATTTTCAATTGAAACAGCATTATTTATTTCAAGGCAATTATTTATTATCGGAACTTTTTCAGCAATAATATCTTCTTTTGCAAGTTCTTCTATAAGAGTATCTATATCTATATTTTGAGTATTTACTCTTATTGTAATAGGAGCTCGTCCAAGTGAAGTGCGAAGCATTGATAATGCAGCTTCCTCACCATAATCTAAAAGCCATTTCTGAATAAGCCACTGAGGACAGGAATACTTTATAGAAAGATTTTCTATTTCATTTTTGCCCTTTGGAAGTACTTTTCCGTCACGGATAAAGCTCCTTAAAACTGCATTGACAAAGCCTTTTATTGCAGGATTTTTATTAGCTTGTGCAAGTATAACACTTTCATTAACAGCAGCACTTTCAGGAACGCTGTCCATATATAAAAGCTGATATATCCCCATCCTTAGGATTTGTCTGACTTCATCGGATAACTTATCAACTGGACGTGATGAATATTTCTTAATAATTAAATCAAGAGTCAATATGCGTTCTGTTACTCCATAAAATAAAGCGGCCGCAAATTTCTTATCCTGTGGTGAAAGCTGACTTTTGTTGAGTGTTTCATCAAGCATAATATTTGAATATGAATTGTTTTTTGACATTTTAACAAGCATCTGTAATACAACTTGTCTTGCAGTTTTCATTAAAAGCTAATCTCTCCTTCTGTTGTTTGCAATCATTATGCTTAAGATTATTCTTAATAATGTCGCAAGAGATGATACAAGCGCAGCAACATAAGTCATTGCAGCTGCTTTCAGTACTCTTTTTGCACCGACAAGCTCATCATCATATAAAATATTGTGTGATTGTAAGGTATTAAGTGCTCTTGAGCTTGCATTAAATTCAACTGGTAAAGTTACAAGCTGAAATAATGCAACTGTTGCAAATAAAATTACTCCTATTATTGCTATTGTATTTGAAAACAATAATCCTAATAATACAATCCATATTCCAAGAGTTGAACCTATATTTGTTATTGGCACTAAAGCACTTCTTAATTTTATAGGTTTATAATCTGTTGCGTGCTGTATAGCATGTCCGACTTCGTGAGCAGCCACACCGATAGAAGCAACCGATGCACTGCCATAAACGCTATCGGATAATCTAACAACGTTTGTCTTTGGGTCAAAATGATCTGTAAGATGTCCGCTTATTCTTTCAATCTGAACATTAAACAGTCCATTATCATCTAAAATCTGTCTTGCTACTTGAGAAGCTGTCAAACCCCTGTTGTTTTGTACTTTTGAATATCTGTCGAATGTTGACTTTACCTTAAACTGTGCCCATAGTGCAAAAATAAGGGCAGGTATCATCAATATCATTGTCGGATCATAATAAAATCCAAAACCGTAAGGCATTAAGAATTCTCCTATCTGAACATTTGATTTTTTTCTACAGGATTACCCCTCAGATAGTCCGCGGTTTTCATCCTCTTTGAACCTTCAGCCTGAAGCTCAAGAATTCTCAAAGAACCTGTTCCGCACAAAACAGTCAAATCCTTTTCATTTATTATCTGCCCAAAGTTATCATTTTTATCATTTGTACTGATAATTTCTGATTTATATATCTTAATTCTCTTATCATTTAGTATTGCCGTAGCACAAGGCCAGTCAGAAAGCCCTCTTATCTGATTGTGAATTTCTGTTACTGATTTTGAAAAGTCAATCGGGCACATATCCTTTGATAGCATTGGTGCATAGCAGGACAACGAATCATCCTGCTTTTGCGGTGTAATATTACCCTTTTCAAGTTCTTCAAGGGTTTTAATGAGCAAATCAGCGCCGATCACTGACAATCTGTCGTGAAGTTCGGAGGCTGTTTCATTTTCGCCGATTTCAGTAGAAGCTTTTAAAAGCATATCTCCTGTATCAAGTCCCTCTGCCATAAGCATTGTTGTAACGCCAGTTTCCTTTTCACCATTAAGAACACTCCATTGAATAGGACCAGCACCTCTGTATTTAGGCAACAATGATGCGTGGACATTTATACATCCGTACTTTGGAATATCCAAGACATCTTTGGGGAGAAGCTTCCCGTAAGCAACAACTATAATATAATCAGGAGCAATGTCTTTTAATATCTGAATTGATTTTTCAGCGTCCTCACCTTTTTTAAAGCTTATTGGCTGAAATACTTCAATAATATTTTCAAGTGCACAATTTTTTACTGGAGGAGGTGTAAGCTTATATCCTCTGCCCTTTGGTTTATCAGGCTGTGAGAAAACAGCTTTTACATTATGCCCTGCTTTTACTAATGCCTTTAATGTTGGAACCGCAAAATCAGGAGTTCCCATAAAAACTATATTCATTAATATCCCCCGTTAGTCTTCTTCTATCTCTACCATTTCTTCAACTATATCCAGAAAAAGTTTCCCATCAAGATGGTCAGTTTCGTGACAAGCACAACGGCATCCCATCTCTGTAAGATCCATCTCAAACCACTCGCCGTTTCTATTCTGTGCTTTAAGATGACAATTCATAGGGCGTGTAACATAGCCCCATTCATTTGGGCAGGATAGACATCCTTCAATATCTCTCTGGCTACCACTTGTATTTGAAATTGTAGGATTAATTGCTTCAACCACGCCTTCTCCAACATCCATGATAAATACTCTTTTTAAATAACCTACCTGAGGTGCAGCAAGTCCAACACCGTTTGCTGCTTTTAAAGTTTCAGCCATATCATCAAGTAATGTCCATAATTTCTGATCAAAAACTTCTACTGTCTTACACTTTTTTCTTAGTACATCTTCATTTTTTGATACGATTGCTCTTAATGCCATTGATTTTCCTCCTAAATTTATAAACCTATATCTCCGTTAATATCTGCATAAATACTTGTGTTTGAGAATAATTTGTTCTTTGATGATTTTATTATCACATCGCTTATAAGCTTCCTGAATTTTGTTGAGTTCCTACATTTAATAATAATTCTATATCGAAATTTATTATTTATCTTTCCTAAAGTACATTTTGATGGCCCTAATACTCTTAAAGGGATCTTCAGCTGTTGCATAGAAATTTCATTTTTCAAGATTTTAATAACTTCTTCTGATGCTTTTGAAACTTCGCTTTCAACAAGCGAACTTAAGCCTATTACACATATATCACAGAATGGCGGGTACGTTAAAACCTTCCTAAGTGCAATTTCCTCTTCAAAAAAGCCTTTATAATCCTGATCTGCGGCAAGATTCAATACGTAATGATCAGGAACAAATGTCTGTATAAAAGCAAGACCTTCCTTATCACCACGGCCACTTCTACCAACGACCTGTGTTATCAATGAAAAAGTCCTCTCATAACTTCTGAAATCGCCAGTATACAATGCCTTATCAAGTGACAGAACACCAACAAGCGTAACATTCGGGAAGTCAAGCCCTTTTGCTATCATCTGAGTCCCTATCATTATATCATATTTCCCATTGCCAAAATCGTTAAAGTTTTTTTCATATGAATATCTTGAATATGTTGTATCCGCATCCATACGCAGGACTCTTGCGGTTGGGAAAAGTCTTTCAATCTCATCCTCTAGCTTTTGTGTGCCTACTCCTTTTGGGTGTAAGTGTGTGCTGCCACATTTCTCGCATTTATCTTCTAACTGGCGTGAATACCCGCAATAATGGCACATCAGCATCCCGTTTGGTTTATGATATGTCAGAGGAATACTGCAATATGGGCAAGCAAGTGGTTCACGGCAATCAAGACAACTGATGTATGTATGATAGCCTCTTCTATTTAAAAGCAGAATTGTCTGCTCTTTTTTCTCTATATTATCATTTATTTTATTAATCAGCTCATTGCTAAAAATACTATTGTTCCCATTCTGCGCTTCAAGCTGCATATCAACTATTACAACCTGGGGCAATACTGCTTTCGAATATCTTTCTTTTAGCTCAAACAGCTTATATCTTCCGCTGAGAGCATAATAATAGCTTTCTATTGATGGAGTTGCTGATGCAAGCAACAACAAAGCGTTATGATAACCACACCGCTGAATAGCAACATCTCTTGCATGGTATCGTGGTGATGCCTCGGATTTATAGGTGCGTTCGCCCTCTTCGTCCATTATAATTAGTCCTATATTTTTAAGAGGTGCAAAAACTGCACTTCGTGTTCCAATGACAATTTTAGCATCTCCCGACTTTATACGCTTATACTCGTCCACTCTTTGTCCAAGAGAAAGGTTGCTATGAACTACTGCAATAGTTTCGCCAAATAACGCCCTAAATTTTGCAACCATCTGTGGAGTAAGTGAAATTTCAGGAATCAGCAAAATAACAGTCTTGTCCATTTTCAGAGTATAATCAATTAGTTTTACAAATACAGACGTCTTTCCACTTCCCGTAATTCCGTGCAAGAGTGCTCCGCCAGCTTTATTGAGAGATATAATTTCTTTTATTCCATCAAAGGCTTTCATCTGTTCGTCAGATAAGACTATATCATCAGGATTTAGTGCTTCATATTCATTAGTGACAGGAGTTCTGAGCACCTCATAATCATATACCGTGAGGACTTCTTTTTTGACTAAAGCATTTATCACCGAAGAAGTAACATTGCAAAGGTAGCAAATTTCTTTAACTGATGCACAGCCACATTCTTCAAGCATTTCAATAATTGTGTTTTGCTTGTTTGTCAGCTTTATCGGGAAGCTTTCACTTACATATCTGTCAGAGAGCCTTACCATTCTGACAGTTTCGTCACTGACATTACGCTTGAATTCATTGCTTTCAATAAGATAACCTTTTTCAACAAGGCTTTCAAGCATTTTTCGGTTATCACTTTCAATAGCATTTTCAATTAAATTATCAAATTCTTTTGATGTTGCTGAATTCCTCAGGGATCTAATTAATTCAATCTCAGCAGGTTCAAGTGATAAATCAATATCCTTATTACTAAGAGAATATTTTGTATTAAAATTTATTCCCAGTCCACGCGGTATTACTGAACTCAAAGCCTCAAAATAAGTACAAAAGGTATTTTCCTTAAGCCAGAAAATAATCTTCATTAGCTCCTCATTTACACAAGGATTAGAGTCAATAACGCTTAATATTGGCTTTAAAGCAGGATCAAAATAATCCTTGAAATATGTCCTTGTAACAAACCCTATGCGTTTTCTATTGCCACGTCCAAACGGAACAAGCACACGCATTCCAACCTCAATTTTATCTTCAAGCTCTTTTGATATGAAATAGCTATACTCCATATCATAATTATATGAGGTGCTGCTCAATGCTACTTTTGCAACCATAAAATTACCAAGCATTATAATCACCTCATATTAAAATTAATTATTTTCTTTTTGATATTGAAGGATCCTCAATAATTCTATACTGTCCTATTGCAAATTCTTCGACAGCTGTTTTGACTGGTTTTTCTTCCAAAGTTTCCTTGTTTTCAACTAATTCATCAGCAATCTGTCTTGCTCTTTTTGCAACCGCTATTACTAATGAATAGTAGCTTTCATTACTTTTTAAAATCTGTGATACTGCTGGTCTAAGCATTATTCAACACCTCTTCTATTTTATTTGAGTTTTTTTTATTTGTCAGTTTTGAAGCAACAATGATTGCCTCAAAATTAGATATGGCTTTTTCAAGTTCAGCATTTATCATTATATAATCATATTTTTTTGCAAGAGAAATTTCATTCTTAGCTTCGCTTAATCTTTTTTCAATAACTTCTTCTGTTTCTGTTCGTCTTTTGAATAAACGTCTGCGAAGCTCAGAAACTGACGGTGGAAGAATAAAAATCAATATCGCATCCGGAAAGTTCTTTTTTATCTGCATTGCTCCATTTGTTTCAATTTCAAGAATAACATCAAAACCCTCACGAAGCTTTTCTTCAACCTGTTTTCTTGGAGTTCCATAAAAATTGTCACAGAAGCAAGCATGTTCAAGCATTCCATTATTATCAATTAGCTTCTGAAATTCTTCCTTTGAAAGAAAATAATAATTTATTCCGTCCTTTTCACCTTCGCGAGGGGACCTTGTTGTTGCCGAAACTGAATAGTAAATGTTTTTATTATTTTTAAGAACTGTTTCAAGTATAGTTCCCTTTCCGCAACCTGAAGGTGCAGATACTACATATAATACTCCGCTATTCATTCTCACCCTCCGCTTCCAATCTGCCTGCAACAGTTTCCGGCAAGGATGCACACAAAATAACATGATCAGTATCCATTATTATGACTGCACGGGTTCTTCGTCCGTAAGTTGCGTCAATCAGCTTTCGTTTATCTTTTGCTTCCTGAATAATCCTTTTTATTGGTGCAGATTCAGGACTGACTATTGCTAATAACCTTGATGAGGAAACCATGTTGCCAAAACCAATATTAATAAGCTGCATACTATCACCTATTCTATATTCTGAATCTGTTCTCTGATTTTTTCAATTTCAGATTTAAGGTCAACAACGATTTTAGTTATTGCTAAATCCTGCGCTTTTGAGCCTATTGTATTTACCTCACGGTTAAACTCCTGAACAAGGAAGTCAAGCTTCCTGCCAATAGCCTCATCAGACTTCATTAAATCCCTGAACTGATTGATGTGACTTCTTAATCGGACAGTTTCTTCATCAACAGCAGTTTTTTCGGAGAAAATTGCTGCTTCAGTCAATATTCTCTGCTCGTCAATATTATTGTCAGCTAAAAGTTCTTTTAATTTCGTGTATAGCTTCTCACGATAATTTTTTGTTGTATCAGGCGATTGCTTTTCAATGAATTCGATGTTCTTATCAATATAATCAAGTCTGCCCATAACATCGTCAAACATTTTTGAACCTTCAACTTCACGCATATCAATAAATTTGTTAATAGCCTCATTGAAAACAGGATTAACTATATTCCATATATCATCCTCATCATCAATTTCTTTTGTTACAGTAAAAACATCTGAAATTCTCAGCAAGTGTGACAATGAAAGATCATCATTAAGATTTAATGCTTCATTTGCTTTTTTCAAAGCATCAACATATCCCTTTGCTACTGATTCATTAATTGCAATTTGCTCTTCAACTCCATTTGTGTTATAGATTGAAACACATACTTCAACCTTACCACGTGATATTTTATTGTTAAGTCCTGATTTAAGCTTTTCCTCTAGATAGCCGTAGGCTCTTGGAACTCTTGAAGAAAATTCAAAATATCTGTGGTTAACAGAGCGGATTTCAACCAGAATGTTTTTTCCTCCAACATCTGCTAATGCTCTGCCATATCCAGTCATACTTTTTATCATATTATCACATCTTTCGATATATTAATATCTGTTTCGCTTTTAAAATAAGCAACAATTCAATATTTAAATTATTATAGCATTTATCATTATATAAAGCAAGTAATCCCAGCCAAAAAAATAGCTACCAAATGGTAGCTATTTAATACTTTATACTGGATGAACCTGATTTTGTGCGTCTGAATGAGCGCCATCAATGCTATACATCTTATTTCTTCTCTTTTCAAAGAATTTAGTAGCAACCGGTCCAAACTGTGCGTAGCTGAGAACGTCTTCTTCCTGTTCAACCCATTCAGCACATTCTTCACGAAGCTTATCAAGCTCTGGCTTAAGCAAATCAGCAGGACGACAATCGATAGGATCTGCATCACCGATAATTTTCTTTCTGAATTCAGGATCAATTGGAGCAGGTGTCTTACCATATTCTCCTCTGACAAGTCCCTTGAATTCCTTAGTAACCGTCTTGTATCTTTCACCTGTTATTATGTTAAATACTGCTTGAGTACCAACAATCTGTGATGTTGGTGTAACAAGTGGTGGCATACCAGAATCAGCACGAACCCGTGGTACTTCACGAAGAACTTCATCAAATTTATCAACCTTTCCAGCCTGTTTAAGCTGTGAAAGAAGATTTGAAAGCATTCCGCCCGGAACCTGATAGATAAGTGCTGAAGCATCTGTAGCAAGCATTTTTGGATCAAGCAAGCCATTGTCAAGGTACTTCTGTCTTAACTTCATAAAATAATCTCTTACTTCTGTGAGACTTGAAAGGTCAATCCCTGTATCATATTCTGTTCCCTGAAGAGCAGCAACCATTGATTCTGTTGGAGCGTGTGATGTCCCTAAAGCTAATGGTGACATAGCAGTATCGATAATATCTGCACCAGCTTCAACACCCTTTAACAAGCACATTGAAGCAAGACCTGATGTATAGTGAGTATGGAGCTGTACCGGAAGATCAACAACAGATTTAATTTTCTTTACAAGCTCTGCAGTCTTATACGGTGTAAGCAAAGCAGCCATATCCTTGATACAAATTGAATCTGCTCCAGCATCTCTTATCTGCTTTGCATAATCCATATAGTACTCGTCTGTAAAAATATCACCGAGTGTATATGAAATAGCAACCTGAGTATGTGCGCCTTCTTTTTTTGCAGCATTAATTGCTGTTTCAAGATTTCTGATGTCATTTAATGCATCAAAAATTCTTATAATATCAATACCGTTTGCTACAGATTTCTGAACAAAATATTCGACAACATCATCAGCATAATGACGATAGCCAAGCATATTCTGCCCTCTGAAAAGCATCTGAATTTTTGTATTAGGTAAGTTTTTCTTTAAAGTACGAAGTCTTTCCCATGGATCTTCATTCAAGAAACGAAGACAGGAATCGAATGTTGCTCCGCCCCAGGCTTCTACTGAATGAAAACCGATCTTATCCATAGCAGGAAGAATAGGGAGCATTTCATCCATTGTCATACGAGTTGCGATCAAAGACTGATGAGCATCACGCAAGACGGTTTCTGTAATTTTGATTTTTCCCATCGTGTTATATCCGCCTTTCGTAATTATTGAATAATTGCAATTAGTGTTCCTGAATCTACTGTGTCACCTTTTTTTACACTAATGCTTGCAACTGTACCAGCAACTGGAGAAACAACGTCATTTTCCATTTTCATAGCTTCAAGAACGATAACAGGTGTTCCGTTTTCAACCTTATCGCCGACTTTAACTTTAACGTCAAGAACGTTACCAGGCATTGGAGCATCGATTTCTGTTCCGCCAGTAACCTGTGGGGCAGGTGCTGGAGCTGCTGTTGGGGCAGGTGCTGGAGCTGCTACAGGCGCAGGAGTTGGAGCTACTGCTACGGGAGCAGGTGCTACTACTGGTGCAGATGATGTCTGTCCAGCTTCTTCAACTGCTACGTCATATGTTTTACCGTTTACTGTTATGTTATATCTTTTCATATAATTTCCTCCAAAATAATATTAATAATTTTTAGAAAGGCATATTGCTATGCTTTTTAGGGAGTCTGCTTATTCTCTTACCTGCAAGAATTTCAAGAGCTGTAATTATTGTTGCTCTTGTATCAGCAGGATTAATTATATCATCAATGCAGTTATCTTCAGCAGCTTTAAAAGCTGAAGCTTCATTTGCACAATATTCATCTGCAAGTTCTTTTCTCTTTTTGTCAAGATCAGCAGCACCCTTAAGCTCATCATGCTTTAAGAATTCAACAACTGTTTGAGGATCAAGAGGAGAAATAACAGCTATAGGATATGCATAAGTAAGGTCTGCATTTGCGCCTTTTCCAGCAAGAGCAATGTAAGCCGGACCATAAGCCTTACCAACAATCAATGAAATTTTAGCTGTTGTAGCTTCAGCATATGCATGAGCAAGCTTAGTCATGTCTTTGAGGCTTCCCTTAACTTCTGCTTCGTCTGAAAGCTCAAAACCTTCAGTATCTACAAGAGTAATTACTGGGATTGCAAAAGCATCACAGGTTCTTACGAAGCGTGAAAGCTTTGAACAGTCATCAGCAGTAAGCTTTGCATCTGTCTTGTTTGTTGCAAGGAAACCAACAGTAGCGCCGTTTACTGAAGCAAATGCAGTATAAGAAGCCACACCAAAATCAGGTGAAAGCTCAATAACACTATCAGCATCAGCAATTGATTTTACCATTGAATCTGCTTCAGTTTTCATATCAAATACAGGAGCAGTATATTCAAACATCGGAACTGCTGAAAGATTGTTCATAGGGAGCATTGTAACCAATGTTCTTGCCATTTCAACAGCTTCTTTGTCTGTATCACATATTAAATTTGCTGTTCCGCATTTTGCAGAATTTTCAGCATAATTATTAACAGTATCCTTACTGTTTGGAGTAATGAAAAGTTCAGCATCCTTTGCCATTACGACAAAATCAGCAGAAGTTGCAAGCATAGCAGAGCTAGAAACACAAGTTCCTGCTATTACTGAAATCTGTGGGACAACACCTGAAAGGTTTGAAGTCCACATAAGTAATTCGCCATATGCTGATAATGCTTTCACACCTTCAGAAATAACGGCACCGAATGAATCATATATTCCCACAACTGGAACACCTGTTTTTGCAGCAAGGTCATAAATCTTTTTAATTTTCTTTGCGTGATTTTCACCAAGTGCACCACTTTTTACAGTAATATCCTGTGAAAAAGCATATACAGGGCTACCATCAACATATCCGAAAGCCGTGATAACTCCACAAGAAGAGTCACCTTGCTTTGTAAACATATCAAGTTCTGTGAAAGCACCGTCGTCATATAAGTAAGTTAGTCTTTGTCTTGCAGATGTATTAGATGAAAGTTCATTTTTCATATCCGCAAGCTTTGAAAGAGTATTTTCAAGTGCCATTTTTTATCCTCCAATCGAAAATAGAAATCCTAAATATTATAACATTATCTGAGCTTTTTTACAAGATAAATTTAAAATTTCTTGCAATTTTTACAGGTATCCATAAAATTCGATATATTCTCTATAGTATTTTCATTTTCAGAAATAAATCTTAACTTTATGAGGTTAATCTTATCACTAATATTAAATACAGCAGAATTAATATTATTGTTTAATGCAAGAAATAATATTGTTCGTGCAATACCATCATAAAGCTCAAGGTCAGATTTACTGTCAATATAATTTATTACTACGCTTTTATCAATGTAATGATATATTCCAAAACCAATTACATTTCCGTTATCCATGGCTTCGGCAACACTGACTATTTCATCTGATATATTTAATTCTTCAAATAGTTTGTAATATTTTTTATAATCCCTTGCTTGTACAATTTCGAGCATGTCAATCTTCCTTACCTATAGCATTTCTTAATGAGCGAAGTTCTTCTGCTGTAAGCTCTCGCCATGTTCCAGGCTTGAGCATGCCAAGCTTTATCGGGCCAACGCCTGTTCTCTTAAGTCTTGCTACTTCAAGTCCGACAGCCTCACACATTCTTCTTATTTGTCTGTTTCTTCCCTCACGAATTACCATCTGAATAACAACTCGTCCAGTTTCTTTTGTGAGGACATTTATTGTTGCCGGCAGGGTTTTCTTACCGTCAATTAAAACACCCTCAGTGAGCTTTACTAACTGTTCGTCAGTAATATCAGGTCTTACTGTTACACGATATGTTTTACTGACGTGCTTGCTTGGGTGCATAATACTATTAGCAAAAACACCGTCATTTGTAAACAAAAGCAAGCCCTCAGAATTACGATCAAGTCTTCCTATAGGATAAACTCTCTCCGACACTCCTGAAAGCAGCTCTGTAACACATCTTCTGCCCATTTCATCCTCCATAGTTGTAACATATCCACGAGGCTTGTTGAGCATTATATAAGTAAACTGTTTCTTTTTATCAAAATATATTCTTTCGTCATCAACAGTAATAATATCTCTTGCTGGGTCGCCCTTATCACCGAGCTTTACAGGGCGTCCATTATTTTTAACCCGGTTTTTTGAAATAAGCTCCTCAGCTTTTCTTCTTGAACAAAATCCATTGTCACTGATAATTTTCTGTATTCTTATTTTTTCCAATTAAATTCTCATCCTTTATGTATTGTTTAATCAAATACATTCCTTATAAATTTTTTTATTGAAAACCTTGGTTCAATATATAATTCTTTTATATCTTCATCAAGTACTATAGGTACTGACTGGACTACTTGATTATTTATAATATAGTCAGCTCTTCCAATAATATCACCTTTTTTTGCAGGGGCATAAATAAACTTCGGAAGATATACCTTTTTTTCAACATTTGGCTTGTTATTTCCAAACATTGTGATAGTTGCGTGAATCTGCTGTTTTACAAAAGCAACTTCTCTTTTCCCACCGACTACGTGAACCAACATATTCATACTATCAATAGGAATTTCAACCTTTTTCACCATTGAAAAGCCATAGTCATACATACAGACATGATCATTCCAATCACTTGGTGCATTAAGGGTAACACATATTAACGTAACACCGTCTCTTGAACAAGCTGAAACAAGACATCTTTTTGCTTTATCGGTAAAACCAGTTTTTACGCCGATACAACCATTATATTGCTTTAATAATTTATTTGAATTATAAAGCCATCTGGTGTACGGAGGGTTACCATATTGAAGTTCAACCTTAGGTGTTGAACAGATTTCCCCAAATGTTGGGTTTTTCAATGCTTCCTGCGTGAGCAGTGCCATATCCCTCGCAGTTGAATAATGATAATCTGTATAATCATCAAGGCCCGACGGTGTGACAAAACTTGAATGCTTCATGCCAATTCTCTTAGCTCTTTCATTCATAAGCTTTGCAAAATTATTAATACTACCAGCAACTTTAACTGCTGTTGCGTTCGCTGCATCATTACCACTTGGGAGCATCATACCATAGCATAAAATACGTTTAGTAACCTGATCACCTTCAACAAGCCCCATTGAAGAGCCTTCAACCTTAATTGCTTTTGAATCAACTGTAAAATACTCATCAAGATTTCCGCTTTCAATAGATAAAAGCGTTGTCATAATTTTGGTTGTACTCGCCATTGGCATTATCTGGTCTGCGTTTTTTTCATATAATACTCTGCCAGTTGTAGCATCAATAAGTATAGCAGATTTAGCAGATATATTAACACTGCCGACAGCATCGGCAGTGTTATCAGCCGGCATAAATAGAAATGGTAAAATCAAAGCAACAATCATACTAACAAGCAATTTTCTCATATTCACACCTCAAAGTAGTTTATATGAATTATTATGCAGGTTGTCAGTCGAAAATTCTTGAAATATAGATTATTGCTCGTCCTTCTTGTCTTTCTTCTTTACCATTGATGTAATCTTGTCAATAACATCAGGGATCATATTTACAACAGCATTTGAAGAATTTGCATTCATAGACATCTGAAGAAGCTTAACATCACCATTAGCAATTACTATAAAAGCAATTGGAGAGATAGTTACGCCTGCTCCACTTCCGCCACCGAAAAGATCCTTTGCTGATTTTGATGAGATATCAGATCCACCAGAAGCAAATCCAAAAGAAACCTTTGATACAGGAATAATTGTAATTCCATCTGCTGTTGTAATAGGGTCACCAATAATTGTTTCAACATCAACCATTTGCTTGATTTTTTCTAGTGAAGCGCCAATAAGTCCTTCAATTGGGTGATCACTCATTTTTTACATCTCCGTTTCATTATTTCGTTTTTCGAGTTTGAATTTAGTATATATATATTTAATTAAAATAAACACTGCAAGTGCAATAATTGTACTTGGTCGAGTTTTTATCTTCCCTGAACATTCATATTCACTATCTGATGAATTATATTTTGCTGATATATTGACCTTTTTTATTGATACTGTGAGAAAGCTTTTTATTACACCAAGTGCACCATAAACTGCTCCATTCATCTTACCATAAGACATTGCACATTCATATGCATCCTCATTAGCAACATCAATATCAATTTTCAAATCAATAATTCTTATTGCTTTAATAAGCTTTTTAACTGCCTTTTTTCCAAGTGGAATATATGGTTTTATTTCCTCCCACTTATCCTTTAAGTCATCAAGCTTTTCAAAAATCTTATTCTTGTTTTTTTCTTCTTCGCTATCAACATCAGACGATAAATTTTCCGACTTATGCTGTGGCTTATCATCAGGCTTATCTCTTAACTCTTTTTCAGAAACATTAACCTCAGGGTCAATCTTTTCTTTCATTTCGTGAATTGGTTGATTAGCACTGTCAGAAACTGGGGCGTTTTGCGGCTGTTCTTTTTTCTTAAGCTTATTATATTTTGCTTTTTCTTTAGTAAGCTTTTTTTCAAGCTTTTTCTTTTTTCTCTTATTTTTTCTTATTTGTCTTTTTTTATTCTTCTTTTTTTCTTTTAAAGGATAAATAGTAAAAAAAAGATACTTAGCTTTTGCCGAAAATTTATTATCGGAATAATCAAAAGTTAAAACAACAGAAAAATGCAGGAGTATGAATATTATCAAAATAACTGATAGAATTATACAAAAAGCTATCATAACATCCTCCAAAAAATTAAACTGTTACTAATTCGTCCTCATCATCTATATCATTAAAGCTTACCTGGTCATTATGATTCGGTAACGGTGGAAGATCATCAAGTGATGATAACTTAAAACAACGGAGGAAGGTGTTTGTTGTTCTGTATGCTATAGGTCGTCCAGGAACATCAAGACGCCCTGATTCTTCAAGTAAATCTTTTTCAACAAGAGAATTCACTACATATGAGCTATCTACTCCCCTGACGTGTTCAACAAAAGCCTTTGTAACAGGCTGATTATATGCAACTATCGTTAAAACCTCCATTGCGGCAGGCGAAAGAGTTGCATTCTTCTTGCTTTCTATTGCTGCTTTTATTGGTCCAGCAAACTCAAGTCTTGTTGTGAGCTGATAACAGTCGCCAAGCTTTATTACTCTTAAAGCACTCTGACAGTTCTCATATCTGTCCTCGAGAAGCTGAATAATTTTAGGAAGTGATTCAAGTTCAATGCCACTGGCAGATGAAAGCTTGTCCCCGCTTATCGGATCACCGCAGGCAAATAGTATAGCCTCAAGTGTTGATATTTTTTCATCTATGTTCATATTAGTCTTACCTTTCAAGTCTGATTAGTTTTGTTAAACTGTACGTCTGTTAAAGCTTATCTCGGTATTATCATCATTAAGGATAACTCGCCCTGATTTTGTGAGTTCAAGTACAGCTAAAAAGGTCGCAACACGTTCTGAGCGGTCATAAATACCCTCATATAGCTTGTCCATTGAAAAAACTTCACCGTTATATAGCTTTTTAAGTACATAAATAATTTTTGATGTTACAGAAACAATACGCTTTGAAACTATCGGAGTAAATACAGACGCCTCAACTGGTTTGTTATTCTTTTCTTTGGTTACAACAAGACTATATGCAATAAGCAGATCTTCTGGCTCATGTATAACAGCATAGGTTTTGTCAATTTCAATTTCAAGCTGATTTCGGACGAATATTTCCCCACCAATATAAGAAAGAGAAAGACGCTGTGCTGCTTTCTTACAGAGAGAATATTCAATTAGCCTTCCCTCGAGTTCTTTTTTTAGCTCGGTAGCTTCATCGTGTTGAGGAAGGAGTGATACTGTCTTTATATAGACGAGTCTTGCTGCCATTTCAAGAAATTCACCAGCATACTCCATATCCTGCTCGGAAATTTCATCAATATAATCAAGATACTGAACAAGAAGCAATGAAATTTCAATATTAGCAATATCAAGTTTATGCTTTGATATAAGATGTAATAAAAGGTCAAGTGGGCCTTCAAAAGTATCAAGTTTATATGATACGGTACTCATTATTTCATCACCGCTCTAAAAATAATGTCTACATAACCTGAAAGAAAATCAAGAATATTTAAAAGTCCATATTGTAAGAATGCAAGAGGTCTATCCAGAATCCCTGAAAAAATTATAATAATCATACCAATAAAAATGTACTGTTCATACTGCATTATCTTAAAGTATGTTCTTGACGGTAAAAATAACGTTGCTATTCGTGACCCATCAAGTGGTGGAATAGGCAATAAATTAAATATTCCAAGTCCTATATTTAATATAACAATATATGAGATAACCTGCGTAATTTTAACAGTATCAAAATTATTAACATAGCCAAGAAAACCAACAACTTTATAAATAATAATAAAAATATATGCCATTAATATATTTGATACAGGTCCAGCCAATGAAGATATAGCCATACCAACTTTTCGATTTTTAAAATTTCTCGGATTTATAGGTACAGGCTTAGCCCATCCAAATCCAACCAGAAGCATTGCTAAAGATCCGAAAAGATCAAGATGCTTCATAGGGTTAAGAGTGATTCGTCCCTGATATCTTGCTGTATTATCACCGAGCTTGGATGCAACCCACGCATGAGCACATTCATGAACAGGCAATGCTGTAAATAATACAAGTGCTTTTATTAATAAATTGACTGGATCGAAATTGTTTAACATATTAACCTCTCTTACACAGAAAACTATTTTACCCCATTATAAAAACATATTCAGTATAATATATTTTTCAGTAAAATTCAAGCATATTACTCTTATAATTGGCTAAAATACAGTGATGAAAACTTTTTTTCAAGATTTTTTTCAAAACACTTGATTTTTTTTATATTATCTGCTAAGATATTAATGTTGACTTTATGAACAAGAGAAAAGGAGGTGCAACCTCATGGCAAAATGTGATATTTGCGGGAAGGGTGTAACTTTCGGAATAAAGGTGTCTCACTCACACAGACGTTCAAACAGAACTTGGAAGCCAAATGTAAGACGTGTAAAGGCTATCGTTGACGGTACTCCAAAGCACGTTTATGTATGCACAAGATGTATGCGTTCAAATAAGGTAACTAGAGCTGTTTAGTATTGTTACTATATTTCGAAAACAAGGGATGCGTATGCGTCCTTTTTTTTTATTTTTTTACATATATTGACTCTGTTGATTTCATATATTATAATAATAACAATAAACATACGGAGGTTTTGAGATGAGTTATGACGAGAATGAATTAAATGGCAATTATCAAAACAATGAGCAAAACCAGTCACAGCAGAATCAATATTATCAGGATAACAATCCACAGAATCCATATGCACAAATTCCACCACAGCAAAATCCTTACCAACAGACACCGCCACAGCAGAATCCATATCAACAAACCCCATATCAGCAGCCTCAGTATCAGCAGCAATATTATAATCCATATTATCAGCCGATGCCTATCCCAGTAAAGCATCCTAAGAGCGGATTCTGTGTTGCGTCAATGGTTTTAGGAATAATATCTATATGTATGTTTTGTGTTTTCTACATAAGTGTTCCTCTATCTGTCCTCTCTTTAATTTTCGGTAATATTGCAAATAAGGTTCAGAAAGACGGCAAGGCAAAAGCAGGAATAATTTTAAGTATTATTTCTTTATGCCTATGTGTTATATACTGGGTATTTATTATTTTTGTTTTTGCGAATGAAGGCTACTCTTTCTTTGATGATTCACTATACTACTAACTTTTTTTGATAACAAGTAATATATTGACAAATATTTATCTATATTATATACTTTATATATATTAAATGTAAGGAGGAGTTGTAATGGATTACAACAATTACGACCCAAATAATAATTCTCAACCACCTATGCAAGCTCCTGGTCAGCACCCTAAAAAGGGTATGTGTATTGCTTCGCTTGTTCTTGGTATTATAAGCTTAGCATTGTTCTGCGCA
This sequence comes from Bacillota bacterium, assembly GCA_023440965.1. GTDB lineage: Bacteria > Bacillota > Clostridia > Oscillospirales > Ruminococcaceae > SZUA-444. The sequence goes on from JAEZRC010000007.1 coordinate 476,121, forward strand.
TGGTATTTAAGTATTCCTTGTGCTATTTTGGCTATTATATTTAGTATTCTCGCAACTAAAGCTGGAAAGAACGGTATGGCTACAGCTGGACTTGTTATGGGCATCATTGGACTAATATTAGGTGTTATTATTGCAATTTTAGTATTTGCAAGTATAGGCAGCTTTAGTGAAGAATTTGGTAAAGGCTTCATGGATGCTTTGAATTCAAGCGCTGACTAATTTTATTACATACGGACAAAAAATACACACTCGGGTGTGTATTTTTTTTAAGGAGATTTATGAAACAATCAACAAAGATAATATTGCTTGATATAATAATGGTTGTAGCTTCAGGATTATTTTTGTTTATATCTATAAATTTAAAATTGCCACCTTGTTATGTAAAGGCATTGACTGGTTTTGATTGTCCTGCCTGTGGCGGAACAAGAATGGTAATAAACATAACTAAACTGAATTTTATCAAAGCATTTCATTATAATCCTTTTATGTTTCTTGCATTCATTTATGGGGTTTTATTCTTTATTCTCCTGAACATTTCTATTTTAAATAAAAAGGCAATACAGATTATTAATAAGCTGTATTGCCTTAAAATGTGTTATATTTGGTGCACTGGATTAATTATTTTCACAATTGTGAGAAATTTAAAATTTCTTTAATTTACTGAAATGAAGCTGTTGAGTAAAAGGATCGTATAGCGGTCCTTTTATTTTTTTATTATAAATAAGATACTGGCTGTTATAAAACATTGGTACATAATAATAATTCTCGATAAGATAACGTTCGGCTTTTGAATAAATATCAACGCATTCAGATAAATTATTTTTTGTATTTCGCAAATTTAAAATACTATCATAGTTATTATCCGAAAAAGAATATATATTATTTTCATTTCCAGTCATGAAGGTTGAAAGAAAATCTTCCGGGCTGTTGGTTTTTGCACTAAATTCGCAATAAGCCATATAATAATTACCTGATTTTATTCGGTTAATATATTCATCATCATCAAGGACTTCTACTGAACAGAAAAAGTCAAGTGTATCCTCCCACTGTTTTATGTAGATGTCAAGATATTCAATATTTGTACAACCCTTTGGAACAATAATTGTAGAACTATTTAGAAGGTTTTTCTCAGCCTTCGTTAATGAGCTTGTCCACATATACTGAGCAAGAGATTCATTGTACAATGAGTCAGCTGGCTCTGATGAAAGCTCACGAAAGCTTTTATTAAGAATTGTTACACTGTGTGGAATAAGTCCTGATGCTGATTCAATTCCATTTTTAAATTCAGATTTTGAAACTTTTCTATTTATGGCAAGAGAAAGAGCTTTTCTGACCCCTTGATTTTTCATAATAGGGTTATTAAGATTAAAAACCAAGCCGCTTGATTTATATGTGTATTTTTCTACTATATTATCTTTGTTATAAAGTGATTTGTTCGAACCGTCATCAACAAAAAAATCATATTTTCCTTTTTTAAAGCCTTCAAGTCTGTTATTTTCATCCTTGACTACAAAGAAATTCAAACCAGACGGATAAACGTTTGAGATTGAATTATAATAAGTGCTTTTCCTCAAAATAAGGTAATTATCCTTTCCATAAGGGTCATAAACCCACTTAAACAAAAAGAAGGGTCCATTGGCTATAATACTATCTGTTTCAAGACCATACTTGCCTTCTGTTTTATAGAAAAATTCTTCATTACAAGGCATGGACGAGCTTTCAGCAAGAAGACTGAAAAACTCAGCATTTGGATGTTCAAGCTCTATTGCTAAGGTATAGTCGTCTTCTGCAACAACGCTGAGATTATCAACAGATAATTGGCCTTTGTTTACTTTTTCTGCATTTTTTATTGCATAATACTTTTTTGCATATGGTGAATATGTTTTCGGATCGACAAGCCTTCTGAAAGCAAATACGAAATCCTTTGCTGTAAGGTTAAATCTTGTGTCATTTGTACCCTTCCAGTAATAATTCTTTTTAAGATTAAATTTAATTTTAAGGCCATTTTCTGAAACAGAATATGATTCGGCAACACCATTTTCAAGTTTGCCGTCCTTTGATTTTTTAATTAATCCCTCATACAGATTTTCTATTATCATAAGAGAAGATGAATCGGTAGCAAGCTGCGGGTCAAGATTCTTCGGGTCAGAAGACAGAGCATATTTAAACAGTACATTCATTCCATCACTTTTTGAGCAGGATGTCAAAGCAAAGATTAAACATAAAACCATGAAAATTGCTATAAATCGTTTTAATTTCATAACATCCCTCCTAAAAGTCAATATATATAATTTTATCATTATTATATATCATTTACAAGGGGTTTATGATAAATTAAAATTCTGTTTCCACAACGCTATTACTTTCAAAAGATTTTTTGACATCTATTATTCTTTGGTTTGAACTTCCTTTAAACTTTAAAAGATAGCTCTTTTTGTCTTTTTCAAATTTTCCGTCAATTAAATAATCAATCTCTCCAAGTAGCTCTTTATAGCAATTTTTGTCGTCTGAATTTTCAAGAAGATATTCGAAGGTAAATCCTGTATATGTTACTATATCGAAATCACGGTCATATTCTTTTATCTGTCTTGCAAGATGAGCGAGCTGGTGAGCCTGACAGAATGGCTCTCCCCCACTTAAGGTTACACCCATAAGCAAAGGGTTTTCCTTGATTTTTTTCAGTAATTCGTCCGTGTCTGTTATTTCCCCACTTTTGAAGTCATGTGTCTGTGGGTTATGACAACCATCACAATGATGAGGACATCCCTGTACGAAAATTGTAAATCTTATTCCCGGTCCATCAACAATTGAATCGTTCTCTGTCCCTGCAATTCTGATTTTCATATTTACTCCTTTGCTTTTAAGGTTTATCCTTATAGAACGCTAAATATAGCGCCTAACTTTATACATATAATTTTTGTACTCTTCTCCAAACTTATTTATACACCATCTTTCTTCAGATAGAATAATCCAATGCGCAGATATTTGAAAGACAATTAATATTGCAAGTAAAAGCAAAGATTGAGTAAGCAACACACAACCTAAAAAATAAATAAAAAACGCCACATACATTGGGTTGCGAGAAACTCGGTATAACCCATTAATATTTATTCCATTATTGGCAGGTTTTGCAAAATTTAGTATAGATACAAAACACAGCAAGATTCCCAATCCATATATTGACAAACCTATATAAAACAAATATGAGTCCGCCGTAATTTTAAGAAAAAATAAATAAATAAAAATTAAAACACTAGAAATCTGATAAAAGTAGTACGCAGTTTTTTCTTTTCCAATTAACGGAGCGAATAAAGCTGCACGTTTTAATCCTTCCTTATTAAATATACTCAAAAGTACATACCTAATCAATATAAATGGAATTATTAATAAAAATCCGTTCATTTTATCACCTTATGGCTAAATTATATTGTCTTTATTACAATAAGGGCGTGTTATTAGCACGCCCTTAATATATTTATACGTTATGTTTTAATCTATCCTTAACTTCTGCAAGCTTCGCATTGTTAAATCTATCAAGAGTACCAACGAGGTAACCAGTGATTCTTCTGATTCTTTCAAACTTAATATCATCAGAGCCATCTTTTCTTCCACACTTAGGACAGCTATCACCAATAATGCCAGTATAACCACAAACAGGATCACGGTCAACAGGGTGATTGATGGAACCATATCCAATTCCCGATTCCTTCATACATCTTACAACCTTTTCAAAAGCTTTAAGATTGTTTACAGGGTCCCCGTCAAGCTCAACATAACTGATATGACCTGCATTTGTAAGAGCATGATATGGAGCCTCTATCTTAATCTTTTCAAAAGCACTAATTGGATAATAAACAGGAACGTGGAATGAGTTTGTATAGTAATCTCTGTCAGTAACACCTTCAATCTCGCCGTATCTTTCCTTATCCATTCTTACGAAACGACCTGACAAGCCTTCTGCTGGCGTTGCAAGAAGCGAGAAGTTAAGTCCGGTTCTCTTTGATTCTTCATCCATTCGTTCTCTCATTCTTGTAACAATTTCAAGTCCGAGTTGGCAAGCTTCTTCACTTTCGCCATGATGCTTACCTAAAAGCGATTTCAATGTTTCAGCAAGTCCAATAAAGCCAACTGATAATGTACCATGCTTTAAGATTTCTCCAACCTCATCATCTGGACCAAGTTTATCAGAATCAATCCAAACACCCTGTCCCATAAGGAATGGGTAGTTTCTTACCTTTTTCTGAGCCTGAATATGGAACCTGTGGAGAAGCTGTTCAACAACAAGATCAAACATTTCATCAAGTTTGTCAAAGAATGCCCCGACATTCTGATTTGATTCAATAGCAAGTCTTGGAAGGTTGACAGAAGTAAAGCTTAAGTTACCTCTACCTGTTACAATTTCACGTGCTGGATCATATGTATTTCCTACTACTCGAGTACGGCAACCCATATATGAAACCTCAGTATTATAATCGCCTTCTTTATAATATTGAAGGTTAAATGGAGCATCAAGGAATGAGAAATTAGGGAATAATCTCTTCGCTGAAACACGACAGGCAAGCTGGAATAAGTCATAGCTTGGATCAGTCGGGTTATAGTTTATCCCCTCTTTGATCTTAAAAATGTGAATTGGGAATATTGGTGTTTCACCATTACCAAGTCCTGCTTCATTTGCAAGAAGAATGTTCTTGATAACCATTCTTCCTTCTACTGAAGTATCAGTACCGTAGTTAATTGAGCTGAATGGTGTCTGCGCACCGGCACGGCTGTTCATAGTATTAAGGTTATGGATTAAAGCCTCCATAGCCTGATAAGTTGCTCTATCTGTTTCTTTTACAGCAGTTTTGAATGTAAATTCCTGAATTTTTTTTGCTGTTTCTTCATCAGTATATTTCATAAGTTTTTGAAGTTCAACCTTCTGATAATCATTATCATTTGCAAGGCAAGGAACCAAACCAGTTTCCTCATAAACTTCATTTGCAATCTGTTTTGCGACAACATCAGAATTTTCAACGCCAGCCATCATTGCAAGACATCTGTCAATATTCTCTCTATAACGACGCTTGAATGTCTTTTTAACGCCATCTGCCATTGCGTAATCAAAGTTTGGAACACTCTGACCACCATGCTGATCATTCTGATTAGACTGAATAGCAATACAAGCAAGTGCTGAATAGCTTGCTATGTCGTTTGGCTCTCTCAGGAAGCCGTGACCTGTTGAAAAGCCATCTTTAAATAACTTAACAAGATCAATCTGACAGCATGTAGTAGTTAATGTAAGGAAGTCGAGGTCATGAATATGAATATCTCCGTCAGCGTGAGCCTTAGCATGCTTTGGATCAAGAACGTACATTTCATAGAATTCCTTAGCACCAACTGAACCGTACTTAAGCATTGTACCCATTGCTGTATCGCCGTCTATATTAGCATTCTCCCTCTTAATGTCACTGTCTTTGGCAGATTTAAAAGTCAAGTCCTCATAAACTTTCATAAGACGTGTATTCATTTCACGGGCACGGGTTCTGTTTGAACGATAAAGGATATACACCTTTGCAGTTTTTGCGTGTCCTTCTTCAATAAGGATTTTCTCAACCATATCTTGAACTTCTTCAACTGAAGGTACTTTCTTTTTTGAACTTTCTTCTATAGCGTCACATACTTTGCCAGCAAGATCAAGAGCTTCGTCATAATCATTACCACCAGCAGCCTGTGCAGCCTTGTAAATAGCATTAGCTATCTTTTCTATATTAAAGGTTACTTTTCTTCCATCTCTCTTAACAATTTGTGTTATCATTAATTATACCTCCTAAATGTTAACTACTATATGTAGTGTTTTGTCAATCGGTAATAACAAGTATATAGTATATAGGTGCTAAAGTCAATACTTTAATATATAAAAAAGATGTATAGATTTTGTTATAAATGCACAAAAATATTTTCCACTAAAATTGTGCAATATATCCATAAACATTTTTTTCAGGAAATAAAAAAAGCAACCCAAAATAAGGTCGCTTTTAAATTAACAAACTAAATTATAATTATTTCTTGCTATCATTAAAAATTTTCAAAGCCTTGTCTGGGTCACTTGAAATAATTAAGAAAACGTATTTTCCTTTAACCTCGACCTTAGCTTTTTCAAGTTTTTTTACTTCGTCAGGAGCGTAGCCAGCAAAAATATTTTTTCTTTCTGTTATTCTCTTTTCAAATGTAGTTTTATTCTTGTCAGCTTCTTTTTTGTCAGCAAATTCAATAATAGCTATTTCATCTGCAGTTCCGCCTGAGCCAGCATAATATATAGCATAATTCTTAAAGTCCTTTGTTTTAAGCCCGTAATACATATCAATGATAGCATCAACATTTTCCGGATTTTCTTTATTGTTCTTATATAACTTTTCCATATCAGGGAATTCAGAAGCATCAAGTATTTTATCAGCAACTTTGTATGGTTCTTCTTTTAATTCAAAATTACTAGAACAACCTGTTACTAAAACCAAACACATAATAAGTGTAGAAATTAAAGATAATATTTTCATAAACTATTCCTCACTATCCCGCATTGTGCGATAAAATATAATCAATCATTATGCTGTACGTTGCTTTTTTAAAATGCATTCCATCTTTTTCAGCCTTTGCTACATCAAGCTTTCCAAGATTATTCTTTAACGCAGTATTAATATCCACAAAGTAAACATTCTTACTGTTCGCCATTTTTAGCAGTTCAGAATTATAAGAATCAATTGCTGTGTTCTTTATAGGATTTTCAGCCGCTTTCTCTCGGTTTTCTGTTACTGGTGGAATAGAAAGAATATAGATTTTAGATTTAGGCAAAGCCTTTTTTATTTCATCAATAAAACTGCTATAATTTGTTATCATGGATTGATTTGATAACCACGCGATACCGTTACTTCCAAGCATAATATAAATATTTGCTGGTTTTTTCTTTGTCAAAGCTTCAAGCGCGGTAGCCTTGCCGTATGATGTCGCAAACTTTTCTGTGCCGATTTTACTAATATTCAAGCCAATTGAAGCTATTACCTTATCTGGTGAAAGAATATTATACGCTGATAAACCAACAGAAAGAGAATCACCCACAAACGCACAGCTGTTAAAATATGACATATCAAGTTTCTGGGATTGAGGAACAGGATTTTTTAACGGTCCCTGAGTAGCCTGTGAAGAGTTTTCTTGTGAGGATTCCGGTTTTGAAGAATTATCATTTTTATTTGTCGTTGCTGTAACCTGTAAGCTATCTGCGGCTGAATTATGTCCGGATGGCTTGGTACTTCCTGGCTTAATTTCCCCTCGGAACATATATATTGTAAAGCAGGCGACAAATACAACTGTACATGCCAAAACTACCATATCTATTCTAAATGAAGGCTTCTTATTCTTTATATTGTTATTTTTGAACATATACTACCGCCCTGACATAAATTTATATATCTATTATACATTATCATTTTTCTTTTTGCAAGGGATAGAATTGTTTATTATTGTATAAAGATATCATAATAATAAGATAATACGTTTTTTGTAGTATTTTAAGCATTCTACAGCCATTTATTTAATTTAAGCATCATTTTTTTATGTCAATTGAAATACTTTTTCATATTATAATAATATCTGTTTATACTAAATTGCTTATAAAACTGAATTTTTTCAACAGAAAAGGGGCATTGCAATGTGTGGATTTGTTGGCTTTACAAATAATATAAATGACGCTTCAATTGTCATTGATGAGATGACTAACAAAATTGCTCACCGTGGACCAGATTCCAGTGGGAAATATGTTGATGAGAAAATTGCTCTTGGTTTTCGCAGGCTAAGTATTATCGATTTAAATCAAGGTGATCAGCCTTTATTCAATGAAGATAAGTCAATTGTTCTTGTTTTTAATGGAGAAATTTATAACTTCCAGTCACTTAGGGATGAATTAATAAAAAGCGGCCATATTTTCACAACAAAAACTGATTCAGAAGTGCTTATTCATGGCTATGAGCAATGGGGAAAAGCAATGCTCAACAAACTAAGAGGAATGTTTGCTTTTATCATATGGGATAAAAAGAGAAATGAAATATTTGGTGCAAGAGACTTTTTTGGGATAAAACCATTATATTATGCCCTAATGGATAAGACTTTTATGTTCGGCTCAGAAATAAAAAGCTTTCTCCCACACCCAGAATTTAAGAAAGAGCTTAATGAGGTTGCACTTGAAAATTACCTAACATTTCAGTACTCGCCAACAGAAAGCACATTTTTCAGGCAGGTGTATAAGTTATTACCGGCACATTGTTTTACTTTTAAAAATGGTAAGATGACAACGGAGCGGTACTGGAAAATTGATTTTAACGCCGATGACAATCATTCTCTTGATTATTGGGTAGATATAATATCTGATACCTTTAAGGACTCTGTAAAGGCGCATAAAATCGCAGATGTTGAGGTAGGAAGCTTTCTTTCAAGTGGAGTCGATTCAAGCTATGTTGCTGCTGTTGCTGACGTTGACAAGACATTTACGGTAGGCTTTGGCACTGAAGAAAAGTACAATGAAATAGGTTATGCAAAAGAGTTTTCAAAATACATCAGTAAAGAAAATATAAGCAAGGTAATTACTCCAGAAGAATATTGGAGTAACCTCCCTAAAATACAATATCATATGGATGAGCCTCTTGCTGATCCTGCGGCAGTAGCATTATTTTTTGTATGTAAGCTTGCAGCCGAAAAGGTCAAAGTAGTCTTAAGCGGTGAGGGCGCAGATGAGATTTTTGGCGGATATAATATTTACAAAGAGCCTAATGATATTAGTATATACAATTCCTTACCTAAAATAGTAAGAAAAAGTTTTGGCTATATAGCAAAAAAGCTCCCAGCACAAAGAGGTTTAAATTTTATTATCAGAAGAAGCCAGGATCTTGAGGAAAGATTTATAGGTAATGCATTTATCTTCAATACAAAAGAAAGGAAAGAACTTTTAAAATTCAAAACTACTGCACCATCCCCAAATGACATCACAAGACAATTTTTCAATGAAGTGGAAGACAAGGACGATGTTACTAAGATGCAGTATCTCGACCTAAATCTGTGGATGACCGGAGATATACTATTAAAAGCTGATAAAATGAGTATGGCAAATTCTCTTGAACTTCGTGTACCTTTTCTTGACAAGGAAATAATGAAGGTTGCGGAGCGAATTCCTACAAAATACCGAGTAACAAAAGGTTCCACAAAATATGTAATGAGAATTTCTGCACTTAAAGCCTGCCCACCACAGACGGCAAACAAAAAGAAACTCGGCTTTCCTGTTCCTATCCGTGTATGGCTGAAAGAAGACAAATACTATGATTATGTAAAATCAGAATTTACTTCTAAGAATGCAGAAAAATTCTTCCACACTGAAAAGCTTGTTGCACTTTTAGCTATTCACAAGTCAGGAAAATATGATTATTCAAGAAAAATATGGACTATTCTAATTTTTCTTATTTGGTATAAAGTATATTTTGGATAGTTAATTATAAAAAAATGCAGAAATAAAAATATGATAAAATTGAGGTGTTCGTAATTAATAACATTGCAACTGGCTTTAAATTAAAACTTTTTGCCTCAATCTACTTATAAATAAAAGCTGCTGAAATTTCAGCAGCTTTTTTATTTAAATCTTTTATCACAGTATTCACAAATTTTTATATTATCTGAGTTCTTATAGCTTTTTGGAAGATAAGCTTCAAAATTAGTAATACATTTTTCATTTGGGCACTTTATTGTATTATTTATAGTTCCCGCAAGTGTATCTTTTTTTACCTCATCTGTTTCAAGTAATGTTAATATTAATGCCATTCTGACAAAAACTCCGTATTTAGCCTGCTTAAAATATAATGCTCTCGGATCATAATCAACCTCGATTTTAATTTCATCAACTCTTGGCAATGGATGAAGTACTGCTAAATCAGGTTTTGCCTTTTCCATTTTTTCATTATCAAGAACATAAACATTTTTTTGGGCAAGATACTCTTCCTCAGAGCTAAAACGTTCCTTCTGAATTCTTGTCATATAAAGAACATCAAGTGAGCCAATTGCATCCTCAAGACTCTGAGCCTCAATATATTCACATCCGTTGTTAACTATATATTCCTTGATATATTCAGGCAAGCTTAGTTCAGGAGTCGATATAAGTATAAATTTATTACCCCTAAAGCAAGAAATTGCTTTACAGAGTGAGTGTGTTGTTCTTCCGTTAAGTAAGTCACCACATAATCCTATTGTGAGATTTTCAAGTGTTCCCTTTTCCTGCTTTAATGTTAATAGGTCAGTAAGAGTCTGAGTTGGGTGAAGATGTCCACCATCACCTGCATTTATTACAGGACAATCAGCAGTAAGCGCAGAAGCTTTCACCGAACCCTCAAGTGGATGACGAATGACAAGCACATCAGCATAATTGCTTATTATTTTTGTTGTATCCTTTAGATTTTCCCCTTTTGAAACAGAAGAAGTTGATGGATTGTCAAAGCCAATAATACTACCACCCAATTTTAACATTGCTGTCTGGAATGACATCTGAGTGCGGGTAGATGGCTCATAAAACAATGTACCCATTACCTTCCCTGAACATCTGTGAGAAAAATATTTAGGATTAGCTATGATATCTTGAGCTAAATTCAATAACCTATCCCACCATGAAACCGGATAATCATTCAGGTCTAAAAAATGTTGATAATCTGAACTCATAATTCTCTCCTTACAAAAATTTAAACTTTCTTATTATAACAACTTTCGATATTAATGTCAATAAATATGCATAAAAATTACGTCTGAATTAAAAAGTTCAGACGTAATTAATTATTTTATAAGATTTAGTTTCTGAATATTAGTGTCAGTCGAAAAGGTCACTGCGTTGTATAAGAACAAAACCTGGTCATAATCATTAAGATTTATCTGCTCATCAAGTGGCTTTACTGTGTATCTTAAATCAACCATTTTAATCTGAGAATAATGCTGAGCAAGAAATGGTGCATAGCAATGAGCATATGAATCCTTTAGCAAAAGAAGCTTCTTACCACCTGGAGCATTTGTATTAATTGTTACTTCAGGCTGATTTGTTCCGAGGAAGGATGAATACTTATCCTTTTTTTTCAAAAAATCCTTGAAATACATACTGCTGTAGGTTTTTATCTGAGAACCCATATTAACTGTCACTGATTTAATTTTGCTACCTTGCTTATAATGATAAAAATCAAGAGTATCGGCATTGATATTATTATATAAAACTCTCGAATATAATGTGCCCTTAAAATCGTTTGAGGCATGTTCTATATCAAAACTATTCAGTGAAATCGGTGAAAAGCCCATTTTTTTTATTGTTGATGAATAAGCATAGTATGCGCCAAGACTTGTCCAATGGTGGTCATTTCTATAATAAATATATTCTTCTTTTGTTGAAAACAAAGGGTTATATGCATCAAGAGAAATAATTCTTTCTTTGTTAAGATTATTATAAACATAGTCAATAAATGCTTTCTCATTGTAAACATTTGAATTTTTTGGCAGATTGTCCTGATAAATTCCTGAAGCGGTTGGAGCAATCATAACATATACTGCCTTGTCAGTCTTGTTGATAAAGTAATTAATTGCATTTATATTTTTATCCACATTTTTAAAATCAGGATTTTGAAATCTTTCAATAAGCATATCATTAAGTACAAAAATATTATCGATTTCTTTTTTCCCTGAGGCAATATCCATATCAGTTTTAAGACTTATCCATTCTGATCTTGCAACAAAATGATCAGATAGAAAATCTTCGATACCCTTCATATATGACTTATCAAAAATAGCATCTGATGAAAACTTCGGATATGTTGTGAGATATCTGTTTTCTTTTTCAGAAAAATCTTTTTTTGGAGTCAGCAATGTTATTAATGGAAAAGCTATTAATAATCCAAAAAACAATACAAGAGTAAGAATTTTTGCAGTTTTGTTCATGCTTTCTCCTTTCTAAAATCTAAAATAAATAAACGGATTGTAGGTCGCATTAACTAGAAATGCTGTAGATATCAGCATTATTATAAGTTGAAAAACAGGAATTGCATATTGAATGACATTACCGTCCAATGAATTAAGTTTTGTATAAATCTTTTTAATAATTTCTGTTGAAGCTATAATACAAATAACAAATATCAACAGGCTTGTTCCTATAAGATATTTTGCGGTTGTGTCAATTACAACTCCATTTGACCCAAACATAGCCTTCAGATAATTGAAAGCTGGCTTCATCCCATCAATATCGAAGAATACCCAACCTATAACAACAAGAATAAATGTATATAACCTGCTAACTATAGCTGGTAGCTTTGCAAGCACTTTACCCCAACCAAGTCTTTCTATAATAATCAGAATTCCAAAATATAATCCCCAAAATACAAAGTTCCAGCTGGCACCATGCCAGAAACCTGTCAAAACCCATACAATAAGAAGATTAATTACGGTTCTTGGGAGACCTTTTCGGTTGCCACCAAGAGGAATATATACATAGGATCTGAACCACGAGCCAAGAGTAATGTGCCATCTTCTCCAGAATTCACTTATGCTCTTTGACACATATGGATAGTTAAAGTTCTGTGGGAAGTTAAAGCCGAACATTTTTCCAAGACCTATTGCCATATCAGAATAGCCGGAAAAATCATAATAAATCTGGAATGTAAATGCAAGTATTCCAATCCATGCCGTGGCAACAGAAATATTATCATAACCCATTGCTTTTACCTGTGCCCATACAAGACCAATGTTGTTGGCTAGAATAACTTTTTTCCCGAGTCCTTTTACGAAAATTCCGATACCTTCTGCGATTTTTGAGGAAGTTATTGTTCTATGATCAATTTCATTTGCTACGTCTTCATACCTTACAATAGGACCAGCAACAAGCTGCGGAAATAAGGTTACATAAGATGTGAAATTAATAATATTCTTCTGAACCTTGATATTTCTCATATAAAGGTCAATAGTGTAAGACATACTTTGGAAGGTATAAAAAGATATACCAATTGGCAACGGCAAATTCGGATCAGTAAAACTAGTTCCAAACAATAAATTAATATTTGTTATAAAGAAAGAACTATATTTGAAAACAGCAAGTAAACTTAAGTTCATAATTACCGATACAAGGAGAAAAACTGTTCTCATTTTTTCTCTGTCATCATATTTATCCATAAAGCGCCCAGCTGTATAATCAATTAGAGTGGAAATAATCATTATAATTATATAGAAAGGCTCACCCCATGCATAAAAAATAAATCCTGATATAAACAGAACAATATTCTTTGCTTTTTTAGGCACAGCAAAATATAGTGCTAAAACTATTGGTAAGAAAAAATACAAAAATGTCAGGCTTGAAAAAACCAAATTTATTCACTCTCCGTTTTCTGCAGCAATTCAACTTCGGCCACAGCTTTTTTATAATCCTGCTTTGAAATCATACAATTCAGTATTTCAAGCATACTTTTGGTAGTTAACAGCTCAGGCAAATCATATTTCCTGAGTAATAATTTTCTCTTAATACTACTATGAGGTGCCCCCGAAAAGCCATCCTCATATAGATCCATATGAGTAATTTTTTCTGTGTTATCTGTCTTTTCAGCAAGTAATACTCCTGCTTTGTTGAAGGCATCAATTATAATTTCCCGACTTACACCCTCGACACCAAGCTTACCCTCTTTTGAAGGACTTATCTTCCGTTTTTCCTTGCCGAAAATGTCTGGAATATATACATTCGTTATGTTTGCGTTATTAACAAAGCTTTTTATATAATTACGAATTTTAAAGCCCGCAGTATCAGAGTCTGTAAAAATTATTATTCCTTTTCTTTCGGCATAAAATCTTATGACTTCGCGTTTTTCTTTATCCTTGAAAATTGAAAAACCATTTGTAGGAATAATAACGCTGTCAATAATTGAGGATAGTTTTATTTTATCATACTTTCCCTCAACTATTATTGCCTGTTCAAGACTTATCAAATATTTCACCCTTTTGTTATTTTATAAGCATAGAATTAATTGCCTGTTCAATAATCAAGCGTTGAGATGTTCTTAATGACTTCAATGCTATATCTGCATCTGATAAAATAGAAATGCACTTTCTCAGACGCTCAACAGGGATACTTGCGCAATCCCTGAAAGCATTTTTCACAACAAAATCTCTTGACTTATAATTAAAATCTGCGATAACATCAGCTTGTGATGCACCACAGTTCTTTGCAAGCCTTGCTCTGTATAAATCGATAAAAGACATTGAAATTGCTGAAAGAATTGCAATGCTATCAACCTGTTGGGAATAAAGCTCGTCAAGAAGCTGCATTGATTTTTTTGCATTGAATTGTGCAGCTGCTTTAGCTAAAGCAAAAGAATTAGAATCAAGCTGTTTTGATACAAGCAGGTCAATGGTTTCGTTCGTTATTTCCTTACCGTTACTGTAATCGCAAAGCTTGTCAATTTCATTGTTAATAAGCATGAGGTTGCTAAGGCATTGACTTGCAAGATATTCAGCACTTGATTTTGAAATTGTGGAACCGTTCTTATTAATTCGGTCTGAAATCACTTTAACAAGTTCCGCAGGCTTTTTATATATAAACTCACAGGAATAGCCTTGCTTCCCCGCAAATGTAATAAGCTTTTTATTTTTTGTCTTAAGAATATTTTTCTTGTTATACAAGCTCACACCAGTAATATATATTATTACTGTTGTTGTTTCAGGAATGTCAGATAATATATCACAGAGGTATTTGAAGTCATCTTCATTTAATTCATCAGCGTCAAGGTCATTAATAGTAATACAAATTCTGTCCGAAAACAGTGGTAGTGCATTGCAGACGTCAGAAAGCCCACTCAAATCAAGTTCTTTACCATTAAAAGTATGAAAATTATAAGTCTGGTCTTCTTTTTTTACAAGCTTTGAAACAAGTCGCTTTGTATATAATTCAATTGTAGCAATATCTTTCCCATAGAAATAATAGAGTGATGATATGTCGCCTGTTCTTATTGTCTTTGCGAGTTCTGTATCATTCACGCAAGGCATTATTCATCCTCCTTATCGAGTAGTTGCCGTCTTTTTTTGCTTTAATTAGTATTGCATTTGAATACTTTGTATCAACATTAAGTGATTTATTATCCTGTGACAATGAAATATTTTTATCTTCAATACATAATTTTATATCGACATTTTCATATTGTTTGTTATCATCTGAAGTTGTAACAAGCATTCTGAAATCCTTGAAATCGATTAAATAGCTTTTATCATAAACATATACTTTATATTCAGATGCGTTTATTGTTTCACCGAAATTAATGTTTTTAACAACAGTTTTATCAGGTAGGATTATTGGCTGTTTGTCTTTCATATTAATGTACTTGATATCCTGAGAAAGATTATTATAATATGATGATATACTTTTCTGCTCGTTATCCTGAAGCAACAGCATATCAACAGATTTAATTCCATTTTTTCTCAGGTACTTTGAAGTGACAAATGCTATCTTTCCGTTGCCACATATATCTATTATAAAGGTTTGTCCATTTTTATTCAATACCAAACAGGAAGATTTTTTTTCTGTCAATAAAGTTGCAGAGAATTTATTACTTTCTGATAAATTTATAATACTTACAGAAATTATTATTGCCACTATAGATGCAAGTACAGAACTCAACAATGCTTGTGAGGTTTTATATCTTAATGAGATAAATGCTATTCCTACTATTGCTGATAAAATAAGTATGACTATAAGATTCTTACCCAGTGGAAGATAACTGTATGGAATTTTCACAAGCAAATATGAGATAAAAAACATAAGCTTTACCAATAGCCCTGCTATAAGCAATAATGGATTTGCTATTATCAGCACTCCACCTGTAAGGGCAATCACAATTGCACAGATAAGCGCAAGAGAGCAAAGTGGTGCAAGGATAAGGTTTGCTATTGGTGAAATGATTGAAACTTCATCAAATGACATAATAACAAACGGAAATGTGACGATAGAGGCACATATCATTGTTATAAGTGCATTTGAAATGCCTTTTGCTTTTCCCATAAAATTAAATGAACGGATAACATATGGGGCAAATACTGTTACTCCGAATGTTCCAGCCAGTGATAATAATAAGGATGAATCGCGGATAGCAAAAGGATCCGTGATAGTCAGTAACATTCCCGCTAATGCTATAGATGTAAGACAATCCGCACGCCTTTTCATAACACTACCCAGCATAAGCAAAGTGAACATAATGCCCGCTCTTATAACTGATACAGGCATACCGGTAAAGACTGTATAAGTAATTATTACTACTTCAATTATTCCAAAACGGAGCCACTTATTTATACACATTTTATTCAATACAAGAAGTAGTAGTCCAGCCAAAATCATAAGATGACTTCCTGAAACTGATATAATATGACCAATACCACTCCTAAATAGATTCGTTTGTCTTGCTTCGCTTAAATAATCCGTATCTCCGCAAAGCATAGCTCCGATTAAAGCGCCCTCATCCCCAGGTAGAATTTCAGTTATACGATCAAAAATATATTCTCTGTACTGATTAATTTTCTTTCTAATAAAATAGCTATCATCTTGTGATATGGTAAATAATTTCACTTCATCTGACATTAAGAATATTTTCTTTGATTTATAATAGCTTTCTGCTGGGAAGGAAAATGTATCCTCAGGCTTTTTAAAAGAACCTGTTATATTAACATAATCGTAAAGCTCGCAATCAATAGCATTTGTATATACAATTACTGTTGTTATTGTTTTATCATTTATTTTACCTTTAATCTGATAAGATGCTTTATTTCCCTCATAAATTTTAATGTCTTCAATAACGCCGGTAATCTCTATGCTTTTATTCTGATAGCTTAAAATCTTCTCATAAACTACTTTTGTATAAATAACATAGCTTGATACAGCTATAGAAAAACAAATTGATATTAATAAAATTTCCTTCCTACATTTTTTAAACATAAAGAAATAGAGAAAAGAAATTATAATAACCCCAGTAACAACTGCAATATTAATAATTGTAATAAAAAAAGATGCGAAAAACAGCCCAGCAATATAGGACAATCCCACATAAGCCATTTTCCGCACCATTTCATTCACCCTTTTTCATTCTGTCTATTTGAAAAACAAAGGTAGTTTTTCAAGAAATATAATGTCAGTTCTGTCAGCAGCTTCGCCCTCAGCAAGTACTGCACTTTTTGCTATAATATCAGCCCCAGCCTCGTTCAATAGCTTTTCAACAGCAACAAGAGATTCCCCTGTGCTGATAACATCGTCAACAATGACTGTTTTCTTACCATTTAGATAATTAGCTTCTTCCCTATCAAGATATAGTGTTTGTGTGCCGGCAGTTGTAATTGAATGTACATTTATACTGATTGGATCACGCATATATGCTTTAACAGTTTTTCTTGCTACTAAATATTTTATACCAAGCTGTTTTGCCATTTCGTAAGCAAGCGGTATTCCTTTTGATTCTGCTGTTACAATAACATCACATTTTGGAATTTTCTTTATAAGCTCCTCTGCACATCTTACAGTAAGTTCACAATCAGAAAACATTACAAATGCAGCAATATCAAGCTTGTCGTTTATCGGACAAATTGGTAGCTCACGAGTCAGACCTGCTACTTTTAACGTATAAAACTTTTCCATATACATAGACCCTTTCAATTAATTTTATTAACCTGCTGGCCACTCAAGTTTTCTGCCTGCAAGTAAGTGGAAATGAATATGAAATACTGTCTGTCCAGCCATCTCCCCACAGTTGTTAACAATTCTAAAGCCGTCTTCTAGCTTTAAATCCTTAGCAAGTTTTGCAACAACCTCGTAAATATGAGCTATA
Source organism: Bacillota bacterium (assembly GCA_023440965.1). Taxonomy (GTDB): domain Bacteria; phylum Bacillota; class Clostridia; order Oscillospirales; family Ruminococcaceae; genus SZUA-444. Next base: position 494,000 of record JAEZRC010000007.1, read on the forward strand.
ACATGTGAATTTTCAGATATGATTTCCTTCGCAGAAGAAATATGCTCTTTTGGAATCATAAGATAGTGAATCGGAGCAGCAGGAGCAATATCCTCAAAAACATACACAAGGTCATCCTCGTAAATTTTCTTGCTTGGAAGTTCACCATTGATTATCTTACAAAAAATGCAATCCATTTTATTTCACCTCTATAAATTCATCAATAATTTCTGGCAGTATAGAAAGCGCTTCATCTATTTTAAACTTATCACCAATTCCAGCCATTGCACTATCAGGACGTCCGCCACCTTTACCATGTGTGATTGCGGAAACTCTCTGTGCAATTTTTCCTGCGTGAGCGCCCATTGCAACAGCTTCCTTACCACAGGATACCACGAAGTTCCCTGAATCACCGTTTACACCAGCAAATACAGCAATCATTCTTGGTGCTTTTTCACGTACTCTGTCACCCATTTTTCTCAATACATCTGTCTTAACAGGATTGAACAATGCTGAAATTACTTTTACGCCGTTAACCTCAATAGCATTTTCAAACAAGCTGTCAACCTTTGCATTTGCCATTTCGTCATTTAATTCTGTAATCTGCTTTTCAAGTTCTTTTACTTCATTCATAACAGACTGACATTTTGAAACAAGCTCATGAGTATTAGCAAGTTTTAATACTGACGCTGCTTCGTTGATTGTTTCGGCATTTGAATTAATAAGCTCAAGAACTCCAGTTCCTGTTACAGCTTCAATACGTCTTACACCGGCAGCTACTGAACTCTCAGATATAATCTTGAAAAGTCCTAGCTTTGATGTATTGTCAACATGAGTACCTCCACAAAATTCAATTGAAGCACAATTGACGTTAACAACTCTTACAACATCACCGTATTTCTCACCGAACAATGCCATTGCACCGAGCTTTTTAGCTTCATCTATTGGCATTTCATTTGTTATTACATCAAGTGCTGAAAGAATCTTTTCATTTACTAAAGCTTCAACCTTTGCAATTTCTTCTGTTGTCATTGCAGAGAAGTGATTGAAGTCAAAACGGCAACGTGATGAATTCACAAGCTGTCCAGCCTGATGAACATGATCACCAAGCACCTCGCGAAGTGAAGCCTGCAACAAGTGAGCGGCTGTGTGATTTCTCATAATTGATTTTCTATTAGTCTTATCAACTTTAGCAAAAATATTATCATTTAATGAAAAGCTACCAGCATCCACTGTACCAATATGAATAAATTGTCCACCCGTAGTCTTTTTGGTATCACTGACAATGAACTTACTTTCACCTATGGTTATAATTCCCTTGTCACCGACCTGTCCACCACTTTCAGCATAGAAAGGTGTTCTATCAAGAATAATTATTGCGTCATTGCCTTCTAATGCTTCATTTTCAGGAATTCCATCAATAAAAATTCCTGTGATTTTTGCATCTTCTTCTAAAATCTCATATCCATCAAATACTGTTGGTGCAATGTCAAGGTTACCCATTGAATCGTCGCTCCAAGATGAACCAACCTTTGAGCTCCTGTCTTGTCTTGCAGTATCCTTCTGAAGCTGAAGAAGTTCATTGAATCTTTCCTTGTCAACTTCAATACCTTTCTCAGAAGCAATTTCAATAGTTAGATCAAGCGGGAAGCCAAAAGTATCATTAAGCTTGAATGCAGCATCACCTGAAAGAATATTATTGGTATCTTTTGATTCAATGTCAACCAACATTGCATTTAAAAGGTCAATTCCCTTATCAATTGTTTTAGCGAAGTTTTCTTCCTCAATTCTGATGACTTTCTTTATATACTCACGCTTTTCATCAAGTTCAGCATATGCACCCATATTTTCATCAATTACAGTATCACAAACCTTATATAAGAAAGGCTCATTAATACCAATAAGTCTTCCGTGTCTTGCTGCTCTTCTCAAGAGTCTTCTTAAAACATATCCACGTCCGACATTTGAAGGAAGAACTCCATCGCCAACCATAAAAGTAGTACTTCTTATATGGTCTGTGATAACACGAAGAGAAACATCTGTCTTTTCATCCTTCTTGTATTCAACGCCAGCAAAAGACATAACCTTTTTCATTATATTCTGAACTGTATCAACTTCAAAAAGATTTCCCACATCCTGCATTGCACAAGCAAGTCTTTCAAGTCCCATACCAGTATCAATGTTCTTGCTCTTCATTTCAGCATAATTGCCGTTTCCATCGCTGTCAAACTGAGAAAACACGAGGTTCCATATTTCTATAACTCTGTCGCAGTCACTTGCCTGTTCAAAATTTTCGAAAGGACCGTACTTTTCACCTCTGTCAAAATGAATTTCTGAACAAGGGCCACAAGGGCCAGAACCGTGCTCCCAGAAGTTATCAGCCTTACCAAGACGAATAATTCTTTCGTGAGGTATCCCAATCAAATTTTCCCAAAGATCGTGAGCCTCATCGTCATCTTCATATATTGTTATCCATAGTCTGTCTGCCGGAATTTCAAGTGTTTTCGTCAGAAACTCCCAACCCCACGCAATAGCATCCTTCTTAAAGTAATCGCCAAATGAGAAGTTACCAAGCATTTCAAAGTAAGTTCCGTGGCGAGCTGTGTGGCCAACCCTCTCAATATCAGGAGTTCTGATACATTTTTGACAGGTTGTTACTCTGACATTCGGAGGAGTTTCGGTTCCTAAAAAGAATTTTTTTAATGGTGCCATACCTGAATTGATTAAAAGCAGGCTGTTATCGCCTTGCGGCACTAATGGAAAACTGTTAAGTCGTGTATGACCTTTGCTTTCAAAGAAAGAAAGATATTTTTCCCTAAGTTCGTTCAAACCAGTCCACTGCATAAGTTGATCCCCTTTATATTCTTTAATTTTTTACATCAAAAAAGCTCCGTCCGCATTGGGACGAAGCATTCGTGGTACCACCCAAATTGCGATAATATCAGATACCATCGCCACTTATATTCCTTTAACGCAGGATTACGTTATGACTCATCACCATAAAGCTCCAGGTGGCTCCTGAAATCTGACACGAAAGCTTTCACCAACCGCTTTCTCTCTGTGCTGCCAAAACAACAGTTTATCCCTTCAACGCCTGATATTCCGTAATTAATTATAACAAATCACAATAATATGTCAAGTATTATTATTTATAATATCTTTATTCTTAGCATTTATTTGTCATTAATTCCAACAGAATCCTTAAATGTTGTTTTTACGTCATCATCAGAGCCAACAAGATATTCATATTCAGGATTAAGCTCACCTTTTTGATCATAATATGGCTGAATAATATGCTTTCTTATTATAGGATAGCAGTTAAACGCTACTATTAATCCAATTAAAGCAAATGGGAACAATGGTATTAAAATCATTGAAAAAGGGAAAAACAAAACATTGAATGCTACTATAATTGCAACAATAACAAAAGTAATTAAGTTAGTTTTAAGTTCTACAATAGACAGAATCAAGGAATTTTTAATAATTTCAGAGATTTTTAAATTTGTTGATACTATCATCAGGAAAATGTAGAACTGCATTGATACAATAACAAAAGCAACAGATCCCATAATTATCATAAGAGCGGTAAATGATGTCTTTTCTTTTGCAAGAGTGAAATAATAATAAAGCGCACTTGATACAATACCTATTAGTCCAAGATCAATTAGCCCAACAATGAAAGACTGCTTAAAATTACTCTTGAACGCAGTAAAGAAATCAGAAAACATAAATGTGCTTCTCTCCTGCGAATAATTTCTTGAAATTTTCATTAGAGCAGATGTTGCAGGGCCTATAGTAACAATAGGAATACACATTATTAAGTATAAAGCATTTAAACCAATCATACGCCAAAACTTTCTCCAATAAATTCTGAAGAATATAATTACTCTGCTTTCATTTTTTCCGTTCTTAGCAACACCGCTTGGCTTCTTTTTGCCGCTGCCGAATTTAAAACCTTCCAAATTTTACACTCCTTGAATTTATAATAGTAATTTTGCAAAAACAAATGTACATAGGCAATCAATCAAAGATGCTGACAACATTATTATTTCAAGTATACCGAATTTTTGGCAATAAAGGCTTGTTATTTCCTTCATTCCGTTTGTATTTGTATCAAAAAAAGCTTTTCTTGCAAAGATATTTGAAAGCCTAACAGCCTCACGTATTCCGATAACAAGAGCAAAAACAGATACAAGTGTATACGGTATAATCAACAACAATATTATTAGAAATCCTTTTGCACCTGAAACAGCATATATCTGTGCTAAAGAAGCTCCAAGACCAAGTCCTTTTAATAATGGAATCAATAACTCAACAGGCTGTGATACTGCCCAAAACCCCAGAATAAAAACTACAAAAAGCTGTGCTGTTAAAGATAAAAATGACTCGAAGAACAATTTCAAAAAATCAACGTCAGATCTTTCTTCAACAAATTCTGTAGAAACAAAGGATAATTTATTCAGCGATGATGAATCAAGACCACAAAAGACCAACACACCAATAATGACTCCGCCAGTCAATATTCCAATTACGAGGATAAAAAAACTGTTTTTTTCAATAAACGAAAATGCTTGACTTTTTTTATTTTCTTGCATATAACTCGTCCTTTTCTTTTAGTATTTGTACACTAATATGCAAGGACAAGCAATTATATTACATTATTTTGAAAGCTCGTAGGCACGCTTTGTACAAGCATCACACGCATTGTCAACAATTCCAGTAAGATTACCTTTATATAGTTCATCCAGACCTTTAAGGGTTGTTCCCCCTGGTGATGATACCATTTTTATGAGTTCATCAATAGAATAGCCTGAATCAGTAATCATCTTAGCAGAGCCTATAAGTGACTTTGCAAATAATGTTTTTGCAACGTCTTCAGAAATATCCTGAGCTTTTGCATAATCAATAAAGCCTTTAGCAAAAAGATATATGAAAGCTGGGCTACTTCCATTTATAGCAATAATCTCCTTCATTTTTTCCTTATTAATCACCGCAATTTCACCACATGAAGCAAAAATATTACATACAAGACTGAATTCTTCATCATTGACAGGTTCAACTTGCGCAAGTGCTGTTGCACCCTCACCCAAAAGCAGAGGAGTATTCGGCATAACAAGAATAACTTTTGCGTCAGGCATTGTCTTTGACTTTATATATTCAGCTGTTATACCAGCAGCGATTGAAACAATGACAGTATCTTTTGTAACATATTCAGAGATATTATCAAGCAAATCATCAAACATCTGTGGCTTTACTGCAAGAAATATAAATTTGCATTTTTTGCAGATTTCTGCTGCATTTACAGCAGGTTCAACGCCAAATTCTTTTAAAGAATTAATCTTATCTGTATCAATGTCTGTTGCAAAAACTGATAAGTTTTTTACTAATTCGCTTTTAAAGATACCTTTCATTATGGCTGTTCCCATATTTCCGGCACCAATAAATCCTATGTTAATCATATAATCATCCTCTATAAACATAATAGTATAATTATATGCTATTTATTTAATAAATGCAAGACTAATCAGACTGTTACCACCGATTTCCCGAATACTCTTTTATATGCTGTAAGTGTCACAGGCAATAATATAAACAAAAGTGGAAAGTCAACAATAAGCTCTATTACATTCTTAGGAATACGTAGCATTATAGCTGCAGAATATGATTCAGATGAAATAAAACCATAATGAAGATTTGCCCATGTATTAATAAATATATTAATAATTATTACATCAAGAAGTCTTGCTACAATTATTCTTAGCAACAAAGTAATATCCGTAACCTTATTATCTTTTTTCCTTGAAATAAGGATTTTATAAGAATCTCTTTTATTATAAAGAACCAATCCATATATCAGACCTTGTAAAGAAGCAATTGCTGTATATACTGGCATAAATCCGCCTTGAGGAAAAGCAATATATCCAACAATATCACATACCATTGCCGCGAAAAATCCAACAGTAGGACCAAACAGCATCCCAATAATTGCAATAGCAATAAATGCAAAATTAACCTTTGCAAATGGAAGAGGGATTGTGTATGCCTCAAGAATCATTGATACCGCTATAAACATTCCTGTAATAGTAATACATCTCATACTTTTCAACTCTTTAGCTGAATTTGAAAAAAGCGCAAAAAAACCTTTCATTTTAAACCTCCAAATTATGTACTGGTCTTGTACGAAATTATACAAAACCGCTATCTGCTGTTTTGCATAATGGAGTAATTAAAAGAAAGGCTCCTTTTATGCATTCAGCGGGATGCGAAAATTATACCGCAATCCGTTTCCAGATTTTCGTTCAGACAGCAACTCCCCGTCTGTCTGACACTTTACGCACAATTTTCTACTCTGTATGCTAATATTAAATATAATATCCGAAATTAGAATGATATTTCATCAGCAATCTTATAAAGATCATATTCAAATTGCTTCTTCATAGATAAAGCTTCCTGAATATCAAAATCAACAATCTTATTGTCTTGAATTCCTACTACTCTGTTACCGATTCCCTTTTCAAGAAGTTCAACAGCATAATACCCAAGCTGTGTGGCGGCAACACGGTCACGTACTGTCGGTGAACCACCACGCTGAACATGTCCAAGAATTGTTGCTCTTGATTCAATACCTGTTCTCTCTTCAATTTCCTTAGCAATCTGTTCAGAATTGCCGATACCTTCAGAAACAACAATAATAAAATGCTGCTTACCTGTTTTTCTTGTTTCAATCATTTTAGCAATAATATCATCAAGATTATAAGGTACTTCAGTTGTTATTACTGATGTAGCGCCACACGCAACACCAGTATTGACAGCGATATAACCAGCATTTCTACCCATTACTTCAACAACACTGCAACGGTCATGTGATTGTGCTGTATCGCGAATTTTGTCAACCATTTCAACAGCAGTATTCATCGCTGTATCATAACCGATTGTATATTCAGTACAAGAAATATCATTATCGATTGTACCTGGCAAACCAACACAAGGGATACCAGCCTTTGAAAGATCAGCTGCTCCTCTGAAGGAGCCATCTCCACCGATGACAACGATTCCATCAAGACCTGCTTCAACACAACGCTGTCTTGCTTTTTCTACGCCTTCTGCATATCTGAATTCAGGGCATCTGGCTGTATATAGTATTGTTCCACCACGCTGAATGATATCCGAAACACTTCTCTCATTCATTTCAACCATATCGCCATGAATAAGTCCGTTGTAACCACGACGAATTCCGATTACCTTCATGCCCTTTCTGATTGCTGCTCTAGTAACTGCACGAATAGCAGCGTTCATTCCTGGAGCATCTCCTCCACTTGTCAATATACCTATTGTTTTAGCCATGATTATTCCTCCAATTTATGTAAAGCAATTTCAAATTTTTATTTCTATAATTTTATCACATTTACATATTAGTGTCAATATAATAAAGACATCTACCTACATAAAAACAACTAAACTTACAGAATTATTCTGCCTGTTTAATTTTAAATTATTAATAAAACATACCATTAAGTAATACCGATTATATCATACATAGTTTTTATATTATAATTTGAAATAATGAAAAAAGTAACTATTTTTTCTTATTTATTGGCAAAAATGTGTATATAATTTCTGTGTACACCTTTTATTTATGTTATATGAAGATTAATTTATGCCATTTTGTGAAACTGAAACGTACACAATAAGCTCCTCATTATTGGAAACATCAACTGTTCCCATTTTACTTAGCTGAATAACATATCCCGCCGCAACCTCTGAAGATTCCATTGGCTGCACCTTATATTTAATTCCTGCTTCGTTAAGCTTGCTTACATAATCCTTCTCAGTTAAACCAGCATACTCAGGAATCTGAACATTCTTCGGACCTTTGCTAACCTTTACGTTAATCTTTGAGCCAGTATCAACTTCTCTGTTTGCTTCAACGTCCTGCTCATATATAATACCCTTATCATACTTATCATTATAATCGTATGTAGGAATTATCTTCAGATTTTTAGTGTAGAATTCATTCAAGTTTTCATAAACTGAGCCAACAAAGTCAGGCAAAAGAACCTTTTGCTTGTCATTCTCAGAAGAAGCGTCAACTGCAGAAGATGATGATAAAACTGATGAACTTTCGTCAGAAGAAACATCGCTAGCTACCGAAGGAATGTCGTAATCATTTTTATCATCTTTATCGTCATTTCCACCAAGAAAAGCGAAAATAAATATAACAATTAAAATTGCACAAAGCAAGGTTGCACCCATAACAAACAGGAAAATTCTTGAACTCTTTACTTTGGTCTCTTTATCTTCTGGTAGGTTATTCTTCTTTTGCTGTATTGATTGTTTCGGAATAATAATTGTAGATGTTTCCGAGCGTTTTGATTCGGAATAATTTGTCTGGTCAAAAAGCCTTGTAACGAGCTCAGTTATAGTCTGGATACGAGCTTTATGGTTGACCTTCAAGCCATTCATAATGACCTTTGATATATTCTCTGGAATTCTGCTGTTAATTTGTGAAGGTTCAACAAGGCTGTCATTACCTATTCTGCTGACAGATTCAGTAGGCATACATCCAGAAAGGCATCTATATAAAATAGCTGAAATTGAGTAAACATCTGTCCATGTACCCTGCCAGCTATCTGATGAATACTGTTCAGGTGCTGCATATCCTGCAAATAATTCAGGGGCAATATCTGAATCAGAAGTCCTTGCGGCAACTGTACAAAAACCTGAAATTTTAAAATCACCAGTATTAGTATAGTAAATTGTATCAAGGCTTAAACCACGATGAATAATTCCCGAATTATGAAGCAGGCTTAGTGTAGTAAATATAGGTGGAAAGAGCTTTTTCACATCAAGCCATGAAATCATACCAGAATTATCCTGAAGGTAGTGCTTGAGTGTTTTTCCTTCAACAAATTCCGACACGATATATGACGTATTGTTTTCATTAAACACTTCATAAACTAAACATATGTGAGAAAGCGTCCTCATTTTCATTAACGATTTATGAAGTTCTGAAAACTCTGACATCAGATTTTTATACTGAACCAGCTTACGTGGATTTATACTGACAAGATTGCTACCAGGAACCCTTGTGCAAAGGGTATCCGGGAAAAACTCTCTGACTTCAACTTTTTTATTAGTAACATTGTCATATCCGATGTAGGTTGCACCTTCACCGTTATAACGAAGTAATTTTCCAACTATATATCTATTATTTATAATTGTTTTTGGCGGAAGATAAGAGGGAAGGTATGGTGTACCATCAAAATACCCACATACTGGGCATTTCGGATCATCATCTATCGGACTCATACAACCCATACAGAGCTTTAAATTATTGCCCATAAGTACCTCCTGAAAAAAATCATATATATTATGATATCAATTTTTCTCTTTAATGTCAACTACTATAAAGGCTTTGTTATAATACTGATAAATTTGTTTATAAATTGTAATAAATACAGCACCCCTTTCGAGGTGCTGAAACAATTATTTTATAGATTTGACAAAATTTGAAAAATGTGAGAAGACAATACCAGCATCCTCAAGGTCAGGACACCATCTTTTTACCCATTCAAGAGTAATATAAGAATCATAACCATTTTCTTTGAGAATTTCAAGTGATTTGTGCACGGGAACATCACCCTTGCCGATAATTTTATACTTTACATTATCGTTTTCTATTACAGAATCCTTAATATGAACGTATTTTACATACTTGCAGATATTTAAATATGTTTCTTCAGGATCTTCATTAAAATACCTGTATGGATGATGAATATCCCATAGGACACCAGAATTTTCTCTGTCAACAGACTCCATGAACTCTTTCATTACTGAGGACTCTGCGAGAATTCCGTTTGTTTCAATGAGAGGAGTAATTCCCTTCTTTGCCGCATAATCACAGATTCTCTGATATGCATAAACTGAAGCACCAATATCAGATTTTTCCGGGTATGGCTTGTTTGTAATCATAACACGAATGTATTTTACTCCAAGCTTTGCTGCAAGGTCAGTATAAACCATCGCTTCACCAAATACTGATTCAATATGACTTGAATCACCAACACATGCACCCGTTGCAAGCATTGAGATTTCCATGTTTTTTTTACTTAGCAGTTCTTTTGTTTTATCTAGATTTTCTTCCCTGAAAGGCTTTGCAAAAGGAGCAAATACTTCGTTTTCAATTCCTCTTATTTCAATACCATCAAGACCTAAATCCTTCGCTGTCGAAATCATTTCTTTAAAGTTCCAGTCAGGACATCCAAGAGTTGAAAATGCAAATTTCATATTATCAGACCTTTCTATCAATTATGCGGTTACTATAGAAGCTGCATCCTGAAGATTTAAATGCTCAACAGCCCATTCACGCATTTTATATTTCATTATCTTTCCTGCGGCGTTCATTGGGAAAGAATCAACAAAAGCAACAAAGCTTGGTACTTTATGCCTTGCCATACTTGCTTTTACAAGGTCCTTGACTTCCTGTTCTGTCATTTCTTCACCATCTTTAAGAATAATACAAGCCATTACTTCTTCACCGTAGGTTTTACTTGGTACGCCGATAACCTGTACGTCCTTTATTTTATCAATAGTGTAAAGAAATTCTTCAATTTCCTTAGGATAGATATTTTCACCACCACGGATAATCATATCCTTAATTCTTCCTGTAATCTTATAATAACCATTTTCATCAACAATTGCAAGGTCTCCTGAATGCAACCAGCCATCTTCGTCAATTGCCTGGCTTGTTGCTTCCTCCATTTTGTAATACCCTTTCATTATATTATAGCCACGGGCACAAAATTCCCCTGGGACATTTGGCAGACAAGTTTCACCCGTTTCAGGGTCAACAATTTTTGCCTCAATACCCTGCATAACTCTTCCGACTGTTGAAACACGATGTTCTAAGCTATCATCGACATTAGTCTGCGTACAAACCGGCGATGCCTCTGTCTGACCATAGCATATAGTGATTTCTTTCATATTCATCTGCTCAACAACCTGAGTCATTACCTTAACAGGACAAGGTGAACCTGCCATTATACCTGTTCTCATATGGCTGAAATCATAATTCTTAAATGTAGGCTGCTCAAGTAATGCAATGAACATTGTCGGAACACCGTGGAATGCTGTGCATTTTTCCTTTGTTATTGCATCAAGAACTTTTACAGGGCTGAAATAATCAACAGGAACCATTGATGTTGCATGTGTAAGACAAGCCATTATAGCAAGCACAAGACCAAAGCAATGGAAAAATGGAACAACAATACAAAGTCTATCCTCATGAGTAAATTTCATATTATCACCGATACAACGTCCGTTATTGACAATATTATAGTGTGTCAGCATAACTCCCTTAGGGAAGCCAGTTGTACCAGATGTATACTGCATATTAATAACATCATGAGGGTTAAGTGATTTTGATACTTCATCAAGCATACTATCATATTCTTCACTAACATCCTGTGTAAGCTCTTTGAAATTCATCATGCCGGCAGGAGTTTCATCACCTGAAACAATTACAGATTTGAGGAATGGTAAAGAATCGTCACTGTAATTATTCGGCTCACTGTCCTTAAGCTTAGGGCAAAGTTCATTAATAATTTGAATATAGTTTGAATCTTTGAATCCCTGATTCATAACAAGAACTTTTGTATCAGACTGTCTTAATAAATATTCAAGCTCAAAAACTTTATAGTTTGTATTAACTGTTACAAGAATTGCACCAATTTTTGTTGCTGCAAACAAGGTAAGTAGCCATTCAGGGGTGTTTGTTGCCCATATAGCGACATGGTCGCCTTTTCTGACACCAATTCTCAGAAAGTTCTTTGCAACCTTTTCAACCTCTTCATTAAATTCTTTCCAAGTTCTTTTGTAATCCCTGTCTGTGTAAGTTATTGCATTGTCATTCGGGTATTCTTCTGCAACTTTACTCAACAGATCTCCGACTGTGATTGACCAGAGTTTTTCCATTATAATCACCCATTCTTTTAAAATATAGTTTTCCTTTTCAGCTAATTTTGTGCAATAAAAAAAGCCTCATCTCATATAAGAGACGAAGCTTGAAAGTTCCGTGGTACCACTCTAATTGTTGTAATATGTAAATACTACAACCACTTATTGCATCAATTAATGCTGTTCCCTGTATCGGTGGACATCCGTTTAAACCTACTAAAAAAATTGTTCAGTTTAACTGCTCGGAGGTGAGTTCAAATCAGATGAAGTGCCGTTTCGCAGAAAACAACGGCTCTCTGAAACTATCATCAGAAAATACTATTCCTCTTCAACGCATTACATTATTAACTTTATGAATACATAATATATTATTTCTTATAATTTGTCAAGAGTTATTTTATATTATTGTACTCTATTAAAAAGTCTGTCTGCTTAATGTCAGTAACTATATTCTTTGAATTTATGGTAACAAAATACTCTGCTCGCTGTTCATTTTTGTCCTTGTCAATATAATAGAACATATATCTGTATTCTTTTGTCTTATCGGCAAAAAATGTAATTGCTACAGGATCAATATCAATTTCCTTCTGGATATCCTTTAATCTATTGCATTCCTTCAAGTCATCAATTTCAACATTCTTCTTCAGTTTTACGCCTTTATAATGTTTTTTCTGTGATGTATAATCCCTATAATAGATTTTTGTTATATCGGAATCAGTTGCATACAAAGTGATCGTCCATTTCGGAACTTTGACTCCGTCAACGGTTATTTTCTTTTTTGATTCATATATGTAATCAAAATCGGCTGGCTTATTTATTGATGGGCAGACCGATGAGGTATTTACGTGGATACCAGCTGATTTCTCGACCTTAACAATATCCTGTCCGATTTTTTTACTCATTTTAAAAGCAATAGCTTCACCAGATTTTTTTGACAATGATAATATCACTACCAAAATTGTAGCCAATACTATAATCACCGATATAGAAATAAGTATTATCCTTTTCCTTTTATCATTTATTTTGGCCAACTTCTTTTTATTAGCAGATTCTTTTTTAGGTTGCTTTAATTCTTCAGTTAGGGGTAGCTTGTTTTCATCGGATAATGCATGCTTGAATTCCATACCACAGGAATAGCAGGATTCACAATTGTCGTCAATAAGAGCTGCACATTTCGGACATACCATACACTTCCACCTCAATTTTTATTTACTTAATTTTATCATATACTCCTTTCAGTGTCAAATTATATCATATTAAATAGAATAAAACTTTTATATAATAGAAAATAATTGTAAAAATATATGTAATTTGTTGATTATTTTTTTTATTTAGTGTAAACTATTAGTTAGGTTTTTATATTGTTATAAGGGGGCCTATATTTGCGAATAGCGATATTTTCCGAAACATATCTACCCGACGTTAATGGTGTTGCAACGCACGTTAAAATATTGGCAGACGGTCTGCAGAGACTTGGACATGAGGTTCTTGTAGTAACAGCCGATGCAAAGTCAAGAAAAAACTATATTGAAAAAGGCGTTTTAAGATGTCCTGCTATAACCGCTAAAAAAATATATAATTACAGCCTTTCTTCACCTGTTAGCCTTTCCCGATTACGTATTCTTAAAAAATTCAAACCTGATATTATTCACATTCATAACGAATTTGGTATTGGACTTTCAGGCGCTTTTATTGCAAAACTATTGAGAATTCCATATGTATATACATTGCACACTGTTTATGATGATTACATCCATTATGTTGCAAAGAAGCTGTTCGTTCCTATTGTAACAGATGCTTCCCACGTTTATTTCAGACTACTTGGAAAAAAAGCAACTGCAATAACAGGACCTTCAAAAAAGGTTGATGACTTTTTCAAGAGCTGTGGCGTAAAAACTCCTGTTTCTGTAATTGCTAATTCAGCAGAACTTGATATCTTTGAGCCACATATGATTGATAAGGAAAAGGTTGAAAAGTTCCGTAAGGATAATGGAATAAAGGATACTGATTTTGTCGGATGCTTCTGTGGAAGACTTGGTCAGGAAAAAGGCATTGATACTCTGCTTTCTTATTGGGAAGAAACTGTATCAGAAAAGGACAACCTAAAGCTTGTAATTTTTGGTGGTGGACCAGAAGAAGAAAATCTTAAGGCACTTGCAGAAAAACTTGGAATTGAAAAAGAAGTCATCTTCACTGGAAAAATTCCGCACGTTGAATTGCCTCATTACTATGCCGCATGCAATTTTTATATTACAGCTTCAATGACTGAAATGCACTCAATTTCAATGATTGAGGCAATGGCCTCAGGACTTCCTGTACTATATATTAATGATGAATCAAACAAATCGCAAATTGATGACGGCGTTAACGGATTTATTTATTCAGATGCTAATGAAATGCACGACAAAATAATATATCTTAAAAACCTATCTAAAGATGATTATGAAGCTTTCCGTGAGCGGGTAAGAAAAAGTGTTTCAAAATCAGGAGCAGAAGGAATTGCTGAAATTCTTCTTGGTATATATACAAAAGCTATTGTAAATTATAAAGGAATCGAAACATCATGAAAAAGCTTTTAAAGGCAACAACAAGCAGATTAGCCGTTACCTGCTATCTTATATTAATACAGCTTGCTCTTCTGTTTGTCACTATGCTGTATTTTACATCTTCTTTTATATATTTTTATTTCCTTATGCTTGTTTTCTCATTGTTTTTAATTATTGCAATTATCAATGATGACTCAAACCCAACATTTAAGATGGCATGGATTATTCCAATGCTTATCTTTCCTATTTTCGGAGCACCATTATATCTCATATTCGGAAGAAAAAAAGTTTCAAAAAGAATTATTAAAAAGCTATATGATTCATTTGCTCAGATGAAAGAACAGACAGATGCTAATAATGAAGAAATACTTAAAGAACTAAAAGATATTGACGTTTCAGTATATAAACAGTTTTCTTATATTTCAAATACTGCTCTTGGTAGTGTTTACAAGAACACAGAAACTAAATTTCTTGCAACCGGTGAAGAATTCTTTGAAAATCTTCTTGCTGAACTTAATAAAGCAGAAAAGTTTATTTTCCTTGAATACTTTATAATTGCAAAGGGCAGGATGTGGGATTCTGTTCTTGATATACTTGTAAAAAAAGCTGAACAGGGTGTTGAAATAAGGCTTTTATATGATGATCTGGGAACAATAAGCCTATTAAAAAAGACTTATCCGGATTATCTAAATTCATTAGGAATAAAAACCTGTATATTCAATCCTTTCAAGCCTTCACTGGATTCCTTCCTTAACTATCGTGACCATAGAAAAATCACTGTTATTGATGGCAATGTCGGTTTTACCGGTGGGATTAATCTTGCTGATGAATATATTAATGCCATCGAGAGATTTGGACACTGGCAGGATTCTTCTGTGATGATTAAAGGAGATGCGGTAACTCAGCTTTCTGCAATGTTCCTTCAGACATGGTATTTTGCAAACAACACAGATGCAAAAGAATACTCATCATATTTCAGTAATGTAAAATATGATTTTGACGGATATGTTCAGCCTTTCTCTGATAGCCCAATCAGCGGTCACCTTACTGGCGAGCTTGCTTATATGAATATGATAAACAATGCTAATAATTATGTTTATATTACAACGCCATATCTTATTCTTGATAATGAAATGGTAACAGCTATGCGGCTTGCAGTAGAAAGCGGAATCGATGTAAGAATTATTACTCCACATATTCCTGATAAATGGTATGTTCATGCGGTATCAGTTTCAAATTATCCACAATTACTTAAGGCTGGTGTAAAGATATATGAATATACTCCTGGCTTCATTCATGCAAAGACAATTGTTGTAGATGATAAACTTGCAATAGTAGGAACAACAAATTTCGACTTCAGAAGCTTCTATCTTCACTTCGAAAATGGTGTCTTAATGTATAAATCTAAGTGCGTTGAACAGGTCAAAAAAAACTATATGAAGATATTAGAACAATGCGCCCAAATCACAATGCAAACATATGAAGCTCTTCCTTGGCGAGATAAATTCAAAGGCAAGGTACTTAAATTATTCTCACCTATGATGTAAAAGCAAAACAGTTCAATGGATTTATCCACTGAACTGTTTTTATTTATTTATTTTCGCCTTTGTTTCTAATTTCTACTCTTCTAATTTTTCCACTAATTGTTTTTGGAAGTTCATCTACAAATTCAATAATTCTTGGATACTTATAAGGCGCAGTTGCATTCTTTACATAAGTCTGAAGCTCTTTTATAAGCTTTTCATCGCCCTTATCTTTATATTCCTTTGTCAGAACGATAGTTGCTTTAACGACCTGACCTCTGATTGGGTCCTCGGCACCTGTTACAGCAACTTCAAGAACTGATGGATGCTCCATAAGAACACTTTCAATTTCAAAAGGTCCAATTCTATAGCCTGATGCTTTGATTAGGTCATCTGTTCTTCCTACATACCAATAATAACCGTCTTCATCTTTCCACGCTGTATCACCAGTATGATAGACATCATTGTTCCATGCATTATCTGTTGCTTCAGGATTATTGTAATAGCACTTGAACATACCCTTTTGCAATTTGCCATGTGTTCTGATTACGATTTCTCCAACTTCACCTACTGCAACAGAATTATTGTTATCATCAACAATATCGACATTATATAATGGGGTTGGTTTACCCATTGAACCTGGTTTAGGTTCCATTCCAGGAAGATTTGCAACAACAAGAACAGTTTCAGTTTGACCGAAGCCTTCCATTAATTTTAAACCTGTATAATGATAGAATTTATTGAATACTTCAGGGTTTAAAGCTTCACCAGCGATTGTAGCATATTTAAGTTTTGATAAATCGTAGTTTTCAATTCCCTCTTTTATAAAGAATCTATACATTGTTGGTGGCGCACAGAAGGATGTAATCTTATAATCCTGAATTTTCTGAAGCATATCGTTTGGTTGAAAACGGATGAAGTCATATACAAAGATAGTACAAGCCATCATAAACTGACCGTACATTTTGCCCCACATACATTTGCCCCAGCCTGATTCAGATATTGTAAGATGGAGGCTATCCTCCTTAAGATTATGCCAATGCTTTGCTGTCTGAAGATGAGCAAGTGAATAATAATGGCTGTGCATTACCATCTTTGGATAGCCTGTTGTTCCTGATGTGAAGTATAAGAGCATATCATCATTGACATTATTCTGTATTCGATCCATAGTATCAGGATATTTTTCAAATTCCTTATCAAAGGATACCCAAGCTTCTTTATCTCCCCTGACAATATATTTTTCCTGAATACCTTTATACTCATTTAATGACTGCTCAATATGGTCTGTAACATCACCATCTGCTGTTGCAATTACATACTTAACATCAGCAGCATCAAAACGATAAATATAATCCTTTGCCATAAGCTGATTTGTAGCAGGAATTAATACTGCACCAATCTTACACAATGCGATAGTAATAAACCAGAACTGATAATGTCTTTTTAGGACGCAAAGTACCTTGTCACCTTTTTTTACACCATGAGCAAGCAGCATATTTGCTACCTGATTACTCTTTTTCATTAGGTCAGAATAAGTAAAGGTATGTTCTTCACCCTCTTCATTAAGCCATATCATTGCTCTTCTGTCAGGCTCATTTTTGCCAATAGCATCGATGATGTCATATCCAAAGTTAAAATTATCAGGACATACTATTTCAAACTTACTGAGGACGCCATTTTTATCATACTCTTCAACACAATATTGTTTATTCAAATCTTTCATTTCAAGTTTCATATTTTAGTTCTCCCTATTTCTTGATTAAAACGGCCATAAAATCACAATCTTCATTTAATGCAATCATTCCGTGAGGTGTGTTTGAGTTATAATAAACAGCATCGCCCTCGTTAAGAATTTCTGTATGGTCGCCAATAACGAACTTAAGACTTCCCTTAAGAATAAAGTCAAACTCATGACCATCATGAACGGAAAGCTTTATTGGCTTATCTTGTGCATCTGCTTCATATGGTGCACTTACAAGCAATGGTTCAATACTTTTATCCTTGAAAAGATACGCAAGGTGCTGATAAGCAAATCTTTCACGTCTTTCAATAGGAAGACCTTTGCCTCTTTTTACAATTGAATATGTTGAAAGCTTTGGTGCTGTTCCTGTAAGAATTTCAACTAATTCTACATTGAAAATTTCAGCACATTTATATAGGAACGTAACAGAAAAATCTTTTTTTCCAGCTTCAATAAGCTTGTATTCATCAACAGAAATACCTGTCTTTACGCAGAAGTCCTCAATTGACAGATCAAGGTCTTCTCTTAATGCCTGAAGTCTCTGTGCAACTTCTTTAATATTATAATTCATAGTAAATCCCCTTTACATTAAAATATTGAAAATTTCATCAGGATTAGAAACAATGTAATCTGCTCCTGCTTCTTTAAGTTCAAGTTCGTCACGGAAGCCCCAGAGGCAACCTATAGTTCTGATACCCGCATTTTTTCCAGTTTTAATGTCGACATTTGTGTCGCCTATCATTACGGTTTCTTTATCAGATACAGCAAGGAAGCTCATAGCTTCCTTAATAATTCGTGGATCAGGCTTATGAGGAATACCTTCCTTATGGCCTTGAACAAAGTCAAAAATTCCCATTCCAAAAAGATTAGTTATAATTTCCTTTGCAAACTGGTCAGGCTTATTTGTAGCGACTGCAAGTTTTAATCCCTTTTTCTTGAGATTATTGATAAGAGGAATAATTCCTTTATAAATATATGTTTTATCAGAAAAATGCTTGTTGTAATATTCAGAAAAAAGATTTTTTACTTTTGAAATTATTGTATCACAACGTGAATTCTCAGGAATTGCCCTTAGGATCAAATTATTCACACCATCACCAACAAAGTAATTGTATTTTTCAACAGGATGCTCTTGAAAACCACATTCTCTTAAAGCATAATTTGTTGCATCTGCTAAATCCATTATTGAATTGATGAGTGTTCCATCCAGATCGAAAATTACAAGTTTTATCATACTAAAAATCTCTTTCATAAATACATATTAAGTTATTATACCACATATTTGCATAATAAATCAAATAAATTATGAAAAAAATGTATGTTCGACAAATATTTTTACGCCGATTCCTACTAAAATTAATCCACCGATTATTTCAGCTTTATTATTAAGAAGATCACCGAATTTTTTACCAATAAGTACTGCAAGAAAACTTAAAATAAAAGTTACTGCACAAATAAATGCTGCAGCACTTACTATGTTAACGCTCATGGCGGCAAAACTAACGCCTACTGCAAGTGCGTCGATACTTGTCGCAATACCCTGCACTATTAATGCACTAAAGGTAAGCTTAACCATATCGCAGCTTTCTTCGCCATCTCCTTTAATCCCATCATAAAACATCTTCCCACCAATAAAGCCAAGAAGTATCAGAGCAATAATATGGTCATATTGTGATATAAATTTTGTGAAGGTGCTTCCCAATGCATACCCTATTGTTGGCATTACCCCCTGGAATATTCCAAAGGTAGCTGCTATTGCCAATGTCCAACCAAGCTTTATATTCTTCTTGCACATTCCGTTTGTGACTGATACCGCAAAAGCATCTGCAGAAAGTCCTACAGCAAGTAAAAAAAGTTCAAGATAACCCATTGTAATATACCTTTCGTCTATAATTTTGTTGATAAAAGTGAAGAATACTTATTCCTGAATGCTTCAAAAGTTCCGTTATCAAGTGCGTCACGGATTTTTTCCATAAGTGTATTGTAAAAATAGAGGTTATGCTCAACACATAATCTTCCCGCTAACTGTTCGTTAGCTTTAAAAAGATGTCTTATATATGCACGTGAAAAGTTTTTACAAGTTTGACAGTTACATTCTTCATCAAGAGATCTTTCATCAAGCTCATACTTTGCATTTGTTGCGTGCATAATACCGGTCCATGTAAAGATTGTTGCATGACGTGCGTTTCTCGTCGGCATTACACAATCAAAGAGATCAACGCCTCTATAAACACCTTCAATAATATTCGTTGGAGTACCAACACCCATTAGATATCTTGGTTTATCATTAGGCATAAAAGGTTCAACCTGTTCAATAACGTGATACATAACCTCAGCTGGTTCGCCAACTGCAAGACCACCAATTGCATAGCCATTAAGATCAAGGTCGGCAATTTCCTTCATATGCTCAATTCTTAAATCATCATAAACGCAACCCTGATTTATGCCAAAAAGCATTTGATTTTTATTTATTGTTGTATCAAGATTATTCAATCTTTCCATTTCTTCTTTACAGCGTGTTAGCCAGCGTGTTGTTCTCTCGCAGGAGACCTTTGAATATTCGTGTGTACTTGGATTTTCAACACATTCATCAAATGCCATTGCTATTGTTGAAGCAAGATTTGACTGAATCTGCATACTTTCTTCAGGACCCATAAATATTTTTCTTCCATCTATATGTGAGCTGAAGTACACGCCTTCTTCCTTAATCTTACGCAGCTTTGCAAGTGAAAATACCTGAAATCCACCGCTGTCTGTAAGAATTGGTCTCTGCCAGTTCATAAATTTATGAAGTCCACCAAGCTTGTGAATTATCTTATCACCAGGTCTAAGATGTAAGTGATAAGTGTTGCACAATTCAACCTGACATTTCAAATTAACAAGGTCAACTGATGAAATTCCGCCCTTAATTGCAGCGGCTGTTCCGACATTCATAAAGCAAGGGGTCTGGATCGTTCCATGAACAGTTTTAAATTCACCACGACGAGCAGTCCCCTCTTGTTTCAGTAATTTATACATCTTGTTTCTCCCAACTAAATAATTTCAAATACTAAAAAAGACTTATGACACAAGATGTGCCAAAAGTCTCATTCCTTAATAAATCAAGGCGTACAACCACCAGCAAGCTGGAATATGTTGACTGTACGTTATAACTACTCCCTTTTAACAACATAATTATACTATTACATTTGGTGTTTGTCAATTATATCAAATAATAATCATTGCGTCACCAAAGCTGAAAAATCTGTATTTTTCATAAACAGCTACTTCATATGCATTAATTGTCTTATCATAACCCAGAAAGGCTGATACAAGCATAATTAATGTACTTTCAGGTAAGTGAAAGTTTGTAATTAATCCATCAAGCACCTTGAATTTATAGCCTGGATAAATGAAAATATCAGTATAACCTTCTTTTTCTTCGATTACACCGTTATTAAAGGTGGCAACACTTTCAAGTGTTCTGCATGAGGTAGTGCCAACAGCAATAACTTTTCCGCCCTCTAATTTTGTTTTATTTATTAAATCTGCAGTTTCTTTTGGGAGATGATAGTGTTCAGAGTGCATATGGTGATCAGTGATTTCATCCGCTTTTACTGGACGAAACGTACCAAGACCAACATGAAGTGTCACATACGCAATATTAACTCCCATTGATTTGATTTCATCAAGCATTTCGTTAGTAAAATGTAATCCAGCTGTTGGTGCAGCAGAGGAACCAATTTCTTTAGAATAAACTGTCTGATATCGTTCCTTATCATCAAGTGTATGTGTTATATAATGTGGCAGAGGCATCTGACCAATTTCTTCAAGGACGTTGAAGAAGTTCCCTTCACAGCTGAATTTTGCAATACGATTTCCATTCTCCAAAACCTCTGTAATTTCTGCCTCGAGCTTTCCTCCACCAAAAGAGAATTTTCTGCCAATCTTTGCTTTCTTCCCTGGACGACAAAGAATTTCCCATTCAAGATTGCCCTTCTGTTCGAGAAGAAGGAATTCAATTAAGGAGCCTGTGCCATCCTTCTCACCATATAATCTCGCGGGTAGAACCCTTGAATCATTCAGAACTAACAAATCACCCTTTTTAAGATATTTGCATAAATTATAGAAATGGTTATGTTCTATTTCACCCGAAGCTCTGTCAATTTTCATTAGTCGTGAATGATTTCGAGGCTCAATAGGAGTCTGCGCAATAAGTTCTTCGGGCAAATTGTAATAAAAATCGGATTTTTTCATTCAGTATTTCAATTCCTTTAATAAAAATTTTTCTGTCGCTAAAAATTAGTTGACAGGAATAAATTATAGTGCTATTATAAATGTAAATAAATATCAAATCAGATAGAGGTGCGACTTCAAACAGTAACAACACACAGACTCCCAAGTCGTTTATTGTGTTGTGAAAGGTGCAGCCGCCGAAGGTTTAACTCTTTGGGAAGGTTATTCCTGATTGCATGTTTAACAGGCATGCAATTGTCATCATTTTTATGATGGAGTGCTATCGACATATATTATTCGATAAATATGTCAACATTTCTATTATATTGTATGATGAACTGGTTTTCAACCAGTTTTTTTAATATTTATATTATTTGCATAAAAAAGTGGGATTAACGAATAATTATTCTATTATAGTTATTCACTTTTAATTTAAACAGATGGGAGTTTTTTAAAATGAAACAGTTTAATGTAGGAATTATCGGTGCAACAGGAATGGTAGGACAGAGATTTACTATACTTCTTGAAAATCATCCTTGGTTCAAAGTCACAACAGTTGCAGCTTCACCTCGTTCTGCAGGAAAAACACTTAAAGAAGCTATCGGTAACAGATGGGCAATGAACAAACCTATTCCTAAAGATATGGAGAATCTAATTGTTCTTGATGCAACAGCAGATATAAAGAAAATTGCTTCACAGGTTGATTTTGTATTTTGTGCAGTTGATATGAAAAAAGATGAAATTAAAGCACTTGAAGAAGCATATGCAAAAGCAGAATGCCCTGTTATATCAAATAACTCAGCTAACAGAGGTACACCAGATGTTCCTATGATGGTACCTGAAATCAACCCTGAACACGCTGAAATAATAAAAGCACAGAGAGAAAGACTTGGAACAAAACGTGGCTTTATTGCTGTAAAATCAAACTGCTCAATTCAAAGCTATGTTCCAGCACTTCACCCATTAAGAAAATTCGGAATCAAGAACGTTCTTGCTTGCACATATCAGGCAATTTCAGGTGCTGGAAAGACTTTTGAAACATGGCCTGAAATGCTTGATAATCTTATTCCATACATTGGTGGAGAAGAAGAAAAATCAGAGCAGGAGCCGTTAAAGGTTTGGGGTAAAATTGAAGGAAATCAAATTGTTAATGCCGAAGGTATTGATATAACAACACAATGCCTCAGAGTACCTGTTTCAGATGGTCATACAGCTGCTGTATTTGTAACATTTGAAAACAAGCCAACAAAAGAAGAAATTATAGAGGCTTGGAAGGAATTCAAGGGTGTTCCACAGGAGCTTGAACTTCCTTTAGCACCAAAACAGTTCTTAAATTATTTTGAAGATGACAATCGTCCACAGTCTAAGCTTGACAGAGATATGGAAAAAGGAATGGCTATATCAATCGGACGTCTTCGCGAAGATAAACAATATAATTACAAATTTGTTTGCTTATCACATAATACAATAAGAGGAGCAGCAGGTGGTGGAGTATTGATGGCTGAACTACTTGCAGCTAAAGGATATTTAGATTAATGATTAGTGTAATAGTATGGTTTGGGAATAATAAGCTGACTTTCCAGAGAGTCAACAAAAAATACCGTACTTTTTCAGAACCTGAAGATCTTCTGTTCGTTGAACTGCCTTCTATCCCTTATGTTCAGAACTTCTTCCAGGACTTTGCTTTTACCTGTGAAAAGCTAAAACAATTTGTAAAAAAATACTTTTCCAAAAAGATTGTTAAAGAAAATGTTCTGTGTGTTGTTCCTTGTGATACAACTGCAAATGAAAAAAAGATTATATGTGAGTCTTTTGAAAGCACATTTGCAAAGAATATCACAATCGTTACATATAACGGGCTTCTTGTTGACAGTATTGAAAGCAGAATGTGTATTTCTGCGAGTCAGAGATCTGTTACAATTTCTTATTTTATAAATGCGACAGAAATTGATAAGGTACATCTCAATATTGCTACAGTATCAAAAGAAGAAATCATTTTCTCAATAAGACAAATTGAAAGTAAATTTCAACTTCAGGGAACGCCGATTTTTTATTTCAACCTTCCACCTAACCTTAAAATCGGAACAGAAATAACAGATGGCGGATTAATAGCAAACATAAGAAATATTCTTACAAATAAGAATTAGAGAGGATTCAACTATGAAGAATACAATTTTTACCGGTGCCGGTGTTGCAATTGTTACCCCAATGAACGCTGACGGAAGTATAAATTACGACGGGCTCGGCAAGCTTATAGATTTTAATATTGATAACCAAACAGATGCTCTTTTAATTTGTGGTACTACCGGAGAATCATCAACTATGACCGATGAAGAACATAAGGAATGTATCAGATATGCTGTTGAAAGAGTAGCAAAGAGAGTTCCTGTCATTGCGGGAACAGGTAGTAATGACACCGCTTATGCTATTGAACTTTCAAAGGAAGCTGAAGAACTTGGTGCTGATGCTGTTCTCGTTGTTACACCTTACTACAACAAGACTTCACAGGCTGGACTTATCGCACATTTTACTGCAATTGCTGATAGCATAAACATTCCAATAATTTTATACAATATTCCATGCAGAACTAATGTTAATATTGAAATTGATACTTTTGTTGAACTTGCAAAGCATCCTAATATTGTTGCTGTTAAGGAAGCAGGCGGAAATATCAACTACTTTGCAAAGATAATTGAAGCTTGTGGTGATTCGCTCGATGTTTACAGCGGTGACGATGGAATGACTGTTCCTGTAATGTCTATCGGGGGCAAGGGGGTAATTTCAGTTATTTCAAACATTATGCCAAAGGAAGTACACAATCTTTGTCAGCTTTGTCTTGATAATGATTTTGCTGCAGCTGGCAAGGAACAGATAAGACTACTTGATCTTATGAACAGCTTGTTTATTGACGTTAACCCTATTCCAGTTAAGGAAGCTTTAAATATAATGGGAATGCAGGCTGGACCTTGCAGAATGCCACTTGTTCCTATGTCTGACAAGGCAAGAGAAGCATTAAAGGCTTCAATGAAGAAAATTAATTTAATATAAGGATGTGGAAGTATGACCAACATTGCCATTAGTGGTTGCAATGGAAAAATGGGCAAGATAATTTATAATTGCATTTGCGAAAGAGATGACTGTCAGGTTATTGCGGGCATAGATATCAACACAAATCAGTATGCTGACTTCCCTGTCGTTTCAAAACCATCTGATTTACCTGTAAAACCAGATGTCATTATTGATTTTTCTCATCCTTCAGTTCTTGATTCATTAATTGAGTATGCACTTACAAACAGTGTATCTGTTGTTTTTGCTACAACAGGATATTCTCAGGAACAGATAGCAAAGATAAAAGCTGCTGGCGAACAGATCCCAGTTTTCTTCACATTCAATCTTTCACTTGGCATAAATCTTCTTGTTGAGCTTGCTAGAAAAGCTACAGCTTTTTTGGGCGGACAATTTGACATTGAGATTATTGAAAAGCACCACAATCAGAAGATTGACGCACCAAGCGGAACAGCAATTATGCTTGCTGATGCTATAAATTCTGTTCTTGATGACAGCTATCACTATATGTATGACAGACATTCGCAGAGAAAGAAAAGAGATAAAAAAGAAATCGGCATCCATGCTGTTCGTGGTGGCACTATTGTTGGAGAACACGAAGTTATTTTTGCTGGTCATGATGAAGTTATTACGCTATCCCACAGTGCAGCTTCAAAGGAAGTTTTCGCTGTAGGTTCAGTTAATGCAGCAGTATTCTTAAAAGGGAAATCTGCTGGACTATATTCGATGTCTGATCTTTTATAATGCAAGAGCCTGTAATCTATATTACAGGCTTGATTTGTTATTTTTTTGTTATATACAGAGTTTGTTTTTCTAAAAACAAGTGTATAATTAAAAATGAATAAATTTCGACAGAATTTGAGGAGCAAAAAATGGATAAGATTAATTTATTAAATGAGGTTAACTCCGTCAAAGAACTTTATAATTATAAGAAAATAGCTCATTTTAATGGACATACTTTAAGCGTTGTCAATGTCGAAAACAGAGCTCTTGATTTTCATACCCACGAGAATTCGGATGAACTTTTCTATGTCATTGAAGGAAGCTTTGTCCTTGAAACAGAAGACAAAAAGACACAGGTAAACGAGGGCGAATTCATCATTGTCCCAAAAGGTACACTTCACCGGCCTGTTGTTACAAAACTAAGTAAGTTTCTTATGATTGAACTTAACGGAACACTGAACAAATCAAATAGTGGTGACTCATACGAAGATTAAATAAGGAGTATTAAATATGAGCTTAATTACTTATAAGTATATTAAGGAAAATGAAGAAATTCAGACTTATATCAAGCAGGCTGACAAGACACTTGAGGAGCTTGGATACACAGAGCATTCATTTGCTCACGTTGGAATAGTTTCACAGAATGCAGGTATGATATTAGAAAAGCTTGGCTATCCTGAAAGAATGGTAGAACTCGCAAAAATTGCTGGCTATATGCATGATATAGGCAATGTTGTAAACAGAATTAATCATGCATTAAGCGGTGCAAATATGGCTTTCAGATTACTGGATAAGATTAATGTTCCACCTGAGGAGATAGCTCAGATTATTTCTGCTATTGGTCATCATGATGAGGGTACTGCACAGCCGTTAAGCCCAATGTCTGCTGCAATAATCATCGCTGATAAAACTGACGTAAGACGTTCAAGAGTACGTAATACTGACCTTATTACTTTTGATATTCACGACCGTGTTAACTATGCTGCGGAAAAATCAAGCCTATATTTGAATGAAGATAATACAGCACTTATTATGGATTTGACTATTGATACTGATATTTCGTCTGTTATGGAGTATTTTGAAATTTTTCTTGACAGAATGCTTCTCTGCAAGCGTTCAGCGATGTATCTTGGCTTAAAATTCAAGTTCATTATCAATGGATTGAAAATGATGTAACATATAAGTAAAAATAAATAAAAGCACAACAGAACTCTGTTGTGCTTTTAAAATTAAAGATTAATCTCAGAATAGAATTCAAAATATCCCCCGCCTTTTCTCTTTGCCATTGTCAAGGCTGTTGTTGAATTCTTAAAGAGCTCGTTAAATTCATCTCCGTCCTGTGGGAACATAGCTACACCAATGTTGACAGATACAGACATTGATTCATCTTCTGGAATGATTTTGTTTGTTGAATCAATTATTTTATTAATTTTACATGTAAGAAGATCCACTGAGTTAACATCCTTCATAAACAGGAGAAATTCGTCATCACTGGATCTTGCTATTATATCACTTGATCTGAATAAAGATTTAAGCTGGTCAGCTATATCTTTTATTACTTTGTCACCATAACTATATCCAAGCTTCTCATTTATTAAATTAAAATTATATATATCCACTATCAATAATGCTCCGATTGAACTACTGTTATTATTTATGAAGTTATTAACGTAATTCTTTATGCTAAGCTTATTGTAAAGTCCTGTTAACGAATCATATACAGCAATATTAGAATCTTGCTTGCCTTTAATGCCTGTATTTTCAAGATAACCAACAGCCTTTAATGGTGAACCTTTATAATAAATTGTTGTGGAACTAATTTTAAATAGAGAATAATTTCCGTCCGCTTTTCTAATTTTTATATAAGCTATATTATTGCTCATACCCGAGTTTAATCTTTCAAAAAAATCACTTAACAACTCTGTATGCTCACTGAAAATATAATCATTTTCAATTAAAGATTCAGGAATATTCTCACAGCTTGGACGACACCCGATCAGCTCCTGAAAACCCTCAGAAAATGTAAGTGTCCTTTTCTTTATATCATACCAAAATGCATATAATGTTGGAGCACTTGAAATTATACTAATCTCTTTTAAAGATATTTTATTCTGCAATACGAATTGTTTATAGCTACCTCTGCAATATAATAAATTAACAATAATTATGACTACAAAAATTGCAGGGAAAAATACACTGTAAAGATAAATCATATGGTAAGATTTGTTTGCGCGAGCTTCTGATAATGTAGTGATTATGCTCCAGTCATTATAATGAAACGGAACTGTATACGCATACATTTTTTTATTTCCATCCAAATAATTAATGCAGGTTTCTTTACTGTTTAGAGCCGCTTGCTCAAGATTATTTACTGATGAAATATTCTTTTTGTTCTCTTTAAGCATTTTATTGAATATATTATCTTCACTTATAAGAACAACTGATCCGCTTGGGTCAATTAGAAACACATCGTTTGTACCTGTCATATCTTCAATATTAACGAGCTTCTTAAAAAAAACCTTTGATATGGTTATTCGAAGAACACCAACAATTGTCTGGTCTTTAACGATAGGACATGAAAAAGCAATAAAAGGCTTACCGTTAAGGTTTGATTTTTCAATTTCAGTAACAAATTCCTTACCATTCATACTTTCAATAAAATATGATCTATTTTTTGAATTGTGAATATTATCGTCATCAGTATAACTCATTCCATCTGGTGTTGTTACTGCCATTCTGTCAAAGCCATTCTTCAAACTGATTTGTCTGAGTTTTTGTAAGACTTCAGGCGATTTAATATCCTTTTCCAATGAAATCATAGATGAAGTTGAATACAGGACACTAAAAATACCATTAAATTTTTCATTAACTATCTGACTATTCAGTTGTGCTTTTTCTTTAATTTCATTTTTTGCATTCTTTCTCAGGAAATCATAAGAACAAGCCATAGTTATTGCAAAAAAAGCAGCTAAAAAAACTATTAATACTAATAAAAATATAAATTTCCTTTTATTATTTTTTTCTGCTAAAAACAATTTAAAACTACTTTTCATACAACGATCAACCTTACATAATATGATATAATTATTATATATGTATTTTACTATAAAGTCAATTATTTGATTTTAATATACTAATATCTTACTATAAGTTATAATTTTATTGAATATATAAAAAATATAAATAAAAAAATCATTTTTTTATATTAAATATAGATTGTCAAAAGATAAAAAATAATTTATAATAATTATATGTTTTTTATTTTGTCGAAATCTGTGAACTGAAAGAGTGATATTGTGGAGCTTCTTAAACAACGAATATTAAAAGATGGTATCGTCAAGGAAGGAAATGTTCTTAAGGTTGACAGTTTTCTTAATCATCAAATGGATATTAATCTTTTTGCTGAATTCGGCAAAGAATTTAAAAACAGATTTAAAGATGAGGAAATTAATAAGATCCTTACAATTGAAGCTTCCGGTATTGGTATAGCATGTATTGTTGCTCAGAGTTTTAATGTTCCGGTCGTTTTTGCAAAAAAGACAAAGACAAAAAATATAGCAGGAGAAGTTTATACTACAAAAATTGAGTCTTTTACCCACAATAAAATTTATGATATTATTGTTTCAAAAAAATTCCTAAATAAGAATGACAGGGTTTTGATAATAGATGATTTTCTTGCTAACGGTTGCGCGCTGTTAGGACTTTCACAGCTTGTCAGTGATTCCGGCGCTACACTTGTCGGTGCAGGAATTGTTATTGAAAAAGGATTTCAAGATGGTGGCGAGTTAATTAGAAAAAACGGAGTGAGAGTTGAGTCACTTGCTATTATTGATAAAATGGATGAGAAAACAGGCATAGTATTTAGAAAATAAATGTATTTAAAGGGAAACCTTTAAAATAGACTTTCCCCTACGGAAAGAAAAAAATAATAAGGAGTTTAACACTATGAAGAAAAAGATTTTAGCTCTTGCTCTTGCTTCTTTAATGGTTTTTGCAACTGCATGCGGACCTAATAAAGATGATTCATCAAGCAAGGCAGAAGGCAATAACACTCAGTCAACACAGCTGAAAGCTATTGCTAAGGAAGACCTTAAGGTTGGTTTTGTTTATATCGGTGACATTAATGACGGTGGTTACACACAGGCTCACAATCAAGGAAGAATTGAACTTGAAAAGATGGGCATTAAATGTAAGTCATTTGAAAATGTAAAAGAAGACGCTACTGAAGTTACATCAGCAATTGAAAACCTTATTGCTGAAGGATGCAACGTAATTTACTCAACAAGCTTCGGTTTTGGTAAGTACACAAAAGAAATGGCTAAAAAATATCCTAAAGTATACTTCGGTCACGCTACAGGTGGAGAATACACAAGCAATATGACTACATACATGGGTAAAGTTGAAGAGCCAAGATATCTTGCTGGTATTGTTGCTGGACTTAAGACAAAATCAAACAAGATCGGTTATGTTGGCGCATTCCCAATCAGCGAAGTTATCCGTGGTATCAACGCATTTACACTTGGTGTAAGATCCGTTAATCCTAATGCTACTGTTGAAGTTGCTTGGACAAACACATGGTATGACCCAGCAAAAGAAAAACAGGCTGCACAGAGTCTTTTAAACAAAGGCTGTGACGTAATGGCTCAGCATCAGGATTCAACAGCTACACAGGTTGCTGCACAGGAAGCTAACGCATTTGCAATCGGATACAATAAATCAACACCTAATGCTGCTCCAAAAGCATATCTTACTGCCCCTCTCTTCCACTGGGAAAAGTTCTATGTTGCTGATGTACAGTCAATCATTGACGGTAAATGGGTAGCTAAAAATCAGTGGGAAGGTATGACAACAGGCATGGTTTCATTGGACAAGCTTACATCAAATTGTGCACCTGGAACGCAGGAAAAGGTAGAAGCTGCACAGAAGAAGATTCTTGACGGTTCATTGACAATATTCGCAGGTCCTATCAAAGACAATACTGGTGCTGAAAAGGTTAAAGCGGGCGACAAGATGTCTGATGATAAAATCTGGAATATGGATTGGTTTGTTGAAGGAGTTATCGGTTCCCCAAAGAACTAATGATTCGTTTATATAATAATTATTTGCAAGGCTCTGCTTGTTTGTGTAGAGCCTTGTAATTAGTTTAATAATTGTGAAAAGTGAAAAGTTTTACATATTTTTTATCATACATATGATTTTTCAGTTTTCATAACTAATTTAAGGAGTGTTATTTATGTCTGAGTCTGCTTATATCAAACTCAAAAATATATCAAAAGCATTCGGCGTTGTTCAGGCCAATAAGAATGTTTCTCTTGACGTGAGAAAAGGCGAAGTTCTTGCTCTTTTGGGTGAAAATGGTTCAGGGAAAAGTACACTTGTTAATATGCTTTCGGGAATTTATTCTCCTGATAGTGGTGAAATATTTATTGATGACAAGAGTGTTTCATTTTCTTCACCAAAAAATGCTATTAAAGCAAAAATAGGAATGGTTCACCAGCATTTTAAGCTTGTTGATGTATTAACAGCAAAGGAAAATATTATTCTTGGTCAAAAAAGCGGTTTTTTTACTAATAATGAGAACGCGTCAAATAAAATTACTAAAATCTGTGATAAGTATGGACTTAATGTTTCTCTTGATAAGAAAATATATGATATGTCCGTCGGCGAAAAGCAGACTGTTGAAATCGTAAAAATTCTTTATCGTGGTGCTGAAATTTTGATTCTCGATGAGCCAACAGCTGTTCTTACCCCTCAGGAAACTAAAAGTCTTTTCGATATTCTTAGAAAAATGAAATCTCAGGGTGCTTCAATTATTATAATTACACATAAGCTTAATGAAGTAATGGAGATAAGCGATAGAGTTACAGTACTGAGAAATGGTGAAAGTATCGGTACTGTCAACACAAGCGAAACTACTCCAAGACAGCTTACAGAAATGATGGTTGGAGAAGATGTTATCCTTGAAATAAAACGTGATGAACCTAAATTATCAGAAAATCCTCTTCTTAAAATTGAGGGCTTGTCTGCTAAAGATAATGATGGTATTTATAGACTTAACAACGTTAGCTTTAATTTATACGGTGGTGAAATTCTCGGTGTTGCTGGTATTGCCGGCAGCGGTCAGAAAGAACTATGTGAAATAATTGCTGGACTTGATAAGGCTGAAAGCGGTAAAGTTGATTTTCTTGGTGAAAGTATTCTTGGTCTTTCACCTCGAAGCATTATTAAAAAAGGAATTAGTATGAGCTTTGTTCCTGAGGACCGTCTTGGGATGGGACTTGTTGCTGGTATGGATATTATCGATAATGTTCTCCTAAAATCATATGCAAAAAACAATGGACCTTTTGTTGATAAAAAAGCTGGAAAAAAACTTGCTGAAGAAATTGTTGAAAAGTTCAACGTTTCTACCCCTTCAGTCAATCATGTTGTAAAGAAATTATCCGGCGGTAATATTCAGAAGGTACTTCTTGGTCGTGAAATTGACCTTAACCCTCACCTTCTTATAACTGCTTATCCTGTAAGAGGTCTGGATATCGGTGCTTCCTACAATATATATGATGTTCTTAATGAACAGAAGGCAAAAGGCGTTGGAATTTTGTTCATTGGTGAAGACCTTGATGTTCTCCGTGAATTATGCGACAGAATTATGGTTATACATGATGGTCAAATAATGGATATAATAGATCCTAAAACAACAACAAAAGATGATATCGGTCTTTTGATGCTCGGTCATAAAACAAGTGGAGAGGAGAATTCTATTAATGATTAAAATTGTTTCAAAACCTGAGCTTTCTTCTCTTAAGCAAAATGTCCTAAGAATACTTGCTGTTGTTGTTGCTTTGATTGCAGCAGGACTTATAATGCTTTGCATGAAGCTTAATCCTCTTGATATTTACAAACAGATTATTAAAGGCTCTTTAAATCCAGGATTTAAAAGCCCTGATGTAAATACAGGAAACGGTTTTTTTGATAGCATATTATCACTTAAAGATAATTTTTTCTTCACTAATACTATTGCAAAAACAATACCATTGCTTGTTCTTTCCCTTGGTGTTGCTGTTGCATTCAAAATGAAGTTCTGGAATATTGGTGCCGAAGGACAGTTCTATATGGGTGCATTCGGTGCAAGTATGGTTGCATTCAATATGTCTTCACTTCCAGCATATATACTAATTCCTTTCATGTTCGCGGGTGGTTTTATTTTCGGTGGATTATGGGCAATGATTGCTGCCGTTTTGAAATCAAAATTCAATACGAGCGAAACTCTTGTTACTCTTATGCTGAACTATATTGCAATTGCGTGGATTGAATATCTTCAGTATTCAGCCTGGGGTGACAGTATGGGACAAATCCCAAGTTTCTCATCAAATGCAATTCTTCCGAGTGTATTCAACATAAACATAGGTTGGATAATTGCACTTATTCTTGTTGTTTTAGTTTATATTCTTTTAAAGCACACAAAACTCGGATATGAAATTGGCGTTCTTGGTGAAAGTCATGCTACTGCAAAATATGCTGGAATGAATGTTACAAAGATTACTATTATTGCTATTGCAATAAGCGGTGGACTTTGCGGACTTGCCGGCGTTATTCAAAGTGCTGCAACGCCAACAAGTTCACTTTCAAGCACATTATCGACCGGACTTGGCTTCACAGCTGTTATTACTACCTGGCTTGCTCAACTTAGTGCCCCTTTAATTATTGTTACTTCATTCCTTTTTGCTATGCTTATTCAGGGTAGTAAAACACTTCAGATTACTCTTGACATTTCTTCATATACTGCCGATATTATTCAGGGAATTATTATTTTCTTTGTTCTTGGCAGCGAATTCTTCTTAAAATATAAAGTCGTTTTCCAAAGGAAATCAAAAGCTGTAAAGGAGGAAAAATAATGTCTGATTTTTTAAATTCTCTTGAGCTGTTTCTCCACGCAGCTATTCAGTATGGTACTCCTATACTATTAGCTATTTTAGGCGGAATTCTTTGCGAAAAAGTTGGTAATCTCAACCTTGGTATTGAGGGAATGATGCTACTTGGTGCTTCCATCGGATTCCTAACAGGTGCAAAGACAGGTAATCCGCTTTTTGCTGTGTGTATGGCAGCGATTGCTGGTGCTTTCGGTGCTTTAATTTACGCTTTTCTCACTGTTACACTCAGGTCAAATCAGGTTGTAACTGGACTTGTACTCACTATTTTTGGTACTGGTGTTGCTGGATTCCTTGGAAAAGACCTTTCAAGTATGACCTTAACAAATAAATTCAAAGATGTATTTAAACCTTTGGACATTCCGTTGTTGTCAGATATTCCTATAATCGGAAAGGCAGTATTCTCACAAAGCATATATGTAATCATTCCGATTATAATTGCTATTATTCTTTATATTTATTTAAAGAAAACAAAAACAGGTCTTAACACACGCGCTGTTGGTGAAAATCCAGCTGCTGCTGATGCATCAGGTATAAAAGTAACTCTATATAAATATATTAATATTTGTATTGGTGGCGCACTTTGTGGACTTGGAGGAGCTTATTTCTCACTTGTATTTATCGGTGGATGGCAAAAGGATATTACTGCTGGTACTGGCTGGATTGCTGTTGCTCTTATTATATTCAGTACCTGGAATCCACTAAAAGCAATTCTTGCAGCATACGCATTCGGAGCTCTCAGCGGGCTCGACTTTGTCCTTCAGAATGGAAAAGTATCTGTTCCATCATCATTCCTCAAAATGATACCATACATTGCAACTATAATTGTATTAATTGTTATGTCAATTAAAAAGAAAAAAGAAAATCAACCACCAATGGCTCTTGGAAATTCATACTTCCGAGAAGAAAGATAATTTCGAGGTATAAATGAAAGCACTTATTACTGGAGCAAGTTCAGGTATTGGCTATGAAATTGCTAAAATACTCAGCAACATGGGATATGATATTTTTGCTGTTGCAAGAAGAGAAGATAAACTTGATAAATTGAAAACTACTTTAAAAACCAATGTTGCACCAATTGTACTTGACCTTTCAAAACAAGATAACTGCTTTTTATTATACGACCAACTTAAAGATGAAAACATAGATATTCTTATCAACAATGCTGGTTTTGGTGTTTTCGGAGATTTTGCTTCTTCCGACATTGACCGTGAACTTGAAATGATTGATATTAATGTAAAGGCTGTTCATATTATTACTAAGCTCTTTTTGAAAGATTTCATCAAAAGAGATTCCGGATATATCATGAATGTCGCTTCATCAGCTGGTTTTATCCCTGGTGGGCCACTTTTAGCAGGTTATTACTCCTCAAAAGCGTATGTTCTGAATTTAACTAATGCGATTTATGAAGAATTGAGACACATTAAAAGCAATGTACATGTATGCTCCTTATGCCCAGGCCCTGTTAATACTGAATTTAATAAGGTTGCTGGTATTAAGACATTTGGTGTAAAAAGTCTGAGTTCTAAAGTAGTTGCTCAATATGCAATAAAAAAGATGTTTAAAAATAAACTTATTATTATTCCAGGTGCTGATATCAAGCTCTTAAAATTCGGTGTAAGATTTGCTTCAACAAAACTAATTATTAAGAATTCATATAATGTTCAGAAGAATAAGAACAATTAAAAAGTGCCAGCTTTAATGAGCTGGCACTTTTTTATTACATATCTTAAACCTTAGCACTCCACAATCCGTGGATGTTACAATATGCGAAAACTTCAATTGGCTTATCATCAATGAATAGAAATTCAGCAACAGGAGCATCACCAGGTTTTATGCTCTTTCTCTGACCACCATGTTCTGTCTGAACATAAATGAAATCAATATAATGTTCTTCTGTTGATGGATGTAAAACAGAACCAATTTGAACATTCATTATACTTCCGTCAAATGTAATGAAAGGAATATGCTTTTCCTGACTTGCTTCAACAGTGTTAGGGACAACTTCTTCCATTTCTTCTCCACAACAGATCATTGGAACGCCAGCGTTATTGATAAGCCCGATAAAGTTACCACAATGCTTACATCTAAAAAACTTCTGATTTTTCATAATATTCCTCCTCTTGTTTATATTATTGTCATTATAACATACATATATTTTTATGTAAATATCAAAGTTGTTATTTCTTTATATATTACTATTAATTACCACGGATATTTTATATACTATATGCTTTCGTGTATGTTATAATAAACATATATGTTTTTATAAAGGAGTTTTATCTTTGGAACACGTTGATGCTGGTATTTTATCACTTATCCCCCCATTGATTGCAATAGGACTTGTTGCAGGATTCCTATCATTTAGTATGGGAACCTCGTGGGGAACTTTTGGAATACTTATTCCCATTGTAGCTACATTATGCCAGAGTGTTGCACCTGACCTGACAATTATCGCAATAGCGGCAACATTATCAGGTTCAGAAATAGGCGACCACTGCTCACCTATTTCTGACACTACAATTCTTTCATCAACGGGTGCATCCTGTAACCATATTGACCACGTATCAAGCCAGATGATATATGCACTTGTTGTAGCTGGGTGCTCTGCTATCGGTTATATTGTCGCTGGATTTACTGCAAGCACTATTGTTACTGTCACAGTATCAATTATTTTGCTTTCTGTGACATTACTTCTCTTTAAATTCATAGAAAATAGAAAAGATAGAATAGAAAAAAGCTGACTTATATAGTCAGCTTTTATCATTGCTCAAAACTCATGCATTCGGTTTCTGTATAATATTTTGTATTTGTTGCTGATCCAACTTCAATACTATTTAGACTGCATGCTCCACCTGAATTATGCTTGCAGGTATTTGCTGAGCAGAGAATATAATTTGCTTCACCTCTCATAGAAGTAAAATTAGCAAGATTACTATAAACAGCACTGTTTAGATAACTTCCACAGCAGGTTTCACATTCTGATGTTGCACCTTTTCCGCCTATATTGAGTCCCGCTGCATAACAGGTTCCGCTTTTATTGTTTGCACATGATGATACACTACAACTTATATATGACATTATTACCCCTCCTGTTTTAAAAATATCGATCGAGAAGTCCTTTGAATGCGCACCCGTGTCGGGCTTCATCCTTTGCCATCTCGTGAACCGTATCATGTATTGCATCAAGATTTTGCTGTTTTGCAATAGTTGCAAGCTTCTTCTTGCCCTCACATGCACCATATTCCGCATCTACTCTTGCCTTAAGGTTTTCTTTTGTTGATGATTTTACAACTTCTCCAAGTAATTCAGCAAACTTTGAAGCGTGTTCAGCCTCTTCATAAGCTATACGTTTATAAGCTTCTGCAACTTCTGGATAGCCCTCTCTATCAGCTTGTCTGCTCATTGCAAGATACATTCCGACCTCTGTGCATTCGCCAACAAAGTTAGCTCTTAAATCTTCTATTATATCCTTGCCAACATCTGTTGCTACACCAATAAAATGCTCATCTGCCCATTGCATTACATCGTCTGAAGATTTAAATTTATTAGATGGTGCACTACATATTGGACATTTTTCTGGTGGTGTGTCACCTTCGTGAACATAACCACATACAGAACAAATCCACTTCATAAGATCTCCCCTTTCTGATTAATAATAATAATATTATCCATTAATGGTATAATTA
This sequence comes from Bacillota bacterium, assembly GCA_023440965.1. Taxonomy (GTDB): domain Bacteria; phylum Bacillota; class Clostridia; order Oscillospirales; family Ruminococcaceae; genus SZUA-444. The sequence continues at coordinate 531,362 of JAEZRC010000007.1, forward strand.
TTCTTAAAAAGCAAAAGAGGAAGGTTTAACCTTCCTCTTATTTATTTTGCATCTTCATTTTTCATTGTCATATCATATACAAGCCATTTATTATCCTTTTTTGCAAACACAAAAGTATAATCACATTTTTTATGTGAGGTTACACCTGCCGAAATTCTGTATACAAAATGATCAAAAGTAATTCTATAAGAAAAACAATCCTCTGAATACTTGATAAAGTCCATAGTCTTTATATTCTTAAATTCATATTTATCGTGAGGTGTATACCAGTAAGTTTCCATACCTTTTATTGTACTATATATCGGACTTGTAGGTGAAATAAATTTCCCCACTTCATAAAACTTTGCATCGTTTGTTACATACTTACCGAATGACATAGCAACATTTTTTATAGTATTATCATACTTTGCAGCTTCAACGTCTGAACCTTTTGGAACAACATTATATTCTGACAATTTATCTTCTTTATTTACGATAAGCTCGTTGCCATTTGCACCAGTAGCCTTAATTGTTCCTTCTTTTAATAATCCAGAGATTTCATACCTTACCATAGAAGGCTTTTTAATTTCGTCAGGAACAAATTCAAGTGCATCAATTTTAATATCCTTTTTTGTAACATACTTATCTGATACAGGCTTTCCATTAAGGGTAATCTTTGCATCCGAAGGTGCCTGTATTACAACCTTATTTTTTGCCTTACTGCTTGCTGCTATCTTTTTAACCTTATATGTTGAAAAACCAAACTTACTCTTTTTTGAATTTTTAGTAATCATTACAGAAATAAGGTCTTTTTTATCTGATTTGATATTGTATAAATAAATATCATCATCAGATACAGCCTGACGTGAAAATGTTATCTTTCCATTTCCGACATTTTTATTAAGATTTTCTTTAAAGTCTTCAACTGTTTCAAACTCGCTAATACTTAAATCAGAACTGTTTAGAATTCTCTTAAAATCTTTATTGCTGATTTCATTCACAATAGGTTTCAATAGATTTGTCGGTACTGTTTTCTCATAAGAAGACAATACATTCCACAAAATAATATAACCAATAATGATAGCTAAAATCAGCGTCCCGAAAAAAATAATATATGCTTTAAAGAAAGATGATTTTTTCTGTTTAACTCCACTACGTATTTTCATCAATTATCTCCCTTTACAAGTATCGCTGTAGGCATTTTTCGTGTTCCATACAAAGAAGAACAACTTGTGATTATTTCACCTTTATAAACCATATGTGACGATGTTCCACCATCAAGGTTATAAGCATTTATCGCCTCAAACTTTAGCATTTCCTGAATAAGATCTCCATATGTAGCGCCGATACTGTCTGACTGACGTCCATCGATTACAAGCAATAATACTGAACCGTCAGCACGCTGTCCAATAGCTGTACGAGGATTCCACCCACCAGCTGTTCCTGATATTTCTGAAGGGTTGCCATTGACAATTAGCGTAGGTCCAAACGAAACAGCATCCCTGATACCTTTATCCAAAGCTTGCTTACCAGTCATTTTACCAACGTGAAGCTTCCCCTCTTTATCAAATCCACACATATCATATGTAGAATTCAACCCGCCGTATTTTAATTTACCTTCAGAAATAACTATTCCAAGAGGAACTCCACCTTTGCCAATTCCGCCTGGATCATCAAAACCACCAGCATTTATTCCCGCAATACAGTTATTATCCTTGACCATCTGAGTTACAGTTTTTCCACTTTTCTCTTTATCAAAATCTGGAATTGTACCAACAAATACTTTTGATGGATCATTCACTATAAGCATAACGCCCTTATATTTCTTAGCAGATATTTTTACAACTTCAACCTTATTCTTATCAAACTGAGGATTTGCTTGTGTATTAACCTGAATCAGTTCCGTATTGGTTTGTTCATCAGGTGGTTTTACAGAATTATTATTCTGAATTTTCTTAATTTCAGCGTCACTGAAATACCATGTTGCAAGGAATTTTGCTGCACTGGTTTCCATAACAGAAGTAACAAATAAATCTCTCGCATGTGATGATGGCCCATAATTAATGATTGTAACAGCACCAAGTATTCCACCAACAAGAACAGCAATAGTAGTAAAAAGGCACAATAAGCATCTTAATATTATTTTCTTGATGAAAAGTGGCTTTTTAATTATTGGATCAGTATCATTCTTTGAATCAGAATTTTTTTTACTGCTCTGAGTTTGTTTTATCGGTGCTGTAACATCAGTATCTTCTTCACTCTCTTTTACAGGAGTTGTAACACTTGAGTGATTTTCTGTTCCTATTATTGTAGAAATTAAATCGCTTTTACTTTGCAATCTGTCAAGTTCTGCCATATCAGATTCATATGCTTCTTCTGGAATGTTTAATACAAATTGTTTATTAGAATCGATATTATCTATATCTTTACCCATGCTGCCCCTCCGTCTTTTTTTGCTTTTTAAATACCCATTCTCTCTGTATCTGGAAACTTATAAAATAAAGAATAATATCAACTATAGCTTTAATTAAGATAACAAATACATTTCTTAAATGCAAAACTTTTGTTAAAAGACTTACACCTGCGAATGAAACCGTTGTCTGGATTACACAGAGAATATAGTATCTGACCATAGTCCTGCCCATAGTCTCCTGTGATTTGAAAACCTTTTTATGATTAAGCATAAAGTTAACAAGAGATGATATTAACCTTGCACTGAATGTTGAAATAAAAGTTGTTATAGTTTCATTATGGTAACTTTTTACAAAATAATAAACTATTGAGAATACAGTGATATCAACAACAAAAGAGAAAATTGAAGTAAATAAAAATTTTAAAATAAGAGAATAAATCCTGAAAGAATCCTTTACAGGGTTAAAATGAGACGTCTTATTCTCTTCTATGTATACTGTAGAAATTTTTACTTCTTTAAATGCAATTGACTTGGTTTTCATTTCAAGCAACATATTTGTTTCATACTCAAATCTTTCACCGTCAACCTTTAGAAAATCGTCAAGAAATTCTGTCGGTATTGCTCGGAGACCTGTCTGTGTATCAGTAATTTTCAGCCCAACGGCAGCCTTGAAAACAAATGATGTTATTCTATTCCCATATCTGCTCTTTTTAGGAACATCATCTTGAGAAAAATCCCTTGAACCTAAAATAATTGTATTAGGATTTGCAAGCATTTCTTCACTGCAATGATAAATATCATCAGGTCTATGCTGATTATCGCCGTCAACAGTGATAACACCAGCCTTCCCTTTTCTGTTAGCTAAAAAGTATTCAAAAGCAGTTTTTAAAGCTCTTCCCTTACCTTTATTGACTTCATGGGTAAGAATAGTACACTGACTTAACATACCAGCTTCTTCAAATGGATTAATATGTTCAGCGTCACTTCCGTCATTTACTATGATAATATCATCAAAGCCCTGAGCAACAAGGCCATTAACAACTTTCATTAATTTCTCATCCGGATTCAGAGATGGTAAGATTATTGAAACGTTCATATTTCCTCCAATAAGTTAGAATGTTCACATAGTCATATTAACATATATTTTATTAGTTGTAAACAATTTTAACCACATTGTAATTAATTTAACAATCTGACATAAAATCACCTGCCAGCTTGAATTTGGCAGGTGACAATTTGTAATTTTTAAACATTATAACTAAGCTTCAAAAGCTCTTCCGTAGTGGAAATACCGCCTATTACAAGCTCTTTCATACTATCGAAAAGTGTCTGCATATGAAGCTTTGTTGTGGCATATTCATATATGTCCTCAATAGGCTTTTTTGCACTTATCATTTTTACAATTTCCTTATCAATTATTACGATTTCGTGAATTGATTGTCGACCTTTGTAGCCAGTAAAGTTACATATGTGACATCCCTCACCTCTGTATAATTTATCTGTATTTGAATTCAGCAAACGGAGTTCATTTTCTGATGGAGTATATGAATTCTTACAGTTCGGACAGATTTTTCTGACAAGTCTCTGCGCAACAACGCCATTTAGTGAGCTTGCAATAAGATAAGGGTCGACTCCCATATCCCCAAGACGTGCAATGGTTGATATTGCATCATTCGTATGAAGTGTTGAAAGAACAAGGTGTCCTGTAATTGCGGCACTTACTGAAATTGATGCTGTCTGCGCATCACGTGTTTCTCCGACCATTATTATATCAGGGTCCTGTCTTAAAAGAGCACGCAAGCCAATTTCAAAAGTCAAACCTGCCTGTAGATTAACCTGCATCTGATTAATTCTTGGGAGATTTTTTTCAACAGGGTCCTCAATTGTTGAAATGTTAACTGGGTTTTTAGCAAGTCTTTCAATCGCCATATATAGTGTTGTTGTCTTACCACTTCCCGTAGGACCAGTTATATATATAATTCCATGTGGTTTTTTGAGCATAAAATTAAACTTTTCATAGTTTTCTCTGCTCATACCAAAGAATTCTTTATTATCAAGCTTCGTGTTCGTAACAAGGAATCTCAACACTGCTTTTTCTCCATAAGCAGTAGGAATAATAGAAATACGCACGTTAAGTTCAATTCCATCAATAGCCTGCTTAAAATGTCCGTCCTGAGGGATGCGCTTTTCGGCTATATTCATGTTCGACATAATTTTAATTCTTGCAATTATTGAGTTATGAAGTGATTTTGCTATTTTAACATAATCAATTATCATACCATCTATTCTTATTCGTACATATGTGCTGTCCTCAAAAGGCTCAATATGAATATCACTTGCGTTGGAATTATATCCTTTTATCAGTAAGGAATTAAGAAGCTTTACTACCGGTGTTTCATCAGATGAATCAGATCCTTCCGGAACAGCCTCCTGAATTTCAGGTCTTGCAATTTCGGCAACGCTTCGTGCTTCAATTTCGGCATAATAATAGTCAATCTGAGAAACAATATTGTTCTTTTCACATAAATATATCTCTATTGGCATATTGGCAAGAAGGCGTATATCTTCAATTGCATAATAATTCAATGGGTCATTGATTGCTATTTTGAGCTGTCCGCCATCTTTTGAAAAAGCAATAAGATTATATTTTATGCTGAGCTGTTTTGGAACAATCTTTACTGCATCAATATCAATAGGAACATCATTAAATGATATTTTCTTAATACCAAGACGCTTTCCCAAAGCCTCAAGCATCTGCGATTCAGTAACAAAGCCAAGAATTATAAGAATATCACCAAGTCTTTTATCAGTATGATTCTTCTGATATTCCAAAGCTTTCTTAATATGTTCTTCAGTTATATATCCATATTCCTTTAGTACTTCACCGATAGGTATATTTTTTGACACTGTTTTCACCCTTTACTAATGAATTTATAAGTAAAAATTATTATCCATGATTTATTAATTAAATGATATAACAGGATTTTCAATATCTTGCAAAATAAATGCTTCATTAATCTCAACACTGTTATTCTGTAGCTTTAAATTAATAGGTTTTATGACATTATAGGTTGAGTATTGCTCCTCGTCCTTATCCAACACCTTAATAGTCACCTTTATACAATTATCGGGTAATACTGCCACGATAAGCTTTATTGTATTGCCGTTATAATAATCTTTTGAATATAAGTTTTCTTTATTACTAATTGAAGTTTTAAAGGCAATGGTCTTCTCAGAATTCATATATATTACATTCGCATATTTTGCTGATGATACATTAGTATTCTTTAAAACCTCAACATTAGTTGCATATGTCAGTCTTTCAGAAATAAACTCAAGTACATTATCACCGATCATCTTGCTTGTATTTCCCTTTATGGAATTAGCAAACATTTTTTCACCTGTAAAGAAAAATGAAGTTGCAAACGTCAGAATTATTGATACAATAAGCATTGAAACAATAACTTCAACAAGTGAAAAGCCTTTGCGGTTTTTAATATTCTTCATTTTTCTCACTCCCTTTACTTAAGAGGATATTTTATTAACGCCCAGTTATACTGACTTAAATTTGGCGGATCCGCCCATGTCTGATTCGCTATAGTAAACACATAGTAATTCCCGTTCCATAAGACCTTATCACCTTTATTGATTCGGCCCCCTGTGAGATTATAAAAATCAACCTGTGAGCCACCATTCCAGTTAATAACCGGTCGGTTTGAAATCGGAACAAGATTGTTATTCTGAGTCCACCAGCCTTCACTTGGTATTGACCCTCTCGGATAAATATCAAGATTCTGCGCAGCTATATAATATACACCGTCATATACAAGGGTTGTTCCCTTTGGGACATTAACTACGCTCCATTGGTTTTCAAAATCTTCGTACTCCGGCCATTTGCCGTTCACCGGCTTGTCTGTATCAGGGATTAAATTAGATGGTGCATCTGTTATTTGTGGCACAAACTCAACAAGCTTCTGCTCACCACCCGATGCTAATTTGTATATACCCTTACTTGAATAATTTACATTGCCAAGTGTAAAAGATATCTCACGCACCTCGGTTTCTGTTATAGTAATTCCGTTTTCCTGTTTTGAGGTTTCCAATGTATTTATTATATTATTCGTATTATTTTTAAGTTCAACTGATCTTGCAACAATATTTCCTATTGCAAGGAAGCCAGTCATCAGGATAAATGAGGCAACAGAAAAAATTGCAAAAGCAGCAATACATTCAACAAGTGTTGAACCTTTGTGATTTTTTTGCATTCTTTTCATATTAACCTCCTTATTATCTTGATTCGTTTATACTCTTATTATCATATTTTGAGATTATCCATTTGCCAGAGGCATCTTTAGTTATCACAGCCGAAACGATTTTTGTAAAATCATCCTTACTTGCTATTGATGAAACGATAATTTGGGTTCCCGCAGTGTTACATTTTACCTGAACTATGCATTTCCCCATATTCATATCAGAAGGAAAAAAATTATTTACTGTAAGTACATTTGGTTTTTTATTAGTTATTTCGTTGATAAGAACTGTTCCTTTTGAGGAAGTAATCTCATTAGCCACTGTTGTTGTTGCACTTCTTGCCGAAAGATACAATTGACGTTCAGTATTCTTTTTTGCACTTCTGGAGTTCATTGTATATGCTATTGTTAACCCTGCCGCAGTAAAAACTGAAAAAATCAGTATTACTACAATAGCCCATATTAGAACAGAACCTTTTTTATTCTTCATAATGCACCTGTTATTTTAACATATTTAAACGAATAGAAATATCTCCTGAATATTCTTCATTGGATTTTTGAATCGTAAAGTTTTGCATCATTGTTTTGTCATCATTTTCAATATTAGCAATCAGAGCAATAATATTTGCATTACTCCCAATAACTTTTAAAGAAACATTGACTTTTTTAAAGGCTGATTTATCTTCTTTTCCATCAGTACTATCACCTTTAGATGTTTCATTCCCTGCTACATCTGGTGAAGTATTCAGTTTTTCTTCCTCAACATAATCGGAAATTTCAAGCGCTTTGATTTTTACAGAATTATTAATAGCATAGGTTGTAAAAATCTTGTCTATATCATCATTATTCATTATCTTATAAAAATGCTCAGATAATTTCAAATTTGTGCTTTCAGCATCAGCAAGCTGTTTTTCCCGTTTTTCTGTATCCATTATTTTATTTGCAAAGTTCTGCTTTTCAATAATTGTTACACCCTTTTGGTCATATAATTTGTCATACTTCTTTTTTGAAGGAAGAATCAAAAGATATCCAATCACAAAGCAGATTACTACACAAATCATTATAAATATAAGATTTTTTTCTCTCTTAGACAAATTACTCATTTGCATTTTCCTCCTTAGTGTTACTTTCAGGTGCATATAAAATACAGTTTGCTCTAAAAGTAAATCCACCTTTTTCAGAAGAATATTGATAACCTGAATATGAAACAATCTTAAATATCCCAGAATTCTGAAGCTTTTTTATTGTGTTATTTGCATCAAGTTCGTTTTTAACACTTAAATCAAGCATAATGCTATTATCTTTCTTAACATACATAATACTATTGATTACAACGTCAGCAGATTGAATAGAATATACTTTATCGAAAATTTCTTTCTTTAGCTGCACTGTATTTTCTTTAATTGAGTATTCTGATTTAAGCTGATTGTTGAGTATATTAATTGCTGAAAGACTATTAAAGTATTCATTAGATTTATCAAAGCTTTCGACATTTGAAGGGTTATTCATATATTCGTTTGCTTTATCAATATCATTATTAAGTTCATTTATTTTAAACAAATACATTGCATAAACAGAACCAAGTGCAGATATTAATACAATAATAAAAAACACCTTGCCAAAATTTTTCTTTTTCTTCTCCTGCTTCTTTGGTTTCTTACTATAAGGCGATAAAAGATTTATATCCTTGCTGATTGAGTTTGCCATCTCTTATTACCTCACTTTCTTATCAAGCAACCGATATTTATAAGAAGATCGGTAACATTAAAGGATTTTATTTTATTACTGTAATTTATAAAGCTATTGAATAATATGGTGGAACTATTTTCGATACCAAGGTCATTTATAAATCCCGTACAGCTCATATTCTCAACATCACTCATTCCGCAAAGGTAAACGTTCTGAATGTCAAAGCCGTTTCTCTGTGACTTATTAAACTGATTAATTGATGATATGTTTGAGGCAATTTCCTGATAAAAGCCTTCAGTTGCATAGTCATTTAATAGCCTTGCTCTTGTTGAATAATAAAAACTATTGTTTACATAAAGTAGCAATGATATGTTATTCTTATCAATGTTTGCAATAACGTATGTTTTATTGTCAAGTCCAGTCAGCTTTGAAGTAATCTTTGAAATACAGTTTGTACTAATATTTATTGAACTTATTTGTATTTTTTCTTCTTCAAAAAGCTCTATAAATGCTTTCAGCAAACTTCTTTCAACCGCATAGCAAGTAATTGTAGGGGCTTTTTTTGCGCCCCATTTGATTATTGAATAATCAAACAGATATTCAGCGTTTGATTTATCTATCCCAACAAATTCACCCTCAACAAAAACATTCATCTTTGAGGTTGATGACAATGGAAATGATGCAGGCTTGATATATATAAGGCTGCTATCAATTATCACATGGATCTTCCCTTTGAAAAAAAGCCTTTTATCACTTTTAATACTCTTTAAAACATCTTTTATACTGTAAGCGTCAGTAATAACACCATTAATAATTGAACCTTCGCTGAGTTCAAAAATTTTATAGGCATTTACAAAAACATTTTTATTTGTTGCTTTTCCGGATAACGCAATAATCTTATCATTTAAAAAGCATATTGTTGTTTCCATATAAGTCTCCTTATTTAACATTCTGATAAAGTGAAATAATAGGCAGAAGGACTGACAATGCAATAAATCCAACTATTACCGCCATAAAGATAATTAACACAGGCTCTAAAAAAGTCAATAGCTTTGTTGTTGCTTGTTCTGCCTCATAATCAAATGAATCCGATACAATATCAAGCATTTTATCAAGCTGACCTGATTCCTGTCCGACAAGAATTGAAAGCGAAAGCTTTATATCAAAACCGTCAATTTCCTGAATTGCCGATGAAAGAGTCTCACCGTTTCTGACTTTTTCAATTGCTTTTTGAAACTGACTTTCAATATATGAATTACCTATGGTTGTTGAGCATATATTCAAGGCTTTTACCATTGAAAGTCCGCTTGAATACAGTGAACTTAAGGTCCTTGAAAAACGTGCTGTATAGATAACCTTCTTAAGCTTTCCTATTTTGGGTAATTTAAGCTTCATTTTATCAAGCGAGTATCTTACACGAGGCATTTTTTTTACATACGAAACAAGAAGAATTATTAATAAAATTCCTATAAGAAGAAATAACCAATAGTGTATAATAACATTGCTTAAACCAATTACTATTCGTGTAACAAGTGGTAACTTTATATCTTCAAACAGCTTTAAGAACTGTGGAAGAATAACTGTAAAGATAATAATAACAACAACAAGCATCAAGCCAAGAAGAATTTTCGGATATAGAGTGGCAGATTTAATTTTATTATTTAGTCTGTGTTCTTTGGTATAATGTGTTGCCATTTTACCTGCTACAACATCAAGAGTACCACTCTCTTCACCTGTGCGATACATATTAATAAACAGTGTCGGGAATGCATTCCCCTGGTTCTCAAGTGCTTCAGACAGTGTCATACCATTGCTGATGTCATTATAAACACTAATATAGACTTGTCTGACTTTTTCTTTTATATCTCTTCTTAGCATAATATCAAGAGCGTGAATTATTGAAATACCAGCTGACAGCATTGTTGAAAGCTCCTGTGAAAAATCAGCAACTTCGTTCGACTTGAATTTATGGGTAGATTTCTTTTCTTCTTCAACAATTTTATATTTAAGAAGCATAAGCTGCTTTGAGCGCAGATTCTGCAACAATTGATCTGCACTTATTACAGAAGCCTGTCCTTTAACAGGCTTATTATCCATATCTATGGCAGTATATTTAAATACCGGCATGTTAAAACTCCTTTATTAATTTTTGAAAATACAGTTCAAAAAGTCAATAATATGCTGATAAGCTATAAGTGTTATTAAAAATCCAGCACAAAAAGCTCCTAAATTATAATGCTTTATTTTATTATAACTCTTATTTATTAATAAATTGACTGCTTGAATTATAGCTCCAATAATTAAAGATATAATTATAAGCTTATATCCAACAAAAAATCCGCATAATGACATTATTGCTATAGCTTCATAACTAATAAAATTCTTGGAAAACAACTTTGCCCCAATAAAAGGCAAAATAATTATAGTAATACCGATAAATATGCTGATTAATGAAAAGTTTTCAAAGACAAAATATGATAAAGCCGATAAAGGAAGCAATGTGAAGATAAGAGACAATGATACTTTATTTTTATCATATTCAATAAATGATACTGCCACCAAAACAGCACAAAAAGCAAAAGCCAATAAAGCCTTTGCTGTAAAATAAAAACGTATAAAAATAATTACCGCAACAAATCCAACAAAAGCTTCAACAAGAGGATATCGCCACGAAATCTTCTGCCCACAGTTTCTGCATTTTCTTTTTAAAACAAAAAAGCTTATTATAGGAATAAGATCATAATTTCTAATAAAGCTCTTACAGTTTGGGCAAAAAGATCGTCCATCTGCTATTGAAATTTTATTTGGCATACGATAGATAACCACATTAAGGAAGCTACCTATGCAACTACCAAAAACGAAAACAAAGGCATATAAAATAAAATACGTTAAATATAACATTGCTGTCAACCTCTTGTCTATTTTAATTAAAGGCTCTTATCAGAAAATAAGAGCCTTTAAAAATTATTGTTTGCTATGTATCTTATGAATTCTTCTCTACTTTCGCTTCTTTTCCAGCTGTGATAGTAACAGTGTGAGTTTCTCCTACATATACAAGTGAAGTAACCTTACCGCCTGATACAGTAGGTGTTACACTTGTAAAATCCGCAGTATCAATACCTGTCAATGTTTCAATCTTTGTTTTTGTAATTGCAGTAACGATATCAGCATCAGCAGTACCAGTTGCATGCTTTTCTGTTGCAATTGTCTGAGCTGCAACATATGCTGCACGAGCATTTGCTACCTCAGCCTTTCCCTTTGCGTCATCAACAAATCCAAGCATTGTTGGGATTGCTGCAGCAGCAAGGATTGCTAAAATTACTAGTACTACAATGATTTCTACCAATGTAAAACCTTTTTTATTTTTCTTAATCTTTTTCATATTAATTCCTCCTATATTTTTTATGATTTAAATTCAATGTCGTATATAACGTTATATAACGTTTTACAATTATAATTATATCAGAAGTTTTAAAAAAATCAAGTAAAATTATAAACATTTAATAATTATTTAATAAATATTAGGAATTTTTTGTATAAATTGCACTTATTTTATTACCAAAAACTTAATTTCTTAATCTGTACTTTTCTAGATATCCAATTGTAAATCCACCAAATGTATTTCCAGCTAAAATGACAAGGAATGATGGTAAAATACTAGCTTTAAAGCCATTGTTTATAGAGTAAAATGAATAATAGAACATATTTGCTACAACGTGGTCAAAACCGCACATAACAAATGCCATTATAAACAGGAAGGACAAAATAACAGAAACTAGTTTATTATCTGGGTACACTCTATCACTAAATATTGCATATGTAACAAGTACTGCACAAAAAATTGCCATTATAAATATGCTTATGTAACTATCATTTAATTTTGTATTTATCATTACTGTTATTTTATCGGAAATCTGATCAGCAAGTCTTGTCTGACTTATTAGAAAAGCGTAAAAAATTCCTCCAATGAGATTTCCTATCAGTGCAATACCCATATCTGAAATTGCATATTTTTTAAATGGAATATTGGGCACAATTTTTGTATAAAGCATATTATAATAACTAATCACAAGAAAAATACCTACACAAAAGAGAAAGCAACCTGCAAACTTATTATCCGACATCAAATATGTTGTTGCACCAAGTCCTATATAGATTCCTGGCATTACTGAGCTTATTAACTTTTTCAAATTACCACTTCCATCAAATTATTAATGCATTATCGGGAGGCTTTTGCTATTGAATATATCCTTTACCATTTTAATTTCATCTTTTGTTGGCTCGGGTGTTTCTAATAAGGAGTATGCTAAATTTAAATTTTCCCACTTAAATTCGCCCATTTTATGAAACGGAAGAATTTCAATATTTTCTATACAGGTATATTGCGAAAGGAAATCCGCAAGTCTTTCAAGCATTTCTTTATTTAAAGTTATCCCAGGAACAATAACGTGACGGATCCATATTGGCTTATGAATTTCTTCACAATAATCCAATGTTTTTATAGTATTATCATTACTCATACCTGTAAGATCTTTGCAGACTGCATCATCTAATGCTTTTATATCAAGAAGAAGCATATCGCTCGTATCGATAGCTCCCTTTGCTATTTCAAGCGGAATTGCACCTGAAGTATCAATAGCTGTATGAAGTCCAAGCTTTTTGCATCTTTGAAGAAGGTCTTTAACAAATTCAGGCTGAAGTAAAGGTTCGCCACCTGAAATTGTTACTCCACCTCTTCTTATAAAATTCATATAGCTTTTTATATCTGTAGCAATTTCTTCTGTAGTAACTTCTCTTCCTGCATTGACTTCCCAAGAATCTGGATTATGACAGTATTTGCATCTAAGAGGGCAACCCTGCATAAACAGAACATATCTGATGCCTGGTCCATCTACAGCCCCGAATGTTTCAATGGAATGTATTCTTCCTTTAACTGATTCATTCATTTTTATCCCTCCGCAAATATTTGTTCAGTATTTCAGAGGCAGGAATTTCCCGCCTCTGAAATTAGTGTGATAATTAAAATCTTGTATGGAATGTTCTGTTGATTACATCAAGCTGTTGCTCACGTGTAAGCTTAATGAAGTTTACAGCGTATCCTGATACACGGATTGTAAGCTGTGGGTATAGTTCTGGATGTTCCATTGCATCTTCAAGAACTTCTTTATTGAGAACATTAACATTAATATGATGTCCTTTATCAGCAAAGTAACCATCCATAAGACTTACGAGATTTTCAACCTTCTCATCTTCAGCCTTACCAAGTGCCTGTGGAACAATTGAGAATGTGTACGAAATACCATCTTCAGAATAATCGTAAGGAATCTTAGCAACTGACTTCATTGAAGCTATACAGCCGTGTGTATCACGACCATGCATTGGGTTTGCACCTGGAGCAAATGGATCACCGGCTTTTCTTCCATCAGGTGTAGCACCTGTCTTCTTACCATATACTACGTTTGATGTAATAGTAAGAATTGACATTGTTGGTTTTGAATCACGGTATGTTCGATGCTTTGAAAGCTTTTTCATAAAGTTCTTAACAAGTGAAACTGCAATATCATCAACTTCAGAATCATTGTTACCGAACATAGGATAATCGCCCTCAATTTCAAAGTCGACTACAAGACCATCTTCATTTCTGATTGTTTTAACTTTTGCAAATTTAATCGCAGATAAGCTGTCAGCAACAACGGATAGACCAGCAAGTCCACAAGCTGACGTTCTTAGGATATCTTCATCATGGAGAGCCATTTCAATTCTCTCATAACAATATTTATCGTGCATATAATGAATGATGTTCAGAGTATTAATATAAAGCTTTGAAAGCCAGTCCGTTATTGATTCATACCTTGTCATTACTTCATCATAATCAAGATATTCTGATGTGATCGGTGCAAGAGCAGGACCAACCTGTACACCATACTTTTCATCCTTACCACCATTTATGGCGTAAAGCAATGCTTTGGCAAGATTTGCGCGAGCACCGAAAAACTGCATTTGCTTACCGATTTTCATTGCAGATACGCAACAAGCAATACCATAGTCATCACCGAATTTTGGTCTCATCAAATCATCATTTTCATATTGAATTGATGAAGTCTGAATTGAAATCTTTGAACAAAACTTCTTAAAGTTCATCGGAAGGTTAACACTCCACAGAACTGTAAGGTTTGGTTCCGGAGCAGGACCAAGATTAACAAGTGTATGCATAAATCTATATGACATTTTTGTTACCAATGGGCGTCCATCTAGTGCCATGCCACCAATTGCTTCTGTTATCCATGTTGGGTCACCTGAGAACAATTCATCATATGAAGGTGTTCTGAGGAAGCGAACAATTCTTAATTTCATAACAAAGTGATCAACAAATTCCTGAATTTCTTCTTCTGTATATCTGCCTTCAGCAAGATCAGCTTCAGCATAAATGTCAAGGAATGTTGACACACGACCTATTGACATAGCAGCACCATTCTGCTCTTTAACAGCAGCAAGATAACCAAAGTATAGCCACTGGATGGCTTCCTTTGTGTCCTTTGCAGGTTCTGAAATATCTATACCATATTTTGCAGCCATTTCTTTTAATTCTTTAAGTGCTTTAATCTGCTCTGAAATTTCTTCTCTCGCTCTGATTGTTGGGCTATCCATTATATCAAATATAAGATTTTTCTTTGCAGTTTCCTTTTGCTTAATAAGAAAATCCACACCATATAGTGCAACACGACGATAGTCACCAATAATTCTTCCACGACCATAAGCATCAGGAAGTCCAGTGATAATACCTGTATGCCTTGCTACCTTCATATCATCTGTATAAGCATCAAAAACACCGTCATTATGAGTTTTTCTGTACTTAAATACATTTGCTACATCCTTATCCATTTCCTTGCCATAAGCTTCAAGCTCTGTATAGATAAGTCTTATACCACCGAATGGCATAATAGCTCTCTTTAGTGGCTCATCAGTCTGAACACCAACAATTTTTTCTAAATCCTTGTTTATATAACCAACACCGTGTGATGTTATTGTTGAAATTGTCTTTTCATCAATATCATACACACCTTTTCTTACACGCTCAATTTTCATTTTATCTGATAGTTCATCCCAAAGCTGTTTTGTATCTTTTGTAGGTTCAGCAAGGAAGCTATCATCACCCTCATATGGGGTAAAGTTAGACACTATAAAGTCCCTTACATCTATTTCATTCTGCCAATTTCCTTCATTAAACTTCATAATAATTCCTCCTATGTTGTTATAAAATATGACATATAATCATATTAATTCATCAAATAATCCAAAATTAGAATTATTGATTTATTGTGATTATTATAGCATAGTAATGACTTATAAACAATACTAAATAAGTATATATTAATAAAATATAAGTAAATTATTTTATGCTAAATATACAAGTATATCATATCACATTGCGTTGTTTGTACATATATTTCTAAATAAGTTAGATTTTTCTTTATAATGTAGAAAAAACGCCAAGTTAATATTTGGCGTTTTATTATAGATCATCTGCATCCTGAACAGGTACTTCACAAGGATTTTCAGGCACACCTGTATAACTCCCGTTCGGATCTGTGGCACAATTTTGCATTGAAAAAATCTTTTTTCCCTTTTCAGCCACAGGAATACAATTTTTCTTTTTTTTCAAAAAAATCACTCCCTTGCAACTATTGTTAGCAAGGGAGTTTACATTATACATTTAATTTTGAATTTGCTTTCTGAATAAATTTTTCAGAATCAACAACAAATCTTGTATGCTTTGCTGTTCCGATTTTTCCGCACTCATCGAATGCTTCAATCTTAAAATCAACTCTTCGTCCTTGAATATCAGTAATAGTTGATACTGCATAAACCTTCATTCCAAGAGGTGTAGCAGAAATATGTGAAACTGAAATTTCTGTTCCAACAGAGGTTTCACCTTCATCAAGAAATGGAGCAAGACAATTCATTGCGGAATTTTCCATCAAAGCGACCATCATAGGAGTAGCATAAACTTCAGCAAGTCCACTACCGACAGATGATGCAAGATGTTGTTTAGATACTGTTTCTTCTGATTTATTAGTCGCTTGTATTAGTACTTGTTGCATTACTTACCCCATTTAAATATTGATTTCCAAGAACTATATCATATGTAAACATATCAAGTTCTTTATCGTTTGGAATTTTATTGTCATAGTTTGTTGAGTATATTGGAACTGTCTTCATTTTATCAATCATAGCCTGAACAAATTGTGATTTAGGTGCATCAATCATATCCATAATTACATATGGGAGATAGAAAGATGATACCATACTAGTAGGTGCCTTTGAAGTATTAAGCTTATAGTTACTCCAGATAAAATATGGCTGTACATACATCTTGCCAGCATTTTCACTTGTAATACCAAGTGTATTATAAATAGAATCATCGCCCTTAAAGCAAGGGAAGTGGTCACCAATCATAAATACAACTGTTGGTTCACCTGACTTCTCAAGGTCATCAATCATTTTTTCAAGATTACCAAGCATATCCTTTACACCCGCAAGATAATAATCAAGCTGTGTAGCATATTCAGGTGTCGGATTATATGGCTGGTGATTCTGCATTGTCGTTGTATGAATGAAAACAGGTTCATCTGTATTTTTTATCATCTGCTCAACCTGATTAAAGATAACCTTATCAGAAATATAAGCCTCATAATTTTCAACAGGAACTGTCAAGTTGTCTGAGAAGTACATATTGTCAAAGCCGTAGTTTGCAAATACTTTATTTCTACCATAGAAAGTCTTTTCAAATGTATGAATATAATTTGTATCATAACCTAAAGTCTTAAAATAAGCAGGAATTGTCTGCTGAGGTCTGCTAAGAAGCAATCTCTGAGGCATATTAGGGTCATTCAATGACTTACAAGGTAGTCCAAAATTAAGTTCAAATTCAGTTCTAACCGTATAGGCACCGAAAGTTGGTACTACAGCATTGCTTGAAAAACTTTTTGCTTTTATTCTATCAAATGAAGCATATATTGAAGGATCAACATTCAATTCATCAAACTTTCTGAAATCTGTAAAAGCTTCAGACATAATCATAATAACATTTGGTCTCTTAAAATTAGAGGAAATTGTATTACTATTAGCCTGAACATTATCAAGCATAGTTGTTATAGCTTTCTGATCATATTGTTCAGGTTCTTTAACCTTTCTGCTCAGATATTCTGTTGTTGTCTGTGCAAGGAAGGCAAGAAAATTGTTCTTTTCAAATTTTTCATTAATTCTAAATACATTGTCTGTATATGTTGTATCAATATTAAAGAATGAATATACCGGCATAGCTACTGAAGGAGCAAAAAGTAATGTAACAATACTTGCGATACAGATTGAAGCGGAAGCAAGTCGTTTTTTTATATTAGTCTTAATTACCGGATTGAACCAATAAACTGCTACGAGATATGCAATAATAATAAGACATAGAATAACAAGCTGTGGCGTTATCTTAATATAAGCAAAAGATTTCAACTTATTAATGTTTACAGCCATCTTCATATCAGTAAGAATCAAGTGATTTCCGCTTGTGTTAAACTTAAAAAGCTCAACTATTGCAAGCGTTGTCAACGTAGCACCTACACCTGTTGTTGCAAGATAAACTTTCTTTGTAAAGAAAATTACGATTGCATAAAGTATAGAAATTAAAATTATACTAAAGAGCAATACTGTAGGACGTGAGAACAAGAACAATACAAAGCCCTTAAACGATTTCATCTGAATAATTTCAATCATAGAAGCAAGGAATATCGGGAATGCTAATGTTAAAAATATGTTTGTTGCCTTGTATTTATTTGAATTTTCGAGTCGTTTTTTTGTCAGATTGTCAAAGTGACTTTTTATGATAAATAATAATCTTTTCACAGTAATACCTCCTATGAATACATAGTTTTTACGATTACGCTATCATAATAACATAATCATTTTCAAAACACAACTTTTTATTAATGAGTTTGTTCGTTTATACAAAAAATAATTAATAATGAATATTGGTTTGTGCACTATTTTATATATATCTTACAAAAATTTTACTCTATCTTATAAATAATGACAACGCATATTTATATTAAGGAATATTATGGAATTTTTAAAATAATATATGTTGCAGACAGGTTCTCATTGTCATTAAATATATATGTAATAAAGCCCCCGTTAATACGGAGGCTAATTTGTAATTATTTAGAACGTTCTTTTGCTCTTAGAGTATTACTTAAAGTACGCTTTCTTATTCTGATGCTTTGTGGTGTAACCTCAAGTAGTTCATCATCGGCAAGAAATTCAA
Source organism: Bacillota bacterium (assembly GCA_023440965.1). Classification (GTDB taxonomy): domain Bacteria; phylum Bacillota; class Clostridia; order Oscillospirales; family Ruminococcaceae; genus SZUA-444. Next base: position 550,008 of record JAEZRC010000007.1, read on the forward strand.
GTGAATCTTCAAGGCTTAGATTTCTTGGAGGTACAAGTCTTAATGCATCATCACTACCACTTGCACGCGTATTTGTAAGGTGCTTTTTCTTACATATATTCACTACAAGGTCTTCAGCCTTTGGTGATGCACCGACAATCATACCTTCATAAACAGGTACACCGGCACCAATAAATAATGTTCCACGTTCCTGTGCATTGAACAGACCGTAAGTTACAGCCTCACCTGTTTCAAAGGCAATGAGTGAGCCAGTGCTTCTTCTTGGTATTTCGCCCTTGTAAGGCTCATAGCAATCAAATACGGAACTCATTATTCCTTCACCCTTTGTAGCTGTAAGGAATTCACTCTTGTATCCGAAAAGTCCACGTGCAGGAATCTTGAATTGAATTCTCATTCTTGAACCGTGCGGATGCATATGAACAAGTTCAGCCTTACGGTTACCCATTGCCTCCATAACTGAACCTACACAGTTCTCAGGAACATCTATTAAAAGATTTTCAATAGGCTCACATTTAACACCATCAATTTCCTTAAAAAGAACACGAGGTGTTGAAACTGAAAGCTCAAAGCCTTCACGACGCATATTCTCAATAAGAATTGAAAGGTGCATTTCACCACGGCCTGAAACTTTGAAAGCATCTGTATTTTCAGATTCTTGGACCTTTAATGATACATCTTTTAAAAGTTCCTTGAATAATCTCTCCCTGATCTGACGAGAAGTAACAAATTTTCCTTCACGGCCAGCAAACGGGCTGTCATTAACCCAGAATGTCATTTCAACAGTTGGCTCACTGATTTTTACAAATGGTACTGTTTCAAAACATGAAGTATCACAGATTGTGTCACCGATTGTAATGTTTTCAATACCTGATATACATACTATATCGCCGACCTTAGCATCCTGACAAGGAATTCTCTGAAGTCCCTGAATCTGCATCATTGTAACAATCTTGCTATTATACGGTGCTTTAGTTTCGTGATAGTCGCCGATTGTAACCTGCTGGTTAACCTTCATAACACCACGTTCAATACGTCCTACAGCAATTCTGCCTACATAATCATTGTAGTCTATTGAAGAAACAAGCATCTGCATTGGTGCATTTTCGTCACCCTCTGGCTCAGGAATATGGCTAAGGATTGTTTCAAACAATGGGTTTAAGTCAGTTCCTTCTTCATACTGGCTGAGTGAAGCTGTTCCACTTCGACCTGAGCAGAAAAGGATTGGTGACTCAAGCTGTTCTTCTGATGCGTCAAGGTCAAGGAGAAGCTCAAGAACTTCATCACCGATTTCATCAAGGCGGGCATCAGGACGGTCAATTTTATTAACAACAACAATTAATTTTAAGCCTAAGTCAAGAGCCTTCTGTGTAACGAATCTTGTCTGTGGCATTGGTCCTTCAGCAGCGTCAACAAGAAGAATTACTCCGTTAACCATCTTAAGAACACGCTCAACCTCGCCGCCGAAGTCAGCATGGCCTGGAGTGTCAATAATATTTATCTTTACATCATTATAAACACAAGAAGTATTCTTTGCTAAGATTGTGATACCACGTTCACGTTCAATAGCGTTATTATCCATTACTCTTTCAGCAACAACCTGATTCTCTCTGAAAGCACCGCCCTGCTTTAACATTTCGTCAACGAGTGTTGTCTTACCATGGTCAACGTGGGCAATAATGGCAACATTTCTTAAATCATTTCTTTTCAATATCTATTCCTCCGTTTTTACAGAAATCAGGAATTATATACTTTATAATAAAAGATATAAATTAAAATATACATTTCCTGACTTCTATATTATTATTCTTCCGCAAAAAACACCCTGCAATTCTTGCAAGGCGTTTTCAAGTTCTAAAAACACGTTTATTATTATACAATTCCGACTAAATATCGTCAAGCATTTTTACACTTCTGACAATATGTTTGTCTATTATAATAATAATGAGTCGAATTGAATGTTATTTTTAGTAAAAGGTGTATTATTCTACTTTTATGCTACTTTTTGAAATGTTATAAATTTTCGCCGATAGCAAAGCGGTTACTGGTACTGCAACAAGTATCCCAATGCTTCCCACGATGGCTTGTACCAATTCAACCATTATTACTTCGAGATTGAAAAGATATAAAATATTCTTATTGTTTGCGACTATCAAAAGTACTGTTGCGAGTGCACCACCTATATAAGCAAGGATAAGAGTATTTGTCATTGTACCAATTGCATCTTTTCCAATATTCATTCCTGATTTAAGAAGTCTTGAAAATGATTTATTCTTCATAGTATCAGAAAGCTCATTCATGGCAGATGCTATTGACATAGCAACGTCCATTATTGCTCCAAGTGAACCAATAACTATACTTCCCCAGATTATTGCTTTTAAATCAATAGGATTTTTCTCATTCAACAATTTCAATAAAACAAAATCATCATCCATTAAGCCTGTTATATGGAGAATCTTATTCATAATAATAGCAAACAAACCCGCTATTACAATACCACCAATATTCCCAAGAACAGCGCAAAGAGTTTTCTTATTAATTCCGTTAATTATTATAAGGCTCATCAGAATAATAAACACACTTATTATAATAGTAGAAAGGTAAATATTATATCCTTTTAATATTGAAGGAATATAAACCACAAAAATTGCTGCTGCTGTGAAAATCAGTGAAACAATTGTATTAAAGCCCTTCTTCCGCCCGATAATTAGAATAAGAAGCAAGAAGAATAAAACAAGGGCTATCAATGGAGCTATTCTGTTATGCTCAATATAAGTCCACTCACCCTCGTCCGTTTCCGAACTGAAAGATAAAAGCACTTTATCGCCGTTTTTAACTTCCTGAGGCTGATAATAATAAAGCTGATCAATCTTCTGCACAGCTTCAACTTTTTCACCTTTTTTATAATCACCAATGAATTGAGCAACAAATAAAACAAGCTCCTGTTTTACTTGATTACCCTCCCCCTCAAGTGAATAGGATGACTCAATTTTATTATAAACATCAACTACCTTTGCTGGATATATTTTAACTTCTGTTGAACCTGATTTAGCTTCTGGCTTGCAGATTAAATATCCAGAAATAATAAATACAATCGATAACACAATTACAATTAAATATATTAATGCTGACTTACTTTTTGATATATTTTCCCTTCCCATAATATCCTCTTTCTTCATAAATATATTATTCTCTGGAATTTTATTTATATGCTCATTGTCAAAAATAACGGAATATATTTCTCAGTAATAAAATGATACTTATTTGTTTGTTGCGTTTTTTATTTTCTTAAATGCATCAATGATATCTCTTTCAACAAGTCCACGCATACTGTCGGCGTATTTTTGAGTATCAGCATTTTTAAGCGCTTCACAGATAACTTCAGACAATTCAGGCTTATTTTCGGCAAGATAAGGCAAATGCTTTATGCATGTTCGTGAGGTTATTGGTTTTTCATCACTGATATGATCTAGGATTTTTAAAATGCTGTTATTGATTTTGTTTTCTCTATCCCATTTTGAGTTGGCGGAAATTAAAGTCAATGCTCTGTTTCTCACATACGAATTCTCGTCATCAAGCATGTATATGAATTTATCCATATATTCATATACAGAATCAGAAATACCACTTTCTTCTTCAAGCTGCTTCATACACCCACAAGAATATGTATTATTCTTATCTTCAAGACTAATAACAAGTTCAATAATTGATACCATTAAACATCACCCTTTTAATACTAACATACTTTAATTATCAATTCAAGAACAGGGTCTTTCATAATGAAAGACCCTGTTAATTTATACTTTAATATTTTCTATGAAATTATCTTTTGCAAGTTTGATATGCTCTGCAGTGAGTTTTTCTGCAGCATCGGCATCATGACTTCTTATTGCATCAAGAATTTTTCTATGTTCTTCAACCGCAAGCGAAGGCCTTCCACTTGTTTTAAAGGAAAGCTCCCTTGCCTTCTGAATATAATGGTGGAATAATGACAGCGTATGCATTAACATTCGACTTCCACAAGCATTGAATATAATTTCATGAAATGCAGTATCCAACTGCCACACCTGAATTGCGTCATTTTTATTTGCATAAAACTCCTGAAGATCAACAACATCAGAAAGACGTTCAATATCCTCATCAGAAATTTTCTCGGCAGCCCATCTTGCAGCAAGGCCTTCAATAACTTTCCTTATATTATATATATCCTCAATGTCCTTCTGAGAAATGCCGACAACTATTGCTCCCTTGTTTGGGACTGTTTTTACAAGTCCTTCAAGTTCAAGCTGTCGCAAGGCTTCTCTTACTGGAGTACGGCTGACACCAAGCTCAGCAGAAAGCTTGCATTCTATAAGACTTTCACCTGGCTTTATAACGTTGTCGAGAATTGATTTCTCAATTTCTGAAAAAACCAATGCTCTTAATGAGTTTGAATCGGTAATCTGCCCAATCTGCTTCATATTCTTTCACCACCAATTTATCCTATAATAAATCTTTGCGGTGCAAATTCATTGATTTTATCAACAAGCTCTTCATCACTTATTACTGTCTGTCTTCCATTATCGTACTCGCCGTCAATCCATTCTTTAATTTTTAATACGAGCTCATCTTTTTTCTCAATTTTATTACTGTCATCAAGCTCATAAAAATTATTAATCCAATATGCAATTCCAGCAAGACCTGATGTGTTGCTTACTGCAACAGAAATTGATCTGTTGAGAATTTTCTTTGTATCAAAAATATTATATATTTCTTCGTCCTTTAAAAGTCCGTCAGCGTGAATTCCCGCTCTTGTTACATTAAAATGCTTTCCTACAAAAGGAGTCATTGGCGGAATTTCGTAGCCAATTTCCTTCTCAAAATACTTTGCTATATCTGTTATTGCAGTAGGATCCATACCATCCATTGTTCCACGGAGTGAAGCATACTCAAATACCATTGCCTCAAGCGGAACGTTACCTGTTCTTTCACCAATACCTAAAAGCGAACAGTTTACAGCAGATGCACCGTATAGCCAAGCTGTTGTTGCGTTTGTTACACCTTTATAGAAATCATTATGTCCATGCCATTCGAGAAGCTCTGATGGTACTTCAGCATAATGCTGTAAGCCATATATAATTCCTGGGACACTTCTTGGTGGTGCAACACCTGTGAAAGGTATGCCATAGCCCATTGTATCGCAAGCACGGATTTTTACAGGAATATTAGCCTGCTTGCCCATGTCCATTAATGCACTTGCAAATGGAACAACAAATCCGAAGAAGTCAGCTCGTGTAATATCTTCAAAGTGACAACGTGGATTTACGCCAGCTTCAATAGCATCGGATACTACTGAAAGATAATGGTCAAGAGCCTGCTTTCTTGTCATGTTAAGCTTTTTAAAAATATGATAATCAGAGCAGGAAACTAAAATCCCTGTTTCTTTGATTCCAATATCTTTTACAAGCTTGAAGTCGCTTTTTGTTGCTCTTATCCATGTTGTAATTTCAGGGAACGTGTATCCACGCTCTAAACATTTATCTAAAGCTTCCCTATCTTTTTTGCTATAAACGAAAAATTCAGTTTGTCTAATAATTCCGTTTGGTCCGCTGAGTCTGTGTAACAAATCAAAAATATCAACAATCTGTTTTGGTGAATATGGGGACTGTGACTGCTGACCATCACGGAAGGTTGTATCTGTTATCCATATGTTTTCAGGGGTATTAATAGGTACCTTTCTGAAATTGAATGGTGTCTTTGGAACTTCACTATAAGGATATAGATCCCTGAACAGATTAGGTTCCTTAACATCCTGAATTGTATACTTATATGGGTCCTGCTCCAGTAAATTTGATTTTTTGCTTAATTCAATCATCTCTATCACCTATCTAATTATTTTGTATCATTGTATACAATTATACATACATATAGAGCTTTGTCAATAGTATTTGAACAAATTTTTTAGTATAATTGCATTTTTGTGCCATTTATATTAAATATCAAGGACATACAGCCTTATTTTTGCAGGATTTGATTTATATTATTGCATATTCGGTACTGCTTCTTGATTTTCTGTTACTATTATTATAATTATATTGCTCAAAAGTTGACAATACTTAAAAACAGTAGTAAAATTAAACTTGAAATTGAAATTCATTTTCAAATTGAGGTGAATAACTTGGATAATACGAATTACCGAACCAAACAACGTGAATATATTCTTTCTTTTTTTAAGGATAATGCGGGAAAGCATTTTACTGCTGACGACGTTTTTGAACTTCTCAGGTCTCAGGGTAACAGTGTTGGTAAATCAACTGTATATCGTTATCTTGAAAAGCTTGAGAAAACCAACATGGTGAGAAAATATATTTCTGATGATGGTGCTTCAGCCTGTTTTGAATATGTTGATAACAGTACTCATTGTGATGAACACTTTCATTTTAAATGCTCATCTTGTGGTATGTTATTGCATGTTGATTGTGATTATTTAGGTAGTCTGAATAATCATATTATGTCCCACCATAATTTTGAAGTAGACTATTCCAAAACAGTGCTTTATGGTATCTGTTCTGATTGCCTTCAAGCAAGACATAAAGGAGATTGATTTATGAAAAAAATACTTAGCTTAATTTGTTGTGCAGCCCTTGTTTTTTTAATGGCAGGATGTACAGACGGAAGTAAAAATGATAACGGAAAGCTTAAAATAATTGCTACACTGTACCCGCAATATGACTTTGCAAAGCAAATTGTCGGTGACAAGGCAGATGTAGAATTGCTTTTACCAGCTGGGGTTGATAGCCATTCATTTGATCCTACTGCTTCTGATATAATTGATATCGGCAAATCAGATATGTTTATATATACAGGAAAGTATATGGAGGTTTGGGCTGATAAGGTAATCAAGAGTACAGAAAGCAAGAAACGCAAGGTAGTTGATGTTTCAAAAGGTATTACTCTTAAAAAAACAGAAGAACATGAGGAAGATGATCATGATGAACCTGAAGAACATGATCACGAATATGATCCACATATATGGACCGATCCTCAATACGCTAAAATAATGGTAGATAATATTGTTAATGGTCTTTGTGAAATTGACGAGAAGAATACGGATTATTATAAAGCAAACGCAGAGAAATATAAAAAAGAGCTTGACAAAATTGACAGCAAACTTAAAGATGTCATATCAAAATCAAAACATAGTGAACTTTTCTTTGCCGGCAGATTTGCATTGCATTATTTTGCTGAAAGATATAATCTAAAATATACTGCCGCATATGACTCCTGCTCTACAGAAACAGAACCGAGTGCAAAGGCTGTTTCAGAAATTATCAAGCAAATGAAGGCAAAGAAAATCAAGGTTATTTTCTATGAAGAGCTTGTTGATCCTAAGGTTGCAAAAGCTATTGCTAAAGAAACAGGTGCAGAGCCTTTAATATTACACTCATGCCATAATGTTTCAAAGGATGAACTTAAAGCAGGAAAAACTTATATTCAATTAATGGAACAGAATATTATAAACCTCAGGAAGGGGCTTAATTAATGGCATTACTTACTTGCAATAACCTTTGTGTAAACTATGATAATTTTCACGCTGTATCAGACATAAGCTTTTCTATTGATAAAGGCGACTATGTTTTTGTTGTCGGTGAAAATGGTTCTGGTAAAAGTACACTTATTAAAACAATCGCTGGACTTCTAAAACCAAAAAGCGGAGAAATTATTTTCGGTGATAACACAACAAGTAAAATAGGATATCTTCCACAACAGACTGTTATTCAGCGTGACTTCCCTGCTTCGGTTTATGAAGTTGTACTTTCGGGTTGTCTTAACAGCAAAGGAATAATACCTTTTTATACAAAAAAGGACAAAAAACGTGCTGACGAAAATATAGCTAAGCTTGGTATCAAACACCTGAAGCATAAATGCTATCGCGAACTTTCAGGCGGTCAACAACAAAGAGTTCTTTTAGCAAGGGCTTTATGTGCAACAAAAGACTTATTAATTCTTGATGAGCCTGTTGCTGGGCTTGATCCGATTGTAACTGCTGATATGTACAAGATAATTAAAAAGCTTAATGAAGAAAATAATATTACTATAATAATGGTTTCACACGATATTGATTCTGCTGTAAACAATGCGAACAAAGTTCTCCACATGGATAACAGCCTTTTGTTCTTCGGAACATCTGAGGAATATAAAGAAAGTGAAGTCGGTAAAAAATTCTTAGGAGGAAAACATAATGCTTGCGATGATAAATGATTTTCTTTCTTTTGATTTTATACGAAAGGCTTTACTTGTAGGTGGACTTGTATCTCTTTGTGCCGCTTTACTTGGAGTAAGCCTTGTACTTAAAAGATATTCAATGATTGGTGACGGATTATCCCACGTTGGCTTCGGTGCGTTGTCTGTTGCTATGGCGCTTAATCTTGCACCTCTTCAGGTTTCTGTACCAGTAGTAGTTATTGCTGCATTTCTCTTACTAAAAATAAGTGAAAATGGCAAAATAAAGGGTGATGCTGCCATTGCACTAATTTCAAGCAGTTCAATAGCAATAGGTGTAATAGCAACTTCACTTAAAAACGGAATGAATATGGACGTAATGAGCTATATGTTCGGTTCAGCTCTTGCTATTACCGACAATGACTCAAGAATTTCTATAATACTTTCTATTGCTGTACTTATTGTTTTTATCTTATTTTATAACAGGCTGTTTGCTGTTACATTTGATGAGAATTTTTCAAAGGCTTCAGGGACAAATGTCAAAGCATTCAATATGATGATAGCCTTCCTTACAGCTATTACTATTGTAATAGGGATGAGAATAATGGGAACAATGTTAATATCAAGTCTTATCATCTTCCCTGCATTAAGTTCAATGAGAATATTCAAGAACTTTAAAAGTGTTATTATTTCTTCGGCAATAATTTCAGTATTATGCTTCTTTATGGGAATATTTGCTTCGTTTGTTTACGAGGTACCTGCCGGAGCAAGTGTTGTTGTAGCAAATCTTGTTGTATTTTTGATTTTTTCTATGATAGGGTTTATCAGAAAAAAATAGTAAAGCAAATTAAAATAAAGACTTGCAAATAAATATAATGTATGATATACTTTATTAGAATGTTAAAGTTTTACGGAGGGTTATTGATGAATACTATTCAGCTTATCAGTGGTATATTATTGGTAATAGCATGTTTGATTATAATTCTTGTTGTTCTTGTTCAGGACAGTAAGGACCCAGGAATGACATCTGCTATAACAGGCTCTGCTAATGATTCTTTCTTCGGAAGAAACGGTAGCAAGACCAGAGATTCAAAGGTTGCAAACTTTACAAGAGTTGCTGCTTTTATATTCTTCGGAGTAACTTTGCTTGTTAATATACTAAAGTAAAAATGATTAATTGATAGCCCTGCGTTTTTACGTGGGGCTATTTGCATATCCAAAAAAGCATAATTAATGTTTTACTGCACAAAATTTTAATATATAAAAGCAATAAAAAAACGGAGGAATAAAATGAAAGAAACATACAAAAAAATCATATTTGATAAAATTAAAAAGACTGGGAAACAACCTTTGCCATACAAAAAACTATTAAGATCCTGCCGAGTTTCTGATAAAGACTTCAAGCATTTTACTGAAACTCTTGAGAGAATGAAAGTCAACGGTGAGATTTTTGAACAGCCTGACGGTTTCCTTCTCCCAAAATACTGCGGACTTGTTACTGCAAAGATTACTCGCCTTAATAAAACCTTTGGTTTTGCTAAGGACATTAAAACTGAGGAAGTAATTTTTATTCCAGGAAAGTTCCTTAAAGGTGCAATGCCTGATGATACAGTAAATGTAAGAGCATTCAAGGGCAAGGGTGAATCACTTGAGGGTGAAGTTGTTAATATTGTCAATCAGGACTTCTCACGCTTTACTGGTAATATAAAAAGAGAGTTTGACACCTTCTGTGTTATTCCCGATATTATGTCACAGTATGCTATGCCTATTGAAAATATATCTGACTTTGAGGTCAATGAAGGTGACAAGGTGCTTTGCGAAATTGCTTACCGCGGAACACGTCACAGCGAACATACCTGTAAGATAATAACCTGCTTTGGAAGTTCAGCAAAAGCTTCTGTATGCGCTATGTCAGTGCTTGAACTCAACGGAATTTCTCTTGAATTCCCTAAATCCGTTCTTGATGAAGCTATGAATGTTTCTGACATGTCAACAATTAAAAAGGAAGCTCCTAACCGTCTTGACCTTAGAGATGAAGTAATCTTCACTATTGATGGAGCTGACACAAAGGATATTGACGACGCAATATCTATAAAGAAAACTTCTGATGGATATGAGCTTGGCGTTCATATTGCTGACGTTTCATATTATGTTAAGCCAAAGTCAGAGCTTGACAATGAAGCTATCCATCGTGGAACAAGCGTTTATTATGCAAATAGAGTTATTCCGATGTTGCCAAAAGAACTTTCAAACGGAATATGCTCACTTAATCCACAGGAAGATAGGCTTGCATTCTCCGCATTAATGAAGATTGATTTTGAGGGTGCTTTAACAGAATATAAATTTGCAAAAACAATTATACGTTCAAGAGTAAAAGGCGTTTACTCTGAAATCAATACGATTCTTGGCGGAACACAAAAACCTGAAATTGATGAGAAATACAAAGAAGTAAAAGCTTCTTTGAAATTAATGGACGAGCTTGCAAAAATTCTTAAGAGAAACAAAAAGCTTCGTGGTGCTCCTGAACTTGAAACATCAGAAAGCAAGCTTATAATAAATGATGATGACTTCTGCGTTGATGTTATTCCACGTTCACGCGGAATAAGTGAAGAAATTATTGAAGATTTTATGCTTATGGCTAATGAATCTGCAGCTAAGCTTGCGAGAGAAAATGAACTACCTTTCGTTTACCGTATTCATGAAGATCCAGGCGTTGAAAAGATTAATACTCTTGAAGAAGCATTAAAGTCACTTGGTATAGCATTCCCACCGCACAAGAATGTCAAGCCAAAGCATCTTGCTATGATTGTTGATTCAGTAAAAGGCACTGATCTTGAAATGGTAGTGAACAATCTTGTACTTCGCTCAATGGCAAAGGCAAAATATTCACCAGACCCTGTTGGGCACTTCGGACTAGTACTTGCTGATTATGCACATTTTACTTCCCCAATCAGACGTTATCCTGACCTTTCAATCCACAGAATAATGAGTGACTTCATATCTGGCACTTCACACGCTGAAATTATGAAGCGTTATCAGAAGTTTGTTTATCATTCATCACAGGCAAGCACTGAGGCTGAATTAACTTCAATGAAGGTTGAGCGTGACTGTGAAGATTGCTATAAGGCTGAATATATGAAAGCTCACCTTGGTGAAGAATATGACAGTAGAATAGTTTCTGTTATGGAATTCGGTTTCTTTGTTGAACTTGAAAATACTTGTGAGGGTTTGGTTGCCGTTGAGGAATTACCAAATGGTGAGTATGTATATGACGGCTCAATGAAGCTTACAAACAATGTTACACAGCAGGCTTACCGAGTAGGCGATAAGATAAAGATAAAGGTTGCACGAGCAGATGTAAGCTCAGGCAAGGTTGATTTTAGTCTTGCAGAATAGCAATTACGCTTCTGATTAATTTCAGAAGCGTTTTTATTTCAAATATAAGGATTTACTATTGCATTTTTCCTAATAAAATGCTAAAATCAAAGTATATTTTATCGCAAATAATGTTACAGGGAGGAAATTATGAAATACGGTTATTTTGATCTTGATAACAAAGAATATGTTATTGACAAGCCAAACACTCCTGCACCTTGGGTAAACTATCTTGGTTCTCCTGAATACGGTGCAATTATTTCAAACAACGCAGCAGGTTACAGCTTTGTAAAATCAGGCGCAAACGGAAGAATCACACGTTTCAGATTTAATACAGAAATGGCATTACCAGGACGCTACATTTATTTCAATGACTTAGATGAAAACGATTACTGGTCTGCTACCTGGCAGCCTGTTGGTAAATCACTTGATGATTATAAGACTGTATGTCGCCATGGTACAGGCTATACTGTTATCACAACTGATTACTCAAAGATAAACAGTGAAACAACCTATTATGTTCCAGATAACAAGGCTTACGAGGTTTGGAGATGTAAGGTTACAAACAATGACAGCAAGACCAGAAAGCTCTCAATGTTCGGCTTCATTGAATTCACTAATGACTGCAACTATGAGCAGGATCAGGTTAATCTTCAATATACATTGTTTATAACAAGAACAAGCTTTGAGGGTAACAGAATTGTTGAGCATATCAACGAAAACTCTGGAAGAGATGCAACTGGTTCAAATCACGCAGAACGCTTCTTCGGTATGGTTGGTGCTGATGTAGCAAGCTATAACGGAAGCTTTAAATCATTCATAGGCGAATACAGATCCTATTCTAACCCAATCGCTGTTGAAAAAGGAAAATGTGACAATGAGCTTAACTTCAACTCAAATTGCTGTGGAGCTTTGCAGTCATACATTGACCTTCAGCCTGGTGAAACAAAAGAGATTATTTATATTCTCGGAATGAACAACGTAGCAGAATCTGCTGAAATTCTTAAAGAATATGAAAAGCCCGGCATTGTTGACAAGGAAGTTAATGAACTCAAGAACTTCTGGCACGCAAAACTTTCTGCATTCTCTGTTAAAACTCCAAGCGAAGAATTCAATAACATGATTAATGTATGGAATGCTTATCAGTGCTTTATTACATTCATTTGGTCAAGAGCTGCTTCCTTCATTTATTGTGGCCTAAGAAACGGATATGGATATCGTGATACTGTTCAAGATATTCAGGGTATTATTCACCTTGATCCTGATATGGCACTTGAAAAAATTCGCTTTATGCTTTCAGCGCAGGTCGATAATGGTGCTGGTCTTCCACTTGTTAAATTTGATCATAATGCTGGTTTTGAAGATACTCCTGATGATGATTCATACGTATGCGCAACAGGACATCCATCATATAGAGCTGACGATGCATTATGGCTCTTCCCTACTATTGTCAAGTACATCGGTGAAAGCGGAAACAAAGAATTCTTAGATGAAGAAATTGTTTTTGCTAACGGCGGAACAGCTACAGTCTACGAACATTTAAAAAGAGCAATCCAGTTCTCACTAAACAATATGGGTGATCACAATATGCCTGCTGGCCTTCACGCTGACTGGAATGACTGCTTAAGACTTGGTAAAAAGGGTGAATCAACATTCGTTGCATTCCAGCTTTACTATGCAATGAGCATTATCAAAAAAATGGCTGAAGAAAAAGACGACAAGGAGTATATTGCTTTCGTTTCTGATGCTCAGAGTAAGCTTGGTACTTCACTCGAGAAATGCTGGGATGAAGACAGATTTATACGTGGGATCAGAGAAGATGGTATTATTGTTGGTGCTAAAAAAGACCCTGAAGCTAATATGTGGCTTAATCCACAGAGCTGGAGCGTAATTTCTGGTTTTGCTGACAAGGATATTGGTGAAAAGGCAATGGAAAGCGTTGATAGAATACTAAATACAAAATATGGTGCAAAGCTTCTTGATCCACCTTACAGAGATCACTATTTTGACGGAGCTTTAATGCACATTTTCAATCCTGATACAAAGGAAAACGGCGGTATCTTCTCACAGTCACAGGGCTGGGCTATACTTGCTGAATCATTACTCGGTCACGGTGAGAAAGCATTCCAGTACTTTATGGAAACTTCACCTGCTGCAATGAACGATAATGCTGAAATTCGTGTTATTGAACCTTATGCTCACGGACAGTTTGTTGAAAGTAAAGCTTCACCATATGAAGGACGTGCTCATGTACACTGGCTTACAGGTACTGCTTCAACAGTAATGGTTGGTTGTGTCGAGGGTATTCTTGGTATGAGACCAAACGCTGAAGGACTTGTTATTGATCCTTCAATACCTTCTGATTGGAACAGTATTGAAATCAACAAAGTATTCAGAGGTAAAAAGCTTTCAATCATTATCAACAATCCCAATAAGGTTCAGAGTGGTGTTAAGAATATTTCTATTAATGGAAATGTAATAAACGGCAACTTTATTTCAAATAAGGATCTAAAGGATATCAATGATATTATTGTTACATTAGGATAAAAAATAAAGGTCGTACAGAAATGTACGACCTTTTTATTTGTTTGCTTAACGATAAAGGAATGAGAAATAGTCCTTTTCGCAATCTTCATTTTTAATAACTGAATGCTTTTCTTTTGCCCAGTCTGGGAACTTATACTCAATCTTATTGTTTCCAACCCATTTTACAGTAGGGAGCACTTTGTCACCACGTGATTTTGAAAATGCAACAATTTTTGTTCTTCCCTTTTCACGTAATGAGAATAGCCCGAAATTCTTATCATGATTATTAGGAACAACCACTATCTGAATTTCGCCATTTAATCTGTTGTCAATATCAACGATATAATATCGAAATTTCTTATCAGGGGAAACTGTATTTTCAAGGAGCGGTGATAACTGCTTTTCAGTATAAAGCTTTGAAAGTTCACCCGTCTTAATACTTGACTTTGTAAGTTCCCTTCCACCAATTTTATCGCCGAAAAAGCTGTTTATCAGAATGAATACAACTATTCCAAGAACGTACAGGAGAAGATATGCCGTTCCAATAATCGTCTTTTTTGTTTCGCTCCCTTTTGATGTGAAGAGAGTTGCTACTGAAACAAGGAATATAGGAATAATAATCAAATAATTCCCGAATGCAAAAAGCACAATTGAAAATGTAACTAACAGATAGAATAACGAAATTATTGACGACATTCTATTCTTTCTTGACAAATACATTAATGCAAACATTCCAGCATTAAATAATACATACAAAATACCAAAGATTATTTTGTTTCCGATAACAAACTCATACATAAAAGTATTATAAGCCAATGATACCAGAAAAAGCATATAAAGCACAGAAGAAAAAGGAAGTATGGTTTTCGCCCATTTCTTCTCTAAAATTTTGTTCATTAATTTCACCTCTCACCTAATCTATTTTATACTAATTCTGATAAAAAAGCAAGTAAAAATTATGATATGAATTGTCGAACAACGAAAAAGCGAGGCATTAAATCTGCCTCGCTTTAATGTTAATCAATTATTGTTGAATATTTAGCAATAACATCAGCAACATACTGTGATGGTAAATGCTCGTATCTTAGCATATCAAATGTGAAACTACCTCTGCCCTGTGTAACCTGCCTCAACAGCATAGTGAAGTCCTGCATTTCAGCCATTGGAACTTCTGCAACAATTTCAGTTTGACCCTTACCGACTGGATTCATACCAAGAACTCGACCACGACGCTTATTAAGGTCGCCCATTATATCACCAGTATTTTCATCAGGAACAGTAACATTAAGTCCACCGATAGGTTCAAGAAGTATAGGATCAGCCTGACGTAAGCCTTCCTTATAAGCAATTGAAGCAGCAATCTTGAATGCCATTTCAGATGAGTCAACCGGATGATATGAACCATCAACAAGTATTGCCTTTAATCCGACAACAGGGAAGCCCGCAAGAACACCCTTTTTTGTACATTCCTGAAGTCCTTTTTCTACAGCCGGGAAGAAGTTCCTTGGAACAGCACCACCGAATACTCTTTCTTCAAAAACAAGCTCGTCACTTACACAAGGTTCAAATTCAATCCAGACATCACCATACTGACCGTGACCGCCTGATTGCTTTTTATGTCTTCCCTGAACCTTAACCTTCTTCCTTATAGTTTCCTTATAAGCAATCTTTGGAACAACAATGTCAATATCAACACCGAAATCATTCCTAAGTTTTGCAAGAACCGCACTAAGGTGTTGTTCACCAAGTCCTGCAAGAATCTGCTCATGAGTTGTTTCATCCTGTTTATATGAAAGAGTTTTATCTTCATCAAGAATCTTCTGTATACCCTGTGAAATCTTACTTTCATCGCCCTGTGCCTTTGATTTTGCAGCCATCTTAAAACATGGTTTTGGAAATTCCATTTTGTCAATAGAAAGAATTCTTGAAGCATCGCACATTGTATCATTTGTATTAACAGAAAGCTTTGTTGCTACAACTATTTCACCAGCACCGGCAAATGTGACTTCTTCCTGCTTTTTGCCACAAAGCATATATAGCTTGCCGACTTTTTCGCTTTCGCCGGTTGTTGCATTCGTGTAATCTCCACCGGCCTTAAGCTTTCCTGATACAACCTTAATAAATGACATTTTTCCTATATACGGATCAGATACTGTCTTGAATACAAAAGCACACAAAGGATCTGTATCACTTATGCTTACATCAACGCTTTCACCTTTTTTTGTTGTTGCTTTTAGAACATCGTGCTCTGTTGGTGAAGGGAGCAGCAATGATACTTCCTTCATAAGCATATCAACGCCGACAAGTGTTGCTGAGCTTACGCATGTTACAGGAGTAATTACACCAGTATTCATACCAGCATGAATTCCCTTAATTAGTTCCTTTTGAGTAAATTGTTCACCAGAAAAGAACTTTTCAAACAATTCTTCGTCAGTTTCTGCAACAGCTTCACTTATTGCTGCAACAAGTCCGTCAAGCCTATATTCGGATTCAGGCATTTCAGTTTCAATAGCGTCACCCTTATCATTGTATACATAAGCCTTCATTTCAATAAGATTTACATATGATACTATCTTGCCATCTTCAATATGTGGTACAACAATAGGACATACTGTTGGTCCAAAGACTGATTTAAGTTCAGCAAGAACCTTATAGAAATCAGCATTAGCATCATCAATCTTTGTTATTACAAACATCTTTGGCTTATTGTATTTTGTTGCACAATCATATGCTTTTTCTGTCCCAACCTTGACACCTGACTTACCTGAAACAGTAATCATTACGCATCCACTTGCAAAAACACCTTCAACCATTCCACCTGCATAATCAAAGAGACCTGGGGTATCTATAAGATTGACTTTAAAATCATCTCTCTCATAATAAGACAAGGAAGTGTAAATAGATGATTTACGCTTAATTTCCTCAGAATTAAAATCACTCACCGTGTTACCGTCAGCAATTTTACCAAGTCTGTCTGTTACTCCGCTTTTGAAAAGCATAGCTTCAACAAGCGATGTTTTTCCGGAGCCACCGTGCCCTGCCAACGCAATATTTTTAATCCTCGTACTTTCGTAACTTTTCAATTGTATCCACTCCAGTCTATTTATATTAAATAAAGCAAAATAATATTAGCTTTCACTGATAATATTCACTTGAACTTATTATATAATAATTGCATATAATTTGCAATAGTTTTATACTAATTTTATTCAATTTTACCAAATGTTTTATAATCTTTTTCGTAATTACAATTTATTACTATATAACTATAAAAAAATCACAGGTATAAAACCTGTGATTTAATGTTATTCAAATTTTATTAGTTTTATGATTTTCGGGTTTCTTTCCATGGTTTTAAAGAGAATTATTCCTAAAACAGAAACACAAGCAAACTCCCCTGCTGCAACCTGAAGAATTGAAAGCCATATTGGAGCATTGAATGCGATTTTAAGTTCAATAGCAACAACAACTGCATTGATTACAACAGGCATCAGAGATGCGATATATATATTTTTGCTTTTTATAATAAGCAACAGTGAAATTAATGTTGCGAGTGTGCCGAATGGTACATCAAGTGCTAACATCGGGCTGAAAAGGTTTGCTATTGCACAACCGAGTGTTAACGGAATTATGTAGTCTTTTTTGTAAAAACACAGCAACATCAATGCTTCTGCTATTCGAAACTGTATTCCCCCATAAGACATAAAACTGAGTGAAACCGTAAGTACAACATAAACTGCGGCAACAACGCCGAAAACTGCGATACGTTTTGTATCATATTTTTTCATAAGTATAAACCCCCTGTTTTTTTATTTGCATACATTTAGCATGCGTTGAGTGGTGTCCTAGGATACACTCAATCCATATTAAAAGGTGGATAATTGCTTACCCACCTTATTAATCATAATTTCAACTGTAGAAATTAAGCTTTGTTAACTGAACCGAAAAGTTCCATCTTTTCTTTAACTGTGCCTTTGATAGCTTCAAAACCAGGAGCAAGAAGCTTTCTTGGGTCAAAGCCTTTACCCTGCTGATCCTTGCCAGCTTCAATATATTTTCTTGTAGCTTCAGCAAATGTAAGCTGACATTCTGTGTTTACATTGATCTTTGCAACGCCAAGTGAAATTGCTTTCTTAATCATATCCTCAGGGATACCTGTACCACCGTGAAGAACAAGTGGCATATCTCCTACTGCGTCTTTAACAGCAGAAAGCGTATCAAATGAAAGACCAGTCCAGTTCTCAGGATATTTACCGTGAATATTACCAATACCTGCAGCAAGCATTGTTACACCAAGGTCAGCAATAGCTTTACATTCAGCTGGGTCAGCACATTCGCCCAAACCAACAACTCCGTCTTCTTCACCGCCGATTGAACCAACTTCAGCTTCAAGTGAAAGACCCTTATCGTTGCAGATACCAACGAGTTCTTTTGTCTTTGTAATATTTTCTTCAATTGGATAGTGTGAACCATCGAACATAATTGAAGAGAAACCAGCTTCAATACATTTCTTTGCACCTTCATATGAACCATGGTCAAGGTGAAGAGCAACTGGAACTGTTATATTAAGCTCATCGATCATTGTTTTAACCATTGCTGTTACTGTCTTAAAACCAGTCATGTATTTGCCTGCGCCCTCAGATACACCAAGAATTACAGGTGAGTTACATTCCTGAGCTGTGAGAAGTACAGCCTTTGTCCATTCAAGATTGTTGATATTGAATTGACCTACAGCATACTTGCCATCTCTTGCTTTATTAAGCATATCTTTTGCTGAAACTAACATTTAATATCCCCCTATAAAATAATAAACTTACTTAAATATTATATAACATTATGTTGTAAATTGCAAATGTTTGTTATAAAATTATCAAAACAAAATAGCTCTGAAAAAACACAAACTTTTATATAATATAACCAATTTATTTGAACTTAACAGCGGTTCCGTATGCAATTACTTCAGCGGCACCCTGCATAACTGCAGCTGAAGCATATCGGATATTGATAATTCCATCAGCACCGAGCTGTTCTGCTTCATCACACATTCTTTTTGTTGCCATTGCACGAGCTTCATTCATCATTTCTGTATAGCCCTTTATTTCTCCGCCAACCAATGTTTTAAAACTTGCCGCAATGTCTCTTCCAAAGTTCTTTGAAAAAATTACACTACCTTTTACGAGAGTTATAGTTTCAATTTCCTGTCCTGTAATAAAATCAGTATTTACTAAGATCATCTTCTTCTCCTCCTTTAATTTCATCAATACGTTCCTTTGTGACATATAAAATCACCGCAGCAAGAACAGCAGGGATAATTATTGCAAATAACAAACCAATATAATTACTTTCATTTATGCCGATAATTACACATGCAACAGCAATAGCTACATAATATAAGAAAAAAATCATGCAAATAACTATCGGAGCTATCATTTTTCTTTTGTGCATTGATTTCATATTATCACCTCAATAATAAGTATATCATCTGAATAATAAAAAATCAATTATTTGTCAG
Source organism: Bacillota bacterium (assembly GCA_023440965.1). Taxonomy (GTDB): domain Bacteria; phylum Bacillota; class Clostridia; order Oscillospirales; family Ruminococcaceae; genus SZUA-444. Next base: position 569,620 of record JAEZRC010000007.1, read on the forward strand.
ATAAGTTTCTTATATAATGGAATAAATACTGCTGCGCAATTCCCTCAAAGCCTTTTATACATTCAGGAAGACCCACTGGATAATACTGATCAAGTACTCTTCTAATCCAGACATCAACAGGGAAAAACTCAAGGCGGTACATTCCATATAATAGCGCACAATCTGCAACTTTTACCCCGACACCGCAGATTTTCATAAGTTCAGTCCTTGCCTCATCAAGAGGAAGTCTTGATATATATTCCAAATCAATTTCTCCCGAAGCAACTTTTTTTGCTGCATCAAGAATATATCTTGCTCGGAATCCCGCGCGAAGTGGCTGTAAATCTTCAACAGAAAGCTTTGACAATGTTTCTGCTGAAGGGAAGGTATATCCGAAATCTTTTTTGTCGCCAAAATTTTCACAAAGCCTTTCAACTATTCCTTTTATTCGTGGAATGTTATTGTTCTGTGAAATTATAAATGAACATAAAGCTTCCCACTTATCCTGTTTCAATAGTCTTATTCCAGGAGCAAAATCACAGGCCTTTTTTAAAGTTTCGTCCTGAGAAAACAATTCTTTTAATTTCCCATAATCAGTTGCTAAATCAAAGTAATTGCACCAATAATCAAGGAATTCATCTTCAGAAGTGTTATACAGTACAATCGTGCCATTTTCTTCACCTATTTTTAAGGGCTTATCCGCAGAAAAACCCTGATATGTATTATCAGAAATCTTTATCCATCTGAACGCCTGTCCGCAATCAAGTGTTTCATCAAGTGAAAAATCGGGCTGATTAAGATATATATTATTGTTTTCGTATTTATAATTCATAATTTGCCTTTCTATTGCTATTTATAAGAATTTATATTAAAATTATATATTATATTATTATTATTTTCAACATTATTAAATGGCAAAATGATTGCCAGAGAGGAAATAAAATGAGAGAAAGTATTTTAACCATCCCTGTGAGCGAGATTTTTGATCCGAAATGCGGTTGCCCGATATGCAAAATGAGAGATATGCTTGAGGATAGATGTGTTGAATATATTATGGGTGCTGCTATGATGGAGCCTGATGTGAGAATTGAAACCAACAAGCTTGGATTCTGTAAAACACATTTTGATAAAATGTTAAAACAGAAAAACAGACTTTCACTTGCTTTAATGCTTGAAACGCATCTAAATGAGCTTGACGAAAAAATCGTTAGCAAAAAGGGATTGTTTGAAAATCATAATTCAAAGAAGAAAAAGCTTTCAGCTGTCAATAATGACTGCTTTGTCTGCTCAAAGATAGAATGGGGCATGCAAAGACTTCTTGAAACTGTATTTGAACTGTATCAGAAGGAAGCTGACTTTGTCAAGCTTTTCAACGAGCAGGAAATGCTATGCTTAAATCATTATGAGATGCTTATATCAATTGCCCCAAACAAGCTTGCAAAAGTAAAGCTTAATAGTTTTAACAGCGATTGTGATAAACTGATTAAAAAATACCTTGATGAACTTAGAAAAGATGTTTCTCATTATTGCAAGATGTATGATTACAGAAATACAGGTAAGGATGCTGACTGGGGGAATTCGAAAGATTCTATTGAAAGAGCCATAAAATTCCTGACAACAAGATAATTGCATAACTATCCGATTAAGTGGACAGATATTACTTCAAGCGGTTAAAATCAAGACTTTGTTCTATTGCCTTGATCTTTCCGCTTTTTTATTATTTAAAAGTCATATATTGAAAAAATGTTTAATCAATGGGGTTTGTCAAAAAGCCTATTATTTTTGTAGATTTTATATTCAGAAGTAATTATACATCAATGAATAATTTACTCCTTTTTTCCAATCTACAAAGTGTAATTTTAAAGAAAAAAAGTTATTAACTTTACACCAAAAAAATAAGTAACGTAAATAAAAGAGTTTTCAACTGTTTCAACAGAGTTTTCAACATTATTTTGTTTATACTTTCAACTTTTCAACATAGTTATTAACAATATAGTGTTAAAAGTTCTTATACTTTCTGTATACTGTTGATTTTAGAGTCAATAATTCAATAAACAAATAATTTTTAAAGGTGATTTTATGTTAAAAGGTATCAACAGACGAATTATTGAAATTAACAGAACAAATAGTGATTATTTTGAAAAAGCAATTCTTTTTGTTAAGAGCGATAAAATCAGTTGTCCACAGCAGATGCTAACAAGTCAAGCTGATTTATTCCTAAAAGAATTTACTGATCATAAAAAAAATAACTCTATTAGAGCACGAACAATTATATGCTTGATTATTCTCATGATGTTTGGAATTTTTGCATTTTATATTTTATATTCTGTTTTATAATCATAAAACTAGTTTTTTTATTTTAAAAGTAAAATTGCTGTTGTTTTTTTACAATAAAATATGCTATAATAATATCATTATTTAAGTATTGTACAAAAAATTATTAATAAGTGGGAATTTAATAAAATGGAAAAAGAATTTAAAAGAAGAACTTCAGATAGAAATTTAAAAAGAAACAATGATTTTTCATCATTTAAACAAAATGACAAGCATAGATTTAATAATGAAGAACAATCAGACATAAATGATGAAGATAAAAGCAACATTATCGTTGGACGTAATCCCGTTCTTGAAGCATTAAAGGCTGAAAAGCTTATTGATACTATTTATGTCAATTCAGAAGCAACAGGTTCAATCGGGCATATAATATCGCTTGCAAAAGAACAAGGTATAGTTATAAAAAATGTCAATGACACAAAGCTTTCTTTGATGACAAAAGGTGCATCTCATCAGGGCATTGTTGCTGTTGGTGCGTGTGCTGAATATGTCAGCATTGAAAGAATACTTGAAATTGCTCAGGAAAAAGGTGAAGAGCCTTTTATAATTATATGTGATGAAATTGAAGATCCACATAATCTTGGTGCTATTATAAGAACTGCTGAATCAGCCGGCGCTCATGGGATAATTATTCCTAAAAGACGTAGTGCATCACTTAACCACACTGTTTTTAAAACATCTGCTGGGGCAGCAAGCTGGCTCCCTGTAGCAAGAGTATCAAATATAGTTTCAGCTATTGAAGTACTTAAAAAGAGTGGTATATGGATATATGGAACAGATTCTCTGGGCGAAAACTATACATCAGCAAATCTCACTGGTAGTATAGGGCTTGTAATAGGTTCTGAGGGTAATGGTATAGGAAGACTTGTAAAGGACAAATGCGACTTTCTATTAAAGCTCCCTATGTATGGGAAAATTACTTCTCTTAATGCTTCAGTGGCTGGTGGCATCTTTATGTATGAAATTGTAAGACAACGAAATAAAGCTTAATATTAAAGGAGTTGATACGGTTGTCAGATATAAAATTTTCTGTTGATGAAATTTTAGATGAATATTCGAAAAAAAAAGATGAACCGAAAAAGCCGAAGTCATCTTACGATGTTGAAGAACTTCTTGACTCGACAGACAAAGGCAAAAAAAATAAGGATAGTAAGGCATTTGAGTTTGATAAAGAGGATGCTCTTAGAAAAGAAATGCTGTTTGATAATACACAAGCAATACTTTCTCAATATTCAAATCAAAAATCAAATAACGAAGCTGTTAACGAAACAACCCCTTCATTTGACGATACACAATCAATTCTGACCCAATATTCAAAGACTGAAAACAAAGAAATCGCTGACATGCACGAGGATAGTTTATCAGCTTATCTTGGAAACACTCAATCAATATTAAAGCAGTATTCTAACAAAGAAGAACAAACTGACAAAAATATAAACACTTTAAATTCAACAGAAAACAACAAACAGCATAGTAATAGAAATGTACATAAAACCAATGATACTCAAGCACTTTCACATGAAGAAAACTTAGCAAAAACAAATGTCAAGCCTCTCAAAAAAAGTTCAGGTAATACTGAAATTATTGAAGGTATCCTGAAACTTAAAAAGGAACGTGTTTTAAGCAAGACAGCTGAACTTGTTCCTATTAACAGAAAGAATATAAATGATATTCACCTTGATATTACTTCAAAAATAATTCCAAAAACAGAGCAGATTTCTATTCCTGACACGGCAGATGAACTCACAAAAATGAGTATGCTTGCCGAAAAGAGAAACAGAAAAATCAAGGACTTTGTTCTTTCAACAGATATAGATGATAACAATGAAGATGCTGAGATTCAAGAAGAAGAATATGATATCGTTGATGATTTTAATGATATAGAGGATGCCCCAAGCATCGCTAATGAATTAAGTCAGCTAAAGGGTAGTTTTGCAATAAAAGTATGCTTTATGCTGATAGCAACCATTCTTTCGTCATACATTGCATTTGCAAATGATTTTGACTGGCCTGTACCTAGTCTGTTGCATATTGACACAAGTCCTACATCATTCCTGTTTGTTAATATTGTAATCGGTATACTATGCTTATTTGTTTGTGGTTCCGTTGTTAAAAACGGTATGGCGGGATTCTTCACTTTCAACGCTGACGGTGATAGTTTGCCTGCTATTGCGATTGTAACAAGCCTTATTACTTCAACAATATATTTTGCTGAAACTCCACTTATAAAAAATAGCAGAATTCATATATTCATTCCTGTTGCCATTTGCTGTCTGCTGTTCAACACTATCGGTAAGCTACTAATTGTTTCAAGAGCAGAGAAGAACTTCAAGTATATATCTGATGATAATGAAAAATATGCATTGTTCCAGATTGATGACACCGAGAAGGCCGCAAAATTTACAAGAGGTGCTTTATCTGGTTATCCTTCACTTACTGCAATGAGAGAAACAGGGTTTGTTGAAAACTTTATGAAATCCTCATTCTCATCTGATCTCACTGATGCATACTGCAGAAAAGCTGTTCCAGCTATATTCTTCTCTTCATTAGGTATTGCACTCATTTCTCTTGTAATGAACAATAATATGGAAATGACAACAAGAATATTTACAGCATTATCAACACTCACCGGAACGATTGCATTATGCGCATCATTTGCTGTTATGCTTATTGTAAATCTTCCTTTTTCTCGATTGACAAAAAAGATGATTTTATCATCGGCCTGTGTATTGAGTTATGACGGTGTTGAAGATTTCAGCGATACCAATTCAGTTCTTCTTGATGTAAATCAGCTTTTCCCTGAAGGAAGCGTTGAACTTATTAATTTAAAACAGCTTTCTGCTACTACAATAGAAGAAGGCATACTAATTGCTGCAAGTCTCTCCTGCCACGCAGGAAGCGTGCTAAAATCAACATTTTATAAAATGCTTAAGGGTAATACTGAAATGCTCTATCCTGTTGAAAGCTATCTTTATGAAGATACATTAGGACTTTCAGGCTGGATTGGTAATAAGCGAGTTCTTCTTGGGACACGTGAGCTTATGAAAAATCATAGTATTGAAGGATTACCAAGTACCGCTAAGGAAGCTGATTATGCAAACGGCAACACTGTCCTTTACCTTTCAGTTTCGGGTGAAGCAACAACAATGTTTATCGTAAAAGTCAAAGCAAGCATTGGCGTTTCAAAATGGCTCAGAGAATTAGTCAGAAATGATATAACCATTGTTCTTCGTTCTGTTGATTCAATAATATCTTTAAATCTTCTTTCTGACTTATTCCATATACAAACAGACTATTTCAAGCTTATACCGTTCAGACATCACACTGATTTTGAAGCACAAACGGCATACACGCCAAAGAGCTCATCACCGATGATATGCTCCGGACGATTCCAGTCATTTGCTTCACTTATTACTCACGTTAGAAGCCTTAATAAAACAGCGATTGCCGGAATGTTCTTTGTGCTGACATCATGTATAATGGGTGTAATTTTATCTTTATGCATGACATTTCTATCATCATTTAGTCAGGTTTCAGCCTCAGCTGCTTTATTATTCAATATGGGCTGGGTTGCGATACTCTTACTATTTTTAATGTTCAGAAGGAAATAAATATTATAAAAATAGCCTGTGGATAAAATCCACAGGCTTTATTTTATCTTGCCTTGTAAGGCTTCTTACTTCTTGAATTATTGAATTTATCACCACGAGGTTTAAAATTCTTTCTGTTATCTCTATAATGATTATCATTTCTGCCAGTAGATGCAGAACCTTCAATCAATTGTGCTGATACGCGAGTACCATTGATCTTGCTGTTGTGCATTGCCATAAGAATACTTTCTTTTTCTGATTCAGGAATTTCAACAGTGGTATGCTTATCAAAAATATCAATTTTTCCAAAGCTTTTACCCGTTAGGCCTGTTGCTTCAACAAGTGCACCAAGAACAAAATTCGGAGCAATTCTCTGCAATCTACCAACATCAAGCATAAGTTTACATCCTTTTGAAGTTGGCTTAGCGTGTCTTTCATATTCAGGCTTGCTCTTTGCCATTTCAATAACAGGAATATTCTTAATTTCCTTATTAAGCTGCATTGATAGCAATGCAGCTGCTAAAGTTTCGGCAGATAAACCGTCTGCTGCGAGGGTGTTTACCATATCAATATAATCAGTATGCTTACCTTCACTAATAACCTTATTAAGCTTTTCAGCAAAATTACCGAGCTTTTTAATCTTTATATCATCCGCAGAAGGAAGTGACTTCTGACTGATTATTGCTTTTGTAAAATTCTGAATGTCACGCATTTCATAAAATTGCTTTCTTCCGCTTGTGAATGTAAAAGCAATACCCTTCTTACCGGCACGTCCTGTTCTTCCTATTCTATGAATATAATATTCATTATCCTGTGGAATATCATAGTTGAAAACCGCATCAATATCGTCAACGTCAATTCCTCTTGCAGCAACATCAGTAGCAATTAGTATAGGTGTCTTACCTGACTTGAAGCGGTCCATAACCTGTGTTCTTGCTGCCTGCTTCATATCACCATGAATTCCAGAAGCTTTGAAACCTTTTGCTGTAAGTGCTTCTGTAAGTTCATCAACCATTCTCTTTGTATTGCAGAAAATCATTGATAGCTTTGGCTCGTACATTGAAAGCAGGAGTACCAAAGCATCAAGCTTTCTTCCTGATGGTACTTCATAGAAATACTGTTCAATAGCTTCAACAGTGCGCTGTGCTGTATCAACCTTTACATGTTCAGGCTCAGTAAGATATTTTTTTGAAATGGCCATAATTGCAGGTGGCATTGTTGCTGAGAAAAGAACAGTCTGTCTTTCCTCCGGTACCTTTTCAAGTATTTTTTCAATATCCTCTCTGAAGCCCATGTTAAGCATTTCGTCAGCCTCATCAAGAATAATTGTTCTTAAAGTATCAAGCTTCAATGTGCGTCTTTCTATGTGGTCAATTAGTCGGCCAGGTGTTCCGACGACAATGTTAGCACCTCTCTTAAGTGCTGAAATTTGTCTTTCCATTGAAGCTCCGCCATATACAGCCGCTGGTTTTACCCATGGCATGAATTTTGAGAAGCGCTCAATTTCAGTACAAGCCTGCATTGCAAGTTCCCTTGTAGGGCACATAATAAGTACTTGAACATTCTTTCTGTCATCGCGTGATATTCGCTCAATTGCAGGAATACCGAAAGCCGCTGTCTTTCCTGTACCAGTATTTGAACGACCGATAACATCCTTACCCTCAAGAAGAACAGGAATACTCTTTTCCTGAATCATAGTAGGCTCCTTATAGCCCAATTCTTCTATTGCACGCAGAACCTCCGCAGACAAGTTTAAATCCGTAAATTGCATAAATAGATCCTTTCAAAATTGTATAATATATCAAATTAAAGACGAGGATAGCATATCCTCGTCTTTGTCAAATCTATACTTGTTATTATAATACCACAAAAATTTGTTAATGTCAAACAAATTTTGCCTTGATTTTTTGTTCACTTTTTATTCTAATAAAGCATAGCGCATTTGAAGAAGAAGTTTTTTCTCCCTGCGTGAAACCTGAACCTGCGTCATAGCAAGCTCCTTTGCAGTTTCTGTCTGAGTTTTATTTGAGAAATATCGCAGATATATAAGTTGTCTATCTTTTGCATCAAGAGTATGCATAACCTGTTTTAACGATAACAGATCTGATATTTCAATATCAGGTGAATCAACAGGAATATCAGTTTCTCCCATTGCTTCATCAAGTGTTTCAGTAAGGCTAATTGGTGGGAGGCTTACATTTAACGCCTCAACAACTGCACTCTCATCAAAGCCAACAATTGTACTTAATTCTGTTATTGTTGGTTCTCGACCTTGTGCGAGCATAAACTGCTCTCGGGCACGAGTAACTTTCATAGATAATTCTTTTGTACTACGACTCACTTTAATAGCTCCACCATCCCTGAACAGGCGCTTTATCTCACCAAGAATTACTGGAACAGCATATGTTGAAAACCTAACTCCACGCTCTTCATCAAAGCCTTTCGCAGCCTTAATTAGACCTATACAACCAGCACCATATAAATCCTCATATTCAATTCCACGACCTCGAAAGCGGTTTGCACAAAGGTGAACCAGCCCGAGGTTTTCTTCTATAAAGCTATCCTTATAGTTATTCATCTGTTGCCTTTCTTGATTTTATTTTTTTAGTCAGAATTACTGATGTGCCTTTACCCACCTTACTTCTGACTGTAAGCTTGTCCATAAAGCTTTCCATTACGGCAAAACCTAGGCCTGCTCTTTCATCCTGTGGAGCTGTTGTGAACAAAGGTTCCATAGCTCTGTTTATGTCAGGAATTCCACAGCCGTAATCTTTAATCTTTATGTATACAATTTTTCCTTCAAGAAGGCGAATTGTAAGATCAATCTTGCCGACCTCCATGTTATATGCATGAACAATAGAGTTTGTAACTGCCTCAGAAACTGCTGTTTTTATGTCCGATAGCTCGTCCACGCAAGGATCAAACTGAGCAACAGCACCTGAAACTGCTATTCTTGCAAAGCTTTCATTTGCCGATCTGCTTGGGAAAGAAATCTTGATTTCATTAAGTATTTTCATTTTTAACAACCTGCCTTTATGTTTATTATGTTTGCTATCCTGTCAAGACCGGCAAGACGCATGACTTTTTTTATATGATCAGGTGGATTTTGTATCAGCACACTTCCACTTAACGACTGCATTATTTTATATCTTCCCATAACCAACCCTATTCCCGAACTATCCATAAAAGTCACCGCAGAAAAATCAAGGATAACTTTATCAGGGTTGAATCTTTCAATTTCAGAATCTATTTCCGACCTGATACCTTTTGCGGTATGGTGATCAACTTCTCCTGAAATATAGGCAATAATATTTTTTTCTTTAACTTCCAACAAAACAGGCATATTTACCCTCCGTTACTATTTAATTGTTTATATCATATAACATATTATTTAAATAATATGTCGAAACTGGAATTAAAGTAAAAAAATTACAATTAGTGAATAAAAAAATACTCTCATTTTTATGAGAGTATTTTTTTATTCTTTTTATTCGACAAAAATCTTTCTTGCTACAGATGCAAGGAAAAGTGAACCACATATTACAAGCATTCCATCATCGTTAACAAGATTCACAGCCTCTTTAACTGCAAGATCAATATCATAAACACTAAAAGCTTTTCTCTTAAAAGATTTAATTACTTTAACAAGATCGTCCGCAGACACAGCCCTTGGCGAGAAGCCTTCAACGCAAATAAAATCAGAAACATATGGAACAATCTGCGATATAGATTCCCTGACATTCTTATCCTTTACCATACCAATTATCGCAATACATTGTTTTTTATTTGACTTCTTAATGATATCTGTCAATGATTTCATTCCAGCCGGATTGTGTGCTCCGTCAAGAATAATTAATGGATTTTCCGACAGAACTTCTCCTCTTGCAGGCACTCGCGCATTATTAATACCGAAGTAAATATTATCGTATGAAATAGCAAAACCATAATCACAAATAAATTTCATTGCTTCTATAACAGATGTAGCATTTAATATCTGATGGCATCCACTCATTTTCAATAAGTATGAATTTCCATTATAATAAAATTCACTGCCCAGAATATCAGATTTGAAAACATGAAGATTAGTTAGCTCAGGTATAACAAGTTGAGAATGACAAAGCTCGCATTGATTCTTCACTATGTCAACAACCTCATCAGTATTGTTTGCTGACAAAACACAAGGTGAATTCTTCTTAATAATACCTGCTTTATGAGAGGCAACCTCTTTTAAAGTTGAGCCAAGTATCTGATTGTGGTCGTGAGAAATTGATGTAATAATTGAAACAATTGGAGCTTTAATAACATTTGTACAATCAAGTTGGCCGCCAATTCCGGTTTCTAATACAACAATGTCACAACGCATTTTCTTAAAAAAAACAAATGCAATTGCCGTTGATATTTCAAACTGTGAGAAGTTTGATTTATATTCAACATTTTCAAGAACAGACGCGATATGCTCTGTTATTTCACACAGACAATCCAGATTAATATTTTCATTGTTAAATTTAATTCTGTCTGAATAATGAATCATATACGGTGAAGTATACATACCCACTCGATAACCAGCATGGATTAGTATATCATTACACATCTGTGCAACAGAACCTTTTCCGTTTGTTCCAGCAATATGAATACACTTAAGGTCTTTGTGCGGATTACCTAGCAAGGACAATAACGCTATCATTCTGTTAAGATCAGTGACAGGCTTACCTAGTCTGTCAAAACTTGAAATATATTCCATCGCATCATTTACATTCATTGTCTTTGACCTCTATTTATTAAGCGCAGCTATACTTTGTTCAATCTTTGCCATTTTTTCTTCAGCCTTAGCAAGCTTTGCCTTTTCAGCTTCAATGAGCTGTGCAGGTGCTTTTGCTAAAAAGCCCTGATTATTGAGCTTTCCTGAAAGGAAGTCAATATCCTTCTGAACTGTTGCTTTTTCTTTAGCAAGACGTGCAAGTTCCTTTTCCTTATCAACAAGGTCATCAAGTGGAATAAATATTCTTGCGCAGTCTGTTACTACGGTTACTGCATCAGGAATATCAAACTTATCACCAACTGTTACTTCACTTGCTGATGCAAGTCTTTCAAAAAACATCATGCCATTTTCGAAAGCCTGCTTTGATTCAGTTTCAATAAACACTTTTGCCTTAACACTTGGTACAATGTTCATTTCAGCACGGCGGTTTCTTATTGATTTGATAGCAGTAATAATCTTTTCAAAATCAGCTTCTTCTTTTTCAAAGCTTAGTTTCTCATCATATACAGGGAAATCCTCAAGCATCAATGGCTTGTTTGTATCAGAGAGAGCCTGCCAGATTTCTTCTGTGATAAACGGCATAAATGGGTGAAGGAGCTTTAACATACCCTGCATAACCCATACAAGTACAGCCTGTGCAGTTTCTGCGCTCTGTCCGCCAGCAATAATTCTTGGCTTTGTAAGTTCAATGTACCAGTCACAATAGATATCCCAGATGAAATCATACAGCTTCTGTACAGCGATGCCAATTTCAAAGCTATCAAGGTTTTCATTGACTTCTTTTGCAAGAGTATTGAATTTTGAGATAACCCATTTATCCTCTGTATTAAGGTTTTCAGGGAGACTATTTAGCTTGAAATCTTCAGGAAGATTCATCATAATGAAACGTGAAGCATTCCATAGCTTATTAGCAAAGTTTCTTGAAGATTTCATTTTTTCTTCAGAATAGCGCATATCATTTCCAGGTGAGTTACCTGTAGCAACAGCAAATCTAAGAGCATCTGCTCCATAAGTATCAATAACTTCAAGTGGATCAATACCGTTGCCCAAAGACTTTGACATTTTTCTGCCCTGCGAATCACGCATTAATCCATGGATAAATACAGTATCAAAAGGAACTTTTCCCATATGCTCAATACCGCTGAACATCATTCTTACAACCCAGAAGAATATAATATCATAAGCTGTAACAAGAGTATTAGTAGGATAGAAGTATTCAAGGTCCTCTGTCTTATCAGGCCAGCCGAGTGTTGAGAAAGGCCATAGTGCTGAACTAAACCAGGTATCAAGAGTATCCTCATCCTGACGCATTTTAGCGCCACACTTAGGGCAATTTTCAACGTGTTCCTTTGAAACTACCATTTCGCCACAAGCATCACAGAAGTATGCAGGAATCTGATGTCCCCACCAGATCTGACGGGAAATACACCAGTCCTTGATGTTTTCAAGCCAGTGGAAATAAATCTTATCAAAACGTTCAGGAACAAACTTTGTTTCACCATTCTTAACAGCATCAATTGCAGGTTTTGCAAGAGATTCCATCTTAACAAACCATTGTGTTGAAACCTTTGGTTCTACTGTTGTTGAACAACGATAGCAGGTTCCTACATTATGCTCGTGATCTTCAACCTTGATAAGGAATCCGCCCTTTTCAAGATCAGCAACAATGGCTTTTCTTGCTTCGTATCTGTCCATGCCAGCATAAGCTTTGTAATCATCAATAATTTTTGCGTCATCTGTCATTACATTGATAACAGGAAGGTTATGACGAAGACCAACTTCAAAGTCATTAGGATCGTGAGCAGGAGTAATCTTAACAACACCTGTTCCAAAGTCCATTTCAACATATTCATCAGCAACAACAGGAATTTCACGACCGACAAGCGGGAGAATAAGTGTTTTTCCTACTGCATCCTTATATCTTTCATCATTAGGGTTTACAGCAACGGCTGTATCACCAAGCAAAGTTTCAGGACGAGTTGTTGCAAGCTCAAGATAGCCGCTTCCATCCTTGAAAGGGTATCTTAAGTGCCAGAAATGACCTGCCTGATCCTCATACTCAACCTCAGCATCTGAAATTGAAGTTTTACAGTGAGGGCACCAGCTGATAATTCTTTTACCTCTATATATAAGTCCTTTGTTATAAAGGTTTACAAATACTTCTCTAACGGCTTTATTACAGCCTTCATCCATAGTAAAACGCAGTCTTGACCAGTCACAGGATGAGCCGAGCTTTTTTAGCTGTTCTACGATACGTCCGCTGAACTGATCCTTCCATGCCCATGCACGTTCCATAAAAGCTTCACGACCGATAGCTTCCTTTGAAGGAATACCTTCTTTACGCATAGTTTCAACAATTCTAGCTTCTGTTGCGATAGCTGCGTGGTCAGTACCAGGAACCCATAATGCTGAATATCCAGACATTCTCTTCCATCTAATAAGGACGTCCTGGAAAGTTTCATCAAGGGCATGTCCCATATGAAGTTGTCCTGTTATGTTTGGTGGTGGAATTACGATAGTATAAGACGGCTTGGATTTATCGACGGTTGCCTTAAAGCATTCATTATCCATCCAGTATTTATATATTTTGTCTTCTACTTCTTTTGGTTCGTAAAGTTTTGAAAGCTCTTTTCTCATTTATGACACTCCTTAGAATTAAAATGCATTACTTTAAATTATCTCATAATTAGACCTTATTGTCAACAATTCAGAAATTATTTAACCAGCATATCGCCCTTCATAACATCTGTTCTTTTAACATTCTGAAGTAAGAGTCCCACATTGTCCCCTGCACTGGCTGTATTAAGTAATTTTCTAAACATTTCTATTCCAGTTACAGTTACTATCTGCTTTTGATTACCGCTTCTGTCAAGAACTCTGACGCTGTCACCGACTGAGATTGTACCACTTTGAATTTTCCCAACTATAACTGTTCCTCTTCCTGTTATAGTAAAAACATCCTCTATTGTTATCTTGAAATCTGCTGAATTCCCATATGATCTATAATTGAAATCTGAGTTATTTTTGTAGTTATCAATTTCTTGTTGCAAGTCATTCTTTTTCTTGAATCCAAACATACTGTCATCCCCTATTTTATATTTTTATCTATAAACCTCCAAGGTTTATTTTTCCATTCATCACCTGCATAATCAATACCTACTCGTGGGGCTGTTATTACTTCAGGCTTATAACCATCGTCTTCAATCCATATTCTTGTATTATTAATAAAGCTCTCACCATTAAAACTTTTATCAACACTTATAGCTTTTGTAAGCTTTGCTGGGCCATTAAATTTTTCCCCACAACGGATAAGCACAGCCTGCGGAGTTCCTTCTTTTTCAGTCACGACATTCATTAAAAAGTGCATTCCATAGCAAATATAAACATATATGGTTGCTGGTTTGTCAAACAATATCTTTGTGCGTGGCGTTACGCCTTTACTTGCGTGGCAAGCCTTATCCTCAATGCCTCTGTAGCTTTCTGTTTCAGTAATTCTAACTCTTATCTGTGTTCCGTCATCAAGCTTACGGACTATTACCTTGCCCACAAGGTCAGGAGCAACATCAAGACAATCTCTATCAAAGAAATCATAATCAAGCTTCATTTATTTCACCTTTAATTTTTCAATTAATTCAATATTTGGCGTAACATAGGCTGTTTGATTGTTTGTGAAAATTACCATTCCCGGCTTTGCACCAACAGGCTTTTTCACATACTTAATATAAGTGTAATCAACAGGGACCTGCGTGGAATTTTTCGCCTTGCTATGATAAGCTGCAATAATACACGCTTCCTCAATAGTTTTATCTGGTGGGACAGTACCGTTAGTTACAATGATAACGTGTGAACCAGTTATGTTATGTGTATGAAGCCACAAATCCTGCTTATGTGAGTCTTTTAAGGTTAGTTTGTCATTCTGTTTATTGTTCCTACCGACAAGGATTGTGTATCCATCAGAAGATAGAAATTTAATAGGTGGGGTTGCCTTTGGCGGTTTACCCTTATTCTTGCTCGATTTGATATAACCTTGCTCTGCAAGTTCTGCACGAAGTTCTATTATTTCATTCTCCATAGTTGCTCTTGTAAGTGCATCAAAGACACTGTCAATATATTTGAGTTCTTCCTCACCTAAGATAATCAGTTCAGTTAGCTTTTTTTCTGCTATATCTGCTTTTCTGTATTCTGAATAATACTTCTGAGCATTCTGTGGCGGAGTTAATCTTTTATCAAGTAAAATTTTAACCTTCGGGCAATTCTCATCATAAAAATTATCAAGCTCAGCATATTCTATTCCTTTTGAAAGCTGATAAATATTTGAAGAAATCAAATCGCCATAAGTTTTATATAAATCCCTGTTTGCACAATCTGTCAGCTCCTGCTTCTGTACTGCAAGACGTCTTGAAATTCTCTCAGTTGTGTTCATAAGGAACTTAAAAAGATCATGGGCACGTTGCTTCATTCGGCTTATTTGGTCACGTTCCGAATAATAATAATCAAGAAGCTCGCAAGCCGTTGCAACAGGCTTTGTATATAACAGCGTGCCATACTGATTAATTTCAGTAAAGCAAAAATCCTTTAGTGCACCGTCCTTTTCTTTTATAACAACAAACTTATTTGTGCTATTTTTAATAGAATCAGCTACTTTCTGAAAATAAAAGCAAAGTCTATCTTTTTCATCGTCAGATATTTCCCCTACCATTATGTCTCTGCCTTTACCAGCAAAAAAAACCGCTTCGCGAGCAAACACTGGAGAAATTCCTTCAAGGACTTTCATTATACCTTTTGAAAGTTCAAGCTTTTCAAAGCATGATAGCTTTTGTAGAAAAATATCCCTTGAAAAATCAAGAAGCGAGATTTTTTCCTCACGAGGTGGAAGAGAGTATGTTATCCCAGGGAGGACAAGACGAACACTCGACATATCCTCGCCTACTCTTTTTATACTGTCAATTACCTTGCCCTCTGAATTAATAAGGATAAGATTAGAGTGCCTTCCCATAATTTCAATAGCAAGAGTGAGCTTTGCCATATCACCCATCTCATTAACTGATTCAAAGTCAAAATAGAGAATACGCTCTAAACCGTCCTGTCTTATATCAATGAGTCTGCCCGAACTTAAATGCTTACGCAAAAGCATACAAAACATCGGCGGAACCTTTGGATTTTCAATTTCAGCTTTTGTAATGTGAACCCTTGCAGTGCCAGCAGATGTTGAAAATACGAGCTTTGAACTCCCACCATAAATTCTGAACTGGAATACAACTTCTTCTCGGGATGGTTGATATATTTTATCGACTCTTCCACCTTTAAGCGGTGAAAGCTCATTTTTTATGCAGTTTAAAAATACTCCGTCGAGTGCCATTAAAAATCTCCTTTATACAATGAGCACTTGCTCAATACATTTATGATTTATTATGCAAATGATAAAACATTACTGTTTTCAATTGAAATATTAAGTTCAGGGAACTTTCCTGAAAGTGTATTCTTAAGGCTTTCAAGAACAATGTTTTCAGTATAAAAATGACCTGCGTCAAATACTGCAAGTCCAACATTATCGGCATCAACAAACTGGTCATGCTTAACATCACCAGTGACAAAAGCATCCGCTCCGCTTGCAATAACATAATTTAATAAGCTTCCACCTGAGCCTGAACAGAAAGCGACTTTCTTTATCATCTTACCAGTGTCGTTGTATCTTATACAAGGATTGTCAAAAACCTTTTTTAGAAACTCAGCAAAGTCTTTTGCTGACATTTCAGTTTCGAGTTCTCCAATTTTGCCAAAGCCTATCTGTTCCATAATCGCATAGTTTTTTGAAAGATTATAGGCTGGCTTTTCATAAGGGTGTGAGTCAAGCATTGCCTGAATGACATCAAAGCGTTTGGATTGAGGCAGTATCATTTCAATTCGTGCTTCTCTGACGCTTTCACGCTTTCCTACTTCGCCGACGTAAGCGTGTGCACCTTCAAGCGGGAGGAATGTACCTGTACCCTCCGTATAAAAAGCGCATCCACTATAATTGCCGAGAGTACCTGCGCCGGCTTTTGTCATTACCTGATAAACCTGTTCAATATTTTCAACAGGAACAAACACTGCGATCTGATAATATGGAATTTCATGAGCTGTTTCTATGCACTCAGTAATGACTTTTACATTGAGTTTTTCAGCTATTAAATCATTTATTCCGCCCTTTGCCATATCAAGATTTGTATGAGCGCAGATTGCCGAAATATTATGCTTTATCAGCTTTGCATAAATGCTGTCGGATGAAATGCTTTTTATAGGATTAAAAATAATCGGGTGGTGAGATATTATTACGTCAGCACCCATTTCAACAGCCTTATTAATCATTTTATCAGTTATATCAAGGCATAGCAAAACCTTTTTGCACGTTGATTTTATATTGCCGATAACAAGCCCTGAATTGTCAGATTTCTCAGCATATCTAAACGGTGCTATTTCATCGACAGCATTATATATATCATTAACTGTAATCATTTTTATTCCTCCGCCAATGCTTTTATTTTCTCGGAAAGTAACAGATGTTTTTGTGACTGTTCATTCTTATCCGATGACTTTGACAAGCCGTCACCAATTTTTTTAAGTCTTGTTGCAAGATTTAAAAGATAAGTTCTATTTTCTTCGGTGTCATTTCGAAGCTTTCCCACATAAGCCTTAAAGTCACTTATCTCAATGTTATTTCCGCAATATTCAGCCTGAATAACCGAATATGTAAAGCTCTCATCAGTAACAGCCTGTTCCTGAATAATTTCAAAGCCATTTGCGTAAAGCCATTTCCTAAGAACCTCTGATTTTGTCATAGGCTGAAGTATAAGGTTTATGCTATGTTCAAGCCATTGTGCTCTGCTGATAATGTCTGTTATTAATTCGCCGCCCATACCAGCGATTACAACATCAGTAATATTTTCTCCATTAACATTATCAAGTCCGTCAGACAATACAAGATCAATTTTATCAGAAAGCATAAACTTTTCAACAGTCGCTCTTGCGCTATTTAAAGGTCCTTCATTAATATCACATGCATAAACGTGTGTGCTTATTTCATTAAGAACAAGATAGGCAGAAAGATAGCCATGGTCTGTGCCAACATCGGCTGTTATTCCACCCTGAGAAATAAATTCAGCGCACTTTAAAAGGCGCTTATTAATACTAATCATTTTTTAATCCTTATTTATATATAAAGTTAAAGCCCGAAAGCTTGTTGCAATCGGGCTGACTTATCAAAGAAAAGCTTATTTACCAGCAAAATGCGTGTTCAGCTTTTTTACAAGATCATCTGGATCTACTCCGTGAACTTCACAAGCCTGTTCAACAGTTTCTCCCCTTGAAGAAGGACATCCGAGGCAATGCATACCCATATCCAAAAAATATGGTGCTACTTCAAAATCCTGATCAAGAATATCCCCGATAATTGTATCTTTAGTTACGACAAATGCCATATTAATTCTCCTCTCGACTTAACTTCTTTAAATATATTATACCCACTTTTACGTATTTTTGCAAGTATTATTATAACAATACAAAATAATATTGATTACCCATAAAATAAGAATAACGCAACCTGAAAAATCAGGTTGCGTTCAAAGAACTTAAATTATTCTTCTTTCATCTTAGCAAAGCAGTCGCTGCAGTAAACAGGACGATCTTCACGTGGTCTGAAAGGAACTCTTGCTTCACATCCGCATGATGCACAAGTAGCTGTGAACATTTCTCTTTCAGCTTTTGCTGAATTCTTTCTTGAATCGCGACAAACCTTACATCTCTGTGGCTCGTTTACGAAACCTTTCTCTGCGTAGAATTCCTGTTCACCTGCTGTGAAAATGAATTCTGAACCGCATTCCTTGCATACTAATGTCTTGTCATTGTACATAATTTTCCCTCGCTTAAAGTATATTTTGCCGAGTAAGATCTTACACATAGTTAAATAACGCTCTGTAATTCAGCTACTTGGCTATATCAAAACAGTTCAAACTGTTTCAACCTGAATTGTCTGCTCTCCAAACTGTTTTTAGCTTTCGTCTGACTCTTTGCATAGCGTTATCCACCACTTTAAGGGGGATGTTAAGTTGACGTGCCATTTGATCGTATGTGGAGCCGGTTAGAAATAAACGGAAAACCTTCCATTCCATATCTGAAAGAATATCGGTAATTTTCTTGAAAACTTCCTGAGTCTTTTCTCTTTCCAACAGAATACTTTCTGGAGTTACATCGGTAACATCATCTGTGTGATACAGAAAACTGTCTTCTTTTTTATTCTTTGAAAGTGAATTAGTCATTCGATTATCTATACAGGTATTTGCATATGTTGAAAATCGAGTACCATAATCATTTTTAAAAGTCATAATTGCACTGATTAGTGCCATTAAACCTTCCTGAACAAGATCATCAGTTTCACAAGCAGTGTGCGTTTTTAAACGCGCTTTCATCATAATAATATCTTTGTATCTTGTTATCAGAGTGGTAATTGCAACCTCACTATTTGAGCTAATGTTGACTAATTCTTCATCAGTCAAAGATGCAAGCTCATCCATAGAAGTAAGCATTTGCAATATAATCCCACCATTCAAAATTGCTAACACATTCATATTAACATTATAATAGTATTTTGTCAAGATATTTATACTTATACCAATACAACATTATAAAATATATCAACAGTTAATTAATTGATTTGTGCATTTTCGCTATAATTTATCTCTTGTTACACTCTTATATGTCGATTTTTTTGTCGTTCTATAATATGCTATAAACGCCTTTAAAGGTTCATCAATTTTTAAGCAGGCATATGTCAACAAAATAGGAAGCCTGAACAAAAAACCAGCTACAGCACCAATAGGAATAGCGAAAAACCAAAGGGCAGTCATTTCAAGTCTGAAAGTAAATTTAGTATCTCCCGCACCTCTCAAAACTCCGACAATGCTGTTAACTGAAATTGAGATAAAAAATACCATAACTGCTGTAATAATCAGAAGATTTTTTGCGAGAACCTTTGTTGAAGGAGTAATGTTATATATATTTACAAACGGCTTTCTCAAAAGAATTATTGTTATCGTACCGATAATTCCAAGAACAACGCTCCATATCATTATAGTTGATGCTGTGCTTCGTGCATCTTCAACATTTCCTTCACCGATTTTCTTTCCAACGAGAACGCAAGCTGCACTACCCGTTCCAAAAGTTATAAGCGTTGCAAGCTGCTGAAGAACCATTGCAATTGAATTTGCGGCAAGAATCTGCGATGATAGCTTTCCTAAAATAGCAGCCTGAAGTGAAATTCCACAAGCCCACATGATTTCATTTCCGACAACTGGAAGGCTGTATTTAAGATAATCCTTGAACATTATCGCATCGTGGCTTATAATATCTTTTAGCTTAATTCTTAGTTTTTTATTAATAAATAGCAGGTAAATTACAATCAACATACACTCGGTGATTCTCGCAATTAGTGTTCCAATGGCTGCACCTTTTATTCCAAGAGCAGGCGCACCAAGATTTCCAAAAATAAAAACCCAGTTAAAGAATACATTCACAAAGAAAGAAATGCTACTCGACAGAACAGCAATTTTTACGATTTCAATGCTCCTAAGCATAAAAGTAATACATACTGATAGCCCAAAGAACAGATAAGAAAATGCAACGATTTTCAGATAATCAACGGCTTCTGATAAGATAAGCCTATCCTCAGCAGTTTTTGTCTTAATATATAACTTCATAATTTCATCAGGGAATATCAAAGCAAAAAGTGTAAGTATTATTGAAGCAACAACTGCAATTCTAATAACAATTGAGAAAATCTTTTTAATGGAATCTATATCCCTTTTGCCCCAATACTGTGAAGCAAGAACGGTTCCGCCACCGGCAAGCCCAAAATTAAACATTTGGAAAACGAAGCCTGGCTGGTTAGCTTGCGAACAGGCTGATATCTGGACACCACCAAGTCTGCCAAGCATTATTGTGTCCATCATTGATACTCCAAATACTATTAAATTTTGTAGTGCTATTGGTAACGTAATAGCTAATACTGTCATGTAAAAGCTTTTATCTTTAATAAATCTCTTCATAATTTCTCCAAAACATAAATCTTAATAAAAACAAAAAGCTCCTGTTAAATCAGAAGCTTTTAAATGCTTATAATAACCTAACGCTTATATTGTTTTCTTCCTACGCTGAAAATATCCTTGCCAGAGCAATCATTTGCTACAACTAAAGGGAATTTTTCAACATAAAGCTTTTTAACAGACTCACAGCCTAAATCCTCAAACGCTATAACTTCGCAGCTCCTTATACAATTTGCAGCAAGTGCACCAGCACCGCCTATTGCACAAAGATACACCGACTTATTACGCACAACTGCATTAATGACATCCTTGCTACGTTCGCCTTTTCCGACCATAGCTCCAAGTCCAAGGTCAAGAAGACGAGGAGAATACCCATCCATTCGTCCAGATGTAGTGGGTCCGCATGAGCCGATAGGTTTACCCTCAGGGGCAGCGGTTGGTCCTGCATAATAAATTACTGCATTATTAATATCAAAAGGCAGGTCCTTCCCCTCATCAAGTAAGGTGAAAAATCTTTTATGTGCTGCGTCACGGGCGGTATAAATATACCCAGTTAGCAATACTTTATCACCGATTTGAAGGAGTCCTGCTTTTGATTTTAGTTCACTACTGTTTATTTCATAAATTTCTGCCATTATATCCTCAAATATTACATATCCTCAAGTAATGATATTTTTTTGTTCTCGTCAATTTCAGTCAAAGAAACAAAAGTATCTTCTTCTGGATTATATGTATCGTCATTATTACTATAGTTTGATTCAATTTCTGCTGTCAAACCAGCAAGCAAATCAAGGTCAATGTTAAGCTTTTTGTCATCTGCATGTTCAGCATTTTCGTCAGCTACTTCTGTATTTTCAACAGTAAGCTCTGCAACTTGTGCTTCAGCAACTGGCTCAGCAATTCTAACCTCAGCTACACTTATAGGGTTATTTTTTTTTTCAGCCTCTATGTCACCCATAGAAGCCAGTGAATTTACTGCATTTTTTCTGTCTTCAATTAACTGCTTAGCATCGGTCAGCTTGAGAACACCGTTTGATACAATATCGTTCAAGCAATTTGCGAGCTTTTCAATATCCGAAGCAACAAGTTCATAACTTGCAACAATGCTCTGTTTTGTTCTGTTTGTACCATCAAGAATTGCAGTAGCTTGGCTGTTTGCATCCGCTAAAGTCTTATTGTAATTGTCCTGTGCATTATTGATTATTTCCTCGCCACGAGAATTAGCCTCATCAATAATCTGTTGCGAGAGAACTCTTGAGTCATCTTCAATCTTCTTAGCAGCATTTTTAGCTTCAGTAATAATTCTGTCAGCACTGTGCTTAGCCTCAATGAATACGCTACCGATGTCAAATGAAGCCTCAGTGATACTGCCAGTTTCACTCTTAGCAGATTCAAGCTTTTCTTCAAGCATGACTCTTTCTTCTTTAAGACGTGAAATTTCATTATCCTTTTCAGAAAGTTCATTCTCAAGGTTTGATACTTCAAGCTTTAAAGTATCGCAATTTCCCATTAATTCACCGATTTTTGCTTTGCTCTCAGCAATTATTTCCTCGTACTTTTCTGCTCCATCAATAGTCTGGGTGTTTTCTCCCATTCCCTTAAGAAGAGTGCTCTTTTCATTTAATTCGTTTTCAAGATTATAAATTTTTGAGTTTAGTTCATCCACATATGACAAAACATCTTTTTTGTCAAAACCTCCGAAGTTTACTGTTCTTAAGAAACCTGTGCCAGCCATATAACTACCTCCTATAAAATTTTATAATAATCGAAATTATTTATCTTTCTTTAAAAGGAACATTGCTGTTAATGCGGTCGCTATCAAAGAAACTATCATTGGAAAAATCCAGCTTAATGCCTTAAACGGCAAATGTACATTCATTCCATAAAAGCTGAATACAATAGTCGGGATTGCCATTAATATTGTTATAATAGTCAGACGCTTCATGACAATGTTAAGATTGTTAGAAATTATTGAAGCGTAAGCATCCATAATTCCTGAAAGGATATTTGAATGGATATCTGTCATTTCAACAGCCTGTTTTACTTCAATAAGAACATCTTCGAGAAGATCCTGATCTTCATCATAAAGCTTTATTACTCTGCCTCGCAGAATTTTTTCAAGCGTTATCTGATCGGCTTTCAGTGATGTTGAAAAGTATACCAGTGATTTCTCCAAGCCTAAAAGTTGGATAAGTTCTTTATTCTTCATTGATTTATGAAGCTGTTTTTCAATTGCACCAGTGATTTTTTCAATCTGCTTTAAGCACTGAAGAAATCGCAATGCTACTCTAAGCAAAAGCATTAAAATAAACTGAGTTTTTAAGTGAGTCTGAACATTCTTGATAAGTCCACTTGACATTTCCGACAGAACTATGTTTTCTTTTGAGGAAATTGTAAAAACATTGGACTGGGTAAGAATAATGCCCATTGGCATTGTAAAATACTGAATTGTTTCATCAGATTGTTTATCAACAATTGGACCGTCAACAATCAATAGTGTCTGCGTCTCTTCAATCTCAACACGTGATGATTCCTCTTCATCAAGTGATGACTTAACAAAACCACTATCAAGCTTGTAGTCCTCGATAAGTATTTTCACTTCATCTTGAGTAGGCTCCACTACGGATACCCAGCATCCAGGCTCAATCTTATCAATTTCTATCAAAGCATTATTGATAGTCTTGTAAAAATTAATCATACAAAATCCAACCTTCCAAGTGAAGGCGGATTATATGCGATACGCCCCCACTGATATTATTATTATATTCCCATCAGGATAGGGACTCATATCACACCTCCGAAAAATTTTATATATAGATTATAACAGCAAAATTTTGTTTGCACAATATTCTGACAATAATATTTTCATTTTTACTCAAAATCGTAAGATTCGGCAAAAATTACATAATTTTTTTATTGTTAATATATAAAGCAAAAAAATATGCGGTAAAAAAATGCCTTATTAAAAGGCATTTTTAAATTAATTAGTTTTCTCTCTTCTTGATGATTTCAAAAATATCATCATAATATTCTGAATTCTTTGAGAAAGATTTTGGTGTTGGTGTTGTTGATGTCGCTGATGTATCAGCTGTTGCACCAACCGTCACAGCAGCGTGACATGAAGAATTCTCAAAATCAGCAGCAATTACTGTTACGCAGATCTGATCTTCTCCTTCTTCAAGATAAGAAGCACCGAAGATGATTTCAACATCAGGAGCAGCTGCTGCCTGAATGATACTTGCAACTTCATTAACTTCATCAATAAGAATATCGTCTGAAGCAACGATATTCACAAGCAATCTCTTAGCACCCTTAATAGAAGTTTCAAGCAATGGACTTGTGATAACCTGCTTTGTAGCTTCAGATACCTTGTCCTTACCTGTACCATTACCGATTGCCATATGTGCATATCCAGCGTCCTTCATGATTGTTGAAACGTCAGCAAAGTCAAGGTTTATAAAGCCTTCGTTAAGGATAAGGTCAGATATACTCTTTACACCAGCTTTTAATACATCATCAGCAAGTGCGAATGACTGACGCATTGTCAACTTCTGGTCGCTTGAAAGAAGCTTTTCATTCGGAATAACAA
This sequence comes from Bacillota bacterium, assembly GCA_023440965.1. GTDB lineage: Bacteria > Bacillota > Clostridia > Oscillospirales > Ruminococcaceae > SZUA-444. Next base: position 593,947 of record JAEZRC010000007.1, read on the forward strand.
TAAGAGAGTCAACATGCTTTAATAATTCAGAAACGCCTTTTTCAGCCTGAATCATTTTCTTGGCGCCTTCAAATTTAAAAGGCTTTGTTACAACAGCAACAGTAAGAATTCCTAAGTCCTTTGCAATTTCTGCAACAACCGGAGCCGCACCTGTTCCTGTTCCGCCACCCATACCAGCAGTAATAAAAATCATGTTAGCATCCCTGATAGCATCAGAAATTTCATCACGGCTTTCCTGTGCTGAGCCTTCGCCAACTTCTGGCTTTCCACCTGCACCAAGTCCATGCGTTAATTTTGCACCAATTTGAATTTTTTCGGTTGCTAAAGATCTATTCAATGCCTGAGCATCTGTGTTAACTGAAATGTAATCAATATTTTCTATTCCGGCCTGAACCATGCAATTCAAGGCATTTCCTCCGCCGCCGCCAACGCCAACAACTTTGATCTTTACCTCGCCAATTACAGGCGTATCGTACGCAAATGCCGCCATTTAACAGTCCTCCCAATTTATCTTAAGGTTTTATCTGTATCTCTTGAATATATAATATTATACTATCATACATTACAAATAATTTCAAGGTGTTTTTCAAAATAAGTACAAATTATTTTGGTATGACAGACGCACTGTTCTTCCCACGCATAATTATTCTTCCTGAAAAGTTATCGTCTGTTTTATCATCAATGGTAGCTTTAATAAATCTAATCTTATACTCCATGTCTGATGAACTTCCAATTTCAATATCAATACGGTCTTGATAGGTAAATTTAATATTCAGCCTGTCTGATATATCTATTTTTGTTATATTATTCATTTTTGACTTACTGAATTCAGAAATAAGGCTTTTAACAATCCTTTCTTTATTTGGATCCTTTGATTGTATTTTAACATTAAGCTCAGCCTTAATAGGGTCAAAGCCTTTTATGAAAATCAATTTTTCCTTTGGTGAGGAAAGCTTGTCCTCTATTATTTTTCCATTCTTACTGATGACATAATACTGACCGTTGTATTCTATTGAAGCCATTGGTTCACACGGCGTTACTGAAATTACAATTTCAGACGGGAATTTTCTGCTGATTTTTACTGTATCAACATTAACAAGGGTTTTAATAACCGACTGCTGTGATTTTGCTTTGTCAAGGCGAATTAAATTATCACCTTTTCTTATTCCGCTTGCTGAAATAATCTGTTCTGCGGAATATTTTGAAGAACCCTTTACTCTTATCGTGTCAATTCTGAAAAATACCGTCAGCGAAAGTACCACAAGTGCAAAAGCTACAGTAATAAATGTCATTAAATAATACAATGACATATTTTTCTTCCTGCGTTTTTTCTTTTTACGAGCTTGTGGTACCCGTTGATTGCTTTTAGAAATATTTCTTTTTGATGTTGAAATCTTTCTTACGTCACTCATTTATAATTACCTTCCGATTTTTTATTCTCTCTTTATTGAAGCCCCTATAAGTCCAAAATTCTTTTCAATAGATTCATAGCCACGATCGATATGTCTTGTATCATCAATAATTGTCTGACCTTCAGCACTTAACCCCGCAAGAACCAATGCTGCTCCGCCACGAAGATCAGTTGCACACACCTGTGCGCCATATAGCTGATCAACGCCCTGGACAATTGCAACCTTGCCCTCTACTTTTATATCAGCACCCATTCTCATAAGTTCACCAACGTGCTTATATCTATTCTCAAAAATAGTTTCAACAATAACACTTGTTCCCTTTGCTTTGCAAAGACAAGCCATTATAATTGCCTGAACATCTGTTGGAAAGCCCGGATACGGCATTGTTCTGATTGTTTTGACCGGCTTAAGTGGTCGTGCTGCATTAATAAACAGCTTGTTCTTATATGCATAAAGAGAACAGCCCATTTCCTCATAAATAGGAATAACCGATTCAAGATCCTTTTCGCATATATTATTAATGCACAGCTCGCCATTTGTTATTGCTGCGGCTCCGATGTATGTTGCGGCAACAATTCTGTCAGGCATAACTGTATAATCACAGCCATAAATTTCGTCAACACCTGTAATATATATAGTACTCTCACCATAACCACGTATTTTTGCTCCGCAGGTATTAAGGAAATTTGCAAGATCAACAATTTCAGGCTCTCTTGCCGCATTTCGGATAACTGTATCACCCTTTGCCAGAACAGCCGCAAGCATAATATTTTCTGTTGCTCCCACTGATGGGAATGACAATGAAATAGTTGCCCCCTTAAGCTCCTTTGGAACAGAGCAGTCGAGAACACCATATTCTTCTTTTATTACTGCACCCATCTGTCTTAAAGCAGAAATATGCAGATCAATAGGTCTTGGTCCTAATTCGCATCCACCAGGGAAGGAAAGTCTGCAACGACCAAGTCTGCCTAAAATTGCCCCTAGAAAAACAATAGATGAGCGCATTTCTCTCATCAGCTCATCAGAAACTTCGAAATGTGTTAGATTAGTAGTATCTACTATTACACTATCGTTTTCTCTTGTACATTTACATCCAAGGTATGTTAATATCCTACTTGCCGCAAAAACGTCCGAGAGCTTCGGGCAATTATGTAGCACAGTTGGTGTTTTCCCAAGTAATGTTGCTGCAAGAAGCGGCAAGGCACTGTTCTTTGCACCGTGTACTGCAATCTCTCCTGATACTCTTGTTCCACCCTCTATTATCAACCTTTGCATGGCATACACTCCTTCATTCAGCATTACATTTTATATTATGCTGATGATGAAAAAGTGGTGAATAATTATTAAGAGTGCATGTATTTATTTAATTTTCAATAAATCCACTATAATTTTATAAATTCTTTCATTTGTATCTGGGAAAGCTAGTTTTTTTGCATTATTTGAAAGTGACTCAAGCTCTTTTCTGTTGTCACACAGCTCTTTGACTGTTTTTATGAGAAGTTCGCTTGTCAAATCCTTCTGCTCAATAACTATTGCTGCTCCTGCATTCTGTAGAACCATACCATTATGATACTGATGATTTTCTGCAACAATTGGCGAGGGAATTAGAATAGAACCTCTTCCCATATTTTCGAGTTCAACAAGTGCATTTGCTCCACAACGGCTGATAACAAGGTCAGCGGCAGCCATACAAGTTGACATATTATTCAGATACTCTTTTATAACAAGACGCTTATTACCCTCTATCTTAACACCTTTAGATTCAAGATCATTGACAAAAGTGTCTTTACCCATTTTACCATAACTATGGATGTGGTTAATTATCATTTTTTCGCTTGACCAAGCAATCAAGTCAGCTACGGTTTCATTAATTCTTCCAGCCCCAAGGCTCCCGCCAGTTGAAAGGATGCATATTTCATCATCAAAGCCAAGTTCTTTCCTTGCCTGTTCTTTTGTAATATTATTAAAACTGCCCCTGATCGGAAGTCCAGTAACCTTGTATTTAAGGCTTGGATCGAGGTGCTTTTTAGCTTCTTCAACAGTTAGCATTACTCTATCAACGTGCTTTGATAAAAGCTTTGTTGTTACTCCAGGGAAGGCATTCTGCTCATGAATAGCAGTTTTTATGCCCATTTTTGCTGCTCTCAAAACTATTGGTCCGCTTACATATCCACCTGTACCGATAACAAGGTCAGGCTTAAACTGATTAATAATCTGCTTTGCTCGTGGTGATGAAAGCATAAGATAATATAAAGCCTTAAAGTTCCTTGCAACATTTTTAGGTGTGATTTTTCTTTGAAAGCCTTTTACTTTTATCGGTGCAAAGTTATATCCAGCGTTTGCTACAAGCTTTGCTTCTATTCCAAAAGGCGTTCCTGCAAATAGAAATTCAGTATCAGGATGTTTTTCCTTGATAATTTCTGCAATAGCAAGTGCAGGATTAACGTGACCTGCTGTTCCTCCACCTGCGAATAAAACCTTAAGCATATTTATTCTCCTTTAATCTTCAACAAGCGATTGCCGCGATATATTCAGTATTACCCCCATCTGGGCAAGCTGCATCGCAAGTGCAGTACCACCATAGCTAAAGAATGGAAGGCTTATTCCTGTATTAGGAACGGTGTTTGTTACAACGGCAATATTAAGCATAGCCTGAATACTGATTTGTGCTGTCAGACCGACAGCAAGCATCATTCCAAATTTATCTGGTGCTTTTGATGCTATGTAAAATCCTCTGAATGAGAAAATAACAAACAATAAAATAACAAGCATTGCTCCGATTAGTCCAAGCTCTTCGCAGACGATTGAAAATACAAAGTCATTCTGTGCTTCAGGGAGATAAAGGTATTTTTGTCTTGACTCACCAAGTCCCATACCAAAAAGTCCGCCCGAACCGATTGCGATAAGCGACTGACAGGTCTGCCACGTTTCTCCCGTTTTATCTGAAAACGGATCAAACCATGACTTGAATCGAGCAGTAAAGTATGTAAATTTTCCCGATACCATTAGCAACAATCCTGCTGCTGCTAATCCTGAAAGTCCAACGACAGCAATACTGACAAGATGTTTTAATTTTGCTCCGCCAACAAAAATCATTACAATACCAATTGCACAGATAAGTAATGTTCCCGAAAAGTGAGGCTGCAGTATCATTAAACTTGCTATTACGGCAAGGATCGCAAAGAATGGGAGAATACCGTATCTGAAAGTTTTCATCTTCCTATAATTCTTTGAAATAAGATATGCGAACAGGACGATTACAGCAAACTTCATAATTTCTGACGGCTGGAACTCAAGACCAATCCTAATCCATCTTTTAGCGCCATTTCGTTCTATTCCGACAAATGGCGTAATAGCGAGCAATCCGAGTGCACCACAAAAGATAAGAGTAACCATTCTTTTATTGAAAAAGATATGATAATCAATAAAAGAAATAAGTATCATAGCAGCAATACCTGCGGCTGAAATCATTATCTGTTTTTTTGCATAATAAAATCCGTCACCATTTTTAGTAATTCCCCAATAGTAGCTTGCTGAAAACATCATTACAAGCCCTATTACCATTAGAGCCATTATGAGTATGAAAAACGGCTTGTCAAATTCACCAGTTTTTATTTTTGGCTTCTGAATCTCCTTCTGCTGATGTGAAGATGTAATATTTGTTCTGGCAGAATTTATTCTTGTTTTATTTTGTGTCAAGAAAAATCCTCCTTAAACTATCTGACTGATACTAATGAAGATGTTGAAAAATAAATTGATACAACACCGATTATTCCGACGATTAGGGTAATAATTGAGAATACAATAACAATCTTGTATTCGCTCCAACCTGACATTTCAAAGTGATGATGTATAGGGCTCATTTTAAATATTCTTTTTCCTGTTGTCTTAAAGCTTATTACCTGAAGAACAACAGAAAGCGATTCGCAGACATAGATCAGTCCGATAAGCATAATAAGAAGATGATAGCCTGTTGCAAAGCCTATTGCTACTACTGCACCGCCAAGGAACATTGAACCTGTATCACCCATAAATACTTTTGCGGGGTTCAGATTCCACATTAAAAAGCCAAGGCAGCCACCGGCAAGTGATATTGAGAATATTGCAAACTCATTGTTCTTCATAAGGACGCATATCATAAGGAATGCAAGTGAAGCCACTAATGTAACTGAACTGCAAAGCCCGTCGATACCATCTGTTAGATTTACTGAATTAACAATGAAGATAATAAACACAATCATTAATGGGTAATAAAAAATTTTAAAATTTACGTCCCCAAAAATAGGGAACCATACTGATGTTGAAGTATCACCGAGTAAACGCATAACATAAAGATATCCGCCAGCTATAATAACCTGAAATACAACTTTCTGCATTGCACGAAGCCCAAGGTTACGCTTTTTAACAACCTTTATATAATCATCCAAGAAGCCAACAAGCATAAAAAGCAATGCCATCATAAAACCTGTCAGAAGCTTTAGCCCCGCTGTATCCTGCTCCCCGTGGACATAACTGGTCTGGTAAAATGCTCTTAACAACACAAAGCCTGTTACTGTTGCTATCAATGTTCCTACTACGAACATAAATCCACCCATTGTAGGTGTTCCCTGTTTAGATTTATGCCAGTTAGGTCCTATATCAAGTATTGTCTGCCCAACCTTGACCTTTCTTAAATATGGGATAAAGAAAAATCCGCTGAGTGCTGTTATAGCAAAAGAAATTACAGCAACAATTGTATTTATCCAGAATGGCATTGTGTTCTCTCTCCTTGTGGTGTATTTTACTTATATAATTCTTCAATAACTTCTTCAAGCTTCAAGCCACGACTTGCCTTGAAAAGAAGAAGGTCATTTTTTCTTATATTTTCCTTTAAATAGCCGACAATTTCAGATTTATCTGAAAAGTATTTACTATTAATAATTCCAAGCTCTTTTGCTTTTTCAGCAATATGCTTTGAATCATTACCATAACAGATAAGAATATCTGTCTTTGAAGCTGCTACATATGTTCCTACTTCTTCGTGAAGCTTCTGTGACATTGAGCCAAGCTCAAGCATATCGCCAAGCACTGCTATTCTTCTTCCGCCTGGCATTGGTGTAAGCTCAGAAAGAATTGCAAGGGAAGCTTTTATTGAATCAGGTGCCGCATTATAGCAATCTATAATTACTGTCTGTTCACCTTTTTTTACAATGCTTTGTCTTAATCCTGACGGTATAAATTGAGCAAGAGAAGCAATAATCTGTTCAGGTTCAATTTCTGCCATTATTCCAACAGAAAAGGCTGCCAATGAATCAAGAACATTGTGTATACCAACACAATTAAGCTTTGCATTTATTTTCTTACCCCAATAATTTATAACAAAGGTTGTTACACCATCATTGGTTTCAATTTCAGTTGCTCTTACATCAACATTTGGATTTTCAATGCCGTAGTAAACTATATCACGGTTAAGCTCATCCTTGAGTTTTGACAGCATGTCATCATCGCCGTTAAGAATAAGCGGAGCATCATGAGATGTTCCGTCGAGAATTTCAAGCTTAGCTTTTAAAATTCCTTCCCTTGAACCAAGGTTTTCTATATGTGAATAACCTATATTTGTTATTACTGCAATAGATGGGCGTGAAATCTGCGACAATAATGAAATCTCACCAAAATCGGACATACCCATTTCAATAACCGCTGCTTCGTGCTCGGAAGAAAGCTTAAGCAAAGTATGAGGAAGTCCTATTTCATTATTGAAGTTACCCTCTGTCTTGAGTGTCATATATTTTCCGGACAGCACAAGTGCAGTCATTTCCTTTGTTGTTGTCTTACCGACACTGCCAGTAATACCAACCAACACAGGATTGAATCTACTTCTGTAATATCCTGCAAGATCAGCAAGTGCCTTTTTTGTATTATCAACAATAACACATCTTACACCTTCAACTGGTTTTTCCGTAATTACTGCTGTTGCGCCAAGCTCGATAGCCTGTTTTGCAAAATCGTGTCCATCAAATTTATCACCACCAAGGGCAATGAATACGCAGCCCTTCGTGATTTTTCTTGTATCTGTTGAAACAGAAGATATAATTTCTGTACTTGGATAACCATAGCTTCCCTCGACAGCCTTTATTATCTCATATAAAGTTAAATCTTCCATAAAATCCTCATTTCTATATTTACAACTGTCCATTTCGCAGAAGTTCAAGCCCTTCTGCCACAGCCTCCCGCTCATCAAAATGAATTTTTGTTTCATTTGCAAGAACCTGATAATCCTCGTGACCTTTTCCCGCAAGTAATATTATATCACCTTTTTGTGCAATTTTCAAAGCGTGGTATATAGCCAATCTTCTGTCTGCTTCTGTATAGTATGGCGTGCAAGTGTTTTCAAAGCCTGTTATAACTTCTTTTATTATTTCATCGGGGTCTTCATTTCTTGGATTATCAGAAGTGACAATAACATAATCACTGTTTTTTGCTGCAATCGTAGCCATAATAGGACGCTTCTTTCTGTCCCTGTTCCCACCACATCCAAAAAGACATATAAGCCTTGCTTTTGTTACTGCTCTGATATTTGTAAGTATTTTTTCAAGTGCATCAGGTGTATGTGCATAATCACAGATTACCTTAAAGTCTGTATTTGTTTCAAGAACTTCTGCTCTGCCCTTTACGCCTTTATATGCAGAAATCACCTCAATAACCTTGTTCACATCAAAGCCAAGCTTATCACAGCAGGCTATTACAGCTGTCATATTTGAAACATTGAAATAACCAGGCATTATCAAACTCACGTGGAATGTTCTGATACCATCAGAAAACCAAAATGTACTGCCGTCTGCTGAAAGCTTAACACAATCTGTATAATAATCGCCTTTATTTTCAATAGTATATGAATATTTTGGGCAATTAATCTCTATAAAATATCTTCTCCCTGCTTCGTCATCAGCATTTATAATTGCAACGTTGCAGGATTTAAAAATCAGCTTTTTCGCCTGATAATAATTCTCCATAGTGCCGTGAACATCAAGATGATCCTGAGTTAAATTAGTGAATATTGTTGCTGCATAATTTATTGGGTCTGTTCTGTGCTGTTCAAGTGCTTGTGAGGAAACCTCCATCGAAACATACTCGCATCCCTCATCAACCATCTGTCTTAGTAATTTAAAAAGGTCGTATGATTCAGGAGTCGTTCTCTCAGTTTGCATAACCTTATCGCCTATACCATTATGGCTTGTGCCGATAAGACCTGTTTTCTTACCACAGGCTGTTATAACCTTCTGAAGAACTGTCGTTATTGTTGTTTTTCCGTTTGTTCCAGTAACGCCAATGATTTTCAGCTTTTTTTCAGGATGATCAAACCAGTTTGCACAGACATATGCATAAGCTATTCTTGTGTTTGGAACAATCACCTGATTTTCAAGTCCTAAATCCTTTTCACATACTATTACTTTAGCACCATTTTCAATCATCTGCTGTGCGAAATCATGTCCGTCAAAGTTTTTTCCTTTTATGCAGACGAACAATGAACCCTCGCTGACACTATGAGAATCTGATGTTACAGAACTGATTTCTATGTCCGGTAAATTTGTAAGTACAATTCCATGTAGTAATGTATGAAGCTTCATTCAAAAAGCCTCCTTCTGTTAATCAGCCTGTTTCGTTGTTGGTAACAAATTTTACTTCTACTACAGAGCCTTTAGGAAGCTTCTGCCCTTTACCTGTCTGAGATATAGCAAACGCACCTGGGCTGTTTGCCGCACCACCTGTTGCCATGAAGTTCAGCCCTGCATTTGTTATTGCTTTATTTGCATCCTGTAGACTCATATTTGATACATCAGGTACATTTACAAGCTGTTCATTTAGATTATCCTGTGTGAATAAATATATCTTTCCATCCTTAGGCATTTTCGCACCTGCTGCCGGAATTTGCTTAACAACCTTTGTGCCACTGCCTACTACCTGTGGATTAACATACAATGATTTTAAAGTTTCAACAGCCTTTGCTGTTTCTTTTCCTGTAACATCAGGTACTACTACATTAAGTTTACTGTATTCTTCCTGTGTATATTCCTTAAAGTAACCAAGATAAGGGAGAGCTTCTTCAAATACTGATGATACAACCGGTGCTGCAACCAAGCTTCCGAAATATTTTCCTCCCATTGGCTCATCAACCATAACAAGCATAATAATTTCAGGATCATCTGCTGGCGCAAAACCAACATATGAAGAAACATAAATACTGCTTCCTTCAGCTCTGCCGTATTCATCAATTTTCTGTGATGTTCCTGATTTACCGCCAATACGATAGCCCTGAATGTATGCATTGCTTCCACCGTTCGTTATAACAACAGATTCAAGAGTTTCTCTCATTATCTTTGAAGTTTCTTCTGATATAACCTGTCTTCTGATAATAGGTTCATATTGTTTTATAACATTATTGTTTGAGTCAACGACACGATTTACTACATAAGGAGTAACAAGCTTACCGCCATTTACAACAGCAGCATATGCTGTAATCATTTCCATAGGTGTGATTTTCAATGACTGACCAAATGAGCTAACTGCGAGGTCAAGGGTTGTCATAACATCTTCACCACGTACGATACTGGTAGCTTCTCCTGGAAGGTCAATTCCTGATGGTTCTGTTATTCCATATGCCTTAAGGTACTGACTGAACTTATGCACGCCAAGACGCTGACCGATATCCATAAAAGCAGGGTTGCAGGAGTTTGTCATTGCCTGAACAAAATTCTGAGTACCGTGTCCCTGTGGCTTCCAACAACTGATATGCTCTCCACCGATTGTTACACCACCAGAGCAATGAAACTTTGTGTTTAGATCAATAACTTTTTCTTCAAGAGCTGCTGAGCCAGTCACTACCTTAAAAACTGAGCCAGGGTTATAAAGCTCTGTAATAGCTTTGTTCTTCCACTGCTTTTCCCATGCAATCTGGGTTTGCTTTGTGAGTTCATCGCCTGAAAGCTTGCTTAAAGCTTCTTTTACTGTCGAGTCTGTTATTTCTCTTGGATTATTCAAATCAAAGTCAGGTTCTGTTGCCATTGCAAGAATCTGTCCAGTCTTTGCATTCATTACAATTGCACAGCCACGGTTCCTTGCCATGTTTGAAGATACAGCTTTTTTAAGTTCCTTTTCTACATAATGCTGTAAAACGAGATCAATGTTAAGAACAAGTGAGTTTCCGTCCTGAGCATCAAAGCTCTGCTCATAACGATATGGCATCTGATGACCCATAGCATCCTTTGCTGATACTATTCTTCCATCTATTCCTGTTAAAAATTCATCATATTGCTTTTCTATGCCATATATTCCATTTCCGTCATAATTTGTAAAACCTATTACACTGGCAGCAAGATCGTTTTGTGGGTAATATCTTAATGTATCAGGATCGCATCCGATACTTGCGATATTCTCTTTTTTAATAAATTCCCTGATTTTATCTGCTGTGTTTTTTTCAACCTTTCTCTTTACAACCTCATATTGACTGTTCTTTGAAAGATACTTTTCTATCTTTTCTTTATCTACTTCAAGAGTTTCTGAAAGAGTATTGATAATTAAATCATGCTTCTTTTTATCATATTTGTCATATGTAACAGGGTCAATAAAAACATTATAAACAGTAGCACTCTGTGCAATAATCTGTCCGTTAGCATCCTTTATGGTTCCACGGTTTGCGTGAATTGTTCTACTTGCAAACTGCTGATTATTCGCAAGATTCTGATATTTATTGTTATCTCTTATTGAAATCACTATAAGATTTGATATAATTGTTACAGTAAACAAAACAAGTACTAAACCAATAACGCCAAATAATCTTCTTCGCATACTTGCTGTTGATTTTTCCGACATAAGCAATCTCCTTGTTAGCTTTTTATACAAAGAAAGCTAAGTCTAATTGCCCACTATTTTAAGATGTGAAATATGTGGGAATAGCTTAACTCTCTCAACAATATATTTTATTCATTATGCTCCAATATATTCCAAAGCACCTTTAAACCAGTTTTTTATTGAAACAAAAACATTGTCATCTTCTTGTACGACTTCGATTTTGTTTTCCTTCTGAACCTGAACGTAATCCTTCTGATTATTGTCAAGCTTCTTTAATCCCAAAGTATTAACGGCATAATCTTCAATAGATTGTATAGAAGTTTTGGATTCCAGCTCAGTTTCCATTGAAGCATTTGCAGTGCTGATATTATCAAGCTGTTTATTCAGATCTGAAGCCTCACCATACATCTGGCTTATCTGAACCTTTCCGTAAAGAATCGCACAAAGAAGGCAAAGAGCGGCAACGGCAGTAATAAATGATTTGACAGCTGAAACTGTGTGAATATCTGCAGTATTCTTTTTAACCTGAATTCTCTTTTCCGGTTGTTTCTGTGGCAGATTCTCATAAATCGAATAATCATATGCAAGATTATTTGCTTTTGCCATTTTTATCACTCCCCTAATCTTTCTATTATCCTTAACTTTGCACTTCTGCTTCTGTTGTTGTTTTCAAGTTCTTCCTGAGCAGCTTCTATTGGTTTTTTATTTATTAATTGTCCCTGTGGCTTCTTCTCGCATATACACTGCGGGAAATCCGGCGGACAGATACATCCCTTACACCATCCTGCAAATCTTTGCTTTACTATTCTATCTTCAAGTGAATGGAAGGTTATTACTGCAAGTCTTCCACCTGGCTTTAATACTGAGAAAGCTTTATCAAGCCCAGTTGACAGATGCTCAAATTCATTGTTGACGGCAATTCTTATTGCCTGAAAGGTTTTTTTGCAAGGATTTTTTTCTCTTCTTACTTTTGCTGGAACGCTTTCTTTAATTATTTCTGCAAGTTCAAGCGTTGTTTTTATTGATGAATTTTCTCTTTGCTTTACAATCCTTGAAGCAATGCTTCTTGAAAATTTCTCTTCACCAAACTCAAAAATAATTTTTGAAAGCTGTTCATAAGAATAGTTATTTATTATATCGTAGGCTGATGTGCCTTCCTGACTCATTCTCATATCAAGCGGTGCATCAACATGATACGAGAAACCTCGTTCCCCTGTATCAAGCTGATAGGAGGATACACCTAAATCAAGAAGAACACCATCAACCTTATCAATATCAAGATTTTTCAAGACCTCATCAATTTCCGAGTAATTACTTTTAACTACTGTCGCGTTAAATTCCTGTAGCCTTTCTTTAGCTACTTCTACTGCAGTAGGGTCGCGGTCAATAGCGATGAGTCTTCCACCATTAAGATGCTTGGCAATTTCTCTTGAATGGCCAGCTCCGCCAGCTGTTGCATCAACATATATTCCGTCAGGATTTATATTTAAGCCTTCAATACTCTCACTTAATAAAACAGATATATGTTTAAATTCCACTTTTGAATTCCCTTTCGGTTAAAAATCTATACCTTCCATTGCTTCTTCAAGCTTGTTGGAAGTAAAGTCCTCATTGAACTTATCCCATTTAGCCTTATCCCAGATTTCTGCTCTGGTCGAAGCGCCTATTACTATAATATCCTTTTCAAGTCCAGCATAATCACGAAGTGTCTGAGGGATTAAAATTCTCCCTTGCTTATCAGCTTCAACTTCACAGGCACCCGCCATAAAAAATCTCTGAAGTTCACGTCCCTTTGATAATGGAACCTGTCTTATTTTATCAGCAAGTTCTTCAAAGCCTTCGGTGGAGTAAACGAAAAGACAGCCGTCAAGCCCTTTAGTAATGATGAACACATCGCCGAGTATTTCCCTAAGCTTTGTTGAGAAATTCATTCTGCCCTTAACATCCATATTATGTGTATATGTTCCCATTAACATTCCACTTGACAATCTGTCCACCTCCTTTTTGGGTTTTGACACCACTTTGAACCACTTTTCACCACCATGTCATTATTATACAACCTTTATTTGAAAAAATCAACAGTTAGTACCAAATATGGGTGCATAGAAACTTAACAATTTTTAAAGTATATGGTTATGAAAAGTGCACAAAAAAAGGCTTTAAACTAATGTGAATTAGCTTAAAACCTAATAAATAAAACGTATGTTCTCGGTTTCCGTGTTGAGAATAATGTAAATATTTTATGAACTAAATTGCAAAAAGAAGAAATCATAAACTTAAGACATTATTTTAAGTTTATTTTGCCTTTTATATTAATTCCATCAAGAGCACTTCCAATAAATAAAAATAATATTGCACTTCCACCAGCCTGAATTAGATTACCTGGAATAGTAGCAATCATCTGTGCTTTGAAGCTTGTATCCTTGTATAATATTAAAGCAACAATAAAATAGCCGACAACTGTTACTATAGATGAGAGAATAAGTGCAATTATTGAACGCTTTGAAACGATTTTTTCTCCTCTTGCTCTTAATAGATAAAAGCAGCTTGCATTTATGCTTTTTACTATTAAAGTAGGAATTGCATAAATAGCATAGCCAGAAATAAGGTCAGAAAGTGCTCCGCCAACTCCACCGACTAAAATTCCACAAGGGAGAGGCAATAAAACTGATGACAAATAAATCATTGAGTCACCAAGATGTACATAACCATTACCCACAGGGACGTGAATAAACGCAGTCATTACTACTGTCAGCGCCATAAAAAGCCCTGAAAATACTATTATTTTAATCATATTTGTTGATTTATTCTTCAAAGGTGTTTCCTCCAAGCGTATATAATAATGGTTCGAACAACACTCCTTCAGCAACAGGAGCGTTGTTTTTTATTGTGAATTCAAGACATTTATAAATATATTCTGATGCAGTTTTTGTTGCTGAAATAAGTGAATTGCCTTTCACAAGTGAGCCTGTAAGTACTGATGCAAATATATCACCAGTACCAGAAAACGCTTTGCTTGCTTTAGGAATAAAAACTGGCATGGCTTTACCATTCTCATAAACAAAATTAACAAGAGTATCATCATTATCGATACCTGTTATGACAACTGACTTTGTTCCGATATCACAAAGCTTTTTAGCAAGCATTTCTGCCATATCAAGCGATATATTTTCACCTGTGTATTCAGTGTCTGTGAGATAACAAGCTTCAGTAACATTAGGGGTAATTACATCAGCGAGTGAAACAAGTCGTTTCATTTCTGTACACATTTTTTCGGTATAGGTTGAGTATATATGCCCGTTATCGCCCATAACCGTATCAATAACACACAAAGGCTTTCCATCATATGCTTTAATAAGCTCCTCGGTAATTCTTATCTGTTCAAAAGAGCCAAGAAAGCCACTGTAAACTGCATCAAATTCAATTTCGCTATCCTTCCAGTTCTGAATATACTGGGGGAGAATTTCAGTAAGGTCCTTAAAATAAAAACTTTCAAAGCCCGTATGGCGTGACAGGATTGCTGTCGGCAAAGGACAGCATTGAACACCCATTACTGATAAAACCGGAATGGCTATTGTAAGAGAGCAACGTCCTATCCCTGACATATCGTTAATTGCTGCTACTTTTGGAACTGTGTACACTATTTTTCCCCCTATATTTTGTTAACAACTATATTGTATAGCAACTACATTAAAATATCAAAACAGTAACTAAACTTTATCATAATAGTATATTTGTTTATTTATAACAAATATATAAGTGGATGATTATTATTTTATATTATTTATTAACAAAAATTTTCATGTGCATTGCTTGATAAATATTATGCATTTGTTTTATTGAACAATTTGTAGGCTGTGAGAAATGCTTTTTTAGTAATATAGTAGATAACTAAAAAATATCTGTCTTTATAAAACCAACAAATATATATATGTTGTTATTGTAGCTATTTTTTAAATTCTGCATATTATAAATTGAATAAATAAACCATTTAGGGTATAAATGTATTGGAGGGGTATAAATGTCATTTGTTAAAAGCGAGTTTTTCCTTGGGGGAGTTTCACAAGCAGGCTTTCAAACGCATTTTAATAAAGAAATTGAAAAATCAGGAATTTTTACATATATTCTGAAAGGCGGAGCAGGAACAGGAAAATCCACTCTTTTAAAGAAAATTGCAAAAGAATTCGAGGATAAGGATGATGTTGCAATATATCATTGCTCAAGCGATCCAAATTCTCTTGACGCTGTTATATTAAAGAATGCAGGTATAGTTATTGTTGACGGAACGGCTCCGCACGTGTTTGATCCTATATATGCAGGAGTATGCCAGAAGATAATCAACTTGGGCGAATTCTGGGACGACAACATTCTTGAAAAGAATTATCTTGAAATTATTACTGTTACCAACGAAAATCTTAAGTGGCATAAGAGATGCAGAAATTTTGTAAGTGCTCTGTCTTCTTTATACTCTGACACATACACTATAGGTCAGGAAGCATTGAATTACAAAAAGCTTGAAGCTTTCATTGAAAGACTTGCCACAAAAGTCCTCCCAAAAACAAAACTCACTGACGGCTCAACAGAATTTTCACAGCTTTCAGCCCTGACACCTGATGGATATGTTACTTTACTTGATACCACAAAAGATTATGATAATATATATGTTCTCAATGATACGTATTTTGCCGGTTCAGATTTATTGCTTCGTGATTTTGCTACTATTGCGACAATGAAGGGCTTTGATGTTGTTATAAGTGAATGTACACTGCTCTCCCCTGCAGTATATGAACATCTTCTTATTCCATCATTAAAGACAGCTTTCATTTCATCAACACCTATTAACAATAATGATATTCCTGATGCCAACATAATAAACTTCCAGAGGTTTTATGACAAGGCATTGATATCTCAGAAGAAGCAGAGACTCTCTTTTAACAATAAGGCCTGCGACGATATAATCTGTGAGGCAATAAGTGCACTTTCAAATGCAAAAACTGTTCACGATGATATTGAGGCTTTTTATATCAAAGCAATGGATTATGACAAAGTTGATGTTACCTGCAAGAATGTCATTGAAGATATCAAGAGATTATATTAAAAAAGCAAGCACAGAGGTTAATGTCCTCTGTGCTTTTCTTTTCGTTTTTCCTGACGCAATCTGAACCTAAGCTCTTTTTCTTCTTCACGCTTTTCGCGGGAAACTGTTTTCTTTTGCAATTTCCATTCTTCCTGCAGAAGCTTTAAAGCTTGCTGTGCTTTTGTGCCAATGCCCTTATTCTGTAATTGCTTATTGATAGCCCTTTGAATACGTTTTGGATTAATGTGCTTTTCTTCTTTCACAGAACTGATAGACTCCCCAAAACACAAACGGCTATAATTCTTGAGAAAGTATTCGTAAACTTCATAATCCTTTGGTTCTGCACCAAAAGTAATTTTGCACACTTCATACTTTTCGCAATGCTCACGCTCAAAAACTGCAATCCAGAATAGTTCATCAAACATAACTGTAATTTTAGAAAATGTCGTTGCCATAGGGTACCTCCTTAATAAATGCTTTCAAAGAACGGACAACCAAGGAGGCAGGTTACTGACAGTTTTTACTGCGTCCGGACTACCAACCGGAACTGTGTTTTTATCTTTGAATAAGTAACATAATTTATATATAATAATATATTACTCTGATATAAAATTGTCAACAGAACCTCCCTCGCACATTGTGAAGGATGTTTTGTTTAATTAAAATAAAACCTGTGATGGAACATAGAAAAGATATGGAGCTGTGAAAATTGCAAGTGAAAGAGCAAGCTTTTTCTTTTGGGATTTATTAAGGTTTGATTTATTGAAACAGAATTTATAATTCAACACATAAATAATAATTGCTGATATCAATGCTGCTAATGTTGTAAATAAAAAACCTGATATTGTAAGAAATGGATTGTTCTGAATCGGATAAACAACATTATTGTACCACCCATCACCAGCTTCAATGTTTGAAACACCAACCATAAACAGTGCTCCGATAATATCAGCTACAAAACCACAAAGCCACGTGCGAATTATAATTTTCTTGGCATTATGTTTTATATCCTGTATATTTATTATTTTCATAGCTATTACAATTACCAACAAGTCGATAATAAAATTGCCAGGTAAAACAACTATCCACGCAATAGGTAAAACGAAAAATAACCATATGGGGAAAAGCATATTGTATAACCTTGTTTCGTTCTTTTTCATTATATTTACCTCATATATTTTTTCTATAATATACCATATATTATGTATTAAGTCAATTTATATTATGCTTGTCATATATGTGTTTTATGATTATTAACCTAATAAAAAAACGTGAAACCAATTAAGATTTCACGCTGAACAATTATTCGCGTATTATATTTTAAATACTAAAAATAAAAACTTATTGAGTCATCAATAAGTTTTTAAGTTTTGGTGGGAGAGGATGGATTCGGACCATCGAAGCTAAATAGCAACAGATTTACAGTCTGCCCCCTTTGGCCACTCGGGAACTCTCCCATATTAAATTTTTTAAAGAGCAGAATATATCTGCTCTTTAATTTGGAGCTGGTGAACGGACTTGAACCCCCGACCTGCTGATTACAAATCAGCTGCTCTACCAACTGAGCTACACCAGCTTACTTTGTAGAATTGCGACGAAATATATTATATCATAGTCACTTGAAATTGTCAATAATCAATATTAAAAATTTTAAAGTGGTCGGGGCGACAGGACTTGAACCTGCGGCATCTTGGTCCCAAACCAAGCACTCTACCAAACTGAGTTACGCCCCGATTTCCATTGTTTTGTTATCATCTTGTGTGACAGCTTTTATATTATACTACGGTCAAAATGATTTGTCAACACTTTACCCGACCTTTTTTTCACAATTTAAAGCTTTTCATATTATAGACATCAATAATTAAAATATTAATTATCTATTTATGCACTTGCACATTTTTGTTTCATATATTTTCTAAATACTAAACTTATTTTTTATAAAACATATTGACAAAAATATTTTTATCGCATATAATATTCTCAAGTTGGAAATGCAATGATAGGAAAAAAAACTATAGAGCAATTTCAGAGAACTGCTGTTTGGTGCAAGGCAGTATTGTAATATGGTTATAACTCATCCTTGAGCAGTTGTGCCGAAACTATAAAGATTAGGTGCAAACGGTATCTCCCGTTACAGAGAAACGCATTGTCAGATGTGTGAGTGGGCGTTTAACGTCAATAAGAGTGGTACCACGGAAGTAATTTATTACCTTCGTCTCTATGTTTTAAACATGGAGATGAAGGTTTTTTGTTTTTCCAACTATAATTTTTGAAAGGTTGGTATTATTATGAACTACAGCAAATACACCAGAAATTTTTTCACACCACCAGTAATGTCGATGAAATGGGCAGAAAAAACTTATATTGATAAAGCCCCGACATGGTGCAGTGTGGATCTTCGCGACGGAAATCAATCCTTGATTATTCCGATGAGTCTTGAAGAAAAAATCGAATTTTTCAAGTTACTTGTAAAAATTGGTTTTAAAGAAATTGAGGTCGGATTCCCTGCCGCTTCGGACACCGAATATGAATTCTGCAGAGCACTTATTGAACAGAACTTAATACCTGATGATGTGGCAATACAGGTTCTGACTCAATCACGAGAACATATTATTAAGAAAACCTTTGAAGCGCTTAAGGGTTGCAAGAATGCGATTATTCATCTTTA
This sequence comes from Bacillota bacterium, assembly GCA_023440965.1. Classification (GTDB taxonomy): domain Bacteria; phylum Bacillota; class Clostridia; order Oscillospirales; family Ruminococcaceae; genus SZUA-444. The sequence goes on from JAEZRC010000007.1 coordinate 612,932, forward strand.
TAACTCGACTTCTGTTGCACAACGAGAACAAGTCTTCAAGAAATCGAAGCAAGGCATAATTGATATAGCCGTTGAGGGTGCAAAGCTTTTAAATAAATATAAAAATGAAACTGAAGGCAACTTCAGATTTGAGTATTCACCTGAAAGCTTTACAGGAACTGAAATGGAATTCGCCCTTGAAATCTGCAATAATGTTATTGACATATGGAAACCGACACCCGATAATAAAATCATTATAAATTTGCCTGGTACTGTTCAGGTTTCAATGTCACACATTTATGCAAGTCAGATTGAATACATGTGTAATAATCTTAACAGCCGTGAGAATATCATCGTATCAGTTCATCCGCATAACGACAGGGGCTGTGGTGTTGCAGACAGTGAAATGGGATTGCTTGCTGGTGCTGATAGAATTGAAGGAACACTTTTCGGTAATGGGGAACGTACAGGTAACGTTGATATTATTACTCTTGCCATGAATATGTTTTCACAGGGTATTGATCCTGAACTTGATTTCACTAATATTCCTGAAATTATTGAAGCTTATGAACTTCTCACGAGAATGCATGTATATGAAAGACAGCCATACAGTGGTCAACTTGTTTTTGCTGCTTTTGCTGGTTCACATCAGGATGCTATTGCAAAGGGTATGAAGTGGCGTGAGGAAAATGACTGCAGATACTGGACTGTTCCTTACCTTCCTATTGACCCTAAGGATATCGGGCGTGAATACGATGGCGATGTCATCCGCATCAACAGCCAATCAGGCAAAGGCGGAATCGGATACCTGCTTGAGCAGAAATACGGCTTTGTCCTTCCACCAAAAATGCGCGAGGACTTTGGTTATCTTGTCAAGGGCATTTCAGATGAAAAGCACAAAGAGCTTCTGCCTGATGAGATTCACAGCATATTCAAAACCAACTACATCAATATCAGCGACAAGCTTTCTGTTACTGAAGCTCACTACGCACAGAAGGGTGATATTGAGGCAACTGTCGATATTAATTTCAAAGGTGAAAACAAGCAATATGTTGCTTCAGGAAACGGTCGTCTTGATGCCTGCAGTAATGCACTCAAGGAAGCTGTAGGTTTTGATTTTTCTATTGTAACATACACTGAGCATGCTCTTGAAAAATCTTCAAAATCACAAGCTGTTGCTTATGTGGGAATTGAGCTTGAAAACAAAAAGGTTGTATGGGGTGCTGGTATGCACAACGATATTATCACAGCGTCGGTCAATGCATTGGTAAGTGCAATAAACAAAGCTATATAAGTAAAATTAAATCTGTCGGAACTTAAAACTCCGGCAGATTTTTTATAGTAAAAAACATTATAAGTATAGGGTGCTATATTTTTAAGTATTTTTTTATTAATTGATACTGATTTGTTTTCTCAACCGACAATACCATGTCGACATCTTCTATTTCTTTAAACCTACAATCCTCGTGACTCCTATAGTAGATAATTGCTTTGGCTGTATAGTCTTTTATACCTGGAATTTTCATAAGTTCTTCAAAGGTAGCAGTATTAACATTAACAGAATTTAAAGGTATTTCCGTTGTTACTGCTGGTGCTGTGGTTGTTGAAGTTATGGTAGTAATCTGTTGCTTTGGCGGTAATTTCTTAACGTCTACTATTATTTTTGATTTAATTCCATCAAAAGTTTTCTGTCCTATTCCATCAACAAGCATAATTTCTTCTATGCTATAAAAATAACCTTTAGTCTGGCGATAACTCACTATCCTTTTTGCTTTGTCATCACCTATGCCTGACAAAGTAACAAGTTCATCATATGTAGCAAAATTTATATCCAAAGGATAATTCACAATATTTTTTTCAGCAGTAGGTTTTGAACTTTTGCTGTCTGCATCTAATGTTGAAGAAGAGTTATCGGCTGAGTTTAATACATATAGATATTTCTTAAGCTTTTCAAGAGTTTTCTCACCAATGCTATCAACATTAAGAAGTTGTTCGATATTTTTATACCCACCTGCTTCTATTCGGTAATCAATAATTTTCTGCGCTGTTTTCTCTCCTATTCCGTCAATCTGCATTAGTTGCTCTTTTGTTACTGTATTTAAATCGGCAGGAAAAATATATGTATCTTCGTGTAACTGACTTGAGTCTGATATTGATGTTCCATTAGTAAAAGTAACTTTTGATTTTGAATTAACGCATACTGATACTGTTATTGCTATAAGTCCTATTACTATCACAAAGGATAACAAAACAAACATAAATTTTTTGTCGATTTTATTCATATTATTACTCCGAAAAAAATTAAAATTCTTATTTACAAAATCGAACGTATGTGCTATTATAATATTTAATAGAACATTTGTTCGGAGATGATATATAATGCGAACTATCTTGCATTGTGACCTTAATAATTTTTTTGCTTCTGTCGAATGTAAGGTTAACCCCGATCTTAAAAAATATCCTGTTGCAGTATGCGGAAGTGTTGAGGACAGACGTGGAATTGTTCTTGCTAAAAATGATATTGCAAAAGCAACCGGAGTCTCAACAGGCGAACCTATATGGCAAGCTAAGCAGAAATGCAGAAATCTTGTTATAGTTCCTCCTCATTTTAATCTGTACGAGGAATATTCAAGAAAGACATATGAAATATACACAAGATTCACCGACAATATTGAAGCCTTTGGAATTGATGAATGCTGGCTTGATGTAACAGGCTCAGCGAGGCTTTTCGGCAATGGAAAAGACATAGCTTTTAAAATTAAAGAAACAATAAAATCAGAGCTTGGGCTTTGCATTTCAGTAGGAGTTAGCTTTAACAAAATATTTGCAAAGCTTGGTAGCGATATGAAAAAGCCTGACGCTATTACTGTTATATCTTATGAAAATTTTAAAAATAAGATATGGGAGCTTCCCTGTTCTGATCTGATAGGAATAGGACGTTCCACAAATGCAAGGTTAAAAAAGTACTCTATAAACACCATTGGGGAACTTGCTAACACCTCGCCTGATTTTCTAAAAAGAAATTTTGGAATATGTGGAGTGTATTTATGGCGATATGCAAACGGACTTGATGATTCACCCGTTCACCATCAAAGCTATTGCCGTGAGATCAAAAGCGTCGGGAACAGCACAACCTGTCCATATAACCTTGCCAGCAACGATGATGTATGGCGGGTTATGTACAGGCTTTCACAGAATGTTTGCGAAAGAATGAGGGCAAATAATCTTTCCGCAAATGGTGTTCAGATAAGCATTAAAACTCCTGATATGCATATGACAGAATATCAGATGCATGTGTATTCACCCGTACGATCTTCACTTTATCTGTGCAAGGCTGGATTTGAACTTTTTAAAAATAATTATGAGTGGGAAACTGATGTGCGTGCTATTGGGATACGTGCTATAAATCTTTCCGACAGCCGGGCCGAAAAACAACTTAACTTCCTTGACGATAACAGAAAAATTGAAAATGCTGAAAAGCTCGAAGAAGTAAGTGATACACTTAAGACAAGATTCGGCAAGGGCATTATTTTCCCACTTTCTTTAAAGAAAGATATATATATGGAATATCAACCCAATTTCATAAAAAATAATACTCCCAATGTTGATTGAGAGTATTATTGATAAATTACTTGTTAAGACTTATTTTGAAATTAAAGCTAATGTATCTCTCGCAATAAGAAGTTCTTCATTTGTTGGAAGTATCCATACCTGAGTCTTTAAACCTTCTTCTGAAATCTTGCAAAGCTTTCCGTTCATTTCTTTATTAAGTTCTTTATTAATTTTAATTCCGAAGAAATCCATATCTGCACAAACATCCTCACGAACATCCCATGCATTTTCACCAATACCACCTGTAAAAATAACAGCGTCAAGTCCGTTCATCACTGCAGAATAAGCACCTATATATTTCTTGATCTGGTAACGGAGAATTTCACCAGCAAGACGTGCCTGATGGTCACCGTCTTCTGCCGCAGCAGTGATATCACGGTTATCAGATGAAATACCAGTAACACCGAGGAATCCGCTCTGCTTATTAAGATAATCGCTCATTTCTGATGGTGAAAGGTTAAGCTTCTTTGAAACATATGTTACGGCAGAAGCATCAACAGCACCTGAACGAGTCCCCATAATCAAACCGTCAAGTGGTGTGAAGCCCATTGATGTATCAACCGACTTACCGCCATTAATACAGCAGATTGATGAACCATTACCGAGGTGACAACTAACAATCTTCAAATCTTCTATATTCTTACCAAGCATTTTTGCAAGCTCGCCTGAAACATATCTGTGCGATGTTCCGTGGAAGCCATATTTACGTACATGAAGTTTTTCATAGCATTCATATGGAAGTCCGTACATGAAAGCTTTTTCAGGCATTGTCTGGTGGAATGCTGTATCAAATACAACAACCTGTGGTACACCTTCAGGCAAAACACTCTTACAAGCTCTTAAAGCCAATGCATGTGGGTGATTATGAACAGGTGCAAGTTCAGACAATGAATCTATTTTATCAATAACTTCATCTGTTACAATTGTAGTTTTATTAAAAACTTCAGCGCCCTGTACTATACGATGACCAACTGCTGAAATTTCCTTCATACTATCGATAACCTTTGCATCACCAGTTGTAAGGCAATCAACAACCTTCATAAAAGCTTCAGTATGAGTTGGAAAATCGCATTCACATGAATACTGACGTCCGTCGAAAGTTTTGTGTGTTATTTTCCCGTCAATGCCGATTCTTTCAGCATTACCTTTTGCAAGAACCTGCTCATTCTCCATATCAATAAGCTGATACTTTAAAGATGAACTTCCTGCGTTGACAACAAGAATTCTCATTTATTCTTTCCCTCCAAATATGCTTGACATTTACATCATTATTTTATATTATTACAAATAGAATTAAAAAGCAAGGAAAACTGTTAAAAATCATTAATTTTCACAAAATATTAATCTAAAATGAGAAAGGATTAATGCATGATAATTTCAGGAATAATATGTGAATATAATCCTTTTCATAATGGTCATATGTTTCAGCTTCAGGAAACACGAAAAAAAGGAGCCACTCATATTATTGCAATAATGAGCGGAAATTATGTTCAGCGTGGTGAAATTGCATTAGTTGACAAACATATAAGGGCTGAAATTGCTGTAAAATGCGGTGCAGATCTTGTTATTGAATTGCCTGTTCCATATTCGGTTTCTTCAGCCGAATTTTTCTCAAAAGGTGGAATTTATATATTAAATCAGCTTGGCGTTGTTGATATGCTTTCGTTTGGTTCTGAATGTGGAGATATTGAACTTCTTAAAAAAGCTGCTGACGCTTCAAAAGAAGTCGAAAGTCACGTTGAAGTTTCAAAACTGATTTCCCAAGGTATATCATACCCATCTGCTGTTGCTGATATTATCAAAAAAGATTACGGAGAAGAAATTTACGACGTATTTTCTTCACCAAACAATACTCTTGGAATTGAATATATCAAAGCACTTGATTTTTACCAAAGCAGAATCAGGCCTGTTACAATAACCCGAAAAGATGTTGAACATGACAGTCTTGATTCCAACAATGACTTTGCAAGTGCTTCAATGATAAGAGAATCAATCAAGTCGAATAAGGATATATCTGCTTTTATTCCTGATATGTGCAAGAAGGCAATAAGTGAACAGATTAGTAAAGATAGAATTTCTGACATAAGAAAAATTGATAATATAATTTTCTACAAGCTTTTATCAATGACAAAGGATGAGCTTGCACTTCTCCCTGATGCTAATAATGGCTTGTCCGACAGGCTTTACACTTCCTGTAGGAAGGCAAACTCATACAGTGAACTTCTCGATTTGACAAAAACAAAATGCTTTACTCTCGCAAGGATACGAAGGGTAATTTCATACGCACTAATGGGAATTACTGCCGATGATTTATATACCTTACCTCAATATGCGAGAATACTTGCTTTTAATGATAAAGGTTGTGAGATTTTAGCGAAGTTTAAAGAAAAATCAGACTTTCCTGTGTCAACTTCATTAATGGATCTTTCAAAGCTTAATGATAGTGCAAAACGACAGGCTGAATTGGATGAGATTGCTTCAATGCTGTTTTCACTCTCTGTCAATGCTAAGGATTATCGAAAAAATGAATTTGTTGTTATGGTTAAAAAAACCTCAGAAGATTAAACTTCTGAGGTTTTCATTGCTATTTATTTATATAATCTTCAGCCTTAAAAGTTTCTGGCGGCCTATTTTGAGGTATTGTTAAATACCACCTTATACCAAACTTATCAATTACTTCTGCGGCACATGGACTCCATGGCAATTCACCGACTTCCATCATTACATTACCATTATTGCTTAAAATATCAAAAGCATTTAGCAGCTGAGCTTTATCATCAAATGTAACACCAATTTGAACTGGATTGGCTGTACACTTTGATTCACTTGATTCAACAACTGAAAACATTTCTTTACCACCACTTAATAATTCAGAGTGAAAATATGTACCATCAGGATTCAGCATATGATAGCCAAGCTCTAATGAAAAAGCTTCTTTGTACATCTCAACAGCTTCTATACTGTTTTTTACATATAATCCAACACCGTAATATCTCATTTTGTCCTCCATATTTATATTTTATCAATACGATTATTTTTTACTCTTTTTTATCTTCATCATCGCAAAGCCAATGTATGATAGTAAACCTCCAGATAAAATAAGTGCAAGAATATACTGCACTAAATCAGATGTTGTGCATTTTTTGAATGTTAATACCAGACATACCAATGTAATCAGGAAAGTTACTAAAAATAAAACAAAAGAAAATGAAACTGCTTTTACAAATCGTAAGTTTCTATCTTCACGGGCTGTCTCGTCTGAAAATGATTCAGGACGTTCGTCTGTATATTCCATTCGCCACAAGTATGTACTTGCCATTTGTCCGCAAAGTTCCCACCCAAAATCCTTGTAGGTTTCAAAATAATCTTTCTTAACAAAAGGTTGAATATCAAGAACATAACGGTATTTCTTAGGCTCACTTTTATCAAATTTTAAATAGGTTGTGCTCCATTGAGTAAATTTTTTTGGATGATAACCTTTCTGCGCTAAGTCTTCAAGCCACTCTTCATACTCAGCTGGAACAGGATGAATAAATGACGACATTAATTTTATCATAAAAGTCCCTCCATATTCTTTGAAATTTCAGTAATTCTGTTTTTCTCCTCAAGTAAAATCTGCTTTCCCATTTCAGTCGCAATGTAAAGCTTTTTTCTGTCCTTTTCCTCGGTAGGTTTTATAAGTTCACCATTTTCAAGCTTAACAAGAGTCTGATAAATTGTTCCAGCACCTAATATAATTCTTCCAGCGGTAATTTCTTTAACATGTTGCATTATTCCATATCCGTGTCGTTCCTCAACAAGTGATATTAAAATATAAAGCATGGTTTCACTCATTGGCGTAAATTTTTTTCTTACTGTTTCGATATTCATGTCGCTCTCCTATATCATAATGTTATATATCACTTTGTGATATAATTATTATATATCACGATGTGATGTATGTCAATAACTTTTTCAAAATAATTTTTAATTATAAATATATTTTAAAATAATATAAAAAAGACAGTCACCTTAAAAGTGACTGTCCACATTATTAATTAATATTCTTTAGATACATTTATCAGCAGCATCTACTACAACAGCAAGAACGCCAGCTTCTACAACAACAGCAAGAACGGCAGCTTCTGCAGCAACGTCTACGACAGCACATAAGACCCCTCCTTTCATCAGGATATGTAATCTCAGTACCATCTTTTACATTATATGCCGTACTCATTTGCTTTGTGAAATTGAAAAATTATATTCTAATTGTTAATTTAAACCTAAAAAGATCCGCCTTCGGAATAATTCGAAAGCGGTCTAATTGCATTATTTTAAATTAATTATTAGATATTGACTAAGTACAATTTATTTAACAAGTGACTTTCCTGTCATTTCTTCTGGCTGAGGTAAGCCTAAAATCTCAAGCATTGTTGGTGCTAAATCAGCAAGAACTCCATCATCATTAAGTCCCTTATCCTGCATACCAACCAATATAAGTGGTACTTTGTTTGTTGTGTGTGCCGTGAATGGTGAACCATCAGCTTCATACATCTGGTCAGCATTTCCATGGTCAGCAGTAATAAGGGCTACGCCACCTTTTGCTAAAAGTGCATCAACTGTCTTAGTAACGCACTTGTCAACAGCTTCAACTGCTGCTACAGCAGCATCAAAAATGCCTGTATGTCCAACCATATCACAGTTTGCAAAGTTAAGAATGATTACATCATACTTATCTGAATTAATTCTGTTCACTACTTCATCAGCAACCTCATAAGCACTCATTTCAGGCTGGAGGTCATAAGTTGCTACCTTTGGTGAAGAAATTAGTGCTCTGTCTTCATTCTTGAATGGAGCTTCAACACCACCATTGAAGAAGAATGTTACGTGAGCATACTTTTCAGTTTCAGCTATTCTGAGTTGTGAAAGTCCTTTTTCTGCGATATACTCACCAAAAGTATTATTTAGTGATTGTGGCTTGAATGCAACACTTACATTTGGCATTGTTGCATCATACTGTGTGAAGCAAACAAAGAATAATGGGACTCTTCCGTTCTTTCTATCAAAGCCTTTAAAATCATCATCAACAAATGTTCTTGTGATTTCTCTTGCTCGGTCAGGGCGGAAGTTAAAGAAAATAACGCTGTCATTTGCTGATATCTTACCATTCTTTGAGCATACAGCAGGTACAACAAATTCATCTGTAACATTATCAGTATATGAAGCTGTCATAATATCAGCAGGGTTTTCAAAATAATCACCCTCGCCTAAAACCATTGCATTATATGCTTTTTCGACTCTATCCCAACGGTTATCTCTATCCATTGCATAGTATCTGCCCGAGATTGTTGCAATTTCACCAACACCGATTTCTTTCATTTTAGCCATTAAAGCCTCAACAAAATCCTTACCGCTTGAAGGTGGAACGTCACGACCGTCCATAAAGCAATGTACATAAACTTTTGTAAGTCCAGCTTTCTTAGCAAGTTCAAGAATACCGAAAAGGTGAGTTATGTGGCTGTGAACTCCACCGTCAGAGAGAAGTCCCATAACGTGAAGAGCTGAATCATTCTTTTTGCAGTTTTCTATTGCTGCATTAAGAGTTTCATTATTAAAGAAATCACCGTCATTGATTGACTTTGTAATTCTTGTAAGCTCCTGATAAACAATTCTGCCAGCACCGATGTTTGTATGACCAACTTCACTGTTTCCCATTTGACCGTCAGGGAGTCCAACATCCATACCACTTGCACCAACCAATGTGTGAGGGCAAGTTGCAAAAAGCTTGTCGAGGTATGGTGTGTTTGCTGCAGCTATCGCATTTCCGTAAGTTTCAGGATTGTTGCCATAGCCGTCTAGTATAATAAAAGCTAAAGGTTTTTTACTCATAAATTGCTCCTTATTCGTTAACCTGTGCTTTGATATATTCCATAGTGAATGCAGGAATAAGCTTCAGGTCGTGTTCACCGAGAATTTCGTGTGCTTTTTCATTCCTGAGAATTACGCAGATAACAGTATCAACAATTGCTCCTCTTGCACGAAGTTCACGAACCCCATCAATAATTGCTCCACCTGTTGTTACAACATCTTCAATAATGCACACTTTCTTTCCCATAACGTCAGCACCTTCAGCAAGCTTGCAGGTTCCGTATTCCTTTGCTTTTTTTCTTACAAAAGCAGCAGGCATACCGTTTTCGAAAGAAATAGCTGTTACAACTGGAATACCGCCCATTTCAAGACCAGCAATAACATCGCTGTCCTTTGGGACAAGTGGTGCCATTTCCTTTGCGATTTCCTTTAAAACAACTGGATTTGCTTCAAAAAGATATTTATCGAAATATTCATTTGAAATCTGTCCAGAACGGAGCTTGAATTCACCTGTTATGTGAGCAAGCTCATATATTTTCTTTGCAATTTCACTTTTAGTCATTTTAATGCTCCTTTAATATGTTATTAACCGTTTGATGCAGCGTCAAGAAGAACAGCAAAATCTTCAGCCTTAAGTGAAGCACCACCGATAAGTCCACCGTCAATGTTTTCTTTAGCAACAAGTCCAGCAGCATTCTTTGGATTCATCGATCCACCGTATTGAATTGTAACAGCATCTGCTGTTGTCTTATCATAAATTTTTGCAAGTGTTTCACGAATGAAAGCACAAACTTCTTCAGCCTGTTCATCTGAAGCTGTCTTGCCTGTTCCTATTGCCCATACTGGCTCGTAAGCAATAACAATTTTCTTTAAATCTTCAGCTGTAATATCAAAAAGGTCAAGTTTAATCTGACGAGCGATAACTTCTTCTGTGATGTTACATTCTCTTTCCCAAAGTAGCTCACCGACACATACGATTGGCTTTAAGCCAGCAGCAAGTGCAGCTTTTGTTCTCTTGTTTACTGTTTCATCAGTTTCACCGAAGTACTGTCTTCTTTCACTATGTCCGAGAACAACGTATTCAACGCCGAGTTCTGTAAGCATTTCTGCTGAAATTTCACCTGTGAAAGCACCGCTCTTTTCAAAGTGACAGTTCTGTGCGCCGACCTTGATGTTTGTGCCCTTTGTGAGTTCAACAGCTGTTTCAAGATTTGTGAAAGGTACACATATAACAACGCCACAAGTTGCTTTTTCAGCATAAGGCTTCAAAGCTTCGATAAGAGCCTTTGCCTCAGGACGTGTTTTGTTCATTTTCCAGTTTCCGGCTATAATAGCTTTTCTTAATTCTTTTTTCATTTTAAAAAATCTCCTTAAAAATGTAATATTAAATATCCTTAAAAAAGGCAGGCAAAATGCCTGCCTTAAAGTTTATTACTTGTCAGCAATAACAGCAATACCTGGGAGAACTTTACCCTCAAGGTATTCAAGTGAAGCTCCGCCACCTGTTGAGATGTGTGACATCTTGTCAGCAAAGCCAAGCTGGATTACTGCTGCTGCTGAATCACCACCACCAATGATTGTTGTAGCATCAGTTTCAGCAAGAGCCTTAGCAACAGCTATTGTTCCTTTTGCAAGGATTGGATTTTCAAATACGCCCATTGGTCCGTTCCAAACAACAGTCTTTGATGATTTAACAGCTTCAGTAAACAATTCCTGTGTTTTTGTTCCGATATCAAGTCCCATCATATCAGCTGGAATCTTATCAGCATCAACTACTGTTACATCGATAGGAGCATCAATTGGATCAGGGAATGATTTTGTGATTGTTGTATCAACTGGGAGAAGGAGTTTTTTGCCGAGTTTTTCAGCCTTAGCAAGCATTTCCTTACAGTAATCAACCTTTTCAAGATCAACGAGTGAAGTACCAACTTCATATCCCTTTGCAGCAAGGAATGTATAAGCCATCCCGCCACCGATAATCAATGTATCACATTTATCAAGAAGATTTGAAATAACATTAAGCTTATCAGCAACCTTAGCACCACCAAGGATAGCAACGAAAGGTCTTTCAGGAACTTCAACTGCATTACCGAGGTAGTTGATTTCCTTCTGCATTAAGTAGCCAACTGCTGTTTCTTTAATATAATCAGTTACACCAGCTGTTGAAGCGTGAGCTCTGTGAGCTGAACCAAAAGCATCCATTACGAAAACGTCAGCAAGTGAAGCGAGTTCCTTTGAGAAATCTGCTCCGTTTTTTGTTTCTTCTGCACCACGGAAACGTGTATTCTGGAGAAGAACAACATCGCCATCTTTCATTGCTGCTACTGCTGCTTTAGCATTTTCTCCGACAACTGTGTCGTCGTTTGCAAAAACAACTTCTTTACCAAGAAGCTCTGAAAGTCTTTTTGCTACTGGAGCAAGTGAGAATTTGTCTTCTGGGCCGTTCTTTGGCTTGCCAAGGTGTGAACAAAGAATAAGCTTGCCACCATCTGCAATCAATTTCTTGATTGTTGGGAGAGCTGCTGTAATTCTGTTGTCGTTTGTGATAACGCCATCTTTAAGTGGAACATTAAAATCGCAACGAACAAGAACCTTCTTTCCTTTTACGTTGATATCATCTACTGAAACCTTATTAAGTCCTGCCATATACTGACATCCTTTCATAATTAAAATACTTTGTCAAGTTGTTAAAAAATAAACAACCTATATTATTTTAAACTATAATAACAATTAAATCAATATCCAATTACTAAAAAATACTAAAATTTTATTATTATATTTTGTTTATTTCCTAATAAAACTATTACTGCTTGTTTTTATTTGCCTTTATTGTGATACCTGCTACTTCCGCTCCTGCATTATTTGCAACAGCTGCACCTATTTGAATTGTCATTTCAGCTGGATAGCCGACTTTCTTAATCATTTCCTTTTCAAGCTCAATAGCATGGTCATCAACATTGCCCTTGATGATAATATATGGAGTTTGAGGAATCATATTCTTTATGGCAGTAGAAGCAATTCTTGGAATAATATTCTTATTTCCTCTTATTTTTTCAAGAACGTGCGACTTACCGTCAACCATCTGAATAAGCGGGCGGAGACCTAAAAGCTCGCCCATGAAAGCTGCTGCACAGCTAACTCTGCCTGAGCGCTTAACCTGTTCAAGCGAATATGGTGCAAAATAAATTTCAACACAAGAGAACCAGTCTTTCAGGTATGATATAATTTCTTCTGAAGAACAGCCTCTTCTTGCTTTTTTCGCAGCTTCAACTACAACATAACCATAACCCGCAGTATAGGATAATGAGTCAACAATGTGGATTTTAAAGCAGCTTTTTGCTTCTGGATTTTCTTCAAAAAAGGTATCCCTTGCGAGTACAGCCGAATTGTATGTATTTGATCCGGAAGATGATATGGTAACATTGATAATTTCCTTATAACCTTCATTATATATTTTCTTATATTCATCAAGAAATCTGAAAGATGTAATCTGAGAAGTAACAGGAGCTTCAATTGATGTAGACAAAGCCTTATAAAACTGTTCATTTGATAAAGTTTCACGCTCAATATAGTCTTTACCATCAATAATAATAGGAAAACACATTATATCAATGTTATACTCTTTTTCAAGATCAGCAGAAATATCACAGGCTGAGTCTGTCATAATTTTTATCCTTTGCATAATTACCTCCAAGTATATTTCGTTAAAAAGCCTTGAGTATTAAGTTCGGGAAAATTCCACTGTCTTAAAATCTCATATGTTGCAATAGCGACAGAATTTGATAAATTTAAACTTCGAAGTTCTGGTTTCATGGGAATACGCACACAGGTTCCCTGATTATTATATAACAATTCTTCAGGAAGTCCTTTATCTTCTCTTCCAAAAACAATATAGGAATTATCAGGATAATCAACTTCAGAATATATATTCTGCCCTTTTGTTGAGAAATAATAAAAAGTACCTTTATTTTTATTAAAAAAATCTTCAAGATTTTCATATACTGTTACATCAAGCTTGTCCCAATAATCAAGCCCTGCTCTTTTAAGTGACTTGTCGGAAATATCAAAGCCAAGAGGTTTAACAAGATGCAGTCTTGCACCTGTAACTGCACAGGTTCTTGAAATATTTCCTGTATTCTGCGGAATCTGTGGCTCGACAAGAACAATATTAAGATTATACATTATTTCACCTATTATATCATAAAATACTATTTGTATCAATGCTTAAAAGAATGACACAAATAACCAAATGTCTTATAAAGTTTCGTAATCCCTGAAAGTTTGATTCTGTGCCAGCCAACCTAAACAGGATTCAATCATAATCCCGTTTCGTGGCTGAGTTGAATAACTAAAAGTAGTTTTTATTGCAAGCTCAGCAAAACTTGTTGCTCTGTTCATTGCAATAGGTAGACTATCGCCTTTTAGCAAACCACCAACAAGAACACTTGAAAAAATATCACCTGATCCAGGATAGCTTACCGGAACATAATCACAAGAAATCTTCCAGAAGGAATTATTATTCTTATCGTAGCCAATGTTAGCATTCTCACCATTAGCAAGAGTAATACTCGTCATTACGATAATGTGAGGTCCTTTTTCAGATAATCTTACAAGCCAGCTTTTTACTTGTGAAGAAGTCATTGGTGCCATTGGATATTTTTCTCCAAGAAGAATGGAAGCTTCAGTAAGATTTGGTGTTATAACATCGGCAATACCAACAAGTTCAATCATTCTGCTGCAAAGCTCTGGTGTGCAGGTTCTATATGATTTACCATGATCGCCCATTACAGGGTCAACAACCTTTAGTGAATCAGGGTAGTTTTTGAAAAATTCAAGGCAATGATCGATCTGGCCAGTTGAAGCAAGAAACCCGCTGTATATACAATCAAAGCCTTCGCCAAGATGTTTATAATGATCAAGAGCAGGAACTATATAATCAGTAAGATCTCTTAAAACAACATCGCCGAAGCCGCCTGTATGTGATGATAATATAGCAGTCGGGACTGGACAGCATTGAACTCCCATTACAGAAAGAATAGGCAGAATTACTGTAAGTGAGCATCTTCCTATACCTGAAAGATCATGAATTGCTGCAACCTTTTTATTTGGATTCAAAATAATCCCCCGCTATTTTACAAAATTTTTAAAGTTAAAAATATTATATCATAAAAAGCCATTCATCTCAATAAATTTTTAGCTTTTTTTGTTTTTAATGGGAATTTGTTTTAAGGATAATATTTTTTATAAATCAAATACTAATAAAAATAATCAAGGAGGATAGATTATGAGTATGGGTCCATTTATAAAAGGAATGACACTAGGAGTTACTGTTGGTGCAGTAACATACGCAATGACAAGCACATCTCCAAGGCAGAAAAGAAAAGTCAGAAGAACAGCAACAAAAGCTATGAAGACAGTTGGCCATGTTTTGAATAATGTTTCATATATGATGAAGTAGAATGAAACATAAAAAAGGCACTTGAAACAAGTGCCTTTTTCTTTATTAAAACGTCTGACTTTTTGGTGGAATCAATAATGCTCCAATAATGTAAGCAATTATTCCAGTTCCGGTTAATCCGAATATAACAAACAGTAATCTGATGATATTCTCATCAACATTCAGATACTCACCGAGTCCTCCACATACACCGCAGATAACCTTTCCCTGTTCAACACGATATAATTTCTTAGCCATTAAAATTCCTCCTATTCCATATCAATTTCTATATCACCTATTCCGTTTTTGACTGTCATACAGTATTCCCCGTCATGGTTTTTATAATGTTTATAGCTAGAACCATTTACAGAAATGTTACCGATTCCATTCGAGAAATCAAATCTGTAATCATCTATACTAGTACTTAAATTAAGCTTAATATCTCCTATCCCGCCATTAATTTTACAATCTCCGTCAATTTTTGCATTAATATCAACCTCACCCACACCAGATTTCAAATCAATATTAGATAGGTTGGAATTATTAATATTAAATTCTCCAACACCTGATTTAATTGAAGTTTTCTTTGAGGTAAGATTATTAATATATGCTTCTCCAACTCCAGTTTTAATAACTACTTCGTCTGCTGTAATGTCAGATATTTTCAATTCACCTATACCTGTTCTTACTGAAAAATATGAAATATTATCAGGAATGTATACCGTCAACTCTGATTTTTTTGAATAATAAAACGGAAAATTATCTTCAGATGTTTCAATAATTAACTTATCACCGGAAACATCCGTTTTTACTGAACCTTTACGGACTTCATCAGCAACAATTTTAAGCTGATCTCCCTTTTTAATTATGATTTTTCCTATATTATATTCAATATCAACTGTGTTTATTTTCTGAGCATAATCACGTGTAAAGGATTCAGTATCATAATTGCCCAGATATCCGAAGCTTGCACCAAGTGATGCTCCTATTATAACCATTATTATTCCGACAATTATCATAATACAGGAAATCCAAATAGTAATAGATCTTTTATTCATTATGCTGATGCCCCCTGTCTATTAAAAAGATTCTTAAAGAAACGTCCTACTCCTTTGAAAGCTGAATACATTCCTTTGAAAACTGCTTTTATAACTGGGAAGATAATTAATAATGATATCCCAAGTGCAATAAGACCGATGCCAATTAATAATATACCAACTGGTGGATTAACAAACAACTGAGCAAATCCTACTGCTAGACAAGCTATTGCTATTACACAGGATGCAACAGTAAATGCAAAGCAAACTGCTAAAATTGCAACGAGTATACCAAATGCAGCACCTACTATTCCTATCCAGAAAGGGAATGTAAAAATAATTAATAGAATAATTAAAAGAGTTCTTGTAGGATCAGATGGCTTTTCAGGTTTTTTATTTGTCTGTGGTGGTGTAAATACAGCAGAAGAATTATTTTGTGAATCTGAATTAGAATCAGGATTAATTCCACTTTCTATTAATATTGTTTCTGCCAATTTTTTCGGATCACCAAGACTCGCTATAACAGCCTGTTCATTTTCTTCACCGGCGTCATCAAAAAATTCATTATAATATGCAAGTGCAGATTCTCTTTCGTCACTTGAAAATGCGCTGAGATTATCTTTTACAATGTTCAGATATTCGTTTCGGTTCATTGTTCTCCTCCGTTCAGAATTATGTTATCAATATTTGTCTTATAAGTCTTCCATTCTTCTTTGTAGATGCCAAGCGTAAGAATTCCTTTTTGAGTAATCTTGTAGTATCTTCTGTTTCTGCCCATATAAGACATATCATATGTTTCAAGACAATTATCCTTCAGCAGCCTTCTAAGCACTGGGTAAAGTGTGGATTCTGAAACATCCATTGCTTTTCGTATTTCCTGAGTTATTTTATAACCGTAGGTATCCTCCATATTAACTACAGCAAGTACCATTGCATCAAGTAAGCTTGAACTGATTGAAAATGCCAAAACATCACCTGCTTTCTAAATATTATAGTATTATATCTTTTTCTATATTATATACCGTATAATATTGTTTGTCAATACATAATATAAGAATTTTTAGATATTTTTTCTGCAATAAAAAAATACCTGTCGAAACAGGTATTAATTTTATTTATTAATTTCACGGAATTCAGCAGGAGAGCAGTTTTCGCTCTTCTTGAATGCAGAACAGAAATAACTGCAATCAGAAAATCCAATACTTTCGCCAATTTTGTTTATGTGAAGATCAGTTTCCAGAAGAATTTTTTTTGCATATGCAATTCGTACTTTTGAAAAATACTCAAAAGGTCTTAAATTAAGACATTCCTTAAAAAGTCTGCATATATACTGTGGCGTAAACCCGCCTATTTCAGAAAGCTGATCAAGAGTAATGTCCTTTTCAATATTATTATTCATGTATTCAATAATTGGCATAAGCTGGTTTAACTTTACACTTCTGTTCTTATACTTATAAAAGCTATGTTGCTTCTGAACTTCAAGAATAAGCATATACAGATCAACTGAATTACTCATATTTAAGTAATTAATAGCATCAGTATTATAATTACTTATCTTATCATAAATTCTCATTACCATATTCATATCATCAATGTTTATAATCGGGTTATCAAAGTTAAAATACTTATTGATTAAAGAATCTGCAGAAGAACCATGAAAATTAACCCAATACAGACTTATGGAATTTGTCGTCTGATTAATATCAAATTTTTTGCCTGGGGGAATTAGTAATGCGTTGTTTTTTGCTATTGTATAATTATATCCATCGTATTTTAATATTCCCTGTCCACTTGTACAAATGAACAAGCGATAAAAAGGATAACCTGTTTTTGAAAATACTAAGTCATTATTATCACAGTATCCGGTGGATATAACAAAAAACGGCAGTTCTTTTTCTTCACCCAGGATAGGAAAATCATAATTTTTCATTCCTGTACCCCGTTTTTACTTTAATATGATACTATTTTAACACTTTAACTCAAATATGTCAAATTTTATTCTAATCCTTCACACAATTCTGTCCAGAGATCAACTTTGTCACTCATTTCTTTTTTCAATTCTTCCAGCAGGCTGCATTTTTCGTTCATTAACTGATAATCAGTATAAATCTCAGGCAGTAAGATTTCCTGCTCAATATCATTAATCTGATTCTGTAAATCATCAACCTCTTTTTCAAGGGTCTTTACTTCATTTTTTTTCTTTACATCAAGTGAACGCTGTTCCTTACTCCTGTATGCTTTGACATTGTTATCAGTCGGCTTTGCTTTTGGCTTTTCAAAATTCTGTTCTTCAAGTAAAGCCTTTTGCTTTTCCTCAGCATAAAAATCATAATTACCCTTATATTCAGTTACACCATCAGGTGTAATTTCAATAATACGAGTTGCTATTTTATTTAAAAGAAAACGGTCATGAGAAACAAAAATAATTGTTCCGTCGTAATCATACAGCGCTTCCTCAAGGATTTCCTTTGTTGAAAGGTCAAGATGGTTTGTCGGCTCGTCGAGAATAAGAACGTTTCCACGTTCCTTCATCATAATTGCAAAACACAGCTTTGCACGTTCACCACCACTAATTACGCTAACAGGCTTAAAAACATTTTCTCCGAACATAAGAACCTTTGCAAGAATATCACGCATGGTCTGTTCAGTTTCGCGTGGGTAACGTCTGTGAAGTTCCTCCAAGACAGTATTATTTAAGTTGAGCTGAGTATTTTCCTGTTCAAAATAGCTTGTTTTTACATTCATTGACCATTCAATTCTTCCCTTTTCTCTTGAAATTCTGTTGAGAATATATTTAAGTATTGTTGATTTTCCAATCCCATTAGGGCCTACTATTGCGACTTTTTCGCCCCTTTTTACTTCAAGATTAAAGGAAGGCACAAGTACTTTTTCTTTATCATTTTCACCTACTTTTACAAGAAGGTCTTTCACCTTTAATATATCCTTTGGTGGGACAATATCATACTCAAGCTTAATTTTTGATGATTTGTTAGTTGTAACTGGTCTTTCTAAAAGTTCAATTTTTTCAAGCTGATGTTCACGGCTTTTTGCCATTTTCGCAGTAGAAGCACGCACTTTATTCTTTTGTATATAATCATTTAAGTCTGCAATCTGTGACTGTTGCTGTTCATATTCTTTTATCTGTCTTTCAACAAGCTGTTCCTTTAAAACAAGATAGCTTGAATAGTTGCCTTTAAAAGATGTTAATTTTCCACGTTCAATCTCACATATTCTTGTACAGATTTTATCAAGAAAATATCTATCATGAGATACAATAAGCAAAGCACCTTTATAGGTTGAAAGATAACCTTCAAGCCAAACCAATGTATCAAAATCAAGATGGTTTGTAGGTTCATCGAGGATAAGTAAATCAGGATTTTCAAGAAGTAGCTTTGCAAGTGCAAGACGCGTTTTCTCTCCGCCAGAAAGAGTTTTGATAAGTCTGTCGGTCGGAATATTCCCAAAGCCCATACCATTAAGTATTGTTTTTATTTTTACTTCTATTAAATAACCCTCACAGGCTTCAAAATATGCACTTTTTTCAGCATATTCATGTGAGGCTTTTTCATATTCTGCTTTGTTACCCTCAGAATTATATTGAGCTATTAGAACTTCAAGTTCACGCATTCTTTCATGAATATCAAGAAGTGAAGAAAAAGTCAGCATCATTTCTTCCTGAATTGTTCTGGTATTATCAAGCCCGCTGTTCTGTCTTAAAAAGCCTATCGTTTTATTCCTTGTAACAGCAAATGTACTTTCAATATCATTAAGCTTATCATAATCTTCATTCTGTGTTATAATTTTTAATAGCGTTGATTTTCCACTGCCATTTATTCCGATAAGACCTATTCTATCGTTATCTTCAATAGTAAAACTTATATTTTTTAATATCTGATTACCATTATAAAATTTATTTATGTTTTCTAAATTTACAAGCATTTTAATTCTCCCGAAAAATATGGTTATAATAATTATAATTGAATTTGCCTTTATTATCAAGAAAAAACTGTATTTTTGAAGGAAAACATAATGCAAAGTAAGAATCTGTTGCCAATAGCAATTAAAATAGGAAGCCTTATGCTTGAATTTGGTGCTGAAATATATAGAGTTGAAGAATCAATTTACAGAATATGCAAAGCTTACGGAGCAACAAGCACAGAGATTTTTGCTATTCCCTCAGCAATTATTGTTACTACAAATATGGAAGATGAAGATTCCTATACACTTTCAAAGCATATTTTGCTAAAAGAAACCGATCTTGACAAAGTGGACAAGCTTAATGATCTTTCAAGATATATTTGCAATAATACGCCCGACTTAACAACTGTTAATGAAATGATAAAAATTATCCTTACAAGGAAAACCTATAGTAAGCTTGCTAACACAATTGCATATGCAGTTGCACCTGCAATTTTCTGTCTTTTCTTTGGCGGGAATCTGAAAGACGCTGCTTTTTCTATGATATGTGGTATTGTTGTAAAGATGTTTTATGATAATTTAACAAAGCTTCAAGCCAATACAATTTTTATAAATATTATCTGTAGTTCAATTGGTTCACTAATTGCGATACTTTTTGTTAAATTTGGTCTTGCTGATCATTATGATAAAATTATTATTGGTACTATAATGCTTCTTGTTCCTGGTCTTATTCTGACAACATCAATGAGAGATTTTATGATGGGCGACCTTATCGCAGGAGTACTAAGGCTTATTGAGGCTATGCTTGTTGCAATAGGTATTGCTATTGGTGTTGCTCTTGCACTGACCTTATTTGGTATAACAGGTTAGGAGAATTCCTATGAATTATTTTCTTGAATGTGTGTATTCTTTTATAGGTTCTATCTGTTTTGGAATTATATTCAATATACAAGGACGAAAACTGTTTTATTCCGGACTTGGCGGAGCTTTGAGTCAGGGAGCATATATTGCTATTGGACTTATCGTTAAAGATGATATTACAAGATATCTTTTTGCAACAATAATCACAGCAATTTATGCCGAAGTTCTGGCAAGAATTGAGAAGACTCCAGCTACTGTAATTCTTGTTCCGTCAATAATACCTCTTGTGCCGGGAGGAATGATGTATTATACTATGGAGTATTGTATATTAGGTGAAAACTCAGAATTCATTAATATGCTCCTTGAAACGCTCGGTGTAGCTGGAGCACTTGCTATGGGAATCCTTGTGGTTTCATCAGGAAATAAATTAATGAAGGTTGCTGCAAAGAAACGACGAAAACTTATTGCATTTAGAAAGTAGGTAATTTATGAAAAAAATATCAAGAATTATTTTTATATGTGTTTTTATATTAACGAATATAGTTACTTTTACATCGGCTGAACCTAATAAAGTTGAATATTATCCGAAGAAAATAACAATTTTTGGAGATTCAATTTCAACAGGTTATGGACTTGAAGGTTATGACCATGATTCTCCTCAGCACGGATACAACGAAAAAAACTATCTTGTAATGAACTACGGAAAAATTCTTAAGGAAAAATATTCGCTTTCAGAATATTATAATCTTGCAAGTGATGGGCTTACCTCAGCCGAGCTGCTTGAAATGCTTAAGACGGGCGAATATGATGATAAACTGAAAAACTCCGATTATATTATTATTTCAATTGGTGGGAACGATGTTCTTCAATTCTTTTATAAGGCTATAGGTGAAGCGACAGGTCTTGGTGATGATTACACTTTCAATGATATAAAAAACATCAACTTAAAGGATAAGGCTGTCTATAAAAATATCATATCTTATCTGACTTCTGATGAGTTATCAAAGTCCAAAGCAAGCACAAATAAAAATTTTAAAGATAGTTTTCTTACAACAAAAGATTATATCTTAAAACAAAATCCAAAGGCAAAGATAATATTTCAAACAGTATTCAATCCGTTAAGCAATGCTACAAACATTGAATTTATTGATAACGCTGTTGAATCCTTACTTGCTGATATAAATAAAACTATACGAGAAAACAACGTTGGCACACATGATGGGAAATCCGAACAGATATATTATTATATTGATGTTTATAATGCTTTCAACAAGGATGCAACAAATTACACAAACATTTCAAAATATGATATTCATCCTAATGCAAAGGGACATATACTTATATCACAGCTCCTTGATGAAAAAATTAAAGAAATATATTATTTAAGCATTCAGCAAGCTGATAAGGAAACAATAAGCAATACATCTGATTTAGATTCAAGGGTTGATGTTGCTGATAATACTGTAGAAAAAACAAGAAAAAACTACACATTATATATTATCACTGGCTCTTGCGTTGTGATTGTTGCAGTGCTGGCTTATATAATATCAAGGAGAAAACAAAACGGCAGGTAAATCCCTGCCGTTATTTTTATTATAATAGCTTTCATCAAAGCTTGCTGTACATTGTGCATCAACAACAATTATACAAAAATAGTTATTTTCTAAAAAGTATATTTATATTAATCTTAATTTGTTTATACATAAGATCTATATGAACAGTAAAAACAACTATTACAAATTTTAAAATATTGCATTATTTATTTTTAGGCAATTTTCTGTTTATTATGAATTAATCTTGCAGAAATTATAATTATTGTTGCATAAATATCCCTGTGTGGTATAATTAAATACAGTCAAAATTATTTTAAGGAGAATAATTATGCCAAACGAAATTAACGAAATCGCATTAAGAATCCGTGAGCTCAGAGAAGTCTGTGGTTACTCTGCAAAAGATCTTGCAAAAGAGCTCAACATTGATATTAATACTTATATGGAGTATGAGAACAATGGCGAAAACATTCCTATAAGCGTCATTTATGAAATTGCTTCAAAATTCGGAGTAGACTTTACTGAAATTATTACAGGAGTCGCTGCGAAATTAGATACATATCACGTCGTGAAAAAGGGTGACGGTAAAAGTATAAACCGTTACCCAGGATATAGATTTGAAGACCTCGCATTTAGATATGCGCACAAAATAATGCAGCCTTTGCTTGTCACTCTTGACCCTACAGATGACCATGCTGATCTTGTTTCCCACACAGGACAGGAATTTAATCTTGTACTTGAAGGAACACTGGCTTTGGTTTTTGAAGGAAAAGAAATTATACTTCACGAAGGCGATTCAGTTTATTTTAATCCTGCACATAAGCATGGACAAAAATGTGTCGGAAATCAAAAAGCAAGATTCTTAACAGTAATTGCTGAATAAAAACAGGAGAATTTAATATGTTATTAGATAGATTTTTACCTCGTACGGAATTTGATTCTTACGAAGATTTTAAAAATAATTATAAGGTTAATGTTCCTGAAAACTTCAACTTTGGTTTTGATATAGTTGACGCATGGGCTGATCAGGAACCTGAAAAAGTCGCACTTGTTTGGTGCAATGACAACGGTGAAGAAAAGAAATTCACTTTTTCTGATATAAAAAGTATGTCGAACAAGGCAGCAAACTTTTTTAAAAGTATTGGCATTAAAAAAGGCTCAGTTGTAATGCTGATTCTTAGAAGACGTTGGGAATACTGGATATGCGCTACTGCTTTACATAAGATTGGTGCTATTCTTATACCTGGTTCACTACAGCTTACAAAAAAGGATATTGTTTATAGAGCAAATGCCGCTGGAATATGCACAATCATCTGTGTTAATGATGAATTTGTTCTGACTCAGGTTGATGAGGCAATAAAGGAAACAACTACACTAAGGAACAGAATTCTTGTTGTTGACAAGCGTGAGGGATGGCTTGACTTAAATGATGAAGCTGCTAAATTCCCTGATACATTTGAGAGACCAACCGGTGATGAAGCTACCAAATGGGATGATATTATGCTTGTTTACTTCACATCAGGTACAACAGGTATGCCAAAAATGGTACAGCACAACTTCTCATACCCGCTTGGCCATATTGTTACCGCAAAATACTGGCAGCAGGTTCAGGAAAACAAACTTCATATGAGCGTATCTGATTCCGGCTGGGCTAAATTCGGTTGGGGAAAGATATATGGTCAATGGATATGCGGTGCTGTTATATTTGCTTATGATATGGATAAATTTGTGCCGCTAAAACTTTTAGAAATGATTACAAAGCACAAGGTAACAACCTTCTGTGCGCCACCGACAATGTTCAGATTTATGCTGCAGGAAGATATCACAAAGTTTGACCTTTCTTGTATTAAGCACTGTTGTATTGCTGGTGAACCACTTAACCCTGAAGTATTCAAAAAGTGGTATAACCTTACTGGTCTAAAGCTTTGTGAAGGCTTTGGTCAAAGTGAAAGCTCTGTCATGCTCGCAAACTTTCAGTGGTTTGATCCTATTCCTGGTTCAACAGGAAAGCCTTCGCCTTTATATGACATTCAGCTTGTTGATTCTGAAGGAAATCCATGCGAAGACGGCGATGAAGGTACAATTGCTGTGATGGATGTTAAGAACAATCCACCAACTGGACTCTTCACGGGTTATTTTAAAGATGATGAACTGACGAAAAAAAATATTGGTGGAAAATACTATGACACAGGCGATGTTGCTTGGCGTGATAGTAACGGTTATTACTGGTTTGTCGGAAGAAATGATGACGTTATCAAATGTTCCGGCTATCGCATTGGACCTTTTGAGGTTGAAAGTGCATTGATTCAACACGATGCTGTTGTTGAATGTGCAATCACTGCTGCCCCTGATCCTATCCGTGGACAAGTGGTTAAAGCAACAGTCGTTCTTGCTAATGGATACAAGCCAAGTGAAGATCTAAAAAAAGAACTTCAGAATTATGTTAAGAAAGTTACTGCTCCTTACAAATATCCAAGAATTGTTGAATTTGTTGATGAACTTCCAAAAACTCTTGGTGGAAAAATCAAGAGAGCTGAAATCAGAACAAAGGATAATCAGAACTAATTAAATGTTTTCGTAATATATTATAATTAAAAACGCCAATTTACTTGCATTTTTGGCGTTTTTTCTGTGTTGAAATAAGTTGAAAAGTGGTGTATTATTAAGGATAGAGCAAAAATGGAGATGATATTATTAAACGTTACTTTATTACGGTATTTATTACAATAATAATCTGTAGTCTGGCTGTAGGCGGTATATATGTATATACTAAACAGGACGAAAACAAAATTATTGATCTTGGACATGCAAGTGAAAATAGCACAACTGACAATGAAATAAAAATAGATGCGAAATTTGATCAGATAGTTTTTCTTGGCGACAGTATCACTATGGGTTATGTTACATACGATAAAGTTCCTGTCACACAGGTTATCTACAAAAAAGGATTATCAGCAGAGGGAATGTTTAATAATAATCTTTATTATATGGACGATTATGAAGGACTCGAGGATATACTTTCAAACTTCAAACCAAAAATGCTATACGTTGGTTTTGGCATGAATGACCTAAAAAAAAGTTCGTCAGAATTTTATGAAGAATATAAAAAAAATATTGAGAAGCTAAAACAGCTTTGCCCTAACACAAAGCTTGCGCTTATTTCAATAACTCCAATTAATACTGCTGAATTTGAAAGCAGTCAGGTTGATGAATTCAATCAAAAGATAAAACAGATATCCCAAGAGCTTGGCGATGATTGCTTCTACATCAACATTCACAGCCTTCTTGAAGACAGTGATGGAAAGCTCAAAGATGAATATAACTCTGGTGATGGAATACATATAAAGCCAGAAGCTTATAACGTTATACTAAGCTACTATAAAAAGTATTTGATAAGTTAATGTAAAATAAAAGCACTTCTTTTCAGAAGTGCTTTTTTATTAGCATTCAAATTTTGCACAATACTCATCATAGGTAATATTAAGGTTTTTGATTTTTGTTGCAATTTCTACTCCGACATAACGAAGATGCCAAGGTTCAGATTTATAGCCTGTAATATTCTCCTTCCCTACTGGATAACGCACAATAAACCCGAACTTATGAGCGTTTTCAAGGACATATCTATTCTCCTTATACTTATCAAAATCGGTAATATCAGTGCTGTTTGATGCAACTACATCTGCTACAAGTCCCGTCTGATGTTCGCTGAAGCCTGGTCTTGCTGAATAAGTATCAGCAGCAGCCTGACCATCATCCTGCACATAACTATTATAGATTGATTTCTGCTGTTCATATGATCTATACGTACTGTGAGCTTTTATAATGTAACCCTTTGATCTTGCGTCGTTACTCATTTTTTCAAAAGCCTGAGCAGCTTCCTTACGCATGGAAACTGTTCTTGTACTGTTCTGTGCAGAAATAGTCACAAGATCAGTCGGTGCATAGGTGCTTGGAAGATAAGAGTATTTATTAACCAGAGCTTTTATACTTGAATAATTCACAGCCTGACAGGTATTTGTATAATAACTTCTATCAAGACCGATATTAACGTACAAAATTGCCTGTTCATATGAAAGCTTTTTATTTTTCTGCTTATAATTTATATATCTGTTTATATTTTCATCCTTAAAATAACTAAGATTTGAATATGCCATTATTGCATCATCGTTTTTACTTTCGACAGCACTGCTTGAATCCTTTATTGAAGATGAATCTTTTTTCCCCTTGCCCGATTTGCTATATATAAAAATCCCCCCAATCACAAAGATTAATACTATAATTATAATTAACCATATAGCTAAATAATTTTTCTTCCTATGCTTTTTCATATATTCTCCTTAATAATAAATTCTATTAATCAGTATATCACAATATAATTTCTAATTCAAATTTTAAATATGTATTAAAAAAAAGTTTTAAACATATTGAAAATCATCATAAAATTTGATATAATAAATTGAGTTATTTTAAAGTAATTATTAATCATATATAATAATATGAACGTTTGTAGGAACATATTATCGGGGTATGGCTCAGTTTGGTAGAGCGCTTGCTTCGGGAGCAAGAGGCCGTGGGTTCAACTCCCGCTACTCCGACCATTATTGTGCCAACATTATTCAAATTTAATATATGCGGGTATGGCGGAATTGGCAGACGCGTTAGATTCAGGTTCTAATGGTCGCAAGACTGTGCAGGTTCAAGTCCTGTTACCCGCACCAAGTAAATAAAGGCTTTGAGAAGTTTTTTAAATCTTCTTTAAGCTTTTATTTTTTATATTAATACAAAAATATATAAAACCTTTCTGTTTTGATTTAAATTTTTCATGTTAAAAACCAGCCAAGTTAAAATAAATGGTCACTCCAATACATTATTGCGCAATTAGAAATATTTAATAAACTAAATAAAATATTCTAATTGTAGCTTTTTTTATGTTTTGTGGGATTTAATATAAAAGGAGGCGAAAATATGACTTTAAAATCGTTGCGTACGGACGATTTGATTGAAGAAATAATAAACAAGTATTCTTCTATGGTTTATAGAATAGCACTTACTCAAGTGCGGTCAAATTCTGATGCAGATGATATTTTTCAAGAGGTTTTTTTTAGGTACTTTAAAAGTAAAGTTTCTTTTAATGACGAAGAACATAGAAAAGCATGGCTTATTAATGTGACTTTAAAGTGCTGTAAAAAATTTTGGTCAAGTTCATGGAAAAAGAAAACATTACCTCTTGATAATGATTTATCTGTAGAAATGCCATTTGAAGAAAGCCATGTTTATTACGCCCTTCTTGAGTTGCCTATAAAATATCGCACAGTAATCTTTTTATTCTATTTTGAAGATATGTCAGTTGATGAAATCCATCATACATTAGGAATTAATCATTCTACAATAAGGACTCAACTTACAAGAGGAAGAATTTTGTTAAGAGAAAAGCTTAAAGGAGAATATTTTTATGAGTAAAAAACTTTTTGAAAACATTAAGGAAAATCTAAAGCCAAGAAAAAGCCTAATAGATGATACTAAAGCTAAGATATTTAAAAATAATATGCATACCAAGAATCGCATTAGCTATAATAAGAAAATTGCTTTCGTTGCAAGTTTTGTCCTTATATTAGCAGTATGCATACCAACTCTATTACGCAATTCAAGTTTTTTAAATCAGAAAGAACCTTCGGATGTTTCGAACAGCTCAATTAGCAATACTTCTGAGATGAAGGGTATCGTAATTGTTGCATATTCACCAAAAATGTCAGGTCAAACTATAACAGCTAATTATATTAATGAAACATTACCTGTTAAAATGAAACCTGATGTATCAGTGTTGCTGCCTAGTTATTCTCCTGTAATGAGCTCCGTTCCTGGCTTCCCTTTTGAATTTAAAACTATGATGACCGACGGTACCAGCACAAGTGATTATGATATGGAAATATCCGTTGACAATGGTTCTCTTATTTCTTGGAATATCAATACCAGCAAAATTATTAATAACGCAAAACTATATAAAGGCAATAGTGAAGCAACACTTTATTGGTCACCATTGAACGAACAGGAAATAGTTGAGAATGCACAAATACTCGTTAAGATTTACAAAAATAAAGAGATAATTTGTTCTCAAACAATAACAATAACACAAGAAAATCAGATTTTTTATGCTACTATTAATTAGTTATGGTATGATAGATCTGATGTCAGACTTGAGGCTGGTGATTAAAAGCAAGTTAAAGTAACCTTACAATGCCTATTGTAGCTTATGAAAATGCCATACTTATTGTATCAATGGGTAAGATTGATGGGGTTGATACACCAATTTCATCAATTACTCTTTCTGATTTCTCACTTGTTAAAAACAATTAGCTTCCACACATAAAAAATGAGCAAGTCATATATGGCTTGCTC